>NZ_AP027364.1:2924041-4386062 GCF_030295975.1 Thalassotalea atypica
GGCGAGCCAACGCCCTCCCAACAGACCTCCGATATTGTCGAACGTTCATCAGAATTAAATTTAGACACCATTGAAAAACAAGCGATTGCAGCCGCACTAAGAAAACATCGCTACAACATTAGCCATAGCGCTAAAGAGCTTGGTTTAACACGTGCAGCACTTTATCGAAGGATGGAAAAACATGGGCTTTAAGAAGTTTTCATTATTGATTGTTATTCGTACCGTTTTAGCCATGGCCTGTATTGTGTTAGTGACGATCGCCATCACAGCAGAAGGCTACCACACCGCCACCTTATTGCTGATGATTGTATTGATTGCACAGTTTACCGAATTGGTGCGTTTTGTCTCTAAAACCAACGCTGAACTGGTGCGTTTTTTTGATGCGGCTCGCTACGCTGACTTTTCTCAACGTTTTGATTTATCACAAGTCGGCTCCGGGTTTGAGGAATTAGGCAACGCCTTTACTGAGATTTTGCACCGCTTGCAAAAAGCAAGGACAAATCAGGAGCAACACATTAGGCATTTAAAGGCAATCGTTGAACACGTGCCAGTCCCTTTAATGAGCTTAGCCAATAATGATGAGCTTACTTTGTGGAATAACAGCGCTCGGCGATTATTTGGTGCAAACCCCATCGTAAGGCTATCTGATTTAGCCGGATTTGGTCAGCATTTCCCCGAAAAACTAAGCAACATGTCAACGGGTGAGCGCCAGCTGATCCAAATTGAAATAGACGGTCTGCAACATCAATTGAGTGTATCCGCCACAGAAGTAATTGTTGCCCAGAAACAAGAAATATTATTCAGTCTGCAGGATATCAAGAGTGAACTCATCACGGCTCAGCTTCAAGCCTGGCAAGACTTAGTCCGTGTACTCACCCATGAAATAATGAACAGTATCACCCCTGTCGCTTCACTGGCTAAAACGGCGGTCGTTCTAGTCGAAGATGTGCAACAGCAAGTCATCGACATGCCAACTATAAAAGAGGAATTGAGTGATGTTACTGATGCTGTTCAAACGGTCGCTCGGCGGAGCGATGGTCTGATGAAATTTGTCAGTAGCTACCGGCAACTTACACGCCTGCCTGAGCCCCATAAAAAAGCAATATTGGTCGCAGACTTATTTGAGCAAGTGACTCAACTAGCTGCAATTGGCTGGTCAGATAAAAACATTGATATTAAGACAAATGTCACGCCACAAAGTTTAGACATTAATGTCGATCATCATATGCTGGAGCAAGTATTAATAAATATTATCAAAAATGCTGAACATGCATTAACAGAGGCTCAAAACGCCGAGATCTCGCTAAACGCTTATATTAATGCGCGCGGACATCCAATTATTGAAATATCAGACAATGGCCATGGCATGAGTAAAGATGTCGCCAATAATGTTTTTGTCCCATTTTTTACCACAAAACGTGACGGCTCTGGAGTTGGCTTAGCACTTACACGCCAAATCATGCTGGCACATGGCGGTCATGTTACATTGCATACAGAGCCTAACCATGGCAGCACGTTTAAGCTGATTTTTTAGTATGACAACAAGAATAAAGCTAAATCACATTTAGCCACAATTTAGGGTTGTTTTTTCCTGCACCAGCCCCTATCTTGAGTGATATCTAACAATCTGATTTTTGAGTACTTCCGCTAGATGCGTAATCCTAGAATTTACATGAACCTCCCGATGGTTCAAGGTGAAACACTGCCTTTATCGGATGATGCCTTTGGCCATGCTGTACGCGTTTTGAGGCTTAAAACTGGTGATGAAATCACCTTGTTTAATGGCACTAGCGAAGAGTTTTCAGCGACCTTGACTGATGTTGGTAAAAAAAAGGCGAATGTCACGGTCAATACGGTAACGGTTATTAACAATGAATCTCCACTGAACATTCATTTAGGCCAAGGTATTTCTCGCGGCGACCGAATGGATTTCACCCTACAAAAATCGGTAGAATTGGGCGTTCAAACGATCACTCCATTATTCACTGAACGTTGCGGCGTAAAACTCAGTGGCGAGCGTTTGGCCAAGAAAGTTGAACAGTGGCAAAAAATAGTCGTTAGCGCCTGTGAGCAAAGTGGTCGTTGTATTGTTCCTGAAGTGAAAGCGCCGATAACGATTGATGAATGGCTAGCACAAGAGAGCTCAGCGCTGAAACTCAACCTTCACCCTAAAGCTGAACATTCAATAATGACGTTACCGGTTGAGAATAAAAAAGTACGACTTTTGATCGGCCCAGAAGGCGGATTAAGTGATGAAGAGATAGAAAAAGCATCTCAAGCAAACTTTACAGATGTTTTGCTTGGACCTCGTATATTAAGAACAGAAACAGCAGCCTTAACGGCAATTACCGCATTGCAATGTCGCTTTGGCGATCTATAGGAATAAGAGATGACAATTAAACTAGGTATAGTGATGGATCCTATTTCACAAGTGAACGTGAAAAAAGATTCTTCCATGGCGATGATGCTTGAAGCACAATCACGTGGTTACGAAATTTACTACATGGAAATGCAAGATTTATATCTTGAGCAAGGTGAATGTAGAGCCAATACTAGCCGGGTTAAAGTCTTTAATGATCCAGCACATTGGTATGAACTGTCAGCAGTTCAAGACATTGCAGTGAGTGAACTTGACGTTGTGTTGATGCGAAAAGATCCTCCGTTTGATACAGAATATATCTACGCGACTTATATGTTAGAACGCGCAGAAGAAGCAGGAACATTAATCGTCAACAAGCCGCAAAGCTTAAGAGACTGCAATGAAAAACTATTCACTGCCTGGTTTGCCGATGTGACGCCAAAAACACTCGTCACTAGAAACAGTCACAAGATTCGAGACTTCCACCGTACAAACAAAGATGTAATCATCAAACCACTCGATGGTATGGGCGGCTCATCCATTTTCAGAATTAAGCCTGATGACGCCAATGTCGGGGTAATTATTGAAACCTTAACAGCACATGGCAGCCAATATGCTATGGTTCAAGAGTACATGCCTGAAATTAAAGACGGTGATAAACGTATTTTGATTGTAGATGGTGAAGTGATGCCCTATTGTCTCGCACGGATCCCCGCTCAAGGAGAAACTCGTGGAAACTTGGCTGCTGGTGGAACTGGCGTAGCAAGACCACTATCACCCAGTGATCAGCTAGTTGCTGAAGCAATTGCACCTGAACTTAAAAAGCGTGGATTAATTTTTGTAGGTCTTGATGTTATCGGCGATAAAGTCACTGAAATCAACGTCACGAGCCCAACATGTATTAAAGAAATTGAAGCGGCTTACCCAATAAACATCAGTGGAAAATTGATGGACGCCATTGAAGTTCGCATAGGCAAACACTAGCGGTTACATCAACATGTTTAACGTGATGAAATCAAAGAGGTCTGAATGGAAAGTTTAGAGAATCAATTCTTAATTGCAATGCCCGCCATGGGAGACCCGTATTTTCACAAAACGGTGACCTATATTTGTGAGCATAATGATGAAGGTGCCATGGGATTGATCATCAACCTTCCTGTCAGCATAACGCTGAACGAATTACTCGTCCAAATAGACGAAGAGAAGGAAAATCATCCAACTCTTGAGCAATTGGTGTTAACTGGCGGACCTGTTTCACCTCAACGTGGTTTCGTGCTTCACAGCCCGCAAGATTGTTGGTCAAGCTCAATGTCACTTAGTGATGAAGTAATGATCACCACATCAAAAGATATTTTGTTGGCCTTAGGGACCGAACAAGCTCCCGAGAAATATGTTGTCACATTAGGTTACGCTGGATGGGGGCCAGGGCAGTTAGAGCAAGAGATCATTGATAACTCTTGGCTGACGGTGCCTGCTGACAATAACATCATGTTCTGTACGCCGGTTGAGCAGCGATGGCAAAAAGCGACAGAAAAACTAGGCATTGATTTAGCTCATTTATCAACAGATGTAGGGCATGCTTAGTGGCAAAAATTAAAGCAGAACAAGGACAACGAACCATCGTTGGCTTTGACTTTGGCAAAAAGTACATCGGCGTTGCAGTAGGCCAAGAGCTAACTGGTAGCGCAACCCCTCTTGGTTCAGTAAAAGCCAAAGACGGTATTCCTGATTGGCCATCATTGGAAAAATTTATCAATGAGTGGCAACCACATTTAATTGTTGTTGGTCTACCGCTTAATATGGATGGCACCGAGCAACAATTAACTTTGGATGCAAAGAAGTTTGGCAACCGAGTGTTTGGCCGCTTCGGCATACCGCTTGAATTTCAAGACGAACGTTTAACTACTGCTGATGCCAAAGCTCAGCTTTTTTCACGTGGTGGTTATAAAAACTTAAAGAAAGATAATATTGATGCGGAATCGGCGCGTTTAATTATCGAGAGTTTCCTTGAACATCAATACGGCGAATAACGCGCAGAGCTTAAGTGCGACGTAGCTCATTTAATCACTCGACTTACCATTAACTCTAAAGGTTAATGTATAAGCATGCGGTAACACTAATTAGACATGTCAATAATTGCCATCATTGCTCCACTCATATTCATTGTATTCATTGGCTTTTGCACTGCAAAAAAGCAATGGTTAAACCAAGTTCAATTCGATGGTATCAGTAAACTAACCTTCTACGGATTTATTCCTGTTTATCTGTTTTATCACATGTCGCAAGCTGACTTATCCAGTCAACTCAGCATTAAATTATTTGCAGCGTTCTACTTGCCAGTGCTGCTATGTTATGGCCTTGGTTTTGTCATAAATTACTTTTTCCATCGCGATAAGACATCACGCATAGCTACCTCGGCAGTATTTGGTTTAAATGTTAGCTATTCGAACAACATCATTGTCGGATTGCCCGTGTTGCTATTGGCGATTGGAGAGCAATCTCTTGCAATAATTTTCATTATTGTGACTTTTCATAGCGCAATGTTATTTGGGCTAACAGGGGCATTTTCTGTATCAGGAAATGGTTTTAAATGGAAAGAATTTATCATTCAAAATTTGAAAAATCCGCTAATCCTAGGAATTTTATCAGGGTTAGTCTTTAACCTCCTTGGCTTTGAAGTTCCCGCTGCTTTGAAGAACAGTTTACAATTATTTGGTAAACCCGCCGTTACATTAGCGCTCTTTGTTTTAGGTGCCTCATTGGCAACGTATCAAGTAACCGAAAACAAACGTTTTATCTTTGTTGCCAGTCTTATTAAGCTATTGATTTTACCCGCATTAGTATATTGTTTTTCACATATACTGCTTAGTCTGCCAGCATTAACGACACAAGTGTTAGTTATACTTAGCTCTTGCCCAATCGGAGTCAATGCCTACCTTATTGCTAAAAATTACCAACATCATCAAGAATTGGTAGCCAGTAGTGTCATCGTATCGACAGTATCATCTGGCGTCACTATTCCGCTTTGGTTAATGTTCTTAAATTTGTGATTAAACTCAATTAAACAGCAAAACATGTTTGATAAATACATGATATATTTATCAAATAAAATTGTTCATGCTTGCAATAGATGATTAAACCAATTATTCAACAACGATGATGATACTCCGCCTCTTCTTTTCCTTATTTATTTTCGGAATGACTTTACTTAGTCATGCGGCTTCGCCTAAGTCGATCACACTAGCGACAACTACATGGTGTCCCTATACTTGCGGGGAAAACAAAGACGACATAGGTATTATTGGCTCTTATATTAAAGAAGTGTTTGCAACGCTTGGCATTGAGCTTCACATAGAAACCTACCCATGGTCTAGGGCGATCCATATGGCTGAACAACAACAAGTTGACGGGCTGTTAACCGCAGCACCGCAAGAAGCGCCAAATTTGCTACTTTCGCGCGTGCCAATCAGTACCTATCAAATGTGCTTTTACACGCAAAAAGGCAACGAGTGGCAATATTCAACACCACTAAACATAAGCGCCAATAGGTTGGCGATTATTCAAGACTACGGTTATGGTGAACCTGTTGATTCATATGTGAAAAATGTATCCGGTCTTACACTATTGTCAGGAGACAATAGCACCAAACGATTATTAGATTTATTACTAAAAAGTAGAGTAGATATTATTATTGAAGATCCTATGGTGCTTAATTGGAATGCCCAAATAAGCCAACGGGATACACAAAAATTAAATCAAGCTGGATGCTTGTCTGAAAATCCATTTTACCTTGCGCTGACCCCAACAAATAAGCATAGCAACCTTATAATAAAGATCGATAATGCACTCAAACTACCTGCGTCACAAGCACTGTTGAAAAAGTTATTTCTTCAACAAAACTCACGAAAACAGTACTAGAATTTCCACTAAAAAAGCCACAATCAGTGGCTATTTAAAATACAATATTGAACAAATAATATATCAATAGATGCTAGAACATGTCTTTGTCTTTGTCATCTTCGAGACCAGCTAAAGTCACGCCTTGTAATCCACCGACACCACCTTGGTCGTTAGATCGCAACTTAATCATTAAACGTAAATCGTTTGGTGAATCTGCGTGATGAAGTGCATCAGCATAGTTAATCAGTCCTTGTTCATATAAATCGAATAACGCTCTGTCAAAGGTCTGCATCCCCTGCTCTCTAGACTTTTCCATCACTTCTTTGATACTGCCAACATCGCCTTTTTTAATCAATTCGCTAATATAAGGAGAGTTCAACAATATCTCGATGGCGGCGACACGTCCGTGACCATCTTTAGTTGGCACCAGCTGCTGTGCAATAATGCCGCGTAAGTTTAAGGCTAAATCAAATTGCAGTTTTTGATGCTGCTCCGCAGGCACTAAATGCATAATACGGTCAATGGCTTGGTTTGCGTTGTTCGCGTGCAAGGTGGCAATACATAAATGCCCCGTTTCAGCAAAACTTAAGGCATGTTCCATAATCTCTTGTGAACGGATCTCACCGATTAAAATGACATCGGGTGCTTGGCGCAATGAGCTTTTCAATGCCGCGTCAAAGCTTTCTGTATCCAGACCAACTTCACGTTGGGTGATCATGGATTTACCGTGTTCATGGACAAATTCTACCGGGTCTTCAATCGTTAGAATGTGACCACGTGCATTCTTATTGCGATAGCCGATTAATGCGGCCATTGATGTTGATTTACCCGTACCGGTACCGCCAACGAATAACACTAAACCACGTTTAGACATCACGACATCTTTTAGTATCGGCGGTAAACCTAAATCATCTGCTTCAGGTATTTCGGTAACGATACGGCGGATAACCATACCGGCCATGTCTCGTTGCCAAAAGGCTGAAACGCGAAATCGTCCAATATCATCAATAGAAATAGCAAAGTTGCATTCTTTTTCATCGTCAAATTGATTTTTCTGCTTCTCATTCATCGCGTCGTGCACTAGTGACAAAGATGCTTCAGCAGATAAAATATCATTATCTATAGGGTGCAGCTCGCCGTTTATTTTCGCACTAACGGGTAATTTCGCCGTAACAAACATATCTGACGCATCGGCATCCACCATTTTTTGTAATAGCTGATGAAAACTCATAGTTACTCCTTATTAACGCTAAAATTAAAAGCTAGAAAACTGATTTTTGTCTTGCGCTTTTGACATCGCGTCTTGGCGGGTAATTAGGCCGCGGTTGACTAGGTTTTGTAAACATTGATCCATGGTTTGCATACCGTGTGACATCCCTGTTTGAATGGCGGAGTACATTTGGGCTATTTTATCTTCACGAATCAAGTTACGAATGGCGGGTACGCCTATCATTATTTCATGTGCTGCTACGCGACCACCACCGACCTTCTTCACTAAGGTTTGTGAAATAACGGCACGCAGAGATTCTGATAACATTGAGCGAACCATGGATTTTTCCTCAGCGGGAAAAACATCAATAATACGGTCAATGGTTTTAGGTGCAGACGTGGTATGCAAGGTACCAAACACTAAATGACCTGTTTCCGCGGCAGTCATAGCAAGGCGAATGGTTTCCAAGTCACGCATTTCACCAACAAGAATAACATCGGGATCTTCACGTAAGGCTGAACGAAGTGCGTTACTAAAACTTAACGTATCACGGTGAACTTCACGTTGGTTAATCAAACACATCTTGTTGTCGTGAACAAATTCAATCGGATCTTCAATGGTTAGAATATGATCATTTTTACTGCTGTTAATGTAATCAACCATGGCGGCCAATGTAGTCGACTTACCTGAGCCTGTAGGCCCTGTTACTAACACTAAACCACGTGGGGTGTCAGAAATATCACGGAAAATATCAGGACAACCTAAATCATCTAAAGTGAGCACCTTTGATGGGATGGTACGAAATACAGCAGCAGGACCACGATTTTGATTAAAAGCATTGACCCTGAATCGCGCTAAATTTGGTACTTCAAACGAGAAATCGACCTCTAAATTTTCTTCATATTCTTTGCGTTGGCGGTCATTCATAATATCATAGACCAAAGCATTTACGTCTTTTGCATCAAAGGCTGGAATATTGAGTTTACGCACATCACCATCAACACGAATTGACGGCGGTGTGCCTGTCGATAAATGCAAATCAGATGCATTATGATCAACACTAAAAGCTAATAATTCGGTAATATCCATTAGAACCTCTTTCTTGAGTAAGTATTTATTAAATGATGAACATTAAAGACAATTTGAGTCATATTCACCAGCAGATAGCATATGCGTGCAAACAAGCAAATCGCGATATTGAACAAGTGCAACTGTTGGCTGTAACGAAAACAAAACCTTGTGATTTGATTGAACAGGCGTACTTGGCAGGTCAACGACAGTTTGGTGAAAGCTATGTGCAGGAATCGATTGAAAAAATCGCAGCGCTGGCACATTTGTCTGATATTGAATGGCATTTCATTGGTCCAATTCAATCGAACAAAACTCGCGCAATAGCGACTAATTTTTCATGGGTCCATAGCGTCGACAGGGTCAAAATTGCATCTCGTCTTAATGAACAAAGGTGTGGTCAAGATACCTCGCTCAACATTTGTTTACAAGTCAATATTAGTGATGAAGAGTCAAAATCAGGAGTGAGTGTTGATGAACTTCTTACACTAGCTCAGTATGTTAGTAATTGCGAGAATCTAACACTACGAGGATTGATGGCAATTCCAGATAAAAATGCATCAAAAACTGTGTTTGATCAAATGTTTACCCTTTACCATGACTTGAAAACTAAATATCCAACCATAGATACCTTATCCATGGGTATGTCTAATGATTTATCATTGGCTGTACAATCTGGCTCTACAATGGTGCGAGTAGGCTCCGCTATTTTTGGCCAACGAAATTAATTTGCTACGGCAATAAAGAGAAAAAGATGAGTAAGATTGCATTTATTGGCGCAGGAAACATGAACCGCGCAATTATTATCGGCCTGATCAACAGTGGGGTTACCGCCTCTGATATCATAGTGTCAAACCCGTCCCCTGACAAAAGACTAGCACTTGCAAAAGAGTTTGGCGTTAAACAAACAGCAGACAACATAGAAGCGGCTAAGATTTCTGAATATATTATATTAGGAGTGAAACCGCACTTCATGGTTGAAGTATGCCAGCAACTTGCTGCCACTATCGACATCAGCAAGAAGTGTTTTATCTCGGTAGCCGCTGGTATCACCATCGCACAATTACAACAGGCATTAGGCGAGAAGTTACCCGTGGTTCGCACCATGCCAAATACCCCATCGCAACTTGGCTTAGGAGTTTCTGGACTTTACCCGTCAGCCCAAGTAAATAGTGAACAAAAAGCCTTTGCCGACCAACTGATGAAAGCTGTTGGTATTGTTAAGTGGTTAGATAATGAATCTGATATTGATCATATCACGGCCATATCAGGCTCTGGACCCGCATATTTTTTCTTGTTTATGGAAGCAATGAGCGATGAGGCCAAAAGGCTCGGGTTTAGCGAACAGGATGCTCGACAGTTAGTTCAACAAACGGCATTGGGCGCCGCACAAATGGTGGCCGAAAACGATAGTTCGATTTCACAGTTACGAGAAAACGTCACCTCAAAAGGTGGAACAACACAAGCAGCACTTAAGTCCTTTACCGATGGCGGCTTACCTCAGTTGGTCAGTAAATCAATGCAAGCGGCAATAAGCCGCGCAAAAGAGATGGCACAAGACAACTAGTCAGCCGTTATTTTGTAAGAAGCTGTTCAAATGACTCGATTTTTTACGGTGACTTACCTATTATCGAACCAAGTATTTATTTAGGAGTATTCAATGGAAGTCATCAATTACCTGCTCAAGTTTGTATTTGACGCACTCGTGATGGTGTTAGTTTTGCGCGTATGGTTGCAAATAGTAAAGGCCGATTTTTACAATCCGCTAAGTCAATTTATTGTCAAAGTGAGTAACCCTATGGTTATACCACTGCGTCGTTTTGTTCCAGGTTTTGGCGGCATCGATGTTGCGACGGTGTTACTTGCCTTCTTGTTTTCTGTGCTTGAGTTTATTGTCATTCCTGTCATTAATGGCGGGCCGGTTGATGTTGTTGGTGCGTTGATTATTGGTAGTATGGCGCTTGTTAAACAGGTAGGTTTCTTGCTGTTTATTATCATGTTAGTGATGGCAATTATGAGTTGGGTTGTTCAAGGGTATAACCCGACGATGGCTATTTTCCATCAACTGACCGAGCCCTTCTTGCGCCCAATCCGACGAATAGTGCCTAATATTGGCGGTTTAGATCTGTCGATCTTGGTTGCTTTTTTATTGCTTAATGTGATCAATATTTTCCTTTCAAGTAACTTACCTTATTGGGCAATGCTGTAACGTCTATAAATTCTGAGGGATGGACTATAATAATAGTTATCCCTTCACTTTTGGGAATGACTCATGAGAACACATGTAATGATTAAATGGTTAAGTGTTGCCATCGCCGTATTTGCACTAGCTTTTTCTACAGTTTCTGCTGCAGAAAACATGAAAAAGCTTGGAACCATGAATGTTCACTATATGGCGATGGGAGCGACATTTTTAACCCCTGAAATTGCTAGAGCATATGGTATAGAGCGCAGTAAATACAATGCGCTGATTAATATTTCTGTTTTAGACAACTCAAAACCGAATACCCCGGCGAAATCAGTATCTATATCTGGCACTGCGGAGAATATTACTGGTCAATTTAAGCGTTTAGAATTTGAAGAAGTTAAAGAAGGTAGCGCTATTTATTACCTTGCTCAGCTGAATTATCGGGATAAAGAAACGGTAAAATTCGATATCTCCATTAATGATGGCAATGAGTCACACCAACTTAAATTTTCACAGATATTTTACGTAGAGTAGAATACAGGGTAACCACGTTTGCAAATTTTTGACTCATAAAAACGTTGTTACCCTACAGGCTTAACTAAGCCTGATTGCTTCACCTTCGGTATCAAAAGTATACGAATTTATCGAACAGTCATTGCGCATATCACGCTTGCACTCGATTAAGCAAACGCTGTTTACACCACTTGAACATTTTCTTCCCTAAGGCATTAATTAATAGACCAAACATCACTAAAGTGATGCCTAACCATTGTAGCATTGAGACATTTTCATCCAGAAAAAACATTGCACAAACAAGCCCGACTACTGGCACACCAAGGGTGAGCGGCGCAACTTGACCCGCAGGATAATGCGCCAATAAATAACTCCATAAAGAATAACCAACAATAGAGGCCATAATGGCAAGGTAGAGTAATACGAGCACTGAGCTTAATGAAATATTAACAATACTGGCCCAAATAAGCTCAGGCCCTTCCATGACAACACTCATCAATGCAAACGGAATAATAGCAAACCAAGCAGACCAAACCACTAAACCTAAACCCGCTCGATAGCCTCGTTGATTGATCATCCGATTAATCACGTTACCAAATGCCCACGACAATGCCCCAGCAAGCGTCAACGCGAAGCCTAATCCTGTCATCAGTGTTTGTTGTTGTGATACGCCAATACAATAAAGTCCTAAACCGGCGACTATCATCGAAAGTACTTGGTTAAAGCTAATCGACTCTTTAAGTAAAAAGACCGACAAAACGATAGTAAAAAGCGCTTGAGATTGCAGAACTAATGAAGCAAGCCCAGCTGGCATACCAAAGGCAATTGCCGAGAAAAGAAAAGCAAATTGGCCAAAGCATAAAACAAAGGCGTACATCATCAGCCACTTCAGTGGAATATCAGGCCGTTTAACAAAAAGTGAGCCTAGTACTGCCACCAATAAAAATCGAGCAGCGCCCATCAGTAGTGGCGGCATATCATCGACACCCCAGGCAATAACAACAAAATTAAAGCCCCAGATAAAAATGATGAACAATCCAATCAAGCTATCTTTAAGTGACATCCGTTATCCATGTTTTTTTAATTTACAGTGGCAACTAAATTAGCAAGTTATTTCCCTTGTGGACATATACAGTTTTTCAACTGAAATTCGGTTTTTTGTATATGTTCAACTACCACCACTTACTGTCAGTCGTCCCTACCTCTTAGTGTAGAATAGCGTTATAATGTGCGGCAAATTTTACTAAAAGACCATTCATTGATATGTCGAGCATCGTATTAGCAACGGGCAACCAAGGTAAAGTCAAAGAACTTGCCAATTTACTAGAACAACATCAAATCACCATTGTCCCACAAAGCCAGTTTAATGTTCCTGACATCGCAGAAACAGGCACAACATTCGTTGAAAATGCCATTATTAAAGCCAGACACGCAGCAAAAATTACCGGTATGCCAGCGATTGCTGATGATTCAGGTCTAGAAGTTGATGCCCTTAACGGCGCACCGGGGGTGATTTCAGCTCGATATTCTGGCGAAAATGCAACTGATGCCAACAACAATGAAAAATTACTGGCTGAATTAACCGGCGTTGAACCAGCAAAGCGTACCGCACGCTTTCATTGTGTACTGGTATATATGCGCCATGAACACGATCCTACTCCAGTCATATGCCACGGCGTATGGGAAGGCGCTATCTTGACAGCACCTCAAGGTGAACAAGGGTTTGGCTACGATCCATTATTTTGGGTAGAACAATACCAAAAAACTTCCGCGCAGTTGTCTAGAGAGATTAAAAACCAGTTAAGCCATCGCGCTAAAGCGTTAGCGAAACTCGTACAACATTTTTAGTAGGATTAATTGTGCTTCAGCAACAACCGTTATCACTTTATATCCATATCCCATGGTGCGTACAAAAGTGTCCTTACTGCGACTTTAATTCGCATGCGCTCAAGCATGAGATTCCTGAGCAAGACTATGTTCAGGCGTTGATCAAAGATCTAGATGACGACATTACACGATTTAAACTGACAAACAGACATCTACACAGCGTTTTTATTGGTGGCGGAACACCCAGTTTATTTTCGCCAAGTGCTATACAGTCGCTATTGAGTCAAGTATTTCAACGTTTTGAGGTTAATGACGATATTGAAGTCACCTTAGAAGCTAACCCTGGCACAGTAGAAGCAGATAAATTTACCGGCTTTGCACAAGCTGGCGTGTCAAGGTTATCCATTGGAGTACAAAGTTTCGAGTCAGATAAATTAATAAAGCTTGGCCGCATCCACGACAGCAACCAAGCAATAAACGCTGCGCAGTTAGCAAAGTCTTGCGGCGTTAAAAGTTTTAATTTAGACCTGATGCACGGCCTGCCCAATCAAATGCTCACCAACGCACTGGATGACCTAAGCCAAGCCATCGCGTTAGCGCCGGACCATTTATCTTGGTACCAACTTACCATAGAGCCCAACACGGCTTTTCATTCAAAGCCGCCCAAGTTGCCTCAAGATGAAATTTTGTGGGATATTCAAGAGCAAGGGATCAAGCTATTAGCCGATGCAGGTTATCAACAGTATGAAATTTCCGCTTACAGTAAGCCTAATGTGCAAAGCAAGCATAACTTGAATTATTGGCGCTTTGGCGACTACCTTGGTATTGGCTGTGGTGCTCACGGCAAAATTACCGACTTCAATAGCAATAAAATTTACCGTACAGTAAAAGTTAAGCACCCTAAAGGCTATTTGCAAAAAGATCGCCCTGCCCTCGACCAGCTAAAAACGGTGTTGGCTGAAGAATTACCATTTGAGTTTATGATGAACCAATTGCGTTTAAGAGAATCATTTGATTTAGCACACTTTGAACAAAGTACGGGGCTATCAAAAAACGTGATTTTGGCGAACATAAAATTGGCAGAACAAAAAAAATTGCTCATTGGCAATGATAACCATTGGCAAGTGACCCAGCATGGTCACCGTTACCTTAATGATTTATTGGAGCTGTTTTTATAATGTCCGAAACCACTTTATCAAACGAAGCGCTCACGGCTAAAGAAGCTAAACTAAAAACCAAGCAAGACTTTATTGATAAGTTACTTATGCGTCACGCCATGGGGCTAGCGAAAAAAGCTGAGCAGCACAATGAAATTCCTGTTGGCGCTGTCGTTGTTGCTAATGGGGAAATTATTGGTGAAGGCTTTAACCAGTCAATCATGTTAAACGATCCGTCAGCTCATGCAGAGATGATTGCAATTCGAGAAGCGGGCAAAACACTCGAAAACTACCGTATGCTTGATTGCACTTTGTATGTCACCCTTGAGCCCTGTCCAATGTGTGCAGGCTTGCTTGTTCACAGCCGAATTAAACGCATTGTCTATGGTTGTAAGGATGAGAAAACAGGCGCTGCTGGCAGCGTTTTTAACTTAGTCAACAGTGATAGGCTCAATCACACGATAGATACAACAAGCGGTGTACTCGGCGAAGAATGTTCTGCTATGCTATCAGCGTTTTTCAAGAAAAGGCGTCAAGAGAAAAAACAACTAAAGCAGCAAAAAAAAGCAAGTGCACCAGTTGCCAAATAACGTGATAACAAGACAAAAACCTATGACTAAATTGAGTACCAGTAAAGACGAACAAAAGCTACTTTCTACGTTTAAAGCACTGATCAAGCAAGCAAGTTTTCGTTCGCAAGATGAACTTGCCATGGCGCTGGCAAGAGAGGGTTATGACAACGTTTCTCAATCTAAAGTCTCTAGAATGTTGGCTAAGCTTGGAGCAGTAAAATCTCGAAACATTCATAATGAAGTCGTCTACAGTGTGCCTGATGCGCTGATCGTACCAAAAACGAAACACGCTATTGAAACCATAGTTTTGGGGTTAAAACACAATAATTACCAAATCATTTTAAAAACCGGTACCGGCGGTGCGCCACTGATGGCACGCGTACTTGATACCTTAGAAGAGTCCATTGGTATTATGGGAACAATCGCTGGTGATGACACAGTGTTAATCATCCCTGATGATATAAGTAATATTGAGCAACTTTCTCAAAAGCTCATCGAGATGTTTGAAATTGTGGGTTAATTGTTTTGCTAATAAATAGAATCATTATCTTATTGGCTAGTGCAATAGCTCCCTATAGTTATAGTAGAGCGCCATTCTCTTCTTTGGCTGTGTACCAAAGTCAAAAGTAATTCGGTACACAGTTCCTTTATTGACCGCTTGTATTGCGCTCGCTACTACTGATTTTAGAGCACTAACTGGGTTTTCTAGCAAATTCATTTCCATTATTTGCGCATTCAATTACTGATAACGTATTAATAATATTAAATGAGTTGGCATTATTTTCCGACAATCAAACCACAAAGAAAGCGGTATTATCGGTAAACCTAATTAGTGATCTTCCCCCTAATTTATAGAATTTAGAGCAAAAGTTGGTTGGCGTAATACCAATGCTATGCAAGCTAAAATCGTATTGAGTAACTCATTGTTCCATGTTGTTGCTCGATATAACCATCAGTTAATGGACATGTGCTATGTTATTATTGACAGTACTATGTTTTTTTATATTCAAGATTTGATCGTAGATCCTGATTTTCAACATGGTGGAATTGGTAGTGTACTGATGCAAAATATAGAAGCCTATTTGTCAAAAAATGCACTTAGTGGCGCTACTATTGGATTACTTTCTGCTAAAGACTAAGAAGACTTTTATCGTGTTTTGGTTACTTAGAGCGTACTGGCACATTATTAGGCCTAGGGGTGTGTATATTTGTTTAGCTACAATGATAACGACCAAGCGTGATCCTATTATTTCTATTACTAACCTTATTGTATTAAAGAGACATTCCAACATCAAAGTGGTTTATATGAAATGGACTATTCTATTAACGCTTTTTACCGTGTTAATAGCACGTGTGCCTATACTGAGGTAGGTTATTACGGTGAGAACGTTATCACTACTGCAAGACAGTGTATCATAGAGCTAGAGCGACATTTCTCTGAAACCCAAAAGTTGGGCGAATGTGATTTTCTACAGAGATAAAAAGAGAAGTTAAACACACAATCAATGAGGATTTGCTTTATTATATACTTTCATTGTTCAGTGATAATTAATAAAGGTTATTTTACAAGCTGCGGATCCAAAATCGTATAATTCTATCACTTAAATTAGCGTAAGAGACTGACAATAAAAAGCCTGAAGACTTAGTCACTCAGGCTTTGGTTAAAAAAGGTTTGTCTGCGATTACAAATCTTTCTCTGATTTTCTCTCAGCATTTTTCGCCGCTGTATATTTAATTGAATTCTTCGTCGGTTTAAAGACATTACTGCCTCCTTATTGTCATGCTTTACTTAATGCGAATATCCGAACTAAGTATCACCGTAAATGATATCTACGGAATATTACGTATTTATGACAACACTTGACTAATTAGTCAAGTTTAAGCTTGTAACAATGTTTGTCTCTGTCGGTTTTTTCACTTTGTCATCAAAATATGACAGGGTGTGATAGTAACGGCGGATGTTCTCTACGTAATGCACAGGCTCGTCACCACGAGCGTAACCGTACTTGGTTTTCTTGTAATATTTCTTTTGTTTGAGTAGCGGTAAACGCGACTTTACGTCGACCCAGCGATCAGGATCACCGCCTTGTTGCTGCGTAATAATGCGCGCATCGTTGACATGGCCAAAACCGACATTGTATGAAGCCAGTGCAAACCACATACGATCGGGTTGACCAATACGATCTGGGATCCTATCAATCAAGTTTTTAAAGTATTTTGAGCCACCACTAATACTTTGCTCTGCATCTAACCGACTTTTAACACCCATTTGTTTAGCCGTAGGCAGCGTTAACATCATCATGCCACGTACGCCGGTTCTAGATCTTGCTTTTGGATCCCAATGCGACTCTTGATAACTAATGGCCGCCAACAGCTTCCAATCAATGTCTTCACCATACTTTTCAAACAAGGGTTGATACTTAGGCAATGTCTTATTGATTGCGGAAAGAAAAGCTTGTGTGTCGACGTAATTAAATTTCTCAACGTGACCATAATATTTATCGTCTAGGGCTAATATGCTTCCATCATGATGTGCTTCACCAAAAAACTCGACCATGCTCGCCAGAATAGAATCATCGCCATATTTATTGACCACCCATGACAAAGGCTCTGGTTTTTTTATAGTAAAGCCAATACTAATATCAGGGTAATAACGTCGACTGATAGCAAGTAAATGGCTGTCAACAACGGTGTAATCGATTGTGCCATTGAGTACTTGCAGCAAAAGCTCTTCATTATCAAGTGAAGTATCAGAATGCCACGTTAATTTACCATTTGCTTTTTTGAGGTTTTCTAAATGCTCTTCGTGGCTTGAATTTGCAACCACAACAAAGTTACCGGTTAAATCATCTAGCTTTCTTGGTCGAACGTTGCCTTGCTTAAAAACAAGTTTTTGACTGATAACATCATAGCTCGGAGAAAAGTCATACTTTTTAAGGCGCTTGTCAGTGACTGACAACCCTGCCGCAAGGAAGTCTACGTCATGATTATCTAAATGGGTAAACAACTCATCCAAGTTGTAACTGGGGTAAACTTTTATCTCGACACCTAAATACTCTGCATATTTCCTCGCCAGCTCATATTCAAAGCCTGCGGGCCCTTCGGCATCAATATAGTAAGAGTTGGCGCCATAAAGCGTTCCGACCGTTAAATATCCACGGTCGATGATACGTTGCAAACTTGCAGGCTCAGACTGAAATTTACAGCCAGTGAGTACCAAAACTCCCATCGCAAAAATAATGCTAAAAACGGGGTGCAAGTACTTAGTTTTCTTATTAGTTTTATTAAAAATAATGCTCATACATCTTCATTGTGTCTTGAATCAAAAATTTGATAAAGCTTTTTTTAAGTATAGTGAAAATATTTGTCTAATTTGGCTGATATCAGACATTCATTAACGTCTAATTTTCCTGACCATTTGAACAACTTTATCTGATTGTTAAACCTATGATAAAAGATGGTTTGCAGGCGATCTTTTTACTTATCAAAACCGAGTATTTCAACTATAATACGCGCGATTTTTTCCCCTAATAAAATTTACTGGTGTGTAAACAAATGGCGATGTTGATCCAAACCCTTCGAGGCGCTCCGGCACTTTCTGAATTTCGTACTAAAAAACTACTTTCACAATGTGCTGAACTTGGCCTTCCTGTTAATGATATTTATGCGGAGTTTACTCACTTTGCACACGTATCTGCAGAGCTAACTGATCATGAATCAGATGTTCTAGCCAAGTTACTAACCTATGGGCCGACCATAGAAGAGCATGAACCTGCTGGCACATTGCTACTCGTCACCCCTCGCCCTGGCACTATTTCGCCGTGGTCTTCTAAATCAACCGATATTGCTCATAACTGTGGTTTAGACAAAGTTGTCCGCTTAGAGCGTGGTATTGCCTATTATGTGCAAGCAGACACGCTATCAGCCGAACAAGAACAACAAGTGAATAACTTAATTCACGATCGTATGATGGAATCAGTATTTGCTGAATTTAACGACGCTGCGGCATTATTTGCCACTGCTGAGCCCGGTGAATTTACTTCAGTTGACGTATTATCGGGTGGTCGTGAGGCACTGGTAAATGCCAATATTGAAATGGGCTTGGCATTAGCTGACGATGAAATTACTTACTTAGCGGAAAACTTCGCTAAATTGGGGCGCAACCCACACGACATTGAACTTTACATGTTTGCACAAGCCAACTCAGAGCATTGTCGTCATAAAATCTTCAATGCCGATTGGACCATTGACGGTGTTAAGCAACCAAAATCATTATTTAAGATGATCCGTAACACCCATGAAGTGAACCCAGACTACGTTTTATCTGCATATAAAGATAATGCCGCCGTCATGGTTGGCTCAGAAGGCGGACGTTTTTTCGCAGACCCAGATTCTCAAGAATACGCTTATCATCATGAAGACATTCAAATTCTAATGAAAGTTGAAACCCACAATCACCCTACTGCAATCTCGCCATATCCAGGGGCTGCAACAGGCTCAGGTGGTGAAATCCGTGATGAAGGTGCAACGGGTGTTGGTTCAAAACCAAAAGCAGGTTTAGTTGGTTTCTCTGTATCTAATTTACGAATCCCAGGTTTTGAACAACCATGGGAAACAGATTTTGGCAAACCAGGCCGCATTGTTAATGCCCTTGATATCATGACCGAAGGCCCGTTAGGCGGCGCAGCATTTAACAATGAATTTGGTCGCCCTGCGATCACTGGTTATTTCCGTACCTACGAAGAAAAAGTGAACTCGTTTAACGGCGAAGAAGTACGTGGTTACCACAAGCCAATCATGATCGCTGGTGGTTTAGGTAACATTCGAGATGAACACGTACAAAAAGGTGAAATTAACGTTGGCGCCAACTTAATTGTATTAGGTGGTCCAGCTATGAACATTGGTCTTGGTGGCGGCGCTGCCTCATCAATGGCTTCTGGCCAGTCTGCTGAAAACTTGGATTTCGCCTCTGTGCAACGGGAAAACCCAGAAATGGAACGTCGTTGTCAGGAAGTTATTGACCGTTGTTGGCAACTAGGTGAAGACAACCCTATTCTATTTATTCACGATGTTGGCGCAGGTGGTTTATCAAACGCTTTTCCTGAGTTGGTGTCTGATGGTGGCCGTGGTGGTAATTTTGAACTACGAAATGTCCCGAATGACGAGCGCAGTATGGCACCACACGAAATTTGGTGTAACGAATCACAAGAACGCTACGTAATGGCGGTATCTGATGAGCAATTGCCGGTTTTTGAAGCAATCTGTCAACGTGAACGTGCGCCATTTGCTGTCGTAGGTAAAGCAACTGAAGAAGAACACTTGACCGTAACTGATGAGCATTTTGCTGGCTCGGAAAAAGATACGCCAATCGATTTACCTTTGGATGTCTTATTGGGTAAAACACCTAAAATTATTAAAGACGTTAAATCAGTTAAAGAAACGGGTAAAACATTAGACCTAAGCAATGTATCGGTTAAAGAAGCAGCAGACCGTTTACTACGATTACCTACCATTGCCGAGAAAACATTCCTTATCACCATTGGCGATCGCTCTGTAACCGGCATGGTTAATCGCGATCAAATGGTTGGACCATGGCAAGTACCAGTGGCTGACTGCGGCGTTACTGCGGCCGCGCTTGATTCATATCACGGTGAGGCGATGTCGATGGGTGAACGAACACCTGTTGCCTTATTAAATTATGGCGCCTCTGCACGATTAGCTGTAGCAGAGTCACTGACTAACATCGCCGGAACAGATATTGGTGATTTAAATCGTATCAAGCTTTCTGCTAACTGGATGTCACCAGCAGGCCACCCAGGTGAAGATGCAGGTTTGTATGAAGCAGTCAAAGCCGTCGGTGAGGAGTTATGTCCAGCACTAGGCCTTACTATTCCTGTCGGCAAAGACTCGATGTCAATGAAAACACAATGGAATGAAGACGGTGAAGAGAAGTCCGTAACCTCTCCAATGTCATTGGTTATCACTGCCTTTGGACGTGTTGAAGACATTAGAAAAACTGTAACGCCAGAATTAAGGACGACGGATAAAGACGGCTCAGCATTAGAAAGCCGCATCGTTGCAATTGACCTATCAAACGGTAAAAACCGTTTAGGTGGCTCTTGTTTAGCACAAGTTTATAAACAACTGGGTAAAGAAACACCTGATGTTGATAACGCAGAGCAATTGAAAGGCTTCTTTAACGCTATGCAAACACTTGTCCGCGAAGAGAAGTTAGTTGCGTACCATGATCGCAGTGACGGCGGTTTGTTTACAGCTATCACGGAAATGGCCTTTGCCGGTCATACCGGTATAGACGTTGATCTAAGTAAGCTAAACGGTAGTGATTTAGAAGTCATGTTCCATGAAGAGCTTGGCGCTGTGATTCAAATTCGTGAATCAGACGTTGATGCCATTCATGCCATTTTCGAACAACATGGTATTTTGGCGCTTTGCACTGACGTAGCCCGCTTAAACAACGACGACATGATTCGCTTCACTCGTGATGGTGACACAGTACTTGAAAATTCTCGTACTTATTTCCGTACGGTTTGGGCTGAAACAACATTGAAAATGCAGGCATTACGTGATAACCCAGCGTGTGCCCAAGAAGAATTTGATGTTAAATTTGATACTGAAGATCCAGGGCTTAATGCAGAATTAACATTTGACCTTAACGAAGATATCGTTAGTGATTTAATCATTAAAGACGCCGAAAATGAAACTAACCCTCGCGTTGCCATTTTGAGAGAACAAGGGGTTAACTCCCATGTTGAAATGGCCGCAGCTTTTGACCGAGCAGGTTTTATCGCCATTGATGTTCACATGTCAGACATCCTAGCGGGTCGCGTTGATTTGGCTAACTTCCAAGGCCTTGTAGCTTGTGGTGGCTTCTCATACGGTGACGTATTAGGCGCTGGCGAAGGTTGGGCAAAATCAATCTTATTTAACGCTAAAGCAAAAACAATGTTCAAATCATTCTTCCATCGTGAAGACACCTTTTCATTAGGGGTGTGTAATGGTTGTCAGATGTTGTCTAACTTAAAAGAGATTATCCCTGGCTCAGACGCTTGGCCACGTTTTGTTCAAAATGAATCAGAGCGTTTTGAAGCACGTTTCTCGTTAGTAGAAATTCAAGAAAGCCCGTCAATATTCTTTAAAGGTATGGAAGGCTCTCGCATGCCTATTGCGGTTTCACACGGTGAAGGTCGTGCTGAGTTTGCCTCAGAAGAAGCTATTGGTGCTGCAAACGATTCTGGTACAGTCTCTATGCGTTATGTCAATAACTACGGTGACGTAACCGAGACTTACCCGGCGAACCCGAATGGCTCACCAGACGGTATCACATCACTGACGACCACCGATGGTCGTGTAACGATTATGATGCCACATCCAGAACGTGTCTTTAGAACAGTAGCTAACTCATGGCACCCTGACGAATGGTTGGAAGATTCACCGTGGGTACGCATGTTCAGAAACGCTCGTAAATTTATCGGTTAATAGCTAGCGAATATTTACACTCGTTTGCCTGTTTAAAAGCCTGTCAGTGACAGGCTTTTTTATTTCTCTTGATCATGAGAAATAAAAAAGCCAGCATTATTCGCTGGCTTTACTTTGATGTGCATATAAATATTGAATTTTATTTTGCTACTTTTACACGAATCCTGTTTTTAGCCACTCGAGTTTCATGCAAAGCAGATAACGCTGATTTGGCTTCTTCATCATTTGGCATTTCGACAAAGCCGAATCCTTTGGATTTTCCCGTTTCTTGGTCTAACACCAATGAGCACTCAGTGACAGTGCCATGCTCGGAAAAAAGTATACGAATCTCTTGCTCGGTAGTGGTGCGTGACAGATTGCGAACTAATAATTTCATAGTAATTTAATATTAATGAGGTATTGGGGGTGATTATCTCAAGTTAGTGGCAATAGACCAAGCTATTTTACTATGGCGAAAATTCAAAGTCACATGAAGCACAAATCACTGACTGCACTAGCAATTCATTTCAGAGCCATAGCTTCCTAAACGAGCAATTCACTGCTGCATTTACAAAGTTTATCGACAATAAATGTATAAAAGTGTCAAAGCCCCTTTCATTGTAACCACAAAACTAACTACACAAAATCAATGACTTAAAAATATTTAAAGCAATTAAAATGGCACCGAACGTTAAGTGCATCATGCTTTGAAACTATTTATACAAAACTATACAGCAATAGAAATCTTGCTTGGGCAGAATACTTATACAAACTGTTACTAAGGAAACAATCATGAAAAACTTTAAATCAACTATTCTGCTCACTGCTATATGTTCAAGCCTACTATTGAGTGCATGTTCAAATACAGGCTCTGCTCATCGTCCTATTGTCGATGGAGGTGATTTGACACATTACGAAACTGATCTATCACAGTGCCAAAGCGTTGCAGAGCAACGTGGTTATATAAACGCTGATACAAAAACAGATATGGCGATTGGTGCTGCAGCTGGTGCAATTGCTGGCGCGGCTGACAGTGGCGAAGACATCATCATAGGCGCAGTAGCAGGTGCAGCTATAGGCGCAGCTGGAGGAAGCTACAAAGCAAAAGATGAGCAAAAATTCATTGTCATTAAGTGCATGCAAAACAGAGGCTATAATGTTGTAGAAGCTACCTCACCAAGGTAGTTTCTACAACAGAAATCCAAAGGTTAAATGTTAATTCGTTATCTATTGGGCAAGGATACAGGCCAGTTTAATATAAAGCTGGCTCCTCCTAACTTTGCACGGCTAATACGTACATGACCGTGATGTAATTCTATCAAGCGTTTAACCATAGCAAGCCCCAAACCAATACCACCTGATTTTCGATCTCGACTTTGATCAAGTCGCACAAAAGGTTCAAACAAGGATTGCCATTGCTCGTTGGGGATCCCTTCACCGTCATCGTTTACACAAAGTACGACATCATTTTTATCATGATGAACATCTATCTCAATTGTGTTATTTGTATACCTAACCGCATTCCGCACAAGGTTATCCACTATACGTATCATGCTCTCTTTATCAAACATACAAATAATTTGGCCGTTGGCAGGTAAACTTTGTTGATTGATAGCAAAGCTTAAATGTGGCTCCGTTTGAGCAAATTTTGCGACCACTTCGTTAACAACGTCAATGAAATTTGATTGTTTGAAGATAAGCTCAGGGTTTTCTCGGTCAAACTTAGCGTAAACCAATAATTCATCGACAAGGCTGTCCAATTCTTCAATGTTTTCTTCCATAGTATCTAGATATTGATGAGTGAGCGCCTTATCCTCTTCATCGCGTATAATTTCCATCGCGAATCGCATGCGCGCAATAGGCGTGCGTAATTCGTGGGATACAGCGTGCGATAACTCCTTATGAGACTTAATCAAACGCTGAATACGATCAGCCATAGAATTAAAGCGATCAACAAGTTGAGTTAGAGGTTTCGATACTTGCTTATTGGCGCGAACAGAAAAGTCACCTTTACCAAATGCCGTTGCAGCTTTCGTTAATGACATTAAACCGTTTGATATTGGCCACGCCCAAATAAATACAATAAAGGCAAGTCCTATAAAAAACACCAATACATAAATAACGTCTGACTGGACGACTGGCTCAGTATAAATAGGCCCAAGAACCATCACCTGTTCGCTACCTGCCTGAAGCCTAAAAAACCAACTCTCTCCTTTTAAATCATCAAATACCGTGACAATACCGCCGGCACGCAAAAAGGTTTTCTGGTTTAGCTCTAGTGAAACTTCTACGTTTTCTTCAAAGTCAGAAAGTTCACTCAGGTTGATTAACGCGATAGGATAGCCAAAAGATGTTGATAAAGCTTCAATATGCTGGTTATGATTTGATACAGGGTGACGTTTTAATTCCGCATCAAGTAAAAAGAAAGTGCCCCTATGTAAGGCAAGATCGCTGGTTAATTGTTTTTCTGATGGCGTGTTATTGTATAGCTTATCAATACTCCAACCTAAGCCAACAAAGGTTAAAATCAATAAAAGGTACAATCTAAAAAATAAACTCTTCACAACTGAATTTCTCGCCTTTTAAGACCAAGCATCAGAGACAAACAAATAACCCTTTTTCCAAACCGTTTTAATTTTTTGAGGTTTTGCAGAATCATCACCCAATTTTTTGCGTAAACGTGACACAAGCATATCAACGGTTCGGTCTAATCCGTCATAACCAAAACCACGTAAATTGTTAAGCAAATCGTCGCGGCTTAGTATTTGATCTGCGTGTGAAGCAAATTGATAGAGCAATTCAAGTTCATTAGTGGTTAATTCTACCAATTCATTGCCTAAATGTACTTCTTGTTTATTCTTACTTACTTTCAAATGACCACAAATAATTTCAGCCGATGATTTGTTATTATCTTCTTTTGAGCTCGACAAAGTAGAGCGGCGAAGTGTCGCATTGACTTTGGCAAGCAATAAACGAGGCTTCACTGGCTTACAAATATAATCATCCGCGCCTACTTCTAGGCCAACAATTTGATCAATATCATCCGTTCTAGCAGTTAACATCAATATTGGCGTTTCTAGCTGTGGCCTTAATTCGCGACAAATATCTAAGCCATTTTTACCTGGCAGCATAATATCTAAAATGATTAAGTCAGGTTTTTCTTTCAATATTCGCTCGACGGCAAAGTCACCATGCCCTTCAACTGAAATTTTAAAGCCTTGGCGTTCAAAATAATCACTTACCAAAGTAGCTAAGCTTTCATCATCTTCAACTAGAAATACATGTCCTTGATTCAGATTCATCAATGTTAGATTCCCTATCTATTTTTTCAAAACTCAAAAAACAGTAGCACTTTCGTGCTACTGTTTTTATGTGCTGTTGTCCTATAGTACAATTAAAAGCGTTTGCTGACATAAAGAGCGACACTTTTTTCGAAAACATTATCCGCTTTGTAACCATTTTCTATGGCATCAAAGTCAGAATAATTTATAGCTACTCCTAAATCGACTGACTTTGAATAAGCATAATTTACACCGATAGTACCTGCATTTGCCGAACTATCGCTAAAATCATGCAAATCGCTATATGTATAGTTCGCAAATACGCTGACATCATTGTAAACATTTTGTTGAACTCCAATTGAATAACGGATTTCATAGCGATTATCTCGAACTTCCTCATCCCAATGCACATATTCTGTTGAGAACAACACCGCGGTGTCCTTTGATAATACATATTTACCTGTGATATCAAATCCAATGCCATCGGTATCGTCGGCGCCCTTTACTTCTAGTGAGCCCGCATAGTGAATACTTGTGCTTAGCTCTAAGCCATAACCATTACTTGGACGATCTAACAATTGATAAGTCAATCCTCCAAATCCTAATGTTAGATTGTCAGTAATTCCGTAGGCTATTCCTGGCAATATCTGCCATTTTTTATCGTCATCTGATTGTTCACCATATACGGCGCCAGCAAACAAATTAAACTCGCCATCGGCTAATGTCAAAGGACGAACAATTAAATTTTGCGGTGTAGTTTGTGCTGCTAATGTGGTTGCTGAAAGACAAAGTAAAGCGGCTGTTGTAAATATTTTTTTCATAATTTTCCCTTAAACAAATATAAGTTGAGTGACTTGTTAAAGGGAAGTTTATAAGTGAACACTGTCTTAATCTTTAATGCTTGTGTCGTAATCTGTCGAGTAAATGTAAAAAACTATATTACATGTCAAAATCTATGTAAGGGATAGGATTTTAGAAGCTTGATGAAAGAAAAATATCACATTTACATGGATATTATTATGCTGTGTTCTAGAACTTAAAAATACATTTACAACATTGAATAGTAACTCAACGATGGACATCTTGTTGTTTACTCACTTAGAAAATTCTAAAGAAACTACGGCGACGTTTCGCTCTTATTCGTTGTTCTAATGTACCAATTACATTGATTGTCGCTTGTCCTATGGTGTGATCATTTTGATATGCCCTTAATTCAAACGTAAGCCTTTTATCTGATTGAAATGTTAGGACATGACTGCCTGACCAGCTATCTCGCCAACATTGTAGTGGTAGCTCAATACCTTGCTCAAACAAGCAATAATGCCCAGCTGTAGGCATTTCCCAAATGATGGCAGCTTTCATTTCGCATAAATAGGAACCTTTACTTAGTTCGCATACATTTGGGCTAGCAATCAGTAGAGGCTCTTTCATCTTCAGCGTAGCGTCCGTTGTTTCATTATTCGCGACGGCTTGAGGGTGCATAAACATCACAGCAGCAATGGCGATGAGGCGTTTCTTTAGCGCATATCTATTATTTAAAATGCCCATAACACTCCAACACTCAAGTTGTAGGTATTTTTGCGATTTTCAACAAAAGGACTGTTATGGATCTCGTCACTGACATATGAATAGCTTGTCGACGCGACGATTGACCAATTATCACTCATTGGACGTTCAAGGTATAACCTAGCCGTCGCTAACCAAGAGCTATTTGCCTCATAAACGGAACGGAAGCTAGTGACTTCGTCTGGAGCAACGCCAAAGTAATAATTAGTGGTGTTACTATCGAGGTAAGTAAATGAAAGTCCGGGAACAAACATGACATAACGCGTAAAAATTGGTCGGGCAACTTCAATGCTACCAATAGTTCCATCATGTTTAGATAAGCCGTCATGCAATAGTTTCACCCTAAAATCATATGTCTTTAGAATACCAAAGTACTCAAGTCCAACCTCCATTGATTGCTCGCGTTTATTAATGCCATCAAGCAAATTGCCATGCTCTTGCTCTTCTTCTGAAATATCATAAAACAATGACTCAGCAATAAGGTTTAATTGACGAGACTCATCCTTATATAGGTTGTAACCAATTGTTAAAGGACGTCCTGAAAGTGGAGAGAGTTCAGCAAAAAACTTATCAAAATAAATACCACCAGACACGATAGCTGATAACGAAGTTTCTTTGTCGTAGTCAGTTAAGCTAGGAATAAGGCTTTTTTGGTAAAACGCTATTGCGCCTAAATCAAATTCCCAATGTAAGCCGCTACTTTCTTGAAGTGCATTCTCTGCTTGTGCTTGCTGTTTTGGTACAACTTGTTCTTTTGATTCAGCTTGTTTGGCAGACGATAAAGCAGAAAAGCTAAATAACGATAAGTAGACAATAACTCGTAATACGTAATTCATAAGTTCCCAGTATATTGTGCGTTGTTTTATAGAAATTTTCCCTAAACGGGTGCACAAGCTAAATTGTAAGGCGTGAAGTAATATTTTGCTAGGACGTTTTTAGCCGAGGTCTATGCGTGATTGACATAATATTAACGTTAAACTTAGCGTTTGATGTTGAGAAGAAGCGCTTTTTTGAGATGGTACCGTTGAATTGTCCGCTTTATTCGAAAAGACTAAAGCGCACTAGCTGCACTTTTCATATGATTATTTACACTTTTCACTGTTTTCAAGATTGCATTATTTACCTATGCTCAGTTTATCGTTGACCAGTAGGAGTTAAAACATGAGTACAATTTTCGGGGTTGCAGTCTCTCCCTTCGTTAGAAAAGCAATATTGGCGCACGCATACAAAGGTGTTCAATTTGAGATAAAAATGTTGCCACCAGGTGATGAAGATGCAGAGTTTAGACAAGCCAGTCCACTAGGAAAAATACCCGGATATAAAACAGATAACGGCGCACTTTTCTCCGACTCTTCCGTGATTATTGCCTATTTAGAAAAAGTACATGCTGAAAACCCACTTTATCCTGAAAATCCTGAGTCTCTTGCCAGAGCACTTTGGTTCGAAGAATATGCTGATAGTAAGCTAGCAGAGGCTTGTAATGCTTTATATTTTCAGTTGATTGTTGGTCCTAAATTTTTCGGCCACAGTCCAGATGAAAACAGAATTATTGAAATTCGAAAACAACTCCTCCCCGAGACATTTAATTATCTCAACAGTCAAATGTCTGCTGGGCAATGGCTTATTGACAATGAGTTTTCTGTTGCAGATATCGCCGTAGGAGCATTCCTTATTAACTTAGAGCATGCTCAATATGAAATAGACTCTTCCAGCTATCGCAATCTTGCTGACTTTTATCAGCGATTCGTGGCTTTTGAATTTGTGCAAGCCCAGCTCAACATAGAAAAAGGCATCCTGTTTAACTAAGCCAGCACAGTTCAACCTAACGGTGTTGTCAAAAACACCGACTTAGGCAGTAACAAAAAGCGCCCTGTGGCGCTTTTTTCAATAATGCAGCATGATCAGAATATTATGGTTGGGTAGGTATACACTGATAAGCAATCACTATTGAGCTAAAAAAGCCTACGCCCCACACCAAAGAGCGCATAAGTCCATAATCTAATAAATACATAATGTTATAAAGCACGCGAGCAACAACATGTACAATCGCCAGTTGTGTAACCAGTACTGAACTGTTGCCCGTTGCGACCGCTAATAAAACGGCCGGCGCAAAAAAAATCAGTGACTCAAAGGCATTCTGGTGCGCAGCTAACGCTCTAGCGCCAAATCCTGTTAACTTGGCTTGCTGAGCTCTAGGGTGATTATTGTCATACCCTCCAGCATTATTCATTGCGATCGCCACCGGTATTTTGGCAACAATCGGTAGTACCATGGCAATGAATAAACAAATAATTAATATCGTCATATCACTCCTTTATCTTTTTCTAAGTAACTTTATTGAATTCTTTTATACAGTAATTTCAATGATTAAAGCAATTTACGGCAACGGAAGTTCACTGAAACAAGAGCTCTGTAACAACTTTGATAATTCACTTATTTAACCAAAATGACAAAATCCACACCCTAAGAGCATCTTCGTGCTGCAATAAGTCACCTAATGACTCATTCGAATTCGTCAAATAATGTCACATTCTTGTTCTACATCATAATAACAACTGAAAAAACCTCTTGATTACAAACCTTTACAAACCGTTAACCATTTCAACCTAGAATATTTTGTTACTTTAGTGTAACACCCTGTTGTGCTTAGTTTTTTTATTGTTATGCTCTCGTTCTAATTGTAAAAACATGAACTCACATGCAAACAATAATAAATGATAAATTGAAGCAGTTTTTAGCTATTGTTGACAATGATATGGGCCTAGCCACTGAGCTGGCAGGCATCTTTTGTGAAACAATACCGCCACTACTTATTGAAATTAGGCTAGATTTCGAACAAAAAAACTTGCTTCCATTTACTCAAAAAATGCACAAGCTCAAAGGTACTGTTGGATACACCGGTTTTACAAACGAGTTTACCTACATCAGTAATCTGGAGAAAAACGCCAAGCTCAATTCCGTTTTTCCTTCTTCTCCTGAATTACGAATTATGGAAAACAAAGTCAGAGGCATTATTGAATTATTCCATAAACACATCCAGTCAAAACCGACGGCAAAGAGACGGGTTGCTGTTAGCTGCATCTAACACACCGATGTAAAATAAGTAGTAATCAAAGCACGCGAATCAAGTGCCAACTAAGGTGATTTTATGCTGAATAGCATTCTTTTGGTTGATCATGACGAAACAACCTCTGCAATTTTGAAACAAAAATTTCAACTTAAAGGTTATAATGTAAATCAGTTATCGAACAGCCAAAACGTCATTCAATATATTCGTCAGCACAACCCAGAATGCATTATACTCGAAGTTGGTTTGCCAGATATTGATGGCATAGAATTATGTAAAATCATCAAGCCCTATACTGATTCCCCTATCGTTTTTCATACAAGTTGCAATAATGATCGGGATGAAATACGTGCATTGCAAGCTGGCGCTGACGATTATGTAGCCAAGAGTAAGCGCTTTGAAGTATTGCTTAAGCGCATCCAGCGCTTAATAGTTAACACCTCCCATAAACAAGAAGAATTTAGACTCGGCTTGTTCAACCTGAATAAGGCAAACTTTCACTGCAGTTATAATGATAAAAAAATTCCACTATCAAGTGATGAGTTCGAGCTGCTACATTTCTTTCTAAAACATAATAATACCTTAATCGGCAGAGAAGAACTTTTTCGCTCGCTAAAAAACAAAGAGTATGATGGAAAAAGTCGAAGTTTTGATACCTGTATCTTTAGACTACAAAACAAGTTAAAGAACGCTAACATCAATGAAAACTTATTTACCTGTGTAAGAGGTAAAGGATACATACTGGATATAGATAAGTTGACCCATGCAGACGCTGCGACCGTTTAAACGTTTTAACATAGGTCGAGCGAACTATGGATATTAGTAAGAAACTATTGCTATGGATAGGCATAACAACCATCGCGCTTTTTATGGCGACTATAATATATATAGCAAGTTTATCAGCGAAAACGACAAAAATACAAACTTATGAACAAGCGACGTCGTTGGCAAAATACCATGGCATAAATTTACAACGAAACATCCATCACAGTTTAGGAATATTAAACGCGCTTAATGCCATGATGACCAGTGGCGTGATTAATAATAAACCTAACAGAGAACATATCAATAATACGTTAAATAAAATCATAAAGAATAATACTAATGACTATATGGGCATATGGACCTTATGGGAGCCTAATGCCTTTGATGGTAAAGATCTTCAATTCCAAAATGCCCCTTTTCACGATAGCACAGGCCGACTTAACGCGTACTGGTATTGGCACAATGATATTTTAGTACACGAAAACAACACCAACTGGGAGGGAGCAACTTGGTACAACCTGCCCAAGTTGCACAAGAAACCCGTACTACTCGATCCCTACACTTACCTTGTCTCAGGCCAAGAGGTTTCATTGCTAAGCCTTGCTTCGCCACTGTACATTAATGACAAGTTCGTTGGCGCAGTCGGTATTGATTTTAATATTCAGCAGATAAGGTCTTATGTAGAAAATATACGCATCATGAAAGATAGCCCGGTGGCATTGCTGTCAAATGATGCAAGCTATATTGCAGGAAACTCCGTCCCACAACTCAGCAAAACCGCCCAACAGCATATCAAAACAGGTACCGAATACGTTGAGGTGTTGTGGGATAAATCTAGCCAAGACAACATTCACATCATATACACGCCAATAAATATCATAGGTGCTGATTTGTCTTGGTCTTTAGTGTTTTCTGTACCGGAAAAATTGCTCTACGCCTCTACATTAAAATTTACACAATACACATTACTATTAAGCCTTTGTTCTATATCTATGATCATGTTGATTTGTGTCTTTATTATCCGACGTCTGCTATCTAAACCAATAGCAAGATTAGAAACGGCAGTAGAAAATGTCAGCGATGGTAATTTCGAAGTTGAAGTTGAAGTTAAATCAGAAGATGAACTCGCTAAGCTCTCATTAGCATTTAACGAGATGATCAAAAATTTGAAAATGACAACCGAGAAATTAAATGTATCAGAGCAAAATTCGCAACGCTTAAATATTAGCCTAGAGCGTAAAGTAGAAGAAAGAACCGCGAACCTTAAACTTGCTAACAAGCTATTAGCAACAGAAAAAACCAGGGCAGAACAAAGTAACCGTGCTAAAAGCCACTTCTTGGCAAACATGAGCCATGAAATAAGAACCCCATTAAATGGCATCATTGGTGCGCATCATATAATGAAAGACTCTGCCCTGACGCCAGAGCAATACGCGCTTGTCGACGATTCGCTAACGTCGGCCCATTCTCTTTTGGCTATCCTTAATGATATTTTAGACTTCTCAATAATTGAAGCCAACAAGCTTTCACTAAATGAAAAAGCTGTTGACTTAGAAACCGCCATTCAGCAGGTATTAAACTTGACCGCTTTAAGTGCAGGTAATCAAGAGCTAGGTTATAACGTTGTGCTTTCAAATAACTTGCCGAAACAAATTAAGATCGACTCACTAAGGTTAATCCAAATTTTATTGAATTTGCTGTCAAATGCGATCAAGTTTACCCCACAAGGTAGTGTCTCCTTAACCGTCGATATCATCCCTCCCCTTAAGTCCTCCCCTCCTCAATTAATTTTCACGGTAGAGGATACAGGAATAGGTATTTCTTCAGAACAAGCGGCCCAACTATTTGAACCTTTTGAACAAGCTGAGCCACATTCGTCCCGACGATATGGTGGAGCAGGGTTAGGACTGGCTATATCTAAAAACCTAGCTGAAAAAATGGGCGGCAATATCAACCTATGCTCAATATTAGGGAAAGGTTCAATATTTACGCTGACCTTACCTTGTATTACGACCGATAACAGGAGAATATCTGATAGTCAGGATATTGATAGTTCAATAAGCGACTTATTAATTGGCTCACAATATTTTAGCCAAAACTTAACAAAACTTTTTAGACAAATAGGGCAAGATATAAACCTACTCAACGCCACTGATTTAAGCGAAAAACCGAGTAAACGTCATCGATTATTCATCGATAAGAAAGCAATAGAACAACTTACTGAACAGCAAGTAGCACAAATAAACACGCGTTATCAATACATATTTAAAATTACCGCACCAAAGAATAACAAACAGGATGATGACAATCATCACAATAAACTAATCAAGGTAACTAAGCGATTAAACTGGCCTTTGTTACCACACAAATTGAAAGCTTGTTTTAGTGTAGACAATGGAGTTAAAGAGACAAACACGATAAAGCCGTTATCACCGCCCCCCCTCTTGCTCTCTCCTTATAAGATATTACTGGCCGATGATATGTTACTGAACCGAAAATTGCTTGAGCGCATGCTGCAAAAGTACGGCGCAACAATCGACTCTGTTGAGAATGGAGTTGAGGTACTTACCGCAATGGAAGCACAAGATTACGACATAGTGCTAATGGATTTACACATGCCAGAAATGGACGGTTTTGAAGCAACAAAGATCATCAAATCTCGACCCGAGTATAATCATATTCCCGTGATTGCGCTTACGGCCGATGTCCTTGATAGTGCTAAACAGAGCTGCCATGACATCGGCATGAACGGGTTTGTTGCCAAGCCATTTAACCCCAAAATATTAGTTAAGGTAATGCTAGATACACTGCAAAAAAACGCAATGAAATAATAAAGTTATCGACAATCAACAAGTTGTGTAGCAATCACAAGTAAACTTAATTGTACAAATTTGAGTCAATTCCATAATTACTTTCTTAGGTGAATTTAAAGCGCTTTTGCATAGCTATTGAAGCGTTCATCACAACACGTTATCTTAATTCGCACACAACAAACTATAATAATTAATTAAGAAGCACAGGCCATGAAAGAACATGAAAATTGTCCACTAACGGATTACATTGAATACCCCGAGCAAGAAATGTTGCAACGCTCTGATGATTTTTATCAGCACATAAAGCGCCGCCATAGTATCCGTAAGTTTAGTGATAGGCCTGTCGCGCAGGAAATTATAGAAAATTGTATCAAAGCCGCGGGAACGGCACCAAGTGGTGCCAATCATCAACCATGGCACTTCGTTGCCATAAGCGATCCAGCAATTAAAAAGCAAGTTCGCGAGCAAGCTGAAATGCATGAACGCGGCTTTTATGACGGTCGTGCGGGTGAAGAGTGGTTAAATGCATTAAAAGATTTAGGTACTGATGCCGACAAGCCTTACTTAGAGACAGCGCCGTGGCTCATTGCTATTTTCAGTGAGAAAAAAGGTGGAATAAATGCTGAGGATAAAAATACTAATTATTACGTGCATGAATCAGTTGGCATCGCGACGGGCTTTCTTATTAGTGCGCTGCATAATGCCGGCTTAGCGACATTAACACATACCCCTAAGCCCATGTCATTTTTAAATAAAATTTGTGAACGCACCGACAACGATCGCGCCTATATGTTACTCATTGCTGGTTACCCCGCAGATGATGCGACAGTGCCAAAACACGCAACCGTTAAGAAATCTTTGAGCGATATTGCAACGTTTAAATAATGTTCCTTAATAAGTGATGGAAGGGTGCAATTAAATGTTCGCCTTTCACATCACCTAATCTTGTGCCTGCATCAAAACAACTCAAGATTCTAAGACATTACAATTATGAAAAATCTAATTCAATATCTGTGCAGCGATTAGTGCACCTGACCCCGGGTTGCTTTGATGACTCTGGTGGAAAAAGTTGAACGTTCTGGCCACAATCAGGACACTTAATTTCCCGCCCAGCCATCACTTTTTTGATCATAGCTTTCTGATCATTAAACGATCGGTTGCTCTTTTTTTGTAGTTGCTTAAAATCTTTAATATCAATCATTACACCTATCTCAATACCATCAACTACAATCCGACATTTAAGCTTGGGCAATACCAGCCATCAAACACCCCCAAGAAGCCTTCGGAAGAGGTCATCAATAACGCTTGATAGTTAACGAGGTTCTCATAGCTGAGCAACATCATTGGGTATGCTGTTATCTCCCAAGGCAAAGTCTCGTTACCCTGATAAGGCGAAAAGGAAATTTTTTGACCATTTTCAAGTAAAAACTGACCAAACTTCAGAGCTTGCTCTTGCTCTGTGAAAATCACGGAAAATTCCACTTCACATTCGAGCTCAAGTACAAGCTCCCCATGCTCCTGATTTATTTGCCATAACGTATTACCTATTGCATCCTCAGGAAAAATCTCTGTATTTCTATCCAAGATAAAATTCTCTTATTAAGTTTAGTATTTGCTACAATTACGCGGTTTTTAATCACGTAGTGCTATGTTTTGAATAAATTTGAATTACACCTCGATATCACCGATGAACAACTCAATGTGATCACATATCTAAAAAATGCCTGTTCACTTTCAATCAGTGAGCTCAAGCAAGCTATAGACAAAGGAGCCTTATGGCATACTAAAAACAACAATACTCAAAGACTACGGCGCCTTAAGAAAAAGTTAACACAAGGTGACCAACTACACTTTTACTACGATAAAAGCATACTAGAACGTTCACCTCCTTCTGCAATTTTAGTACATGATTCAGATAATTACAGCATTTGGCATAAGCCATATGGTATGTTATCACAGGGCTCGAAGTGGAGCGACCATTGCACCATACTCAGATGGGCTGAAAAGGAATTGACGCGACCCGCTTTTGTTGTTCATAGGCTGGATCGCGCTGCATCAGGGTTGATCATAATTGCTCACAGTAAAACGGCCGCAAGAGGTTTTAGCAAATTATTCGAATTGCATGATCTTCAGAAACACTATCAAATTATTGTGCACGGCCAATTTCAAGAGACTAAGTCGCCGCTTGAAGTGAACCAGAAAATCGAAGATAAAACGGCTAAAAGTACCTTTATTTTTAACGACTATCATCACGTATTAGACATGTCTTTGTTAGACGTAAAAATAGCCACTGGTAGAAAACACCAAATCAGATTGCATAGTGCAGGACTCGGATACCCCGTTGTAGGCGATAGGCTCCATGGTGACAAAACACATCATTACAGCGGACAACTAAACTTACAACTTTGCGCCGTTAAACTTGAGTTTATTTGTCCCATAGATGGCACGCAGAAATGCTATGAGTTGCCCGTATCATTAAGACCACAATTTTCCAAAATTGACGCGATTAAAGATTAATCGCGTCAATTACATCTAAAACGATAAAAAATACGTGTTATGCCTTGTACTCAAACAGTGAGTCATCTAGCACTTGTGCTGCATTACCAACCAAGTCAGCTACGGCAATCTCATCGAGAATAAGAACGCCTTGTTCACGTTGAGCTTGTGTTAGTGCTTGATAAGGTAATCTAAAGATAGGCTTAATCGCTCCTGTCATCATCAAGGCCGTATTGATAGCAATCGGGTTAGGCTCACAAAACAACCAACTCATTAACGGTTGTAATTGTTGATTAAGTGACGGCTCTGGTTTATCCATTAATTTGCGCATTAACCCCGGAACAATGTTCGATGTTACAGAAATAACCCCGTGCGAATGATATTGATGGCGTCCTTCGAAACTCTCATCATCATTGCCAGACCAACAGGCAATACCTTGTTGTTCGTAATGAGCAATTCGTTCATTACCTGCACATTCTTTCATGCCGATAAAATTAGGGTGCTTTGCTAGCGGTTCAATCACATCAGGTGTTAAGTCTTGCCCAGTTCTTCCTGGTACGTTGTAGATAAACGCAGGTCCAATATCAAGCACTCGAGAGAAATGCTCTCTCACTCCTTTAAACGATGTTCGGCCATAATATGGATTTATTTGAAGTGCAGCATCCATACCTGTAGCAAAGCCGTTTTCTGTCGCTTTAATTGCTTCTCGGGTATTATTAGAGCCAGTATTACCAATAATAAGTAATTTTTGACCAAACTGATGAACGCTATGTGCAATTAACATTAGGTGTTCTTCCCAGCTCAACAAGTGACCTTCCCCAGTTGTACCGCCTACGATAATACCATCAACACCCGCTGCTATTTGTTGTTCTACCAGCTCGTCATAGGTTTTAAGATCAAGATCGCCGTTTGTTTTGTACGGTGTTTTAATTGCGGTGATCAGACTGGCATCAGCTAGAGTAGACTTCATTAATTGCTCGCTCATTAGATTAACAGTGGCCGATATTATCAATTACTCGTTTGAGGATAAAGGTTTCATTAGAGAGAATATGTTGGTAGCTAAATGAATCTACCGACAATTGGCACACTTTGTAGGCTTGATAGTTATCCGGATGTTCCAACTCTGCTGCGTATAATTTCTCATCGAGTAGTTCATTTTTAGTGATAGTAAAATGTATATCACCGACTAGTCCCCAATCACCTAGCTCACTAATTTGTTCAATAATGTTTCCTGCACTGTCTTGGGTAACAAAGCAAAATTCAAATGAACCGTCATTATAAAATGATGCATACTCGATCAGTTGATTACCATTCTCAACTGCCACTTGGCGAAACCATTGTCCAATGAGTTGTTCTCTGTTGTATATCAATTTAATTACTCTTCAATGCCATACTTATGTTTTAAGCTCAACAAAATCTCTGGGTTATCTTTTAAAAAAATATTAAACAGTTGAATGATCTCGGGGTGTTTGATTGAGGATAAATGATAAAAATATTTCTCATGCTTAATATTGGGTGCTAAAACAATTTCGTTTTCTTTATTAATTTGTTTTAAGTGGCTTCTGATCACATTAGGATCAATGTTTGTGCCATCTGCGTTTCCATATAATACATGTTTAACAATACTGAGCGGCACGGTTTCCTCATGCATGATCACTTGCTTATTTGCCACCTCATCAAGCCAAAGCGTTGGATAAAAGCCCAGTACTGTAACAAGTTTACGGACACTTTTTTTCTCTATATTTTTATTCTCTATACGCACATAGGTACCGGCTTCCAATTGCAAGACAGGATCGCTATATATAATGTTAAGTTTATCCTTGCTGTTAACACGCCAGCGTGAATTATCGGGAAATTTAAAGTCGATATCTTGTTCGATATACCAACGGTCAAATCGTTTAATTGGAAGGGCAACAAATCGAAATTTAAGCTGATGGGCCTCAAAAAAAGAAATAAGTAGATCCCGAGTAAAGCTAGGATGGTCTATGGATTTCGAGGAAAAATTAAAAAGTGGATAGTAATTAATATCTTCAACACCAACCACATACTCTTTAGCAAACGCTTGCACAGATAGTGCAAAAGAAAAAAACATACATAGCATCAACGCATAAAAAAATTGAGTCATTAAAAGATAAGGGAGAAAACATTAGATACCCCCTATTGTAGTCATTTTTACGTACTATTTCGATCGACAATTGTAAACTTTTCTGAATGCATTCAACCATTGCAGCGTTTAAAGCATTCAGAAAATATTGGGCGCACCCAAACCGTGTAACTTTATGCTGTTATTGGTTCATCACTTTAATACTACCATTAACGCTTTCTAGTCTGATTTGTGTATGACCTGAGCCGATTGTTCCGTTCATCTCTTTCCCTGTGAACAGGTTCTTGTCAACCTCTAAACCAAATTCACTTTTTAAACTGCCATGCATTGTTTCAGCACTAACTTCTGCATTAGCGTTATCCGGCAAATACAATTTGATGCTACCGTTAACTGTATTTAAACTAATTTTGTCAACGTCTTCACTTAAACGTTGATAATTTACTTTGATGCTACCATTAACAGACTGCAACTTGGAGTTACCGGTAGCATCGGAAACTTTAATGGATCCATTAACTAAATCTGCGTCAATCATTCCGCCAACCTCATCTATCACCAAAGAGCCATTAACCAGATCGACCTCTGTGGCTTTAATGTCTTTAGGTAAGAATATTTCAAAAGAAACGTGGCCAGAGTGAGAGTGATTACGAAATGAGCTTGATTCTTTCTCATACTCAGTTTCCACTTTGACGCTATTACCCTGTTGTTCAATGTTGACAATGATACGATCTAAATCTGATTGATTCTTTGCTTCTTTTACGCCAACAATCTTGATTTCACTCGCTTGCCATGAAGTAATTTTAACACTGCCGTTGATGTTATGAATGCTAAATTCACTGCTTGTATCTACCGCATAAGCTTGCTCTATTTTTTCACTCACATCAGCTAGTGCTGGCATTGATAATAGTGAAAAACATAGAGTGTAAGCACATGTTACTAATGGAAATTTATTCATCGTATTGTCCTATACATTTGTTATTATCTGATTGTTTACTTATTTGATGTTTGTTATGAACAATTGGTTTAAATTTATTTGAAATTAATTTGAAAAAGGTGATGGCCGTAGTGAATGTACAATTGCTTTTAACTGGTAATGAGTTGATGGTTGGCGATATTGTCGACAGCAATTCATCATTGATAGCCCAAGAGCTTCAAAGTTTAGGACTCAATATCACGCGAAAAGTGGCCGTGGCCGACGAAATAACACATTTAACGGAAGAAATGGCAGAGATGACTCGACGGGCAGACATCTTAATCGTTAATGGTGGGCTTGGCCCAACCGTTGACGACTTGACCGCCGATGCACTAGCAAAATTAATGAATGTAGAACTTGTTCAACACCCAGAGGCACTTGAACATGTAACAAGATGGTGTAAATACCGAGGTTTTAACCTCAACAAACCAAATCTTAAGCAAACGTTTCTTCCTAAAGGGTGTGAGGTAATCCCCAATAGTGTTGGAAGCGCTGTAGGTTTTAGAGTGATTGTAAATGATTGTCATGTCTACTGTACACCTGGCGTTCCCGTAGAGCTTAAGCGGATGATAAGAGACGAGATCAAGCCCAATATTGCTGCTTATATACCAGAAACTCAACACTATCATGTGAATCGATTTCAAGTGTTCGGCATTGGAGAGTCAAGCTTACAGAAAATACTTGATGAAAATTGCCCAGACTGGCCTACCGATATTGAAATTGGGTTTAGAGCTTCAATGCCATTACTAGAGCTTAAGCTCACAACTAAAACACAGGCAGCGGCGAAATATAAGTGCAAATGGATTAAACGCTTACGTCAGCTACTAGGCGATCATATTGTTGCGGAAATAGATAAAAAGCCCCTCAGTTTTCCACAACACTTGCAGGAATTATTGCTCAAGGAAAATGCAAAAATCACGACCGCAGAATCATGTACTGGTGGGTTAATTGCAAGTGCGATTACCAGCGTGTCTGGATCATCACAAGTCTTTGATGCTGGTTTTGTCACTTATGCGAACTCAATCAAAGAAAATATTCTTGACGTAGATCATAATGTACTAATTAAAGATGGTGCGGTGAGTCAACAAACGGTAATTGAAATGGCACAAGGAGCATTGAAAAAATCAAACGCACAATATGTAATAGCTACATCAGGTATTGCAGGTCCTGGCGGAGGCAGTGAAGAAAAACCAGTAGGGATGGTTTGGATTGCTTGGGGCTCTCAAAATCAATTACAAACGGTGTCCCTATCATTGCCCGGAAGTCGCTATTACTTTCAACATTATGTCACAGCAATATGTATTGATTTGGTAAGGCGGCTGTTAATAAAAAGTGATGAAAAACCGCGTTATGTACTTGATCGGGCACTACCATAATATTTTTAACATTTTTGTAAAAACAAGTTTGCCAAGCAGAACGAAAGTGAATATATTCTGTACGTAATTTAATAGCATTTATATCTTTGTTAACATTATGTTATTTCGTTAAAAAGGATTAAACTCTATAGTATATCTTTTTTATCGTTCGATACATTAAACATTAGAGTATATGGGCGTAAAGCCAACAAGGGGTAAATTTTGATAGACAAAAATTTCATTACCAGCGGTAGAAATACAATAATCCATAAAATCCGCAAAATTGATTTGTTAATTATCAATGGCAACCACGATGTGATTTTGATCAGCCACCGAGGACTGGAGGTCTATAATGGCCCAGTGCCACGTAAAAAGTCAGAAGCCAAAAAGGCCTACCAAGAAGTGATCGATTTAGGAGCAATTGAGGTTTTTGGTGAAGAGAAAAAATTACTATTTGTCCAAGCATTAGACAACAAAGAATATAAGGTCGACTACACAAAAGAAGGAACAGGGAATTTTATTAAAGTTCATCAAGACAATTATATTTAAATCGACTAGTTTTTCGATTTTGTGGTTATTGCATATATAAGAAGTAGCTAGGTATCACGAAAATGACAAAAGCAAGGTTAGTTGCAAATGAATCAGACAACGTTGATCTGATTCTAGAGCCAGTAAAAGGCCCCGTACTGATTGACGAAGCGAGCATTCATAAGCTTATCGCCGATTCTGAATTTACGACATTATTTGTCAATATGGCTAACATAAGAAATGCGTTAGCGGAATTAAAGTCGGTATTGAAACCTTTACAAGATGGGAAGACTGGCCGAGAAATATCTTACCAGATACTGGATCGAATTGACGCTAAAATCACTATTTCAATCGATAGCGATGAAATGAGTGCAACTGCTGAAATAACTGCGGCCATGGGAGGGAAAAACCTCACGGCAAAAGCAATTTTAGACGCAGCAAAAGAAGTTGGTGTCAAAAAAGGCTTCAGTAAAGAAAGTTTACTAAAGCTTGCTCATGTCGCTGCACAAGCTGAGCCTAGTTCGATGGTTAAACGTAAAATCGCCATCGGAAAAGAAGCTGTTCGTGGTAAAGACGCCCGCATTAAGCATCTAGTTGAAAGTGCGCAAGATCGCATTTTACGACCTAAAGAGCGCGAAGACGGTAGTGTCGATATGCGTGATCTAGGTGATATTATTTGCGTAAAAGTAGGCGAGCCTCTCGCACAAAAACTGCCACTAACGAAAGGAGAGAAAGGCTATACAGTAACAGCAACTCCTTTAATACCAGAACCGGGTGAAGATACATCGTTGATAGCAGGTGATGGTACCACGATAAGTCCAAAGAACGAGAATGTCCTTATTTCCACGCTTGTTGGCCAACCGAAGATTATTGACAATGGTATGGCAGTAGATGAAACCTATCAGATTAACGAGGTCAATGTCAGCACAGGCCATATCGATTTCCAAGGCAGCGTTATCATCAAAGGAGATGTTTCTGAAGGGATGAAAGTCATTGCTACTGGTGACATTACAATTGGCGGGTTTGTTGAGTCAGCCACACTTGAGGCTGGAGGAGACATCACCATATCAACAGGCATAATAGGCAAAAAACAAGACGTCGAAGATTCTGACATTACTGAATTCCAAATGAGTTCACAAATCAGAGCGAAAGGAAAAATATACGCAAAGTATGGTCAATACGCTGAAATCATCAGTGGTGGCGACATTCGTATTGAAAATCAGCTTATGCATAGTTTAGTCGAAGTCGGTGGTAATTTATGGGTTGGCAGCGAAGACAGCGCTAATGGAAAACTCATCGGCGGTTATATTAAAGCAACTAATAATGTTCAAGCTGGTTTTATTGGAGCTACAGCAGGTAGTAAGACCATTATTGAATTTCAACATCGAGTGGAAGAATTCAAAGCCAAACTGGCTGAGATTGACGGAAAGATCCAAGTTGAAAACGAAAAAGTAACTGAGCTACAAGCCGCGAGAAAAAAACTTAAGAGTCTCCCTAAAGAAAACCAAAACAAAGCAATTTTGACAAAAGTTGTTACAACATATCAGTACCATGCGAGTCGTATGGGTGACATGGTAAGTGAACGAGAAAAGCTCGAACAAGAAATGCAAGAGTATATGATGTCAGTTTACGTAGAAGCGACTAATACCCTATATCAACACGTTGAGCTTATCGTAGGTGAATTCAGCGATAGAACTAAGCGGGAATATCCTCCTAGCAGAATGAAGTATCGCGAGCGAAAAATTCACATTGATCCCATTGTATAATCATGCACGTTAGCAAACGAAAAATATCTTTACAGGCTTAACCAATGAATAAATTTTCTTTACTCGTATGTTGCTCTGCATTTACCATTACTTCTGCATTTGCAGAACATTGTAATGTTAATTTTAATTATGGCGTTGTTATTGATCCTACTCATGTGCGCATACTTGATCACGGGCAAACCTACGTGCAGTTTAATGAAAACAATCAAGTGTTTGTCCGCGGCCGAGAAATAGAATTAACAGAAGCGCACCAACAAACGGTCTCAACTTTTGTTTCCGGTATTCGAGAACAAGTCCCCACGATTGTTTCAATAGCCATTGAAGGCGTCGAAATAGGTTTAAAGGCAGTCAATAAAGTAATTGGTGGCTTAACTGGAGAGAACAGTGCTTCTCATCGAAAAATTCAAGAAAACTTTGATGAAATGCAAATGCGACTGCGCAAACGTTTTAACCACAGTGATGAAAGCTATTACATCGCACCGCAAGACTTTGATGAATTCGACGAAATTTTTACAGGTGAATTCGAGCATGAAATTGAAGAGATTGTATCTGAATCTATCGGCACCATTCTAGTCGCTGTCGGTGAGGCAATGGCCAACCGAGATGAAGAAGACATTGAACAAAGAGTTGATACCTTTGACGAACGAATACAGTCTATGGGCACAGAATTAAAATTGGAAGTCGGTGACAGAGCGACGCAACTTGAAGCCAAAGCTGAAAAGTTTTGTTTGAACCTGAGTCAATTAGACAAAGTGGAAACAGAAATGCAGTTAACTATACCTGCATTGTCGAAGTTCAACTTAATCACGACCAGCACACAAGAGCATCAATAACACGCAATGATAAGTGCTACCTAGTGAAAGGTATGCTCTCACCATGTGCCAGGCCATATATAAGCTGACAGAGCCCATTGGCTCAATTTTTTTGCCTGCTTATATTGGCCTTTTATGCTTCAGCCAAACTAGACGGTATCAATATACCTAATAGATTAAACTGACTTTTTCAAATAGGCTGCCACTAAAACAATACGCGTTCCATTTACACGACCTTCTATGTGCTCAGGGTTTGATGTCAACGAGATATTACGCACCGGAGTACCACGTTTTGCAGTGAAATTAGCGCCTTTAACCACCAAATCTTTGATCAAGTGAACCATATCACCATCTTTTAAAGCTGTACCATTGCAATCTTTAGTTGGCTCTAAATCCGGATCGATAAACTCAATCCCTTCGTCAGCCCATGCTTTAATCTCATCTTCTAAGTACATCATATCGATAAGATCTTGAGCCCAACTGTACTCAACAGATAACTTGTGCAACATGCGATAGGAGATCACTTGTACTACTGCTTCTTGACTCCACATGCTGTCGTTTAAACAACGCCAATGATTTGCATCTAACTCCGCACCATTAATTTGCACTTCACAGGTAGCACAAAGCAAAATGCTTTTCTCAGCGCTACCATCTGACGGAGAGACTTCCATCACTCTTAATGACTCAGTTGCAGCGCATAATTCACATTTATCTTGGCTACGTTTTCTTAAAGATTTTTCAATCGACATGGTCTGTATTCTCGAATAAATTTATGGGCGCTATTATGCCCTTTTCATCCATAACAAAAAAGCGAAATACTCTCGATGAACTCCGAGGCTTGTATGCCCTGTTAGTAGCTGATCATACAACGAAAGTTACAAGTGAAGAAGGTAATGTATTGGACACTTGATGGTACTCACTTTTTACCCTAATATTTTGCTCAGTCGCTTTTGCAGATGCTTCTTCAATAGGCTGAACACTTGGCTCTTCAGGAGAAGGCACACCTGCCTTTAGTTCATCATAAAAATATTTTTTCACTTTGAGATAATAAGCTTCGGTATAGAGCTCAGTTAAATCGACAACTGGCATGAGATTTGATTGATTTTCATCTTCACTCTCGGTGCCCATATAGCTGTCAATTAGATCCTGTTGATGTTGGTAATAGCCTGATTGCAATTGAAATTGCCACTTCACATTTGCAACTTCTTTCACTTTCTCAACATCAGGTTTGGGAGTATCAGCTACTAAAGTTTCAGAATTCACTTTAGAAGCAGACGCTAATGCTGCGTTATTTCCTGTTGGCAGTACATTCATGATCTAAGTCCAGTATTTTCGATTACTTTGATTATATTATGACCAGCAAAGTTGCATTGTTATCAATTGTCATGCAGTAGCAACAGTTTGCAACCAAGTTACAGACGGATGCCGTTTTCCATATAAAGTTAAAGGCTTACGATTTACAAATAAACTGTGTAATGGTTGTTTATTTGCAAAGTTGATCTATTTCGTCTTTTTATGTGGTCAGATGACTTTAAACACGTGGAAAATATTGATAACATACTCAGCGTACACGTGTACACTAAACAATAGGATAAACATGACATCAACTCTAAGACAGGCTGAACACCCTATAGCGCCACCGGTCGGTCAATACTCATTAGCTGAAGAACTAGCCAATGCCATTAGCCATGGTGTTGGCGCACTGCTCAGTGTAGCTGGACTCACGCTATTGGTGGTTTATGCGGCGATAGAAGGTGACGTGTTGCGTATAACGAGCTTTTCAATTTATGGTGCAACGCTCGTAGCCTTGTTTCTCGCATCAACCCTCTATCATGCAATCGCCCATGAGAAAGCGAAACGGGTATTAAAGCTAGTGGATCATTGTGCTATTTACTTACTGATCGCTGGCACATACACGCCACTCATGATTGTTACATTGCAAGGAACCTTAGGCTATAGCATGTTAGCCGTTATCTGGTCACTGGCTGCAATAGGCATAGCTTTTAAACTAAAGTTTGGTACGAAGTACAAAGCAATATCATTAGCGACATACATCGGGATGGGGTTTATTTCATTGCTTATTATTCATCATCTTTACCAGGCGCTCTCTTTAGGCGGAACTGTATTATTAGCTAGCGGCGGGCTTGTATATGCGGCGGGCGTGTACTTCTATGTCGACAAAAAAATACCTTTTAATCATGCAATTTGGCATTTGTTTGTTTTAGGCGGAGCAAGTTGTCACTTTTTCATGATGGTGCATTACGTTTAGTTGCAATATATTTGACTGCAGTATTTATAGCCGCATTGGCTAAGTTAACGCTTTCTAGTGTCAAACAAAAAGCCACCTTAACGGTGGCTTTTTAGATTAATTACTTTTTGTATTTTTCAAACCAGGCCAGAATATTCTCTATTTTCGCGATCATCCTTGATGGGCGCCCTGCAATTCCATGAGGTGAGCCCGGCACTCTAACCATCACCGTATCCACTTTTCTCAACTTAAGAGCTTGATAGAACTGCTCCGTCTCAGAAATCGGTGTTCTTCTGTCCGACTCTCCTGTGATTAATAATGTCGGCGTAGTGACATTACCGACAAGCGATAACGGCGAACGTTGCCAATAATGCTCTACGTGCTCCCAAGGTAGTCCCGGAAATTGAGTCGCTGTTTGGCCAAGATAACTATCTGCAGTAAGCACTTTACTGATCCAATTAATTACAGGTTTCGCCACTGCGGCAGCAGCATATCTGTCAGTCAAACCAATAGCATAAGCAGATGCAATTCCGCCAGCAGAGCCACCTGCAATAAACAGATTATCTTTGTCGATAAAGCCCATATCAATCATCGCATTTACACCTGAATCATGATCAGCGTAATCTTCTTTTGAACTGTATTTGTATTTAAGTAACATAGCAAAGCGCTCACCATATGAACTACTGCCTCTATGATTATCATAGAAAACCACATACCCTTGAGCGGCAAATCGCTGTAATTCAGCACTAAAGTGAGGGCCGTAGGCCAAGTGTGGGCCACCGTGAATTTCCAAAATTAACGGATACTTTTTATTCGGGTCAAAGTTCGGTGGCGTAATGTACCAACCTTGAATCTTTTCTTGGTCGAATGAAGAGGAGTACGTTACTTCATGCACTTCACCTAAGGTTTTATGGCCGAGTAAATCTTCATTTAAGTGCGTCAACTTTTTCAACTGACCTTTCTGGTTTATCAACGAAATATCTGCGGGGCGATTGGCACTACCGTGCGTAAAGGCAACACTTCCGTGTTTATCAATACTGTAATTTCCACTGATATATGGACGCCCTGTTGATGTACCAGACACACCATCGGTTAGATCGGTGATTTTTCCTTTGAGCGATAATTTCGCCACTTTACGTTTGCCAAAATCATCATATTGAATAGCAAGGGCTTTATTTGTGATCCACTGAGGGTCGACTATTGAGCGATCAAAATCAGCAGCAATGGCTTGAGTAGACTTGCTCTGCCAATTCATAACGTGCAATTTAGCATTTCTGTATGGATTATTTTCTGCTGACGTTTTTAAAAATGCCAGCTTTTTTCCACTTGGCGAGAATACGGGATGATATTCTCTACCCGACTGTTTTGTTAGTTGTGTTAGCTCACCATCAGATAGGTTTACCTGATATAAATCACTTTCTAGTGTTTCATATTCCCAGTTAACGCTGCGATTAGCTGAAAACACGATAGCTTTGCTATCTACAGTCCAAGTGAGCTTGCCGCGGTGGTGAAAATTACCTTGTGTAAGTTGTCGCTCCGTACCACCTATTGATGGAATGGCAAAGATGTGGGTGTAGGCTAATTTTAGCAGCCCTGTCCCATCAGCTTGATATCGTGCCTTATCGATAACAATGACAGGTGGTGCCCAATTTGCTCCTATAGGTTTCTTAGGCATTTTAGCAAGCTTTGTTGGTTTATCATCCACCGACATAGTGAATGCAATGGCATCGCCGTCCGGAGACCAAGACAGATTTCTTGCCGATTTTTCAAGCCTGCTAACCGTCATGGTTCTATTTTGCATAATATAGTGGACGTGGATTTGATTACTTCCGGTTCTATTACTAACAAATGCGATTCGCTTGCCATCAGGCGACCACGTTGCTTGGGAATATTGAAACTGATCTGAAAATAAAGGTGTTTGTTGTCCAGATTTAGTGTCAATAAGCCACATACTGGAATGACGTTTATCTGTCATTATGTCGTTGCTATTTCTTGTATAAAGTATCTTAGCGCCGTCTGGCGATATTTGGGGATGAGTTGCATACTCTAAATCAAAAATATCTTCAGATTGAAATAATGTTGATGTCGGCAAAGCAGGAGCACCTTGTACTTCATATGCTGTACTATGGCTACTATACGTTGCCAGTATCATTGGCAGAGCAAATGTTACTGCTGGTAACACGGCCCTCATTAATTTTCTCATCTTTATTGTCTCTTTATACTTAACAAAATAATTACACTTAGTCTCACAGACTGCATATGAAAATCAACTGCCTAGAGATAAAATTGTGACCAAAAGTAGAGAAAACTGGACGAGTGTTCCCGTACATACACTTTATGCTCGTAATCTCTCCTCCACACTCAAGTTAGTTACCATCTGTTATCATAGAACAACATATTTAAACGATAAAAAACTAGACAGCACAACAGGTTAACTTCTAGTATTTACATTAAGTGTTAGATATTTGTAACAATAATTATTAGCAAAGCATCAACTTCGCTAAATTTAATGGAGTAATACATGAAAATAAAAGCAATCGCATTTGGCTTGATGATATCGATCACAGGTTGTACATCAACTGAGAATAAAGAAATTTCAGCTACGCAGACAAACCAATCTGGCTTCTTAAGCAGTTACAACCAATTAAAAGAAGTGAATGCTGATGATGATTCAAATCTAGTTCGTTATATCAAGCCAGGTTTAAAAGGCGCCGGGTACAATAATTTCATTCTAGAGCCTGTGTCATTCTATCCTAAGCTAGCAGCTACTGACACCATCAGTAAACAAGTGCTAAATGAGATTTCCAGTTATGCCAATAAAGCTATTGCAGAATCAATTAAGTCATCAGCCAATTTAGTGACTCAAGCCGGACCGAACACCGCCCGACTCAAGGTGGCAATTTCTAGTGTTGAAGTGTCTGATAAAGAGCTAAGTGCACTGCAATATATCCCAATTGCCTTTTTAGTTACAGCTGCATCAGGAAAGCTTAATGACGTAAATGCACAGCTTCGCGTTGAAGCTGAACTTGTTGACTCACAATCAGGTGAAGTATTAATGCAAGCCGTTAAATCTGGCGTAGGTGAAGTGATGGACAATGATAAAACCGCACTAACCCTCGATAAATTAGCTCCGCTATTAGATAAATGGTCAGAAACATTAAAATCTACAATTATCAACGAGATGTGATTTTAATTTCATTATTGTAAAACCTAAAAGGTAAGCAAATGCTTACCTTTTTTGTTCTTCATTCGCTATAAGGTGAACTTTCACGTTCGATTCAAAGCATCGTTCTAAATAATTTCCATGCTGATTTAGAAATACTTTTATTTGCTTTTAAAATCAAAATGCACTAGTGTGATATCAAAATGATATCACATTGAGGTGAGTATGAAAGAAAAACAAGGTATATATATAAACGGTTATGTCATGGCGTTAATACTCTTAACGTTGCAAATTACAACTGTGATGTGGTTGAAAGAATCCAGCAATGCGCCATTCATACCAATCATTTCTACAGTTATTGTTGCCATTTGTTGGGGGGGATTTTTCATGATCCAACCCAACCAAGCCAAAGTCATGACATTTTTTGGTAGCTATGTCGGCACGGTAAAGCAGGCAGGGTTAGGATGGACTATTCCATTTTTTATTCGAAAAAACATTTCACTTAGGATCCGTAATTTTGAAAGCGGGCAATTAAAAGTAAACGATAATCACGGTAACCCTATTGAAATAGCGTCAGTAGTTGTTTGGATGGTAGACGACAGTGCCGAAGCGCTATTCGAAGTTGATGATTACGAAAGCTACGTCAATATTCAAAGTGAAGCTGCACTTAGAAATATGGCAACCACCTTTCCATACGATCTCCACGAAGGTGACAAAATAGCCTTAAGAAGTCATCCAAAAGAAATTTCTGAGGCATTAAAGTCAGAAATCCAACAACGATTAAGTAAGGCTGGTGTACATGTGATTGAGGCAAGAATAAGTCATTTAGCGTATGCCCCAGAGATTGCAAGTGCGATGCTTCAGCGCCAACAAGCGTCTGCAATTATTGCTGCACGTAGTAAAATAGTGGATGGAGCAGTAGGTATGGTGGAAGCGGCACTCATTAAACTTTCAGAAAATGAAATTGTTGAGCTAGATGAAGAACGAAAAGCGGCAATGGTAAGTAACTTACTAGTCGTTTTATGTGGCGATCACAGCACACAACCCGTGATTAACGCTGGTAGTATATATTAATGGAGGCATGATTGTGGCTGCTAAAAAAAGCTTTCCACTTCGCATTAATCCAGAAGTACTAGCGGCAACTCAACGATGGGCAGATGATGAGCTACGCAGTGTCAATGCGCAGATTGAGTACATCCTACGTGAAGCTTTAGTAAAATCTGGTCGCGTAAAATTAGTACAACAAGTAACCACAATTGTTGAAGATACAGATCAGAGCAAAGACAAGTAATCTTGAGGAACGCTCAAACTACTAGTTAATAGCATGACTAATAAATAGGTTGGCCACTCGCGCTAGCCTATTTTTCAAACCTTAAATACTAACCCATCTAGTACAGATCTACCTTTAGACGTGCACTGTTCAACAATAGTGACAAAATTAACAATTTCCTCTTTGGCAAGCTTTGACTCACAAGGCGCAATAACGCAAAATCAGCCTCGAAAATAACAATAGGATTTAATTTAAATGAAACGTGACATATTTAAACGTACGCTTCCCTTTCTATTTGCTGGAATCTGCACCAACGCAGCAGCTGATGAAGGTATGTGGCAACCTCATCAACTCCCCACGATAGCCAAAGAGTTAACTGCCGCCGGTTTAAAACTTGAGCCTAGCGCACTGACTGATTTAACCGGTTTCCCTATGGGAGCAATTGTAAGCCTTGGTGGTTGTACTGCATCATTTGTTTCTGATCAGGCGTTAATTGCAACAAACCATCACTGTGTTTACGGTTCGATTCAATATAATTCAACAGAAGAAAATAACTTATTAGCCAATGGTTTTTTGGCAAAATCCTTAAAAGACGAATTGCCCGCCACGCCAGGCTCACGTGTATACGTAACTGAAGAAATTACTGAAGTAACTAAGCTTGTGAAGTCTAACATTACCGAGGCAATGTCGGGCAAAGACAGATATTCAACAATCGATAAAAACAGCAAAGCGCTAGTAGCTGAATGTGAAAGTGACGATAAATACCGTTGTAGTGTTGTGAATTTTCATGGCGGATTAGAATATTACTTATTCAAACAGTTAACGATACGTGATGTACGTTTAGTACACGCGCCAGCAAGCAGTATAGGTAAGTATGGCGGTGATATCGACAACTGGATGTGGCCAAGACACACTGGTGATTATGGCTTTTACCGCGCTTATGTGGGTAGAGACGGACAACCAGCTGATTACAGCGAAGACAATGTACCGTACAAGCCAAAACACTATTTAAAAGTTAATAAGAGCAGCGTTAAGGACAAAGATTACATCATGGTGCTCGGTTACCCGGGCCGTACCAATCGATACCGCATTGCACAGGAAGTAGAAAACCAATTCACTTGGGTTTATCCGAACGCAAAAGAGTATCGTGAATCTATTATCAACCTTATTCATGAGCAGTCGGCTGAAGGCTCTGATGCCCGTATAAAATATGAAAGCACGCTAGCAGGGCTTGCCAACTATGCAAAGAACTACGGCAGCATGATCGAGAGCTATAACAAAGGAGACATGCTTGAACGTAAACAAAAGCTAGAGTCTGATCTCATGGATTGGGTAAATGCCGATAGCAAGCGTAAAGCGAAATACGGACAGGCACTCTCTGGCTTACGTTCGTTAATTAAAGAAAGTGATGCCACACAAGAGCGTGATCTTGTTTTGGGTTACCTTCGCTATAACAGTATGTGGCGCGCAGCCAATAGCTTATACAAACTCGCTAATGAAAAAACTAAACCAGACGCTAGCCGCAAAAGAGGTTATCAAGAAAGAGACCTTGCTCGTTTTGAACAAGGTATGAAAACTATTGACCGCCGATTCGACCCTAAAATTGATCAAGCAATATTTGAGCTCTTAATGGAGCGTTATGTTAGTTTGCCTAAAAACCTACGTTTAGCTTCTCTAGACACCTTTTTTGGTTTAAACAAGGCGTTTAATGCTAACGCATTTTCAACAAAACTAAACACAATGTACGCTAAAACTGATCTGGTCAATGAAGAAGCTCGTTTAGCGTTAATGAACGAGAGCCTTGAAGACTTTAAGTCAAACAATGACCCTTTTATTCAATTGGCTGTTGCCACTTATGAGGAGCGAAATGCCATTGAAGAAAGTGATGAAGCCTTAACAGGAAGTATCCAAGCTTATCGCCCTAAATATATGGAAGCACTGATTGCTTATTACAATGACAAAAACTTGCCTGTTTACGCTGACGCGAATAGCACCTTGCGTGTCACTTACGGCAATGTAAAAGGCTATTCTCCGCAAGATGGTTTAACAGCAACACCATTCACTACACTGGCTGGCATTACAGCGAAATATACAGGAAAAGACCCATTTGATGCTCCACAAAAACAATTAGATTTAATCAAAGCTAATATGTTTGGTGAATACGAAAAAGCTGACCTGAATTCTGTTCCCGTAAACTACCTAGGTACGTTAGATATTACCGGAGGTAATTCAGGCTCACCAACATTAAATGCTAAAGCAGAGTTTGTCGGCTTAGTATTTGACGGCGTATATGAAAGTATCATTGGTGATTGGGATTACGACACTAAATTAAATCGTTCTATTCACGTTGATGTTCGTTACATGCTGTGGGTAATGGAGCATGTAGATGGGGCAAAAAACCTAATAGAAGAAATGGATATTATCGAATAAACACTCGTTTATCCTAGTTAATAAAAAGCCTGCTTATAGCAGGCTTTTTAATGCTGATATTTGGCTTATTAAGACCAACTCTATAAGTCGTTACATATTCGGGTAATTGGGACCACCAGTGCCTTCTGGTGTCACCCACGTTATATTCTGGCTCGGATCTTTAATATCACAGGTTTTACAGTGGATGCAGTTTTGCGAGTTGATCACAAACTGTTGTCCTTCTTCAGTCTCTTGAATTTCATAAACGCCGGCAGGACAATAACGTTGTGCAGGCTCTGCGTATTTTTCCAAGTTAACCGTCATAGGAATACTTGCGTCAGCAAGTTTTAAATGACAAGGCTGCTCCTCTTCATGGTTCGTGTTTGATAAAAATACCGAAGACAACCGATCAAAACTTAGCTTACCGTCCGGCTTAGCATAATTGATCATCGGCGCTTCACCCGCTAGTTTCAATTGCTCATGATCTAAAGAGTCATCTTTGAAGTTAAACGGCAACTTACCGCCAAAGAAGTTTTGATCTACTGTGTTATAAACACCACCAAAGAAGGTACCAAACTTGTGCATTGCTGGGCCAAAGTTACGGGTATTATATAACTCATCAAATAACCATGATGACTTAAACTTCTCTTCGTAGGCGGTTAAATCTTTACCACCTTCATCACCAGAAATTAGCGCTTCAACGATAGTTTCAGCCGCCAACGTCCCCGTTTTCATAGCGGTATGATTACCTTTGATTTTGGCAAAGTTAATTGTTCCTGCGTCACAACCCACTAAAATAGCGCCTGGCATTGTTTGCTTCGGTAATGAATTATAACCGCCTTTAGCCATAGCGCGTGCACCGTAAGAAACACGCTTACCACCTTCTAAATACTGGCTGATTTTTGGATGATGTTTATAACGTTGGAATTCTTCAAACGGACTTAAATGAGGGTTTGAATAATTTAAATCAACAATTAAGCCAACAAATACTTGATTGTTTTCGGCATGGTACAAATAACCACCACCTGTCGTGTCTTTATCTAGTGGCCAGCCGGCAGAGTGGACTACTAATCCTTCTTGATGTTTGTCAGGGTCTATGTCCCAAATTTCTTTAAAACCAATACCGTAGTGCTGAGGTGATTTTTCGGCATCTAAGTTGAATTTGCTGATCAGCTCTTTACCTAAATGACCACGACAACCTTCTGCAAACACTGTGTATTTGGCACGTAATTCCATGCCCGGCATAAATGAATCTTTTTGATTGCCTTCGGCATCTAGCCCCATATCACCCGTGATAATCCCACCAACACTACCATCTTCATTGTAGATAACATCTTGTGCTGCAAAACCTGGGAATATTTCAACACCAAGTTGCTCAGCTTGTTCTGCTAACCAACGACAAATGTTGCCCATACTGACGATATAATTGCCATCATTGTGCATAGTCTTAGGTACTGAGAAACCAGGTAATTTAATGCCATTTTCTGCACTATTAAGTAGGTATATATCATCACCCGTTACTGGTGTATTAAGTGGCGCACCTTTTTCTTTCCAATCTGGAAACAACTCATTTAGTGCGCGTGGTTCAAACACGGCGCCAGATAAAATGTGCGCTCCAACTTCAGATCCTTTTTCAACAACGCATACCATAAGCTCTTGTTCTTTTTCTTGAGCCATTTGCATAATACGACACGCTGTAGCCAGACCTGATGGACCGGCACCGACGATCACGACATCAAACTCCATCGATTCACGTTCCATAATTCCCCCCTAATTTTCTTACAGACAATTTGAATTTCAAACAAGTGTTTGAAATTCAAACATGTGTTTGATAGCATCGAACCATTATAGATATTTTGTCGACAATTACTATCCTGTATATGAGAAATTACTGCGTAAGTATTGATTTTGAGTAATAAGACACAATGTTTAAGAGACAATAATATTGACGAATGCACCAACAGTCAGTAGTCTGTGGAGCAATTACTCAAATAAAAAAACTAACAGTTACTTTTAAAAACTGTAAATAAAAATTTTACTTAACTACAAAATTAAACAAGCTGAGGCGATGATGAAAGTATTAGTACCCATCAAACGCGTGATTGACTACAACGTCAAAGTTCGCGTTAAACCAGATAATTCAGACGTTGATTTAGCCAACGTCAAAATGGCAATTAACCCATTCTGTGAAATTGCTGTTGAAGAAGCCGTTCGTTTGAAAGAAGCAGGCACGGCAACTGAAGTTATTGCTATTTCCATTGGTGATAAAAGCTGTCAAGAGCAACTTCGTACTGCTTTAGCATTAGGTGCAGACCGCGCTATTCAAATTGAGACAGGTGAAAAACTCGATTCATTGCATGTTGCTAAGCTACTTCAAAAGGTTGTTGAAGAAGAGCAGCCTCAGTTGGTTATTCTTGGTAAGCAGTCTATAGACTCAGACAACAACCAAACAGGTCAAATGCTTGCTGCATTGACAGGTATGGCACAAGGAACATTCGCATCAGAAGTAAAAGTTGATGGCGATAAAGTCAATGTAACACGTGAAGTTGACGGCGGTTTACAAACTGTTGCGTTGAACTTACCTGCGATTGTTACTACAGATTTACGTCTAAATGAACCTCGTTATGCGTCATTGCCAAACATCATGAAAGCAAAACGTAAGCCTTTAGATGTTAAAGCTGCTGCAGATTTTGGTATCGACTTAACTGCTCGTACAAACTTATTGAAAGTCACTCCTCCTGCTCAACGTGAAGCAGGTATTATTGTTGAGACTGTCGACGAATTAGTAGAAAAGTTAAAAAATGAAGCCAAGGTGATCTCATGAGCATTTTAGTATACGCAGAACATGACAATAGCAGCCTGAAGGCTGATACATTAAAAACAGTTGCTGCCGCACAAGCTATTGGTGGTGATATTCATATATTGGTTGCGGGTGCTAACTGTGGCGCCGTTGCTGAAGAAGCGGCTAAAGTCAACGGTGTTTCAAAGGTATTAGTTGCAGACAATGCAGCCTATGAACATCAACTAGCTGAAAATGTTAGTGCGTTAGTGTTAGAACTTGCGGGTGATTACGACGCTATTATTGCAACTGCATTAACAACGGGTAAAAACTTTATGCCTCGCGTTGCTGCATTGTTAGATGTCGCTCAAATTTCTGACATCATTGCAGTAGAAAGTGCTGACACATTTGTTCGCCCTATCTATGCAGGTAATGCCATTGCAACGGTACAAAGTTTAGATGCGAAAAAAGTTATTACGGTTCGAGCGACTGGTTTTGATTCAGTAGCAACAGATGGTAGTGCTGAAGTTGTTTCATTAGCTAGTGCAACTGATGCAGGCATTTCTAGCCATGTAAGTGATGAACTAACAGTATCAGAACGTCCAGACTTAGGCGCTGCAAGTGTAGTTATCTCTGGTGGTCGCGGCATGCAAAACGGTGACAACTTCAAACTGCTTGAAGGTATTGCTGACAAGCTAGGCGCAGCAATCGGTGCATCACGCGCAGCGGTTGACGCTGGTTTCGTACCTAACGACATGCAAGTAGGTCAAACAGGTAAAATTGTTGCTCCTGACTTATACATTGCCGTTGGTATTTCGGGTGCAATTCAGCATTTAGCAGGTATGAAAGACTCTAAGATCATTGTTGCAATCAACAAAGATCCAGAAGCACCAATTTTCCAAGTAGCTGATTACGGTATCGTAGCAGACTTATTTGAAGCGCTTCCTGAGCTTGAAGGCAAACTGTAAACTTTAATTGCAGCTAAAAATAAAAAGCCAGCAGTAATGCTGGTTTTTTTTGGTCTGTATTTTATTTATAATCAATCATCATTCATTGATCGAAGATCCTTATGTCTTGGCAAGATCAACTATCCCAAGTTGTTTACTCCACTGAAACCGGTCGAGTAAAAGAAAAAAAAATAGACACCGTAACCCCAAGTGATGGCTTTGCTAAAGTGCGCCGAGAAACCAAAGGTCGTAAAGGCAAAGGTGTCATGACCATTTCGGGTTTAGGCCTAGATAATAAAGCGCTTAAAGACTTGGCCAGCAAATTAAAGAAAACCTGTGGCTGCGGTGGCAGTGTTGTGGGCGAAACCATAGAAATTCAGGGTGATAAAAGAGATCAGATTAAGCTGGTTTTAGAAAAATCTGGTTTTAAAGTGAAGTTTATTGGTGGCTAAGTCCCCTAGGAAGTAAAACGATGACCCACATTACCCCAAGTGATTTATCAATATTATTGGTAGAGCCTTCAGATACTCAACGTAAAATTATCATTAATAAGCTCAATAAAGAGGGAATTACTGAGGTTAGTACAGCAAAAAATATTACTGAGTCAATCGACATTATTGAACGTCACCCACCCGATCTCATCGCCAGTGCCATGTATTTTGAAGATGGTACAGCAAAAGAGCTCATTAAGACCATTAAAAATAATGAAAAGTTGGCTGACATTGCTTTTATGTTGGTCACAAGTGAAGTTAAACGAGAGCATCTTGAAGAGTTCAAGCAATCGGGTGTAGTCGCATTGTTACCGAAACCTTTTACCGCAGAACACCTAGGTGCGGCGATTAATACCACCATTGACCTCTTATCTCCTGATGAAATGGAGCTGGACCATTTTGATGTCCATGAAATTAGGGTGTTACTTGTCGATGATAGCAAGTTAGCGAGAAATCATATTCGACGAGTACTCAATAACCTTGGATTAAACAAAGTCACAGAAGCTGAAGACGGCCAACAGGCGATAGATTTATTGCAAGACAATATGTTTGACTTAGTAGTAACTGATTACAATATGCCTGAAGTAGATGGCCGAGAATTAACACGATATATTCGCGAGAAAAGTCAGCAGTCACATTTGCCCATTTTGATGGTAACAAGCGAAAGAAATGACACTCATTTGGCCAACATTGAACAAGACGGTGTTAACGCGCTTTGCGATAAACCGTTTGAACCTAAGTTTGTCAAAAAACTATTATTTCAATTACTTGAGCATTAGTTCTAGAGTTACAATAGGGCTGAAGCAAATTTAGCCCTCATTCAATTTATGTTGACGCAACTTCATTGCAATTTTGTTGTGTGATACTTTTAATCGCTGCGCGAGTTTTCTGGTTGATGTGTATACAGGCTTAAATTGAGATAAAAGTTCATGCTCAAACTGATATTGTGCTGATTGCCAATCTTCTACCTTTAACCAATGCTGCCCTCCACTTTTTTCCTCAACATTTTCCAAAATTTGCTTTGCTACAGGAGCGCCAAAATCTGCTAGAACTTTTTGTACATCTTCTTCGCTGATCTCATTACTTGTATTTAAAGCCACAAGCCTAAAGAGCACATTTTGCAACTGTCTGATGTTGCCCGGCCATGAGTATTCTATCAATTGGGCTAACGCGCTTTCCGTTAATAGTGGAACAACTTGGTTGACTTGCTTGGCGGCATTTTTCATAAAATGGTGACATAATAAAGGAATATCTTCATTACGTTCTTTCAGAGCTGGCAACGAAAGGCTTAATACGTTCAGTCGATAATATAAATCCTCTCGAAAGACTTTATTTTGAATCATTAAATCAAACGGTTGATGACTTGCCGAGATTATTCTCACATTAGCAGTTAGCTCTTTTGTTCCCCCTAAACGGCGATAACTATAATCTTGTAGAAATCTTAAGAGCTTGGCTTGCAGATAACCTGACATTTCTGCAATTTCGTCTAAGAAAACCGTGCCTCCATGTGCAAGTTCAAACAAGCCTGGCTTACCGCTTTTCTGAGCGCCAGTGAATGCACCAGCCATATAACCAAATAATTCACTTTCTAAAAGGTGCTCAGACAGTGATGCACAATTTATTGCTAAAAATGGGGCACCTTTTCTACCACTGGCTTCATGAATTGCCCGAGCAAATAACTCTTTCCCCGTGCCTGTTTCACCGGTCAGTAATATTGGCAAATCTAAGGTCGAGAACTTGAGCAATTGATTCTTTAACAGGGATATTTTAGCGCTCGTACCAATAATATTGTCGACTTGATGGGCATCACTTCGTTGCATCATTGAAATTTGGCGACCAATAGCGTCCATGCCTTTAAGTATGATTACAACCCCATTGAGCTTCCCTTCAAAAATGACTGGTGTTGATTCCGCAAGATATAACTGTCCATTAAAATTAACTTCTAAAGCGTTACGCTTTGGCGTCACTAGAATCTCTTGATTAACGGCGAATAATTCGGAAATATTTTGTCCGATAATGCTTAACTTGTCCTGAAAAGTCTCATTATCTTTTTGGATTGGAGCATTATTTAGATTGCAGGAGATCACTACGCCATTTCTATCCACGTCAAATATCGGATCGGGTATTCGGCTTAACATTGCATTTAAATGCTGCTCTCTAGATTCTGTCGGTAATAAATCAATGGGGTTACAACCTAAGACACCTTTAACCTTCTTGAGCGCTTGCGCAACTTTCGAAAATGTAATTTTCTGGCTTTCGACGTGAAGAAAAATAGTCTTGGGGATTATTTCCATCGCGACGATATTCCACTTATTCTCAGCGATCACACTTAAAATTTCCTGACTAATTCCAACTCTGTCTGTTGAACTGATCTGAATTCTCACTTAACCCCCACCATAACAGTAATAAAAATATTACAATAAGTAATAATTTTATTACATCATTTTTGATCCATTAGTACAACTAAGACGTGCTTGAATACAGCTTAATAGCGAACTTTAATTAGATTATCTGCATTCATAGTAACTCCCCAACAATATCGTACTAAATATATTACACCAAAAACAATCACCAAGCTAACCATTTGTTTTTATTGTATATTTTTACTGGCAAGTAAATTGCTTATGTCTATCTATAAATAAAACGATGTTCTATGCACAAAGTATCAAGACTGGGTGCAACAAAATTCTGAGGAAACTATGAGTAATAGCAAAAATATCGAGACTCAATCTATTCATGCCGGCCGTATTAAAGATGAACAGTTTGGATCACTAGCAACACCGCTCTATCAAACATCAACTTTTATCTTTGATAATGCTCAACAAGGAGCAAATAGATTTGCTGGCGAAGAAGACGGCTTTATTTACTCTCGCCTCGGTAACCCTACAACAAGACAGTTAGAACAACGTGTCGCAGCGATGGAAGGTATGGAAGATGCAGCGGCAACAGCTACAGGTATGGGCGCAGTATCTGGGGCTTTGTTAGCCAATTTATCTTGCGGCGATCACCTAATATCATCGAAAGCCGTTTACGGTTGTTCCTATGCACTAATGGCTCATCAGTTAACTCGCTGGGGTATAGAGGTTTCTTTTGTCGATATGACTAACCCTCAAGAAATAGAAGCCGCTATCAAACCAAATACTAAGGTAATATTTCTAGAAACCCCTATTAACCCCAATTTAGTGGTATTAGATATTAAAGTAATCGCTGATATTGCCAAAAAGCACGAAATTTTATCTATCGTAGATAATACCTTCTTAACACCTGTTTTACAGCGACCTAAGGAGTTTGGCATAGATGTCGTAATTCATAGTGCGACTAAGTATCTAAATGGCCATGGCGACGTTGTAGCGGGTATTATTTGTGGTAGTAACGAAATGATCAGCCATATTAAATTAACTATATTAAAAGATGTGGGAGCGACAATTAGCCCACATGATGCATGGCTTATTATGCGAGGTATAAAAACGTTACCGATAAGAATGGAGCGACATTGCAAAAATGCCCAAACCATCGCCGAGTATTTAGAACAACACGAAATGATCGACAAGGTGTATTACCCAGGGTTAAAAAGTCACCAAGGGAATAAGTACATTGGAAAACAAATGTCTGCTGCAGGTGGTGTAATTGCGTTTGAACTCAAAGGAAATCTAAAAGAAGGTGAGGCATTCATAAACCGAATGCAATTGTTTTCTATTGCGGTGAGCTTAGGTGATGCTGAGTCATTGATACAACATCCAGCATCAATGACTCACTCTCCTTACTCTCAAGAAGAGCGTTTAGAGGCAGGGATCAGTGATACACTTATTAGAATTTCAGTTGGTTTAGAGAATGCTGAAGATCTTATTACTGATCTTGAACATTCTCTGAATCAAATCCGCTTAGAAGAAAAATCAGCTCAAGTAGCTTAATTTATTTTGCAAGTACTGCCTCGAGCTGAGGTAGTACTTTTAGCTTTATTTCTTCTAGCTGTGCATTCGAATACTGCTTTGTCGGTACAACCCCCCAAATAGGCTTAGGCCATGCAGCATCATTTTCAAACCTAACCACATGATGAATGTGTAACTGTGGTACAACATTGCCCAAGGCGGCCACATTAAGCTTATCACCGTTAAAGGTTTGCATCAGCATTTCTGCAATCATGCTCGATTCGTTCAATAATTGCTGCTGCTCGTTCCACTCTAACTGGAAGACTTCAGAAACACCGTGAACTTTAGGTACTAAAATAAACCACGGATAATTACTGTCGTTGCATAGCAATAACTTACATAAAGGCAATTCTGCGACCTCTACACAGTCAGCAGCAAGTTGTGAATGAAGTTCAAATTGTTCAGTCATTGTATATCCCTTATCTTTTATCTTTTGTTTTTTCGACCACGGCCGCGAGCCTTTTTGCGTGCTTCACGCTCAGCTGCTTTGCTTGCTTCAAGCTCTGCGAAGTGCACTTGCTCCTTTTCCACCATAGCAGGAGTCTCAAACGTTAAACCACCTAAGGTTTTGTCCCTAATTTCATTAATCAAAATTGCAGACGCTTTGTGAAAATCGACATGACCACCACTTTTAACACATCCGCGCTTTCTACCAATCGTTTCAATAAGCTCAACTTCTGTTTCTGGTAATTCATCTTGAAGCTTGTAACGCTCGATAAGTCGCTGAGGGTAGCTTTCTAATAAGTATTCAGCAGCAAAACAAGCTATTTCTTCGTGATCAAATGCAGTATCTTTCACAGCACTAGTAATAGCCAAACGATAGCCACTATTTTCATTCACGATTTTCGGCCACAACATGCCTGGCGTATCATAAAGGTACAACCCGTCCTCTAAACGAATTCGTTGTTGTCCCTTCGTTACCGCTGGTTCATTACCGACTTTTGCTTTAGCTTTGCCTACAAGTGTATTTAACAGCGTGGATTTACCAACATTTGGTATGCCCATAATCACAACATTGATTTGTTTACCCGTTTCATCTTTATTTGGTACAAGTTTACGAATAAGCTGAGGGATTTGCTTAGCTACGCTCGGTGTTTCTGTTGTTAGCGCAATAGCTCGCACATTGTTCTGCGCTTCTAAATAATCTAACCAAACTTGTGTTAATGCAGCGTCCGCTAAATCACATTTATTTAAAATCTTTATAAGCGGTTTATTACCCCTTATTTCAGTGATCATAGGATTTTCGCTACTAAATGGTAGTCGTGCATCACAAACCTCTATCACCACATCGATTTGCGGTAGGATTTCTTTAATTTCTTTTTGGGCTTTATGCATATGCCCTGGGAACCAATTAATAGCCATGCTGTTATAGAAATATCTAAAATTTTGTAAATTCTATCAACTCCAAAGAAAATACACTAACGATTACAGTCAAAACACTCTCTTTTTAACAATACGGGCATTTGATACAGAACAACTTTTTCATGGTCATTTGATGATAGGTTAATTATTGTTCGATTTATTTCACTAGTTGAATTTGATGAGAAGAAGAAAGCAGCCTATTTTAGACCCTAAAGATGCAGGCGTAGATATGACACCTATGCTTGATATTGTTTTTATTCTTCTAATATTCTTCATTGTGACAACATCATTCGTTAAAGAAAAAGGCTTTTTAGTGGAGCATTTAAAAAATAACAAAGCCAGTTCAACACCATCTAACAACATAATGATCCATTTGGATGCTAACAATATAATTTATTTTAACGGTAAATCCGTTGATATAGAGAGGTTGCCTGCAAGAGTAGAATATTTCATAGCGAACAATCCCACCGAAAATATTTTATTTCGCCCCCATGAAAATACCAATTACCAAAAAGTAGTAGAAGTTTTAGATGAACTGAAACAGTTTAGTCATCTTAAAATTAATATTGGGATCAATTCTCAATAATAAGTAGGATATTAATACCCTACGTGAGATTTTAAACTACATTTAAATTATCAAAAAATAATTAATATACCTAAATACTTACGGAATAATGCACAAATATTCATATATATTTCTACTGATGAGCTCAATAACGCACGCTGATGGTGTTCTTCTATCTGGCGGTCAATCAACCTCTAAAGACAAATCAAGTGTAATACAGTTTGGGTATATCATTGAACCGGGAAAGTCATCACCACTTTTAATACTGAATGCTTTTACATGGGAGCTCGAATTTTCTGCAAGTGAGTGGGAGAACCTTTATGGACCAGATATCAAAACGGGGTCAATCACACCATTTTTAAAATACGTAAATACGACTAACACCATAAATTGGTTTATCCGAGTAGGAGTGGGTGTTGCCTACGTTGAACAAACACAGTGGGGTAATAGAAGTTTAGGTGATAATTGGTTGTTTTCAGATAAACTAGAGATTGGTACAGAAATAAATCAACACAATAGAATAGGCTTATCACTAACTCATTATTCAAATGCTAGGCTAAACAAAAATAATGACGGTACAAATATCGTGTCTTTGAATTATAGCGTTCATTGGTGATGAGTTATTTTTCAATAAAGCTTTAAACGCCAGACGTAAAAAAGCCCGTCACATTCGTAACGGGCTTTTCATAATAGAAGCTTGACAATGTCCTACTCTCACATGGGAACTCCCACACTACCATCGGCGCTATTGCATTTCACTTCTGAGTTCGGCATGGGATCAGGTGGTTCTACAACGCTATTGTCGTCAAGCAAAAAACTACAATCTTGAAAGCTGATGACGTGCACGAATGCACTAATATCGCAATGACATGGATGTCAGTGAGCGATGTAAATACTTATCTAAATCTAATCAGTAACACGAGTACGTGACTTTTATTCATGTCAGACACACAAAACCACTTGGGTGTTGTATGGTTAAGCCTCACGGGCAATTAGTATCAGTTAGCTCAAGGCCTCACAACCCTTACACACCTGACCTATCAACGTTGTAGTCTCCAACGACCCTTTAGGGGACTTAAAGTCCCAGTGAGAACTCATCTCAAAGCCTGCTTCCCGCTTAGATGCTTTCAGCGGTTATCAGTTCCGAACGTAGCTACCGGGCAATGCCATTGGCATGACAACCCGAACACCAGAGGTTCGTCCACTCCGGTCCTCTCGTACTAGGAGCAGCCCTCTTCAATTCTCAAACGCCCACGGCAGATAGGGACCGAACTGTCTCACGACGTTCTAAACCCAGCTCGCGTACCACTTTAAATGGCGAACAGCCATACCCTTGGGACCGACTTCAGCCCCAGGATGTGATGAGCCGACATCGAGGTGCCAAACACCGCCGTCGATATGAACTCTTGGGCGGTATCAGCCTGTTATCCCCGGAGTACCTTTTATCCGTTGAGCGATGGCCCTTCCATACAGAACCACCGGATCACTATGACCTGCTTTCGCACCTGCTCGACGTGTCTGTCTCGCAGTTAAGCTGGCTTATGCCATTGCACTAACCGTACGATGTCCGACCGTACTTAGCCAACCTTCGTGCTCCTCCGTTACTCTTTAGGAGGAGACCGCCCCAGTCAAACTACCCACCAGACAGTGTCCCCAAGCCCGATTAGGGCCCTAGGTTAGAACATCACGCATACAAGGGTGGTATTTCAAGATTGGCTCCACCACATCTAGCGACGCGGTTTCAAAGCCTCCCACCTATCCTACACATGTAGGAGCAATGTTCACTGTCAAGCTATAGTAAAGGTTCACGGGGTCTTTCCGTCTAGCCGCGGGTATACGGCATCTTAACCGCAAATTCAATTTCACTGAGTCTCGGGTGGAGACAGTGTGGCCATGATTACGCCATTCGTGCAGGTCGGAACTTACCCGACAAGGAATTTCGCTACCTTAGGACCGTTATAGTTACGGCCGCCGTTTACCGGGGCTTCGATCATGAGCTTCGCAGAGCTAACCCAATCAATTAACCTTCCGGCACCGGGCAGGCGTCACACCGTATACGTCATCTTTCGATTTTGCACAGTGCTGTGTTTTTAATAAACAGTTCCAGCCACCTGGTTACTTCGACTCTCCTGTGCTTACTCCGCAAGGGATTCACACTAGAGAGCGTACCTTCTCCCGAAGTTACGGTACTATTTTGCCTAGTTCCTTCACCCGAGTTCTCTCAAGCGCCTTAGTATTCTCTACCTAACCACCTGTGTCGGTTTGGGGTACGGTTCCTATATATCTGAAGCTTAGAAGCTTTTCCTGGAAGCATGGCATCAATGACTTCAAACCCTTGGGTTCTCGTCTCGTATCTCAGCCTTAAGAAGACCCGGATTTACCTAAGTCTTCAGCCTACATACTTTCACACGGACTACCAACGCCGTGCTCACCTAGCCTACTCCGTCCCTCCTTCGCAATATATAGAAGTACAGAAATATTAATCTGTTTCCCATCGACTACGCGTTTCCGCCTCGCCTTAGGGGCCGACTTACCCTGCCCTGATTAACATGGGACAGGAAACCTTGGTCTTTCGGCGGGGGAGTTTTTCACTCCCCTTATCGTTACTCATGTCAGCATTCGCACTTCTGATACCTCCAGCAAACCTCTCAGTTCACCTTCAACGGCTTACAGAACGCTCCCCTACCACTTAACTTAAAAGTTAAATCCGCAGCTTCGGTGCATAGTTTAGCCCCGTTACATCTTCCGCGCAGACCGACTCGACTAGTGAGCTATTACGCTTTCTTTAAAGGATGGCTGCTTCTAAGCCAACCTCCTAGCTGTCTGGGCCTTTCCACATCGTTTCCCACTTAACTATGACTTTGGGACCTTAGCTGGCGGTCTGGGTTGTTTCCCTCTTCACGACGGACGTTAGCACCCGCCGTGTGTCTCCCGGATATCACTCATCGGTATTCGGAGTTTGCAAAGGGTTGGTAAGTCGGGATGACCCCCTAGCCTTAACAGTGCTCTACCCCCGATGGTGTTCGTCCGAGGCTCTACCTAAATAGATTTCGGGGAGAACCAGCTATCTCCCGGCTTGATTAGCCTTTCACTCCGACCCACAAGTCATCACCGCATTTTTCAACATACGTGTGTTCGGTCCTCCAGTTGATGTTACTCAACCTTCAACCTGCCCATGGGTAGATCGCCGGGTTTCGGGTCTATTCCTTGCAACTAAACGCGCAGTTAACACTCGCTTTCGCTACGGCTCCCCTAATCGGTTAACCTTGCTACAAAAAATAAGTCGCTGACCCATTATACAAAAGGTACGCAGTCACCCGAAGGCTTCCACTGCTTGTACGTATGCGGTTTCAGGTTCTATTTCACTCCCCTCACAGGGGTTCTTTTCGCCTTTCCCTCACGGTACTGGTTCACTATCGGTCAGTTAGGAGTATTTAGCCTTGGAGGATGGTCCCCCCATATTCAGTCAACATTTCACGTGTGCCGACCTACTCGATTTCATGGTAAGTTTGTTTTCGTGTACGGGGCTATCACCCTGTATCGCTAAGCTTTCCAGCTTATTCCACTAACTTACAAACCACTTAAGGGCTAATTCCCGTTCGCTCGCCGCTACTAAGGAAATCTCGGTTGATTTCTTTTCCTCGGGGTACTTAGATGTTTCAGTTCTCCCGGTTCGCCTCACTTAGCTATGTATTCACTAAGTGATAGTGTCTTATGACACTGGGTTTCCCCATTCAGAAATCTGAGTCTATAACGGTTTTTATCACCTCAACTCAGCTTATCGCAGATTAACACGTCTTTCATCGCCTCTAACTGCCAAGGCATCCACCACATACGCTTAGTCACTTAACCATACAACCCTAAGTAGTCTTAGAATGTTCGGAGACTAATCCGAACTAATCGTACAGCCTGACATTTTCACGTACTCTCACATCTTTCGATGTAGATGAGTTACTTGATTTAGATTTTTTATTAACATTCTCCGAGGAGGAGAAGTTAATCAGCTTGTTCGATAAACGATAAGGTTATCTCACTCGCTGTTGGTATCTATATGTTGATGTATTGAAACGCGCGACACGTTCAACACCATATAAACACCGGGTATTTATATCAGCTTTCCAGATTGTTAAAGAGCTTCAAACTAGCGCGCATTCGGCTAATTCGTGGTTTAAAAAACCAAATTTAAATCATCTTAAAAAAGATAGCTTAAATTTGGTCATTTAATTCTTTGTGAAGAAGATTGGTAGGTCTGGGCAGACTTGAACTGCCGACCTCACCCTTATCAGGGGTGCGCTCTAACCAGCTGAGCTACAGACCTGCATAAGTACCTAAGTACTACACAATAAGTGGTGGAGCTAAGCAGGATCGAACTGCTGACCTCCTGCGTGCAAGGCAGGCGCTCTCCCAGCTGAGCTATAGCCCCTTATTATGCTAGGGTTTTACTTTTCTTCTTCTAATTTGTTATCAGTGCAATTTGTGTGAACACTCATGAAACCCGAAGGCTTCCATTAGGCGTTTTACTTCAAGATAAGGAGGTGATCCAACCCCAGGTTCCCCTAGGGTTACCTTGTTACGACTTCACCCCAGTCATGAATCACAAAGTGGTAACCGTCCTCCCGAAGGTTAGACTAGCTACTTCTTTTGCAACCCACTCCCATGGTGTGACGGGCGGTGTGTACAAGGCCCGGGAACGTATTCACCGTAGCATTCTGATCTACGATTACTAGCGATTCCGACTTCACGGAGTCGAGTTGCAGACTCCGATCCGGACTACGACGTACTTTATGGGATTCGCTCCACCTCGCGGTCTTGCTGCCCTTTGTATACGCCATTGTAGCACGTGTGTAGCCCATCCCGTAAGGGCCATGATGACTTGACGTCGTCCCCACCTTCCTCCGGTTTATCACCGGCAGTCTCCTTAAAGTTCCCGACATAACTCGCTGGCAAATAAGGATAGGGGTTGCGCTCGTTGCGGGACTTAACCCAACATTTCACAACACGAGCTGACGACAGCCATGCAGCACCTGTCTCAGAGTTCCCGAAGGCACTAAACTATCTCTAGTAAATTCTCTGGATGTCAAGGGATGGTAAGGTTCTTCGCGTTGCATCGAATTAAACCACATGCTCCACCGCTTGTGCGGGCCCCCGTCAATTCATTTGAGTTTTAACCTTGCGGCCGTACTCCCCAGGCGGTCAACTTAGCGCGTTAGCTACGCTACCCACAGATCAAGTCTACAGACAGCTAGTTGACATCGTTTACGGCGTGGACTACCAGGGTATCTAATCCTGTTCGCTCCCCACGCTTTCGTACCTCAGCGTCAGTATTTGTCCAGGTGGCCGCCTTCGCCACTGATGTTCCTTCCAATCTCTACGCATTTCACCGCTACACTGGAAATTCCACCACCCTCTACAATACTCTAGTTTGCCAGTTCAAAATGCAGTTCCAAGGTTGAGCCCTGGGCTTTCACATCTTGCTTAACAAACCGCCTACGCACGCTTTACGCCCAGTAATTCCGATTAACGCTCGCACCCTCCGTATTACCGCGGCTGCTGGCACGGAGTTAGCCGGTGCTTCTTCTGTCGCTAACGTCACAGTACTAGTTTATTAAACTAGCACCTTTCCTCACGACTGAAAGTGCTTTACAACCCGAAGGCCTTCTTCACACACGCGGCATGGCTGCATCAGGCTTTCGCCCATTGTGCAATATTCCCCACTGCTGCCTCCCGTAGGAGTCTGGGCCGTGTCTCAGTCCCAGTGTGGCTGATCATCCTCTCAAACCAGCTAGAGATCGTCGCCTTGGTAAGCCTTTACCTTACCAACTAGCTAATCTCACTTGGGCTAATCAAATGGCGAGAGGTCCGAAGATCCCCCCCTTTGGTCCGTAGACATTATGCGGTATTAGCAGTCGTTTCCAACTGTTGTCCCCCACCATAAGGCATATTCCCAAGCATTACTCACCCGTCCGCCGCTCGACGCCAAAGTAGCAAGCTACTTTTCGTTTCCGCTCGACTTGCATGTGTTAAGCCTGCCGCCAGCGTTCAATCTGAGCCATGATCAAACTCTTCAATTAAAATCGTTTGTGCATCATAAGATGCGGCTCAATGAATTCTGTACATTTAAAACATATGTTCTTATAACCCGAAGGTCATAAGTAGTTTTGCGTGAACTTCATCATTAAGCTGTTTTTTTTGTCCCGAAGGACTATGTAAAATCAACACTAATGTGAGTGCTCACACAAATTGCATGATAACTAATTGTTAAAGAACACTACTTGATTAAGTAGTCAGTGTAAGTCGCATTCGCTTATCACTGTTTGCTTGGAGCTGGCTAGTAGCCTGTCCCGAAGCGAGATGCGCATTCTACGCAACTCAGTTTTGATGTCAACAACTTTTTGAAAAATAATTTAACTTGTTTTTCTAAGTTATCTTCGAGCTTAACCAAACTATTGTTTAACTAAACTGTTCAAAACAACCTCTTGGGCTTGTCCCGAAGAAGTGGAGCGAATTTTAGGGATTTTTAGCACCGCGTCAACTTCTTTTTTCGAATAATTTGTAATTCTAGTTCAAATGTTGTTTTTTTGCACAAAAAGAGCGTTATATATTCAAGAAAGAAAAGCAATAGCTTCCTTTATGTTATTTACGCGATGTACATGCGCCGTTGAATTGTCATGATATTGACTAGCAACAAGTACTCTATTATGAATGCCTGCTGCTTCAGCCGCGTGCATATCTGAAAGTTTATCTCCAATGAATACACTTTTGTTAACATCAAGTTCATGCTCTTTTACAGCCTGTAAAATCATTCCGGGCTCCGGTTTACGACATTTACAGCTCACAACAAAGTCATTTGTTCCCTTTTCAGGGTGATGTGGACAGAAATAAACCCCTTTAATGGCGATATCTTCTTTTTTAAATACTTTAATCATCCAGTCTGTTAATACATTGAAATCATCAATAGAATAATAACCTCTTGCGATACCTGCTTGATTTGTTATTACATAGATTTCATAGCCCATATCGGAGGCATAACGGCATAGATCCATAATCCCTTCGACAAACTCAAAATCACTAATTTTATGTACGTAGCCAAAGTCTACATTTATGATACCGTCACGATCGAGAAATAATGCTTTTTTCATATTGATACTTTTTGTATAGCGAAAAAAGGCGAGTCAAATACTCGCCTTATGTGAATCTATTTATATTAGCATGGTTTACATGCTCAAACCGCCATCAATATCTACTACACGACCAGTGAAAAATTCATTTTCCAAAATATATTTAACCGTATGGGCAATTTCACTTGCTTCACCTAGTCGACCTACGGGCTTCATCTTTTCAAGTCGTTCACGCATTTCTGGCTTCATTGCATCTGTCATTGCCGTTCGAACAACACCAGGTGCGATAGCTCCAACACGAATACCGTGACGACCTAACTCTCTTGCCCAACAAACAGTCATAGCAACTACGCCAGCTTTAGACGCTGCGTAGTTAGTTTGTCCCATGTTGCCATTACGCGCAATAGAAGACATGTTTATGATCACGCCTTTGCGCTTATTTTTAACCATATGTGCAGATGCTTCTCGACCACACAAAAATACACCTGTTAAATTAACATCAATGACTGATTGAAACTGCTCTAATGACATCTTTTTAACGATTTCGCCATCTTTAGCTTTGATTAACATACCATCACGCAAAATTCCGGCGTTATTAATAAGCCCATCAAAGCCATTAAAATCATTATTTATCTTGTTAAACGTTTCTTCAACTTCGGCTTCATTCGTCACATTCGCCAAATAATATTGAGCAGTAGACCCAGCTTCTTCGACCAATTGAACGGATTCTTTTAACAATTCCTCATTAAGGTCTATAAGAGCAAGCTTTGCACCGCTTGTTGCTAAGTCGATTGCCATTGAACGGCCTAAACCTTGGCCACCGCCCGTGACAACAATCACTTTGTCTTGAATGTTCATTTATTCTTTGCTCTCTTTATTAAATAAGTTAAAGATGCTTGAAAAGTCTTTACCACCATTTCCTGCGCTTGCATGCATAGCGTAAAGGCTTCTCGCTAATGATCCCATAGGTGTTGACGACTGACTTGTAACAGCAGTATCCATTGCAAGGCCCAAATCCTTAGCCATTAAGTCCACCATGAATCCACCCTGATAATCATTTGACGATGGCACATTTTCCATAACATCAGGGCATGGGTTGTAGACATCTAATGTCCAATTACTGCCCGAGCTCTTGCTCATGATATTAGAAAGCACTTTGGGGTCTAATCCATTCGCGATTCCAAGCTGTAGTGCTTCGGCTGTACCAGCCATCAAAACAGATAACAACATGTTATTGCAGACTTTGGCTACTTGGCCTGCACCATGTTCTCCTGCATGAAATATATTTTTCCCCATGTTGTCCAATACACTTTTTGCGCGATTAAAGTTTTCAACGCTACCACCGACCATAAAGCTTAACGTGCCAGCTGTTGCGCCACCAACACCACCTGAAACGGGAGCATCAATGAACTCAATTCCTTGCTCTTTCAATGTACTACCAACAACGATTGAGGTTTGTGCATCAATGGTAGATGAGTCAATGACTAGGCTTCCAGCTTGAATGTGATTGATAAGGCCATTTTCACCTAAATATACACTTGCTACATGTTTACCCGCAGGTAACATTGAGATAATAAACTCGGCATCTTTGACACATTCTTGTGCAGACACCGCAGTTGAAGCTCCGTGCTCAACCACATCAATCACGGCCTGTGCTGATAAATCATAGACACAAACTTGATGCCCAGCTTTAACCAAATTGACGGCCATTGGGCCACCCATGTTTCCTAAACCAATAAATGCTACATTCGCCATTTGCTTTCCCCTTGAATTTTATCCTAGCTGAGCTAGTGGATGCTGGGCTTCTTTCCATTTAGGTGTGAAGAACCAATCAATTGTTTTTGCATCGACATCTGCAATGTTTTTATATTTCCATTGAGGATTACTATCTTTGTCGATAAGTAATGCCCTGACGCCTTCATAAAACTCGCCATATTGTCCACATTTAACAGATAGACTTAACTCCATTCTAAAACAATCAGCTAAGGACATAGACTTACCAACTTTCAATTGTTGGTAAACCAAATGCCCACTAACTGCACTGCCGTGTGCTAATGATTTTTGCGCTTTATTAAACCACTTGTCATCAACTTCTGCAGAGGTAATTGCATCAACCACGTCCGCCAAATTATGATGTTCAGTAACTTGGTCAATCAAAGATTTTTGTGCTCGAATATGAGAAACAGGAACAGCTGAATTTGATAAGCGTTCAAGTTCATTCATAGCATCGCTGAGCTTGTCATGGTTGAGTGCGACGGTATCGCCCCATTTAATTGAAATTAGCTGCTCTAATAATGCTTGTTTTTTATCCGCTTGAATAAAGAAGTCAGCTAAGCCGGTATATTTAGCATCAGCGGCATTAATAGAGGCTCCTGTCAGCCCCAAAAATAGGCCGCAGTTATCTGGCATTTTATTAAGGAAAAATGTACCGCCAACATCAGGGTATAGGCCAATACTAATTTCAGGCATTGCGATGCGTGACGACTCAGTCACTACTCTGTGGCTAGCACCAACCATCATGCCTAAACCACCGCCCATAACAATACCATTGCCCCAGACGATAAAAGGCTTATTGAAGGTATGAATAAGGTAATCTAACTTGTACTCTCTGGTGAAGTAGTCCTCTATAGCTGGCGCATATTCACCTGGGTGGCTTTTCATTTCATTAAAAAGATTGACAATGTCACCACCAGCACAGAAAGATTTTTCACCAGAGCCCTGAAGGAAAACCACTGCAATTTCATCATTACGATGCCAATCGAGTAATTTAGGATAAAGTGCATCGACCATATCGCCACTTAACGCATTTAGCGATCGCTCTGAGTTTAATGTCGCAATACCAATTCTTTTACCGTTGTCACAAAGACGTTCTTCAAACAACACAACATCAGTCATCATGTGTTCCTTATTTATTTTTCCATTGAGGCTTACGCTTTTCTAAAAATGCATTAACGCCCTCTGTTTGGTCTTCAGAATCAAAAAGGCTGACAAATGCTTCTCGTTCAATTGGCAAAGCTTTTGAAATAGGCATTTCACGATTATGCTGCACTAATTTTTTACACGCAGCGACCGCAACAGGGCTTTGATTAGCTACTTTTGCTGCTAGTTTGAGCGCAGTTTCTAAAGATTGACCTTGTTCTACAACTTCTTCGACTAAACCAATTTGTAGCGCCTTGTCGGCTTTAATACGCTCACCGCACAAAATCATCCGTTTAGTCCATCCTTCTCCGACTAATAGCTGCAAGTTTTGCGTTCCACCAGCACAAGGCAATAGACCAACCGTTGCTTCAGGTAAGGCCATTTGGGCATGATGCTCTGCAATGCGCAGATCACAAGCAAGTGCAACCTCTAATCCGCCGCCCATGGCGTAACCATTAATGGCTGCAATAGAAACACCGTGAAATGCAGACAGGGTTTCAAACGCTTCACCGAAAATATTAGACATTTCTGTTGCAATGTCTTTACATCCTGAAGCAAACAATTTTAAATCAGCTCCTGCTGAAAAGAACTTATCACCGTCACCGGTAATGACCAACGCGTAAATTTCTTTGTCTTCATTAAGTGATAAAACAATATCACGTAATTGAGTTAAGCTTTCTTTTGTCCAGGTATGAGCAGGCGGATTATTAAACGTAATAATTGCCGTGTGTTCTTGCTTGGATAGTTTTAATAATTCAGACATATTTTTACCTATAATAATTGGCCAGCGCCTTCAGTTAGTAATCGACGAGCAACGATTACGCGCATAATTTCATTCGTACCTTCTAATATTTGATGAACTCGAACGTCTCTGAAATGTCGCTCTAGAGGGTATTCTTTTATATAGCCGTAGCCACCATGTATTTGCAGAGCTGCGTCACACACTTTAAAGCCAATATCGGTTGCAAATTGCTTCGCCATGGCACAGTAGGCGGTTTTTTCAGGATCATTTTCATCCAATTTAAAGGCTGCTAACCTTACCATTTGTCTCGCTGCGACAAGCTCCGTAGCCATATCAGCCAACTTAAACTGCAAGCCCTGGAATGCAGCGATTGGCTTACCAAATTGCTCCCGTTCTTGCATGTATTCCATAGCAGTATTCAACGCTTGCTGTGCCGTACCGATAGAACAGGTTGCTATATTAATTCGACCACCATCTAAACCTTTCATCGCGATTTTAAAGCCTTCGCCTTCTTCGCCTAGTAGGTTTTGAACAGGCACCTTGACGTTCTCAAAGGTAATTAAACGTGTCGGTTGAGCGTTCCATCCCAGCTTCTCTTCCGCTTTGCCATAAATGATCCCTTCGCTGTCGGCAGGGATCGCTAATGCCGATATACCTTTGGCGCCAGCTTCACCTGTGCGGACCATAACGACAAGCATGTCAGTTTCGCCAGCACCAGAGATGAACATTTTAGACCCGTTAACAAGGTAGTGATCGCCGTTTTTTTTAGCCGAGGTTCTTAAAGAGGCTGCATCAGATCCCGCACCTGGCTCAGTCAAACAATAAGAGGCAAGCTTTTCGCCCATGACTAATGACGGACACCACTCATCCTTAACTGAATCCTGTCCCCAAGTTGCTATCATCCATGTCGCCATATTATGGATGGTCATCATAGCCGTTGTTGCTGTACACCCCATTGCCAACTGCTCAAATATAATTGAAGAATCTAATCGACTAAGACCTAAACCGCCTGCATCTTCTGGAGAATAAAGCCCACAAAAGCCCAATTCACCAGCTTTGGCGATTACTTCTTTTGGGAATATATGCTCTGCATCCCATTTAGCTGCATTAGGGGTAAACTCTGCCTGAGCAAATTGTTGCGCTGTATCAGCAAACATTTGCTGATCTTCAGTTAAATTGAAATTCACTTATTATCCTCAAATTAAACACAAACGATTGGACTCAGCTATCGTTTTTATTAGGATGCTGAATCTAATACTACTGTTGAAATAAAGCCTGTCGGTCTAAAGCATTTCTACCGCAATTGCTGTCGCTTCGCCACCACCAATACAAAGGGTTGCGACACCTTTCGATAAACCTTTGTTTTTCAGTGCATGAATCAAAGTCACAATAATGCGTGCACCACTCGCGCCTAGCGGGTGACCCAATGCACATGCCCCGCCGTTAATATTCACGCGTTCAATGTCTAGACCCAATTTATCAACCGCTAACATAGTCACCATTGCAAAAGCTTCATTAACTTCTAACAAATCAATATCAGCCACAGACCAATTGGCTTTGGCTAGTAACTTGTTTACGGCACCTACAGGAGCTACCGTAAACTCCTCGGGTAATTGTGCATGGGTTGCATGAGCGACAATCTTACATAAAGGTGTCAGTCCGCGAGCTTGTGCTTCGGATTGTCTCATTAGTACCAATGCTGCAGCGCCGTCAGAGATAGAGCTAGAGTTTGCAGCAGTAATGGTGCCGTCTTTTTTAAATGCTGCGCGCAACGATGGAATCTTATCAGGGCGCGCGTTGCCCGGCTGTTCATCAGTGTCAACAACAGTATCACCGCGACGAGATTTAACTGTTACCGGAGAAATTTCATTAGCAAACGCGCCAGATTCAATGGCAGTATTTGCACGAGATAATGAACGGATCGCAAATTCATCCATTTGCTCACGTGAATAGTTTTCATCGTCCGCGGTAGATTGTGCAAAACAACCCATAGAAACACCATCATAGGCATTTTCTAGACCGTCTAACATCATATGGTCAAGCACTTGACCATGTCCCATTCGCATACCACCTCTTGCTTTAGGTAACATATATGGTGCGTTTGACATGCTTTCCATACCGCCTGCAACAGCAACATTAATCGAGCCAGCAAGCAGGGAGTCATGTATATCCATAATTGATTTCATGCCTGAGCCACACACTTTATTGATGGTATTGCAAACCGTAGAATGTGCTAGTCCTGCGCTTAGAGCCGCTTGTCTAGCAGGTGCTTGTTTTAAACCCGCCGGTAAAACACAGCCCATCACAACTTCATCAATTTGATCCGTTGCAATACCTGCTTGTTCAACCGCTCCTTTAATTGCTGTAGCTCCCAACTCTGGCGTGGTCACATTAGCCAACGCTCCCATAAATCCGCCCATTGGCGTACGTGTAGCCGAAACAATTACAATAGGATCTGTCACAGACATAATCAATTCTCCAATTTATAAGCAACGTTGGTTGCATCTATATTCTATAATCTAAGATTAGTATTAGGGTAACCTAATTTAACGTTTACGCCAACGTAAGGTGAACAATAACACTTGTACAACTTAAACGATTTAGCACAGGTTTTACATGCTACTTTAGAACTAAAACTACTCGTTACTGTAGATTAATATTAGGATGACACCTTAAATTACGACTAATGTAGTAGATTCCGTTCTCACAGTCTGCTTTGTAAGTTAAATAATCATTGGTCGTACAAGTTCGAGCTGTAACCTATACCTTACAAGAGACATTGTATACTCAGAATTTTTAGCTTTACGTTTACGTAAACTTACAGTATCGTTATTAACATAATAAAACAAGATCCACTCAGTTTGTGAGTACCAAGCAATGAATTCAGAAAAGCCTACCTACAGCATCGGTGAACTAGCAAAAGAGTATGATATTACGACTCGTACTATCCGCTTTTATGAAGATCAAGGGCTTGTTTCACCTAGCCGCAAAGGCCAAACCCGAATATACAGTCGACGTGACAAGATTCGACTAAAGTTAATTCTTCGGGGCAAGCGCTTAGGTTTTACTTTGGCCGAAACAGGTCGCTTGTTTGAACTATATGACATGGATAAATCCAGTGAGAAGCAATTGGAAACAATTATGGATCTTATCTCCAACAAAAAAAATGACTTAACACAGCAACTAGAAGATATAAAAGTCGTCTTAATTGAACTGACTAACCTCGAAAAAAGTTGTTTGAATACGTTAAAACAAATTAAACAGCAATAGTTAAGCACATTGCCATAAATTAAGGAACCAACATGATTTCCACTTTTTCTTCACTCAATTTTAACTTAGGCGAAACCGTTGACATGATCCGTGATCAAGTTAATGCCTTCGCTCGCGATGAAATTGCTCCTCGTGCTGAGCAAATCGATATTGATAACGAATTTCCAAATGATCTATGGCGCAAATTTGGTGACATGGGTTTACTTGGTATGACCGTAGAAGAAGAATATGGCGGCTCAGGTCTAGGTTACCTTGAACATGTGGTAGCAATGCAAGAAATTAGCCGGGCGTCAGCTTCCGTTGGTTTGAGTTATGGCGCAATGTCTAACTTATGTTTGAACCAATTACGCAAAAACGGCAGTCACGAACAAAAATTAAAGTACTTACCCAAATTATGTAGCGGTGAGCACATTGGCGCATTAGCTATGTCTGAACCAAACGCTGGCTCTGATGTTGTAAGCATGAAACTTAGCGCTGTTAAGAAAGGTGATAAGTACATCCTAAATGGCAACAAAATGTGGATCACCAATGGTCCTGACGCCAATGTATACGTTATTTATGCAAAGACAGATGTCAATGCCGGTTCAAAAGGTATCACAGCCTTTATCGTAGAGCGTGACTTCCCTGGTTTTAGTCGTCACCAGAAACTAGATAAATTGGGTATGCGCGGTTCAAATACTTGTGAATTAGTATTTGAAGACTGTGAAGTCCCAGCAGAGAACATTTTGGGTGAAGAAGGCAAAGGTGTTCGCGTATTAATGTCAGGTCTTGACTACGAACGCGTAGTTTTATCTGGCGGCCCTTTAGGCATCATGGACGCTTGTATGGATCTAGTTGTTCCTTACATTCATGACCGTAAACAATTTGGTCAATCTATTGGTGAATTCCAACTGATTCAGGGCAAAATTGCAGATATGTATACGCAAATGAACGCGGCAAAGTCATATATCTACATGGTAGCTCAAGCCTGCGACCGCGGCGAAACAACCCGTAAAGATGCAGCAGCGGTTATTTTATATTCAGCCGAGTTAGCAACCAAAATGGCCTTAGATGCTATTCAGTTACTTGGTGGTAATGGCTATATCAATGAGTTTCCTGCGGGCCGCTTATTACGTGACGCTAAACTTTATGAAATTGGTGCAGGTACATCAGAAATTCGACGTATGCTTATTGGTCGTGAGCTATTCAACGAATCGGTTTAATTGAAGCTCTTCTTAATAAGATGAAAATGAATGTCGCTGTATCAGTAAAATATGGTTAAGGTCCAGCGACTTTTAGCAAACTAACGCAAATAAGTTAACGTCTTGTATTCACGTTAACACGAAATAACGGCAATAAACTAAGTAAGGTTAAACCGTGGCAAAATTACACTCCAAAATCAACACTCGCAGCCAAGATTTTCTTGATAATGCTGCCCATATGCAACTTCAAGTTGATGACTTAAAAGCCAAGCTAGATTTGATCAAACAAGGTGGTGGCGAGAAAAGCCGGGATCGTCACTTATCTCGAGGAAAGCTATTACCTCGTGACCGTGTACTCAACTTGTTAGATGCCGGCTCGCCATTTCTTGAGCTGTCTCAACTGGCCGCTTACAACGTTTATGACGACAATGTACCAGCCGCCGGCATCATCACAGGCATAGGCCGTGTTGGTGGACAAGAATGCGTAATTGTTGCCAATGATGCAACGGTAAAAGGCGGTACTTATTATCCTTTAACTGTTAAAAAGCACTTACGTGCACAAACCATAGCGCAAGAAAACAATCTCCCGTGCGTCTATTTAGTTGATTCTGGCGGTGCTAACCTGCCTAATCAAGATGATGTATTTCCGGATAAAGAACATTTTGGTCGCATTTTCTTTAACCAAGCAAACATGTCAGCACAAAACATTCCTCAAATAGCGGTAGTAATGGGCTCATGCACTGCAGGTGGCGCATACGTACCCGCCATGGCGGATGAGTCAATCATAGTTAAAGAGCAAGGTACAATTTTCCTTGCTGGGCCGCCACTGGTAAAAGCTGCGACAGGTGAAATCGTTAGTGCTGAAGATTTAGGTGGCGCTGATGTGCATTGTCGTACCTCAGGGGTTTCAGATCATTACGCTCAAAACGATCATCACGCCTTAGAAATAGCACGCAATGCCATTGAAAATCTAAACCGCATCAAGCCGGTACAAGTGACGATTAAAGAAGTTGCAGAGCCAGCATACGCCCCAAAAGATATTTATGGCGTTATTCCTAAAGATTCACGTCAACCTTACGATGTAAGAGAAGTAATTGCTCGCGTTGTTGATGGCAGTGAGTTTGATGAATTTAAAGCGTTATACGGCACTACATTAGTTTGTGGCTTTGCACGCATTTATGGCTACCCTGTAGGCATTGTTGCTAACAATGGCATTTTATTCGGCGAATCAGCACAAAAAGGTGCCCACTTTATCGAGCTATGTGCGCAACGCAAAATTCCATTGGTGTTTCTACAAAACATTACCGGCTTTATGGTAGGAAAACAATATGAGTCGGGCGGTATAGCAAAGCACGGCGCCAAAATGGTAACGGCGGTTGCGTGTGCGCAAGTGCCTAAATTTACCGTACTTATTGGTGGTAGTTTTGGAGCTGGTAACTACGGTATGTGTGGACGGTCGTATGACCCAAGATTCTTATTCATGTGGCCAAATGCACGAATTTCAGTGATGGGCGGAGAACAAGCCGCTGGCGTATTAGCGCAGGTGAAAACCGATCAAATGGCTAAACGTGGTGAAACCTGGACAGCGGAAGAAGAAGCCAGCTTTAAGCAGCCTATCATCGACAATTACGAACATCAAGGCCATCCATATTATGCATCGGCACGCTTATGGGATGATGGAGTGATAGACCCTGCTGAAACAAGACAAGTACTAGGTTTGGCCATTTCTGCTTCATTAAATAAGCCAATTGCAGACACGCAATTTGGCGTATTTAGAATGTAGGGGCAAATGATGAACGATTTAGTTATTACTCAAGTTGATAGGCGCGGCGTCGCCACTGTTACCCTGAATAATCCAAACAAACATAATGCATTTGATGACACTATCATTGCTCAATTAACTGAAAGCTTTGAACAAATTGCATCAAACAAATTAGTCAAAGTCATGGTACTTGCCTCAAATGGGAAAAGTTTCTCTGCTGGCGCTGACTTAGGTTGGATGAAACGCATGGCTGGTTATAGCTATGAAGAAAATTTGCGCGATGCGAATGCCCTAGCAAAAATGCTTCATGCGCTAAACTTTATGCCACAGCCCACTATCGCACGTGTTCAAGGCGCTGCATTTGGTGGCGCAGTAGGGCTAGCGAGCTGTTGTGACATTGTGGTTGCCAGTAACAAAGCAAGTTTTTGTCTGAGTGAAGTTAAACTGGGCTTAATCCCAGCGACCATCAGTCCTTATGTTGTTAATGCGATAGGACTTAGAGCATCACGTCGTTACTTCCAAACGGCAGAGAGGTTTTTTGCCGAACAAGCCTCAAAAATAGGGCTAGTTGATGAAGTCGTTCTACCCGAACAGTTAGACAACGAAGTTGAACGCTTCATCCAATGCTTACTCGAGAACGGACCAGAAGCGGTGCAAAGCGCGAAGAAATTAGCGTTTGATGTTGCCTATCAGGAAATTACGCCAACACTAATGAACACCACCTCTGAGCGTATAGCCACCATTCGAGTATCTCCAGAAGGTCAAGAAGGCCTAAGTTCATTTTTCGAGAAACGCTCACCCGCTTGGCAACAGGAGTCAAAGTAGCTTATGTTTTCTAAAATATTAATTGCAAACCGTGGTGAAATTGCTTGCCGCGTCATCAAAACAGCCCGCCAAATGGGTATATTAACCGTCGCCGTTTATTCTGATGCGGATGCAGATTCATTGCACGTGAACATGGCGGATGAAGCGGTATACTTAGGCCCTTCACCATCAAGAGAGAGTTATTTGCTCGGTGAAAAAGTCATTGAAGCTGCGCTTCAAACTGGCGCACAAGCAATACACCCAGGTTACGGTTTTCTGTCTGAAAATGCTGATTTCTGCCGCTTGTGTAGTGACAAAAACATTACCTTTATTGGGCCCCCTGTTGGCGCAATCGAAGCGATGGGCTCAAAGTCTGCCGCTAAAAATATCATGGAAAAAGCAAGCGTACCTTTAGTACCTGGCTATCATGGCGATGACCAATCTGAGGCGGTGTTGAAAAAATCTGCGGATGACATGGGTTACCCCGTTCTACTCAAAGCTACAGCTGGTGGCGGTGGTAAAGGTATGCGCCAAGTATGGGCTGAAAAAGATTTCAGCGCTGAATTGGCAGCAGCCAAACGAGAAGCCAGTTCATCATTCGGTGATGACAGAATGCTAGTTGAAAAATACCTAACTCAACCACGCCACGTTGAAATTCAAGTATTTTGCGACAATCACGACAATGCGGTTTATCTGTTTGAACGAGACTGTTCAGTACAACGTCGCCACCAAAAAGTCATAGAGGAAGCACCGGCGCCAGGCATGAGTGAGGCATTGCGCAAAGAGATGGGTGAATCAGCGATAAAATCTGCAAAAGCGATTGGTTATCAGGGCGCTGGTACAGTGGAATTTTTGTTAGACGTTGATGGCTCATTCTACTTCATGGAAATGAACACTCGACTTCAAGTAGAACACCCTGTCACTGAGCTTATCTCTGGACAAGACTTGGTGGAATGGCAACTGAGAGTTGCTGCGGGCGAAAACCTGCCGAAAACTCAGGATGAATTAGCGATCAAAGGCCACGCTTTCGAAGCACGTATATATGCAGAAGATCCCGACAACGATTTTTTACCTGCCACAGGAAAGCTGTCCTTTTTAGTACCTCCGATAGAAAGTGAATATGTCCGCGTCGACACTGGCGTTCGCCAAGGTGACGACGTCAGTGTGTTTTATGATCCAATGATCGCTAAATTGATCGTATGGGACGAGAACCGTGACAAAGCCTTGCAGCGCCTTAGCAAAGCCTTGGCTGAATATAGAATCAGTGGTGTTACAACCAATATCGATTTCTTGTACAACTTGGCAACATCAAAACCATTTGTAGAGGCCGATTTAGACACAGGGTTTATCGAAAAACATCAAGCCCTTATCTTCCACGAAGATGAACAAGCCCTTCGCAATGAGTTGCCAATGGCAGCTTTGTATTTAGTACTTGCACGTGCTGATCATGCGAAAACAAAAGCAGCAAAAACGAATGACCCCTACTCTCCGTGGAATTCAACGAATTCTTGGCGTCTAAATGAACCTCACATCCATGAACTCACTTTAAGCCACGGTGACAAGCCATATCAAGTGATGATCGAAAATAAGCGTCAGGGCGATGACAGCTTTTATCTAATCAGTGTGGACGGTAAAATATTTGATTGCCAAGGCAATATCACCGGAGATACGTTGTTCTTTACCATTGATGGCTACCGTAGCTGTGCCACCATAGCTAAGAATGAGCAGCAAATTAGTTTATATCGTCCTAATGGCGTATTTAACTTTACTCGTGTATTGCCTGATTTAGGGGATTGTGACGATAAAGCTAGTGAAGGCGGTTTAGCAGCTCCAATGAACGGTACTATGGTCAGTGTACTAGTTAAGGTTGGTGACAAGGTTGAGCAAGATCAACCGTTAGTGATCATGGAAGCGATGAAAATGGAACATACCATTCGCGCTCCTGAAAGTGGCATAGTAACAGAGCTATTTTTCGGTGAAGGCGATATGGTTGACGGCGGTGCAGAGCTGTTGGCCTTTGAAGCGGAGAAAAACGCATGAACAAGCTCCCTTCTTCAGTAAAAATTGTTGAAGTAGGCCCAAGAGACGGCCTACAAAATGAAAAACAGTTTATTGAAGCTATAGATAAAATCGCTTTAATTGATCAGCTCACAAATGCTGGTCTTGGTTATGTTGAAAGTGGTAGTTTTGTGTCGCCAAAATGGGTACCACAAATGTCAACTTCAGCTGATGTTTTTGCTGGGATCACACAAGGCAATAATGTTACTTATGCAGCGCTAACGCCAAACATGAAAGGCTTTGAAGCAGCTTTAGCAGCCGGTGTCAAAGAAGTCGCCATTTTTGGCGCCGCATCTGAGTCGTTCAGTCAGAAAAATATCAACTGCTCGATTGATGAAAGCCTTGAGCGTTTTCTTCCCATTATGAATGCTGCAAAAGCGAATAATATCAAGGTACGTGGTTATGTCTCATGTGTGGTCGGTTGCCCCTATGAAGGAGAGATATCTCCTGAAAAAGTGGCCGACGTTGCGGAAAAGCTATTCAACATGGGTTGCTATGAAATATCCCTTGGAGACACCATTGGCGTAGGTACACCAACGAGCGTACAGAAAATGTTACATGCGGTTAGCACTAAAGTACCGGTTGAAAAACTGGCCGTACACTTTCATGATACGTACGGACAAGCGTTAACTAACATTTACACTGCTTTAAGCATGGGTATCGCCGTTGTTGACAGTGCAGTTGCTGGTTTAGGTGGTTGTCCTTATGCTAAAGGAGCTTCAGGCAATGTGGCTACTGAAGATGTCATCTATTTACTAAATGGATTAAACATAGAGACAGGTGTTGATTTAGACAAGTTACTCGCCGCTGGGTGGTTCATCAGCGACATATTAGGCAAGGTGCCAGTGTCGAAAGTATCTAATGCATATCGTGCACAACAAGCAAAATAATCGCCCTTGCGTTTCACAATGAAAGCAAGTTCACAAGAGCAAGAATAGAGGAGTTTACAATGGCAGGGTTCGACAAAGTCGTATCAAGTTATGAAGAAGCAATGGCTGGCTTAGAAGATAACATGACCGTTATCGCTGGTGGATTTGGCTTATGCGGTATTCCCGAGAATTTGATCGCAGAAATAAAACATAAAGGCACAAAAGGGTTAACTGTTGTGTCAAATAACTGTGGTGTGGATGACTTTGGCTTAGGTGTGCTTTTACCAAATCGTCAGATAAAGAAAATCGTTGCTTCGTATGTTGGAGAAAACGCTGAGTTTGAACGTCAAATGATGAGTGGTGAATTAGAGGTCGAGCTAACACCACAAGGCACATTAGCTGAAAAAATGCGTGCTGGTGGTGCCGGAATTCCCGCGTTCTTCACAGCAACTGGCTTTGGCACTCCCGTTGCAGAAGGAAAAGAAGAGCGTGAGTTTAATAATCGTCAGTACATTTTGGAAGAATCTATTAAAGGTGATTTTGCCATTGTTAAAGCATGGAAAGCAGACCGATACGGTAACCTAGTATTTCGCAAAACGGCACGTAACTTTAATCCGATGGCAGCAACCGCAGGAAAAATTACAGTTGTTGAAGTTGAAGAAATAGTAGAGCCTGGCGAGTTGGATCCAGATCAAATTCATACACCTGGCATTTACGTTAATCGCCTTATACAAGGTACCTTCGAAAAACGTATAGAACAACGTACTATAAAAACAGCATAACTGCGCAAAGGAGAACATGATGGCTTTATCTCGCGAGCAAATCGCAATGCGCGTTGCGCAAGAATTACAAGACGGTTACTACGTTAACTTAGGTATAGGTATTCCGACACTGGTTGCCAACTATGTGCCAGAAGGCATGGAAGTGATGCTGCAATCAGAAAATGGCTTACTGGGTATGGGGCAGTTTCCAACTGAGCAAGAGCTTGATGCGGATATGATTAACGCAGGTAAGCAAACAGTAACCGCCATTGATGGCGCTTCAATCTTCGATTCAGCAGAGTCTTTCGCGATGATCCGTGGCGGACATGTTGACTTAACGGTACTAGGCGCCTTTGAAGTAGATGTTAACGGTAACATCGCTTCTTATATGATCCCTGGAAAGTTAATTAAAGGGATGGGCGGTGCAATGGATTTAGTTGCAGGTGCTGACAATATTATCGTCACCATGACTCATGCATCAAAGCATGGCGTCTCGAAACTTCTTTCAAAGTGCACTTTGCCATTAACAGGCAAAGGATGTATCAAAAAAGTATTAACAGATCTTGCTTTCATTGAAATCAAAGACGGGAAATTCTTTTTGCTTGAGCGCGCTCCAGGTGTAAGTGTTGAAGAAATTGTAACATTGACGGAAGGCGAACTCGTCATACCAGATCACGTACCAGAGATGACATTCTAATAATAACTTCAAATTTATTAAGAGGCTACGGCCTCTTTTTTTGTTTTTCGCTGTTTTAATAAAGCCATATTCACTAGTTGTTAGCTCACAACAAATCAAAGAATATTTGCATTGTGTTACACTTTCTGTTAATACTAATATTGACAAAGAAAAGGCAAGGCACATGAAAGTGTGCTACGCAAAACCACCGGTCTAAGGATATTTAATATCTATGACAGCGGAGTTACCTCGTTAAAAGGGTACGTCCAGTGGTTTTTTCTTTTTATAACTGTTTAACAAATTTGCTTTAAGGTTATTAAAAATGAAAAAATTATTACTAGCTTCTACCATCACAGCTTTATTTATGACGTCTGTAGTTACTGCACCACAGGCACAAGCAGCAAACATTGCACAAAGTGTTTGCGAGTATGTTGCCGCTGATGACAAAAAACGCATGCGTTCGTTTTTAAAGTCGAACAAATTAAAAATACGTAGTATTTTTGACGGTATTCAATGTAATGGGAAAAACTTGTTAGAATTTGCTTCGGCAAGGGGATCAGTAGAAACAGGCTCTATGATGATTAAAAAATTATCTAAGAAAATTGTGGCAGCTAATCTTTCAACAATTCAAACAGGGTCGCAACCTTTAATAGACGCCGCTAACGCTCGCGTTAGTAGCTAATTATTCTCTGGTAGACGTTAGTTTTAATGTTTTACTAGTTAATAATTCTTATGTCGCTTAAAAAGCCAGCATTCGCTGGCTTTTTTATTATCAATTTTAATCACTTATCGCTCGCACTATTGTATTTCACCCATTAAAATTAACTTTATAACAAATACAAATGCGCTGATATGGCTGGAAAAAAAACTTACAAAGGAAGCAAACAAGGACTTGTACTTACCGGAGGCGGGGCAAGAGCCGCATACCAAGTAGGTGTATTGTCAGCTATCGCACAATTTATACCACGAAATCACGGCATCCCCTTTCCTATTTTGTGTGGTACCTCTGCCGGAGCAATTAATGCAACCGCCTTAGCTTGCTACTCATCCTGTTTCCACTTAGGAGTGAAAAAACTCGAATGGATTTGGAAAAACCTAAAGACACAACATATTTACTACGGTGATCCAGTTAGGGTTTTCGGCTACATTTTTCAAGGAGTGTTAGCCAGTTATCAGGCTGACTATGCGACTAAAACGCCTCATAGCTTACTGAATAATGAACCATTGCGAAAACTCTTTAACCAAGTGATCGACTTTCAACGCATAGATCGAAATATATTACGTGGGTATCTATCTGCGGTATCAGTCACAGCGTCAAGCTATTCTAATGGCGACTCATTAAGCTTTTATCAATCTGAACAGAGCATTGCTCCATGGTTTCGAGCTAAACGTCGAGGTGAGCCCTGTCAGCTCGACAGTGAGCACCTTATGGCATCTTCAGCCATCCCGATGATTTTCCCTTCAGTAAAAATAAAACATCAACATTTTGGCGATGGTTCAATTCATCAACTTTCGCCATTAAGCCCAGCAATTCACTTAGGTGCTGAAAAACTCTTCATTGTAGGAGTAGAACAGCCCAAAGAGCTGATTCATGCAAAAGAGAATAACCCTCACCCACCATCTACTTCCGCTATTGCTGGGCATATGCTTGATTCCGTATTCTCTGATACCTTGCAAAGTGATTTGGAGCGTATGGAAAGGATTAACAAAACCCTATCTTTGATCCCTGACGAATTACACGCCTCACAAGAAGGGTTAAAGCCGATTGAGAGCTTAGTAATAAATCCAAGTCATGATTTCAATGCTATTGCGACGGAATACTATGATGAATTGCCTGTATCTATTCGCATATTACTCAGAACAATGGGCATCACCAATGATGCTGAATCGAGTATGATCAGTTACTTATTATTTGAAAAAAACTTTTGTAAACAACTAATAAAGTTAGGCTATGAGGATGCCTTGAACGAAGAGGCGAAAATACGCGAATTTTTGTCGCTTTAGTGTGTAACCAACCCCAAAGGCTAAACTGATGCTAATAAAGCTCAGCTAATTCAAGCAATACAGCCGTAAAATGAAGGAACACATAAAAAAGTACCTTACTTGGTACTTTTATATATTGCATCTTTGAGCATTTGCCAATCGCCAATAAAGCTATACCAAGGATATTTAAAGGTCGCAGGACGGTTCTTTTCAAAGAAAAAGTGACCTATCCAAGCAAATGCATAGCCACTAATAACACCATACAGTAAGAAGATTGGCGTCAAGGACATAATCGCCATAACAAGCCAACACAGCGCAACAATGCTTCCAACATAATGTAGAATGCGGCAAATTTTATTTTCATGTTGTGATAAATAAAATGGATAAAATTCTTTGAACGATTGATACTCTTTGCTCATCTACTTTTAATCCGTTGCCGGCTGTTCTCGGTAATGAACCATTAGCGTGCCTGAAACTTTTCCCACCTGAACTTCTTTCACATGCTGATAGTCAACATCTTCAAAGAATTTTCGATATTTCTCATTGGTGGCATAAACAGCAACGCCCTGACTTTGTGAATGTTCTTGAAGTACAGTATTTACGGCCGCCATCAAATAATGACCAAAACCATGTTGTTGATGTAACGGGTGGATTGCAATAAAAGATAACATATGAAACTTGTCTAGTGGCACAGCGGACATAACGGTTTTTTCTTTTTCCATCATTTGCTTGGTGCTGAAATACCCCGCACTCAGTAACATCTTTAGCCGCCAATGCCAAAATCGCTCACTACCAACTCCATCATCAGGACTATTTAAACAGGCTACGCCCACCATGGCTTCACCTAGGTATAGACCGACCATTGGCTGCTTAGCTTGCCAAAACACGCCAAGTTCTTCACGAATTGAGGCTCGTAAACGCTGCTCATAATCGTCTTTGTCTCCGTTAAATATTTCTAAGAAAACGGGATCATCATGGTAAGCTTGATACAATAACGAAGCTGCAAGCTTTAGCTCTTCAGCAGTTAGATATGTTGCTCTGATATCAACGTTTGTCTTTGTTGATACTGCATCTGTCATAGCATATTCCCCATTACTTGGTGTATTTATTGTCGAATAAATCGCTAATAAATAATAAACTTTGGTTAATTCTTATTCTTATTTTTTAGTGGTTCACCTTAACAGGAAGTTTAAAACTAGGTCAATATTTTATAAATTCGTCGACTAAAGCAACTATACTTAAGATAATAATTATTCATAAAGTTGGATGATGAAATGGATAGATCAAACCATACTTTGCCTTGTTTATTTGCCCAACTTGGCTTGGAAAATTCTGATAAAAATATTGAAGAATTTTTGAACCTACATCGTGGTATACCAAGCCACACAACACTTGCAAAAGCACACTTTTGGAGTGATGCACAAGCAAGTTTTCTATCTGACGCCATCTCCGAAGATTCTGACTGGGCAGAAATAGTTGATACCTTAGATACGATGTTACGCTAGGTCAGACAGACAGAGACAATAAAAAAGGGAAGCACTGCTTCCCTTGATTGATATACTATGTAAATAATTAAAGCATGGCGTAGGCTGTTTCACCCCAACTCACCAGTTGTCCGTTTTTAAAAATTAATGGCGTACATTCATCTTTAGTCGTCACACCATCTTTATGTTTGCGATTCGTACGGTAATATAAAACCTGAATGCTTTCACCGTCTTTTTGGTACACTTCATTAAAATCGGCTGTACCAAAGCGTGATTGAACATCATTAAACGAGCTGTTTAGCTCTAATCGCGCAATTTTTTTTCGGTTTTCAAACTCGCGATCTTCAAAACTGTGGCCCATAGAATAACCATCATCGTCACCACCAACGGCAACTACGCACCCTGTTAATCCTAAAGTCAATGGTGCAATAAGTAGTAAAGGTAAAAGTGATTTTTTCATCGTTAATTCTCTCAATTTCATTATTATGATAATTCTAATAAGGCAACCATCGCGCCAACTATTTAACCCATTGATTTTAAAGGGTATTGATATTAATCAGGTAAAAACCACAAGAATTAGTTAGTCAAATTAGCTAACATAGTTAAAATTTTCACTACCAAGTTAAGATAAATGACCATTAGAGATGAAATAATCGCCATTGCCAATCAACTGGCTAATCGAGGGAAAAAACCGACGGTCGCCTTAATAAAAAACAAACTCAGTAATTCGGCTCCATTGCCTATTATCATTTCGACTTTAAAAGGCTGGCAACATGAACCAGAAAATACCGAACTCCCCACCGTTAACAAAGAGCCTGAACAAACGGTAGAAGCAGCTAGTATTACATTAGAAATGTTAGAGCAGCGATTAGCCCCGCTCAAAGCTGATATTGATGAGATAAAGCAATTATTGAGAAAATTAGTTGAGAGCAAAGGTGGTTAGCCTTATTAAAGACCATATAAGGTAATGGGGCTGTTTAGGGCAATCAATTGTTTGTTAATCAAAATGATTTTTTGTATTGCCCTGTCCACAGATTAAATAAGAGTTAGGGTATTCTAGGCGTTAGTAGGCCAATAAATTCTGTTAAAGAATCAGCCAACTTTTTATGGGGCTCTTTGCCCACTCTCTCGACCCACACTTCACCGTTATCATTTTTAACGGATAAAATAAGATCTTCTTCGTTGGTAACACCAAAGAAAATAGTTAATTCTTGCTTGAGCTTTTGTTTCATCAACACATGACCAATAATGTTTTCTTGTAACCGCTCAAAATCAGGCTCACTCCACAAAAACAGCAAACTCAAATCACCGTGCTCACAGCTAGCATCAAGGCTATCACTATAGAGAGTTGTAAAGAATTCTTTAATATCAAGATGTAGATTTAGCTCCAAAGCCTTTTCTACATTACTCAATGACAATGACTCTTCAATAGCAATCGGCTGCCAACAATCAGCTTCCCCTTCCTTAAATGTTGAGACAAAACAAGGTGATGGCCATTCATCATCATGCTCAATTAATGGCAGGTGTGAATATTGTGTCTGATATGCCTGAACATATTGCTGAGCAAAACCTAAAAGAGCTTGCTGAAGTAAACTATTTTTACCTGTCATTAATTCCAATTTCCTCTAAAATAGCGGCTAAGATGTAACTACTACAAATTCACCATGGCTAACTATCAAAACTCTAGCGCATTAGAAGGCTTAACGCTCGGAAAATCAACCGAGTATAGTAATAAATATGATCCAACCTTGCTTCAAGGCGTCCCTAGAAGCCTTAATCGCGACAATTTATCATTGACCACTGAAAATTTACCATTTTACGGTGAAGATGTTTGGTACGGATACGAGTTATCATGGTTAAACACCAAAGGTAAACCTGTGGTTGCGGTTGCCGAATTTCGTGTTCCTTGTACCAGCGATAATATAGTTGAATCAAAGTCCTTTAAGTTATATCTCAACAGCTTTAATCAAAGCCAGTTCGTTTCACAACAGCAAGTTGAAGAAGCTCTGATTAAGGATTTGTCAAAAACAGCCAATGCACCAGTTGTCGTGAGCTTGTTTGCCGTCGATAAATGTCCTGCGCTATCAATAACGCCAATCACCGCAACTTGCATCGATGAAGAAGACATAGAAGTGCTCAGCTACGATTATGATCCAAGCTTATTGGCCAGTGATGTTCCAAGCGATGCAAAAGTTGAAGAACATTTAGTTAGTCACCTATTAAAATCAAATTGCCTTATCACTAATCAACCTGACTGGGCTAGCGTCTACATAAAATATTCTGGCAAGGCGATAAATCACGCAAAATTACTATCCTACTTGGTCTCTTTCCGAGAGCACAATGAATTTCATGAACAATGTGTAGAGCGTATATACTGTGATATCAAAAAGTTTTGTGATGTTTCTTCTTTGGAAGTGTTTGCAAGATACACAAGGCGAGGCGGATTAGATATTAATCCTTTTAGAAGCTCCGAACCAATGTCTGCGCCAAATGCAAGAACACTTCGTCAATAACGAAGTGTTCTTCATTTTAATGCTTACTTAACCTTGAGCATTATTTTTTGTCAGACTTAGGAAAATCCAATCCAGTCCATGCTTTAAAAAACGCTTTTTGTGCTCGAGAGGCTTTATTTTTAGTAACAACTTTTAATTTTTCAGCAGGTAACGACGCCAACACGATGTCTTTGGTCATAAGTTGATCGCGGCGGAAAAACGTTAACGCAATTTTTTGTTCTGGTTTAAAGTTTTTCAAGCGAGTTTCTAAATCTTTGCCTTGAAGTCTTAAACCATCCACTGCAACAATAATATCATCAGTAGTTAAGCCGGCTTGCCAAGCTGCGGAGCTTTTTTCCACAGAGGTAATAATAAAGCCACTTGCGTGAGCTTTAGCAGAAATACCCGACCACGCTTTAGATTTCTCTTTTTTCCCATAACTAATTTCTAAACCTGCTTTACTTAGCAACGCGTCAAAATCTGGATCAGCTAAACCATCAACATTTTTCTGCCACCAGGCTTGATAATCATTGCCGGTGACTTGCTTTAAGATGTCTTTAACATCTTGATCATTAAATGTTTTAGGAATAGCAAAATCAGTAGACAAAGCACTGTGCACATCACGATAGCTTTTCTTTAAACGGGTTTGCTCGAGTATTTCAAAATCAAGCATCCATGACACTAAGAAGCCTTCAGCATAAATATTCACACCGTGATTTTTACCATAATCTCCGCCTTCTTCAATCCATTTGTCAAAGCTGGTTTGAGCAACAGATTGTACCTTGCGTCCGGGTTTATGTTGATAGCCGATAATACGCTTTGATAAATTATCTAACCATTCTTTGGTGGTCATTAATTCACCACGCATCAACAGTTGATTTTGTAAATAGCTAGTCGAGCCTTCAGACAACCATAACAAATTAGAATAGTTTTCTTGTTGATAGTCATAAGGAACTAAACCTTCAGGGCGATACTGTTTAACATTCCATGTATGTACAAATTCATGGGCAGCAGTAGATAAAAAACCTAAATAATCTTTCCGTTCAGAAAAGCTATAACGTGAACGTTGGATAATAGTTGAGTTTAAGTGCTCAGTGGCACCGCGTGCCCCGCTGGTGGCGTGAACCATAAAGACATATCTTGAGAAAGGATAGTCTGGCCAAATAACATCACCTTGTGCCACAAGCACTTTTAGGTCTTTAACCATTTGCTCGCTGTCGTAATTTCCTTTTCCCCAAATCACTAATTCATAGTCGCGACCATCGACTTTAAACTGATGCCATTCATTAATACCTGTTTCAATCGGCGAATCAACTAACACATCATAATTAGGCGCAATAAACTGGTGAGCATGACTCCCAGACTCTAGGCCAGACACAGAACGCCAATCACTAGGCACATGTAGACTGACCACATGCTTATCATCGCGTACTTCATCAGTGTACATAACGACGGCTGAAGCATCGAGATAGGCATGGCTATCATCAACATGTCGAGTGCGCTTAGCTAACTGATTCGCATATACTTGGTAGGTGATATTAAAACCTTTTGATAAGTCTCCTGAAACGCGCCATGTGTCTTTGTCAATTTTATTCCATGTTAATTGCTTATTTTTTGAACTCGCGTGAAATTCTCTAATACCATTGGCTAAGTTCAGTATTTCATAACGACCAGTGCGCCAAACAGGTAGATGAAAGTCAACACTTGCTTTGGTAGATTGTGGAAGTTGCAGCTCAACCAGCGCATAATGATGTTCAGCCTCAGATAAATCAATATTCACTGCAACATCTGCTGTACTTTGGAAAATTGCAGACAAAGCTAAGGCGCCTGCAAGGTATTTAAGGGGAGATTTTATTGTCATATTTCTAATATCTTTATTCTGCTTTGTGCTACCGATGCTATAGTGTACCTACTTCTTGGCATTTTCGGTATTTTGAAATACAAAAATACATTTTTTCTTTAAAAGTGACTGATATTTATGCGACTTATACTACATTTATCAACGAGTTCTGGTATATATAACCTATACTTACTTTGGAAGAATGCTTGCTATAAGAGTGAGCAGTACCTTGAACATCCTTTCACATAAGATGAATAGAAACGTTAATATCTAAAATCATGGAAGCAGTAAATATGAGCGAGCAATTGGTTGTTACAAGGCAACTAAAAATAGCGAAAGAAAAACTCGATACCGCCATCAAGTCTAGAGCATTGTTAGAAGAAGATTTTAATGCTCAGACTACCCTATTAACGACCTTTATTGGTAAACTTTCAAAAATATGCAAAGGCATAGATCTAGAACTGGATAATCGTTTAGCAAAACTGCGTGCTTTATTAAAAAAATCTGCTCCTATATCAGAGATAGAAAAAGAAATCGAAACAATATCTAAAATCATCAATCAACACGCAAGTAAAAATGAAAGACATATACGTGACATGCATGAACAGTTACATGTTGCCGGTAAAACGCTGCAAAAAGTTAATGGATTACCTAATGACGTGCGCCGCAATTTACGCAAATTATTGAACGACAACCCTGATCATAAAGAAGCGTTAATTCAATATATCCCAAAACTTAATGAGCTAATTGACTTGTATGGTCAAGCAATCGGCAATAAGTTAGTACTATCTGAAACGAGACAAAATCAAAAGAGCGCACAGGCTAGTGATTCGGAGGGCGAACATGCTGCGAGTAAAAGTGACGCGCTATCTAACAATCACGTACTAAGGGAAATTATTAGGATTTTAAGTGATATTCAGCTTTCTGATAAACAACTCGAAAAACTGAATAAATTAAAATCAAATTTATCCACGGAATTGGGTGCAGATGAACTACTTGAAACATTATTAACTATCTTCAATATCATTATTGAGGACATGCGCATAGAACGTAAAGTAGCGAAATCTTTTCTTTCTTCATTGAGCAAAGCCCTCGCAACAGTTCAATCATCTGTATGTGAAACGATGGACAGTACATCGAGCTATCAAACGCAGCAGAAAAAAATAAATAGTGAATTATCTAAGCAATTATCAGAATTAACACAAACCGTTGAACAGTCTCCTTCATTAACAGAAGTGAAAGACGAAATACAAAATCAGTTGCTCACAATTGCAAGCACCATCAACAATAAATCAGATGTTGAGCTAAGCCATTTTACCTTACTAAATGAACAACTAAATTCTATGCAAGAGAAAGTTGACCTGTTAGAAAAGCAAAGTAAGACATTTGAGAAGCGTTTGGCAGAGCAAAAACAGAAAAGTCTACGAGACGCGTTAACTAAACTCCATAACCGTGCGGCATTTGACGAGTATTTCTCGTATAACATGGTCAAATTTCATCATCAGCCCTTCGATTTGGCAATAGTGGTTTTGGATTTGGATAACTTCAAACGCATTAATGACACTTATGGACATACGGCTGGTGATAAAACCTTACAAGTTATTGCTAATATTTTGAAATCATCTATCGATGATTCGGTCTTTATCGCTCGTTATGGCGGTGAGGAATTTGTCCTTATTTATAGCGGAGTCAATCAAACCGCACTACTAAAAAGCTTGGATACATTACGCAAAAAAATAGCTAAGTTGCCGTTTAAGTTTAAGAACACCAAAGTCAACATTAGTGCGTCATTTGGTGCCACCCATGTCAATGTTTCAGACAACATTCATACGGCTTTTGAACGTGCTGATACTGGGTTGTATCAGGCAAAAGAGCAAGGTAAGAATAAGGTGATTTATTTATAAGCCTTAATCAGAACTCAATTTCCAGTCACAAGGAGAAGTCTATATGCAAATTTTGCTAAACCCTGTCGGTAATATGAATTTATTATCACAAATAGAAGTGGATGAGCTGCAAGAATCAGCTGAAAGCAAAATACACTGTTTATATCGAAATTGTTCGCTGGCAGTGTTAAATGTTGGGAGTCATACAGACAACGCAGAAGAAATTTATCAACAGTTTCTAGATTTTCAAATTCAAGTCGTTACACGTGAACGCGGCATAAAAATAGCACTGACTAATCCTCCACAAGAAGCGTTTGTTGACGGCACGATAATTCGTGGTATTCGCGAGCATTTATCTGCCGTGCTCAGAGATATATTATTTACCCACAATCGCTACAATCAACTGACGATAAAACCAGAACAATCAAGTGCACAAACAACTCATGTCGTTTTCGATATCTTACGCAATGCTGACGTTATTTTACCTGATACAGAGCCAAATTTAGTTACCTGCTGGGGCGGACACTCAATCAATAGTATCGAATATCAATACACCAAAGAAGTAGGCTATCAGCTAGGCTTGCGTGGATTTAATATATGTACTGGCTGCGGACCTGGGGCAATGAAAGGGCCTATGAAAGGGGCTACAATTGGCCATGCTAAACAACGTAATAATTTTGGTCGCTATATTGGTTTAACTGAGCCTAGTATTATCGCGGCAGAGCCACCTAATCCTATTGTAAATGAATTAGTGATCATGCCTGATATCGAAAAGCGTCTTGAAGCCTTTGTTCGATTATCTCATGGTATTATTATTTTTCCCGGAGGCGCAGGCACAGCAGAAGAGCTGCTTTATATTCTTGGCATTATGTTGCATGAAGAAAATCAAGAACAACGCTTACCAATTATTTTAACCGGACCAAAAGCTAGTGAAGCTTACTTTCGAGAAATTGACAACTTTATCGAAGCAACACTAGGGGCTGAAGCACAAGCCTTATACCAAATTATTATTGACGACCCGCAACTCGTGGCCGTGGAGATGAAAAAAGGGTTAAGTGAAGTCATCTCACACCGTGTTGACACCAGTGATGGGTTTCATTTTAACTGGTCACTGAATATTGAATCAGATTTTCAGCACCCGTTCGAGCCTACTCACGAGAACATGTCAGAGATGGCATTAAAGAGTGATATGAAGACAGCAGAACTCGCCGCGAATTTACGAAGAATTTTCTCAGGTATTGTCGCTGGAAATGTAAAATCTCAAGGCATCAAAGCCATTAGGGAGCATGGACCATTTACCATTACCGGAGAATCTCGCATAATGAAGCTGATGGATAAATTATTGGCTTCGTTTGTAGAACAACAACGGATGAAATTACCAGGTAGCAAGTATGTACCCTGTTACCAAATTGCACAAGGCGCTCCTGAATGACAGCTCATGTAGTACTAGTCGATGCTCTAAACTTGATCCGCCGCATTTATGCGGTTCAAGAGCGTCCTTTCTTACTTAACAATGAATTGTCAGAAAACACCAAACAACAAGTATTATTTAATACCCAAAAAGCCTGCTCCACGGCACTATCAAATATACTTTCTACTCTTGAACCTACGCACGCCCTAGCGGTTTTTGACAGTGAGAAGCCTTGTTGGCGATATGAACTTTTTCCCGACTATAAAAAAGGACGGAAAAAGATGCCAATTCATTTATTTGAAAGGCTCCCCGACATCCAAGATGAATTTCTTGCCATGGGAGTCGACTCACTTGATCCTGATGAAGACGAAGCAGATGATGTCATTGCAACACTAGCAATCAAGGTCGCATTAAGAAATCAGCGCACAACCATTATCTCAACCGACAAATGTTTTTTGTCATTATTAAACGACAATGTCTCCGTCTATGACTATTTCCACCGCCGTTTTTTAAATCCACAGTACGTTTTTGAAAAGTTCAATGTCAAAACATCACAACTAGTAGACCTATGGACTTTAACAGGAGATAACACAAATAAAATCCCTGGCGTTCTAGGTATAGGCCAAGTGACGGCATCTGCGCTCATCAACCAATATGGCTCTATTCAATCCATTCTTAGTGCTGATGACCTAAAATCGTCAGTCAAAGCTAAAATAGAAGAACATACAGATGCTATAAAATTAAGCCATCAGCTATTGTCACTTAAGTACGACATTCCACTAGGCTTTAATTTAAAAGATATTCGATTACCGACCCTCCAACCGGTCTAAATTTGCTAAAACTTTGTAAAGAAACTATTCAAAGCTATTTTAAAAGCTCACATTAAACGCTATTCTTACACACAGATTAATTGAATAAAAAATGTATAAGTAACTATTGATGAATAAGAAAATTATCTCTCGTGTATTATTGGCTTTGGCTGCATATGGTGTTTTTGTATTGCTAGTAGTGAATTTCTATGACGATAATCCGTCAAACATGAAATGGGAAGATCGTGAAGCCTTTAATCGTCAATATATTGCCAAGTTGAAATTAGATACTTTTACATTCGAACAAGCACTGACCGAGCTTGGAAGCCCAGATATCACTGAAGCGAAAAAAAGTGCGGGCACCAATTATCAAGTACTTTTTTACCGTACTCAACACATGAAATCTGACGGAATTACTACGTTAGAAGAATGCACTCCTCTATTATTTAGTAATGGAATACTTACCGCCATAGGCAGCACGGCTTACGAACAATTTAAGTCCTTTTGACCATTTTATTTAGAACTTTCCTATACTAATGGCTAATACATCAAGTTAACGTTTTGTTGTAAGTTTTTACACTAGCTTACATAAGCTAACCATGGTATAAAGCGGCGCAACTGACCAAGTGGTTTGAGCAGTTATATTCTTTAATGCACTCGCTGCCTTGCCACAGGCTATATTGATCTCATTTTATTGAAAGGTACATTTTAATGGCTAAGCAAACTATCACTGTAATTCCAGGCGACGGGATCGGACCAGATATTATCGATGCAACACTTAAAGTTTTAGACAAAGCAGGTTGTAATTTTGATTATGAATTTGCCGATGCAGGCCTAACTGCCTTAGAAAAACATGGTGAACTAGTTCCTGAAGAAACAATGGAGCTGATTAAGAAGAATAAAATTACTTTAAAAGGCCCATTAACAACCCCTGTAGGTGAAGGTTTTACCTCAATCAATGTGACATTGCGTAAACAATTCCAATTGTACGCCAATGTTCGCCCTGTAATTTCTTTTAAAGGCACAAAAGCCCGTTACGAAGATATCGACATCATTACTATTCGTGAAAACACAGAAGGCATGTACTCAGGTTTAGGTCAAACAGTATCTGATTGTGGTGAAACGGCAGAAGCAATGAGCTTGATCACACGAGAAGGTGCTAAGCGTATTGTCGAGTTTGCTTATGAAACTGCTCGTAAAGAAGGTCGTAAAAAAGTCACTGCTGTACATAAAGCGAACATTTTGAAATCTACTTCAGGTTTATTCCTTAAAGTAGCTCGCGAAGTTGCGGCGCAATACCCAGATATCGAATCAACAGAAATGATTGTTGATAACTGCTGTATGCAATTAGTGATGAACCCTGAGCAATTTGACGTGATTGTTACAACGAATCTGTTCGGTGATATTTTATCAGATCTTTGTGCCGGCCTTGTCGGTGGTTTAGGTATGGCGCCTGGCGCTAACATTGGTAAAGATTGCGCCATTTTTGAAGCGGTACATGGTAGTGCACCAGATATTGCCGGTAAAAACTTAGCAAACCCAACGTCAGTTATTTTAGCGGCTATCCAGATGTTAGAGTACTTAGATATGGGCGATAAAGCAGAGAATATTCGAAACGCTATTACTGAGGTGATTGAAAGTGGCGATCGTACAACTCGTGACTTAGGTGGCTCACACGGCACAACAGACTTCACTGACGCCTTATTAGAACGTTTATAATTTTACGAAATTAGTTCATGTTTTAAACATAAAAAAAACCGGCTATTACCGGTTTTTTTTATGTCCCTAGAAAAGTACTTAATCTGCTAATGGTGGTGGCGTTAGCAAACGTGCATGAATCGTTATTTCTTCTCTGTCATAATACAGATGTTTTGCTTGAAGTTTGTATTTCGCGCCATGCTCGGCGAAAGTATCTTTTATCATTTGAATGTCTTTGCTGACTTGTTGATAACGTCCTTTCATAGGCAGCTTTAAATTGAACATTGCCTCCTTACAGTAGCCATGCAACAACCACTGCGCCATTAAGTAAGCAACTCGATGCGGTTTTTCAACCATATCGCATACTAACCAATAAACATTTTGCTTTTGTGGAATATATTTAAAGCCATCAACCATGCGATGTTTAACCTGACCAGTTTCCATCAGCGACTCAGCCATTGGCCCATTATCAATCGCAGTAACCATCATACCACGACGGACTAATTGGTATGTCCACCCACCAGGTGCAGCCCCCAAATCTACAGCATTCATACCTGACGTTAATCGTTCAGGCCACTCATCTTTTGGAACAAAAGTTAAAAAAGCTTCATCAAGTTTTAATGTTGAACGGCTTGGCGACTCATTTGGAAATTTTAAGCGCTGAATACCCATCACATGGGGAGAGCTATTACCCGGCAGAGAATAACCAAGTTGTACTTCTTGACCATTAAAAAATAATGCGTGCAATATTGCGCCTTCCTGATCGCCTTTTGCAGTCAACACTTTGCCTTTTCTTAATGCCTGACGAAGAGGAACTGCTAATTTACGGCAAAACTTAGACAACGCCTTACCATCATTAGTGTCTGGAGTTTCCATGCGTAGATCTGCATATTGCCAATCAGTACCTAGCTGTTCCACAATTGCTTCTACCCGATTGTATTCTGGCAACGCTAACGTTTCACCTAATGTGATAAACCACTGGCGTGTGAAGATTAGCCTAAATAATGGTAATGACTCCATTAAGCGCTCTGCATCATCTTTTTGTTGTAGATGGAAATAGACAACACCTTGCTTCTTGATGATCTCTAGGTAACCAAACACATCTTTCCAAGCGGCTTTTTCTTGAATTTCCGCACCGCATTCTTTTTCAAAACCAGGGCGACAATACAGAACAATTGAGGTTTTCATGATTTCTGTCTCTGAAATACCAACGAAATCCAAGCGACAGCTAAAGTCATTCCCCCTATAGGAGCAAGTTTACCGAGCATAGAAAATTCTGTTAGTGTTTTTAAATAAATACTGCCACAAAAAAGCAGTATACCTGCTGTAAACAACAGTAACGTAATTTTAAGTGACTTTTGAGGCGCGAGATTATACCAGACATACACTGAAAGTAACGCTAACGTATGAATAAATTGATAGTTTAATGCCGTTATTAAGCTTTGCTGCTGCCCAGTATTAAGAAAAGCAGCACCATGTGATAGCCACGCACCAAACAACACGCAAAATGCCCCACTACTGGCAATAAAGTACTTGATAGCACCTTTAATACTGCAGTCTTTCATCAATAAATTTCTCTACGAGTTCACTTGCCTGTTGTATATGTTGCTGATGCGTATAACCTGATTTTACACGAGGTTTTAAGTCATGATCACCGTCAATCATATATTTAATGTTGCACTCTTTTGGCAAATGGTAATTGGCTATTTCATTTTTACAACCTAGTTTATCCCTTTCACCTTGAATAATCAGTGTTGGCAGTGAATTGTCCTGTAACGGCTTTAACCTCAGCTTCTCAGGCTTGCCAATAGGATGAAAAGGGTAACCCAGCGCAACTAACCCTAAGATACAATTTGAACCATGGTCTATTGTATCGGCAAGCCACGTAGCGCAAACTCGTGAACCCATAGATTTTCCACCCAACATTATCGGCAGCTTGTTTTCTAACACGTTAAGATGATGCGCGAGGGTATCAAGTAGTACGGGCATCCGATCAGGCGGGCGGCGTTTGCCGTCTTGCCCCCTTTTGTCCATATAAGGAAAGTTAAACTTCATCACACTGATGTTGCGACCTAATAACAATTCGCTCATGATTTTCATAAAAGAGGAATTCATGTCTGCACCGGCGCCATGTGCAAAAACAAACAGTGCTTTTGGGTTTTCTGCATGTTCCATAATAGACGAAGTCTTCATTTTAATTGGCCATCGCTAATTTCTTCTTGCTCGTTTTCTACTGTATCCATAACCCAGTCTCTAAACGCGGCTATTTTACCTAAATCAGATTGTTGCTCTCGACAAACAATGTAGTAGGCGTTTTTACTAACAAGTACTTCATTAAAAGGGCATACAAGGCGACCAGAGGTAATATCTGGTTTTGCAAGCACACTATGAGCTAGCGCTACTCCTTGGCCATGAATCGCCGCTTGAAGTACCATGGAGGAATGGCTAAAAATAGGACCGTGGTTAACATTAATCCCTTTTACACCGACCTCTTTAAACCAACGTTTCCAATCTCTTCTTGAAGTATCGTGAAGTAACGTATGTTGCGTCAGATCGTTTAACGAAAACAACGGTTTTTTCCCACTCAATAATAAAGGAGAACATACAGGAATAAGGTACTCCGTGTGTAACTTTTCAGCATGCACATTCGACCATCTCCCGCGTCCATAGTAAATTGCCACATCCACGTCTTCAGTAAGTGAGTTATCAGGTTGATCAACCGCTTTGATCCTGACATCAATGTCGGGATGTAAAATATTGAACGCATTCAATCGTGGCACTAACCACTGAATGGCAAAGCTTGGTTGTAAACTTACAGTAATTGCTCCCTTTGCCCCCCTAGCTAATAACTTATCTGTTGCTTCATGAAGTGCATTAAAAATATCTTTGATGTCTAAGAAATATGACTGTCCTTCTTCAGTTAACAGTAACGAGCGATTTTTTCGCATGAATAACTTGATACTTAAGTGTTCTTCCAAAGATTTTATTTGATGACTTATAGCAGCTTGAGTAACAAACAACTCTTCTGCAGCCCTTGTAAAGCTAAGGTGTCTTGCTGATGCTTCAAAAGCCCGCAATGCATTTAATGGAGGAAGTCTAGTAGACATTGCATACCTTGATTCTAGTTTTGTTTAAGGAATTTACCCATATCGACATTATGACAACAAATCGAAAGAAAACAAAACTTATTCATTAGTTTTTTTAATGAATAACATTACTTTATATCGGTGTAATAAATGTACAAACAGGCGTATTATTCGCCTCGTAGATGAAGGACATCATCTCTAGACACTGAATAACAGCTCGCATGGTAATAAATGTCCCCAACCCATTTATTGCAGCATGAGATAGGTCCTTTAATTTCTATATGGATATTTAACGATAATTTGAGGTACCAATATGAAAAACTTAACTAAAGCCATTTTACTCAGCACATTGTTTTCAGCTGGTTTCGTACAAGCTGCAGAGCCTACAGATGTGACGAAAATCAATACACAAGACTTTCAAAACGTAGCGCATGCATATTTAAATGAAAGCTTAATGTTAGTTGCAACAAATGATGTAAAACAAGATGCTAGTTCGCTACTAGCTCAAATAAGCATTAATGCTAAAGCCAATGACAAAGAGCTTATCGCAAACAATAGCTTAATTGCAGAATAACGATGAAAATGAAAAACCGTCTTGATATATCAAATTTACATCAAGACGGCATTAGTTTTTCTAAGAAAAAATCAAACTTGGAATATTGACTCGATAGATAAATTTTGTTGGCTTAAAATGTCCCGCAAACGTTTTAATGCTTCAACTTGAATTTGACGAACACGCTCTCGTGTTAAGCCAATTTCAGCGCCGACATCTTCCAAAGTTGCCGCTTCATACCCCATCAAGCCAAATCGACGTGCCAATACTTCTCTTTGTTTACTATTGAGCTCGTTCAACCAGTTAATGATATTATTGTTCATATCATTATTTTGTAGGCTGTTTTCTGGACCTTGGCTTTTTTCATCCGGAATAACATCTAAAAGCGCTTTATCAGAATCTCCGCCAAACGGCGTATCAACAGAAGTAATGCGTTCATTTAAACGCAACATTTTACTGACATCAGCAACGGGTTTATCTAATGCGAGAGCGATATCTTCAGCGGTCGGCTCGTGATCAAGCTTTTGAACCAGTTCTCGAGAAGTTCTTAGATAAATATTTAATTCTTTAACTACATGGATAGGTAATCGAATGGTACGTGTTTGGTTCATGATGGCACGTTCAATGGTTTGACGTATCCACCAAGTAGCGTAAGTAGAGAATCTAAATCCTCGTTCAGGATCAAATTTTTCAACTGCTCGTATTAAACCTAGATTTCCTTCTTCAATAAGATCTAATAGAGGTAAGCCACGATTGTTATAGCGTCTAGCAATTTTTACCACAAGGCGAAGATTGGATTCAATCATACGTTTACGCGCGGCTTCATCACCTTTAAGTGATAATCGAGAAAAATAAACTTCTTCTTCTGCGCTTAATAACGGTGAAAATCCTATTTCACTCAAATAAATTTGTGTAGCATCTAAGTTAGATGATGGCTCGTCTTGAGTTTTACTCGCACTCTCCTTTGCTTTCTTACTCGTTTTTGATTCCCGTTCAATTGTTTGTTCTTTTTGTATGCTCATGCTAAATATCCCCTCAACTAGCAACGGCCAATAATTGATTATCTATTCACTAAAACTCCATATATATTCTTATGATTATTTTTTAGGCAAGTACTTCAAAGGATTTACAGATTTACCCCGAAAGCGAACTTCAAAATGAAGCATGACTCTTTCAGCATCAGTATCTCCCATCTTGGCTATTACATTGCCGGCTTTAATAACTTGCTGCTCTTTAACTAAGATCTGGTCATTGTGAGCATATGCACTGAGGTAATCATCATTATGTTTTACTATGATTAACTTACCATAGCCACGTAATGCGCTACCTGCATAAACCACAACACCATCAGCAGCTACCTTAACCTTATCGCCACGGCGACCTGCAATGTCAATTCCCTTATTACCTTGGATTGCCGTTGAGAATGTCGCAATAACTTTCCCTCTGGCTGGCCATTGCCATTTTCTTATTTTTTGAGAAAAAACATTAGCCTGTGAAGCGGACTTTTTGCTTGTTTTTTGTCCACTTACAGTTCCACCATACGCCGGCTTTTTACTAGATGCAACTGGTTTATTATTCACTTTAGTACTGGTTGAACCAGAGCTTTTAATCGAATTATTCGCCGAAGGCTTATTTTTAATAGGCTGGGTGCTTTTTGAGGCTAAAATTAACTTTTGATTAGGATAAATTTTGTATGGCGAGGATAACTTATTGAGCTCAGCTAAAGTTCTAACGTCGGTTTTTGCCCGCCACGCTATAGAATAAAGGGTCTCACCTTTTTTAACCCGGTAGGTACTTGTCTTTATGCTGCTGACCGATGGACGCTTTAAAGAAATAGCTGTTTTTGACTCGACAACCGGTGCTGGCGTATTTCTCGAAGAACAGCCTGTCATTATCAAAATCAGGAAGAAAAACACCCATTCGCTAATTGCCTTCATGCCTATTGCTTAGTCCTTAGCATACTCATAAAAATTCATTACCTTAATGTAACATACGCAATAACAATCAAAACTACTAGCCCCCAGCCGATTACATCAACCCACTTGCGAAGGGCTCTTTCCATGCTCTCTCCCCCTAGTTTAATCAGTCCTGCGACTAGATAAAACCTCATCCCACGGCCGATGGTTGACGCGATCAAAAACGGAATAAACATCATATTCAGAAAGCCAGCACTTACCGTAAAGAGCTTGTAGGGAACGGGCGAGAATCCAGCGATAAAAACCACCCAAACACCCCACTCTTCAAACCACGTGACCGCTGTATCAAATCGCGTTTGATAACCGAATTCAGCAATTAGTGGCTGAACCCATGCATCAAACATGTAATAACCTAAGGCATAACCTGCAATACCGCCCAGCACAGAAGATATCGTTGTTATTGTGGCATAATGCCAAGCTCGTTTAGGTTTGGCCAACACCATGGGCGCCAGCAGCACGTCTGGTGGAATTGGAAAAAATACGGATTCAGCAAAAGTTAAAGCAGCTAAGATGAGCGGCGCTAGTTTATGTTTTGCCCACTTCATCGTCCAGTCATAAAGGGCTGAAAACAGTTTCATATCACTGAACCCGGTACCAAAGGTACAAATCTCACAGCTTCGACTTGTTGTTCATGAAAGTTATCGCCATTGCGAGTAATTATTTTCAATATTTGCGCATGATCTCCGACGGGGATCACAAGCTTCCCTCCCTCAGCCAGTTGTGTTAACAAAGCTTCTGGTATTGATGTCGGCGCAGCAGTAACAATTATCGCGTCAAATGGTGCTTTAGAAGCCCACCCTTGCCAACCATCGCCATGTTTCATTGAGACATTATGTAAATCCATCGACTGTAAACGCCTTTTAGCCTGCCATTGCAGTGACTTAATACGTTCAACTGAAAAAACCTTTGGAATAATTTGGGCCAATATTGACGTCTGATAACCAGATCCTGTACCTATTTCTAGTACATTTTGGGGCAAATATTCGGTCAATAGAAGCTCCGACATTTTAGCAACAATATAAGGTTGAGAGATTGTTTGACCTTGGCCGATCGGTAACGCTGTGTTGTCATACGCTTTGTGTGCCAATATTTCAGGAACAAATATATGGCGTGGAGATAACGCTATTGCTTTAAGTACTTGCTGATTTGAAATCCCTTCAGCATGCAACTTTTGAGCAAGCAGCTCACCACTTCGTCCTGATTTTCCGCTTGCGCTCCGTCCTACTTTGAGATTCATACCGTCAATTCACTCATCCATTTCTTCATATTATCCATACTTTGATGGGCTGTCATATCTACCGTTAGAGGTGTTACCGAAGCAAAATTGCGGCTGACTGCATTAAAGTCGGTACCTGTTCCACAATCAAGCTCTTGTCCTAAGGAGCCATACCAAAAAATATCTCGCCCCCATGGATCGGTCGTCTTTTTCATGGTCTCTGCTTTGTGCCTATGCCCTAAGCGTGTCACCTCGATGCCTTGCACTTCTGACAACGGTATATCGGGTACGTTCAGATTTATGATTTGATCTGCAGCTAATGGGTGCTGATCCAAACGTTTAATAATATTGGCGGCAATGACTGCAGCAGTTTGATAATGGCTTTCTTCTTTGCCAACTAATGATACTGCCACAGCAGGTAACCCCATATGGCGCCCTTCCGCCGCCGCCGCTACCGTACCAGAATACAAGGTATCGTCACCTAAATTAGCGCCGTTATTGATGCCGGCAACTACTAAATCTGGTGCACTAGACATAAGCTGGCTGATCCCTAAATGGACAGAGTCTGTAGGGGTCCCATTTACAGAGTAAAAACCACTATCTAGTTTATGGGCACGTAGTGGGTTGAGCAGTGTTAATGAGTTACTCGCTCCACTACAGTTTCTGTCTGGAGCAACAACTATCACTTCGGCAAACTTAACCAGTTCTTGGTAAAGTATTTTAATCCCTTGAGCATGCACACCGTCGTCATTGCTTAATAAAATTTTCATAATAAATTACTTACTCTTGAATCGGATGTCGTTCACTAACATCTTGATAATTGATTACTTCTCGCAATACGGTAGTTGCATATGCGCCTGCTGGCAATACAAAAGTTAGCAGCACATTATTATCCCGAACATCAATTTTTGACTGCGCAACGTTCAAACGCATACGTCGACGCTCTTGTTTCAGGCCGAATTTGGCAAGACCTGCACATAACTCTGGGAACAGAGACAACATCTTACTTTCAAATTGCTCAACTTCACCTTGGGTCATGAGATCACCAGCCCCCCACATGGAAGCTGTAAGGTCGATATCATTCTCTACTAACCGCTGTGCTAACTCTTCTGTTTTATCATCAACAATAAACACCGATTGACTGCCTGCAAGCATACAAACGTCACCTTGTTGAATCTCATTAAATGTTTCATCTTCAATTCGTTGATGAACGAGCTCATTGAAAATAAAAGAGCGCGCCGCCGATAGGTAAATACTGCGCTTTTTCTTGTCTTTGACTTTTACACCGGCAAACAGCGCTTTAGCTTTATCAATATTACCGCCTTCAAAACCAAATCGTTGTTCGCCAAAATAATTAGGAACGCCATGTTGTTCTACATGCTTCCATCTAGCTTTCACATCGTTTATGTCCGTCACATTGCGCAATAATAACTCGAATCGATTGCCCAGCAAGGCGCCCGTTTTAAGTTTTTTATTGTGACGTTGATAACTGAGGATCTCGACTCCATCAATTTCACAATCAGACAAGTCATATACCTTTTTGCCGGGTACGTGCACACCAAACCATTGCTCAGTCACGGCGAAGCGATCTTTTAATCCCGCATAGCCAACGAGGTTCTCTTTAACACCAAAATACTTTGCTAGCTGCCTTGCCACATAAACTGTATTAGCACCGGTTTTTCGAATATGAATGAAAAGATGTTCTCCTTCGCCACTTGGCGAAAAAGGTAACAATTCAAATACTTTGAAGTCTGCATATTCACTACGCAAATCTCCAGATGCCTTGGGGATACCATGTAAATAAGCTAGATTTTTTTTAGTCATTAGCGCTCTCTTGAACAAGTAACACTACAGCATGTACTGCTATCCCTTCTTTTCGACCGGTATAACCCAATTGCTCAGTTGTCGTTGCTTTTACATTTACTTGATTAATATTTGTTGCCAAATCTTCAGCAAGACAGCTCCGCATAGCTAGCAAGTGCGGCGCCATTTTGGGCGCTTGCGCTACGACTGTTATATCGGCATTGCCAATTTTGTAATTGTGTTGAGTCATTAAGTCAACAACGTGCCTTAGTAATATGCGACTGGATATATTCTCATAGCTGGCATCCGTATCAGGGAAGTGATTGCCAATATCTCCTAAGCATAATGCACCTAAAATAGCGTCGCACAGAGCATGTATGGCAACATCCCCATCAGAGTGTGCAATAAACCCTTGTTGATAGGGAATACTAACTCCAGCGATAACGAGAGGCCCCTCACCACCAAATTTGTGAACATCAAAGCCATGACCTATTCTCATTTTTCTTCCATCTGGTTTGTTAAGATAAATTCAGCTAACGCTAAATCGTCTGGGCGGGTAATTTTAATATTATCACTTCGACTTTCAATCAGTGTACTAGGTAAGCCAAACGCTTCTATTGCAGAAGACTCGTCAGTAATAGTGAGCCCTTTGTCAAAGCCAACTTCAATCGATTGGATCAAGTCAGTCACCTTATACATTTGCGGCGTCAATGCGTGCCACAAACGCTCACGCTCTATCGTACTTAACACTACACCACTATCTTCACTTCGCTTCATCGTATCTCGCACTGGATAGCCGAGAAGCCCCCCCTGTTCAGTAGCAATACAATGAGAGATAAGTGAGTCGATATCTGTTAGTTTGACGCAAGGACGGGCCGCGTCATGCACCAATACCCAAGGGTACTTCACAGAGTCAATCACCTTAAGCCCAGCCAGAACAGAATCTACTCGCTCTTTTCCACCATAAACAGTACGAATTTGAGGATGAGAAGCAATGTTGAGATGAGCAAAGTAACCATCTTCTTTACCAAGCACGACGATCACTTCTTTGATCATCGAGTGGCTTAATAGACGCTCAAGGGTATGCTCTATGATAGTCCTCCCGCCAATTGTTAAGTATTGTTTAGGGCAATCACTTAGCATTCGTTTTCCCACTCCGGCTGCGGGTACTACTGCAATAAGCGAAATGTTGTTAATTAATGGCACTTAGGTACTTCTCAAAAATAAATAGGATCATTTGGTGGTTCTAGGTTTGTTGTCATTTGGAATAATACGGAAAAATGTTTCATTCTCTTTGATCATCCCTAGCTCATTTCTGGCACGCTCTTCAATGGCTTCAACACCTAACTTTAAGTCGTCGGTATCGGCATAAAGTAATTTATTACGTTGCACTAATTTTTCATTGGTTTCTTTTTGACGTGCGACATCCGCTTCTAGTGCTAAATAGTCAGGCACACTATTTTTCCCGAACCAAAGCCGGTGTTGTAGTAGTAATAAAAAAACAAATAAAATTGCGGTAATTACGCGCATGGCACCAGTAAATTCAAACGAAGTACACTCATGATAAAAATGACAAAACTCTAACAGCTATTATAAGTAGCGATCAGCTAGAGTAAATAACTATCCTCATAAATGAGCCGTTAGTGCTCATTTATCTGCACTGAACGCTTAAAATTGCGCCAATTAATCGAGCAAGAGAGTAAAAGTTCTCGCATGGAGGGGATCTGCGGTCTTACCGGACCAGAGCTTTGCCAGCAATGGCCTGCACACGCTGCCATCATCACTTTCTTAGTTGGCTTTAATAACCTAATATTGGCATCGCTTATTTGCTGTGGTGAAAACCAGCCATGTAGATTTGTTCTATAGCGTTGATTTTCTATGTCAATACGATCAATGCAATCTATCGCTATGTGACTTTCTTTGTAAATTGGGACAACAACACCAACAGAAATGCTTGATTTTATATACCACTGCCAGACTTCATCGTTTGTCTGACCAGCCAATGGCATTTTCTTACCTTGTTTTGCTGACCATGTCGCATTTTGAGTATCTAAATCCAGCGGCGTATCTATCGTAACCATCAAGTAGGCAGCGCGCTGAATATAATAAGGCAAGCTTTTCAACTTAGCTTGCAAAGTTTGTACAGAGTCAATGTTAGCGCGTGTCAATATACTGATTTCACGCTCGTACAGCGCATTGCACAGCTCAGCATAATCCGGAGACTGCGATTGCTGATGCCAAAAAGAAGCTTGAGTCATGAAGGTTTAAATTACTGAGTTTTATAAAATATTTGTTTAGTATTTAAGCATACTTGATAACAAGGCAAAGATAAATCTTCATCCATTTCTAAAGGCTCAAAACATTATTACCATAAAACGAAAAAAGCCAATGCGGTAGCATTGGCTTTCTAATCTTTACTCGGATAATAAGAGCTATTATTGACCTTTTACTTCGCTACGGCCGTTAAATACAGCTTTATCACCTAAGAATTCTTCAATACGCAATAGTTGATTGTATTTCGAAACACGATCAGAGCGACATAAAGAGCCTGTCTTGATTTGACCGGCAGCCGTACCTACCGCTAGATCAGCGATCGTCGCATCTTCAGTTTCACCAGAACGATGTGAAATAACAGCGGTAAAGCCAGCATCTTTCGCCATCTTTATTGCCGCTAGTGTTTCTGTTAATGAACCGATTTGGTTGAATTTGATTAAGATTGAGTTACCAATGCCTTGTTCTATACCACGCGCCAAAATTTTTGTGTTAGTCACGAATAAATCGTCACCTACGATTTGCACTTTATCACCAATAAGGTCAGTTTGGTATTTAAAACCATCCCAATCTGATTCATCTAATCCGTCTTCAATTGAGATGATTGGGTACTGTGCACAAAGGCTTGCAAGAAAATCTGAGAATTCATTCGCCGTATATTGCTTGCCTTCACCCGTTAAGTCATAAATGCCTTTATCAGCATCGTAAAATTCTGACGCTGCACAATCAAGTGCTAAAGTTACGTCTTTACCAAGTTCGTAACCTGCCGCTTCTGTTGCTTCTTTAATAACAGCAAGCGCATCAGCATTTGATTCTAAGTTTGGCGCGAAACCACCTTCGTCACCTACCGCCGTGTTCATGCCTTTTGTGGAAAGCACTTTTTTAAGGGCGTGGAAGATTTCAGCCCCCATGCGCAATGCTTCACGGAAGTTCGGCGCACCAACAGGTTGAATCATGAATTCTTGGATATCAACGTTGTTATCTGCATGCTCACCACCGTTGATGATATTCATCATTGGTAAAGGTAAAGAGTATTGACCTGATGTGCCATTAAGATCAGCAATATGTTCAAATAATTGCACTTTCTTTTCCATAGCAGCAGCTTTTGCGTTTGCTAGAGATACAGCAAGGATAGCGTTAGCGCCGAAATTTTCCTTGTTTTCAGTGCCGTCTAAGTCGATCATAATTTGGTCAACATTGGCTTGTTCTAAAGCGTTAACTCCTGCGAGCGCTTTTGCAATGTCGTTGTTTACTGCTGCTACTGCTTTTAAAACACCTTTACCTAAATAACGCGCTTTATCACCATCTCGTAATTCGAGTGCTTCGCGTGAACCGGTTGAAGCGCCAGATGGAGCACATGCGCGCCCCCATGCACCTGATGCCAAATAAACATCAGCTTCTACGGTTGGGTTTCCACGAGAGTCCATGACTTCACGAGCAATAATTTTTTCAATAGTAGACATTTGATTCCTCTTCGCCTTTCTCGGCACATATTTTTTATTGGCAAAGGCGTGCTTTACCATGTTTAACATTAATCTAGAACGATAAAAAAACCGCAGCAAATGGCTACGGTTTTCGTGTTATTGGTTTGATATTGATTTGTGGTAGTCAAATGCTGCTGCCACAAAGCCTTCAAACAATGGGTGCCCATCTCGTGGAGTTGAATTAAACTCTGGATGGAATTGACCCGCGATAAACCATGGATGATCTTTATGTTCAATCATCTCAACTAACTTCTTATCTGAAGATAGCCCCGAGAAAACCAAACCAGCTTTTTCTAATTGGTCTCGGTAGTTATTATTTACCTCATAACGATGACGGTGTCTTTCATAAATTGTTTCACTGCCATATACGTCGCATGTTTTGGTACCTTTCACAAGGTGACACAATTGAGAGCCTAAACGCATAGTGCCGCCTAAGTCTGAATGCTCACTACGGTATTCAATCTGGCCTTCTTCATCTAGCCATTCGTTAATTAAACCAACTACAGGAAACTCAGTTTCTGGATCAAACTCAGTACTGTGAGCACCTTCAAGACCCGCGACATTTCTTGCGTATTCAATTAACGCAACTTGCATCCCCAAACAAATACCTAAGTAAGGCACTTTGTTCTCACGAGCATATTGCGCAGCAATAATTTTGCCTTCAACGCCACGCTCACCAAAGCCGCCAGGAACCAAAATAGCGTCCAACTCTTTCAATGCGTCAGAGCCTTTTGCTTCAAGTGCTTGAGAATCAACGTATTGAATTTTTATTTTAACTTGGTTCTTAATACCTGCATGTTTTAATGCTTCATTAACAGATTTATAGGCATCCGGTAATTCAATGTATTTACCCACCATACCAATGGTTAATTCGTCAATTGGGTTTGCTTCTTGATAAAGGACGTGTTCCCATTCTGAAAGATCCGCTTCTGGTGCTTCAATACCAAATCGCTTACAAACGATTTCATCTGTTCCTTGAGACTTTAACAGTGCAGGGATTTTATAAATACTGTCAACATCACGCATTGAAACAACAGCTTTTTCTTCGACGTTAGTAAACAACGCAATTTTAGAACGTTCATTCGCCGGAATAACGCCTTCGCTACGGCAAACTAAAATGTCAGGGAAAATACCAATAGATCGTAATTCTTTTACAGAATGCTGTGTTGGTTTGGTTTTAATTTCTCCTGACGCTGCTAAATATGGCACAAGAGTCAAGTGCATGAACATGGCACGTTCACGGCCTAGCTCTGTACCTAGTTGGCGAATAGCTTCAAGGAACGGTTGTGATTCTATATCACCTACCGTACCGCCAATTTCTACCATGGCAACGTCGTAACCTTCAGCACCTTCAATAACTCGGCGCTTAATGTCATTGGTAATATGAGGAATTACTTGAATGGTCGCACCCAAAAATTCACCACGACGCTCACGCGCCAGGATATCTTGATAAATACGGCCCGTAGTAAAGTTATTACGTTTAGTCATTTTGGTACGAATAAATCGCTCGTAATGCCCTAAATCTAAATCAGTTTCTGCACCGTCTTCAGTTACAAAAACTTCACCGTGTTGGATAGGGCTCATTGTCCCTGGGTCAACGTTAATATAAGGATCAAGCTTTAGCATGGTTACTTTTAAACCACGAGCTTCTAATATGGCAGCCAAAGAGGCAGCAGCAATGCCCTTACCTAAGGACGAAACTACACCGCCCGTTACAAAAATATATCTTGTCGTCATGTTAAACCCAGAAGTCAGGAAGTATTGAAAATTGGCTACTGCTAACCGTTAAATTGATTCAATTAAATTTAACGAAGCTAGAATAGCAGGACGGGGCGGCATTATACCGAAATTGAGCCTTAACGACAAGGCACCTACGCAGAAAATATCAGGATAAATATAGACAATTTTGCTAAGTTCTCGTCGATAAATTAAAACATAAATAGTTGATGAAATTAGTGAGCATCCACCCTACTATATACTCCCTGATATCCCCAAACTAATACGAGAATAAGAGTTTTACTATGGACAATGCGTTAATCGACGTACTCAACAAAATTGACGAAATAAACGCTCAAGATCCCAATCACACTATAGTCGGTGGTGAGCCTGTTGCAAAAGAATTGATTTATGGACAACGTATGTCGGCCTGTCTATCTCAATATTGGCCTGATGCAGATCAGTATTTACAAATAGCAGTACGTGCACAACATATTAAAAGATGGCATATCAAACGTAATGAATATCCACTAGGTAAAGCTGGCTATTTAAAATGGCGTAAAGAGCTTGGCTTATTTCACGCACAATTGACCGAACAAGTCATGCAAGAGTGTGGATATAATTTAGAAGATATCCAAATAACAGGCGCCATTGTCAGAAAAGAAAAATTACGCACAAACCCAAACACACAAACGTTAGAAGATGTCGCTTGCTTGGTTTTTTTAACCTACTATTTTGAACCATTTGCCGCAAAACATAGTGAAGAAAAGATTATTTCCATTGTGCAAAAAACATGGAAAAAAATGTCTGACCAAGCAAAAAACATTGCGCTTACTTTAACTCTTCCAGCGCATTTAGCCTCATTAATACAAAAGGCGCTAGCGTAGCCATTCATGCCGATGACTACAATTTACTGCCAAACTTTGGTATTGTTTGTAGTCACACTTCGCTGGTTGATTGAAATTCAATCAGCGGTATAAGAGAGTGAGCAAGTAGCAACGTAAGCACTCTGTGGCTTATAAATTTAATAACCATTTATTCTACGGTTAATTTGTACGGAATATTGAATGAACACCGACGTATCAACTCAAGACCTTCAAACGCTGAAGCGCTCTAATACTGAATTAAAAAGAGCATTACGGCATTTTATTGAATCTGCCCCGAATTATGGACCATTAGCCGTACAAATTGACAATATCCGTAATGCGCTAAAATCTAATCAAGCGATGTTCACCTTCGCATCTTTAGTTGAGCAATACGCTAAAATGAAGAAGAATGTTGATAATGTCGACTACCAAGCCCAGCAACGAGATTTAAGAACATTAAAGGCGATCCTTAAAAAGACGCTTACCAAGAATTTATCTACTGAACAGCTAAATAAAATTAACGATATTCTTGAAGATTTAGCTATCAATGAACCTTTGCACAGCATTTTGATCAAAACGGGCCGAACCATTGAGTCCTTTAGCAGTAATTTAAGCGAATTGAGAGATGACTCTAAGGTCATTATTGCTAAGAAAGATGTTGAAACCGAAGAAACTGATGTTGTGGCTGCCGATATTCATTTGGCCAGTAAAAAGCTGATCAAAGACGTGGTAATTATTTCGAAGCAACTAGCCAAAACTTACCCTAACGATCAATTTATTGGCAACTTGCTAGATGAAGCAAACAAAATCCCAGAAGGCAAAGGAACCTTTTTCGCTTCGATAAACCTTCTTGAAAGAACCACCACATATTTGGCATTGCTGATACAAAGGGAACGCTGCGCCGCAGAAGAAATGCTAAATGATATTCACGCTAGCTTAGTTGAGGCGTTTAACAAAACAACCGTGATTGAACATTTAGTAGAGTCGGCCCAAGCAGAAAGTCAGGGCATGAAGAAAAGCATGGTTACAAAGCTAAAAAATATGGAAGTGAAAGCTCGTTCAATCGATACCATTGAAGGTATGCAGAAACACATTAAAGACAATGTCCAATTGTTGTCAAAGATCATGAATGAATATGCAACAACCCAAAATAATATACATCAGAATAACGAAGCAACCATCAAAGAGCTCAACTTCAAAATAGAGAGTACTACGACCTTTGTTGACAAGCTTGAACAAAAACTAAATGTTGCTGAAGAAACAAACCTTGTCGATGAACTAACCACCGTAGGAAACCGTAAGGGCTATGTCTATCAAATCAATAAAGAACGAAAAGATTGGAACATCACTAAACAACCTTTGTCATTGATGGTAATTGACGTTGACAATTTTAAGAGCATTAATGATTCCTTTGGCCATAGTATTGGCGATCAAGTACTTAAATGTTTAGGACAAACCCTGAAAAAGAGTATTCGTTCAACTGACTATGTCGCTAGGTATGGCGGTGAAGAATTTGTCATCATTTTACCAGCAACGGACATTAAGAAGAGCATTAATATTACGCAAAAAATACGCGAAGTAATCAACTCATTAAAATTTGAGCTGCGCCGTAAAAACAAAGTACTGCGCATCACCTGTTCATTTGGTATCGCTACTTTTTCTGAAGAAACCAGCAATACAATTGATGTTTTTAATATGGCCGATAAAGCTCTCTATAAAGCCAAAAGCAGTGGAAAAGATTGCATCGTCGTTGCTCACAAAGACGAATTAGCAATGATTGATAAACAGAAAGAAACCAACTGATACAAACATGACAGCGGCTCTAATTAGCCGCTTTTTTTATGCTCAGTTAAAGGTAACCGCCAAATAAATACAGCCGGAAATAAGATTAAAACGAGCACCAAGAGTTTGATTTTAATATCATCAAGTAAGAACCATGACCACATTAGCGCTAATACAATAGAGCCTAATGCAATGTACTTACTTTTACGTGCAATAGACTTATGTTCTTGCCAATCATTAATTAATGGACCAAACACACGATTTGATAACAGTTTTTCATACAAATAAGGCGATGATTTGGCAAAGCAGCCAGCGGCAACTAATAAAAATGGTGTTGTAGGTAAAACAGGCAAAGCCGCGCCAAGAATGGCAAGCCCAACAAATACAAGACCTACTAGTTTTAAGGCGATTGATTTCACTTAGTTAACTCTGCATACAATGGCAAATTCAGTATAAATTCATTCAATTTAAGAAGCTTGTTCAACTTTTACCTGCTGCCAGTACTGCTCCAGCGCTGTAATGTCGTGTTCCTGAATAGTTTTTCCTGAGCCTTCAACTTTTTTCTCTACCGCTTCAAAGCGCTTGGTAAACTTATTATTTGCGGCTCGCAATATTGCTTCAGGATCTTGTTTAATATGTCGACAAACGTTAACTACTGCAAACAGCAGATCCCCTAACTCTTCTGCTAATTTATCTTGTTCTCCATAAAGTTGCTCCTTAACTTCTTGAACCTCTTCTTCCACCTTAGCAAAAACATCATCAAGATTATTCCAGTCAAAACCAACATGAGCACAGCGTTTTTGAATCTTGTTTGCTTGTGACAACGCGGGTAAATTTTTAGGAATATCGGCGAGAATGCTCAGCGCACGAGTTTTATTCTTGTGCTGACGTTCTTTAGCCTTTTCATTTTCCCAATTTGCTTTGATTTCAGCATCTGTAGTTAAAGACGTATCTCCAAAGACATGAGGATGGCGACGAATGAGTTTTTCACATATCGCCGCAATCACAGAATCTAAATCAAACTTTCTGTCTTCTTGTCCCAATTGCGCATAAAACACAACTTGGAACAATAAGTCACCGAGCTCTTTTTCCAACTCTGTAAAATCTTGTTGTGCAATTGCATCTGCAACTTCATATGCTTCTTCTAGCGTATGTGGGACGATAGAGGCAAAATCCTGCTTAATGTCCCACGGACACCCGGACACGGGATCTCTCAATTGTGTCATGATCCAGCGTAGCTTTTCCATTGAGGGTTTTGCATCAAGCATTCTACTTTCCTATATTTTTACAAGCATTAGTGAGACAAACGCTTGACGTCAATTATGTCATCCAGCTGGCGTAATTTAACCAATAAGCGACTCAGCATTTCACTGTTTGAAATCTCTAAAGTGAGTGACATTCTCGTTGTTCGTTTTTGTTCATCAGAATGACTTGCCATGCCGACAATGTGTACTCGTTCATTTGCAATAATAGTGGAAATATCACGCAATAGTCCTTGGCGATCGCTAGCGGTCACTTGCAATGTAGCTTGATAAGTTTGCTGTTCGTTATTCGCCCACTGTACTTCAATCTCACGCTCTGGGTGTTGATGCAATGCATTAAATAATTGATCGCAATCTTTCCGGTGAACTGAGATCCCTCGCCCTTGAGTAATAAACCCTACAATTTCATCTCCTGGTACTGGCTGACAGCATTTGGCCATGTGAGTGAGTAAGTTGCCCACACCTGATACCGTTACGCTATCCTTTTCTTGCGTTTGCGAGTTTTGCTGCTGCGGTTTTGTGACAATACTCTCGGGGTCTATATCGACTAAAGGTTGAGTTTTCTCATGAAGCTGCAACAAATAATTAATGACTTGTTGTAATCGAGCATTTCCAGAGCCGATAGCTGCATATAAATCGTCAACTGTGCTGACATTATATCGCTCGATGGCACGGGAAAAATCTGGTGATGTTATTGCGTGTTTTGCCAATTCCGTTTCGAGTAACTCTTTGCCTTGTACCGTGTGTTTGTCGCGGTCAAGTAACTTAAAGAAGTGCTGAACTTTCGCTCTTGCCCGCGCCGAATGAATGTAATTTAAATTAGGGTTCAACCAATCGCGGCTAGGGTTAGGCTTTTTACTGGTTAAAATTTCAACCTGATCACCCGTTTGTAATTTATGTGTAAAGGGCACAATTCGTCCAAACACTTTGGCACCGATACAGCAATGCCCTACGTTAGAATGAATGTAATAAGCAAAATCGAGCGGTGTGGCGCCCACGGGTAAATCAATCACGTCACCGTTAGGTGTAAATGCATAGATCCTGTCTTCAAAAACTTGGCTTCTCAATTCATCTAGCATTTGGCCATTTTCTGAAACATCTTCTTGCCATTGAAGAATTTTTCTTAGCCAGCTAATTTTCTCGTCAAAACCAGAGGTTTTACCACTGGCACTGCCTTCCTTATAGCGCCAATGTGCTGCCACACCTAGCTCAGCATCCTGATGCATTTGCTCGGTACGTATTTGCACCTCAACTGATTTACCTTCAGGTCCTAATACCACTGTATGAATGGACTGATAACCATTGGGTTTTGGCGTCGCGACATAATCGTCAAATTCATTTGCCAAATGCTTCCACGTAGTGTGTACAGCCCCTAGCGCGGCATAACAATCTTGAAGCTCATCAACAATCACCCTGACCGCTCGCACGTCAAACAGCTGGTCAAAATCTAGCGATTTATTCTGCATTTTTTTCCAAATGCTATAAATGTGCTTTGGCCGACCATAAACGGTGCCGCTGACATTCATTTCATCCAGTTGTGCCTGAAGTGAAGAAACAAAGTCGACCATGTATTGTTCACGCGCTAATCGCTTTTCGTCGAGCTGTTTAGCGATTTTCTTGTAGACATCCGGGTGTAGGTAACGAAAGGCTATGTCCTCAAGTTCCCATTTTAATTGACCAATCCCTAATCGATTAGCCAAAGGGGCATATATATTGGCGGTTTCTTTCGCGGCAATAACTTTTAGTTCTTCTTCACTGTTTTTTACAATTCTCAAGTAGCACAAACGTTCCGCGAGTTTTATAACGACAGCTCGCACATCATCGACCATTGCTAATAACATTTTTCGAATGTTATCCACCTGGTTAGCCGCAACTTGACTGGTTTGACTTTGCTGAAGCGTTTTTATCGCCTCCATTTGTGCAACACCTTTACACAAAAGGAATATCTGATCACTAAAACTTTCTTGTATTTCAACAAGCGTCAAATGCTTATATTCTATTAAAGGCACTAAGAATGCGGCACACAATGAGTCATTATCAAGGTTTAGCTCAGATAAAATTTCCACCATTTCTAATGACTTGATTTGGCATTCATGGTCTTTTGAAAAATGAACAGAAACATCTCGCCATAGGCTTTCTAAAGCCAACTTTTTTGCGTCACTTATGTCCAATGTTTCAAGCCATTGCTCAAAACTTGTATCCGACATTAAATGTGATTTACGCACTGAGACCATTAGGTATCCTTAACTGACTGAACATTCGTTGATTGGAAGTTTGATTGCGCTTAATTTTGTCGAAACAATACCATAGTTTCAACATGCTTTGTCTGAGAAAACATGTCAATTAGCGCTATTTTTTCAATTTGATAGCCGGCTGCTAATAATAGCTTACTATCACGCGCCAAAGATGCTGGCTCACAACTGACATACAAGATTAGTTTTGGCTTAAGCTCAGCTAGTTGCTGACACGCTTCGAACGCCCCCGCCCTAGCTGGATCTAAAAGCACCTTATCAAATTTATTTTTCGCCCACCCTTGCAGTTTCCAGTCGGCGTTTAAATCCGCATGATAAAATTGACAATTATCAATGCGGTTAGCTTTGGCATTGAGCTTAGCGTGTTCCGTCATGGTAGCGACTCCTTCAACAGCGATAACGTGCTTACATTGTTTTGCCATCGCAAGGCTAAAGTTACCGATACCACAAAATAAATCTAGCACCTGTTCATCATTCGACAACGCCAGCCAATCGATTGCTTGCGCAACCATTTTCTGATTTACTTTTGCATTAACCTGAATAAAATCATCCGGTCTAAAGTTAATTGTTAACTGCTCATTTAGCGCATAATTTAACGCTATGTGGCTATTTGAACATAGCGTTGAAACCTTGTTTCCATCATCAATAAAAACTTGCCAGTCAAATTTTTGCTCTGCAGCCAACCAGCAATTTCTATCGTGCTCTGTCAGTTTTTCCAATTGACGAATAACCACATTGTTTCGCTCGGCATTCGCAATAACTTCAATATGTCCGATGGACTTATACTGTGTTAGCTGAGCAACAGTACTTTTAAGTTCAACAAATACATTCGCTAATGTTTGCTCTAATACGGGGCATGTCTTAATCGAAATAAGTTCATTGGTTAATTTCTTTCTAAAACCAATGATTGCATCACCACGTTTATCAAATTGAACACCGATCCTCGCTTTACGACGATACTTCCATGCCTCATCGTGAACGGCAGACTGCCAAGGTAAGTTATTCATCCCCTCGCGGTTAAACAAGTTAGAAATTTTTTGCTGCTTAAACGCTCGCTGTTGTTCCGATGACAAATGTTGCAAATCACAGCCACCACACTGACTAAAATGACGACATTGTACATCAACTCTATTTGAGCTCATTGAAGTTACAGAAAGCAGCTTTGCTTTCATATATTTGTTTTTATGTTCCACAACACGAACTTTAACTTTCTCATTAGGTAAAGTTTCTGCAACAAAGACAGGTTTCCCTTTATATATTGCAACCCCAAGACCGTTATTGTCTAATCGCTCGATTTCTAGATCGAGTGTTTGACCTATCGCTTTTTTTTGTTGGGTTGCTTTAAAAATTTTAACCATTTGTTGATACCATTTACCTTTGCCTAAAGCGCTTTACATAGTCTAAGAATGCGAGTGCTATAATTTTCAACCGTGATATGACATGATGTACAAAAACAAGCATATGATTTTACACTAAGTTCGCCTAACAAATGCATAAAATTAGTCTTAAAGATTGGGTAGTGTTGCTGACCATTATACCAACCACATTGATTGGTATCAGTATCGCAAGTTACTTCTCTTATAGCCGATATATTGAACTCAATGACTATTTATCGTTGCGTGCGCAAAGCATCATCGAGCCGATCGCTATTTCAAGTGTTGATGCACTGAAAAACAAAGAACGTTTTAAGCTAAGGCAATTGATTGGCCTAGCTCATAAAAACCATTCAGGATTGGTTAAAAACATTGCGGTGTTAGCGAAGGACAATCAAGTGGTTGTCAGCAGCAGTTTGCGTGGCGATACCAACCTAATGCGTTTAAGTCCCACTGAAATCATCCCTAACGAAACCACTGCTATTGATATAGACGATTTTCTTATTTATCGAACACCTATTATTGACGAAGGCGCCAGTGATAGCTTTTTAAATGTCGATGAGCGGAAAATTGGCTATATCGCAATTCAAATTGATAAAAGTAAAATTCGGTTTAATCAACAAAGCCAAATTCTTATTGCTTTTGCTATCGTTGTTTTTGGTGCATTGATCAGTGCAATTTTTGCCTTTAAATTGATCAGTAACGTAACCCGTCCCGTTTCCTCAATGGTTCATGCGGTCGATCGAATCCGTGAAGGCAAATTGGAAAGCCGAGTTAGTGGTATGCTCATAGGCGAGCTTAATTTTCTAAAAAATGGTATCAATGCGATGGCTCAATCTTTAGGAGACTATCACGATGAGATGCAGCGCAGCGTTGATCAAGCCACCGTAGATTTGCGTGAAAGTTTAGAACAATTTGAAATACAAAACGTAGAACTTGATATTGCAAAACGTAAGGCACAAGACGCCAACAAAGTTAAGTCAGAATTCTTGGCAAACATGAGTCACGAGCTACGTACGCCGCTCAATGGCGTTATTGGCTTTACAAGACAAGTGCTAAAAACGCCTTTAACTGAAACACAACGCGATTACTTACAAACGATCGAACGCTCGGCAAACAACCTGCTAGCCATCATCAATGACATTTTGGATTTCTCCAAGCTTGATGCAGGTAAAATGGTCATTGAGAGTATTCCATTTGCACTACGAGAAACGATAGAAGAAGCATTGACCTTGTTAGCGCCAAGTGCTCATAAGAAAAATATTGAATTGTCGCTACGCATTAATCAACAATTACCTGATTCACTCATTGGTGATGCGATGCGTGTTAAGCAAATCATGATCAACTTGGTCAATAACGCGATAAAATTTACCGACAAAGGCTCTATTTGTATCGATATTGATAGCATCACCATTGAAGAAAACCGTGCCGTATTAAAAATAACCGTTACCGATACCGGTATTGGTATGAATTTAAATCAGCAAAAAACGATTTTCGACGCCTTTGGCCAAGCGGACAAAAGTGTTACGCGCCTTTACGGAGGTACAGGTTTAGGGTTAGTTATTTCACAACGACTGTCGCGAGAAATGAATGGTGATGTCGGCTTTGTCAGTGAAGAAAATAGAGGTTCTACGTTCTGGTTCAGCTTTAGTTGCGAACTTAATCCTATGCCTATCAGTTCGCCCATTTTGCATAGTGAGCTGGCAGGTAAGCGCATACTATATTTCGAACCGCATACACACGGACGTATTGCCACGAGCGAGATTATGGCCAGCTGGGATATGCAGGTTATGCCCGTTGACCGTTTAGATGAACTTACCACTGCCATTGAGCAAAGTGATTTTTATGATTACGCATTAATATCTCACCCCGTCACCCCAGATGCACTAAATGATCTTAAAAACCTGATCACTTACGTTAAAGCAAAAATACCTAACTTGCACTTAGCGATTAACAGTAACTCACCTAACCTTCAAGAAGCGCTTGTTGCTGCCGGTGCAAGAAGTTGTCTGAGTAAACCACTAACACCAGAAAGACTAAGCCGAGCATTAATTCCGAACCAGGAAATGTTGGCCGAAAAACTACCTATTATTAGTAATAAAAAAGCCCCACTTAAGGTTCTTGCAGTTGATGACAATGAAGCCAACCTGAAGCTTATTAAGGCACTATTAACCGAGCAGGTAACTGAAGTAATTACCGCAAAGAACGGTAAAGAAGCAGTAGAGTGCTGTGAAAATGAAAAGTACGCGCTTATTTTTATGGATATTCAAATGCCGGTCATGGATGGCGTTACTGCGTTAAAGACCATAAAATCACAAACTTTTAACGATGAAACACCAATCATTGCGGTCACGGCACATGCATTGAGCGGAGAAAAAGAAAAACTAATCGAAGAGGGCTTTAGCTCATATATGACTAAACCTATTGATGAGTCGATGCTACGACATACCATCTATGAGTATTGTGATATCGATTTACTCAGTTCCTCAAACAAAGAGTTTTTGAGTGAGCTTGATGAAAGCCTCTTTAACTTTTCTACGGAAGAAATTGACTGGTCAATTGCATTGACACGGGCAGGAAATAAAGCGAACTTGGCTAAAGATTTGCTCAGTGGCTTAGTCAATAGTTTACCTGAAACCAAATTGCATATATTAGATGCTCTCACTAGCCAAGATATTGAACAAGCCAAAATACTGATCCACAAGCTTAACGGTGCTTGCTGCTACACAGGCGTTCCGTTGCTTGGAAAAATAACCCATCAAATAGAAACCGATCTTAAACAAGGAAAAAGTTTAGATGACTTAGAGCCTGAATTTTTTGAGTTTTTTGAGCATATCGATAACATCGTTGAACAAACACCAGAAGTGATGAAAGAAATAAATGAAGTGGTACATTAAAATCGCAATTTACTGCTGACTATTATAATTCTATCGCTACTATCAAGGAAGCTAGACTACCTAATGCGTATACTAGGTGACGTATTAATTTCGCCATCTTCGGTAATAACAGCAACTCCACCATTGCACGATAAGACCGCTAAGCTATGACCATTCTCGTTACGTATAAACGCAAGCTCATAACCAAATTTACCGAGACTACTTGCTGAAAACTTTTGTGCAAGAGACAAGCGAGACCACCAAACCGAGTTTTCAGGTTGTTCGGTTCTCCTTTCGATTAATGATTTCCTATCCGCTTCAGTCATTTTAACTACACCTTCTATAACTACACCCTTAAGCGTACAGTGGGCCTATATTAGAGTATAGTTCAAGAATAACCAGAGATTAAAAATCATACAGATATATTTTATTGTAAGTTTTAATTAAGCGTTAATTTTATCGAGGGAAAGAAATTACTGTCCTCTAAAAGCATATAAGAATCATTGACTTGTACAGCTCTTTATTAGAGGTTTGTGTTAATTCGATAGCACAACAAATGCGGTAGCAAAGTTGCTTTCATCAGAAATAGAGATATGCCATGAGTTTGCGCCAAGCTCACTCACTAGCTCTAGCGCTTTACCAGACAGGTGCAGTTTCGGTTGCCCACTTGGCAAAGATTGAATTTCAAAATGTTGAAATGACACGCCTGCCGCGATGCCAGTGCCTAAAGCTTTTGATGCTGCCTCTTTGGCTGCCCACCTTTTTGCCAAGAATCGGTATGCATATTTTATCGTTTGATAGTGTGCCAACTCAGCGTCAGTTAGCACACGCCTAGCCAGTTTTGACAATGCAGGTTCACGCATATTTTCAATGCGTGAAATATCCACAATATCCGTGCCTACTCCTACAACTGACATACTAACGTCGAGCTTCTGTCATCAATTGCTTCATGTCTCGTACCGCTTTGTCAAGTCCGTCAATCGCAGCACGAGCAATAATGGCATGACCGATGTTAAGCTCAATCACTTCTTCGATTGCAGCAATCGGTTTAACATTAAAATAATGTAATCCATGACCTGCGTTCACTCTCAAGCCTAGGCTGTCAGCAAATTTAATGCCTTCAATTAAGCGTGCTAACTCCTTTTCTTGTGCTGCTTCTGTTGTCGCATCTGCGTAATGGCCAGTGTGAATTTCGATGTATGGCGCTTTCGTTGCAACTGCCGCTTCGATTTGTGCTTTGTCAGCATCGATAAATAAACTTGTCTTGATAGCTTGTTCAGATAAACGCGCAACAGCTTGCGTGATTTTGTCCAACTGACCGACAACGTCAAGACCACCTTCAGTGGTTAGTTCTTCTCGTTTTTCTGGGACTAAACATACAAACTCAGGCTTAACGTCACAAGCAATATCAAGCATTTCATCGGTGACTGCCATTTCAAAATTCATGCGTGTTTTTAAAGTCTCTTTAAGTACGTAGATATCTCGATCTTGTATATGCCTTCTGTCTTCACGCAAATGCACCGTAATACCATCAGCACCAGCATGTTCAGCAACAGAGGCAGCATGCACAGGATCTGGATAGTTTGTTCCTCGTGCTTGTCTTAACGTAGCAATATGATCAACATTTACGCCTAAATATATTTCCTTCATTCTTTTACTCATTTTATAAATAGTTTCCGGCTATTTAATGGCTTATTACCTAGCAATTGCTCGATAATCTGTCGCATTAAACGCTTAAAAGTCAATAGCACTTCTGGGCTACTGACGCACTGTTCGGCGATAGCTTGGACATGAAGTTTATCATAACTCCCTTGTTTTTTATCTGTGGATACTAGCCCCATTTCAGCACAAAAACGAAGATATGGTAAATCAAGTTGATACGCAGGTTCAAAATCTAACGCTATACCTAGTTCTTGCAACAACGTCATTTCAAATTGTCGTAGCGCAGGTTCAATACCATCATGAGTTACAAGGTGCTGTAAGGTTTTTAGATACACTTGATATAAAGGCTCACAAGGAACGAGTTCAGGCAGCAATCTCACTAATAACTCATTGACATAAAATGCGCTAAATAAGTAATTACCTTGTAATTTTAAGGACTTTCCATCATTTTCGAGCAAGCTCAGCTTTTTTAGACTAGAGCGGCCTTTTAGTTTAATTTTAATAGGGTTAAACGGCTGAAGAATACTTTTCTTATTAGATTTAGCTGATTTACCACTGTAAACAACCGCGCCTACTTTACCGTCGTATTCAGTTAGCAAATCAACCAATAATTGATTTTCACGATATGGACGACTGTGCAATACATATGCTCGTTGCTCGATGTCCATCATAAAAATTTATCCTGAATAGTCATCTCCGTAACCTAAACTACGCAGTGCTCTTTCATCATCTGCCCAGCCCGATTTCACTTTCACAAATGTTTCTAAGAAGACTTGTTGATCAAACAAGTCTTCCATATCACGACGCGCTTCTTGGCCAATCGTTTTAAGGCGTTCACCTTTATTACCAATCACCATGCGCTTTTGACTATTTCGTTCAATCAAAATCAAGGCATTGATGTGTAATATGCCTTTAGCGTCTTGTTTAAACTGCTCTATTTCTACCGTTGTCGAATAAGGTAATTCATCTCCGGTAAAACGCATTAGCTTTTCACGTAAAATTTCGGATGCCATAAAACGACTAGAGCGATCGGTGATGTAATCTTCTGGGAACCAAAAATCACTTTCAGGCAATGAACTTAGGCACATCGCTTTGATTTTATCGACATTGTCACCCTTGCTAGCAGAGATAGGGATAATGTCTGAAAAATTATGCAATTTACCCAATTTTTCTAAATGTGGTAATAACGCTTCTTTATCTTGTACATTGTCAATTTTGTTGATAGCCAAAATACAAGGTGCTCCACTTTGTTTGACCTTGTTGAGGACCAATTCATCGTCCTTGGTCCAGTGGGTTCCTTCAACAAGAAAAACGATCGATTCTACTTCAGAAATAGAGCTACTTGCTGCGCGATTCATCAAACGGTTAATGGCACGTTTCTCATCCGAATGTAATCCAGGCGTATCAACCAACACCGCCTGTTTATCTTTTTCGGTTAAAATGCCTAAAATGCGGTGTCGTGTTGTTTGTGGTTTGCGAGACGTAATACTGACTTTTTGCCCCAAAAGCGCATTAAGTAAAGTCGACTTGCCAACATTAGGTCGTCCGACAATGGCAATTAATCCACAAAAGGTTGTGTTATTTGTCATTGTTTATTATCTCCAATACTTTTTCTGCAGCAGCTTGTTCAGCTTTTCTGCGACTACTGCCTTTTGTGATAATGCTTTGCTCTGTCACTTGCGTTGTACACTTTATGGTAAATTCTTGATTATGAGACTGACCTTTAATATCAACCACTTCATATTGAGGTAGTGGTATCTTACGGCCTTGTAAAAACTCTTGAAGGCGTGTTTTCGGATCTTTTTGATTAATACCAGGCTTAATTTTACTCAACCTGACATCAAACCAACTTAATACCAAGGCCTTACACGTTGCCATATCAGAATCAATATAAACAGCGCCAATAATAGCTTCAACCGCATCTTCCAAAATGGATTCTCGGCGATGACCACCACTTTTCTTTTCACCTGGCCCCAAGATTAGGTGCTCCCCCAATTTAAAGTCCCTTGCTATTTCAGCTAATGTGACGCCTTTTACTAGGCTAGAGCGCATGCGTGTTAAATCACCTTCGCTTTCCTTTGGAAATTGATTAAACAAGCGCTCAGCAACAACACACCCGAGTATCGAGTCGCCTAAAAACTCTAGACGCTCATTGTGATCGCCTTTGGCACTGCGATGCGTTAACGATTGTATTAATAATTGCTCGTCGTTAAATTCATAACCCAATCGTTTACTTAATCGCGCCAATGCTTGCGGTGTATTTTTGATCACTACTCTATTCCGCCAATACGTTCTAATCGAACGCCCGTTGGTATCCAGCTAGGAAAAAAGCTATCTGCATCATTATCAAAATCAAAGCTCATCCATATCGCAACCGCCTGGCCAACTAAGTTATCTTCAGGTACGAATCCCCAAAAACGGCCATCTAGCGAGTTATCACGGTTATCACCCATGACAAAGTATTGTCCTTTGGGTACGACAAACTCATCGCGCTGTGTACCTTGCTGTTTAAAGTAATGCATAGTTCGCGGCAACGTATTGGCATCAATCAGTATTTCATGAGTCTGGTTTGGCATTTCAGAAACAAAACGGCCTAAATCTGATGATTCATCTTCGTATTTTTCTACAAAATTTTGCGCCACTTGTTGATACTCTGGACATTTTTCGTCGCTTTGAGAACACGCGGGTTTGATATAAATCGACTTGTTACGATAAATAACACGATCACCAGGTAGGCCTATCACACGTTTGATATAGTCAATTTGAGGATTCACCGGGTATTTGAAAACCACGACATCACCACGTTCTGGTAAACCATTTTCAAAGAATTTATTTCTCACAACAGGATCGCGTAAACCGTAATTGAACTTATTGACGAGAATAAAGTCACCATCGAGTAATGTCGGCATCATTGAACCTGATGGAATCTGAAATGGCTCGTATAAAAACGAACGCAATATCAACACGAACGCTATAACAGGGAAGATTTGCACTGCGGTATCAACCATTGCTGTCGGTTCGACTAACTTTTCTTTCTCTGTGTCTGATAATACTTTATCACTCTGCTCCAATACAGCCTGCAGTTTTAATTGACGTTGTGGTGCCAAATAGAACTTATTCGCAACCCATACTATCCCTGTAACAACGGTGATAATAACCAAAAATATTGAAAAATAAACTGCCATAAATATCCTATTTATCTAGCTTCAGCACGGCTAAAAACGCTTCTTGTGGTACTTCTACATTTCCCACTTGTTTCATGCGTTTTTTACCTTCTTTTTGTTTTTGAAGAAGCTTCTTCTTACGAGAAATATCACCACCGTAACATTTCGCCGTTACGTTCTTACGTAACTGTTTCACAGTAGTACGTGCAATTACGTTGTTGCCTATCGTGGCTTGAATGGCGATATCGAACATTTGACGGTGAATAAGCTCTTTAAGCTTTTCAACTAACATTCGACCTCGAGACACCGAATTTGAACGATGGGTAATCATCGCCAATGCATCTACACGATCACCATTGATCATCACATCAACGCGCACCATATCCGCTGCTTCAAAACGCACAAAGTGATAGTCTAATGACGCGTAACCCCGACTGGTTGATTTTAGCTTATCAAAGAAGTCCATCACCACTTCGGCCATTGGTAACTCATAAGTTACTGCCACTTGGTTACCATGATAGATAATGTCCTTTTGAACACCACGTTTTTCAATACACAAAGTAATTACATTACCTAAGTGTTCCTGAGGCACTAAGATATTAGCCTGAACAATTGGTTCACGAATTTCATCAATATTGTTCGTCGCAGGTAAATCACTCGGGTTATCTATCGATAAGATTTCCCCATTGGTGCAAGCGATTTCATAGTTTACCGTTGGCGCAGTGGTGATAAGGTCTAGGTCATATTCACGAGCCAAACGTTCCTGAATGATCTCCATATGTAACATGCCAAGGAAACCAATACGGAAACCAAAGCCAAGTGCAGAAGAGTTCTCCGGTTCAAAAAACAGTGAAGCATCGTTTAGGCTTAATTTATTCAAAGCATCGCGGAAATTTTCATAATCATCTGAGCTGATCGGGAATATACCCGCATACACTTGCGGTTGAACTTTTTTAAAGCCAGGCAATGCACTTTCTGCTTCTCTTTTAAATAACGTCACTGTATCACCAACTGGTGCACCGTGAATTTCTTTAATGCCGGCAATGATAAAGCCAACTTCACCGGTTTTTAGTACCCCCGTTTCCACTTGCTTAGGAGTGAAAATACCGACCTTATCGATGATATGCGTCTGTCCAGTCGACATAACGACCATCTTGTCACCTTTTTTCACTTCGCCATTCATAACGCGTACCAGGGACACAACGCCTTGGTAATTATCAAACCAAGAGTCGATAATCAGGGCTTGAAGGTTAGCTTCAGGCTCACCTTCTGGCGGTGGAATATTTTCTACGATGGTTTCCAATACATCTTCAATACCAATACCGGTTTTCGCTGAACATGTGACTGCACCAGTGGCATCGATACCTATAATATCTTCTATTTCTTCACTTACGCGATCAGGATCTGCTTGAGGTAAATCGATTTTATTTAATATAGGTAGAACTTCTAAGTCCATTTCTATTGCGGTATAACAGTTTGCAACCGTCTGTGCTTCCACCCCTTGTCCAGCATCAACAACTAGCAATGCACCTTCACACGAGGCTAACGAGCGTGATACTTCATACGAGAAATCAACGTGTCCCGGTGTATCAATGAAGTTTAATTGATATGTTTCACCGTCTTTAGCTTTATAATCCAATGTCACACTTTGGGCTTTAATCGTAATACCGCGTTCACGCTCGATGTCCATAGAGTCGAGAACTTGTGCTTCCATTTCTCGTTCAGCTAAGCCACCACAATGTTGAATCAAACGATCTGAAAGTGTTGATTTGCCATGATCGATATGGGCAATAATAGAAAAATTTCGTATGTGCTTCATTTAAAAAGACTTTCTCATTTATGGAAACGCATTCACACGTTTCTGGGTACAAACTGGGATTCTGGTGCGAGATTTTAGCGAATTTACTCGCTAGGGGCTATCTTTAGTTGCCAGTTTTGGCAATTCTGATGAGAATAAATGTTAAGAGACGTAAAGGGTCTCTATATTCTTAGGTGCCGTTTTCAAAATTTTCGGCACAAGTTTTTTTTGTAAACCAGAATAGTCTTGCCACCACTTAGCTAATTTACTGCCACTAAAACCGCCTAGTAAGGCAAAGCCAACGACATAAAGCTCATGAGTCAAAAAACCTTTGTTTAGCAAATACTGGCCTCCCCCTGCACAAATTAACAGTCCAAGTAACGGCCACATGTATACTTGCCAAGCTGATTGCAATAAAAAACGTTCAGGAATAGCGATGATTAGCTCATCTCCAACAACAAAACGCTCTGTTGTTGGGATTAATAGCGAGAGTTTTTTCTGTGGTAATGCTTTTGCAACTTGACCATTGCCGCAGTTATCGACTTGATGGCACTGGCTACAAGTCGACTTAATAACACTTTCCACCATAATCGCATCTGGGAAAAGTTCTTTTACAACAGCACGTTCTTCAATCATTCAGATATTGGGGCAACAAAAGCTACGGAGTCTGCGATTATTTTAGCAGTCTTCGAAGGAATTTTCCCGACAACACTAATCTCAAAGCCATCAACCACTTGATTCAAGACCACCGTGCCACCGTCTCGAGCAAAATCAACAGCACGTTGGCTGTCCTGGCTTTTTCCAACATACACTGACACGTCTACTAGTCCATCGCTAAAGAGTATAAATTCAACTGGCTGTTTTGTTTGCGTGATACGGTGACGATCAGATTTCAAGCGTTTAAAACCGTCAGGTAACCAATTAACTTTCCAAGCAAATTTCTGAACAGCAGCATCAGGGATTTCAACAACCGCAGGTAACTCTGCAACGTTAAGCTGAGTAAGACTTTCTGCTGGCTGATCGGTTATCTCTAAATGGGTAAACTGAACTTGCTCTAACAGTTGTCCTTTGCGAGTGATCAACGCCAATTTCAATGGTAAGCCAGACTCTTGATCTAACCATAGCCAGTGGCCGTGTCGGTGTTCATCTTTTGACACAATTCTAACAAGCTGGGCGGCTCGACCTAATACTCGGCTACGTCCAACGGAGATAAAATTATAACTCTGCTCCAATACACTGACATCTTTACTAAAAACTGACGGAATGGGACCAGAAATATTGTCCGCAATAACAGAATAAGGAGGGAATTCAGGCTCAATATAACTCACCGTTTGGCCTTTTCTTAAAACATCTCTGCGGGGTCCATTAAGTAACGCCAAAATCTCAAGTTCTGTATTGCCTTCAACAACACCGTGGAACCAGTGATAAGGCTCTGCTTGATTATTTTTAACAACAACAAAAGAAGTATTGAAATTAAGTTTATTGAGGGAGACGGATAGACGTTCAAGCCAAGTCTTGGCTAGTTCATTTTCAATTGCAGCTACTGAAAAGCTTATGCTTAACAGTAGCAACAAACTACTGATTAATTTCATTTAGGTAATTCTTCAACCTTTTCATTTGCTTCAGTCTCTTGCACTTTGGTGACTGAGCTTAATTTAATTTGTTGCTGATGATCAGCTAATAATGCCTGAAAACGACGTTGTTGTTCGATATAAGCCTGCTTCTGAGACGCTCTATCATTGGTCGTATAGTTAAAGCTTACAGGATCTGCAATACCACCTAACGGTATCGTTTGTACAACCTGTGAAGGAGCAACAGTTTCATTCTCAGCAACATTGGTTTGCACGCCAAGGATCATTAGCCCTGCCGCTGACGCTGCGATAGCCATCTGACCAAAAGGTCTTGCAAACTGAACCACTTTACCTTTCACTTTACTAGTAAAGCTCTTACTTGCTCTAGGTGCTAAAACCGTAGGCTCTTGTTCAATAGCAGCAGCAATATTGTCAGAAAGTTCCAATGATATATTGTCGCTGACCTCATCACGCATAATATCACCAATGAGATGATATTGTTCCCAAGTATCAGACAGTTGTTCATCATGACCGATTTGATCTAGCAACTCATTATTTGGTTGTTCACCATCAACAAGCGATGATACTGCCTCAAACTCTTTTTCTATCATAAATACACCTTAATTATTAGCGCTGAAGTAATGGCCTAATTTTTTTATCTATCGCGTCTCTAGCTCTAAAAATTCTTGAGCGTACCGTGCCAACAGGGCACTCCATGATAGTGGCTATCTCTTCGTAACTTAACCCCTCAAGCTCTCGAAAGTTAATTGCAATACGCAACTCTTCTGGCAATTGCTCAATGGTGTCAAAAACTACTTTTTTAATTTCATTTGTCAGTAATAATTTCTCAGGCGATGCATTTTCACGCAATGCGTCACCCCCATCATAAATTTCCGCATCTTCAATTTCAACATCTGAACTTGGCGGTTTCCTTGAACCAGCAACCATATGATTCTTGGCACAATTCACCGCGATACGATACAACCAAGTATAAAATGCGCTTTCACCTCTAAAATTAGGCAAGGCGCGATATGCTTTGATAAAAGCTTCTTGAACAATATCAGGCACATCTGCTTGGTTTTTCACATAACGCGTCACTAAATTGGACACTTTATGTTGATATTTTTTCACTAGCAGGTTGAAAGCGTTTTTATCCCCTTTCTGAACCCGCTCGACCAATTTTTGATCGACGTTTTGTTCGCTCATCCGAGCCAATTCTCCCAAACTAAACTACTTATTCTTACATCTGGCTCTTAGCAAACGCATCAGTTATGACTACGTCTATGTAAAAAAGTTCTCTAAAATTAAAAAAAAGTTATTATTTTGCGCCAAACCGCTGCATTTACTTTGCTGTATCATAATAAATCGGTAAAATTAAATGTGTATTAGCGCGCATTAAACCTTATTGCGTTCTTGAATTTTACCTTGTTTACGACAAAATTGCTGAGAACTTCGAATAATATCAAATTTGTCAGATTAACTCCTTGGAAATTAAATGAATAAGCAACATAACTGCGATGTTTTAATAATTGGCAGTGGCGCAGCAGGTTTAACCTTAGCACTTCATTTAGCTAAAAACGCCGATGTTATTGTATTAAGCAAAGGTCCGATAAACGAAGGTTCAACTTTTTATGCTCAAGGAGGTATCGCTGCGGTATTTGACGAAAATGACAGTGTGGATGCTCATGTGTCAGATACACTCATCGCCGGAGCTGGGTTGTGTGAAGAGCAAGCCGTTCGTTTCACCGCGGAAAACGCTAAAGGCTGTTTAGAGTGGTTGATTAACCAAGGGGTTAATTTTGATCAAGAGCCGAATCAAGTTAAGAATGATAACGGCGATATCAAGTATCATTTAACGAGAGAAGGCGGACATAGTCACAGACGTATCTTGCATGCAGCAGATGCCACCGGTCAAGCAGTCCAAGAAACCTTAGTAAGTCGAATAAAGCAACATAATCGTATCCGTATTTTTGAGCGATATAACGCAATAGATCTGATTTGCGATAAAAACAAAGATAAAGCCTGTGTCGGCGCCTATATTTGGAATCGAAATAGTGAGAAAGTTGAATCAGTGCATGCTAAAAAAACCATTTTAGCTACGGGTGGTGCTAGTAAAGTTTACCAATATACGTCAAATCCTGATGTCGCAAGTGGCGACGGTATCGCCATGGCCTGGCGCGCCGGTTGCCGTGTTGCCAATATGGAGTTCAACCAGTTTCACCCGACCTGCCTTTATCATGCCGAAGCTGGCACATTCTTATTAACCGAAGCTTTACGAGGCGAAGGCGCAATATTACGTCGCCCTAACGGTAGCCGATTTATGCCAGAGTTTGACGAACGAGCTGAACTCGCGCCGCGAGATATTGTTGCAAGGGCTATTGATTATGAAATGAAACGTCTTGGTGCAGACTGCATGTATTTGGATATCAGCCACAAACCTGCCGACTTTATTAAGCAACATTTCCCCACTATTTATCAAAAAACCCAGTCGCTTGGTATCGATATGACCAAGCACCCTATTCCAGTGGTTCCGGCAGCGCACTACACTTGTGGTGGTGTGATGATAAACGAGCAAGGGAAAACAGACATTGATAATTTATACGCCATTGGTGAAGTAGCCTACACTGGGCTTCACGGTGCTAATCGAATGGCCAGTAATTCATTGCTTGAGTGTTTAGTTTATGCCCGAACAGCAGCACAAGATATTACCAACACAATTGATACCAAAAAACCTTACTTAAAATTACGACAGTGGGACGACAGCCTAGTCACCGATTCAGACGAAGAAGTAGTCATTCAACACAACTGGCACGAGCTCCGTCTATTCATGTGGGATTACGTCGGTATTGTCAGAACGACCAAACGCTTAGAGCGAGCAAAACGTCGGGTTGAGTTACTTCAAAAAGAAATTGATGAATATTATCGTAACTTTAGAGTAACTAATAACTTGTTGGAGTTACGAAACCTAGCACAAGTGGCTGAATTAATTATCAATAGTGCACTAGAACGAAAAGAAAGTCGCGGGTTACACTACACATTAGATTTTCCAGATATGTTGACAGAAACTAGCCCGACGATTTTAAAGCCACGGTAATATTGTTTAAACAAATACTTGGTCTAGAAAGTTTGTAAGTTATTCATGTTCACCCTGTTGTGCCCATTTAATAATAAAGCACAAGGTTGAGAATTGTTTTGCCGTTAAGGATCTACGATCAACAAAAATTAGCCGTTGTTGATAAAGCGAATAAAAGTATTGAAGAAAACGATCAGCAAACGTTAAGCCATCAACGAGGAGCTGCTTTTTTTGACCAACAATAATATAGCAACCATAAAAGGCAACGCGACTTGTTTGCTTTAGCTGATATTGTTGATTGTTGAAAACGACTTTTTGACTACCGCCTTCAATTGATAAAGATTCACCTGTCCTTCGCTTATTAAAAAGTTTAATCAGCAGCTTATAAACAACCATAAGTGACAAGGCGCTACAAAGTACGATTTGCCACGCGATTGCTGCTACAGCAACATAGGAAAAACTCAGGAAAGATATTGCAATAAACACGAGCCCTAAAACGAGCTCAATAATCAATAAGGAAGGTTTTACCGATAGATCACACTTTAACTCGCTTGAGTATAAGTTGGACCATTTCGTTAAGCTCTTTGTCTTCACAAACCGCATGTCCCATAAACCAAGCAAATAAGTCAGGGTCATCACACGTTAATAAACGCTCAAACTCTAACTTTTGATGGTCGCTAATATTGTCATACGCTTCATCTACAAAAGGAAGAAAAAGTACATCAAGCTCTAACATTCCACGACGGCAAGCCCATCGTAAACGCGCTTTGTTTTTTTCATTTGTCGAAGTAGCACTTTCTGTTGGCATAATTCACCACAATTAAATAAACCTAGGACTATTCTAGCAATTTAACAAACAAATTCGCACCACTAGACTTGAATTTTTTGCTTTCGCCTATATTTAAGACAATAAATTGTTATTGGTTTTCTATTATTTATGTCTTCAAGCACAAATGAATCAGGCAAAGCAACATATTCTTCTCCGACACTAGAACAACTTCCTGAAAGCTTTGTCATGAAATTAACTGATTTTTCAGCCATTTCCATCGCGGGTGACGAGCAAGAAAAGTACCTTCAAGGGCAAGTTACTTGCGATGTTGCGTCGCTTACAGAACATAATTTTCTTACCGGTGGTCATTGTGACGCCAAAGGAAAGTTACTCTCTGTGTTTAGGTTAATTCAGCAACAACAGCACCTATTGCTATTACAACCCACTCAAAGTATCGATAAGTCTTTAACTGAGCTCAAAAAATTTGGTGTTTTTGCAAAAGTAGAAATTACGCAATCCAACAATTCATTACTTGCCTGTGTTGGTAAAAAAAGTATTGAATTCATTAAACAAAAATTCAATAAAGTGCCTGATGAGCTTAGCCCTGTGGTGCAATGTGATGATACAACTATCGTTTACATCGCTGGTAATATCAGACGATATTTATTGATAGGCCATAATGAAACATTGGAAAAATATCTTGCGGAAATGACCGTTCCACAAATGAATGAATCCGTGTGGACGCTATTAGAGATCACCGAAGGTTTCCCAATTCTACCTGAACATGCTGTTCAACAATATGTGCCACAAATGTTGAACTTAGACGCAATTGGCGGCATTAGTTTTAACAAAGGCTGCTACCTAGGCCAAGAAACCGTCGCACGCATGCAATACCTTGGTAAAAATAAGAAAACAATGAGTCTGTTCACAGGCACGCTCATTGACTTTAATGAAGAAGTTTCTCTAGAAAAACAATTGGGCGATAACTGGCGAAATGCTGGAGACACATTAAGCTATTATCGAAGTGATAGCGGTAAATACTATGTTCAGGCCGTTGTCGCCAATGATTTAACTACCGACACTAATATAAGATTTAAACAACAGCCATCTTCGACCGCTTCGATGATCGCGCTCCCATATACAACCCAATAACCTGTACAGGAAATTTTATGAACATTGCTGAAAATAAAGTCGTCGTAATGCACTACGCGGTATCAGACAGTGAAGACACACTAATCGACAGCTCATACGATCACAAACCTCTCGCTATTATTCACGGTACAGGTTACTTAATTCCTGGCTTAGAAAGTGCGTTGGCGGGACACAAAGCCGGTGATAAATTTGATGTTGAAGTGGCTGCTGAACAAGCTTACGGCCAGCGTGAAGACGGTTACGTACAAACGGTACCAAAATCACTTTTTGAAGGTATTGAAGACTTAGACGTTGGTACTCAACTAAGAGCATCTACAGACGAAGGTGAACAAACCGTTATCGTGATCGATGTTGCTGAAGATGAAATTACGGTAGATGGCAATCACCCGCTTGCTGGTTTAGACTTAAAATTTGATGTCGAAATTTTGGAAGTTCGAGAAGCAACTGAGGAAGAGCTTGAACATGGCCATGTTCATGTTGAAGGCGGTTGTGGTCACGAGCACTAATAGCATGTGATAACTCGTTTGAACTGAAAAAGCGCCCAGATAAGGCGCTTTTTTTATGTCGATATGTATCAATAACTAAAGTTGATTAATCTCTCTTTTTAACTGCTCTGCTGGATCCGTCACAATCTTCTCCAACACCTCAACTCGTTCAATCAATTGTGCGATAGTTTTATCTTTCTCTGCCAACTGCTTTCTTGTTGACTGGTGTCCAAAGCCCCAGCAATCCATATCATCATAATTATAAGAGCTGATGCCCAAATTAAGGTCGTATTTTTTTTCTATAACCGCCAAAACGGCAATTGAACTGATAACTAAAATGACAAGACCAAGCACTTGAATAACTTCCATGATTTTCTCCCAACGTTCGACTGAATTGTTTTTCTTAATAGTACTAGTCTGTCATTGGATAAATTTATTACAAAAAAAAAAGAAAATTCCTAATTTCAGTTTTTATGCGCAGCTACCTTTGTGTCATTGCTCAATGAGCGTGGCAATTCAAGCAGTGAAAATTCTGTGCCTTCTTTCCCTTTGACATATAAGTGACAAGTTTTCCAATTCTCCGGAATTTTCCACTGGGTCTGCTCGTTGATAGAAAACACATGCCGCTTGTTTTGGCAGCGAACATCTACTGAGTCGAGTTTTCCCTGAATTTCAGTAAATGAAAAATCACTCCGTAACAATTGGTGTTGCCAAATACCATTGTTATTTACTGTCGCTTTCGTAGAAAGCACATGCTCAGAGGCGATAAAATTATCCAAGCTTTCTTTCTGCCGCTGATAAATGGAGCCAATCTCTTTTGTAGGTGACACTGCCAGCAACTTATTCACCGTATTTAGCGCATGTGAGACACTGCCTTTATCAAGCTCAATCATTAACTTACGGTGTAAAACGGTTCGAATTTGTTGAGCTTTGTTACGTTCTTTAGTCGACCAAGCCTCTTGTGGTTCACTGTCACCTTTTGACGTTTTGTCAGATAATTTACGATAAAATTTAGCATCAACGCCACTATGTACAGCTAAGCCTAAATTTGAATATTGCTTTTCAATGTCTCCTTTGTACTCGTAATAATCTGCCATACTTGTGAACTTAAAAAAGCTCTCATTGGCCACAAATATCTTATAGCTTTTCATTTGAGGGGCCAATTTCTCGATTCTTTCAGCGTCTTTCTCATTTAGCGCAGAGACAAATTTTTTATATAACGAGAGAAATTTTCTAGAAACACCGGCTCTTTCTTTCTTCATTCTAAAATCAAGTCTGACATTATTACGACACTGTTGAACGGGTTCTCCGTTTTCAAGCGCTGGGTTATATTTCCAATCTTTAATCGCTCTTAATGCTTCTTTTTCAAAACGCTTTCGACCTGAAGAGCGTTCAATCAAAACATTACTGGTGTTGCCATCAGGCTCGACAACATAACTGACAATCACCCAGCCTTCAGCACCTTGTTTCGCATATTCAACGGGGTATTTAGGCGGTACTCGTTTGAGCGCTTTCGCATTGGTGATGGTGGTAATTTCTTTTGCAATTGACTCTGCTGTTGGCGCAGCCGATAAATTAAAAGCACAGAAAAGAAAAATGATAAGCAGATTTTTAGTTTTGAAATGAACCATTTGCAGCTCCTTTGCGTTAATTTCACTGTGCTAAATTAGCACAATTAAATTTATTTTAATTTTTTTTATGTTTTTCTCTTGAAAACAATTTTGATGGCCCTATCTCTTATTACGTAGTCGCCTGAATAGGGATTACATTTCATTAACCGCCTGTTCCTTTAGGAAAGGCACACTTAAATGAAGTTGGATATATTTCAAATTCGCGTTAATCGGTTTTTGAACACAGCCAATGGAAATTTAGGTATTACATATTGCTTACATAGATAGGATATGAATTATGCGTACTAACACAGATCTAAGCCCACTTTACCGTTCATTCATCGGATTCGACCACTTAGCAGGTCTTATTGATAAAGCGGCACGTTCAGAAAAACAATCTTCTTACCCTCCATACAATATTGAGTCTTTAGCCGAAGATAAATATCGCATTACCATGGCGGTAGCAGGATTTGCTGAAACTGAATTAGACATTGAGTCTAAACAAAACCACCTCATTATTACCGGCACAAAAGCAGTGACCGACAAAGGCGAACGTAACTTTCTTTATCAAGGTATCGCCGAACGTAATTTTGAACGAAAATTCCAGCTAGGAGACCACGTAAAAGTCATTGGTGCTTTTATGGAAAATGGTTTACTGCATGTAGATTTAGAAAGAGAAATTCCGGAAGCATTAAAGCCCAGAAAAATTGCAATTAATGGCAAAAGCCTACTAGAAGGAAGCACTGAGTAACCTTTCTAGACATATTTCTCCCTTATTGTTTTTGCCCGGTTTGTCACCGGGCTTTTTTATGTAAGAGTTTGTCTATTTCAACAACTATAATGGCAACACAGATTCGCTAATTTTCCCTTTTAGCTTTGAGCTTTACCTCAAACTGATCAAACATCTCAATGTAATAATCACTAGGTATTTCACGATCAACAAAAGCAAAATACTCTTTCGCTTTTGATAACTCACTCATTTCAAGTGCCATTTCTGCTCGGCGAAACCAAATCATATTTTGATCATGCTTGCCCATCGCTTGCATTTCTTCTGCTTTAGCAAAGTAAACAAATGCCTCTTCATATTTTGACAGCATCTGATAAGCCCTAGCAATATTGTAGGTAGAAATTGCAATTTGCACTTTATTACTATGTTCCTTTGCCCAGCGCTGCGCTTTTAATCGGTATTGTAGGTGCTGTTCAAAATCACCAAGGCGGTATGCAAAGTGTCCTAAATTTTCATACAGTTCATGCTTGAACTCAGGCATATGCCGATTGCGATATTTATCTTCAAGTGGCTTTAGTAAGTCGTAACCTTGCTGATAACGCTCTAGAGAGTTAAGCGCATTCGCTATTTGCACCTCTAACATAGGATCAGGAGCAACTTCATTAATGTCCTGTAATGTATGAATGGCTCTTTCTAAGTGAAATACCGCCTTTTCTTTCTCATTTTTACCACGAAGCAATTTTGCATAATATATTTCAACAGCAAGTTTAAATTTCAATGGTATATCATCAGCGTTAAGCCAAGGTGTCACTTCATTGTAAAGCTCGTCTAACTCTAGTAGCTCAAATAGTGCATCTAATTGGTAAAGTTTGTATTGAAACCAAACTCTACTTTGATACGTTTCAGTATCAAGTTTCAATTGAATATCTATCAAGCACTGCTGAGGATTTGTTTCACATGTTTCATGAATACGGCTATCAGAAGCTTTAGCGCTAGACGAAACTATGGCAAGCGAACAGGACATCGCTAAAGATACTAAAACTGAATGCGCCTTATGACTAGCAAACTTCAAAATAATCCTTATTTATAAATTTAGTGAAAAGCCATTTTCTAAAGGCGGTGATGACAAATTAACCTAACGTGTTTTTGGAGCCTATAGGGACATATTAGTCATAATTATTATCAACGACTCATACGACATAAAAACACAGCCCTTTAACTTTATTATCTCCGCCCACTCTTGATTGTCAAAAATAATTTACTCATTTGTTACAGTTAATTTTGGTAAATTGCTGACAAAAAAAAATTTACTGTGATAAAACAATGACAATCCGTCAAAAAATGACCAATAAAAAATATTACAATAGGGTTAATTATGGATCTCAATTTGAGTAATAAACGAGCACTTGTCTGTGGCAGCAGCCAAGGAATTGGTAAAGCTTGTGCGATAGAGCTTGCAAACCTTGGTGCACATGTCACCCTTTTTTCGCGTAACAAAGTAGCTTTAGAACAAGTAAAAAATGAGCTTTCTACTGAGCGTAATCAAAGACACCATGTCCTCATTGCTGACTTTTCAAAACCAGAGGAAGTAAAAAGCACTATCGAAAATGATATCACTCAGCACGGTGGTTACGACATTCTCATCAATAATACAGGTGGCCCAGCCCCAGGACCCGCCCATGTCGCTGATTCAACGGCTTTTATTGATGCCTTTAACTTACATTTAGTGACCAATCACCATCTCGTCCAAGCACTCATTCCTGCGATGAGAAACAACGGTTATGGGCGAATTATCAATGTTATTTCAACTTCAGTAAAACAGCCTATAGTTGGTCTAGGCGTCTCTAATACCATTCGAGGTGCTGTAGCAAGTTGGGCAAAAACACTGGCAAGCGAATTAGGGCCGTTTGGCATTACCGTCAACAATGTTCTCCCTGGGGCAACCGCAACCGCTAGACTTGATGCCATCATCGAGGGCAAAGCCGCAAAACAAAACATCACCATAGAGCAAGCAACAGACAATGAAAAAGCACAGATCCCAGTGCGCCGTTTTGCAGAGCCCAGCGAGTTTGCAGCCGCTGCCGCCTTTTTAGCCTCTCCTGCTGCAGGCTACATTACAGGGATTAACTTACCTGTTGATGGCGGCCGCACACTTTGTTTGTAAGCGCAAACGTATTAGCTTATTAAAATAGGTATCATTTGTGGAATTATTGAAAAACTTTATTGATGGTCAATATGTTGCTCCGTTGAGTGGTCTATACCTCGATAATATTGAGCCGGCAACTGGGCAAATATATAGCCAGTTGCCCGACAGTGATGAAAACGATGTAACGTTAGCTGTTAAAGCCGCTGAGTCGGCATTGTCTGCTTGGCGCGTAATGCCCATAGAGCAACGCGCTGAAATTTTATTTAATATCGCGGTAGAAATTGAACGCCAACTTGAACCGTTAGCAAACGCAGAAGCCAAAGATAACGGTAAACCAATATCACTGGCAAGAAGTGTTGATATCCCTCGAGCCGCGAGTAATTTCAAATTCTTTGCCCATGCCAGTTCACAGTTTTCCAGTGAATCTCATGCCATGGCAGATCAGGCGATAAACTACACGCTACGCCTGCCAGTTGGTATTGTTGGCTGTATTTCACCTTGGAATTTACCGCTCTACCTTTTTACTTGGAAAATTGCCCCTGCACTAGCCGCCGGAAACTGCGTCATTGCCAAGCCATCAGAAATCACCCCATATACGGCGTACTTACTCGGTAAAATATGTCAAGACGCTGGTCTGCCAAATGGCGTGCTCAATATCTTGCACGGTAAAGGCGCTTCAGTGGGCGCCGCTATTTGTGAGCACCCAAAAATAAAAGCCATTTCTTTCACGGGCGGCAGCAATACTGGCGCTGCAATTGCCGCACAAGTGGCACCTAAATTTAAGAAGCTATCGCTCGAATTAGGCGGTAAAAATCCAGCACTTATCTTTGCCGATTGTGATTTTGACAATACCGTTGAGCAATTAGTCAAGGCAAGTTTTACCAATCAAGGACAAATTTGTTTATGTGCTTCAAGAATTTATATTGAGCGCAGTATTTACGATAAATTTAAAATGGCCTTTGTCAAAAAAGTTAAACAACTGGTACCTAACGATCCTATGATCGAAGACACAAAGTTAGGTGCTATTGTATCAAAGCCACACTTTGACAAAATTTTAAGCTATATCGACTTAGCCAAACAAGAAGGCGCACAAATACTAACGGGTGGTCACTCCGTTCAAGGCGATAATCGCTGCGCTCAAGGGTATTTTATTATGCCAACCGTCATAGAAGGCATAAGCAACTCTGCTCGTTGTAATCAAGAAGAAGTCTTTGGCCCTATGGTCAGCATGCAACCATTTGATACTGATGAACAAGCCCTTGAACTTGCTAATGAAAGCCAATATGGCTTGGCTTCGACCCTGTGGACACAAGACCTTGCCCGTGCCCATCGATTAAGTGAGGCCATTAATACCGGCATAGTTTGGGTCAATTGTTGGTTACTTAGAGATTTACGTACCCCCTTTGGTGGCATGAACCAGTCAGGTGTAGGACGCGAAGGTGGTCTCGAAGCCATGCGCTTTTTTACCGAGCCGAAGAACGTTTGTATTAAATATTAATGAGCTAAATACCAATGAGCCATATTTGCTATAAATTTAAATCTTCCGGAGCCATATTTGCCAGCTCTCAAGGCTGCAAATTCACGCCGAAATAACCTCTGCCTTTCAACGTTATTTAGCACTGTTCATGCTGCGAGATTTAACCATTGCGTGCAAAAAATAGCGACCTACTCAATATTTTCTAAACTTAAAACGATAGCCACAATAAGCATCGTCAATTTGTGCATTGTTACTAAAACACTAATAAACAAAGTGCATAAACTCTTAGCGAAGGTAATGCCTGAGCTTTAGCCAAACAGGATAGTTGTGATGACAGCAAGTTCATGTGAAAACAATAAAAAAATAAATGCAGACAAAGCGCCAAAACCCGTTGGGCTTTACCCACACGCTCGACAAGTCGGCAATTTACTCTTTCTTTCTGGCGTGGGTCCAAGAAAGGCAGGCAGTAAAGACATTCCCGGCGTCACACTCGATAAAGACAATAAAATTGTTAGTTATGATATAGAAGCACAGTGTCGCAGTGTGTTTGACAATGTCAGAGCGGTACTTGAAGCATCTGGTGCTACTTGGATGGACTTAGTCGATGTCACGGTTTTTCTCACAAACATGGATGATGACTTTGCCACCTATAATAAAATATACGCCGAGTATTTTGCTGATAATCAACCTTGTCGCACCACCGTTGAAGTCAATAAATTACCTACCCCTATCGCCATCGAACTCAAGTGCATTGCCACACTTTCCGACCATCAATAGGAGCTGTCATGTCTGATACTACATCTTTTAGCCAACCGTTTAATCTACAGCAATGGATAGACGAACACCGCGATGTGCTGAAGCCTCCTGTGTGCAATAAACAAATTTTTGAACAAGACGATTTTATTGTCATGGTCGTGGGTGGCCCAAACAACCGCAGTGACTATCACTACAACGAAACCCCAGAATTGTTTTATCAAATAGAAGGTGAAATGATCTTAAAAGTTGTCGAGAACGATGAGTTTAAAGACATTGCCATTAAAGCAGGCGAGATATTTTTACTGCCGCCTAAAGTGCTTCATTCTCCACAACGTTTTGAGCACAGTGTCGGCCTAGTGGTTGAACAAAAACGTGCGCCAAAGCAGCAAGATGCGCTCGTTTGGTTTTGCAGTAACTGCTCTCAGCAACTCTACCGTGAGCAATTTAGCCTCGCCAATATCGAAACGGATTTGCCAAAGGTTTTTAACAATTTCTTCAACATGCCAGTCCACTGCACCTGTACGCAATGTGGCACTGTCAGTACTAAATCCTAATGGTGGTCGATATGTTAAAAATTGATATTCATACCCACATTTTACCTAAAACGTGGCCGAACTTGCGTGAGAAGTACGGCTATGGCGGTTTTGTTCATTTAGATCATCACAAGTGCGGCTGTGCTCGAATGATGATGGACGATAAATTTTTTCGAGAAATTGAAGAAAACTGCTGGGATCCTGGGGCGCGACTGCATGACTGCGCGAAACACCAAGTCGACGTGCAAGTATTGTCTACTGTGCCCGTTATGTTCAACTATTGGGCAAAACCTGAACACACGTTGGACTTATCAAAGTACCTCAACGATCATATTGCAGGTATTGTTGCCGACCATCCGAAACGCTTTGTTGGTTTAGGTACTGTACCAATGCAATCACCGGATCTTGCCATTAAAGAACTAGAACGTTGTGTTAAAGATATTGGCTTAGCCGGTATTCAAATTGGCTCGCACATTAATGACTGGAACTTAGATAACGATAACCTATTTCCTATTTTTGAAGCGGCTCAAGATTTAGGCGCCAGCGTCTTTGTTCACCCGTGGGACATGATGGCAAAAGAAAAAATGCCTGACTATTGGTTGCCATGGCTCGTTGGCATGCCAGCCGAATCGAGTTTAGCTATTTGCTCGATGATTTTTGGCGGTGTATTAGCCCGATTACCACAACTTAAAATTGCCTTTGCTCATGGCGGTGGTTCATTTCCTGCAACCATCGGCAGAATTGAGCACGGTTTTAATGTTCGCCCTGATTTGTGTGCAGTTGATTGCGATATTAACCCAAGAGAATTTCTTAAGCAGATTTACCTAGACACCTTAGTACACGATAAATTAGCGCTCAAATACCTTATCGATTTAATGGGCGCAGAGCGCTTAGCGCTTGGTACTGATTACCCCTTCCCCTTAGGTGAACTTGAACCCGGCAAGCTGATTGAAAATGCAGGGTTAGATCTACCAACAAAAAAACAGTTACTCCATGGCAGCGCGCTAGATTGGCTTGGACTAACCAAGGAGCAATTTTTGTGAAATGCACGATAACCCTCGACAACACAAACTATGAAGTCAATACAGACTTCCCGTATAGCGCTGCCATCGAGCTCAACTTCAATGGTGAGCAACCTAACCATTACGGCGCAGAACAAGCACAAAAAACACCGATGACAGCAGGCAGCTTTATTGGCAATACTGAACAAGGTGGCAGTTGCAATGTGAACTTACTCAATTTTAACCCTCACTGCAATGGTACTCACACAGAATCTATCGCCCACATTTGCGATCAATCAGCCGCATTATCTTTACCTATTGGCACAATCACTCCGCCGCCGTTGATGCCTTGTGTTTTAGTATCTGTTATGCCAGAACACGGTATAAGCTCACAAGAAGACTATTCCCCAGCGCTAACTGATAACGATATGTTGATTACCCGTGCGCAACTTGAACCATCGCTTAATACCTACAGCAACGCTCAATTGCAAAGCTTGGCCATTCGCACCTTACCCAACGCCAGCACTAAAAAAACGGAAATTTATAATGATGACAATCAACCTGCATTTTTTAGTCGTGAAGCCATTTTGTTGTTAAATGAGCGTGGTGTGGAGCATCTATTGGTCGACTTACCGTCAATAGATCGGCTGCATGATGATGGCCTACTCACCTGTCATCATTTGTTTTGGCAAGTTATTGAAGAGCAACATCAGCCAACAACCAACAGCTTAATCAATAAGACCATCACCGAATTGGCCTATTTTGATGACATCATTAGTGACGGGTTTTACTTTATCAACTTGCAGCTCACCGCGCTGATCAATGACGCCACACCATCGAAGCCGGTTTTATATGCCGCTGAGCCACTACAAGAATAAGAAGAATAAAAATGACAATAAATACAACATTGGAATACGCCAAGCAGTTAGACGAAAACGATCCCTTGGCATACATGCGTAACCACTTTTCAATTCCCAAACAGGAAAACGGCGAAGAAGAATATTACTTCACCGGTAATTCTTTAGGGCTACAGCCAATATTAGCCAAAGAAGCAGTCATGGAAGTGCTCGACGCTTGGCAAGAGCGCGGCGTAAAAGGCCACTTTGAAGGCGACTACCCTTGGATGCCCTACCACGAATTTCTAACTGAACATGCCAGTCGGCTGGTCGGCTCATTGCCCAAAGAGGTGGTGATGATGAATTCACTAACCGCCAACTTACATTTAATGATGGTTAGTTTTTATCAACCCAGTGGCAAACGCACAAAAATTTTAATCGAAGATCATGCCTTTCCATCTGATCACTACGCGGTTGAATCTCAACTAAAGCACCATCACCTAAATGTTGATGAAAATATGTTGCTCTGGCAGCCACGCCAAGCAGAAGAGCTACTCAATCATGATGATTTGTATCAACTGATTGAAGAGCATGGCGATGAAATAGCACTGATTTTACTCCCCGGCGTTCAGTATTACACAGGACAAGTGTTAGACATGAAAACCATCACTGAAAAGGCTCACGCCAAAGGCATTAAAGTCGGCTTTGACCTTGCACATGCGGTAGGCAATATCGAGCTGAATTTACATGATTGGCAGGTCGATTTTGCCTGTTGGTGCAGTTACAAATACCTTAACAGTGGCGCAGGCTCGGTTGCAGGCTGTTTTGTCCATCAACAACACGTTGAAAATAAAAAACTTAATCGTTTTGCGGGTTGGTGGGGCCATGACAAAAGCACCCGCTTTAAAATGGAAAATCAGTTTCAAGCCATTCCATCTGCGGAAGGCTGGCAGTTATCCAATCCACCTGTTCTAAGTTTGGCAGCAGTTAGAGGATCGTATGAAACCATTGAACTTGCTGGCGGTATGAAACCACTTAGAGAAAAATCACTCAAACTAAGTGGTTATTTACGATCGCTTTTAGCCGCAGAGCTTGGTGAGAAAATTCGCGTGATCACCCCCAACAATGAAGCAGAGTATGGCTGTCAGTTATCGATCATGATCAACGTCGATGGGCTTGATGGCAAAGCCATGTTCAACGCCATTGAAGCACGTGGCGTCACCACGGATTGGCGCGAGCCCAATGTCATTCGTGTCGCCCCTGTCCCGCTTTATAATAGCTTTGCCGATTGCTATCACTTTGTTAGAATTTTAAAGGAGTGTATCGCATGAACACGCCACATTTCACGCTAGTGGGCGGCGGTTTGGTCGGCTCGCTATTGTCTATTATACTTGCGCGTAAAGGCTACCAAGTCGACGTGTATGAGTCGCGTGCTGACATGCGAAAAGTAGACATTTCTGCTGGCCGTTCAATCAACCTTGCGCTAGCCAATCGCGGCATTAAACCCCTGCAAGATTTGGGCTTGATGGATGAAATTAACCAGCTGTTGATCCCAATGCGCGGCCGAATGATCCACCTTGATGGCCAGCCTTCGACATTACAAGCTTATGGTCAAAGTGAGCAAGACGTCATCTATTCTATTTCCCGTGCTCAGTTAAATAGCTTTTTAATGACGAAAGCTGAGCAAACGGGCCGAGTGAACTTTCATTTTGAACATCGCGTTACTGCTATTGATTTTGACCAAAACATCTTAACGATGACTCATCAAAATCAACAAGCAACCATTGTTGATTTTAATAAAGTAATTGGTACAGACGGAGCTAACTCTCCAGTACGTACCGCCATTTTAAACAAAGGCAGTACAGAGAATGAAGAAGCGGTGCTTGATCACAGCTACAAAGAACTGACGATTTTGCCTGATAATAATGGCGAACATAAACTAGAAAAGCATGCGCTGCATATCTGGCCTCGTGGTGAGTTTATGTTAATCGCTCTGCCAAACCTTGACGGCAGTTTCACTGTCACTTTGTTTATGCCTAATCACGGCGTCACCAGTTTTGATAGCATTAAAACCGATGAAGAGATCAACAATTTCTTTGCGCACCACTTTATTGATATTCAGCCGTTACTCGACGATCTGACCGATCGTTATCAGCAAAACCCTACCGGCAGGCTTGCCACCATCAAATGTGCGCCATGGCATTATAACGATCAAGCATTGATCGTCGGCGATGCCGCTCATGCCATCGTGCCGTTTCATGGCCAAGGCATGAATTGTGGCTTTGAAGATTGCGACACCATTGCCCAACTCGTGCCAGAGTTAACAACTGAACCAACCGATTGGCAACAGTATTTTAAAGCCATTACCGCTGCTCGCAAAGTCAATGCCGATGCCATTGCTAATATGGCATTAGAAAACTATGTGGAAATGCGTGATAGCGTTCGCCAGCATGAATTTTTATTGAAAAAGCAATTTTCCTTTAAAATTCAAGAGTGGTTCCCTGAGCGATTTACGCCCCGTTATGCCATGGTCATGTTTGAGCATATCCCCTACTCACAAGCGTTTGAATTGGGCAAAAAACACCAAGCCTTGTTAAGCGAATTAACTGACTGTTATAGCTGTTCAAGTCAATTGGATAAATCCATGATTGACCAGCTTTTACGAAAGTACGATTTGTAGCGTTGAATCAAAACACCTTCAAGGTGATATGATTAAGTATATCAATCAGTATGCTAGCTACCTCAATTGACTGAGGTAGCAGCAATTTATAACTTTAAAAGGAACATTAAAGTGACCGTAGCCGCACCAACACAAGCGCGAAAAATGCCATTCTCAATAACGTTAAATAAGCTCGTCTTGTTCACTTGTTTGTTCATGGCAGCCTATTTTGGCTATGTAGAATATGCTTCTCATACGGCCGCTCAAACCAGAGCCTCTGTGTTAGTTTTAGACCCTAAAATTAATGATCTTTATTTTCTAAACGTCCAACAACTCAATAACAGCTCAGAGCTTAAAAACAAATATCAATTAGCCAAAGTTGTGCGTGTGACTGGCAATAATGTCGTCTTCGTTCACGGCAGAATTTACTATCAATGGCAACACGCGGTGGTCAATAGTATTGAGCATGGAGATTTAAGTAATGAGGATTATTTCGCAGATAAGCTCTACACCATCCCAATAAATAAGCTTCAAACAATGAGAAACAACGGGACTATTTATCTGATTGAAAGGCCAATTCAAGGTCGGCTCTATGGGAATTTTGTTAGGCGATACTAGCCAAAATAGGCAACAAAAAACGCCTAGCTCGCGCATTGTACAACTAGGCGTAACTAGGCATTTAGAATTGTTCAAGGCGCTATTAGCGACGAAAATCAACGATGTGAGGCTGCTCTAGATTAACTTGCGTTTTGGGCAATTGGGTCTCTGCGATCACTTTGCCGGCGCGAATAGAATACTGCACAGGTACTTGGCGTCTCACGGCATCAAACTCACTTTCTGCAGGTAAAATAAGTAAACTCGCTGGCTTACCTACTTCAATGCCATACTTGTTTTCTACTTGCAGGGTACGCGCACTATGCTGCCCAATCAGCTTCAAACTATCATTGATGGTGTCGTATCCCATGAGCTGACAAACATGTAGCCCCATATGTAGCACTTGCAGCATATTGGCTGTGCCCATTGGGTACCACGGATCAAATACGTCATCATGGCCAAAACAAACATTAATATTTGCCTCAAGCAGCTCTTTGACTCGCGTGATACCACGGCGTTTAGGATAATCATCAAAGCGCCCCTGCAAATGAATATTCACTAAAGGATTAGCAACAAAGTTAATGCCGCTCATTGATAACAAACGGAACAATCTCGACGTGTAAGCTCCGTTATATGAATGCATCGCGGTCGTGTGACTTGCTGTAACCTTGTGCCCTATCCCACGCTCGTACGCCAAAGTTGCAAGCGTTTCCAAAAACCGTGATTGTTCATCATCTATTTCGTCACAATGCACATCAACCAAACAGTCGTATTTGTCTACCAAGTCAAACATGTAATTTAGTGATTCAACCCCGTACTCACGGGTAAACTCAAAATGCGGTATTGCGCCAATTACATCAGCGCCTAGCTCCATCGCCTGCTCAATTAAAGCTTTACCGTTAGGGAAAGACAAAATCCCTTCTTGAGGAAAGGCAACAATCTGCATTTCAATGTAAGGCGCCATTTCTTCTTTCACTTCCAACATGGCTTTTAACGCCTTTAATGTAGGATCAGACACATCCACATGAGTTCGAACAAATTGAACACCGTTAGCAATTTGCCAAAGCATCGTTTGTTTAGCACGCTCTTTCACGTCTTCATGAGTAATTGTTGCCTTGCGCTCAGCCCAACGGTCAATACCTTCAAACAAAGTACCAGAGCGGTTCCACGCTGGCTGTCCTGCCGTTTGTGTTGTATCTAAGTGAATATGAGGCTCGATAAATGGCGCAGTCGCCATGCCGCCATTGGCGTCAATAACATCCAACTCTGTTGAATCGGCAATCGCCACATCGGCAAATTCAATAGCGCTGAACTTACCGTCTTTAGTTATGATATTCCAAAGGCCAGGCTTACCTGACAAACATACATTTTTAATTAACATGATTGCTCTTCTTCTGCCAAAGATGACTCAACATCATCTGAACGTAGTTTATTAAGTACAACAAAGCTAACTGCCGCAGCAAGTACCGCGTTAACTGGCACAATGCCCGGTAAAAACTGCCCCGCCATGATTCCCAGCACGACGGCGATTATGGCATTCCAGCGCACATCAGCAAAAGTCGCGCTTTCAAATGAGTGATAATGCGCACGGTTCAATAAATAATCTGCAATTAACACTCCACCGATTGGTGGAATAGCAGACGATAAAAAGGTAAGCCAGCCAACAAAATTGTTATACAGCCACAACGCGAAAATAGTACCGATGATGCCGTTGATAAAAGAGAGCTTAGTTGAACTCCAGCCCGTAATATTGGCAAAACCTAAGCCCGAAGCATACAAAGCATTGTCGTTCGTTGTCCAAATATTTAGCCCTAACACGATAATGGCAGGCAGTAACAATCCTTGTAGCACCATCACTTCTGAAATATCAGCTTCGCCTGTGACAGCAGCACCGGCAGCGCCAAAAACAAACATTAACGAATTGCCAATAAAGAAAGCGATTAAGGTAATAAATACCGCCGTACGTGGGCTTTTACCGAAACGAACAAAATCGGCTGTTAAAGTACCTGCGCTAATAAATGAACCAACCACCATCGCCAATGCGATATTAAAATCAATCGGGTCAGAAGGTGTGTGCTGCGCAAGTGCTGACACGCCGCCAGCAGAGTCAACCGCGAGTAATACCGAATAACCACCAAGAACAACGATTGCAGGTACCGCAATGGAAGATAAAATCATTAATGCCGACATACCAAAGTAAGCGGTTACTGTCATCAACAAGCCAGAAACACCAATCAGCACATTGCCATCAATGCCGGTAAATTTTTGCACAGGCAAGGCAAACATCGCCACGCCAACACCAAACCAACCGACTTGGGTACCACCCAGTAAAGAAGAAGGTAACCAAGAGCCGCGTACACCAAAGGAGTAACGCGCTAATAAATGTGTTGAAAGACCTGTCTTCGCGCCAATGTAGCCCAGTGTTGCGGTATATATACCCAATAATAAATTACCTATCAGTACTGCGCTAAAAAAATCATCAAAAGAAAGGCCTGTACCTAACTTACCGCCCGTCCACATACTGGCAGAGAAAAAGGTTAAGCCCAGCATCACCATGGTTAACGCCATAAAACTTTTTCGTTCGGTTTTAGGGACGGGTGCCAGCCCGTATTCACTGTCTGTCATTGTTAACTACTCTTGGTTAATTCAACACAAGCATTAAATAACCTTGTGTAAGGCTAATCGGGTAAACCAATCGGCAAGGTACATCACAATCCACAAAAAGTAATACCAAACAGCCTCTATTAATGGCGGGGAATATAGCAAAATCCAGCAAGTACTAATGTAAAAAAGCGTTAACTCAGCGTGGTTTTTTTAGCGGGTTCAGCACGTCCGTAGGTAGGTTTACATGCGCACAATCAAGTCATATATCTTGGATAACTAGCTATTTATACAACGGTGGTTAAAATAATTTTATTTGCTAATTTGGTCAAAGGTTAACTCCCAATCCCTGAAATGCCTAACAGCTTAATAAGAGCAAAAACACGTAACACTTTTGTAAGATTGGGTGGAAGGGGGAAATCGGTGTCGCGCTTAACCGTCGTATAAGCGCGTAAAATTAATACTCTAACTGAAACAGTAACTCAGCAAGGTCGGGCTGCCATTGAAATTCTTTGAGTTTGATTCGCACGCCAATAACTACCACATCTTCTTCTTGTAGGTGGGCTTTTTGTCGCTCAAAGTACTCGCTGCCAACAGGGAAGGATATCTTACCTTGTGAATTAATCACTCGATACCATGGCACGGGTTGTCCGTTGTGCCCTGCCTCAGGCACATAGCCGAGCGCCTTTCCTACCATGCGCGCACGTCCGGGCAAGCCTGCTAAATCAGCAACTTGCCCATAGCAGGCAACTTTTCCCATCGGGATTAATTGCACCGTACGCCATATTTTAACGTACTGCGGATTAATGGGCTGAGGCGGTTTAGCAATTACCAAGGCAGTGTCTCACCGTTTGAATGTTTAAAGCCGCCGGTTTGCGCCATAGTCAGTTCGTTAACTAATCCCACGATTCTAGTGGCTGATACATCGGCAGAAATATCACCGCCATGGTTAACCATATCGGTTTGCACATATCCGGGGTGATAAATACCGACCGCAATATTTCGCGGTGCAAGGTCATGTGCTAATGATACTGATGCGGCATTAAGCGCTGCTTTTGACATCCGATAGCCATAACGACCACCGGAGCCATTATCGGCAATTGAGCCCATGCGAGAGGTGATCATCGCCACTTTGCCGCCTTCATTAATTTGGTTTTGCAAGGCTTCAACAACCCGTAGTGGTGCAATGGCGTTAACTTCAAATTGCTCGCGAATGGTGGTTAAGTTTAGGTTGGTTAGTTGTTCATCTCTTAAAATACCGGCGTTGCACACCAAGACATCAATATTGACGTTGGCTAGTGCATTTTCCATCACTGAAATGCCTTGCTCTGTTGCCACGTCAACTGATTCAATCACGCTTACGCCGAGCGCATCTAACGCCGATGAAGTACGACGACAAAGGGCAAACACATGGCAGCCTTGTTGCTTAAATTGCGTTGCCATGGCTAAACCAATGCCTCGATTTGCTCCTGTGATCACCACATTTTTTGTCATCATGAAATTCCTGTTCAGTAGGTAAATTTTATTATGAAATACAGTATATAAAATTAATACCGCGTGGTGGACTTTTAACGTTCATTAAAACGATATATTGGCAAAACCTGAACAATAATTGCGATTAAGAAAACATATATTTACGATCATTTTGTTGGCGAACAAAGACAAACCCGCTATGTTTAAGCTCTTGTAATTTCGTCAATTCCCTTCAACTCAAGGAAAAGCTATGTTTGCTGTTATCTTTAGAGCAACCACGAAAAATTTAGACGTAGAATATGACAATTTAGTGCAAGAGTTACGTGAAATAGCGTTTTCAAAATACCGTTGCATTGAGTTTGTTGCCGTGAGCGAAGGAGAAGATGAAATTGCCATTTCTTATTGGCACTCGCTTGAAGACATCAAACAATGGAAACAAGATACCAGACATTTATTTGCCCAAAAAATGGGACAAGAAAAATGGTATAGTCAATACCGCATTCAAGTTGTTGAAGTACAACGCGATTACCAATTTGACACTGACAAAGTTTAATTTTCACTTAAAAGGACGTACTAACTATGGCGAAAGTACTCGCTGAACTAAACATTGCAACCGCACTTGCACCTCTAGATAGCCCACAACTTAAAGAGTTTACTGACAACCTTGACCGTATCAATGGTATTGCTGAGCAAAGCCCCGGTTTTGTTTGGCGACTTGAAGACGAAACGGGCAATGCCACCAATATTCAAGCCTTTGATAATCCTAACACCATCATCAACTTGTCTGTATGGAAAGACGTAGACGCACTTAAAACTTTTATGTTTAAAACAGACCATGTAAAATTCTTTAAACGAAAAGCTCAATGGTTTGAAAAACCTCGCATTGCGACTTATGTGCTGTGGTGGATTGAAGACAATGAACACCCCACCGTAGAGCAAGGTATTGAGAGACTCGAAGCGCTGAGAGCTAATGGTGAAACGCCTGAAGCGTTCAGTTTTAAGCAAACATTTGAGGCCAATTAATTTAATGAATATATGGGTTGATGCTGACGCTTGTCCAAGCGTAATTAAAAGCATTTTATTTAAAGCAGCTGATCGTACAAAGGTCAACACTGTACTATTAGCTAACCATCCACTTAACGTTCCACCTTCTCCCAATATACGCTTCATGCAAGTGAGCTCAGGTTTTGATGTGGCGGATAATGAAATCGTCAAACGCGTGTCAGCGGGTGATTTAGTGATCACGCAAGACATTCCCCTTGCAGATGAAGTGATCACATTAGGGGCAACCGCATTAAGCCCTCGCGGCGAGCTGTTTACTAAACACAACATAAAATCACGTCTTAATATGCGCGACTTTTACGACACCATGCGCGCGAGCGGTGTACAAACGGGCGGCCCTGCGGCGCTGAGTCAAAGCGATCGACAAGCCTTTGCAAATCATCTAGATAGCATATTGGCCAAGCGTTAAATTTAAGTAAGAAGTCATCTGCTAACGCGACAATGTTAATAATTGTAATCGCGCTACATTTTCTTAACTTATTAATAATTCAATAAATATTGAACAATCATCATAAAATTAATTAATTATTTGGTGGTTATTAAGTGAAAAACTGACGAATAATGACGGTGCTTTTTTGTCAGTCATAAACAATAAATGATAGACTTGTACCTAATTTCCAATGCAAATCTGCCAAGCCATCAACGTTAAGGACCACGCAAAATGATAAAACGCTTAGCGATAAGCATCTTTTTATTATTATCGATTGTTTCACAATCGTTTGCCGTTGTGTCTAGCGCTCAAGATGCTCATCAACTTGATATTGAACACATTCAAATTGAACACAATCATCTCAGTGACGATTCAGCTAATCCATTGAACCACGAGACGAATGCAGGAAATTCTACTGGCGCGGATCACAATGTATCTGATTGTCATCACTGTGGTCATTGCCATGGTTCACACACCAACTGGGTAACACCCGACAACGAAAGTTTATTACCTGTTAGTCAACAGTTGGCTGTTTTCACCTACTTAAATGCTCCCAAACTAGGCCATTACAACGGTTTATACCGCCCTCCAACCGCTTAACCTAGAAATGGTCTATTGATCTCTTTGTTGAGCGCTCTGTCAGCTTTATGACCGATCTTACGATTATTTTACCCATTAATGGGTTCACACATGTATGTATTAAATAAATCTAGTGCATCGTGTTGAAAGCGCCGTCTAATGAACAGCAGACAGCCCACAATTATGGTCAATAGCCTTAATCACTTTACGAATAACTTAGCACAAAGCCTTAGTTGTTCATTGGTTGTATTTCTATTTTAAGAGCTTTAAAAATGACTGTTTTATCAAAAAACGGCGCGTTGATTGTCGCGTCTATTCTACTCTCTTGTCAGTTTTCCGCGTATGGCCTGAACACCTCCCCAGGCGCACAGGCTGAACAACTGAGCGAAGTTACACATGAGCATGCAGAAAACGAAACACATGCCCATAAAGAAACTCATCAAGAAGAACCCCATCAAGAAGAAAAGAACACAAATGACCATGATGATGAGCACGAGTCCCACAAGGACCATACAGATCAACATCAAGAGCATCAAAACGCTAATGAAAATCATGAAAACGTAGCGTTAGTTTCACTCACCCAAAAACAAATGCAATTGGCCAACATCAAAGTACAAATACTTAATGCTCAATTGATGAATGAAAAGCTATATGCACCAGGCGAAGTAAAAGCGAATGGCTATACCAGCTTTTTAATCTCTCCACGCGTTGATTCCGTGGTGATAAAACGTCACATTTCTCTTGGTCAGCACGTTAAGAAAGACCAAACTCTAATTACCTTGTTTAGTGAAACAGTGGCACAAGCACAAGCTGAATATCGCACCTTTTATGCAGATTGGCAGCGAGTGGAAAACCTTAATGACACAATATTAAGCGAGAAACAAAAATCAGAGGCTTATACTCGATACATTGCGGCGCGTGCGATATTACTGGCCTACGGCCTAAGCCAAAAAGACATTGCTACGTTAGTAAATAATGATAACGCCACGTTAGGACGGTATTACTTAAAAGCGGGGCAAAATGGTGTAATTCTCAATGATGATTTTCAACAAGGACAACGCGTAAACGCAGGACAAGCACTTGCCACAATCGTCGATGAATCAGAGTTATGGGTTGAAGCAAATCTTGCCCCAAATGCAGATGTTAAACTCCCGCTGGGCGGCACAGCCACATTGACCATCAATGGCAAAAACTACCCTAGCCGCATTATCCAACAAGGCCACACTATTGACCCTGTCACTCGAACCCGGATCATCCGGTTATCCGTTAAAAACAACAGCCATGATCTGCACGCCGGTATGTTTGGTGATGTATTTTTTGAAGCAAACAGCCAAACCAAAGTGATTACCGTGCCACAAACCGCACTGATGCGCGGCGCTGATGGCGACTGGACAATTTTTGTTGAACAAGCACCGGGCAAGTTTGTGCCCACCGAAGTTCGCTTAGGCCGCGTGTTTGGGAGTTTTCAAGAAATATTAGGTATACAGCCGGGTTTGAACGTTGCCATACAAGGAGCGTTTTTTATTGCATCTGAACAAGCGAAAAGCGGCTTTGACCCGCACAACCACTAAACGGAGCAAACGTAATGAATAACCATAGCGTAAGTCGTCTGATCGGTTGGGCGGTAACCAATCGATTCATCGTGGTCATTGCCTTGTTAAGTATTTTAACCGCGGCATTTATAGCAATCCCCAAACTAAACCTTGATGCCTTTCCTGACGTGACCAACGTGCAAGTGACCATTAATACGGAAGCGCCAGGCTTAGCCTCTGAAGAAGTCGAGCAACTGATCACCTTCCCGATTGAATCGGTCATGTATGCCCTGCCTGATGTAGAGGAAGTAAGATCAATTTCTAAAACAGGTTTGTCAGGCATCACCGTGGTGTTTAAGGAAGGCACCGATATTTACTTTGCCAGACAGTTAGTGTTTGAGCGTTTGCAAAGTGCAAAAGAAATCATACCTGCGGGTTTAGGTACACCAGAGCTTGGCCCAAATACATCTGGGCTGGGCCAAGTGTATCAATACTTACTGATGGCAGACGATGTATCTGGCTACGATCAAACTGCACTACGTAGTTTAAATGATTGGGTGGTGAAGCTTTTATTAATGCCTGTTGATGGCATCACTGATGTGCTTTCGTTCGGTGGTCAGGTAAAGCAATACCAAGTCAACATTAACCCGTCTCGCTTGCTCGCTTACAACTTGTCACAACAAGATGTGGTTGCAGCAATTGAGCGAAGCAACACTAACGTAGGCGGTTGGTACATGAATCGTGGCCAAGAGCAATTGGTGATCCGAGGTACAGGTTGGATCAAGCCGGATCTGCAAGGCCTTACTGAAATATCTCAAACGCCACTTAAAACCGTTAATGGTGCTGTAATTACCGTTGCAGATGTTGCCAAGGTAGAACTCGGTAGTGAAATTCGTCAAGGCGCGGTCACCATGACTCGTCGAAACTCTGACAATAGCATTTCAGGGCTAGACGAAGTGGTATCAGGTATTGTGTTAAAGCGCATGGGTGCAAACACTAAATCAACCATTGATGGCATTAATGAGCGCGTGACTTTAATTCAACAAGCCTTACCTGACGGTGTTACCTTTGAGCCGTTTTACGATCAAAGTCAATTGATTACCGCTTCAGTCGATACAGTCGTTCAAGCGTTGTTATTGGCCTTTGTCTTTATTGTTATTGTTCTGGCGCTGTTTTTAATGAACCTGCGCGCCACACTATTGGTGTTGATCTCTATCCCAATCTCAATCGGCATCGCCTTAATGTTAATGTCATGGCTTGGGCTTTCTGCCAACTTGATGTCGCTTGGCGGTTTAGCCGTCGCCATTGGTATGTTGGTTGATGGCTCGGTGGTGATGGTTGAAAATATTTTTAAACACTTATCGATTAAGCAATCAGCATCCGAGCAAGAGCTGTCCAATATCGAGCGGATCAAAATCGCTGGCCAAGAAGTGGCCAAGCCTACCCTGTTTGCAACGTTAATTATTTTAGTGGTATTTGCGCCTATGTTCACCTTTGAAGGGGTGGAAGCAAAGCTATTTCAACCCATGGCAATCAGTATCATGTTGGCGATTGTTTCAGCTTTATTAGTCGCTTTGGTCGTTGTTCCAGCAACTGCCTGTTTGCTCTTTAAATCAAAACCTACGTTTAGGAAAAGCTTTGTTTTAACCCCTATCGCTCACGCTTATAAAACTAGCTTAGCCGCGGCGATTAAAGCGCCCAAGTTAGTGTTATCGACTGCTAGCTTATTATTAGTGTTAGCAATAGGCTTATCACAACAGCTAGGGACAGAGTTTATTCCTGAATTAGAAGAAGGCACCATTAACTTGCGGGTCACTTTGGCGCCATCAAGCAGCCTAGAAACTGCATTAGAATTAGCACCCAAACTAGAAGATATGTTGATGGAATTTCCTGAGGTTGAATATGCTTTGAGCCGCATCGGTCGCGCGGAAATAGGCGGCGATCCTGAGCCGGTTAATAACATTGAGATTTACTTAGGATTAAAACCCATCACGAAGTGGCAAAGCGCAAATTCGCGTTTAGTATTGCAAGACTTAATGGCTAAAAAGTTAGAGCAATTTCCGGGCTTACTACTTAATTTTTCACAGCCAATTGCCACCCGAGTTGATGAACTACTTTCCGGTGTTAAAGCGCAATTAGCGATAAAATTATTTGGCGCTGATCTTGATGTGCTCGCCGAAAAAGGCAAAGAATTAGAGCTACTGGTACAACAAATCGACGGCACACGAGATGTTGCCCTTGAGCAAATATCAGGGGAAGCTCAATTAGTGATTGCGCCTAATCGCAGACAATTATCTCGATATGGCTTATCTGTAGAAGATGTGATGTCTGTCGTGCGAGATGGCGTAGGCGGACAAACGGCAGGACAAATCATTAAGGGTAATGAACGCTATGATATTTACACTCGTTTAGCCAAGCGTTTTCGACAAAACCAAGCGGCCATTGCCGAGTTAAGGATGCAATCACCAACAGGGGCTTGGGTAAGACTAGGTGATATTGCCGATGTCAGCATTGCCTCAGGGCCACCACAAATTCGTCGTGATGATGTCCAGCGTCGTGTGGTTATTCAAGCCAATGTTCAAGGCAGAGACATGGGCAGTATAGTCGCTGACATTCGCAAGGCAATTAACAAAAAGGTTGAACTACCAGCAGGATATAGCGTGAGTTTCGGCGGTCAATTTGAAAGCCAGCAACGTGCACAAAAACGATTATTAATCGTTGTTCCGTTATCCTTATTGCTAATTGCGGGTTTACTGTTCTTTGCCTTTGGCTCACTAAAACAAGCAGGGCTGATACTGGTCAATATTCCGCTTGCTGCAATCGGTGGAGTGTTTGCGCTTTACATCTCTGAACAGTACTTATCGGTACCAAGCTCCGTGGGTTTCATCACCCTCTTTGGTGTTGCTGTGCTTAATGGTGTAGTGATGGTGGAAAGCATTAACCAACGTATTGCTGCTGGTGTTGCAATGCAGCGAGCAATATTTGAGGGCGCTCAATCTCGCCTTAGACCGGTATTAATGACAGCTATCACTTCGGCACTCGGCCTGATACCTATATTGGTGTCAAATGGCGTTGGCGCGGAAATACAAAAGCCATTAGCAACGGTAATAATTGGCGGGTTATTTTCAGCAACCCTGTTAACACTTTATGTGTTGCCGATTCTTTACCCTAAGTTTTCAAATCACAGCGACTAACACTAAAAAGGCCTCATCATTTGATGAGGCCTTTTAATGGGGAATACACAAAAAAATAACCGATAAAGTGTTACTTTAAACTCGCTGCGTACACGCGTGCTTTTTCTAAATCTTCAGGCGTATCTACACCTTCAACCGGTAAATTGTGCGGCGCGACATCAACATGGATTTTTTCACCTTGCCATAAAACTCTTAGCTGCTCTAATGATTCTGTTTGCTCTAACTGGCTTGCTGGCCACGCGACATATTCTTTTATAAAAGCCGCACGATACGCATAAATTCCGATATGACGTAGATAAAAATCACCTATTTCAGTCACCGTGTCTTTGCCTAGAAAACGATTACGATCATATGGTATGGTTGCACGGGTAAAATACATCGCATACCCTTTTTTATCGCACAATACTTTTACCGCATTAGGATTAAACGCCTCTTCAACACTGGCGATATTGACCGCTAAGGTTGCCATGTTGGCTTCGTTTTGACCCGCTAAATTTTTTGCTACTTGGCTAATATTGTTAGCTGGAATAAATGGCTCATCACCTTGCACATTGACAATCACTTGATCATCGGCAAACTGGTATTTTTCCACCACTTCGGCAAGTCGCTCAGTACCTGATTGATGATCCGCACTTGTTCTACACACCTCTCCACCAAAGCCAAGTACGGCTTGTTCAACCTTGCTGTTATCGGTCGCGACAATTACGCGCTCCGCACCACTTTGCTGAGCTTTCTCAACCACCCATTGGATCATCGGCTTACCGTCAATTTCTGCTAGCACTTTGCCTGGTAAACGCGAAGACTCGTAACGCGCAGGGATAACAACAACAAAAGACATAATTACGCCTCTTCTGAATTTATACGTCGTGCTTCATTTTCTAAAAGCACTGGGATATCTTTTTCAATTGGGTAAGCCAGTCGGTCAAAATTACAAATTAACTCATTGTTTTCACGATCTAAGTCCAACTTACCTTTACAAACTGGACAGGCCAAAATTTCCATTAGTTTGATGTCAAATGCCATAATTACTACTCTTTTGTCATTAAATATTGTCTAAACCGTATTGTTTAGTACGAACTTGCTTAACTATCTTTTTTTACATTCTTGATATCAGTAATGGTATCAACAAACGCTTGATTATCTGATTCACTAAAATTCGCGATGACCGCTAAATACCACCAGTTTGCACTGGCGAATGCTTTGCATTTTACCGCATCTTTCTCAGTCATCAACAGAGGTAAGTCATCTTTGAACGATTGAAAATCTTTTTCAACAAAATGATGATGATCAACAAAGGCTTTTACTTGCTCTGTAATAAAAGCGTTGTCCCTTAACGTGTTAAAAAAGCGACTCGGATCGCCAATACCAGCCGCAGCATTAACTCGCGGATGGCTATGAATAAATTCATCAACATGACATCGCTCACCCGTGCTGATATTCACTATTTCACAGGCTTGTAAATTCATTTTCTGATGCTTGACATCAATTGCTAACTTGTTGTCTCCGTTGAGCACAACATGTTGTACACTTGATAAGCGCCACTGACCTTCACGAAGCGGCCCGGCAGGTAACAACAAACCGTTGCCGAATCCGCGTTTACCATCAACCACAATAATTTCGCAGTCTCGCTTTAATTTATAGTGCTGCAAGCCATCGTCCGCAATGACAATATCACAACCTAAAGATTTAAGCTGCTTTGCGCTTGATATGCGTTCAGGCCCCACAACAACTGGCACATTGCAGCGATGATAAATCAAAAACGGTTCATCACCGGTTTGTTCAACTGGCGTATATTGATTTAGGGTCAATGGGTAAGTTTGTCTTGCTTGCAACTTACCGCCATAACCGCGGCTTATCACCCCTGGACGTAAACCAAGCTGCTGACAAATTTGAATTAAGTGAATCACCAATGGCGTTTTACCATTACCGCCAACACCAATATTACCAACAACGATAACGGGAATACCTGAACAGGAAGCTTTAAGGAGTTGCCATTTATAGGCTTGACGACGAAGCGATGATAACAGCCAAAAAAGTAGGGTTAAAGGGAAAAGTAATGGTACTAAAAGCCATTTTGCATTATGTCCAGAAAACCATACCTTCTCGATTAATCTCATTTTAAATCAAGCCTTTATTGACCAAATTGAAAGCTGTGCAATTGAGCATAAGCCCCTTCTTTGGCCAACAATTCCCCATGTTTGCCTTGCTCGATCACTTCGCCCTGTTCCATCACTAGGATTTGGTCGGCTTTTTCAATGGTGGATAAACGGTGCGCAATGACAATAGATGTTCGATTTTGCTGTAATACTTGCAATGCGTCTTGAATATGCCGTTCTGATTCTGTATCTAACGCGCTGGTGGCTTCATCTAAAATTAAGAACGGCGCATCACACAATAAAGCTCTAGCAATGGCAACGCGTTGTCGTTGGCCACCGGAGAGCATGGCGCCGTTTTCGCCTATGTTGGTGTCTAATCCGTCTGGCATATTATCGGCAAACTCAATGACATGGGCACTTCTAGCAGCCGCATTAATTTCTTCTCGGCTGGCATCGGGTTTACCGTAAGCGATATTATTAGCAATAGAGTCATTAAAAAGCACCACTTGCTGCGACACAAAGGCAAACTGCTTTCGTATATCCGCTAATTTATAAGAATTGATGTCTTCACCATCCACAAGAACTTTACCGGCATTGGCTTGATAAAAGCGTAGTAACAATGAAATTGTCGTTGATTTACCGCTACCAGAGCGGCCAACTAAAGCAATAGTTTGCCCAGCATCAGCTTTAAACGAAAGCTTTTTCAACGCCAGTTGCTCTTCTCCGTCGTAACCAAAATCAACATCCTTTAGCTCCAATACACCTCGAGATTTTTCCAGTGCCGTGGTGCCTAAATCTTTCTCTTTCTCAGCATCTAGTACTTTGAAGATACTGGCGCATGCGGCCATGCCTCGTTGAAACTCACTGTTAACGGTAGTTAATAACTTTAATGGGCGGAGCAACATCACCATACAGCTTAGCACCGTAGTAAAGATACCCGGTGTTAAGCTTTCTTTCATCGATTCTAAATTAGCGATATAGAGCACAAATGCCAATGCAAATGACGCAATGATTTGAATAATTGGAACACTTGACGCTTTAGTCGCCACCATTTTCATGCGTTGTTGACGGTTGTGCTTGTTGATCTTGCCAAAGCGTTCGCTTTCACGTTGTTGACCACCAAAGGTTAGTACCACCTTATGACCATTAAAGGTTTGCTCTGCGGCACTGGTGACCACGCCCATGCTGTCTTGAATTTTTTTGCTAACCATACGAAAGCGTTTCGAGACAAACGTAACGATAACTGCAATGATCGGCACAATCAGTAAAAAGATGGCTGATAATTTCCAGCTATTATAAAACATCACGATCAGTAAACCGGTAACAAACGCCCCTTGTTGCACGAGCGTCAGTAAGGCTTTACTGGTAGCACTAAGCACTTGCTCGGTATCAAAGGTCAATTTGGAAATTAACGTACCTGTGGATTCTTTATCATGATATTTAACCGGCATTGCCATGATGTGCTCAAACAGCCGCTGCCTAATATCTGCTACGATGTTATTGCCCACCCATGCAAGGCAGTAATTACCCATAAAATGGAAAATACCGCGAAGGATAAACAATACAATCACAAAAACGGGAGCCCATTTCATGATGTTAGGGTTTTTTCCTGTTAGCCCATCATCAAGTAGCGGCTGTAAGTTGGAAAAAAAGTAACTATCAACCGCTGCATAACCTAACATGCCAATAATTGCGACGATAAAGCCCGCCTTGTAAGGCTTTGCGTATTGCATTAAACGAATGAAATTTTGCCAAGTGCTCGTTTGTGGTTTGTCTTGCATGCAGCTCTCAGAGAAAAAGAAGTAATAATAGCGCCCACATATTCTAGCCTTAAATCCCTTATCTACCAAGCAATTGCCTTGATAATTGACCGTAAGCCATTAATTTGCGAACCAATATGGGACAATATCTAGACGATGTTGGCTTATTTCAACCCTAGAACCCGAAAAAATGAAACTTACGGCGCCACTTTTTGACGTCGTGAAGTGCTCAATAGCCGCCCGTTCATACCTTGCAAGTACTTCTGCATTAGGCATATGCCACCGATTCATAAAACCAGCACTAAAGACGACGTATTGAGGGGAAACCCAGTTGATAAATCTCTGACTAGAGGACGTTTTTGAGCCATGATGCGGCGCGACCAAAACATCAACATTGAGCTTTTTCAGAGGTTGTATTGTTTCATAAAGGTTAACTAATTGATGTTCAACTTTTTTCGAAATATCGCCTGTCAGTAACGCACTATGAGATGATCCTTTAACAATCAGCACACAGGAATCATCATTGTCTTTACCAGCTTCCTTTAAAGGATGAAGCGCCCTAATAGCTAATCCTTGCCATTGCCAATTTAGCCCGGAAATACAGGGTTGATGATTACTTTGACTTGCTAAGGAAGTTTTATCGCCTAGCATATGCGCTTCGTTGAAGACCAAATGGTTTATCTCAAAATTCTCACGCAAAGTGATTATCCCGCCGGCATGGTCATTATCATCATGACTGATAAACAAGTAATCAATTTCATTGATGTTATTTGCCTTTAGAAACGGGGTAATTACGCTAGCTGAAAAGTTAAAACCTGAGGGGTAATGAGCACCTGTATCGTAAACAATCGCCCGTTGATTTTTAATAATAACAACCGCTAAGCCCTGTCCAACATCTAAGACATGAAGTTGCCAAGCTTCATCTTTAAATTGAACAAACGCAAGCGTCAATAAGGAAAGTATCAGTGGTAAGAGATGAGTCTTAAACCTTAATTTTATGTTGCGCAATTGTGATGAAATGGATAACAAAATTTTGGGTGACAACAGCAGGACAATAAAGCATAAAACAATAATAATCATCAGCACTTGCAGATGGATGCTCAACTCAACAATGGCGTGTGGTCGCTGTGATAAATAGGTTAAAAAATGCCACAGTGGTGTTAAAACTCGTAGTGCCAATTCAATAAAAATAGACGAAAGCGACAGGTTTATCGGAAGTGCTAACATAGCGCACAGTAAAAGTGGCATTAACAATAAGCTCACTACAGGCACAGCAACAAGATTTGCCACGGCTGATAACCAAGAAAACTGGCCAAAAATGATTAAATTAATCGGCAACATCAATAGCGTTATCGCCAGTTGAATTTTCACCAATATCACGATGTACTTTTTTATTTTGCTGGCGGATGATTGAATAAGACTTTGATTCAATACGTGATTGGCTGTCGGTTTAAATCGCCACAAAATAAACACGATAACTATCACTGCATAAAACGTTAGCCAAAAGCTCGCCGTCAAAAGACTCATCGGCGCGATGAGAACCAATAGAAATAAAGTCAGTAGCATCAGCCGTAAAAAAGAGAGATGAAGATAGCAACTTCGAGCGATTAGCACTAAAAATAGCATGACTAACGCACGTGTCGTTGGCGTGCTGAAATTCGCTAAATATCCATAAAACAGGGCTGTAAAACCAGCTATTAAGAGCAATAAAGGCTGCGCATTGGCTGACAATAAAGCATTAGATACATTGGTAGGTAAACCTTGATTTCTGAGCAATCTGGACAAGGGAAAGGTCCTAATACATAGTCGTAAAAACAGGTAGGCAAACGCTGCTACTAGTCCAATATGCAACCCTGAAATGGCGATTAAATGCTGCGTTCCTGTTTGTCGTAGCACCTGCCATGTTTCATCATTAAACGAAGCCCGCTCGCCAAAAGTCAAAGCAAATAAGATGGCTCTTAATGGCTCTTCTTCGACGAGTTGTTCAAATTGTTGGTACCATTGATAACGTGTACTTAATGACCCATCAGCTACTGAGATCACCTTTTGCGTATTGATATAGCCAGTGGTAGAAACTCCTTTGCTCAACAGCCATGTTTTATAATTAAAAGTGCCTTTATTGGCAAAGTTATAGCTAGGTTTGAGTTTTGCGAACAATATTAGCGTTTGTCCGTGCTGTATTGTTTCCGGGTGACAGATGAGAAATTGACGGCTAATGCTAAGCCGAATGTTGACTGGGTAAAGCAACTTTTGAGCATTCAAATAAGTAATTTGACCATAGAAGTGTTCATTATCTATGCTTGTTTTCTGCTGTTTAAGCTGACACATCGTCCCCCGAGCTTGCTTGCTCAATTGGCTATACTCAGAGGAAGGATGGGTAACGATTGAAGAGACGTGTACTGTCAACCGCTGTTCTTTACCCCACAAAGCAGCTGGTATTACATCGTTTCGTTGCCAGATATTTTCTATTTGATAAGCATTAAATAATAGCCAAAGTGCGCCTATAATAAATGCTAAAGACGAACGCCATTGCTTAGCGATTAAAAAGGTTAAAAGCATGATACTAAGCAAAGTTTTGTAAAAAATGACTGGCACTGTAGGACTAAACAATGACAAAATAGCCCCTATAAAGAAGCTCAGTAACCACCTATCCATGGTGATGAATATCCTTAAACCTATATTTATTTATGCCTAAAAAAACCATTAGACGATTAATGCCAGATCACAACACCATTAAAAGCAATAAGCATTTGCAGGTGTTTGGTGCGTTATTACACAACGCAAATTTATGGCATTTAAACCGTCATTCCGTTGCAAAAGCATTTGCTGTAGGGCTTTTCTTCGCGTTTATCCCTGTCCCTTTTCAGATGATACTAGCTGCTGGCACTTCCATTATAGTACATGCAAATTTACCGCTTGCGATTGCATTGGTATGGATCACTAACCCACTAACCATGCCGGCAATATTTTATTTTTGTTGGCTATTAGGCACTTGGATTGTTGGTGGCGAAGAACATGAATTTTATTTTGAGGCCAGTTGGCAATGGGTCGTTGATAGCATTACAACTATCGGTCCAGAATTTTTGATTGGCTGTGGTGCAGCGGCAATTACGTTTTCCACTTTAGGGTATTTTGCCATCCAAGGTTTATGGCGTTATCACGTCATCAAAGAATGGAATAAAAGAAAAGTGAGCCGTAACTAAACGACTCGCTTTTATCGATAAAACTTATCAGTTCAATCCGTAACTTTAATCAGAAAGTCCGGTGTACTCGTCCAAGAAGGCATTGAAAGAAGCTTCTTCTTTTTGTTTCAAGGTAATACAGTTTTGTTCACTTTCCATCGCTTTAATCATACTCGCCTGATATGCCGCGTCTTTGTCTTTGAAAAACGCTTCTAACTTAGCTAAGTTTTCAGCTCGACATTCTGCACCCATAATAAATGGCATATACCCTTGCATATTTTCAGGAATAGCGTGGCTAAATTTTTCAAAGTTATTATCCATCCATTGGTATAAGTAACTGTGATCCTTATTGATATAAAACAGCCCAGATACCGGTCTTGCTTTATCACCCGATGGCATTCTGTCAGCAAGCATTTCAGCAAGCACATAGTCTATGGCTTTCTCGTCGACAAAATAAAACGATGCGGTGATATTTGATTTTAAAGTCGCGTCTTGAGTACTTAAGTATGTGTCTATGTATTTTTTGGCTAAGCTTGCATCGCCTTTCATTGCAGCTATGCGCAGTGCTTCACGGCCTAGACTGGCATCAACACTTTTAGGAGATTCTAAGTATGTTATCGCAATTTTATTAAGCTCAGTGACAAGTTTAGGATTACTACCTAGCTGCCCTAAAGTACGCAATAATCGTGGACGTAAAGACAAGATATCGTCGCTATCCGTCTCTTTTGTGCTAACACCAATTTTCTCATACCAAGGGTTTAAACTGTCATTAACCAATCGGCTAATTTTGCCTTGATTGTCATTGCTGATATAAAGCTCGCTGGTATATTTGATGTTTTCCATAATTTCGCGAAACACCACGGCATCTTCTGTTTTCGCAAGTTTTGATAGCAGTTCAAAATGCTCTGCCATACCAATTTTACCTGCTGTAAGTAAACCATTACTGTTCATGATTAACGCAATTTGTTCTTTTGGCGTCAATGCATCAAGATCATTCAATAGCGCTTGATATTGGCGCGCTGATGTTTGCCACATGTAATAGCCGTTACCATTATCTAGCGGGAAAACCCATTCAGCTTCAGTGCCCGGTGCAAAAACACTTTCTTGTTCACTCAGTAAATAAGAGGTCTGTTTCACTTCGCCATTCACTTTGTATTTAATTGCTACAGGCACTTGCCAATTTTGCTCTGTCACTTGTGCATTCAAGTTTCGATAGCGTTGTTGAGAGATTTTACCTTTTTCACCAAACGTCACTAACGGAAAGCCCGGTTGATTCAAATAGCTATCAGCAATAGATTTGACGTCTTGCTTTGATGCAATAGAAACTTCATTCCATAAATCATCAGCAATGGTATTGCCCCAGCTGTGCTTTTTCATGTAAGTCTGAATAGCGAGTTGGAAGGTTTCTTTACCGACCATTTGCTCAATCATCGCAAGCATGGCATGGCCTTTGGTATAGTTCAGCCCCATACCATCTTCAATATCATTATTATTTTTAACTTCTTTGCGAATCGATTTTGTCGCGACTAAAGCGTCTTCACCAAAGGCTGCTTGTTGTGGCAATTGCAGCTCAGAGCGTAACTCTGGGTATAGATTATCGAGTATTTTTTGCGCCATCCAAGTAGCAAACGCTTCGTTAAGCCATAAATCATCCCACCATTTCATGGTGACTAAATCGCCGTACCACATATGCGCTAATTCATGAGCAATAACATTGAGAGTGCTGATTGCTTGTCCTGCGCTAGCGTTATCACCACGTAGCAACAACTCTGTTCGGTAGGTTACTAACCCTGGGTTTTCCATCGCACCAAAGGCGTAATCCGGCACTGCAATAAAATCTAATTTCTTATAAGGGTAGTCGATACCAAAATACTGCTCGAGCGCTGTTAGAATAGCAGGGGTATGCGTAACCGCATAACCTGTTTGTGAGCCGCTGCCTTTTGGAGAATAAATTGCTCCTGGGACGGAAAGCCCTTCAATTGGGCTCCTGTCAAACGGACCTATCGCTAGGGCAATTAGATAACTTGGCATCGGAGGGCTAGTTTCAAATACGATCGTTTTAAAATCGCTGTGTATTTTTGAGCTTTTTACGGGGGTATTGGTCAGCGCGGTTAGTTCTGTCGGTACTGTCAGGATCAGTTGATAAGGTATTTTGGCTGACGGCTCATCGAATACTGGAAATACACGGCGTGCATACAGTGACTGAAACTGAGTAAATAGGTAGTCGTTATCTTGATAATTGGTCTTATATAAACCTAAAGCGTCTTTAGAATACTTTGCTTTAAATTTAATTTTTAGCTGATAATCACCGGCTTTGATAACATCACCATCACCTAGCCAAAACATGTCATATTGTTTAGCATCAGTAATCGTCAATGCCCTGTGCTCATTCCCTTTTAAAAGCACCACTTTTTCAATATCTAGCCCGATCCAGTGCATGTTAAAGCGCTTAACGTCTTCTGCAAAATTTAAGTCGACTTTGGTTTGTCCGGTAAAAGCGTCTGAAGCTGGGTCTAACTTCAGCGAAACAATTTGGTGTGTTGGGTTAACCGTGTTGAGTAATTGATAGTCGTGCTGCTTTTGATTGTTGTGTGCACTATCAACGTGTGCGAATACTGTGCTGACAGTCAATAACGACCACAACAGTACCAATGGACTAAGTAATTTAGCCAAGAGCTTATTCATTATTCTATCTACCATGTATGGGGTACCAATCTCACACTATAATGTAAAAAAAATGTAAACACTAGGCATGGACTGATCGACGCTAACGCAATTTGTTAGCAGTTGTAAATAGGCGTGAGAACAAGTTGTTGGTCATATTACTGCCACTTAAAATGGCAACTAAATTTGGCCAAGTACTGCTGCTGGCTCTACTTTTGTTGCTCGCCACGCGGGGTAGATAGTTGCTAAGGTGCTCATAATCAAAGCCACAACAATAGTAGCAATAACATCTGACTGCACTAACTGTGTTGGCAAATAATCAATAAAGTAAACATCACCAGATAAGAACGTGACACCAAAAAACGTTTCTATTGCAGCAAAAATTTCGGTCAAATTAAGCGCAATGATAACTCCCAAAATGCCACCTGAAAGGCTTCCAATGAAACCGTTCATCATACCTTGAATCACAAAAGCTATCATCACGGTGCTAGGCGCTGCGCCCATGGTTTTTAATATCGCAATGTCACCACGCTTTTCATTGACCACCATAATCAGTGTGGAAACAATGTTGAAACTTGCCACCGCGATAACCAATACCATGACAATAAACATCACCATACGCACTAATTGAATATCGTTGTATAAATGCCCTTGCGTGCGTGTCCAGTCATGAATATAAACATAATGATCAAAGCTGTAAGCAACGTCACGAGTTATCGATGGGGCATTAAAGACTTTACTCACTTTAACGCGAATACCGTCCACTTGCTCTGGCGACAATTGCTTAATGTCTTGAGCTTTAGCTAAAGAGATATAAGCTAAATTATCATCAACAATGCCGCCAAATTTAAATATTCCGGCAACCATTAAATTATGCTTTTTCGGCGTTGGAAATTTAACTGACAAGCCTTGATTAATATCTGATGCGGGCAGCAACAACTGAATTTTATCACCAAGGCTAACACCCAACTTTTTAGCGATACCACTGCCGATAATAATACCTTGTGACTGAGAAGGGTCAGTACTTGAATACAATGTATCCCACTGCCCTGCAATTAAGTAGTCTGTGATTGCAGAAACCTGTTGTTCTAGCGTTTGATCAACACCTCTAATTTCAAGGGACTTAAGCTCCGCTTTATGCTGGATCATGCCATTGAGCTTAATCACAGGCGCACTTGCAATAACATCAGGGTGAGTGATGATTTTTTTCGCTTTATCCCGCCAATTTACAATTGGCTCATTGACGGCGATAACCTCACCATGTGGAATGATGGATAACAAACGATCCGCCAAAGCCCGCTCAAAACCATTCATTGCCGAAAGGACGATGATCAACACCATTACACCTAAGGCAATACCTATGGTTGATGAAGCAGAAATAAACGAAGCAAATCCACCCACTTGTCGTGCACGAATATAACGAAAGGCAAGAAATAAACTTAGTGGCTTAAACATCTTTCTGCTACTCATCCAATGGCAATAATTTGCCATGGTCTAGCTTTAATTGACGATCCATCTTACCTGCAAGGGTCAAATCGTGCGTGACAACAACAAAACTGGTTTGCACCTGCTGATTGAGCTGTTTGATCAATTGATAAATAGCTTCTGCGGTGTCGAAATCTAAATTCCCCGTGGGTTCATCCGCTAAAATAATCGCAGGCTTAGTCACTAACGCTCGCGCAATCGCGACACGTTGTCTTTCGCCTCCAGATAGCGCTGACGGTTTATGACTCATTCGGTGAGCCAAGCCCACTTGCTCGAGCACCTTTCGCGCTTCAAGAACGGCTAACTTCGGTGCATCTCCACGAATTAGCAATGGCATCGCGACATTTTCTTCTGCGGTAAACTCCATCATTAGATGATGGAATTGGTAAATGAAGCCAATATGCTGATTTCTAAATTTTGCCCGTTTTTTATCGTCTAAGGTATGAATATCAATATCGTTAATAAAAACATGTCCTGCACTGGGCAGATCAAGCGCTCCTGCTAAATGCAAAAACGTACTTTTACCACAACCTGAACTACCGACAATAGCCAGCAATTCACCTTTTTTAACTTCTAAATTCAAATCAGCTAAAACGGGAGTTTCAACATCTCCTTGGCGGTATACTTTTGAAAGCTGCTGACAGCTAAGCACACTACTCATTTCTTAATACCTCTGCGGGCTGTGTTTGTGATGCTCGATAAGCGGGATAAAGGGTGGCAAGTAGGCTCATGGCAAAGGCTGACAATACGATAACGCCAATGTCTGGCCACTCAATTCGAATCGGCAATTGTTGACTTGCATAACCTTGTCCAAATACATTTAGACCAAAAAGCTCCATGATTGGGTTTAAGGCTTGGGTTAATAATACCCCTAGGCTTGCCCCTAAAATAACGCCCCAACTGCCATTGACTAACCCTTGAGTCATGAATATTTTCACTATCCCTAGGCGTGACATCCCTATGGTTTGCAATATACCAATTTCCCCTTGTTTATCATTCACGACCATGACCAAGGCTGAAACAATATTAAAAGCAGCTACCGCTACTATCAGGCTGAGCATAAGCCACATCATATTTTTTTCCATGTTGACCGCGGAAAATAACGCCCCTTGGCTCTGTTTCCAAACAGTAAACTCGAGTTTCGGAAATTGCTGTTTAAAATGGTTAACAACGCCATCAGCGATAAAAGGATCATCAAGATAAATCCTTAATTGTGAGGATTGTTCAGGCTTTTTTCTTTGTAACTTATTAGCGGCATCTGTGTGAATATAAACGACACTGTCATCAATTTGCGAGCCAACATAAAAGATACCCGACACTTTAAATGTGCGTTGTATAGGTATTCTCCCCATTGGGGTAAATAGGGTTTTATTAGGCAACACAAGGCGTAACTTATCACCGATATTTACCGATAGTTTGCGCGCTAATGACCGTCCAATAACCGCTTGATATGGCGTCTCAGATAAAGAAGATAGTGTACCTAGGGTCATGTGTTCATTAACCAAATTAGTTTGCTCTAGTTCAGGTGAGAGACCATGAACTAAAACGCCTTGGAGTTGACTGGCAGATTGTACTAAAGCTTCCATTTCAACAAATGGCGTAACTTTGACGACACTAGGGTGGGCAAGCAATCTTGTTTGAATATCTTGAGGTAACTGACTCGCAGTTGGCGCTTCAACGATCACATGAGGAACAATGCCAAGAATACGCTTTTTTAACTCTCCTTCAAAACCATTCATGACCGACACAACCGTGATCAATGAGGCAACGCCAAGTAATATTCCTGCAATGGAAAAAAATGTGATAAACGAAATAAAGCCAGAATGATTTTGACTTCTGCTGTATCTGAGACCGATGAAAAAACTTACAGGTTGAAACATTAAAAACTATTTAGCTTACAGCCAGTTAATGTACTAATGGCTAATTGAAGTATTGCGCCAAGCATAACACAAACTTATGCAATTTAAATGCGCCTGAATGTAAAGAGGTTTATCGATTGCCCTTTTTTGTTGCGACACTGTTTTTCGAAAGAAAGCGTTATGTATTAACCTCCCTACTTATTAATCAACTTATTATTTAAATTCTCACCTCCTAAAAAGATTTCTCTGGGGGTATAATTGATCCAGTCTGTTTGCTTCACAATTTTGTTGGTATGATCAAATTCTTGGCTAATAACAAATAACCAAGGACCCAGCACTTTTCCATCATAACTAAATTGGTGAAAATAGCCTTCAGTAACTACGGAGTTACCCTCAACGATTTGTCGAGTGACGGTTAAAATACGATCACCGGATAAGCGTTTAAATTCCCCTCTGTGCCAGTTTAAAAATGCTTTAATTTCAGCTTTGTTTTTTAGATTATTACCATAAATCACGTCGACAAACTGCGCCTTATCCGAATAGAACGTCATAAATCGTTCAAAGTCTTTACGCTTTGAGTATGTATCAAAATATGACTTAGCAACCTCAGCTACGGGTTTATGAGCTTGGGCATCGACAGCATTCGTGTTTAGTAGCGTGCATAAAAGTAGTGCCCTTAGTATTATCATGTACACTCCACTTCCTTATTGTCTTTAGCACTATTTGTGCATGTTATAACACTTATTCGGGCATAAATGCAGCTTGATATTGCACTTCACCTGCTACATTTCTCTCACAAAAATGTAGCACCATAAAAAATTCTGCTGGCAGGCCAGAGTATGTTACAGCTGCATCATGAACGAAACCAAATCGTTGATAATACTCAGGCTCACCCACCAAGACACATCCGTTTGCGCCTAATTGCTTGATTTGCTCTAACCCTAATTCAATTAATTTAGCGCCAATACCTTGTTGTTGATAGGCAGGTAAAACGCTCACGGGCGCAAGGCCATAGTATTGCTTGTCTTCACCGTCAATCGTGATTTTAGAAAAGCTGATATGTCCCACAATAGAAGTATTGTTTTCATCATCCAGATCTGTGTTAGTACAAGTCGCTACAATCGACACGGATAGTTGCTCGTCCTCTCTTAGTCGCTGAACAATATCTTGTTCTTTATGATCAGAGTATGGATGTTCGGCAAATGCTGCTGTAATAACACCAGAAATATGTGGTTGGTCGCCGTTTAGTTCGTTGCGGTAGGTTATCGTTTGATTTGAAAATTTATTCATTAGATCACATGCATGTTTTTAGATTCAAATACTTTAGCAAAGCTAACTCTCTATCACTAATCAATTCATGTCAGCATATGTAAAACGCTGATTAGATTGAATATCAACTAAACGCTAGTATAAAATGAACTAATTTCTCACTGAATAATGTCATATTAATGACTCAGCGACTAGTAAATCAATAAGTTAGGATATTATGACCACTGCCGAAAACACGACGAAACTTGAGCAATTTAATGAGTTTTTCTCAATTGAACATAAATTTTCTGTAAACTTGGTGGCAATTGATACTAACCGTCTGCCAAGTTTTGAACATTTCCTCAGTAAAATGCCACTCCCTTTTCGCATATCCAGCGACATAGTAGCACTCGATCAAGCAGCGCTGCGACCGATTCAGGCACTCAGCGGTGTAGCGGGTCAATTGGTCGAATTTTTGAATCATCAAGCCAACAAAATTGACTTGCTTGTCGGTTACATTCTCAGTCAACAAGATGAGCCTGAACACCGATACCGTGGCATTAAATTTGGTGGCGGCGGTGTCATTTTTGAATCAGATTGCGCTTTTAATATTGGCCAAATGCTAGAAATGAAAGTATTTTTGTTAGAAGAAAATTGTGCTGTATTCTGTGTTGGTGAAGTTATTGAGTTAGAGGCTATGCCTCAAAGTAGTGATAGTGATAGTAATAATAAAAATGAGTGTCATCAACACAAAGTCATATTCCATTACCTTCGAGAAGAAGACCGTGAAGTGTTAGTGCGCACTAGTTTGCATTTGCAATCAAAGCAATTACAAGACTTATCAAAACAGCGCAATCAAGCGAACCAGTGATATAGTTTTCATAGCAGTAGCTTCATCAGTGAGATCTAACCAATAAAAAAGGGCGTCATCGCCCTTTTTTTAATACCTAAGGTATAGCGTGATATAACTATACGCAAATTCTATTAAGGGTGGTATCAACCTCTGCCGATGTATGCTTTTGTCGCTCTGCATGCTCTGCTACCGAAGATAAACCCGCGGTGATTTCGCGGCTCAAGCCAACCACCGTTGCCACTTTTTCATTTATCGAAGCAGTAGCTAGTCTTTGTTCGTCTGTCCCACTGGCAATTTGCGAGGTTAAATTATCAACATCAGCAAACGCATCGCCGACCTGGTCTAACGCCCCAACAACTTCCTGTGAATGTGCCAGAGACTCTTGGGTCAACTCTTGGCCACGTGATATCGCATTAACAGCATTGTTTGACTTATCTTGTAACCCTTCAACCATCGACTGAATTTCAACCGTAGATTCTTGTGTGCGATGCGCCAAAGCCCTAACTTCATCTGCAACGACGGCAAAGCCTCTTCCTTGCTCACCTGCACGCGCCGCCTCAATGGCCGCATTTAACGCCAGCAAGTTAGTTTGCTCGGCAATACCGCGAATAACATCTAAAACCGTGCCAATGCGAGAACATTCTTCTTGCAATAAAGCCAAATCTTGAGCCATACCGTTAACTTCTTTTGTCACGGCTTCAATGGTAACTTGGCTAGTATTAGATGACGAAGTACCTTGCGCTAAAATCTCCATCACTCGACTTGTTGTTTCGCTCACTTGCTCTGCACTTTCGGATAAAATACCTGAAGTTTCCGCGACTTGATGAATCGAATCGGCAATTTGTTCAATCTGACCGGTCGACTCATTGACAGACTCAACCGACTCACTCATTTGTGTTGCTAGCTGATTTGAGCCTTGGCTTAATTGCTCCGATTCACCACGAATTTCTTTAATTACATCGGCTAAATTGACAATAAAATCACTTAACTGATTAGTGAAATGAGACAGCTCATCGCTACCTTGATCTTTGAGTGGCGCTTCTGGGGCTTGCTCTGTGCTCACCACTAAATCTAAAAACGTCTGTAGTTTATTCAAGCGATCTCTCAGCTGCAATTTGCTGTAGAAATAGCTACCAGTAGATTGTGCTAGCACCATGACTAAAATTAAGACTAACGTACCATTATTACCTAGCCCTTCACCAAATAAGAAAGCTATGACAACAAAGATCAGTCCAATAACAGCTGTAGGGAGTAGAAGCTTGACTTGTATACGATCTAACATATGCGTGTTCCGATTCTAATTATTATTATTTAATTCTGACTAACCAATTTATCGACAAATTACCCGTTTTGCTAATACTATTTAGTCAATTGAATGCAATTAAGTGAATTTAGCAAGGTTCTATGTTTAATCGTACAATTAGTAGACAGCCAAATTCAACATCGATCAGGGAGCACGTATGAACTTTTGGGTAATCGCCATCTGTGCAATAGCATTGGGATTAATTGTTGGCGGCATTTTGTTGTTAAAACAATCAGCCAAGAAATTCAAATTGACAGAACAACAACTTGAAGAAATCAATCAACGTAATAAAGAGCTTGATGCGATAGAAGAGCAAGAAAAATAGCATGTACTGCGTTAGTTAAGTTGAGCAAACTTTAATTGATTCCAGCATTTTGAGCTTGCTTTCTCGGCAAACCAACGCTCCTTAACCTTATTACTTTAACTTTTGAATAGGTATTGAGTATGCTAATTTCACACTTACTTTCTGATCTCCCCTTACTAAAAGGATATTTTTAATGCCGTTAACGCGAAAACACTCACCAATAAAATGGCGAGCAATCTTTGCTGAGTCGATATTTATTGGAGCGAGTATTTTATTTGCTTTTGCATTGCAAGATTGGGATGAAGATAAAGACATAGAGCAACGAACCATGATTGCCTTATGTAACGTAAAGTCAGAATTAACGTTTAATAAGGTACTACTAAAGAACGATTTCATTCCACGTCAACAGGGCATGTTATCCCTTGCTGAGTCTGCCATTGTTGAACTGCAAGCACAATCTGAAACAAAAACCCAACTTAGCCAATTTCAGGAAATGCTGCTTAGCGAGCCGCTTCGCTATTCAGCTTGGACACTAGCGGGAGAATCAGGCTATCTCGTCTATGCAAATTTTGAACTGGCTACAGAAATTGGTGCTCTTATTGATTACCAAGAAGATAGCTACAAAATGATTGTTCAGCGCATGAACAATACGATCATTGATCTTAAGATTTTGGAAGATAAACCACCACTTAAGCGTTTTGTTGTGCTTACAGAAATGATTAATGAGTGGATTATCCAAACAAAATACTTAGAAAACAAATATGATGACTTGTTTCAGCGAAAAGATTTTATTGCTTTGACGTGTGAGTAGCGACAGTAGTATTTAAACAACACTATCAGCACGGCTCACTTAAGAGCGGTAGATGGTTTGTATCAGATGAAAGCCAAATTTTGTTTTTACCGGTCCATGTACTTTTAACACTTCTTTTTTAAAGACCACATCATCAAAGGCTTTAACCATTTGGCCGCGTTTAAACTCGCCCAAATCGCCTCCTTTTTTAGCGGACGGACAAATTGAATTTTTTTTCGCTATTTGACCAAAATCAGCACCTTTAGCAATTTGTTCTTTAAGCTTATTTGCTAATGCCTCTTGTTTTACTAGAATATGTCGTGCGCAGGCTGTTGCCATTTTTGTCTCCTTCATTAAGTGTACGTATTTTATAAAAATCGAAAATTTATTTCATGTAAAATTTCATATGAGCACTAATTCAACCAGTACAAGGTTATTTTTATGTTAACCTGTCGTCAAAATTAATTAATAGGTCTTTTTATTTTTATGAACACAATAGAAAACTTGTTTAAAAACAATCAGAACTGGGCAGATAAGGTAAAAGAAAACGACCCAGAATTTTTTCAAAATTTATCAGAACAGCAATCACCTGAGTATTTATGGATAGGTTGTTCAGATTCTCGTGTACCGGCCAATCAGTTATTGGGTATGGATCCTGGCGAAATTTTTGTTCATCGTAATATTGCAAACGTTGTTGTCCATACGGATCTTAACTGTTTATCTGTCATTCAATATGCAGTTGAAGTATTAAAAGTTAAGCATATTATCGTTTGTGGTCATTATGGCTGTGGCGGGGTAATGGCATCAATGGACAATGAATCACGCGGGTTGATTGATAACTGGTTACGCCACATTAAAGACGTGTATCGTTTCCATGAAGACAAATTTGAAGGCCTAACTGATGAAAAAGACAGAATTAACTTACTTTGTGAGTTAAATGTCATTGAACAAGTCGCCAATGTGTCGAATAGCTCAATTTTAAGAAAAGCATGGGACAATGGACAAGAGCTTACCGTTTATGGTTTAGTTTACAACTTGAAAGATGGGATATTGAAAGATTTGAATGTTGCCGTTAGCGGATCTACCTTATAAATCTCATTGTACTTCGACAAAAAAAGCCGCTATTTGCGGCTTTTTTTGTCGATAAGTTTCATAACGTTCTAACTAATTGACTTTAAATTCATCCACCGAGTATTTCAACTTATCAGCTAAAATCGATACTTCTTCACTGTATTCGAGTGTTGAAACTGATTTTTCACTGCTTGCTTGGCTAATTTGAGACACTTCTAAAATGCCCGAGTTTATCTCGTTACTCAATAAGTTTTGCTGAGTTGCTGATGCTGAAATTTCACTGCTCATTTGATGCATTTGCTCAATAGCTTGATTAATGATCACTAAGAACTCAAGCAAGTTCTCAGTTTGCTGCTGGCATTGATTAGCTTCAGCTTTACCATTTCCTATTTCATCAACTACTTTATTCGTCTGGTTTTGAAGCGACTCTATCATGGCGTTAATTTCGGCCGTAGACTCTTGCGTACGACTGGCCAACATTCTGACCTCATCCGCAACCACCGCAAAACCTCGACCAGCCTCGCCAGCCCTTGCCGCTTCGATTGCTGCATTTAGCGCTAATAAATTGGTTTGATCAGCAATACTTTGAATAGTTTCTAAAATTCCGCCAATGTTAGTCGCTTCTCTATTTAATACCGAAATAAGACCAGCAGTATCATCTAACATTGAGGTTAACGCACTGATGCGAGCCGCAGTAGTATTAGCCCGCTGCTCCAACTCACCGCTTTGTGAAAGCGCTTGCGTCATTTGCTCTTCTGCGTGCGTTGATTTAGAAAGTACATCATCCGCATTACGGTTTAACTCATCAGTTACTGTAGTCATTTTCTCGACCGTGCTTTGTTGTTGAGTTAGCGATTGCGCCACCGCTTTAATTTCATGTGTAGATTGTGCAGCAGCCGCATTAAGTGAAGTTGAATTGTCACCAATATTGGCAATCAAGGTCTTAAGGTGGTCAAGAACAGAGTTGACATTGGTCGACAGCACACCGTATTCATCTTGAGAGGTCACATGCAAGTGGCGTGATAAATCGCCTTGGGCAATATAGCCCAAGACATTGTTAATTCGACTTAGCGGTAAAATCATCGCTCGAACAGTGGCGAAGGCAATGCCAGAGCCCGCGACAATCATTACAACCATTATAACCATGGTAGTCAATTGCCCTTGATTAACGTCTTCAAGTACACCGGTTTGAAGTGCTTGCAGATTATCATCAACTTGCAGTAATAGCTTGTCAATCAAGCTTACCAGTTGATTAACTGATGATTCTGTTTCACTCGTACTCTCAAGTAAGGCTTCTTGGTATTCAAGTTGTGATCTTTTTGCACTGAAAAAACCTTGTTCACTCATTAAAATAGCGCTTGCTTTGTTGTACTCTTCAACAAATGATTCAATAACGCCATCTGTATTGTATTCTTCGCCTTCACGCACAAGGTAGCTCACCATTTGATTGATGTTACTTATCGATGACTGTATTACAGCTTGGTTGTCTTCTAGCTCAATAAGGTCTTTGATCATCGCCACGCCTTGACTAGAATTGGTCACACCAATGAGGTAGCCTTCAATTTGTCCCGCAGAGCCAGCTATACGATCTACGGTAGCCTGATTATCTGGATCATCCAAATACGATAAATCCCCTAAAAACAAGCCTGCCTCATCAAGGCTATAGTTTAACGTCGCTTGATATTCGCTTAGCTGTGCCGTGCTTTTTATAACATTGCGTTTGTAAGAGAGCATTAATTCAAAGCCATTGTTAAAACTCTCATACGTTTTAGAAATGGCTGATACTTGTTTGTCTAGTTTTTGCTGTTTGAGTAGCGCTATGAGTGAAGATTTTTGCGTCGAAAGTTGTTGACCAATTTTCTGGTATGAGCTTTCAATCTGCTCCAATTGATTTAATGTTGTCGTGTTAGGTATTTGCGAAGACAACTTACCCTGCTTGAGCAAGCTGATTTGCATGGCATTGCTTTGCTGTTGTGTTGGAATAGCAAGTTCGTCAACTTTTACCGTTGCCTCTTCAATATCAGCCAAAATCCCTATCGAACTCATACTGGTGAATATCAACAATAAAATAATGACGCCGAAGCCAATAATGACTTTATGAGCAACTTTTAAGTTCATGGAACACCTACTTCAATTTTTTAGTTTTATTATTATTTTTATGATTGTCGAATTGCTTGTCCTACCACTGGTATATTAACAAATATAATTTGTTTGTAGAAATTAACTTTTAAAACAAAAAAAAGACCGCTAAGCGGTCTTTTCACTGGTTGGGTGTTGTATTCAACAACAATACGTTGAATTAGTTAAACTGATTAGAGGTGTTTTTCGCTCCACCAGCTTTAAGTGCGTTCTCACCGGCAAAGTATTCTTTATGGTCGTCACCAATGTCTGAACCTGACATATTTTGATGCTTAACACATGCAATACCTTGACGGATTTCTTGACGTTGAACATTTTTAACGTAGCCCAGCATACCTTGTTCACCAAAGTACTCTTTAGCTAGGTTATCAACAGACAACGCAGTAGTGTGGTAAGTTGGTAACGTGATTAAGTGATGGAATACATTGGCTTCACGTGATGTATCTGCTTGGAAAGTACGTGTACGCTCATCAGCTTCTGCAGACAATTCAGAATCATCGTACTTAGCATTCATCAAATCAGCACGTTCGTACGCTGAAACATCTTTACCAGCTTCTGCCCATGCATCATAAGCTTGCTGACGGAAGTTTAACGTCCAGTTAAACGATGGTGAATTGTTGTATACAAGTTTCGCATCTGGGTGAACTTTGCGCACTTCATCCATCATCCCTTTGATTTCATGAACTGTAGGTACTGCTGTTTCAATCCATAATAAATCAGCACCTGCATTGATAGCTCCAATACAATCAAATACACAACGCTCATGACCTGTACCTTGGCGGAATTGGTATAAACCTGATGGCAGACGCTTCGGACGAACTAACTTACCGTCGCGATTGAAAACAACATCGCCTTGTTTCATGTCCGCCACATCAATTTCCTCAACATCTAAGTACGAGTTGTAGATATCACCTGAATCGCCTGGCTCTTTAACTACGGCTATTTCTTTTGTTAAGCCGGCGCCTTCTGAATCAGTACGCGCCACGATAATGCCATTGTCAACGCCAAGCTCAAGGAAAGCATGACGCAATGCGCGAATTTTTGCATGAAAGTCTGCATGTGGAACGGTAACTTTACCATCTTGGTGACCACATTGCTTTTCATCAGCCACCTGGTTTTCAATTTGAAGCGCACAAGCACCCGCTTCAATCATTTGTTTTGCCATTAAGTAAGTTGCTTCTGCATTACCAAAACCTGCATCTATATCTGCAACAATTGGTACAACATGGGTCACATGGTTATCAATCGCGTCTTGAATTTGCGCTGCTTTGGCACACTCATCCGCTGCTTTTGCTGCGTCTAACTCTCTAAACAAGCCACCTAATTCACGTGCATCAGCTTGTCGTAAGAAAGTGTAAAGCTCTTTAACTAGTGCAGCTACTGACGTCTTCTCATGCATAGACTGATCAGGAAGAGGGCCGAATTCACTGCGAAGCGCCGCAACCATCCATCCTGAAAGGTATAAGTAACGCCCCTTTGTTTGACCGCCAAAATGCTTCTTAATTGAAATCATTTTTTGCTGCCCAACAAACCCATGCCAGCAACCTAATGATTGTGTGTATTTGGTTTTGTCGGCGTCAAACGCTGCCATATCAGATCGCATAATGTCGGCAGTATATTTAGCGATATCAATACCTGTTTTAAATTGGTTTTGAGTACGCATGCGTGCTACAGACTCAGCATCAATAACATCCCACGAACTTCCTGCTTTTGCTTTAATTGCTCTTACTGCTTCAATTGCGCTTTGATAATTAGACATGATAAACACCCTTATTAATATACTCAGTGGTAAGCCACTAATTGGTTTGTTGTTCAAACTGAAACCATTCGTTTCCTGTGACACCAATACTATTTCACCGAGTTATGATTTACTAAATTTATAGTTTTTATCGTGAGCATTCACACCATTTATGTATGTGAATTTCTCGGCAACTGTAGATAGAATATGCGTTAAATTACAGTAAGATAGAACAAAAAGATAAGCCTAACAGCATTAATTAGTAAACAATTGGTTGCTTATTTCAGGCGGCACAAATATATTACTTACTTATGTTTTAATGAAAAAATATAGACACTATGAATATATCTAAAATAGATCTTAACCTACTAATCTACCTTGATGTTCTATTAAGGGAGAAAAACGTAACTCGGGCGGCAAGTCAGCTAAACATCACTCAACCAGCAATGAGTAACGGCCTAAAACGATTACGTAATTTATTTGGCGATCCTATTTTAGTACGCACATCTGATGGCATGGTGCCCACTGAAAGAGCGAGAGCATTATCACCTGTGATCAGGAAAATATTATTAGAGCTGGAAGAAGCTTTGCAAGGCGAAGAAGAGTTTAACGAAGAAAGTAGTCAGCGTGTATTTCGTATTATGGCTAGCGACTATGCCGCATCTACCTTGATTCCTAAATTGCTTAAGAAACTGAATAAGATTGCCCCTAGTGTCACAATGGACATCATGACACCAAGTGATGTTAATTTTCACGATGTAGAAGCGGGCAAGATAGACATGGCGATTAACCGCTTTGATGAGTTGCCACAATCATTCCATCAAAAAACTATTTGGCGTGATGAATTCTCCTGTTTGCTTAGCGCAGACAATGCGGTAGTGACTAAATTTAATCTGAATTCATATTTAGCCTCTAAACACGTCTGGGTATCTAAAACCGGCTTTGGTGTTGGTGTAGGGATGGATCCCAAAGACGTACAAAAGCTTGGCTGGGTTGATGAGGCATTATCACGCTTAGGTAAGAAAAGGGATATAAAAGTATTCACCCGTAATTACCATGTTGCCATGCAATTGGCTTATGAAGACGGGTTAATCGCGACATTGCCAAGTAAGGCGGCGTTGCTGCATAAAGATGATGCTAATTTCACCATCTTAAAACCGCCCTTTGACATTCCAGATATTGAATTGAAAATGATCTGGAGCCCGCTACTGCATCATGATGCAAGCCACATTTGGTTCAGGCAGTTGGTGATGGAGGCTGCGGCGGAAAGTTAAGGTATAGAGTCCAATGCATCGACAAAAAACAAACCAGAAGCAGCTTATGCTTCTGGTTTTTTATAGCTTACACATTTTCAATCTTAGAATTTTCAAATGTCCATTATTCATTGAACATGATGAATTACAGGGGTTTAATTCACACAATGAATACCAAGTATAATACGATACAATAAAACATATAATACTGTAATAAAATTCATTCATTAAGTCTGCAACTCTTTGTAAATACAGACTATTACCAAACCAATTAAAAGACAAAAACAGGAAACACTCAGGACTGATTCGCTTCATTAATAATTCACTGTATTGATTGGCAGACTCAGAAACAATACATTGCCTTATCGGTTCCATATTTAATGGAACATTCGGAAAATCATCTCATGTAAAGGGCTGTCTCGATGAACCAACGCATTGCTATAGAAAATATTCAAGTATCCCCGCTTTTGTACCAATTTGTAGAACAAGAGGTTTTACCTCTAACCTCATTACTTTCTGAAAAATTTTGGTCAGACTTTGCAGAAATCATTACTGATCTAACTCCGGTTAATCAGGCCTTGTTAGCCAAAAGAGAGAGCCTGCAAGTACAAATTGATGATTGGCACAAAGCCAACTCTTATCAAGTGGAAGACTTATCTTCATACAAATCTTTCCTTTCTTCAATTGGTTATATCGAGCCCCTAGTAAGCGATTTTGAGATAGAAACAGCACAAGTCGATGATGAATTGGCTCACATGGCAGGACCACAATTGGTTGTACCGATCATGAATGCTAGATTTGCTTTAAATGCTGTTAACGCGCGCTGGGGAAGCCTCTATGATGCATTGTATGGCTCAGACATTATTGATGAAAATGACGGTGCAGAAAAAGCGGGTAACTATAACCCAGTGAGAGGCAACAAGGTCATTGCTTTTGCCAAACAGTTTTTGGATGACAATCTACCATTAGCTAATGGCTCTCATGCAGACGTTATTAGTTATCAGATCATTGGCAATGACTTGAAAGCAACATTGACGGATGGCGAATCAACATTACTGAAGGACGTTGATGCATTGGTCGGCTTTAACGGTGATAAAAACCAGCCTACTGAAATCCTTTGCTCGCACCACAAATTAAATATTCAATTGTGTTTTGACGACAACCCTATTGGCCGCTCAGACCGTGCAAGCATGTCTGACATTAAACTCGAGTCAGCATTAACTACCATCATGGACTGTGAAGATTCGGTAGCAGCTGTAGATGCTGAAGACAAAGTAATAGCCTATAAAAATTGGCTTGGATTAATCACGGGTCGTTTAACTGAATCTATTAATAAAGGTGAATCATCTTTTGTCCGTCGCATGGCTCAAGACAAGTCATTTAAGACAGTTAGTGGCAACTCAGTATCAGTTAAAGGCCGAAGTTTAATGTTTGTCCGTAATGTTGGCCATTTAATGACAAATAACATTATACTCGACGAGCAAGGCAACAATGTACCAGAAGGTATCGTTGACGCAGTGATTACAAGCTTAATTGCCAGTTTAGATATAAGCGGCAAGTATCAGGGCATAAACAGTCGGCAAGGCTCGATTTATATAGTTAAACCTAAAATGCATGGTTCAGAAGAAGTCGCTTTTGCCAACACCTTATTTGCACGAACTGAGCAAGCACTTAACCTTAGACCTAACACCATAAAAATGGGGATCATGGATGAAGAAAGACGTACCACTGTTAATTTAAAAAACTGTATTCATGCAGCGAAATCTCGCGTCGTGTTCATCAATACTGGCTTTTTGGATCGTACTGGAGATGAAATACACACTTCGATGCATGCTGGGCCTATGGCCAGAAAAGGTGATATTAAGCTAACCAAATGGATTGGAGCTTACGAGAACAACAATGTTGATGTGGGCCTTAGCTGCGGATTAAGCGGTAAAGCGCAAATTGGTAAAGGCATGTGGCCAATACCTGATCAGATGTTAAATATGTACAAAACGAAAGTGGCGCATGTTAAATCTGGGGCAAACACTGCTTGGGTGCCCTCACCTACTGCTGCGACATTACATGCAATGCATTATCATCAACATAATGTCTTTTCGCTACAACAAGCTATATTCGAGCGAGAAGACGCACTACTTGACGATATTTTAAACATTCCACTAGCTACCGACACCAATTGGAGCGAGCAAGAAATATCTGACGAATTGGATAATAACGCACAAGGCATTTTAGGTTACGTCGTTAGGTGGATTGATCAAGGTATTGGCTGCTCAAAAGTACCTGACATTACCAATGTTGGTTTAATGGAAGATAGAGCAACCTTACGCATTTCTAGTCAGCATATTGCCAATTGGTTGATGCATGGCATTTGCACCAAAGACCAAGTGATGAACAGCATGAAAAAAATGGCTCGGATAGTCGACCAGCAAAATGTACATGACTTAACTTATGTCGCGATGTGCGATGACATAGATAACAGTATTGCATTCAGCGCTGCTTGCGATTTAGTGTTTAAAGGTGACAGTCAACCCAGTGGTTATACAGAGCCTCTGCTGCACCATTACCGACTAGTGAAAAAAAATTCATAACCTTGAAGGTAGAATATTACTTTTCCTGTTCTAGTTTCCATCTGTGCTATTTTAATGAAAAAAGTGTATCAGAATTCGTGAATACTAAGTAAATGGTTAACCCCCACAACCCTATAAATCAATACGGATACTGAGTAAAAAATAAGGCAGAGCGCACATTAAATGCGCTTTATCTTAAATAACCGTCCACTTATCCCACAGTACTCGCACAGAAAGAATTTAACGCTTATAGTAACAATGTACAAAATAGTTACATTTTTTTGGCACAAGAGACAAAGTTTTAGGATTGTCGTTAAAGGGGGAGATGTATGAAAGCACTATTAAAGCCAATATTTTTGGGCACAGCACTAAGTACTTTAGGGGTTTGCTTTACGCTCTCTCATGCTGCCAGTATTTCTGCTACTCAAGACGTTGAAGCACCAAAAATGGTGGTCATGACTCAAATATTCCCGATCACAAACAATCAAGAATTCAAAGATCCTCAATCATTTTTGCAAGTTTTTGATAAACCATTGGTACGTATCCCAATGGCAACACCACCGAGCGAACAATTTAAACAAGCACGTAAGAAAAATCAGTTTTTTGAACTAGCGACTGTATTCAATGACAAGCTACAACAGTTTATCGCCGACATCAATTTACCCATTTATGAAAATAAAGATGTAGAAGGTGAAAAAGGCTTAAGACATGTTGCAGGGCAGAAAACGTGTAAATCATAATTACAGTAACTTCCTCTTTAATGAATTTGTTAAAAGGTCTGTGAAGGACCTTTTTTGATCCTAAAAAAAATCTAATTAGCTTAGCACCATAATTTTTAAAGCCATTAGTTCGATTATCTAAAAGCTGCCTATAGTTACTCACCTATAATAGGCATCGTGCATCAAAGCCAAAGCTATTTGGTAATAAAAAAGGCGCACAATGCGCCTTTCATCATTTATATTCTGAGTAGCCTAATATGGCGTTGCAGGCTCAACCGTTTGACGACGCGTAACCTTAGCTTTTGCTTTTAAAGCGTCAAGGTAGCTCTTATAACTCGCTTGAGAGATTTGTGCGTCCTGCTGTTGCTTAAGGCTAGGGTTAGGTTCACCTTCAATAATATTAACCGCTTGCACTTCTACAATTGCAATATCACCGTTACTCAAGGTCACAGTCGCCGCCGATACAGCTCCTTCAGTAGGATGCGCTAATGTAAACGCCTGTCTAACAAGTGAATTATCTAGATCAGCAGAGTTTCGAGTAACACCAGTCTGAGGTGTGATGGTTGCGTTAACTTCACTAAGCTTCGTTGAAACATCAGCACCTTCGATGAACAAGGCTAACAGCTCATCGGCGCTCTGTTTAGCTTTCTCCGATGCTTTTTCAGCAACCAGATTCGCCTTAATACCAGCTTTTACTTCTTCTAGTGGTTTAACATCAGCTTCTTGGTGCTCTGCTAAACGTAAAACCATCACCACACTATCGTTAACTTCGATAATGTCAGAGTTTAAGTTTTCGACCAACACGATATCTGAGAATGCAGCGTCAATAATTTTGTTATTGTTAAATGGTGGTAAGTTACCGGCACGAGCAATCCAATCAGAGACTTTAACTTCACTACTCACAATTTCAGCGGCATCTTCTAGTGAGTCAGGAAATTCAAAACTCACACGCGCCAACTCTTGTTGTAATTCGAAGAATTTATCTTGGGCTTTCTCGTTACTCACATTACTTTCTAGCTCACTTTTAACATCAGCTAGCGCTTGAATTTCTTCAGCTTTAAAGTCCGTTAACTTAATGATATGAAAACCAAAGCTAGATTCGACAAGTTCAGAGTGGCTACCAACGCCAGAAAGCGCGTAAGCTGCCTCTTCAAAGGCTGGCTCCATAACGCCGCGCTCAATCCAATCCAAGTCACCGTCAATTTCAGCACTGGCGATATCTGCAGAAAACTCTCTGGCAAGTGCAGCAAAGTCTTCACCTTGGTTTAATTTCGCCAATACGGATTCTGCTGTCGCTTTTGCGCTGTCTTCATCTTCACCAAACTCAATTAAGATATGAGCAACACGACGCTGTTCATCGGTGCGGTAAGCAGCCATGTTTTCTTGGTAATATGTTTCGATGTCTTTATCTGAAACAATGATCGTTTTTGCAATATCGTCAACGTTTAAGCTTACGTATTCTAATTTAACTTTTTCGTCATTTTGAAATCTCGCTTGATTAGCTTGATAAAATGATTTTATTTCTTCATCTGTTACTTCTACTTGCGCTTTAAATTGCTCAGCTGAAATAGTCGCGTAACGGATGTCACGAGTTTGATTTTGCAAATCATTTAATTGCTTTAACTGGTACGGTAAGCTGAACTCACTTGAAACAAGTGATTGGCTTAACTGACGACGTGTCATTTCAACGCGTAGGTAGTCTCTAAAATCAGATGATTGGAAAAAGCCTGCCTGATTGATCATAGCAAGGTAGCGATTGTTATCAAAAACACCGTCTATTTGAAATTCTGGCATCGTGCGTATCGTTTCTTTAATTTTTTCGTTTGATACGCGGATGGCTAATTCGTCTGCATTTTGATCCATCAATAATTCATTGATAAGAGTGTCTAAAACACCCGTTCTAAACGTTGCCATATAATTTGGGTCAGCCGCAATAGTTTCAAACATTTCCCCAAATTGTTGCGCCATTCTATTACGTTGGCTTTGATATGATTTCTCAAAGTCTGCTTGAGATATCTTTGCGCCATTAACTTCTGCTACTGACGTGTCAACTGAATTGGTATAACTACCTAGCCCAGCTACAGCAAAAGTTAAAATAATAAAGCCAAGAATCACTTTGGCTATCACTCCTTGAGAGTTTTCTCTAATATTCTCTAACATTTTTATCTCTTAAACACTTATGAGTATCTTCTTTGTGCGCGATTTTAACAGATGCAGCGCCTTGCTTGAAGTCACATGCAGCGATATTTTACATAATCTAACCAATATATCGTTTAAATATGCATTCGAATGATATTTTTAAATGGCGTACAAAAGAAAAGACCACCCGTAGGTGGTCTTTGTAATCTTAATTGCTATAACTAATGATTAGTTACAAGCATCTTTTAATGCTTTACCAGCTTTAAAAGATGGGATTTTAGCCGCAGCGATTTCGATCGTTGCACCCGTTTGCGGGTTACGGCCCGTGCGAGCTGCGCGGTCACGTACTGAGAACGTACCAAAACCAACAAGTGCTACTTGCTCACCACCTTTTAATTCTTCAGTAACCGCTTCGATAAACGAATCTAACGCACGGCCAGCTGCAGCTTTAGAAATATCAGCACCAGCAGCAATTTTCTCTATTAGTTGAGACTTATTCACAGTGTCTTCCCCTTCATTTGTTATTATTCAGCACTATTTTGTTTGTAGCGTCCTGCAGAAGTTTATAGCAAGCTTCTTTTTGAACATCAAGCACTGAGTTTAAGAAAAATTAATATAGATAATTATTATTATCTTTATCCAAACCCCTATTAATATTGAGGTCTAGCCTTATCAGCGTTAGTTAACTTACCATAGTTTCAGCGTTTGAAAAGTGAAAATTGCAGTTTTTTTGATTTTTTTTCACTTTTTGTCTAAAAAAGTACCTTAACAACTCTATTTTTCAGCAATCTTCCACTTTTCAACTGGATGTTCCAGTGCAATTTCAAGCACTTCTTCAATCCATTTGACTGGGTGAATTGTTAAATCCTGTTTAACATTTGCTGGAATTTCCTTCAGATCACGTTCGTTGTCTTTAGGAATAACCACTGTTTTAATACCTCCACGATGTGCTGCTAGTAACTTTTCTTTCAGTCCACCAATGGCTAGCACTTCACCACGTAGAGTAATTTCACCCGTCATTGCCACATCCGCCTTAACTGGATTGCCAGTCAAACTTGAAACAAGTGCAGTACACATACCTATACCCGCACTTGGCCCATCTTTAGGCGTTGCGCCTTCAGGAACATGAACATGAATATCACGTTTTTCATTGAAATCATCATTAATACGTAATTTCTCTGAACGACTTCTAACAACCGTCATAGCCGCTTGAATGGACTCTTTCATGACATCGCCCAATGAGCCCGTGTAGGTCAACTTGCCTTTACCTGGTACTGATGCGGTTTCAATGGTCAGAAGCTCTCCGCCCACTTGCGTCCATGCTAAACCTGTCACCAAACCAACTCTATTACTGTCATCCGCCTTACCGTAGTCAAAGCGTTGAACGCCTAGGAACTCGCTCAAATTATCTTGGGTGATAACAACTTTCTTCAGTGACTTATCAAGTAATATCGCTTTAACCGCTTTTCGACATAATTTCGAAATTTCACGCTCTAAGTTACGTACACCGGCTTCGCGAGTATAGAAACGAATCACCCCAATAATGGCGCTATCGTCAATTTCAATTTCTTTCGCTTTTAAGCCATTACGCTCAATTTGTTTCTCAACCAAGTGTCGACGTGCAATGTTCAGCTTTTCGTCTTCGGTGTAGCCTGATAAACGGATGACTTCCATACGGTCAAGTAATGGTCCAGGAATATCCATACTGTTAGAAGTTGCAACAAACATCACATCAGACAAATCGTAATCGACCTCTAAATAATGATCGTTGAAGCTACTGTTTTGTTCAGGATCTAACACTTCAAGCAATGCAGACGCTGGGTCGCCTCGCATGTCGGAAGCCATTTTGTCGATTTCATCTAGCAAGAATAATGGATTTTTAACACCGACTTTCGCGATTTTTTGGATTAACTTACCTGGTAATGATCCAATGTAAGTGCGACGATGACCACGAATTTCAGCCTCATCTCTTACGCCACCTAGTGCCATTCGAACATATTTACGGCCAGTAGATTTAGCAATTGACTGCCCTAGTGATGTTTTACCAACCCCTGGAGGTCCGACTAAACATAAAATAGGTCCTTTAAGTTGAGTGACACGTTGTTGCACGGCCAAATACTCTAGTATGCGTTCTTTAACTTTATCTAAGCCGTAATGATCTTGCTCTAGCACTTCTTCTGCTAGCTTTAAGTTACGTTTTAGCTTGCTGCGTTTTTTCCACGGGACATTACACATCCAGTCAATATAACTCCGAACCACTGTCGCTTCAGCTGACATGGTTGACATCATTTTGAGTTTCTGAAATTCAGCTAAGGTTTTATCTTTTGCTTCTTTCGGCATTTGCGCATCATCGATACGCTTTTGCATTTGTTCATGCTCATCAGGGACATCATCCATTTCACCGAGTTCTTTTTGAATCGCTTTCATTTGCTCATTCAAATAGTACTCCCGCTGGCTTTTCTCCATTTGCTTTTTAACCCGCGTGCGAATTTTTTTCTCAACCTGAAGTAAGTCAATTTCCCCTTCCATTAGCGCCATTAGATATTCTAAACGTTCACCTACATGAGTAATTTCTAGAACTTTCTGTTTATCATCTAGTTTTAACGGCATATGTGCAGCCATGGTGTCAGCAAGCTGCTCTGGCTCTTCAATACCTGATAATGATGTCAGTACTTCTGGTGGGATTTTTTTATTTAGCTTAACGTAACCTTCGAATTGAGAAATGGCCGAGCGCACCAGCACTTCGCTGGTGTCATCTTCTACGGCTTCCGCATTAATATACTCAATATCAGCAGTAAAATATTCTTCTGTGTGGATAAACTTGCTGATTTTAGCTCGCTTAACGCCTTCTACCAATACTTTTACCGTACCATCAGGCAGTTTTAGCATTTGAAGAATTGATGCAACAGTACCTGTCTCATAAACGTCGCTGGACATAGGATCATCCACTGCCGCATCTTTTTGAGCTACCAGAAACACTTGTTTATCACTTTCCATCGCCAAATCTAAACTACGAATAGATTTTTCACGCCCAACAAACAATGGGATCACCATCTGTGGATAAACAACGACATCGCGCAGTGCTAATACTGGGATCTCAACTACGCCAGATAATTCTTTGGTCATAGGTACTCTCTTGGAAATTAGGAGAAATATGTGCAGCTAACAGTTGACAGCTACACCCATTAAAATTTTATTGTTAAAAAGTATATGGGGTTATCTCATGCACTTTCAACAAAAGAAAACTAAAAAGAGTGATGTATGGCTGGGAAAAGGGAATTTAGAGAGCCAGAATTAAAAAAGGCACATCGATATGTGCCTTTTAATTCTATTTGAGTTTTAGGTTTAACTATCAGATGCAGCTTGGTCTTGCTGAGTCTCGTAAATAATTATCGGTTTTGACTCACCAGTAATAACTGTTTCATCAACAACCACCTTGGCCGCATTTTCCATAGACGGTAATTCGTACATCGTATCGAGTAAAACCCCTTCAACTATCGAACGTAGACCACGAGCACCTGTTTTTCTCACCATCGCTTTATTAGCAATGGCAAGTAATGCGTCTTTTCTAAACTCTAATTCAACGTCTTCCATGTCGAATAAGGCAACAAACTGCTTAGTTAAGGCATTTTTTGGCTCTTGAAGAATTTGCACTAATGCGTCTTCATCAAGCTCAGTCAAGGTAGCAACAACCGGCAGACGACCGATAAATTCAGGAATTAACCCGTATTTAACTAAATCTTCGGGCTCTACTTCTTGAAAACGCTCAGTTAGGGTTTTTTCTTGATCTTTACTGCGCACGTCCGCACCAAAGCCAATACCAGTGCCTACATCACAACGCTGCTCAATAACTTTATCTAAACCTGCAAATGCACCACCACAAATAAACAAGATTTTTGACGTATCTACTTGCAAAAACTCTTGTTGTGGATGCTTGCGACCACCTTGAGGCGGTACTGAAGCAATAGTACCTTCAATCAGTTTAAGTAATGCTTGTTGAACACCTTCACCTGAGACATCTCGCGTGATCGACGGATTGTCTGATTTACGGGAAATCTTGTCGATTTCATCGATATAAACAATACCTCGCTGTGCCTTGTCGACATCATAGTCACACTTTTGCAACAACTTTTGTATGATGTTTTCAACGTCTTCGCCAACATAACCTGCTTCAGTTAGTGTCGTCGCGTCTGCCATGGTAAATGGCACATCTAATAACCTTGCTAGCGTTTCCGCAAGCAAAGTTTTACCACTACCTGTAGGGCCTATAAGCAAAATATTACTTTTACTTAGCTCGACACCATTGTGTGAGTCACCATTTCGTAAACGCTTATAGTGATTATATACCGCTACTGACAACACTTTCTTAGCGTGGTCTTGGCCGATAACATAATCGTCAAGACTTTCACGAATTTCAACAGGTGACGGTAAAGACTCTTTGTCTTGCTTAGGGGCAATTTCTTTTATTTCTTCACGAATAATGTCATTACACAGCTCAACACATTCATCACAAATAAAAACAGACGGCCCAGCAATTAACTTACGAACTTCATGTTGGCTTTTGCCACAAAAAGAACAGTACAACAACTTTCCATTGTCACCGTCACCTTTTTTAATATCGGTCATACGGTACCTCTAAATCTTTTAAAATAATTAAACTTCAATACTGTTAAGTATTTCATAAAATACGCAGATAACAATAAAGCTTATTATTTATCGTCTCTTTGTTCTAATATGGCATCAACCAAACCATATTCAACCGCACTTTCTGCACTTAAGAAATTATCACGGTCGGTATCTTCAGCTACTTTTTCCAACGGTTGGCCAGTATGGTCAGCCATTAAACGATTTAGCTTTTCTTTGATGTACAGTATTTCCTTGGCGTGTATCTCAAAATCAGATGCTTGACCTTGGAATCCACCTAATGGTTGGTGAATCATGACACGTGCATTTGGCAAACAATAGCGCTTACCTTTTTCACCACCAGAGAGTAAGAATGCGCCCATGCTTGCCGCTTGCCCAATACATACAGTGCTAATGTTCGGCTTAATAAATTTCATGGTGTCATAAATTGCCATACCCGCAGTGACAGAGCCACCAGGAGAATTGATATAAAGATAAATATCTTTATCTGGGCTTTCTGACTCTAAGAATAGCATTTGAGCAACGATAAGATTCGCCATATGGTCTTCTACTTGACCACAAAGAAAGATCACTCGCTCTTTAAGTAGTCGTGAGTATATGTCATAAGAGCGTTCACCTTTAGGCGTTTGTTCAACAACCATTGGGACTAAAGCTGATTCTGTGACGTTAGTTATATCAGGGGAATTTTTATGAGAAGTAAACAACAGTTCTTTCCTTATTATAAAAAAAATGGCTCATATGAATCCATACAAGCCATTTAAGCTATTGCTTAGCGTGTTGTCAATCTAAAAGCTTATTTTGCTTCAGGATTCATCACATCTTTAAAGCTAGCTTTTTTGTCTTTAACTTTCGCAGAAGCAACTAATACGTCAACAGCTTGCTCTTCTAGAGCAACGTTTTGCATTTGTTGATTCATTTCTTGGTTAGACTTGTAGTACTCAATCACTTCAGCAGGATCTTCATATGCAGATGCTGCAGATTCGATCAACTCAGTCACTTTAGCTTCATCAACTTTTAATTCGTTAACTTTGATGACTTCGCCTAACAATAAACCAACTTTTACGCGACGCTTAGCTTGCTCTTCGAACATGTCAGCAGGTAACTCAGGAAGGTTTTTAGGATCCATCTGACCACCAAAACGCTGTAGTGCTTGTTGACGTAATACATCAACTTCTTGTGCAACTAACGCAGATGGTAAATCTAATTCGTGAGATTCTAATAGACCTTCAATCACTTGCTCTTTAACTTTAGCTTTAACCGCTTGAGTTAATTCACGCGCCATGTTTTTGCTTACTTCATCACGCAATGCTTCAATGCCACCTTCTTCGATACCGAATAATTTCGCAAATTCTTCATCAATTTCTGGAAGTACTGGACCTTCAGTTTTGTGTACTTTGATGTCGAATTCCGCATCTTTACCTTTTAGGTTTTCAGCGTGGTAATCGTCAGGGAAAGTTACAGTGATTGTTTTCTCTTCATCAACTTTCATGCCTGTGATTTCTTTTTCGAAACCTGGGATCATACGACCTGAACCAAGTTCAAGTTCAAACGCTTCAGCTTTGCCGCCTTCAAACTCTTCACCGTCAACACGACCTAAGAAATCGATAGTTAACTTATCGCCTTTCTTAGTTTTGCGCTTGTTTTCTTTCCACGTTTTGTGTTGGTTTTGAAGTGTAACAAACATTTCATCTATGTCTTTGTCTGTTACTTCAACCGCTGGACGTTCAACAGCGATTTTTTCTAAATCTTTTAGTTCAACTTCAGGGTAAACTTCAAAAGTTGCGTCAAACTCTAACGCTTTACCATCTTCATTACTTTTTGCAGTAAAAGTAGGACGGCCAGCTGGGTTGATTTTCTCAGCCATGATAGCTTCAACAAAGTTACGCTGCATGATATCACCAGCAACTTCATCACGAACTGCTTTACCGTAACGCTTTTGAATAACTGATGGTGGAACTTTACCTGGACGGAAACCATTGATACGTTGTGTCTTAGCGATTTGACGAAGACGATTTTTAACTTCAACATCTACCTTTTCAGCAGGAACAGAAATGGAAATACGACGTTCCAAACCTTGTGTAGTCTCAACAGAAACTTGCATTTATTTACCTCAAAATTAGCGTTATTAAACGCTTCCTAGTAACGCATCTCTTTGACTCGAATGTAAATCTGATTAAATTACAGTAAGCCCTTTAAAATAGAGCTCTTCGAGACCGGTTTACCCGAACAAAAGATGTTCAATTAAAAATAATGACGCGCAATTATAGCGGTGGAACACGCAAGAGTCGAGCTAAACCCTAAAAAAAATGTTATTTTTTTATATTTCAAGGAGTTATTAGAAGTTGGGGCACAATTTACACACAAAGAATGGATGTTAATTATAAACCATTGAAAAGTTAAGAAATAAGAGGGAGTGGTCGGTGATGCAAGATTCGAACTTGCGACCCCTTGGACCCAAACCAAGTGCGCTACCAAGCTGCGCTAATCACCGATACAAGAAAATGGGGTGGCTAATGGGATTTGAACCCACGACAACCGGAATCACAATCCGGGGCTCTACCAACTGAGCTATAGCCACCATAATTTTCAATACTCTGGCACGCCTGTAGATAATGGCACGCCCTAAAGGATTCGAACCTTTGACCCACGCCTTAGAAGGGCGTTGCTCTATCCAGCTGAGCTAAGGGCGCACAGGCACCTACAAAGTGCATTTCTTTTAATATCTTTAGATAGAAAAAGAAGTGGTCGGTGATGCAAGATTCGAACTTGCGACCCCTTGGACCCAAACCAAGTGCGCTACCAAGCTGCGCTAATCACCGAACATGTTTTCTATTGAAAAGCTCTCACCTCTCAACGGGTGCGGATATTACCGAGTTGCATCAGGCGCGTCAAACACTTTTTGTAAAAATAGTTCACGTTCGCTCACTTTTAAACCACCTTGTTTAAAAAAACCATAAAATGCTCACTATTTTACCTTTTAATTCAATTTCATCTTTGTTTTCTTATATATGTAAGCTGAATAAACTTTGTCGGTTGTTGGTAATATAGCGCTACAACCTTTTTTGCTTTTGTGCGAAAATGCCTCCGTTTTTCAATCAACTCAAATTGCATTATGACTTTTAAATTAATTGACGGTAAAACCATTGCACAACAACTTCGCACTTCGGTCAAAGAAAAAGTGGCTATTCGTGTACAAGAAGGAAAGCGAGCGCCAGGATTGGCCGTTATTCTTGTCGGTAGTGATCCCGCTTCTGAGGTATATGTCGGCAGCAAAAGAAGAGCCTGTGAAGAAGTAGGGTTTGTTTCTCGTTCATATGATTTGCCTGAAAACACCAGTGAACAAGAACTGCTGGCTTTGGTTGAGCAGTTAAATCACGATGATGATGTCGACGGTATACTGGTTCAGTTGCCTTTACCTGAGGGTCTGGATGCAAATTTAGTGATCGAACGTATCAATCCTGAAAAGGACGTTGATGGTTTTCACCCAACCAACGTTGGTAAGCTCGCCTTAAGACAGCCCGGACTTCGCCCTTGTACTCCTAAGGGCATCATGAAGCTTTTCGAATCAACTGGCGTTTCACCTTATGGTCTTGAAGCATTAGTGGTTGGCGCATCGAACATTGTTGGTCGACCGATGACATTGGAACTATTGTTAGCAGGTTGTACCGTTACCACGACCCACCGTTTTACTAAAGAGTTAGAAGCTAAAGTACGTCGTGCAGACCTGCTTGTGGTTGCTGTTGGTAAGCCAGGTTTTATTCCTGGTGATTGGATCAAAGAAGGCGCCATTGTAATCGATGTCGGTATCAACCGGTTAGATAATGGAAAATTGGTTGGTGACGTTGAGTTTGATATTGCGAAAGAAAAAGCTGCATTTATCACGCCAGTGCCTGGCGGTGTTGGTCCCATGACAGTCGCTTGTTTGATGGAAAACACATTCATTGCGTGTGAACAATTTAGTAAGTGATATATTGAATAGATTTTAGTTAATAAAAAAGGCATCGAATTTGATGCCTTTTTTGTTGTTTGCCCAATATTATTTGATCACTGAAAATCTGAATTCGTTACCTGACTTACCCTTTACGCCATGTCGTACGACCTGCGCTATCTTCTAAGACAACATTCATGGCAGCAAGTTTGTCACGGGCTTCATCCGCCAATGCCCAATTTTTATCTGCGCGCGCTTGATTACGTTGCGCAATTAATGCTTCAATTTCTGCCACTTCATCGTCATCGCCCTGCCCTTGTAAAAACTGCTCGGGTGACATCTGTAAAATGCCTAACAAGCCACCTAATGACTTCAATGTAAAAGCCAACTCTTCGATATTATCTGCATTATTTTGTTTAGCAACATTAAGCTCCTTGGCTAATTCAAATAACACAGCCAACGCTTCTGGCGTATTAAAATCATCATCCATCGCAGCAATAAATTTTTGAACAAATTCATTGTCACGATTCAGGTTAATACTCTCGCTAATCTCTACATCCCTTAAGGCAGTATAAATACGCTCTAATGATGCTTTAGCTTGATCTAAATTATCCGTCGAGTAATTCAGTTGGCTTCGATATTGACCAGACGTTAAAAAGTATCGCGTCGTTTCAGCATCGTATTTTTCTAGTACTTCACGAATGGTGAAAAAATTTCCTAATGATTTAGACATTTTTTCTTGGTCAACTTGTACCATTCCAGTATGAATCCAATAATTCACATAAGGCGTATCAAGTGCACAGCAGCTTTGCGCCACTTCATTTTCATGATGCGGGAAAGACAAGTCTGAGCCACCGCCATGGATATCAAAATGTTCGCCTAACTCTTTCGCATTCATCGCTGAACATTCAATGTGCCATCCAGGACGACCTGCGCCCCAAGGTGACTCCCAGCTGGGCTCTTCAGGTTTTGCCATTTTCCACAGCACAAAATCTAATGGGTTTTGTTTAGTGTCATCAACTTCGACTCTTGAGCCAGCTTGCAACTGTTCTAAATTTTGCCCACTAAGCTTTCCGTATTCTTTAAAGCTACCCACATCAAAAAGCACATCACCGCTTTTCGCAACATAGGCGTGTTTTTTCTCAACCAAGGTAACAATCATGTCGATAATTTCTTGCATATGAGTCGTTACACGCGGCTCTATATCGGGACGCATTAAATTTAGTGCATCAAAATCGCGGTACATTTCGGCTACATTTCGTTCAACTAACTCAGTGGATGATTCCTTGTTTTCATTCGCCCTTTTAATGATTTTGTCTTCAACATCTGTGATATTTCGCACATAAGTGACGTCGTAACCTGAAAATCTTAAATAGCGAACGATATTATCAAAACCGATGTAGGTACGCGCATGACCGATATGACATAAGTCGTAAACCGTTACACCACAAACATACAAGCCAACCTTTCCAGCATGAATAGGCTTAAACACTTCCTTTTGGCGACTGAGGGTATTGTATATTTGCAACATGAGGTTTTTTGTTTCCTTCGATAATAGTAAATTTGGCTGTGCGTAACACAGAATGCGCAATTGTAGCGCATCAATTCAATTCGATCACCCAAACTAAGCACATTAGCATAGAGAAAATTAAAAATAATTAAGTTACAATTCAACGATAATTAATCAATGAGATAGTAAATATGATTACCTTTAAAACAAACTTAGGCGATATCAAAATTAAACTCGATTTTGACAACGCTCCAGTTACGGCGAAAAACTTCCAACAATATGCTGAAGATGACTTTTATACAGGCACAATCTTTCACCGTGTGATGCCAGGTTTTATGGCTCAAGGTGGTGGCATGGTTTCGGGCATGGAAGAAAAAACATCACGTGCTTCAATCAAAAATGAAGCAAATAATGGCTTAAGTAATAGCCGTGGTACATTGGCAATGGCTCGTACTAACGATCCTCATTCTGCGTCTTCACAGTTTTTCATTAACTTAGTCGACAATGGCTTTTTGAATTTCCAAGCCGAAAACGAGCAAGGCTGGGGTTACTGTGTTTTCGGCGAAGTCGTTGAAGGTATGGAAGTTGTCGACAAAATGGCTTTAGTGGAAACTGGTCGTTATGGCTTTCACGACGACGTGCCTAAAGAAGATATTATTATCGAAGCCACCATTGTTGAGTAATTTACTAAACGATGACGATTAGTGTAAAAGAGCAAGTCAGCTATTTTATTGCTGACTTGCATTTAACGGAATCAAGGAAAGACATCACAGAGTGTTTTCTTTCCTTTCTATCAAATGAAGCGGTTAAAGCCGAGAACCTCTATATTCTAGGCGATTTGTTCGAATATTGGGTAGGAGACGACGATGACAGTGGTTTTGTGACGCTTATTGCCAGTGCCCTTAAAGCACTTTCTTTAACAGGTACCCAACTTTTTTTCATCCAAGGGAATCGCGATTTTCTGTTAGGTCATAAATACGCACAGACTTGTGGAATGACTTTGCTAAACGATGTAGAGAAAATATCGCTGTATGGCACTGAATATGTCATTTTACATGGCGACACCTTATGCATAGACGATGTTGATTACCAAGCGTTTCGCAAAAAGTCTCGCTCTTGGTGGTGGCAAGGCATCATGAAAAGCCTACCGCTCTGGTTACGAAAGAAAATTGCCGATGATTACCGAAAGAAAAGTGCTCATGCAAATGCGGCGAAATCACAGGAGATTATGGATGTTTCCCAGGCTGAGGTCATTAGAACATTTGAATCATATCAAGTACCTTTTATGATCCACGGCCACACTCATCGCCCCGCAATTCACGATGTAAAGATAAACAATCAAACAGTGAAGCGCATTGTGTTGGGTGATTGGTATGAACATGGTGCTTGGCTAAAGCTATCTTCTAGCGGATTTGAACTCTTAGACGAACCCTTTGGCCGTTAGTGTTAAATTCACTGCAAAATGTATTGAGCCTTTAGGTCCATTTACTGCACTAAATAATATCGATAGACAATAAAAAGCCAGAATCTTTAAGATGCTGGCTTTTTTTTCACTCGCTAAATAAGGTAGCCTGATTTCGTGAGCTCACTAAGTAGCGTTTGCCGTGTTTTCTTTTACACTGGCAACCCAATCATTAACTCGACGTTCTAAAATAGATAATGGAAGTGAACCGCCGCCTAATACCGTGTCATGAAACGCTTTGATATCAAAATTATCGCCCAGCTCAGCCATCGCATAAGCTCTTAGTTTCAAAATTTCTAACATCCCTATTTTATATGCTGTCGCTTGACCTGGCCAAACAATGTAGCGTCTTACTTCAGATATAATTGCTTCTTCTGCAACAGGTGTATTCGCTTTGAAATAATCAATTGCTTCCTGTTCTGTCCAGCCCTTTGAATGAAGGCCCGTATCAACCACTAGCCTGACCGCACGCCACATTTCAGTGATCAAACGTCCAAAATCAGAAAAATCGTTTTCATATGCACCCATCTCTTTAGATAGCAGTTCAGAGTACAGCGCCCAGCCCTCAGTATAGGAAGTAAAAAACGCTTGAGTTCTAAATTCCGGCACTGAAGTTAATTCTTGTGCTATCGAAATTTGCATATGGTGACCTGGGTTACCTTCATGATATGCAATCGCTTCCATTTCGTTTTTAGGCATTGCGCGCATATCTGACAAATGTGCATAGTACACACCTGGTCTTGAACCATCTGGTGTGCCTGGGAAATAATGCTGTGCTGCACCATCTTGCTCTCTAAATGGCTCGACACGTTTAACCACTAAATCGGCTTTTGGTAAAATGCCAAAATATTTTGGTAATTGCTCTTTGATAAAATCTAGGTAGGTTTCCGTATCATCGATATAGCCTTGTCGACCGGTATCATCATTAGGATAGTAGAACTGGTCATCTTGTTTAATAAAGACAAAGAATTCTTGTAAATCACCTTCAAAGCCGACTTTGTCTTTAACTTGCTTCATTTCTTGAGTGATGCGAGCCACTTCTGCAAGGCCAATTTGATGTACTTCTTCGGCCGTTTTATTCGTCGTGGTATTATGATTTAGCTGTGTATCATAAAATGCTTTCCCATTAGGCAGTTTTCCTACCCCTGTAGCCACTTCATCGGTATTTTTAATATCTGTCTCAAACCAGGAGATAAGCGATTGATAAGCATTATGATAAACGGATAAGAGCTGAGCTTTAGTAGAAGCAAGCAATGTATCTGCTTGTGCTTGTGAAATACTCTCTTTCTCAACTAATGCGGCAACTTTTGCTTTTGCATCAGCCCACAGTGGTGAGTCAACATCACTGTCATCAAATGGCTGCCCAGTTATAACGTTTTGCGATTGCTCAATAACGCCTTGATAAGCAAACTTTGGCGCTCTGACACCAAATTCAGCATTTACTTTTGCCTGCTCAAGCAAATTGGTTAACGCCGTTGCAACTCCGCCAATACGCTTATTGTAGGCCAACATATCACTTTCTAGTTCAACTTTATGATAGTTGATCAAAAACTGAGTTAAGAATGCTTGCATACCACTCATTTGCGTAAACACATATGTGTGTTTGTGATATTCGTCAGCTTCTAATGCTTGCTTGGTTTGGTATTGCCAAATATCGAAAGAAATTTTAGCTTCGGGATCGAGCTTCGAGTAATCGAAGTTGTTTTTCAGTTCTAGCGATGAAGCTTTTTGCCATTCCAATTGCTTGATTGCTTCTTCTCGGCTCATCGCATTGAATTCATCGTACTTTTCTTTACGTCCCAAAAACGTCAACATCATTGGGTTTGTCAATAGTTGCTCTTCATATTTTGACGCAAACCATTGATTCAATCGTTCACTTTCCGACAATCCTTGTTTGACAGACGCTGCCACAGGCGAGAGCTCTTGCGCTGTAGTCTGTTGAGTATTAGATTGATCTGGTTGACATGCACTTAGCGCTCCAATAGCACAAATAGCCGTAATCAAGTGACGCATATTCGATCCTTTTTATTATTTTAACAAGAAAGTAAACAGAGTATTAAGGCAAATATAACCTTAACGCTTCTCTAAATACAACCACAAAACCACAATAAGAAAGTACGTAAACCTACGTAGTTTCAGGGGCTTAAAGAAATTCAGTTGTTAAATTAGCAAGGTGCGCCGCTGTGAAATTTAAAGTCTTCATCATTGGAAGATATTAACTCGGCTTCAATTTCGCCAAAAAACTTTATACGCTCAGAAATATCTGTGCCCGAGATTTCTTCTGCGAGAGTTAAATAATCTTGATAATGTCGAGCCTCAGAACGAAGCAAAGAAATATAGAAATCACCTAATCGTTTATCGACGTGTGGCGCTAGTTTGGCGAAACGTTCACACGAGCGTGCCTCTATATAAGCGCCTACAATCAACTTATCGATTAGTGCATCAGGTTCGAATGTCTTTACATGGCGTAACATGCCTTTTGCATAACGGCAAGGTGTAATGCTTCTGTATTCGACATCATACTCGTCCATGATTTCTAGTACTTGATAAAAATGGTGCAACTCTTCTTTGATTAACAGTACCATCTTGTCGATAAGATCTTGTCCGTAAGGTGAATCTGATTTAGGGATTACCGATTTAGTTAACTTATTTTTTTCTAGTAATGTTCGCCAGTCGCCTTCTCTTTTATAAATAAGTGTTTCAAATGGCTTGAGCCACTCTAACAGAGCATCACCACTTTCCTTATCTACCGCATATTTACGTATTAGAAACATCGCAGATTGCGCCGCTTTTAACTCGCAAATCAAGTGATCAATTAATACGATATCTAAATTTTCTTTTTTAGCTGCTTTATCTATCCAGGCTTGTGGGGTTTCACATTTTAGAAATGACTTAATAGGAGTTAATAAATTTTCAATGGGCATGAATAAAACTTACAGGTAACAATGGCTAGGTATTGAATAGATTTTATCATATTCATATCAAAAATTATGTGGTTTTTACCTAGATTAACCAAACAAGCAGTATGTGAGTTCCTGTTAAAAATTTACCGCTGTTCAAGTCTGCGTTTTTGTAAGAAAAATTCCGATTAGAACCGTTGTTTCAAATGCATGTAAACTGTTTTTTTATGAGCTAAGAACATACATTTGATATGCTCCTTGGTACATATTGATGTTAATAATTAGCAAATTTGTTTTTTGGTGCAAAATAATTAGGTCAACTTAACTCAGTTCACCTAGTATAAGGCGATTTTGTACTTTAAGCGAAACTCTTAATTCATTTGGTTTAGCTAGCATGAAAACGAAGGTTTATTTATTAATGAAAGGGAATTTATTGGTCGTATGCCATTCCTATTTTTAGGGATATGCCGAAATGGCAAAGACCTTTTTTAAACATTACCATTGGAATATTCAAACTAAACTAATTGAAATAAGTCACATTTAATCTATTTCAATTAGTAAAGCCCGTAGGTTTGGTCTAAGACCGAAAATTTAGATAATAAATTTAGAAGAGGTTTCTTTTAGATGAGTAGCATTATCATCTAATTGTTGTGCTACACACCCAATGCTTTCAACTGCAACTTTAGTCGATGCAAAACTTTCATACATTTCTCCTATATTTTCTACCACAGTTTGAACAACAAAAGATTGTTCTTCTGTTGCTGTAGCTATTTGGCTATTCATAGAACTAATATGACCAATTTGCTCTTTAATATTACTTAATGACTGATTAACGTCCATAGAAATAGATTCATTACTGTCAGCTTTATCTTTAGCGCTATTCATTGAGTTGACCGATAGATCAGCCGCGCTGATTAGCTTATCAAGTAACTCTCTAATTTCAGTTGTAGATAACGATGTTCTTGAAGCTAAATTACGTACTTCGTCCGCTACAACAGCAAAGCCTCGCCCTTGTTCACCTGCTCTTGCTGCTTCAATCGCTGCATTTAAGGCCAATAAATTGGTTTGGTCTGCGATACCATTAATAACATCTAGAATAGTATTCATATTTTGCGAATCTTGAGCAAGTTGATTGATCACACCTGAGGCTACTGTAATTTCTTTAGTAAGCTCACCAGAAATAGTTAATGAACGTTGAACATTGTCAGCGCCTTGATTGACTTCCAATTCTGCAGAAGATGCGGCTGTAGCAGCTTCGCCCGCAGATTTAGTAATATCGTTGACGCTTTGTTGCATTTCAATCATGGATTGCTTGGTGACTTCAGCTGTTTCTGTTTGTTTTTTTACATTAGCATCGACTTGTCTTACTTTTTCAGCCAATTCATCTGCACTCATTGTTAAAGGGCTGACGACATTTACCACCTCTTTAACGATACCGCGCAGCAATTGCGTAAATGAATTGAAGTGCTTGACCACTCGACCTAATTCATCCTGACTACTAACCGCAATTATGTTGGTTAAATCACCTCCTCCTTGCGATAATTCTTTTAACGACGTCTCAATAGAGGTAACTGATTTACTGATAGCGGAGGCAATGACTACGCTAAGAATTGACATTAAACTAAGTAAAAATATACCTACAATAATGCTCAAGTTTTTAGATTCTCGTGAATTTTCAATCGTTGATTCCACTAGGTTATTAAACAGTGTTATCGCGTTTTCTTTATCAGCAATTAGCTGTTCTTCTATCCCTGTAAATATCTCAGCTTTATCGGTTATGTTTCCTTGCGCAGAAGTAAAATCAAGCGTTTCATTTATAAGTCCAACAGATATTTCACTTGCCAATTTATTATAGTAAGTAGAAGCTGTTATCGCTTTTTCCGTATCACTAAACTCACCATCTAAGGTTTCAATTTTTTTTAAATTAGTAATGAACTTTTGAAATACTTCGTTTGCATCAGCGATTAAATCTTCATCGTTAAAGGTCACGCTTTGGGTGTAAATTTCGTCAACTCTATTCCATAAGGTTACATTTTCACTTGTTACATTAACCAAATGAATAGCTTTGTCTTTGACTGATTTTAATAATATTTGATTTTCTGAAATCGCTGTAATATTAATCGCCAAATTAACGATAAAACTCAATAAAGCAATAGCCAAAATAGCCAGTATTTTGGTAAATATATTTAGTTTTTTGAAAAAATTCAAAAGCAATCTCTTTATATAAAGTGTTAAATTATCTCATTTTACTCACTAGTAAAATGAAAAAAGCCGCACCTCTATTTGATGCGACCTATGAACTATATTTTTCGGTTATTCAAAAGTTGCAACGACTTTTACATCGCCTGTTACCTCAGAACTATCAACAAAGCCGATAGCATTTACATCAGCTTTAACAGCCATAATGACGTCATTAGCATTAGCAAACTCTTTAGGCGGAGTACCTTTTCCGGTAAATGCTAACTTGGACCAGTATGATTTGTATTGGCTGTTAGATTTTTTAAGCGCTGTCTTTCGAAACTCTTCCGTTCCCTTAGCATCATCGTTGAGTGTTAATACCGTTACTTTTCCACCACTAGGAAAAGACTTAATTTTTCCTAAGTAAATGCGCTTAATAGTAGTCGCATCGAGGTTGTCTGTATTGGCGTCATTAACAATTACAGAGACTGCTGCAAAAGAAGAAAAATTCATTACAAGTGCTAATGGCGCAATTATTTTTAATATGTTTTTCATTTATTTATACCTTAAAATATGAAATCTAAGCCAAAAGTAACAACGCTTGCACCTTTATCTTCTAGATCGTCGGTTGCATAGGTGTATTCAAATTTGTAAGCAACACCTGCAAATGCATCGTAACGTACATGAATACCTTGAGAGTCGTATTCACTTGGCCGTGCAAATGAGTCATTTACCGCTTTTAGATATGAATTTACTATAGGGTCGCTTGATTTGGCGCTGTCATAATCTTCGCCAAAGTTTTGGTCTTCAACCACAAAAGAAACCGTTGTTTTGTCAAACCTATAGCCTAGTGAAGCGTATACTGAGGTAGAAGCTTCGCTAAATGAATCTTCAACTTGGTATGTGGCATATTCTGCATTGAACACCCATTGGTCAAAATCAAAAGTGACGCCTGTAGAGAGGTATAAGGCATCATCTTCATCAACATATAATTCTGACATGTTATAGACAGGTATATTATTTGGGTTATATGCAACGCCATTGTCAATTGTATACCCAGACAAAGAGCTCATAAGGTGGTAATCAAGTTGATCGTCAATATCGACATTGGTTTTAGCACTCACTGCCCCTACATACATTGAGAACCACTCATAGGTATATTCAGCTGACAACTGCACAATATTATTTAGTTCAGTATCAACATCACCATTTGCCGTGGCCGTTTGTCCTGAAAACGAACCGTACGAACCTTTAAAAGTAATATCGCCGTCACCAATAAATGTTGAATGCATCACTCGAATACCTTCAATCACATCAAAGTCTTGACCTCTGTAAATAGAACGTGGCATCGCTGAATAGTCATGACTAAAACCTACATCTTGTGTATCGGAATGTCTAAAATATGGCAATGCGAAACGACCGAATGTAAATATAGTTTCTGGGGTCAGTTGATAATTTAAATATGCCCAACGCGCTTCAACTTCAAAGTCTTCATGCCCACTCGCCTGAAGTACAACCGTCGCGTTCCAGTCGTCATTAATTTGCGCTTGTGCTTGCAATGCAAAAACAGACTGGTTTTTAAAATCAACTTTATCGTCATAGTTGAAGTTACGTGGGTAATGGTCGTCGTCTAGTACGAGACCGCCTCGAATTGAGCCGTAGCCACTGAAATTGATTTCTGAGGCCAATGTCGCATTTGAAAAAATTAATGCACCTATGACGATCGCCAGTTTAGATTTGTTCATATACTTCTCTATTAATTAATAAAAACAAAACATTTGTTTTTAAATTCTATTGACACCCTCTCAACGTCCTTGACAGATTCAATGCCTTCGTTGAATTGTTTAATGGATTTAGTGGCTACCAACCTTTTACAAAATCCAACAAACTTAGCAATTCGTGGCGCATTGTGTATCAAAATGTTATCGGTAGATGTTCCGAACAGAACAAGTTATAGAAAAACTAAAGATGAGTTGAATTAAAGCGTTTTAGCGACTTGATTTTCAAATAAAAAATATTTTGAGGAATGTGGAATTAAATAGGCTTAGATAATATCTAAAGCAATTTGTATACATAATAAACATGAAAGTTCACAACGGAACGCAAGCTACCAAGGGAAGATTTATTTTGTAAAGTAAAGTGGAGCTATGTCCGGTCGTAATATTAAAGCAAGTTCATTTCAACCAAAAGAACAGTGACATACAAAAGTGTGAACCTCAGTTTTAATTTCAATAATATCCTGTTTTATTTATTCGAAATAACTAAGCGACAAGTTGTCACTAGAAAAAACATAATATGTAAATTGTTAAGCATTATATTCTTTGGGTTCTAGGGTCATAGATAGATAAGTTTGCATCATCAAGCTTTTTGAAAAACTTATTGATATTTGTTATTTGTATTTTTTTGTGTGAAAGCAGAAGGACTTCTTGCTGCTCTAGCAATTTTAAAACTTCATTAACTCTAGGTCGAGATAACCCACAGATATCGCTAATTTTCTGCTGACTTATATTTATTTCTGTCTGATTATTGTTACTCACCTCTAGCGGTAATAGTGTCGTCAAACAATAAAGAACACGTGTCTCTCTCGTTGAAAATGCTATTAAATGCGCCTGAAACCATTTAGGGAAATTATCAGTCGCTATATTAAGTAACCATTTGTAGACCATCGGGTTATTATCTGCGATTTGAATAAGCTCTTTTGTCGGTATATACAATAGTTCCGTTTTTTCAATTTCATTAATCAATACAACAGGGCTGGGTAACCCCAACAGCGATACACTGCCAAGCCAGCGTTGAGGCTCAATAACAAAGCTGTAAATAGTTTCCATGTTATTTTGCGGCATTGACATAGAGAAGCGACCACTTTTTATATACACAAGACCTGAGAATGTGAAAAAACCACTCTCTAACCCTGAACTTTTCAAACTACATGTCTTAAAACTTGAGTCCTCAAAGTATTTGTAAATACTCTCTGGTATATTTCTAAGATCGAATGACGAACTCATCATCAAATTACCCTTTTAGTGTTCTTTGAAGAACATTACAAAAACCTAATATGCAACATAATAGCTTAACTTTTTATAAGGTTCCTTTCTGAAACTAATTGTATTCATCAAGGAACGTTAATTTATTCAATAGGAATAATTAATAATGAGATTAAAACTTAATGGATGAACACGGAGGTTACAGTTTATCAAGTGAAAACCAAGTTGTAACTTTGAGAGCCACTGGTGCATGGAATATTGAAACAGTAAACTCATGTTGCAAAGCATTCAAAGCTACAGTCGAACAAATAAAAAATCAAAGCTGGTCTTGTATAATTGAACTATCAGATTGGGAACTAGGGCCACCAGAAATGTGGACAGAAATCATCGCTCTTAACATTTGGTCTGAGGTCAATAATAAAAAGTTTGAAGCTGTTGTAATTACAAATAATGTTCAAAGATATTTTTTTGAGCAATTGCATAAGACGTTTATAAATGCACAAGCAAAATTTTTCAACAATGAAATAGACGCTATAACTTGGCTTAACGCTCAGAAATAGCAAGATTTAACATCGATATTAAATCTAAACTAGACTATTGGAATGCATGAATTAACTTTTGTTTTGCTCTACTTACTTCCCTACCTGTTTTCTATGGTCAACTCAATTACTAACTATGTCTTCGCGTAACGAAATTAAAATTCATAGTAAGACATAGATTTTAAATAGCACTTGGCATGGAAGAGTTCTATCGACTTGTCATACTTCAAAAATATTAGCCTTATGCGTACATTATTTAAGAATCACACAATAAGTGCTTTTTCAAAAAGCAGCATTGTACGCGCGGCCATCGCACTAGCCTCATCATTTAAAGCTCAGATTTCAGTCTCGAAAGTTAGCGATCATTAATCAATACCTTAGATGAAATTAACTTCTTGAGTAAGCACCCGCCGTTTACACTTTAAAAATGGTAGAATTAAAACAAGAGCTCTTATTGGACCATCGGTTTTGCCTATTGATTGTCGGTGCACTGACACAACTCATTCGATTCAAGTCGGTATCAATTGAATTAAAACATTAATCTTCATTAAAAAGTACGTTATATGAATAAGAAAGTGAATAAATTGCTAGAACAACACCAAAAGCTTGTTCACACAGAGGCAATTAAGGTTGTTTCTCATGTGCAACGAGAGCAGGACGATTGGATGATAAATACTCTCATGTTAGAAAATGTTAGTGCTCCGTTTAAATACAAACGCAAAAAGCGTTACAAAACGCTCGTTGGGCAACGCGTAAACCTAACATATTATCCAGATATCGAGACTGTCGCAGGCTTCGAAATCGACGTAATGAATATCGTCAGAATCAAAATCGCCTAATTAGTATACAGAAAATAGATTTAACTCATGTTTTTACGATTATTTTTTAAACTATTCTTGACGAATGCTTAGCCTTACTACATAAATAAAGTATCAACAATAAAAACAAAACTAGTTGATAGGTATTTCGACAAAATAAAAACTACAGTCGAAACGATGTCGGGGACAGCGAGAGGATAGTATTATGATCTTAAATCATATCTGGGGTTTATACGCCCACCCAAAAGAAGAATGGGAAACCATTGAGAAACGTCATGAGAGCCTAATGTACAGTTTGGCTCATATTTTGACCATCGCGTTAATTCCCGCTATTTGTGGTTATTACGCTGCCGCTCATATAGGCTGGACAATCGGTGTAGGAGAGCCAATAAAGCTGACCGAAACAAGTGCAATGGTCATGTCGGTAGGAATGTACATTTCATTAATCCTTGGCGTATTCGCCTTAGCTTATTTAATTCACTGGATGGCAAAAACATTTGATTCTACGCCTAATTACACTCAATCATTAGAATTGGCTGCTTATACAGCCACACCACTATTGATGGTAGGCGTAACGGCACTATTTCCAGTGTTATGGTTTGTTGTCGTCGCTGGTATGGTTGCGGTTTGCTATTCCGTATACTTGCTCTATTCTGGCGTACCAATCATGATGAATATCCCAGAAGAAAAAGGCTTCATTTATGCAAGTTCCGTGGTCACCTGCGGGCTTGTGTTGCTTGTTTCTATTATGGCAGCCTCTGCTATTTTGTGGAGTTTAGGGTTAGGGCCTGAATATTTAGCTTAAGTTTTCCTTAATTTAGTGAAAAAAATGGCACCTTAAGGTGCCATTTTTATTTCATATGTTGGTTGAGTTATTTATTACTCAGCACCTTCATTATGCATATCAATGATAGAATCAGCATCTTTGTCTGACTTCTCTTTCGTTTCATTGTTACGCATGGCGTCTAATTTTTCCAAATATGATTGATTGATATCATTAGTAATGTAGTTACCGTCGAAGACTGACGTTTCAAACAATTTAATATCTGAATTACCCGCACCTACAGCTTCAACCAAGTCTTCAATAGATTGATATATTAATTTATCTGCGCCGATAAGCTGACAAATATCATCAAGTTCACGGCCATGAGCAATTAACTCATTCGCACTAGGCATATCAATACCATAAACATTAGGGAAACGAACTTCAGGCGCTGCTGAAGCAAAGTACACTTTCTTTGCGCCGGCCGCTCGTGCCATATCAATAATTTGTTCAGATGTTGTTCCTCGAACAACTGAGTCATCAACTAAAAGCACATTTTTACCGACGAACTCAGCACCGATTGCATTAAGTTTTCGACGAACTGACTTCTTACGTTGCTCTTGCCCTGGCATGATAAACGTACGGCCAATATAACGGTTTTTAACAAACCCTTGACGATATGGTAGGTCTAACTGTCGTGCAATTTCTAAGGCTATATCACAAGAAGTTTCAGGAATTGGTATGACTACGTCAATATCAATATCTTCCCAATCTTTTGCTATCTTAGCTCCTAACTTTTTGCCCATTTCAACACGGGAAGCATAAACTGAAATTTTGTCGATGGTTGAATCTGGACGAGCAAAGTAAACGAATTCAAAAATACACGGACTAAAGCTTGGGTTTTGAGCACACTGTTGACTATGCATGGTGCCTTTGTCGCTAAAGAAGATAGCTTCGCCAGGTGCAACATCTCGTACAAACTCAAAGTCACACGCATCTAATGCCACTGACTCTGATGCAACCATATACTCAAATCCCTTTTCTGTTTCACGTTTACCGAAAACAAGTGGGCGAATACCGTTTGGATCTCGAAACGCCACCATACCATGGCCAATGATCACAGCAACTGTCGCATAACCACCGCGAACACGGTTGTGAACATTTGAAATTGCCGTAAAAATATCGTCAGGTTTTAGATCAATGCTATCAACCTGTTGAAGCTCATGCCCCAAAATGTTGAGTAATATCTCTGAATCAGATGTTGTATTTACATGGCGCCTTGCTTTTTCAAACAACCAAGTTTTTAGCTCTTCAGCATTGGTCAAGTTACCGTTATGGGCTAACGATATACCAAATGGCGAATTTGCATAAAAAGGTTGCGCCTCTGATGAGCTTGATGTGCCCGCAGTTGGGTATCGAATATGACCAATACCCATATTACCTTCCAATCTAAGCATGTGACGCGTATGAAACACATCCTTTACTAAGCCATTAGCTTTACGAAGCCTAAACATGCCGTCGTGAATAGTCACGATACCCGCTGCATCCTGTCCTCGATGCTGAAGCACCGTTAAACCATCATAAAGTGATTGTCCTACAGGGGTTTGACCAACTATACCTACAATACCACACATGAACTTGCTCTCCGCCGAACGTTCGATTAGTTAAGTTAAGAAACTTGAAGTTTGTTTGAGATACTCGAAAAACCACTCTATGACGAAAGTAAACTCTGGAATCATCTTTGAACTTTGCCACCAAGCTGTAGAGCCTGCGGAGGTAAATGCATCCATAAAGAACAACAAAGCACTAGTGATCAGTACACCGCGCAGCGCACCAAAAGCTAAGCCAAGTACTCGATCAGTTCCTGATAACCCTGTTTTCTGTACTAGCTGACCAATTACATAATTGACCAGAGCACCCAAGATTAAAGTAACAATAAAGAGTATGGCGATCGCTGCAGCATTGCGTAACAGTTGATCTGAGATATTCGTGAGTAGGCTGGCTAAGTTTGGATAGAAGGTACTAGCAATAAAAAAGGCACCGATCCAGATCACTAAAGAAACAGCTTCTTTAACAAACCCTCGTACCAGACTAATTAAGGTTGATATGCCAATTACCGTTAAGATGGCAAAATCTATCCAAACCATATAGTGAGTATTCTCATTGAATTAGGGCGCGCATTCTAACAGAAACGCGCCATTGTTGACCAACATTTTTATTATTTTGTTGGTTTGAATTTGGCTATTTTACCTTCCACCTTAGTTAACGCTTTAAGGGCTGGGATTTTTTTACTCAGTTCCGACTTAATTAATTCAGGACCGACAATCACTTTTGTTAAAGGACCGTTTTTTGTTTTTATTGGTTGAGTATACGCGGTATAGCCATTGTCTTTAAGTTTTTTGACTAGTTCACTAACATTCTTTTTGTGCTTAAAACTACCTAAATGAATCACCCAAGCTTCACCCATAATCGATTTTTCTGGCAATGCCTTGCCTAGAGTACTTTGTTTAGTATTCGATGTTTGTTTAGAGGCAATTTTTTCTGGTTTAGCGATCACATTGACTTTCACTGCATCACTATTTTCCACCGTAGGAGTAATATTCTCTGCACTGATATCTATTCCGTCTATTGCAATATCGTCCGTCACAGTATCTTGAGGGATATTTGCTAGTTTTTCATTGGGAAATTCTTGTGCTTTATTGTGTTTACTTTTGAAGGCCGGAGCTTCAGGAATGGCATCAAAATCAGCTTGGTAGCTTTTCTTTTCACCATCTAAGATATCAGGAAGAAATATGATCACAGCAGCTGCAACAATAATAGAACCCACTAAGCGGTTTTGAAACGGTGTTGACAACTTAACCTTCCTCTATAGATTTTGTATATTAATCAGTAACTAATAAGCGTCTTACTTCAGCAACTGTAAAAAATGAACCGCAAACTAATATAAGGTCGTTTGCTTTCGCACATGCTCGAGCCATTTTAAAGGCATCACTGACATTGTCAAAAGAATTGCATTTTTTGTTGTCAAATTTGACTAGCTCAAGAATCTCGTCGGCACTAGCACCACGCATGGCTGTTAAACTGCCGATACACCAATGATTTATTATTGGCTTTAGTGTCGCAACCGTTTCTTCAATATCTTTATCTTTGAGCATGCCAAGTACAGCATAGACGTTGTCATACTTTAAGGTGGAAATATGTTGCTTAAGATAACGCGCCGCTAGCGGATTATGGCCCACATCAAGCATAACATCCGCACTATCTTCATTACCTTTAAATATTTCTGTCCGTCCAGCTACATGTGTATTACTTATCCATTCACTGACTTTAGCGCTGGTAAGCTCAACATTTAATGATAATAGTGTCATTAATGCCGTAGCAACGTTATCTTTTGGAATATTCGGCAGCGGTAAATCAGTCAACCTCATACTCTCACTCTGCCATGACCACGAAGACTGCTGTTCAACTATAGAGAACGCCTTATCTCTATATTGAGTTACGGCATTTATTTGTTCAGCAAAATCAATTAGCGATTTAGGAGGTACTTTATCACCAATAACGGCTATTCGATTTGCTCGCATAATGCCAGCTTTTTCAAAACCGATTAGCTCTCGAGTATTACCCAAAAATGCTTGATGGTCTAAATCAATAGTGGTGATAACTGCAATGTTTGCGTCAATAACATTGGTCGCATCGAGACGCCCACCTAAGCCCACTTCTAAAATAATGACTTCAGGTTTGGTTTGCATTAAAACGACAAAAGCTGCTAGCGTCGTAAACTCATAGTAACTTAGCGATATTTCGGCTCTTGCCTGTTCAACTTGAGCAAACGCCTCTATAAATAATTGATCCGCTATGTCCGTTTTATTCACTCGTAAACGTTCATTAAAACGTTCAATATGAGGCGACGAATATACAGCAACGCTTTTATGTTCTCCAATTAATGCGGTTTCCATAAAAGCACATGTTGTGCCTTTACCATTGGTACCAGCTACGGTAATAACTTCGGCAAAGCTTAAATCAATATTCAGGCGCGCTAATACCTGAGCGACCCGAGCTAAGCCCATGTCAATTTCTGTGGCGTGGATAGATTCGATATAAGAAAGCCACTGAGCTAAATCATATTCAGCAAAGTGGCTTTTATTAGATTCAGACATAAAGGAATTAGTCGCGATTAGGCTGTCCCATGAACTTAGCAAGCATTCGACCTATTGTCGCTCGCATTTCACGGCGATCAACTATTAGATCAATTGCACCTTTTTCAAGTAAAAATTCACTACGTTGGAATCCTTCTGGTAACTTCTCACGTACTGTTTGTTCAATAACGCGAGGTCCCGCAAAACCAATCAAGGCTTTTGGCTCAGCTACATTGATATCACCTAACATTGCCAAACTCGCAGAAACGCCGCCCATAGTAGGGTCAGTTAACACTGACACGTAAGGCAAGCCTTTTTCACTCATTTTCGCTAATGCCGCACTAGTTTTTGCCATTTGCATTAAAGAAAATAGAGCTTCTTGCATTCGAGCACCGCCACTGGCAGAAAAACATACAAACGGTAAGTTATGCTCTAAACAATATTCGACACCTTTGACGAATCTAGCACCTACAACCGATGCCATAGAGCCGCCTAAGAAAGAAAATTCGAATGCAGCAACAACAATAGGCATGCCGTTTAGTTCGCCTTTCATCACGACTAAGGCATCTTTTTCACCCGTGCTTTTTTGAGCTGCACTGATTCTGTCTTTGTAACGTTTTGAGTCTTTAAACTTCAGAATGTCTTGTGCTTCAAATTCTTCACCTAACTCAATACGTTCACCTGCATCAAGGAAACACTCAATACGTTTGCGTGCCGTGATACGCATATGGTGATCACATTTTGGACACACAGATAATTGGCGATCCAATTCAACTTTATAGAGTACTGCATTACATGAAGAACATTTTGCCCAAACACCTTCTGGAATATTGCGTTTTTGGGTAGCTTTTGCTTTTGGGAGAATTTTTTCTATCCAGCTCATAATCTATTTTTTGCCTATTGCAACGAAAATCATTTTGCATTTGGGTTACTATTTAAACAAAAATGCATTGAAAGAGAAATATAACGACGAATTAAAACATAGATTGCCCCATGTTTTATATAAAAAACTGGTCTGTTGTGTGAGATATTCTACCTTAATCAGGAAGAAATAACGGGCCTAATTTAGGTTTAGGTATGGAAAACTGCTCAGGAAAGTCAACATCGACGAAATATAAGCCGTTCGCTGGTGCTGTCATTCCAGCCAGACAACGGTTTTTGGCCGCTAATACTTCTGCTACCCAATCAACGGTTTCCAGCGCTTGTCCGACACGCATTAGACTGCCTGCAATGTTGCGTACCATATGATGCAAAAAAGCATTACCTCTTACATCAAGGATTAAATAATCACCCATTCGCGTCACGTTGCAATGATGCAATGTCCTTACGGGTGAATGAGACTGACAATGGACGGTTCGAAACGAAGTAAAGTCATGTTTTCCAACGAGCGCTTGTGCAGCCTGATTCATTAGTTTTTCATCTAAAGGGTGCTGACAAAATGTAACGCCACTCGATAAGATTGCTGGACGTAGGCGCGTATTATGAATGATATATCGATAACGGCGTGCCGTTGCGCTAAAGCGAGCATGAAACTCGTCATCTACTTGTTTTACCCAACGTACGGCAATATCTTTAGGCAGGTTGGTATTGACGCCCAATGTCCATGCAACGTCTTTTCGAGTTTTGTCGGTATCAAAGTGAACCACTTGGTTCGTTGCACTGACACCAGTATCAGTTCTCCCAGAACATACAACACTGATAGGCTCAGCAGCAATTTTTGACAAAGCGTTCTCTAGGTTTTCTTGTACACTAGGAGAATGGTTTTGGCGTTGCCACCCGCAATAATTTTTACCGTCGTATTCAATACCTAAAGCGTAACGCATGTGCTGTCCTCAAATTCTAGCCGCGCATTATCCACGATTTTTACTCGAACACCAAGTTCAAATCTGAGCATTTTTTGTAGAATACAAAAACGCCGCTATAACAGCGGCGTTTTATTTGGTTCAGCTGTATCGACGATGAAATTAGAGGTTATCTAATAACTGCTGCGCATCGAATTGTTGTTGTGCATCACCGAGCTTGACCACATCTTGCAAAATAATTTCAGCATTTTCCTTATCACCGATTTCTATATAGACCTTGGCTAAATCTAATTTTGCTGCAATGCCATTATCATCGTCATCGACATTAACGTCATTAATGTCATTAGTGAATTCAGGAAAATCACCTAAGCCGACATCAATATTAGTTTTGTTGTATGGTTCATCATCTTTTTGCTTATCAAGTGATTCAGACAATAAGGAATCAACTGAAACAAAATCATCTTCAATGCTCTCACTGTCGGCATCAATATCGACATCTAAGTCATCACCTAGATCAATCTCATCATCAATATCTAAATTATCAGTTAGATCAAATGAATCATCACCTCCAGACGAAGACTCCTCAATATTTGCCAATAATTCATCAAAGTCTAAGCTGTCTAATTCTTGGATATCTTCAATAACATTAGCTTCAGAAACGTCATCAGTTTCAACTTTTTCTTCCGCAAGTAAATCAGCTAATACATTACTGTCAGTGAAGTCCGGTGTTAATTCGACTGGAGGAACTGGATCTTTTTCCTCTTTAAGTAGCTCTGACAAAGTAGATTCATCAAAGTCACCTTCCATCGCTGACAATGTTTCATCGTCGATAGCATTATCTTCTTGTGAGTCACTAATACTGCCGAGGATGTCATCACCTACATCAATAATCACATCATCGCTCGCCTGCTCTTGTGAAATCAACGCATCTATGTCGATATCATCCGCAAGAATATTATCTTCCTGTGCATCACCTTGATCATCAATATTAAGGAATTTATCGATTGCAGGGTCTACTGCAACTACCTCTTCCGTAGAGCCTGTGACTTCGTTTTCTTCTGTTTCAGACGTAATATCACTAAAGTCGACTTGTAAAAACGGAGCAACATACTCTTCACTAAATCCTTCAATAAGAGATTTGTGCTCACTCTCTTCTTCGGTTGAATCTGTTTCAACCTCGATAACACCATTTAAATCATCAATAGGCTCTTGCTCTAATAACGCATCAATTTCCTTTGGATCGGTGATCTCATGCTGCTGCGGCTCTTCATTTACTTCACTATTTAAGCTATCAATTATGGCGTCAATATCTTCAGGTTCTGTTATTATTTTCTGTGCTTTTGAAGCTGATTCCGGCTCAGACCCTACGCCTGCACTCGCCAATAATGCATCAATGTCATCAGGGTCAGTAACGTCTGCACCATCGGCAATCTCATCAGCTTTATTTGGCAATTCTGGTGATGCCGCGCTCGCTAATAACGCATCAATATCATCAGGGTCAGTAACATCTGCACCATCGGCAATCTCATCAGCTTTATTTGGCACTTCTGGTGATGCCGCGCTCGCTAATAACGCATCAATGTCATCAGGGTCAGTAACGTCTGCACCATCGGCAATTTCATCAGCTTTATTTGGCACTTCTGGTGATGCCGCGCTCGCCAATAACGCATCAATATCATCAGGGTCAGTAACATCTGCACCATCGGCAATCTCATCAGCTTTATTTCGCACTTCTGGTGATGCCGCGCTCGCTAATAACGCATCAATGTCATCAGGGTCAGTAACATCTGCACCATCGGCAATCTCATCAGCTCTATTTGGCACTTCTGGTGATGCCGCGCTCGCTAATAACGCATCAATGTCATCAGGATCGGTAACGTCTGCACCATCGGCAATCTCATCAGCCTTATTTGACACTTCTGGTGATGCCGCACTCGCCAATAACGCATCAATGTCATCAGGATCGGTAACGTCTGCATCATCGGCAATCTCATCAGCCTTATTTGACACTTCTGGTGATGCCGCACTCGCCAATAACGCATCAATGTCATCAGGATCGGTAACGTCTGCACCATCGGCAATCTCATCAGCCTTATTTGACACTTCTGGTGATGCCGCACTCGCCAATAACGCATCAATGTCATCAGGATCGGTAACGTCTGCATCATCGGCTATTTCAGTAAGTTCATCCTCACTGTCGATTGGATCATCAAGGAAGTCATCAACATTTATCTCATCATCACTATCTGTCTCACTATCGTCTGGCGCAGCAGTGTCTAGACCACTGAGCAAATCATCTAGGTCACTTTGTCCTAATTCACCACCTTCTAGTGGCTCAGATTCTTCCTCATCATCTGCGACGCCTGACAATAAATCATCTAAGGCATTTTGATCAAGCTCCCCGCCTTCGAGCGGCTCCCCTTCATCACTGTCTTGTTCATCAAGAAGTACATCGCCCAGATCATCCGAAGATACAACATCGTCTAGCTCATCCAAGCTGTCTAAATCATCACCAATATTTTCATCTAAAGAAATATCTTCAAGGTCATCCAAGTCATCCAAATCGTCTAACGCATCATCTAAATGAATAACATCATCATCACTAAGTTCATCATCAAGCTCATCATCCAAATCATCAGCAAACAGTCCACTACTACCCTCATCTTCACCAAGGTCTAGCGCCAGTTCATCATCTAATGATAATTCGCCATCGAGCGAAAGCTCATCGTCCAACGTCAATGGCTCGTCAATGTCTTTAACTTCAGTTTTTGCGGCTTCTGGTGTTGCTACTTCAGCAATCTCATTGTTTGTGACGGTTTCGGGTTGCTTTTTCTTACGTAAGATGAACATCACTACGCTTAGAATTAACAGAGTAGGTATAGTACCTAATAATATTTTAAACCAAATGCTAGAGGTGAATGCGCGTTCTTTTTCTAATAGTAATTGTCGCTCTCGCTCTTCTACCTTTGCCAGCAATTCTCGTTGCAGCGCAAGCATATCGTCCATATCACGTTTGACTTCTTGCCCTTTTGCGACTTCACTTTGCATTGTGCCAAGTTGCTCATTGAAATCACCTAAGCGTTTTTTAAGTGCTTCATTTTCTCTTAAGATTGCTTGCAAGCCATCAATTGAATCAAGCACATCTCGCTGAATGGTTTCAAGACGCCCTTTCTGCTCATTATCAATGGTTTGTAATTGCTCATTAATTTCTACTTTTGCTTCTTCTAAGTCTTTTTGTGAAGCAGATTTTTCAACGATTTTCTTTGGCTCTTCAGTACTGGTTTTGTCTACACTTTGCCAAGCTTTCGCATCGTCTTGAGATTTTTTCCGTGCTTGATTTTCATCAACTACTCTAACGTCAGCCAACGTAGGAATGACCAGATGCTTACCGTCAATCAGATGATTAATATTGTTATTTGCAAATGCCTGTGGGTTTAATTCATACAATGCTTGCATGACTTGATAAATAGAGACTTTCTCACTAGGGCGGACTTTTGTCGCTATTTTCCATAAAGTGTCATTGGAATTGATAGGTCCATATCGTCGATATGGATATGCGTCTGTACTTTTCGGTCCACGAATACTCACTCCAGCATCTTGAGCTGAAATTGTCGGCGCGTTTGTAAGCAGAACTCCTGCAAATAAAACCTGCCACAGGCACAGGTTGAACAGTCGATGCATCAATTGATCCCTAGTGATTACTACAAATGCCAAAATTTTGGCGATACTTTTCCAACAGCTATAAATGCAAAGTTTATTCCAACTGTAATTAAAACACCATGTTCCAAGCCATCAATGGCTCAAATAAATTAACAGCATTCACCTTTCTATAAACCGGCAGTGCTCAACTGTGTTCAATTTCTTACGTTGGCGGTAAACTTTTGCCATAAAAAAATCAGAAGTTGCCACAACGATAACGTTAACTCGTTATTGTTTTTTCGGCAATCTTCTGATTATCTTTAGTAGGGATATTTAGTGATTACGATAAATAATCTTTAATCAATAATTCCGCAATTTGAATGCTATTAGTAGCCGCGCCTTTACGAACATTATCTGCAACAATCCACATGTTGATGCCATTAGGGTGACTGATGTCTTCACGAATTCGACCAACAAATGTCTCATCTTTACCGCTAGCATCACCAATTTGAGTAGGGAAGTCTTCGTCATTTTCACAAACAACGATCCCTTCGGCTTGTTGAAGGAGGGCTTTAACTTCTTCTGCTGACGTTTGCGTTCTGGTTTCGATATGTAACGCTTCACCATGGCCAAAGAATACTGGAACACGAACAGCTGTTGGATTAACCATTACTGTTTCATCTCCTAAGATTTTCTTCGTTTCCCAAACCATTTTCATTTCTTCTTTGGTGTAACCATTGTCAAGAAACACATCAATTTGTGGGATCACATTGAAGGCAATTTGACGAGAAAATGCTTTCGGGTCAACCGGTTTACCACTTAATAAATCAGCGCATTGTTTAGCCAATTCATCCATCGCCTCTTTACCCGCACCAGATACCGATTGATAGGTACTAACATTTATGCGATCAATACCAACTGCATCATAAATAGGTTTTAATGCCACCATCATTTGAATGGTTGAGCAATTAGGATTGGCGATAATATTACGATTACGATATTCCGCTAATGCCTGAGGATTTACTTCAGGAACCACGAGTGGAATGTCAGCTTCATAACGATACTCAGAGGTATTATCAATAACAATACAACCTGCATCACCAGCCATTGGGGCATACTTAGCTGACGTTGCGCCACCAGCTGAGAAAAAGCCTATTTGCGCTAAGCTCCAATCAAAATTGTCTGCATCAAGTACTTCAACTGACTCTCCATTAAACTCGATAAATTCACCAGCTGAGCGAGCACTCGCTAATGGATAAATTTTATTTACAGGAAAATCTCTTTGTTCTAGGATTTCGATAATAGTTTTGCCTACTAAGCCTGTTGCGCCTAATACACAAACATCAAATTTTTGCGTCATGCTCCTCTCTCTTTTTATCTCTGCGGCTGACTGAATCCGACACCATAGCACCCATTGCTATTAGCACCTTTTGAACAAGAAACAATGACCGAGGAAAACTCCCTGCGAGCCGGGTAGGTTTTTCTAATATGATCAAAGCCATGTTCGTTTATTTGCTGACGAAATATCGCATCGTCACGCCTAACATCGTATACCATTTTGGTGAGTGCGTTTAGCAAATTTTCATCAAAATGTTGATTTATTTCGACTTCACTTATCACTGCCGATGGCAGAAATTGGCTCAGGTTAAATTCACAGGGGATATCAAGCTGATGACATAGTGCCCGATACAACATTTCGGTGCCACGAGCTTTTCCTTCTAAGCTATAACCAGCAATATGCGCGCTAGCAATTTCAGTGTGCTCAATTAAAGGAGTAAGGATGTTAGGTTCTCTCTCCCAGACATCTAATACCAGTTTGGGCCCTAATCCTACATTCTTTTGTGATAATAACGCCTGGTTATCAACCACTTCACCACGGCACGCATTAATCAATATTTGATCAGTATTTAATTCTTTAATTCTCACTTGATCCAATAAGTGAAAAGTAGGGTATTCTCCATCGGTGGTTAACGGAACATGTAAGGAGATAATGTCACACGCAAGTACTTCACTAAGAGAACTAAACACGCGGGTATCATCATTGCTTTCTAGCAACGGATCATATAATAAATGCTTAATGCCAAGTGCCGTCAACTTTTCACTTAATCTTGAACCGGTGTTACCTGCGCCAACGATACCCACGGTTTTGTCGTTCAAGGCAAACTGATAACGTTCAGCAAGTATGATTAACGCACTTAAAACATACTCAGCTACTGACACTGCATTACAGCCAGGCGAAGAATGAAAAGGGATATTTCGAGCGGCAAGGTAGTTTTGATCGATATGATCAACACCTATTGTCGCGGTGCCAACAAACTGCAAGCGCTTGTTCAAATGAAGCAAAGACTGGTTAACTTGCGTAATCGAACGAACTAACAAAACATCCGCATTTTGTGTTTCTTCTGCCGTCAGCTTTCGTCCATCAAATGGATGTAACGTGGTGTCTTTTCCCGCAATGCCACTAAAAAACTCAGCAGCAAACGGCATGTTTTCATCAAACAATATCTTCATTTTAGTTGCGTAACTTAAAGTTTGTAGAATATTGCTATTGTATATGACCCAGAGCTTATTTGTAGTGTTTATGCACTATTTTTCACTCAGGGCTCAAAAATAAAAAAGCCGAGCTTGGTTACCCAAACTCGGCTTCAAAATATTTAAAATTCAATATTATGCGTATTTTTTCATCACAAGCGTGGCGTTTGTGCCGCCAAAACCAAAGCTGTTTGACATCACTAACTCTAAATTAGCGTCACGCGCTTCAGTGACAATATCTAGGCCTTGGGCCTTTTCATCTAACGTTTCAACATTGATTGATGGAGCAACAAAGTTGTTTTCCATCATTAACATTGAGTAAATAGCTTCATGAACACCTGCTGCACCTAAAGCGTGACCTGTCATCGCCTTTGTTGCACTGATTGCCGGCGAGTCATGACCGAAAACTTCTTGGATTGCGCCAAGCTCTTTCACATCACCAACAGGTGTAGATGTACCGTGTGTGTTTAAGTAATCAACTTTACCTTCAACGCCACTCATTGCCATTTGCATACAACGAATCGCACCTTCTCCGCTTGGAGCAACCATATCAAAACCGTCAGATGTTGCGCCGTAACCAACAATTTCAGCATAAATGTGCGCACCACGTGCAAGCGCATGTTCTAACTCTTCAACAACAACCATACCGCCGCCGCCAGAAATTACAAAACCGTCTCGATCTGCATCATATGTACGAGATGCTTTTTCTGGCGTGTCGTTGTACTTGCTTGATAATGCACCCATGCCATCAAACATCATCGCTAATGACCAATCAACTTCTTCACCGCCACCGGCAAAGACGACATCTTGCTTACCTAATTGAATAAGCTCCATTGCGTGACCAATACAATGCGCGCTCGTTGCACATGCTGAGCTAATTGAATAATTCACACCAAGGATTTTAAAAGGCGTTGCTAAACATGCAGAAACAGTAGATGACATCGTTTTTGGTACCGCATAAGGGCCAACACGCTTAACACCTTTATTGCGCAGTGTATCAGCAGAAGAAACAACGTTTGCTGACGATGCGCCGCCAGAGCCAGCTACGATACCAGTTCGAATATTTGATACTTGCTCAGGTGTTAGTTTTGAGTCTTCAATCGCTTGGTCCATTGCAATATAAGCATAAGCCGATGCTTCACCCATAAAACGCATAGCTTTACGATCAATATGATCTTTTACTTCAATGTCAGGTTTACCCCAAACTTGGCTACGTAAACCCACTTCCTCGAAACTTTCTGAACGAGAAATACCTGAACGACCCGCTTTTAAGGATGCTAAAACTTCTTCTGCATTATTTCCGATACTTGAAACAATACCTAAACCAGTGATCACTACACGTTTCATTTAAAAGACCATACTTTGTATTAAAAAATCGGGCATATAATAACGGCTTTTATAGAAAATAGTGGTCTGTCCAGCGTACACTTGTACGCTGTTTTCAACGTTCACTTCCCTTTTATCAATGACAACAGCCATTTACCCGCGTTAAAATATAGCTATCATAGACAGTTTAAGCATTGTAATCCATTGAATAACAAGACAGACGTTACTTTTAGAGCCGATGGTTCGCCATATTCATCACTATTTGATGACATTTATTTTGATACAGATTCAGGCTACCAACAAAGCGATACAGTGTTTATTCAAGGGAACAAAATACTAACGCGTCTACTCCAATATAAGGACGCAATAAAAACCTCTCGTCCAAAAAGCCGCACGTTCACCATTGCAGAAACTGGTTTTGGCACAGGGTTAAACCTATTATTGACCTTAAAAACCTACCAAGCCGCCATAAATCAAGTTTCAATTGATGTACTACCGACACTTGATTTTATCAGTACCGAGAAATACCCATTAAGCTTAGAGCAGCTTAAACAGTCCTTGGTTATTCTTCCTGAATTAGGCGAGTTGACGGAACAGCTGTTAGCACAATATCCTAAGGATATTGACTCTGTTCAAACTCAACCTATTCGCTGCACATTTCTTGACGGCAAAGTCACATTGCAATTATTTATCGGCGATGCCACTACCTGTTTTGAACAAATTTCAACTCAGCAAGGTTTAGTCGATGCATGGTATTTAGACGGCTTCTCGCCCGCTAAAAATCCAGATATGTGGCATGACGCGCTATATCAACAAATTGCAAGGCTCAGTAAACCACAAGCAACTTTAAGTACCTTTACTGTGGCAGGAAAAGTACGCCGAGGATTAAAAAATGTAGGGTTTAGATTGGAAAAGCAAGACGCAGATACCCAGAAACAAGAAGTACTCACAGGCTTTTTGCAGCAGCATCAACTGCACCGTCATGGCTATAAGGTTCGCCCTGCGATAAGTAAGCCTCAGCATGTAGCCATCATCGGTGGGGGTATTGCTGCGGCTTGTGCAGCCTATTCCCTTACTCAAAAAGGCGTAAAAGTAACCTTATACTGCAAAGATGAAAAAGTTGCTCAAGGCGCCTCAAGTAACGCTATTGGCGCGCTTTACCCTCTATTGCACCAACAAGCCGATGAAATTAGTTTGTTTTACCAACGCGCATTTTGGCATGCCAGAGCCCACTATGATGAACTGCTTGATAAAGGATTCGATTTTGAGCACCAATGGTGCGGATTATTAGAAGTCTCATACAAAGACACGCTAAGTAAGCGTCAGCAACAATTTGAACAACTCTCTACTTGGCCAAAATCTCTAATCCATAGTGTCGACGCGAAAACAGCAAACAAAATAGCCAATATTCCACTAAACATGGGTGGTTTATTTATGCCTGAAGCCGGTTGGATTTCACCACCAACCTTGGTCAAAGCGACATTCGACGCTGCAAAAACGACCGGACGTTTAAGAATACAAAACCGTACTCATATTAAAGAGCTCGTTCAACAAGACAATAACAAATGGCGACTCATTGCTGACGATGAAGAGTTTAATGAATCAATCGTTATATTTTGTGGCGGCGCTGAAGGAATTAAACTTAATACTATCGACACTTTGCCGTTAAGCTCTGTTAGAGGTCAGGTCAGTAATGTTAATACGTCAGCAGCAACAAAAGGGTTGGCGACTGTGATTTGCCATAAAGGCTATTTAACACCTGAAAATAAAGGAATTCATTGTATCGGCGCTACATTTACCAAAAACAGCAACGATACACTAGCAAGCAAAGAAGATGATGAGTTTAACCTCAATATGCTCCATCGCTGTTTACCTAAGCTCACTTCATGGAGCCTTGACGATGTCAGAGCCAGTAAAGCGCGTCTTCGATGCATGACACCCGACCATTTGCCTATGGTTGGCGCGATGCCAAATATACAAAAGCATATTGAAATGTACGGGCACTTGACCAAGGATAAGAATTGGAAATACAGCGAGGTTGCGCCGGTAATAGACAACCTCTATGTTTTTACTGGATTAGGTGCTCGTGGGCTAGTCTCTGCCCCACTGCTTGCCGATATTTTAACTGCAGATATATGCAGCACACCTTATCCGGTTGATGATGAGCAACTCTTTAATTTATCGCCGAATCGTTTCGTGATCAGGGATCTTATCAAGAGAAAAGTAGGAATGTAATTATAGAGTTGCGCCTAACCCGTAAATTGCTGCTTTAGTTGATGCCAATAATTACTGACGATCTGTTGATCTTGTGGCGTTAATTCTGAGCGAGACTTTTCTAATTGCTCGGTGACCGTATTAGCTAAATTGACAGAAAGCATTTGCTGCTCATCACCAAAATTTGCCGCTTCTAATGCGATAAAGCCTCGAATATAGCTACTGGCAAACAATATATCTGCGATATTACCAGAATCAGAGTTTTCATCTTGATTGTTATCAACAAGCTGATCAAGGTGTTGATAAAGTTCAGCCAATGTGCAATTTTTCATAAATTTACTCTTAAAAGGGTTTTCTCTAATTTGGACTAGCTACTGGATACAAAACATGATCGTTATAGCCTGTAATTATTGGCATGTAGCCGGAAAGCACTTGATCCAGTTCAGGATCAGATGTGTCTGCAATCAACGGTCGAGACGCTAATTCAGAAAGCTTGGTTTTGGTAGCGATAATAATGATATTTTCTCTACCTATCGCCTTGATCACTCTTGGGCTAAGTTGCTGGTTACCTCGACCAAAAATATGACCTTGGCCGCCAATTAGCGTGATCACTAATTTGATCGGCGCAGGGTTTTGCTCAAGTTGATAACGTTGAATATATTGCCATAGCTCAGGCTCAGTTAAATCATTTGCCATTAAACTTTGCTGCTCAATTAAATCAACACCGAGTAATGTATTGTCTAAACCTAACTCGTCCATTAAAAATGCCGTAGTTGAGCCAGAGCCAATAATACATAGGCTGTCTTCAATTTCATTTATCACTTGGGCTGCAATGTCTTGCAGCACCAATTCATCTGATTCCTTGCCACCCGATTTTACCGCTTGGACATAACGAAGCTCACTAGGTATTTTCATTTCGCCATAACGTTTAGCTTTTACAATGCCATCTCTAAACAAGTTTTCATCAATGTCCATAACGTCAGCTTCGGTTAGTGTCACCAGTTGATTGGTCACCATCAGCTCAATGACTCGCCCAGCAGCTTTGGGAGTAACGGCGTAGACACCAGAGTGAATTTTACATCCAGCTGGAATGCCCAGTACCGGACATCGATCCATCACTTGATGAGAAATATTTCGAGCCGTGCCATCACCTCCTGCAAATAAGATGATGTCAACTCCACATTTGACCAGTGCATCAACTGCATTTTCAGTGTCTTGAGCGGTAGTTTCATCATTGGCCGTTTGATAAACAATTTGATAGTCAAAACCTAAAGAATCAGCACAGTTTTGCCCCATATCCCCATTAATCGTCATCACGGTTATATCTTTTTGGTATGGCAGTAATATTTCTAACGCTACCCGAGCACGCTCGTTCGCTTTAGCTTCAGCTCCCAGTGCTATAGCCCGTTTAGCAACACCTTCACCGTCGCTGCCTTTTAACGCTACGCTACCACCAATGCCCGCAATGGGGTTGATAATAAATCCTAATTTAAATTTTGCTTGGCTCACAATTTCAATACTCACTTCCAGTGGCTTTATTTAACAAGGGCTAACATTAAGAAAATCTTGCGATGTATTCGGAAACTTAGTTTGATAGAAATCACTAAGCGCAGACATCAATTGGACAACCCTAGCGGGAAAGCCTTGCGCTAAATATATCTGTAATTGCCTATAAACAGCAGCCTTAAATGCAAGGCGATCGCTTCCCACGCCATTTAAATTATCCACTGAAACATCAAATTTTTTGTTGGCGGCAGCGCACAATGCCCACTCTATCGCTTGTGGCTTAATTTCAACTTGTTCAAACGCTTTTTGTTGCTCGGCACTTCGACCGTCGGGCTCATACCAATAACCAAAATCTTCTAATAAACGTCGCTCTTTACCTGCGACACACCAATGTGCAATTTCGTGTAACGCACTTGCATAATAGCCGTGCGCAAAAATAATTTGATGATAGTTGCAATCGTTAGAAGACGGTAGATAAATTGGCTCATCATCACCTCGTATCAGTTTTGTGTTGTAGTCTTTAAAAAACGTTCGATTAAAAATCGTGATGATGTCTTCGATGTTGTGTGACATTCCAACCTACAAAAAATGGTTCACAAATATAAATGTTTTCAACAAAAGTCTAGTGTTCATTGAAGAGCACCACTTTGATGAGCTATTTTCCATTATTTTAACTAAAAACGGCGATGGATGCATCGCCGTTCATACAAAAGATTAAGTAATTTAACCGCGTTAAACTTCCTAATCAGGTCATGATCTCTAATGTTGGTCAGGTAAGTGCTTTACCCCATGTTTAATCACAAAATAACCTAGCAAACCAGAAATAACTGAGCCAATGATAATACCGATTCTGTCCTGGAATATAAGGTTTTCACCAGTTTGCTCAAACGCTAAAGAGCCGATAAATAGGCTCATGGTAAACCCTACACCACATAGAAGTGCTGCACCATATAACAACTTCCAATTAATTTGAGCGGGTAACTTAGCAAATCCAAGTTTTATGGCAATAAAACAAAAGCCAAAAACACCGATTTGTTTACCAATAAATAAGCCAAGAATAATCCCTAATGGTACAGGAGAAACTACATCATCAACACCTAAACCAGATAAGCTAACACCGGCATTGGCAAATGCAAATATCGGCAAAATGATAAATGCGACCATTGAATGCAAGTTATGTTCTAAAGATTTGAGTGGCGATGGCTCACCCGCTTTTCCCTTAATAGGAATAAACAGCGCTAACAATACACCCGCCAACGTCGCATGGACGCCAGATTTTAGTACAGCAATCCACAGAACTACACCAAAAAAGATATAAGGCGCGGTATCCGTGACGTGCCTACGATTTAGTGCCCATAAGATAGCAAGCATAGTTGCTCCAACAATCAGTGATGTGATTGATAATTGCTCAGTGTAAAAAATCGCGATAACAATAATGGCACCCAAGTCGTCAAAAATGGCTAACGAGGTTAAGAATATTTTCAGCTGCAACGGTACTTTGCTGCCAATTAACGCCAAAATACCTAGGGCAAACGCTATATCGGTTGCGGTAGGTATTGCCCAGCCACTAATGGCAGCGGGATCATCATAATTTAATGCGACATAACAAAGTGCTGGTATTAACATACCACCGATAGCGCCAATTGCTGGCAGTGCTATTTGACCTGGCTCTGATAAATCACCTTCTAGAAACTCTCGTTTGAGCTCTAGGCCAACCAAAAAGAAAAACATCGCCATTAAACCATCGTTAATCCAAAGCAACAGTGGTTTTGCAATTTCGAAACTACCTATCGCAACTTTGACCGGTACATCGAGTAATAAATCATAATAAATGGAAAGAGGTGAATTAGCGGCAATAATTGCGGTAAGTGCTGCAAACATCAAGATGATGCCGCTTGCCGCTTCAAGCTTTAAAAAGTCATGTATGGTTTTTGCTGGCATTTTGTTCCTTACTTCAAATAAGTGAGACATAATATGTCACACAGGTCTGTTTTACCAAATATTCTTTTCAAAAAGGTTATTTATTCCTTCATTAACGTGATTTATTCGGCAAAATTTGAGCTAGCTCGTCTTTTATTCAATTATTACGACTTTTTACTAGAGCTAGCAAACAAGTTAATAGTAGTATAAGCCGGATAAATACGAGTAAATTTAAGGGTTAGCCTGTTGAAAAAGTTAGATGCTATTGATTTAAAGATATTAACCATCTTATTTAACGATGCAGATATCACTAATAAGGAATTAGCAGCAAAGATTAATATTGCGCCATCCACCTGTTTAGAGCGCGTTAAGCGTTTGAAACAAGCAGGCGTGATCAAAAATTCATATGTTGATATTAACTTTAAGACCATTGGCGGCAATATTGAAGCAATTGCTGCAATCAGATTGCAACCTTACTCGGAAGAAATTGTTAATAACTTACGCGACGACTTGTTGCTACTCCCCGAAATAGTGAGCCTTTATCATATGGGGGGCAGCTATGATTATTTTATTCATATGTCTGTAAAAGACAGCGAACACTTACGTAAATTTGTATTTGATGCAGTGACGTCTAGAGATGAAGTAACCACTGTAGAAACTTCTTTAGTGTTTGAATATAGCCGCAGTGGTGTGTTGCCTAACTTCGCAGAAGAGTAATTTAATAAAGCCCTTTTTAGGGCAGATTTAAGTTGCAACCAAGTTACAACTTATTCCATTTTGTATGTGTCAAAAGATTATTGATTGAAATCCTGCGTTTCAAAATACATAGGTTTCATTGTTCCACAGTTCATAAATTTAAATTGCAACTCATTTCGTTTAGGCACTGCAGATGACGTTTTAAACTTGTTCAAACATCCCGCTGTTCGATCGATATGAATGATATGGTCGAAACTGGGCGCTTTTTGAAGACGATGAATATATAACCTATCGGCCTTAGAGTTATAAGAAACCACGTCATATTCTTGCTCATTGCTTGAAGGGGCAATATCCGTCAACTCTCTCATATACAGTTGTTTGTCAAACACCAGACTAACATTGTCATACACTTTCATGCCATCACGCTCAAAATGACCTATATAAAGCTCAGCATTGATCGTCATTTTTTCACCACGCATCAAGCGCTGTAAATTAAACGCCTCTGGCTTTATCGTCACAAGGTCATTGTCACGAACGACTTGCACTAGGTTGAAATCCTTAACTTCTAGCTTATAAATCAACTGAACATTGTGCGGTTTATTATAAAGCGGCAAATGAGAAGCAAACACCGTTGATGACTTGCTCATTAAGACCATACCATGTACGCCCATGTAAGCTGGGTCTAAGGGTGGCAACTTTTCTTCTTCTGCATGAATATTTAAAGAAATAAACGCGACGGTTATCGCTAAAACTACAGATTTGAACATTTAACTTCACTATTAACGAAAACAAGAACTGCCGTTATTATAAACCAAATATTTAGATTTGTTACCAACACGTACAACAAAGATTTCGTAGCCATTAACTGCATGAGCAAATGGTAGTCTCCTAATATATAATCCAAAAAAATCCCGCCGAAGCGGGATTATTATTCTTTATGAAAATCGTTAAATATTAAGATTTTAAATCATCAAAAAATTTCTTCACACCATCGAAAAAACCTGTTTCTTTAGGACGATGTTTAGTTTGATTTTTACCCATTTTTTCTTCTAACTGACGTAGTAAGTCTGCTTGATCGCCCGATAAACTCACTGGCGTTTCAATCACTACTTTACACATCAAATCACCTACACTGTGACTACGAACTGATTTAACACCTTTGCCGCGCAAACGGAACATTTTACCCGTTTGTGTTTCTTTAGGAATTTTCAGCTTCACTTTACCTTCAAGCGTTGGTACTTCAATATCACCGCCTAACGCCGCTGTTGTAAAGCTAATTGGCACTTCACAATAAAGGTGATTTTCATCACGTTCAAAAATAGGATGTTCTTTAACATTCGCTTGAACGTATAAATCACCTGCTGGCGCGCCATGTTCACCGGCTTCACCTTCACCTGATAAACGAATTCTATCGCCCGTATCAACACCTGCTGGAATTTTAACAGATAAGGTCTTTGTCTTTTGAACACGGCCTTGACCGTGACAAGAGTTACAAGGGTCTGAAATAACTTTACCTTGGCCTTTACAGGTTGGACAGGTTTGCTGAACAGCAAACAAGCCTTGACGCATTTGTACTTGACCGTGGCCGTGACAGGTAGAACATGTTTTAGGTTGTGTGCCCTTTTTAGCACCTGAGCCATCACAAGGCTCACAACTAACGTAAGTTGGTACTTTAATTTCTAAGGTTTTACCTTTAACCGCATCTTCTAAGCTTAACTCTAAGTTGTAGCGTAAATCTGAGCCACGACGTGCTCTTGATTGGCCACCACGTCCACCGCGACCACCACCAAAGATATCGCCAAATATATCACCAAACGCATCGCCGAAATCTTGACCACCGCCAAAACCGCCACCGCCCATGCCGCCTTGTTCAAATGCTGCATGTCCGTATTGATCATAAGCCGCACGTTTTTGATCATCATTTAAGATCTCATACGCTTCTTTGATTTCTTTAAACTGCTCTTCTTTAGCTTTATCACCTTGAGTACGATCCGGGTGATACTTCATTGCTAAGCGCTTGTAGGCTTTTTTAACTTCTCGCTCACCTGCATCTTTCGATACACCAAGCACTTCATAATAATCGCGTTTAGACATATATTTCTTACTTCAACTTTAGAACTATTGATACCAATGTGTTTATTCGCTCTATAAATAAACGAGCAACCAAACAAATTAATACTGATATTTTACTTATAACAAAGCGCCGATTAACGACGCTTTAATGATTTACTCAACGACATTTACGTCGTTTGTTGGAGATGATTTCGTTTGAGGTCTAGGCGAAAGCGCGCAGCATACAAATGTATGTGAGCACTTTCAACAACGACATCGAGTGAAAGCACTCAAACAAACCAGTAAATTACTTATCGTCTTTAACTTCTTCGAACTCAGCGTCAACTACGTCATCGCCGCCAGCTGGAGCTGCGTCAGCTTCAGGAGCTGCGCCTTCTGGAGCGCCTTGAGCTTGTGCTTTCGCTTGAGCAATTTCCATTAACTTAGAAGACGCTTCGATAACCGCTTGTGATTTAGCATCGATTTCTTCTTTGCTATCACCTTTAATCGCTGTTTCAAGCTCAGTTAATGCCGCTTCGATTTTCTCTTTATCTTCAGCAGGTAAGTCATCACCTGCTTCAGTAATTTGAGTGCGAGTAGCGTGAACCATGCCGTCAGCTTGGTTACGTGCTGTTACTAATTCTTCGAACTTAGCATCTGCGTCAGCATTTGCTTCAGCATCACGTACCATTTGCTCTACTTCATCATCAGATAAGCCTGAAGAAGCTTTGATTGTTATCTTCTGCTCTTTGCCAGTGTTCTTGTCTTTTGCCGACACATGTAAAATACCATCAGCATCGATATCAAAAGTTACTTCGATTTGTGGTGTACCACGAGGAGCAGCATCAATACCTTCTAGGTTGAATTGACCTAAAGATTTGTTAGCAGACGCTTGTTTACGCTCACCTTGGATTACATGAACAGTCACTGCCGCTTGGTTATCTTCTGCAGTAGAGAACGTTTGTGATTGCTTCGTCGGAATCGTCGTGTTTTTGTCGATAACTTTCGTCATCACACCGCCCATTGTCTCGATACCTAGAGATAATGGCGTTACATCAAGAAGTAATACGTCAGTAACATCGCCAGAAAGAACACCTGCTTGTACCGCTGCGCCAGAAGCTACAGCTTCATCAGGGTTAACGTCTTTACGTGGCTCTTTACCGAAGAAGTCAGTTACAGTTTTTTGCACTAATGGCATACGAGTTTGACCACCTACTAAGATGACGTCATTCACGTCACTTGTAGATAAGCCAGCATCTGCTAATGCTGTTTTTAATGGCTCTAATGTTGCTTTAACCATATCTTCAACTAGAGACTCTAACTTCGCACGCGTCACTTTAATGTTCATGTGCTTAGGACCTGATGCATCAGCGGTGATGTAAGGTAAGTTAACATCTGTTTGTTGCGCTGAAGAAAGCTCACATTTTGCTTTTTCTGCTGCTTCTTTAAGACGCTGCATAGCCAATGGATCTTTTGTTAAGTCCATGCCTGAGTCTTTCTTAAATTCATCTACGAGGTAGTTGATTAAGCGGTTATCGAAATCTTCACCACCTAAGTGAGTGTCACCGTTAGTCGCTAATACTTCAAATGTGTGCTCGCCATCCATTTCGTCAATTTCAATAATTGAAATATCGAATGTACCACCACCTAAGTCATATACAGCAACAACTTTGTCGCCTTGAGCTTTGTCCATACCATATGCTAATGCAGCAGCAGTAGGCTCATTGATAATACGTTTAACATCAAGACCAGCGATACGACCAGCATCTTTAGTTGCTTGACGTTGTGAATCGTTAAAGTAAGCAGGAACGGTAATAACAGCTTCTGTTACTTCTTCACCTAAGAAGTCTTCAGCGGTTTTTTTCATTTTTGCTAATACTTCAGCAGAAACTTGTGGTGGCGCCATTTTCTCGCCTTTAGCTTCTACCCATGCATCGCCGTTATCAGCTTTTTTAATACCAAATGGCATAATGCTAATATCACGTTGCACTTCTTTGTCTTCAAAACGACGACCAATTAAGCGCTTAATCGCGAATAAAGTGTTAGTAGGGTTTGTTACAGACTGACGCTTAGCAGGTTGACCAACTAACGTTTCACCTTCTTCAGTGTATGCAATGATTGAAGGGGTTGTACGATCACCCTCGGCGTTTTCGATAACACGAACGCTATCACCATCTAGTACAGCTACACATGAGTTAGTTGTTCCTAGGTCAATACCAATAATTTTGCCCATCTTAGGATCTCCGAATTCTTTAAAATACAATTTTCTTAGTTGAAATGATTAGTGGGGTCAGTAAAAAACGTTTTCAATAGATCAGCACAAAAAAAATCACATATTTGCAAAATTTTCACCAAAACTAGCGATAATTACACATTATCCATTCACAAAGACATATTATGATGAGTTCAACTAGGTTTCTCGTCATTGCACAAGAGCTAAACCGAAGTCCACAATGCAATCGAAAAAACGACGAGCGAATAGTAAGTCGACATGGTTATAATAAGGTCTTACTTGGAATTAGCCATATATGCCTAATTTTATGCGCGCTCTAATTTTGGTATTTGTTTGTCCCTTTGTATTTATACCAATGGCTATTTTACTTAGACGAAGTAACATTAAAAAAGCCAGAACGATGTCTGGCTTTTAATTTCAATTTCGGGAGTTGCTTTATGCAGAAGTATCAACTGCTGGTGCTGCCTTTGAAACCATCACCATCGCAGGACGAATTAAACGGCCATTTAACTCATAACCTTTTTGCATAACTGCAATAACTGTATTCGGTGCGACACCGTCTACTTCTTGCATTGACATCGCCTGATGTAACTCAGGATTGAAAGGTTGATCTTGAGGATCAACTGCTTTAATCGCGAATTTTTCTAAAGAAGCCAGCAAACCTTGGTAGGTAAGCTCTATTCCTTCAATAATACCTTTATTTTTTTCATCTTCTTTATCAATATTTTGCAAAGCACGTTCAAGGTTATCAACGGTTGTTAACATTTCACCTGCAAATTTTTCCAAAGCGAATTTACGCGCTTTTTCAACGTCTTGGGCACTGCGTCGACGAATGTTATCAACTTCTGCTTTCGCACGAATAACGGAGTCTTTTTGATCTGCGACTGTCGATTGTGCTGCTGCCAACGCTAGTTCTAGCTCATTGATTTTTTCTTGATCTTCGCTGATCGCTTCATGTGCATGTTCATGCTGCTCTTCAACTTGCTCTTCAGCTTGTGCAATAATTTCTTCTGCTGCAATCTCTTCTGCAGACTTATTTTCGTTAGACTCAGTTGTCATCTAAAACTCCAAGATAAATCCTAATTGGGGTAATTATGGGGATTCCCTTTCGGGTTTCAAGCATGAATTGATAAGAATTAAGAAAAAGTCATCTTTACATCTCTAACAAATAGAGGGAAACTGCCGATATATTGATGATAGGTAATGAATTTTCAGCTCTATGACTCAACTCTATAAAACGATCGGGTTAATCGGTAAACCAAACCACGTAGGCGCTACAGCGACCATAACGGCGGTACATAACTATTTAATTGAACGCGGCCATAAAGTTCTTGTGGAACGCTCAGTCGCTAAATTTATCGACATTGACGCTATTGAGATTGAAGCACTAACAGATATTGGTGTAAAAGCCGATCTTGCAATCGTTGTTGGCGGTGACGGTTATATGCTTGGCGCAGCACGAGTGCTATCAGGCTATAACATTGGAGTTATAGGCGTTAATAGAGGCAATTTAGGCTTTTTGACTGATTTGTCACCCAATGAAGTTATTCCTCCACTTGAAGAAATTCTCGATGGTAAATCAAGATCTGAGCAGCGATTTATCATCGAAGCAGAAGTCTACCGTCATGGTAAACTCAAAAGTTCAAACAGTGCCGTTAATGAAGCCGTATTGCATGCGGGTAAAGTCGCTAACATGATTGAGTTCGAAGTATATATTGATGGTTCATTCATGTTTAGTCAGCGCTCTGACGGTTTAATAGTATCTACACCAACTGGCTCAACCGCATATTCAATGTCGGCAGGTGGTCCTATATTGACCCCCAACCTAAATGCCTTGTCTTTAGTACCAATGTTCCCACATACACTAACGTCTCGCCCTATCGTGGTCGACGGTGACAGTGAAATTAAACTTATTCTCGCCAATGAGAACTACGAAAATTTACAAGTCAGTTGTGATGGCCATGTAATTTTAGCTGTAATGCCCGGTGATGAAGTTATTATCAAGAAAAGCCCTACCACGTTAAGACTAATACATCCGTTAGACCATGATTATTTCAACGTTTTGCGTTCAAAACTTAGCTGGGGCAACAAGCTTTACTAGAACGTAATGCCCAACGTTGTATAAAAAAACCACTTGCGAACAAAATAATTACTGTTAATCTATACAGTAATTATTTTGCAGTGAGTGATCTTATGCTTCTACAGTTAACCATTCAGAACTTTGCTATTGTGCGTGCGCTAGATATCGATTGGCAGCAAGGCATGACAACTATTACCGGGGAAACTGGGGCAGGAAAATCAATAGCGATAGACGCGTTGGGCTTATGCCTTGGTGATCGTGCAACCACTAACGTGGTTAGACCAAATACTAGCAAAGCCAACTTAGCAGCAACATTTGATGTCACCAACAATCAACTCGCCTCCACATGGCTAAAAGCTCACGAATTAGATGCTGAGGATGAATGTATTTTACGACGAGTCATTTCTTCTGAAGGCCGTTCAAAAGCCTATATTAATGGTTCTCAAGTACCTTTAGCTCAGCTCAAAGAAATAGGCCAGTTACTCATTAACATACATGGCCAACATGATCACCAGTTAATCGTTAAGGCTAACGAACAGCGTAAAATATTAGATGCCTACGCTAATCACCCACAGTTATTAGAAGATGTTAAACATTATTTTCATCAATGGCGTATACAAGTGTCAGAACTCGAGACCTTAGAAAAAAGCAAACAACAACGAGAAGCAAAAAAACAGTTACTTCAGTACCAAGTAAACGAGCTTAACGAGTTTTCATTGCAACCCGATGAATTTGAATCAATAGAAACAGAATACAAACGACAAAGCCATGCCCAACACATTTTGTCTGAAACGCTTTCTACTGTGCAAACTCTGTCAGAAAACGATCAATTTAATTTGGTAGACCAATTACAGCGGAGCCATGAGAGCATTAATTCACTGGCAGAATTCGATCCAGAATTAAACAACATTGCTACTTTATTAAATGAATCACTTATTCAGCTTGAAGAAGCCAGTCTCGATTTAAGGCACTATCACGAAAAGTTAGAACTTGATCCTGAAGCATTTGCTCATCTCGAAGAACGCTACTCCATAGCGGTGCAACTTGCGAAGAAGCATCAAGTGGCGCCTGAACATCTTGTTGATTTTCATATGAGGCTTTGCAAAGAATTAGAAGGTATTTCCGGCGATGAATCACGCTTATCATTGCTAACGGAGAATATTGAACAAAGCAAAGCATCATATAATGACGCATGTAAATTGTTAACTCAATCGAGACGAAATGCCGCAAGCGATATCAGCAAAAGAATCACCCTCAGTATGCAAGAACTAAATATGCCTCATGGCCAATTCGATGTTGCTGTCGAAGAAGATTCAGCAAAAACACTCTCACTCAACGGCGCAGACACCGTATGTTTTAACGTGAGTATCAATCCTGGCCAAGCACTCGAAGCAATGCATAAAGTGGCTTCAGGCGGTGAATTGTCTAGGATTAGCCTTGCCATGCAAGTAATATTGGCCGATAAAATAGTTTCTCCAACTTTGATATTTGATGAAGTCGATGTAGGCATTAGCGGACCAACTGCCTCAATGGTGGGTGCAAAACTACAAATGCTAGCAAAAAACACTCAAGTTATTTGTGTCACCCACCTGCCTCAAGTAGCGTGTAAAGGTCATCAACAAATGTTTGTTGCTAAGTTAACCGATGGCGAACACACCGAAACAAGTGTTACGGAACTAAGTGAAGGCGCGCGCATCAAAGAAATTGCACGTCTGCTTGCTGGCGATAAAATCACTGAAAACAGCTTAGCTAATGCGCAAGAATTATTGGCAAGCTGAGGCACTAATAATTAGATATAAATTAAATTGCACTTTTTTTTGTATCTCACGCTCGGCTTGGTTATTATCCCTGTTCACATGTTGTAGGAAGATTAATTTTAAATGTTACATAGAAGTTTAATACTCGCTTTAGCGTTAAGTGTTTCAGCGTGTTCAAGCTGGGTTTATCGCATCGACATACCCCAAGGCAACTATCTTGAACAAAAAGATATTGAAAAATTGCAAGTAGGGATGACCAAGGAGCAAGTAAAGTATGTACTAGGTAGCCCTGTCGTTATCGACTCTTTTGAAAACAACATATGGCACTATGTGTATCAGTTTAAGTCGGGACGTAATGAAAAATTTAATGCACGTAAGGATTTTGTTGTTCGATTTAAAGATAACTTATTGGTGTCAGCCGAAGGTGATTTTGAGCTGTCAGAGAATTTTAATACACCTTACGAAAATTAATTTTTAGTATCGTTGTTTGTCCTGAAGTAAGTGTCGATTTACTTCAGGACTACGTTATTTAGATTAGTTAATAAGAGCTAATTAACTAAACATCGTTCTTGCACTCTCATAAATGCTCTTGAATTCATCTGAATCCATAAAACTTTCACTTTCAATCACCCCTTTAGAAACAAAACTTCTTAACAAGGCTTCTTGCGTTGCAGGATTTTTGAAGACTCCGTGATAAATAGCACCAGCTCGAATGAAATCCAAGTAATGTGCCTCGCTTGGCAATACCGTTAAATCACTCCACTGCCTTACTATTTCAGTAAATTCGTTGGAAAGCCCCCAAGCAATTGTCACTTCAGCGCCTATTTGATTTGCTAACTTAATGATTGCTTGTTGAAGAAAGGAAGGATTGGCAAACACATCTGGGTGTTGCTCTGCCTCTGTTAATATAGGCAAAATACCGATATTGTGGACCAAGGCAGCCAATGTTAACGTATCTAATGCTAACGGAGAGTGTTTATTTTTTTGTAAATAGCAAGTCATTAAAGCTATTGCAACTGAAGAAACGTCTACCGTTTTTTGCCAAGACTTTTTCAAATACATCGAAATAACATCATTTTCCGAAATAAATACTTGTTCTACAGCCATGGCTGTTGCAATGCTCTTTATTTGCCTTAAACCGATTCGAGTCACCGCTTGACCTAAGGTCTCTACTTTCACGGAGCGACCTAATATTGCACTATTTGCTACTTTCAACATTCCCAAAGATAGTGCTGGATCTTGGTTTATAATATCACTCATAGCATTAAGATTAATCTCAGGGTCATCAGCAGCATCCCGCACTTTTAATGCAATCTCTGGCAAGGTGGGTAAGACTAAAGCTTCTTGTTTAATTTTTTCTACCAAAATGGTGTACAGCGCATTCTCAGCTGACATATAGAACCCTTATTATTAATATTTGGTACTTCTACTTATAAACGTAGCACAAAACCAGAAATACCATAGAAAATTAATGTGATAGCAAACAAACATACGCCGGTATAAGCGGCTTATGTTTTGATATACAACCAAGTCACAAGTCAACATCAACACTCAACTCATATCTTATTAGCCCGAGCTTTACCGTCAATTTTGATGCAAATCAAGTACAAGTTAATTACTTTGCACTATTGATTGTACTGTTCAAATAAAACACTAAAATGACCCCCTTTTTGAATTTTTAGTAAGTAGTAATAATTTATGATTAAACCTGAGTTGCTCTCTCCTGCTGGTAGCCTTAAGAACATGCGTTATGCGTTCGCATATGGTGCTGATGCAGTTTACGCTGGCCAACCCAGATACTCTCTACGAGTACGCAACAATGAGTTTAGTCATGACAACTTACATCAAGGCATAAATGAAGCGCATGAGCTCGGTAAGAAGTTCTACGTCGTTAATAATATTGCACCGCATAACAGCAAACTGAAAACCTTTATTCGTGACTTAAAGCCTATTATTGACATGAAACCAGACGCGATGATTATGTCAGATCCAGGCTTAATCATGATGGCAAAAGACGCCTTTCCAGACATGCCTCTGCATCTCTCTGTACAAGCAAATGCGGTTAATTGGGCAACGGTTAAATTCTGGGAGCAACAAGGTATTGAACGTGTCATTTTATCTCGTGAATTGTCATTAGATGAAATAGAAGAAATTAGACAACAATGCCCAGACATTGAAATCGAAGTCTTTGTTCATGGCGCTTTATGCATGGCTTATTCTGGCCGTTGTTTACTTTCCGGCTATATGAACAAGCGAGATCCTAATCAAGGCACATGTACCAACGCTTGCCGCTGGAACTACAATGTTCACTCTGCCACCGAAAATGAATCTGGTGATGTCATTCCAGTAAAATCGGTTGAAGAATTTAACCCACAAGAGGGTAATAGCTTCGATGATGTGGTTTTATTGCAAGAAGAGCATAAACCTGATGAATACATGCCGGCATTTGAAGATGAGCACGGCACTTATATCATGAACTCAAAAGATTTACGTGCGGTTGAGCAAGTTGACCGACTTGTAAAAATGGGTATCCACTCGCTGAAGATCGAGGGTCGTACAAAATCATTTTACTACTGTGCTCGCACTGCCCGCGTATACAATGAAGCCATATTAGACGCTATGGCAAACAAACCATTTAATCCAGCACTAAATCATGAATTAGAGCATCTTGCTCACCGTGGTTATACAGCTGGTTTTTTACAACGTCACAAACAGGGCGATCTTCAAAACTACGATTACGGTTATTCAAAAAGTGACAGCCAGCAATTTGTTGGTGAAGTATTGGGCCGTAATGAAGAAAATGGCTTGATTGAAATCGATGTGAAAAATAAATTCATGGTTGGTGATGAGCTAGAACTAATGACTCCATCTGGCAATCAATCTTTTGTCTTGACCTATATGGAGTCCTCAAAAGGCGAATTAATCAAAGACGCTAAAGGATCAGGTCATAAAGTCGCTATTTCATTAGAAACAAGTAAAGACTTGGCTTACGGCGTGTTAATGAGAAAACTAAACGCCGACGAAAATACAAGACATCCATTCGCCCAAAATCAGAGCTAAATAATGGCATTGTTGATTGAACATGATTGCATCAACTGTGACATGTGTGAGCCAGAGTGTCCGAATAAGGCGATTTATTTTGGTGAAGAAATTTACGAAATAGATCCCGATAAATGTACCGAGTGTTTAGGGCATTATGACGAACCAACGTGCGTTAAAGTATGCCCGATTAATTGCATTATCCCAGATCCTGCTCACCCCGAAGATGAGCAGAGTTTACTCAAGAAGTTTGAATTACTTTACGGTTAAATTGCTCAAAGAATTTCGATTACTTTGAGGAAAATCACGTCACCCGTTTTATACAGAAAACGGGTATTTGATTGCTTCGTGATGTTCATACCCTTCAATTGAAAAGTCGTCCATAGTGACCCAAGTTTCTAAATCTTCAAGTGACTTTATTTTCGGATTAATAAGTAGTTTAGGCGATGCGTATGGCTCACGTTTCAACTGAACGTTTTTCATCAGCTCAAGCTGATCTTCGTAAATGTGTGCATTAACTATTTTATGATACGCCTTACCGGGTTTATGGCCAGTGATCTGAGCCACCAATGCGAGCAATACAAAAACTTGAATTTGATTGAAATTCAAACCCAGCGGCACATCGCACGATCGTTGATAGCTGGTTAAGTGTAACGTATCACCTAACAACGAAAAGTTGTGAGTATGCATACAAGGCCTCAAACACCCCATGTGAAACTCACCAGGATTGTAAAATGACAATATTTCACCACGATCATCAATTCCATTAGACAAGTTGTCGATTAACTTTCTAAATTGATCAACATGACCACCGTCAGGCTTTTGCCAACTTCTCCCTTGAACACCATAAACTCTGCCCATATCATCTTGGCCTTTACGATGTTCGTTATTAAGCCACCAATCATTTTCATTAGCATTAGCATCCCAAGTTTTAGTCCCTAAGGCTCTAAAATCAGCTGCATTGTCATAGCCACGTAAATAACCAATTATTTCGGCAATTGCAGATTTCCAATAACTCTTTCTAGTGGTGATCATCGGGAATTCATTATTAGCTACATCATACGTTAAGTCAGCGTCAACCACAGTTAAGCAGCGCTTACCTGTTCTGTTATTTTCTATCCAAACACCTTCATCAACAATGCGCTGGCATAGTGCTAAATATTGCTTCATTTAGAATTTCCCTTTATTGCAGCTTTGGCTTGAATGTTTGCGCCCCAAATAATAATAACAATGCCGACAATCACCATGGGTAGACTTAGAATCTGTCCCATTGAAATGTTGGCAAAAATAAAACCTAAATGTGCATCTGGTTCTCGGAAAAGCTCGACTATAGTTCTAAACACACCATAACCAATCAAGAACACACCAGAGGCCAAGCCAAGTGTTCTTGGTTTGCGCATCAATATGAATAAAATGGCGAAAAGTACAACGCCTTCAAGCATAAATTCGTATAATTGAGAAGGATGCCTAGGCACTAACAATGGGTCATTGGGAAATACAACACCCCACGGAACATCAGTTTGACGCCCCCATAATTCAGCATTGATAAAGTTACCAATACGTCCCATCCCTAAACCAATAGGTACAAGCGGCGCAACAAAGTCGCCTACACTTAAAAACGCTTTATCAGTCTTTCGCGCAAAAAGATAAACGGCGGCAATAACCCCTAATAGGCCACCATGGAATGACATTCCACCTTGCCATATCTTTAATAAATATAACGGGTCGGCAATAAAATAATCGAATTGATAAAATAATACATAGCCGACTCTTCCACCTAAAATAACGCCTAAAAATCCATAAAACAAAAGATCGCTTACTTGCTCCCTTGTCCAAATACCTTTGCTTTTATCAGCAGCTCTGTTTGCGATATAGAGCGCTGCAACAAAACCAATAAGGTACATCAAGCCATACCAGCGAACTGCCACAGGGCCGACACTAAAAATGATAGGGTCGATCTGAGGAAATTGAATAAATGATTCAGTCATTAACATTCCAAGAAGTGATAATTATTCTTATATAATAGAAGAGTGAATTAAGAGGTAAATTATGCCTAATTGAGTGTCAAATAGCTACGACCACAACATTTTAATCGCTACCAAAATTAAAAAAACTGCAAAGCCTTTTTTCAATGTTCTAACAGGCACATTAGCCGCCATCTTTACCCCCACACGGGCAAATAATGAAGACGTTAAACTGATGCCAGCTAATGCGGGCAAATAGATATAACCAAGACTCCAATTAGGCAGTAATACTTGATCAAGCCCAGTTATCACATAACCTATCGAGCCAAACAGTGCGACAACTAAACCACAAGCCGTTGCCACGCCTATAGTTTGTCTTAATTGCATCCCAAAATAGCTTAACGCAGGTACAAGAATGGCACCACCAGCTATCCCCATCAAACTTGCCATGATGCCTGTAAATAAGGCTATTGACTGCAAGACGCCAATTGATGGCATTTCTCTTATCTTAGGTTTTCGAATGGACGCCAACATGTAACTTGCTAACAGGATGACCGCTGTAGCAAAAATAAAGGTCAGCGTATCACTAGATAACTTATCCGCAATAAACGCCCCTATCAACGCTCCCAACGCAATCACAGCCATAATTTGACGGGTAATTGACCACGGAATATTACGATTTTTATGATGAGCTCTGACTGCAGAAGCAGAAGTTACGACGATTGTCGCTAAAGACGTACCAAGTGCAACAGGCATGAGGATGTCGACAGGTACCCCTACTTGTGGCAGTAAATAGACCAATGCTGGTACAATAATTAAGCCACCTCCAATACCAAGCAAGCCCGCTAGAAAACCAACGAGAGCACCTAATACCAAACAAGCGATAAAGAAGCCTAACAACATATTATTTTATCTACCAAAACTACATCCCAGCACGAACAAATCCGCCTAAGTCAAGTTGTTCTAGCTGTTCGTTTAAATAATTATGCACTTGCTTAGCAGTGCTGAGAGTAAGCGCATGGGACAAAATTATTTTCGCTCGCTGCAACTCTACATGACGAATGACCCATTTTACCCGAGCTACGTTTTGCGCATTCATACTTAATTTATCATAGCCCATTGCTAATAATAGCAAAGCTCCCGCAGGTTCACTCGCCATTTCACCACATAAACTTAATGGGACTAAGTATTTTTGAGATTCTTGTGCAATAAAATTTAGCGCGCGCAGTACTGACGGATGATAGAAATTATACAGTGCTGATACTCTTGAGTTGTTACGATCAACTGCAAGTAAATACTGAGTTAAATCATTACTACCAACAGAAAAGAAGTCTACCCGATGAGCTAACTCTTTTAGCTGATAAATAACTGCTGGCACTTCAATCATGATGCCTATTCGAGGGCGAGGTAATCTTTTATCGCTGTTTTCAAACAACTCGTCGTTGAGTTCGTAATAGGCTTGGTTAATTAACCTTATGGCGTCGTCAACTTCAGTAATATTTGAAATCATGGGCAACATGATTTCCAAATTATTATAATGTTGATTTGCCCGCATCATTGCCCTCACTTGCAGCAAAAATATCTCTGGGTGATCTAAGGTAACTCTGATCCCACGCCAGCCTAGAAATGGGTTTTCTTCCGCAATAGGGAAATATGGCAGTGCTTTATCGCCGCCAATATCAAGTGTTCGCATCGTCACTGCATGAGATGGAAACGTTGCCAACACTTCTTGATACCAAAGAGTTTGCTCATGTTCAGATGGAAAACAACTGCGGTTCATGAACGGAATTTCCGTACGATATAAGCCAATACCTACAGCACCTGAAGATTGAGTATGTTCAACTCCAGCGCTTAAACCGGCATTTAATAATAATTCAATGGCTCTCCCGTCTTTGGTCACACTAGGCAAATCGGCAACCTTTTTAACCATATTGGTCAAAGCGGTTTCTTCTTGAATTAAATGGCGATATTCACGTTTCAACGACTCACTAGGTGTAATAAATAAATCACCACTGTAACCATCAACAATCGCATCTTGAAAATTCAACTGGCTCAACGGCAAAGATTCTACGCCCATGATCGCGGGCACACACATAGCTCTTGCTAGAATAGCGGCGTGAGAGTTATTTGAACCTGACAAGGAGACAATCGCTTGCAAACCATGGTGTTGATATTCCGCTAACATTGACGCCGTGACATCATTCGCAACTAAAATAAACTCTTCCGGTAATTGCTCATCACGCTGACTTTGCTCCTGCAAATTGAACAAGATCCGGTTACCTAAATCACGAATATCACTCGCCCGCTCACGTAAATATTGCTCTTCTAATGCTTCAAACTGGACAGCGTAATGATCAATCACCAATTTCAACGCACTTTCCGCGCTCCAACCGGCTTTTATTTTCTCTTCAACTTCGTTACCAATATTGGCGCTATCAAGAAGCTGTTTATAGACTTCAAAAATATCCAAGCTGTCATCAGACACCACCGCACTTAACTTTTGACTCATCGAGTTAAAGTCAGCTCGTGTTTTCAATACCGCGTCTTGATAACGAATATTTTGCTCTCGGCTCGCGTACACTTTTTGTAAGCGTAAATTAAGCAAGTCGGCCTTAGGCTGAATAACCACCATTTGTGCCAGAGCGACGCCAGGAGATCCTGCGATGCCTTTAAGTTGTTTGGAAGATACATTGTCATTGGAAAAATATTGAATGCCACTGGCGCTTGCCACTGTTACTGCAATTTGTGCGGACAATGTCACTAAAAACGCTTCTTCATTCTCACTAAAGTTGCGAGCTTGCTTTTGCTGAATAGATAAAATGCCGATGACTTTACGTTGATGAATGATCGGCGTACCAAGGAAGGCATAAAGATCATCTTCTTTAACTTCAGGCGTATGTTTATAGTGGGGATGTGCTTTCGCATTTGCGATGTTAATGGGCTCTTCTCTTTGTCCCACTAACCCAATCAAGCCTTCATTAAAATTGAGTGTTGTTTGGCCTAACGACTCTTTCGATAAGCCGTCGGAAGCAACGAGTAAAAAATGCTGTTTATGGTAATCAGACAAGTAAACAGAGCAACAATCCGTATCCATCGCCTTTTTCACCTGTGAGACCATGCGTACCAAAGCGACATCTAATTCAGGTTCTTGGCTGAACTCTAAAACAATACGGCGCAATGTGGTTAACATGAAAATCCTTAATGAATAAGACCGATAAAATTCGGTTTAAGCTCCTTGAGATGGCCAATGAAGGTTTCAATGACCCTAGAAAATGACTCCTAAAAGGAAAACAAAATTAAAAGATATCGCTAGACCCAATAATGACTAGATCAGGTCAGCAATTTCCATACATAATAATAATCAGTTTCTACGTCGTCTTCGATCCGGACGATGAAATGGCATTGCCACTGAGGCAAACTCTTTCATCACTTTACGATAAACATCACGCTTAAATGAAACAACCTGTCGAACCGGGTACCAGTAACTTACCCAACGCCAATCATCAAATTCAGGATGAGATGAATGCAATAAATCAACCGCAGACTCTGGCGCTGTCAATTTAAGTAAGAACCATTTTTGTTTTTGCCCGATACAAACCGGTTTGCTGTCGTGTCGTATAAATCTCTTCGGTAATTTGTACCTTAGCCAATGTTTTGTTGTTGCAACTATTTTTACATGTTCCGGTTTCAAGCCCACTTCTTCGTACAACTCGCGATAAAGTGTTTCTTCTGCCGACTCACCATCATCAATACCGCCTTGCGGATATTGCCATGAATGTTGCCCAAAACGTCTTGCCCAAAATACTTGTCCCCTGTCATTGATTATTACTATGCCGACATTGGCTCGATAGCCTTCGGCATCTATCACAGGAACTCCTGACAAATTAATTTTTATATACTTTGATTCTTCCATAATCTTAGCGCCCTAGCAAACAGATCCTTCGATTATTTTTTCAAATATCAAAGATTAAGTTACAATGGCGATTAAAACAGACCATTACTCATACAATTGACTTCTATAAACATTCCACAATCAGAAGCAGAACTCACTGCACGTGCGCATGCTCTTTCAGGCTTAACATTAGGTGAAATCGCACAACAACAAAATATTGAAGTTCCTCAAAACTTGCTTCGAGATAAAGGCTGGACTGGGTTGCTATTAGAACTCGTTTTAGGGGCAAGCGCCGGCTCGAAACCTATTCCCGATTTCCCTGGATTAGGCATTGAACTTAAAACTCTGCCTATCAACAAACAAGGCAAGCCGCTAGAAACAACTTTTGTTTCTGTCGCCCCTTTGACGGGATTGATCGGTGCGCGTTGGGAAAACTCTCACGTTAAACACAAACTCTCACGCGTGCTTTGGGTGCCCGTTATTGCCGAGCGCCATATTCCGGTGAAAGATCGTACTATTTGCACACCGTTTTTATGGTCTCCATCTATAGAAGAAGAACGACTTTTGGCGGACGATTGGCAAGAACTCACTGACATGATTGTGCTAGGTGAAGTGGAAAAAATACATGGTAAGCACGGACAAGTGCTACAATTACGGCCTAAAGCTGCAAACAGCAAAGTAAAAACCGCCGCATTTGACAAAAATGGTAAACCATTTCAAACCTTACCGCGTGGCTTTTATTTAAAAATTCCTTTCACGCAGATGTTGATTACAAAAAATCTGATTATCTAAATATACAAATCAAGCGCCAGCGTATACTCTTAATTAAATCATTACCCAGACGTTAAGGTGATGTAATTATAATTAATGTACTAGCTATGCAGGTTTAAATTGAAACTTATAAAAAAGTTTAATCGATATATTAGCGTTTTATTTATAATGACTATTGTAATTACCGCGTTAACATCGTACTACTCCTTTAATCAAATCGTTCATAGTCATGTGCGCGTGCAGCAGCAAGCCTCGGTGCCGCTCTATAGTTTGATCACCAATGAAATAATCAGACCGCTTACTGTTGCGTCTTTTATGGCTCGTGACAAATTCTTGCTTGATGTTGCTGATGGTGACACCATCGATATCGATTATATACATGGTTATTTGGACCACCTATCACACCACTATGAGATGCTCTCATTTGTTGCTTTTGAAAAGCACAATATTTCAATGGACTCCAAGAAAAAGACATTCAGTTTAGATGCAGAAAAAGCGGAATGGTATCCAAGATTAAAAGCCTTACCTGCCAATCAATTTATTGATTTTGGCAATGCTGAAAACCCACATTTGTATTTTGATATTAAGATATTCAATGAAGAAAAAGAGTTTCTTGGTTTTGCTGGCGTTGCCGTGGATTTAGATTATTTTGCTAATGCCTTTCGAGAGTTTCAGCAGCGCTTTGGTATTGAGCTGGTTTTTGTTGATAAAGAAGGCGTTATAACCTTAACATCAAACCACCTGATGAAAACCGAAGAGCATCATCGCAAAGACGAACAAATTAACGTCAATAGTCTTCAGTGGTATAAAACCTATACTGAACAAAAAACCGATACTAACGATGTTATCTTGCCAGAGATGAATTTAATCGTTTCTGTTTTACCTATTCCAGAAATCGACTGGCAAGTCTATATCATCATGCCGCCAGCAAGCTCACAAAGTGAGTATTGGAAAATATTTATTCAAAAATTTTTAATTGTATTTTCTGTTGCTATTACGCTGGTTCTTCTATGTAAATTTACTTTAAACACATTTAGAAAAGACTTGGCGAAAGACACAGAAACAGACTTTTTAACTAATCTGCCAACACGTGGGTTTATCCATTGGCATTATGAGCAATTGCAGTCAGAACACCAAGACGTCGCTTTGGTCATAGCAGACATTGACAACTTTAAAAACATCAATGACCAGTACGGCCACTTAACTGGTGACAACGTCATCAAAGCAATTGCAGAACATATTCACCAAAATATGCGTAATATTGACATTGTAGGACGCTGGGGTGGCGAAGAATTTATTATGTTGTTGCCCGATATTAAAGCCGAAAGAGCCAATGAAGTCATTGAACGTCTAAGAAGCTCAATTGAGCAAATGCGTATTGAAGCAGAGTTGCCTAATATGTTCGTTAATACGACGGTCAGTTTCGGTCTCACTGACGGTGACATCCAAAGAGAGTCATTGGAGCAGTTAATTACTAAAGCCGACAAAGCACTTTATCAAGCAAAATCTGCAGGTAGAAATAGAGCCGTAATTTTTAAATAAAAGCGCACACGAGAATATAAGCGTACGCGTCTAAACGGCTATAAATGTCTATAAATGGCTTACGCTAATTTTCTGAGCCATTGAAACCTGTCTTCCGGCAGGAAAACATTGCCAATCAGTATTTGCGGGTTCTAAACAAACAAATTCATTTTCACTATGTAGGTGAAGATCTTTCATCTTACTCGCAGTGTCGGCACCAGGATTCCATAACACCCATTGATCACAGTTGGTAGAAGAAACCGTGATTTTTCGCTGTAAACCCTCATCAACAATATCCATGTCATTACTGCTGTAATAGATTCTATCCATTGGGCCAACCATATTGGCTTTTTGATCGCTGATCTTTTTATCACCTGATAACTTACAGTCAAAAAGTACATCGTTAAGACATTCAATTTTCACTTTGGAGGGGTTGCTAACAGTAAAATAACTATGCAATGCCCCAGTATATTGTGCCTCTTGGTTAGATAAATTCTCCATGATAAGTTCTTGTTTGAATACATCACCAAAAAATAGTTTTTGCGTCAACCTGGCTTCATTAGGCCATAAATCATGTATATCTTTACCTTGCCAACTCAACGTAATTTCAATACCCGTAGCAATAATATTCACCTTGTCTAATAGCCAAGTTTGCGTACGAGCAAACCCATGGTTACCGCCGTTTTGATAACCTCCAAACCAAGGCCAGCATAGGGGAATACCTCCTCGTATGGCCGTACCGTTGCCAAAAGCGGAGTCTTTACTTAGCCAAAATACATCTTCATGTCCCGTAGGTTGCCAGCTCAACACTTGGCCCCCATAGAGACTGACTTGGGCTTTACAAGCTTTATGCGTTATATCTAATGCGCCTACTTCGCCAGTTACCGTTACAAGTGATACCGCGCCGTATTCGTTTTCATTAATAAGGGTCATTGCCTACCTACTTAACAGTGACATGAGGTGAATGTTTTACAACATCATCATTAAGTTCAATACCAATGCCAGGTAATTCTGAGACTTCAAAGAAACCATCAACCGGCTGCGGATCTTGAATACACAACTCCCTATTCCACGACTTAATCGCATAGGTATGATGTTCGTGAATTAAGAAATTAGGGATCGCTGTTTCCAAATGCAGTGACGCAGCGGTCGCTACTGGCCCACCACACACGTGCGCCTGAATGCGAATATCATAAACATCGGCGTAATCACAGACTTTCTTGGCTTCAGTAAAGCCACCACATAATCCGACATCAGGTTGCAGTACATCAATGCTTTGCGCCTCAAAATAAGGACGTACATCCCAACGATGGTACAAACGTTCTCCGCCAGCAATAGGAACGTTTACACGATCAGAGACTTTCTTATGCACTGCTGAATTTAAATAATTCACCGGCTCTTCATACATCATACAACCCACTTCTTCGATCACTTCGCCCATTTGTATAGCGGAGGCCGCGCCCATTAATGAGTGAGACTCAAAAATTATATCCACATCTTCACCCACAGCACTTCTTATCGCGCGCAGGCGATCACCAAATAAACGCATTTGTGGCTTGGTAAATAATTTCGTGCGATCAAAAGAAGATGTACCATCTTTATCATAAACAATAGGATCCACCTTCACAGCGTCATATCCTTCGGCTACCGCTTTAAGCGCAGCTTCTGCATATTCTTGTGGTTCTAGTAGCTTTTTACATTCTTTATCCCAATCGAACTGTAATTGACTGGCATAAGTACGAAGCTTGCCATTCACTTTTCCGCCGAGCAGTTGATAAACAGGAACGCCTAGCGCCTTGCCCTTAATATCCCAAAGTGCAGTATCAATAGCGCTCATTGCTGAATACAGCACAGGCCCGCCGCCTAAACCCCAAAAACTTTCACGCAACATCCGCGACCATAACAATTCAGTTTGAAATGGATTAAAACCTATTAATATCGCTTCTGCGATTTCTTTTATCATCGCTGCTGCCGCACTATGACCCCAGTCATACGCAAGGCCCGCTTCACCAACGCCAGTAATACCTTCGTCAGTATGAATACGAATAAAAACCGGATTCCAAGGTGGGCGTTCTGGGCAGTGAATATCAAAAATTTCTACGTGGGTAACTTTCATGGCAGTTAACTCTTTTGTTTTAACCCTAAGCCTATAGCTAGGATCATTAATAATACTTGGTTATTGATTTGCTATGAAGCAAACGTCGGGTCTGATTTGTACACACGGCGTAACATCGCTGGCCAAGATTTTTGCCCGCCTGTTAACCCTGTATGTACTATATTGGCTTGCGCTTTAATGCCATCAACAATGCTTTGGTCAATGAATACGGGTGGCTTGCCGGTGGCTTGAATTTGTAATTGCACCTGACACGCGCGAACAAGATCATACATATGCATAAAAGCATCACCAATAGTTGCACCTAGCGTCATACCGCCATGGTTTCTTAACAGCATAAAATTAGCATGGCCTAAGTCTTGTTGCAGTCTTGCTTTCTCTTGTGCATTAACCGCCAAGCCTTCATATTCATGATAACTCATTGACGCCAAGGCAAAAGCTGAATACTGACTTAACGGCTGTAATCCCTCTTCCAATGTCGCTATCGCTATCGTGTCATTGTTATGAAGGTGCAAAACACACATTGCATCATGCCTAACCTCATGTACAGCGCTATGGATGGTGAAGCCTGCTGGGTTAATTTCAAATGGACAATCTTGATCTAAAATATTGCCCTCAAGGTCTATCTTAACCAAATTTGAAGCAGTAACTTCATCAAAGGCCAATCCAAAGGCATTAATAAGAAATTCGTCTGTATCTGGAATACGTGCTGAAATATGGGTGTAGATAAGATCATCCCAGCCATGCATTTGCACCAAACGATAACAAGCAGCTAAATCAACACGGGTTTGCCACTCAATGTCTGACACTTTGTTTTTTAAATCAGGGATTGGAATTTCAAACATCACAATACTCATCAAAGGATAAAAGTAATTTATAGGGCAACTTTAGCCGACTCAGCCATTTATATAAAGTCTTGAATCGGCTAAGTTATAGCAATAATTTTTAACGGTGGGTATAGCAATACGTGTGCATTTTATTTACAGCGATTAATCAACACCCAAACTACCCGGTGATCATTTGCGCCAATCGAGATGAATTTCATCAACGTCCTACCAAAACCATGCATTTATGGAAAAGTAAAACCGATGATGAACACATCATCGCAGGAAAGGATTTACAAGCTGGCGGAACTTGGCTTGGCATTAATGCTTCACCTATGGTGGATGCTGCTGAACGAATTTCATTTAGTGCATTAACCAACTACCGACTAGGTAAAGCACAAACCGACACCGACAATTTCAGCTCACGAGGAGAGCTAGTAACCAAAGCACTGCGTCAAAAACCTGCTCAATTACTGGCTTATTTGAGTATGCACGCAAATGATTACCAAGGATTTAACTTAATCTATGGTCAACTTTGCCCGGAATCTACTGCGCTGTATTGCTTCGATAGCGTTAAAAAGAAAGAAACGCAATTACATGATGGTTTTCACAGCATTTGTAATGGTGCACTTGATGATATTTGGCCGAAAATGGCCGCGGGACAAAATAAGTTAAAGCAATATGTTACTCAGGAAAAAGCGCTAAACGTTGATTATTTAATGTCATTGATGCAAAACACTACCCAAGCGCCGGGTCATTTGTTGCCTAATACTGGCGTACCATTAGATTGGGAACAACGACTCAGTTCTATCTTCATCGTTTCACCTGAATATGGAACACGCTCTACTTGTGTTTTATTAATGAATAATCAAGGTGACGTAAGCATTTACCAGCAGGAGTACAACGCATTAGGCCAAGTGTTCAATACCAACCACTTTGCAGTTTCTGCCTCAACCCATGCCTTTAAAAATACCAACAATCAGTAAAACAAACACTAATACCATGATAATTTTGCTGTACTTCCCTTGCTCTTTGGCATCAAGGGGTTTACCAAAACGTTCGCCTAGAATAACCATAAGCGCCACGCCACCAAACACACACGCTAAAATAACCAATAATGCCATTATATTCACCTAGTCGCTCAATATATCTTCACTCTAACTAGTTTTGATATATTTAGCTTTAAAATCTCTACTATTCTATTAACATATCCTAAGATATCAGTAAGTTTTACTTAACCTCAAGTATTTGCCCGAAAGGAACTGTTGCTAAATGATGCAAAGTGAAGAGTTTAAACAAAAAAGACGTTTTATTATTAGCTTAGGTAAGGCGTTACACCAATTTGGAACAAACTCTTTTCGCTCTGAAGCACATTTACAGAGCGTTGCGCTGTTTTTAGGCATGAAGGCCTCTTTTATCATCACCCCTATCTCGTTGACGTTTATATTGATTGACGAAGAATTCAACGAACACAATTACATTGTTCGTGTAAAACCAGGCGATTTAGACTTAGGCTCACTTGCACGAACTGATGAATTGGTGGACGAGCTAAGCTCGGGTCAACGCAGCCTTGAAGAGGCAACGCAGCGCTTAGAAGATATCAGTAATAAGTCTGAGCCATACGGAAAGGTGCTTTCTTTCTTTGCATTTGGCGCTTCAAGCGGCGCATTTGCCATGTTAATGCATACCAGTTGGAATGATGTATTCTGGGCAACCTTGCTGGGTTTTGTCGTCTGTATTTTTATCTTTTGGTCAGAACGTTCTAAACGCGTCACCGAAATGCTAGAGCCCATGTCAGCATTAGTTGTCGCCATGTTGGCTTCACTGATCACCAACATTGACTCTCAGATCAATATGCCGCTCGTGATCCTCTCAGCTATCATTGCCTTTATTCCTGGTCTTGCTTTAACACTTGGCTTATCTGAGCTAGCCGCACGCCATTTAGTTTCAGGAACAGCGCGCATTATGGATGCACTAATGGTGTTATTTAAACTCTATTTTGGCGCCGTACTGGGCATGGCTTTAGGTGATTTATTTTGGGGAACAGCAGATTTAATCTCAGCCACACCACCGCCGAAGTGGACATCATGGGCAGCTGTTACCACATTATCAATTAGCCTTGTGATCTTATTCAAAGTTCGTGTAAAAGATGCGCCATGGGGCATCATCGCCGGTTATGTCGCTTACGGAACAACCTTGCTTGCTAGCCCCTACTTAGGATTTGCTTTAGGCGCCTTTGCCGGTGCTTTTGCTTTAGGTATTTACAGTAATATCTTCGCCCGTGTCATGAACTTACCCTCAAGTATTGTGATGTTACTTGGGCTTGTCGTGCTTGTGCCCGGCAGTAAAGTGTATATAGGCTTAAACACCGCCGTATCAGGCCAGTCAATACTCAACACCACTGATATTGGCTCACAAACATTTTTGATATTTATGTCTTTGGTTGCCGGCTTAATATTTGCTAATGTGGCAGTCAGGTCACGAAAAACGCTTTAACAAAAAAGATTCTATGTCGAAAACAAAATCCAAGTACCACCACGGCGACTTACGTCCTTCATTACTTAATGCAGCTACAAGCATGATTAACGAAGGAGGCGTTGAAGCCCTGTCACTTAGAAAGCTTGCTGAGCAGGTAGGCGTCTCTCGTACCGCTACTTACCATCATTTCAAAGACAAGCACGACCTACTATGTGCTGTCGCCGCTCAAGGGTTTGCCAAATGGCACACCATTGAAGAAGAGATCTTTAATGATACCTCGTTAACTGTGCATGAAAGATACCGAAAATTCGTGTTTAGCTATATCGAGTTTGCTTCACAAAACCCTGCTATTTATGACCTAATGTTTGGTAATACCCTTTGGAAACATAACCAAGCAAATCAAGCATTACGTGACATTGCTTACCCCTGCTTTCAATACCAAGTTGACATGACCAAAGCTTGGCAGGAAAAAGGTATTTTACCGCAAGGTGAAGCCACCCTCCGACTAGCCCAAGTAACATGGAGCACCATGCATGGCATGGCCAGATTGATCATTGATGGCATCTACGCAGACGCCAGCAGCATAGAAGAAATGTGCGAGTGTGCAGTGAATTTATTCATGCAATCAAAAGTTTAGCCATAAAGTGCTAATCAGCGTATATATTTTGATACATAATACCCATCGTAACCGTTAACATTTAATTAACAACTCACTGGTAATTTAAGTGCTTAAAAACTACGATGCTACATTAGGCCTAAAAGATGGCCCAACTAATTCTAAGAAAATTGAGAAACAACAATGAAAACAATTTTAACAAGCGCAGTATGTTCTTCTCTTTTGCTTCTTTCTGGTTGCAATGGCACAGAAAGCTCAAAAAGCGAACAAATTACTGAAGTCAAAGCACAAAAAACAGTACTAGCCTCTGGTATCAGCAAGGCCAACATGGACACCTCTGTTCGTGCACAAGATAACTTTTACCGTCATATCAATGGTGGCTGGATAAAAGCCAACGCAATCCCTGACGATAAAACAGCGATAGGTTCTTTTTACGGGTTAAGAGATGAAGCAGACGAAAACGTTAAAGCCATCATCGAAGAACTAGCCGCAACACCTAACTTAGTCGCCGGCAGTGACGAGCAAAAAGTGGCTGACTTATTCCGCTCATTTATGGATCAAGAACAGCGTGATGCTAAAGGTATCGCACCTATCCAGCCGATATTATCAAAAGTTGACGCGCTTGACTCTAAATCAGCATTGATGGCATTTTTTGGCGAGCACCAACGTATCGGTGTTAGCAGCCCGCTGTATATGTACATTAGCGTTGACGCAAAAGACTCTAGCCGCTACGCCACGCATGTTTGGCAAAGCGGTTTAGGTTTACCTGACAAAGATTACTACTTCAATGAAGAAGAACGCTTCGTTAAGTTACGTGCTGGCTACTTAGCCCACATTGAAAAAATGTTTAATCTTGCTGGCTTTGAAAACGGCAGTGAAGCAGCTAAAACTATTATGGATTTAGAGACCAAACTTGCAGACAGCCACTGGACACGAGTTGAAACTCGCGACAGCGAAAAGCGTTACAACAAGTTCGAAAAATCAAAGCTAAACGAGTTAACGTCTGACATTGATTGGAATGCTTACTTAACCGCAGGTAACATTGCAGGTCAAGACGATTTGATCGTTAACCAACCTGATTACGTGCAAGGCTTAGGTAAAATTATCGCAGAGACGTCAATGGACGACTGGAAAACCTACTTAAAATTCCACACTTTAAGCAGCTTCTCAAATTACCTTTCTACTGATCTAGACAACGAAAACTTTGAATTTTTCTCAAAAGAACTTAATGGTCGAAAAGAACAACGTCCACAATGGAAACGTGGCGTCTCAGTTGTTAACAACAATTTAGGTGAAGTTATTGGTAAGGTCTATGTTGGCCGTCACTTCAAGCCTGAAGCCAAAGCGCGCATGAGCACATTGGTTGAAAATTTACGTAGCGCATACGGCAAGTCAATCACTGACTTAGCTTGGATGTCTGACGACACTAAAACCGCAGCCCACGTCAAACTAGCAGCATTCACACCGAAAATTGGCTACCCAGACAAATGGGAAGATTACTCGGCATTAACCATCAAAGGTGACGACGTTGTCGGTAACATCATCAACTCTGGCAAGCTGTCACACAAAAAAGAAGTGGAAAAACTAGGTGGTCCAATTCGTAAATGGGAATGGGGCATGACACCTCAAACCGTAAACGCTTACTACAATCCAACCGTTAACGAAATTGTTTTCCCAGCAGCTATTTTGCAACCTCCATTTTTCAATATGGAAGCAGATGACGCAGTGAACTACGGCGGTATCGGCGCGGTAATCGGCCATGAAATGGGCCACGGCTTTGACGACCAAGGCAGTAAATATGACGCCGAAGGTAACTTAAGAAACTGGTGGACAGACAAAGATTTAGCAGAATTTAAATCTCGTACTAACCAACTGGTTGAGCAATACAACGCCTTTAAACCATTTGACGATCTTAACGTCAACGGCGAGCTAACCTTAGGTGAAAACATAGGCGATTTATCCGGTGTTACTATTGCCTACAAGGCGTATAAAGCTTCTCTAAACGGCGAAGAAGCACCCGTGATTGACGGGTTAACGGGCGATCAACGTTTCTTCATGGGTTATGCTCAAATTTGGCGTTTAAAGATGAACGAAAAAACCTTACGTAACCGCGTAGCAACTGACCCACACTCTCCGGGTGAATACCGCGTTATCGGTATCCTTGCCCATGTGGATGAGTTCTACAAAGCATTCGACGTAAAAGAAGGCGATGCCATGTACGTTGCTCCGGAAAAACGCGTAAAAATCTGGTAATCGAAGTTAAAACTTAATGAAGGGAGCTATTGCTCCCTTTTTTATTATCAATAACCTCATTTAGCCATCTAAACATCTACTTGTATTAAACTACAATTACCGTTAGACTGAGCGCTCTCACGTTATGGCGCAAGAATGAATTTAAATTCAACGCTAATAGGGAATGTGGTGAAAATCCACAACTGTACCCGCAACTGTAATTGGCCGATAAATTTGCCAAGAGTCAGATTACCTACCATAGCTGTGATTAGTCGTTTACGTGCGGGAATACACGTGAGCAGTAATAGGCCCTGTTGGTTTGTTACTTCTTACTTGCCGCCTTTAAAACTTATTATTGGATGGTCGAGTGTCGGTATTACTGTCGGTTACACAACTCAGTTGGCAATCAGAAAGCGTTAAAATTCTGCGCAACATCTCGTTTGATGTTGAAGAAGGCGAAGTCGTCGGCATTATTGGCCCAAATGGCGCAGGAAAAACCAGTTTATTGCACTGTATTTTAAGGCAAATTGACGCCTACACAGGGCAGATTACCCTTGAAGGCCAGTCGACAAAAACGCTTTCACTCAAGCAATTAGCGCATTATTTCGCCTTAGTTTCACAGCAACCCAGCAGCATATTCGACCTGTCAGTTTTTGATGTAGTAAGAATGGGACTAATGCCTCATAAAAACCTATTTGAACGCGACACTCCTGAGGATTACGCCAATATTGAACAAGCACTATCTAAAGTAGGTTTAACCCACGCAAGTGAGCACCTGTTCAACCAATTATCGGGTGGCGAACAGCAACGGGCATTAATTGCGCGTGCGTTAGTGCAAAAATCCAAAGTACTGGTGCTTGACGAGCCAACCAATCATCTAGATGTTTACTATCAACACCAAATTTTGTCTTTAGTAAAATCACTTGGGATCACAGTATTAATGACAGTGCATGATTTAAACCTTGCCGCACAGTATTGTCAGCGTTTAATTCTGCTCGAACATGGTCAAATACGCTGTGACGGTAATATTGACGAAGTGCTCAATGAGCAAATGCTATCCGACGTGTTTGGTCTAAGCTGCATTAAAACGACACACCCAATACACCAAGTGCCGCAAATAAGTTTCTACCCCGACAATAATACTCAAAGTCGCGTTAGCTCAATCCATCAAGACAAACAACAAGCATCTGTCCAACCTATATTGAAGGTTAAGCATGACTAAGCTAACCGTTGCACTGCCTTTACTGCTAATTTTAAGCGCACTGTCATTAGTTGCCTCACTAACCTTCGGCTCAGTCCCATTATCGCTGGGCGAAATCACAAGTTGTCTGATAGGACAATGCGAGAACACCGTAAACCAAGTTGTTATTTGGGAACTACGAGTACCAAGGCTGCTAGTGGGATTTGTCGCAGGCGCTGGGCTTTCTTGCGCCGGTGCTATGCTGCAAAATACCACACGAAATAACCTCGCCGATCCTTATATTTTCGGTATTGTTGCAGGTGCGGGATTGGGCGCAACAATCGCCCATGTTTTACTTGCTAACTACATCAGTATCGCCCTGCCCTTAGGCGCATTTATCGGGGCGCTAATTTCGATCATCATCGTGGTTTTAGTCGCTAAATCACTTAAACGAATCGACCAAGTATTGCTGACGGGTATCGCCATTTCATTTATGTTTTCCGCTGCCACCCAATTTTTACTGTATATGTCAGAGCCCTTTGCCACAAACCGCATTATGTTTTGGCTGATGGGCAGTTTAGCCAACGTGTCCATGCCAGACTTTTACCTAATTTTTATCGTAGTTTCGCTATGTATAACCATTATGTTAGCGCTGCACCGTCAAATTGATGCGCTACTGCTGGGTGAAAGCAGCGCGCAAAGCCTAGGCGTTAATACCAATAATATTCGACTGCTGATGTTTGGTTTATGTGCAGCAATTACTGCCACCATTGTGGCCTATTGCGGCGGTATTGGTTTTGTTGGTTTGATGGTGCCGCACATAGTCAGAAAGATTATAGGTGTCACCTTAGTGCCCTTGCTAGTTGGTAGCACCTTAGTGGGCGGCATATTTTTAGTCTGGGTTGATGTTATTGCGCGATCAGCAATGAACGAAGTTGAAATTCCTATTGGCATTATCACTTCGGCATTGGGCAGTGTATTTTTTATTCTGATCATGAGCAAAAGAATCAAATAGCTATGTACATAAATAACGAGTTGAAATAATAAGATGAGTGATAAAAATTCAGATAAGCATCAACAGCGGATGCAAAAACTCAAAGACAAAGTTGACGCTAGAATCGAGCAAGCACAAGAAGAAAAAGGTCTTGTTGTAGTGATCACCGGCAACGGCAAAGGTAAAACAACCTCAGGTTTTGGCACCGTCGCCAGAACCGTCGGTCATGGATTAAAAGCCGCCGTTGTCCAGTTTATTAAAGGCACATGGGCCAGCGGCGAGAAAAACCTGCTTGAACCTCACGGCGTAACTTTTGACGTGATGGCGACGGGTTTTACATGGGACACTCAAGATAAAACTGCTGATATTGCAGCCGCCACCCTCGTCTGGGAGCAAGCTAAAAAACGCTTAGCCGATCCCAGCATCGACATGGTATTACTCGATGAACTCACCTACATGGTTTCATTTAAGTACCTCGATTTAGACGAAATTATTAACACCATCAACAAGCGCCCAGCCCACCAACATGTAGTGATCACGGGGCGTGCTTGTCATCGTTCGCTGATCGAGCTAGCTGATACCGTCAGTGAAGTGCAATCAATCAAACATGCCTTTGATTCCGGCATAAAAGCACAACAAGGGCTGGACTGGTAATGCTAAAAATGCTTAACACACTGCTATTACTCATAGGGCTATTATTTACCGCACAAAGTGCAGCATTTTTTAGCTATCCATTAATTGACACTAAGCTGACCGAGCCACCAAAAATAATTGCCCTGTCACCACATATTGTCGAGTTATTGTTTGAACTGGGTGCGGGCGAGCAAATTATTGGCACCACAGATTTTGCCGACTACCCAGCTCAGGCTCTTGATATTGAGCGCGTCGGTAATGCGATGAATTTGAAGCTAGAAAAAATCGTCGCCATGCAGCCTGATTTAATTATTGCTTGGCAAAGTGGCAACCCAAGCCAAGACTTAGCCAAACTCAAAAAGCTTGGCTTTAAGGTGATTTATTCTCAGCCAGACACATTCAGAGAGCTCGCCCAAGAAATAGAAACCTTTGGCAAAATCACCGGACACGCACGCCAAGGAAAACTGTTATCCAAAGTGTTGCTAACAAAACTCGAAGCCTTGGAACGCCAATACAGTAACAAACAATCCGTGAATGTTTTTTATGAAGTGTGGCATCAGCCGCTAACCACCATTGCCAAAAATGCGTGGCCACAACATCACCTCAACATATGCAATGCCAACAACCCTTTTGCTAACGCGCCGCTGGATTATCCACAAGTGAGCACTGAAGCATTAATTGGCAAAAACATTCACGCCATTGTTCAGCCAAAAGCGCCGAACAAAAGCCAACGAGAATTCTTTAACTGGTCGATGTATAAAAACTTAGAGGCCGTTGAAAATAACCTATTTATTCATCCTAATGCCGACGCTTTGCATCGTATGACAATGCGCAGCTTGGATGAAGTCGCCCGTTTGTGTGCCAGTCTCGATCAAGTAAGATCGTTCTACTACACATCCGATTAACCTTAAAACTGATGGTGCCTGTTTTTAATTCAAAAAAGCAGCGTGAAACTGGGAAGTAGGTTTAATTCCTACACTGCCCCCGCAACGGTAATTTGCGTTTACCCAATACCTTAATCGGTATCAGCGTAATAAGTCCGGAGACCGGCCATTAGCTAAGTTCAACATTAAGCACGGTGGGTGCTTGAATGAGGAAAATATGAAAAAATCAATCGTCGCTTTATTCATCACAAGCGCATTAAGTTCTACCGCCAGTTTCGCTCAAACAAACGAAACTGAAAACATCATTGTTACCGCTTCTCGCTCAGCACAAGACAAATTTGACGCACTCGCGTCAGTTGACATTATTGACCGAGCCCAGATTGAGCAATTACAACCTGACTCAATTGCAGAGTTATTAACACGTATCGCCGGCATTACCTCAAGTACACAAGGTGGCGCAGGTCATCAAACCTCGCTGTTTGTGCGTGGTACTAACAGCGACCACGTATTGGTATTACTCAACGGTGTAAGAGTGGGATCTGCCACCTTAGGCAGTAAAGAGTTTGCCACTATTCCTGTTGCGCTTGTTGAGCGTATTGAAGTGGTTAAAGGACCGCGAGCAGCCCTTTGGGGCTCTGACGCATTAGGCGGCGTAATTCAAATTTTTACTCGTCAACTCGGTAATGGTGAAGGCCAAGTAGGCGCATCAATCGGTCACGACGGATACTGGCAAGGCTACGGCGCCATTGGTTTTGGCAACGAAAAACACAACTACACGTTAAGCGCCTTTACCGAAAGCACGGACGGTTACGACGTTATTGAGCCTGATCCAGCAAACATATTCGCCATCGACCAACCTGACGAAGACGGTTACGACCGCCAATCAGTATCACTCGTTGGTTCAAGCCAATTCAGTGACTTATTTACTCTTGAAGTAAACGCGCAACTGGATAAAGGTAACTCTGAAATCGACGCCTCTTTTGGCGGTGATGAGTTTGACCACGACAACTATCACTTCCTTTTACGTGGCCACTGGAATACCGAAAGCACAAACGTTCAACTAAGCTACGCCCAATCGGTTGATAATAACGAAGACAACAACAGCGACTTATTCGAAGGCGCAGTAAACAGCTTATTTGAAACCAAACGCAACCAAGTAACAGGTATCGCGCAAACACAAGTTTCAGACACGCAAGAGCTCACCGTAGGTATTGAATGGTACGACGAAGAAATTACCAGCGCGACACTATACTCTGATACAAAACGTGAAGCGTCAGCATTCTTTGCTACTGCTCGCCAAGAGCACAACCAATGGAAGTTTGAACAAGCCGTACGTTATGACAGTGTTGGCGATACTGACAGCGAAACCACCTTTCAATTAAGTGTCGGTTATCAATTAACACCACATTGGTTAGTGGCCTTATCACACGGCACAGCGTTTAAAGCGCCAAGCTTTAACGACTTATACTGGCCTGAAGCGTTTGGTAGCGCAGGTAATCCAGATCTTGTTTCAGAAACCTCACGCAACACTGAATTGTTAGCGCGTTACCATGAAAACAATGTTGAGTTTGAAATTAGTGCGTATCAAACCGAAATTGACGACTTAATTGAGTGGGCCCCTCTAGATGCCACCGATCCGTTCAGCGCATGGCAACCTACCAACGTCGCTGAAGCGAAAATTAAAGGGTTAGACGCTACCGGTAAGATTAGTTATGAAAACATCTACCACCAAGCCAGCCTTAGCCATATTGACGCTAAGAACGAGACCACAGACACACAGCTGTTCTCTCGCCCTTACTTTAGCGCCAACTATAGCCTGGGTTACCAAGCACAAGCGTTTGATGTGTCAGTAAACGTGAACTATCAAGGCAGCCGATTAGACAGCAGTGGCATTGACTTAGACAGCTTTACGCTAATCAACTTAAATGCAAACTACGAAGTCAGCGCTGCCCTTAACCTGCACGCTAAAATCACCAACGTAACGGATGAAGACTATCAGCTAGTTTACCAATACCCAGGTGACGGCCAAGGTTACCGCATTGGTTTAGATTATCGTTTTTAGATAGTTTGAAATAATAGGTCTGAGATGAGCAGGCACTTTTGAGGGAAAGTGCCTGTTTTTTTGATAAGGCATTCGCTAAAACAGGGTAACAAGATTGCCCGTTTGGGCAGTTTGTTAACTTTCGCTTTCATCTACCTCTTTTGTCATGAAGGCTTCTAAGCCTACGAGAACATTATTTTCTTTTTCAAAGTAATCTTGAAATTCGTCATCAAAACTTTGGTCTCGATAACGTAACATTCCTGGCCCCATATTTCCCATGTCAGATATCGCATCAAAAATTACCTGCCTTACGTCAGGAGTCAGTGTTACATAACTTTGCCAATCAATAGATATTTTATTGATAAAGTCTTGTCTAAATCTCAACTCATAATATGTTCTATCCGATTTAATTAGTGCTGTTCTACCAAATGTATTCCTATTTGGTAAATCGACTATTTCAACGATTTCAGCTAGCTCTAACAAATATTCAAAAGAACAGCCGTCATTAGTGACAACACTAAAATCAGGGAGGTTTAGACCTGCTAAAAAGTCAGCTAAACGACGATACCTTATTACTCCACGAGCAACATCACGATTTTGAGAACTACCAATAGTAGATATCATTGCAGCTTTAAGGTCTTCAATTTGTTCTGTAATAGTAAATATCTTTCTAGACTCTACACTTTGATCTCTTTCTTCTCTTAAAAGTTTCTGGAACAATGAGCCCCACTGCTTTTTAAGGTGGTTTTCAATATCTTCAACTTTGTTAAAAGTTATAACGCTATTACCCCTATTTCTATGGGTTAAAAAGTTAATAAATTCAAAAATATATTTTGCAGACTCAGGTTTATCTAAAGACGGAAATTTTATTTGATTTACGAGCTCTTTATTTTTTTGATAGACGAAATGGTCATGCATGACCTTTCCTTCGACAAATGCAAAAACAGGTACACCGGAATCTATTGCCTTTAAGACTTCAAGTTGCGTGATAGACAGTTTTTCTGGCTCTTGCAGTACAGTCACATCGAAACTAGAACTAATTAAACTTTCCATATCAACATTATTCAAGGCTTCAGGAATAACTTTACCACCAAATCGAGGACCGATAAGGAGTACCACCATATCAGCGTTTGGGACTTCTTGAATGCAACTTGAATGTGTATGAGCCCTAGGGTCGTATAGGACGTCAGAGTATTCACTTAGAATAGGATCATAACCCAGTCGTAATAGAAAAGACCTTAATTGCTCTCTGGCCATAGACAGGTCATAACAGGTTGATGATACGAATACTTTTGGACTTGGCACCTAATCTCCTTAGAAAGTCAACGCCTTACTTTTGGACGCATAAATGCTTGGCTAAAATTAGCGACGAAGGAGTGCAAGCCAAGCATTTTTGCACCCTTTTGAGCAATTTATTAAGTATCCGTCTCATGAATTACCATCATGTTCTTAAGTATTGCTATTAAAACCGTAACCAATTCATAAATAACTAAAAATGCGATGCTCGCTACAAAGATTTCTGAAGTTGAAAATAACTTTTGTTTTAAATATTCAGGTGATAATTCAAATAAGCTTAACGTTATTGGATATTCTAATGTCCTTAAATATGGCAAAGCGACAATAAGGCACAAGCAAACCACAAGTATTTTCACGTCTCTTTCGAGACTATTAATAAACCTTGAGAATTTTTCACTCGTTTTTGCTTTCTGTTTGGTGTCTCTTGAGGATGCAGATAAAACGCTTACAACAATTGATGTACAAGCAAGTACGCCACCTAAGCAAGCTCCCAAAACAGGAGGTAAAGTGCGTTCAAGTATACGATATGAACTTTGTTCCACGCTTGAGAAAAGGATAGAAATTAAGGCTAATGCAGCTAAATAGATTAATAATTTCATTTTTTGAATGTATACCGATGTCTAATCATTTCAACTATTTCAGCAATGTCTTGCGGCTTATAATTCTCTAGCTCTAGTTCAGTAATATTACCATCGATAACAAGTAATTTTGCACGAGTTTTACTACCGATAGTTTTATATTTATCTTTATGTGTTCTTTTACCTCGAATGTTCCAAGTGCCAGCTCCATCCTTCACCCAATCAACCATAGCATTAAGCCAACTCGATGGTTTGAGGTTTAGGTTTCCGTCAGGGTTTTTGAATACAGGAGAAAATTCTGATGCGTTTGTTTCATCAACCACTTCATGAAGAAAGTCGCCTATTTCTTTTTTGGTACTACCAAATAGGTTTGGTGCTGCAAGGTTAAATTTAACTTCACTAACGTACTCGAAAGATTCAAACGTTTCCCAAAAAGCACTATCAACTGTTTTGGGGTGAATATGAGCACGAAAACCATGTTCCGCTAAAATTATGTTGTTAGATATATTTGAAAAGGTTTTGGCTGCAACATTAGCGCTGCTAAATACAGAGGTCTTGTTTTCTACAAGTATTACTTGTTCACTTCTATCCCAAAGCCAAACTACGGGAGGAAAATCTTCTTCATTATGTATTTCAAAGTTTCGATCATGAAGTTTTACGCTAGATTTTTTAGAGATAACTCCAGCCATATAACCGTTTAAATGATCGTTTATATAAACTTTGATCGAGTATTCATCATCTCTCTCTTTCGCTCTATCAAGTGCTTTTTCAAATAATGTTATATCCCTAACCTGCCCTTTCTCTATAAACAACTCTTCATCCATAGGAAGCAGTGATACAAGTAATACATTCAATTCCATTTTCTAATACTACTCCATAGTAGATTGAGTATACTTACCAGCTAATTATGTAGACGCCACAGTAAGCTCCGTCTACTGGTTACGCTCTAAACTATCAGAAAATAACAACAATTCAAGCAGTTAACTGTCACACAACTGCAACAGTTGCGATACATCAAGTTATGCTCACCGCTTAATCGCTTTTATCAATCATGACAATCTATTCATTCAATTTTAACAATCAGAGGCATTCTCTTAATATAGCTTCCGTAGACAACAAAACACATTTTAAAAATATTTGGAGACATACATGCATCAATCAATTATCAACACAACATTACTACCATTTAACGCAACGGCTTTTCACAACGGTGATTTCGTTGACGTAAGCGAGCAAGACCTTTTAGGCAAATGGTCGGTTGTGTTTTTCTACCCTGCTGACTTCACGTTCGTTTGTCCTACTGAGCTAGGCGATATGGCTGACCACTACGAGCAATTACAAGCAATGGGCGTTGAAGTGTACTCAGTATCAACTGACACACACTTTACGCATAAAGCATGGCACGACAGTTCAGACACAATTAACAAAATTCAATACCCAATGATTGGTGACCCAACAGGCCGTATTTCTCGCAACTTCGGTGTGATGATTGAAGAAGACGGTTTAGCACTTCGCGGTACCTTTGTAATCAACCCTGAAGGTGAGATCAAAGTCGCTGAAGTACATGACTTAGGTATTGGTCGCTCTGCTAAAGAATTAGTACGTAAAATTCAAGCAGCTCAATACGTAGCAGAGCATGACGGTGAAGTATGTCCTGCAGCTTGGACACCAGGTGAAGAAACGCTAGCACCTTCTTTAGACCTAGTAGGTAAAATTTAATCGTTACCAATAGCAACGATTAAACACATTGCAGCTAAGGGCTTCCCTCTAAAACATTGGCGCTTAGCTGCAATACCCATTATTTAGACAGATACAATAGTTTCCTTTGGCTTGGCGTACATATCATTTTTTCTCGCGTTTGCGCCAAGCTATTTTATTTTTTTGCTACAAGTTGATGTTATTAGCGTGTGGCCTACGGAGTTTATAATGTTAAACGAACAATTACAGACACAACTAAAAAGCTACTTGGCTAACCTTAAATCACGCGTAACACTTATTTTAGATTTAAACGACAGCAAAAAATCTGAAGAATTACACCAATTAGCCAAGCAAATTGAAGCGTTATCGCCATTAATTTCGATGGAAATTTCAAACAGCGCTGGCGCACGTGCGCCTCAAATGACGGTAACCAACGACAAAGGTACAGCGCTTAAATTTGCGGGTATTCCCCTTGGTCATGAATTTACTTCATTGGTACTGGCTTTGCTGCACAGTGGTGGACATCCGATAAAAATCAGCACCGATGAAATAGAGCAAATTAAGTCATTAAAAGGCAAGTTTGAATTTGAAACCTACATTTCACTAAGTTGTCAAAACTGCCCTGACGTGGTTCAAGCGTTGAACATGATTGCCGCGATAAATCCCGATGTTACTCATACTATGATTGACGGTGGCTTATTTGAAGCAGAAGTTAAGTCGCGCAATATCATGGCGGTGCCTAGCGTATTCTTAAATGGTCAGAGCTTTTCACAAGGACGTGTCTCACTGACTGACATATTGAAAAAAGTAGACGTTAACGCCGAAGCTAAACAAGCTGAAAAGTTAAACGAAAAAGAAGAGTTTGACGTACTGATTGTTGGCGGTGGCCCAGCAGGTGCATCGGCTGCAATATACGCCGCCCGTAAAGGCATAAAAACAGGTATCGTTGCCGACCGATTTGGCGGCCAAGTACTTGAAACCGTCGGTATTGAAAACTTCATTTCAGTGAAGAAAACCGAAGGGCCAAAATTAGTGGCTAGCCTTGAAGAACACGTAAAAGATTACAATGTTGATGTGATGACAGGTGCTAAAGCAGTAAAAGTGGCTAAAGAAGGCAATGTCGCGATCACCTTAGATAACGGCGCGACCTTATCAAGCAAAAGCGTCATTCTAGCCACCGGCGCACGTTGGAGAAAAATGAACGTACCCGGTGAAGAGCAATACAGCGGCGCAGGCGTTGCTTACTGCCCACATTGTGATGGGCCATTGTTTAAAGGTAAACGTGTTGCTGTTATTGGCGGTGGTAACTCAGGCATTGAAGCGGCGATTGATTTAGCCGGCATTGTTGAACACGTGACGGTGTTGGAGTTTGATAGCAAATTACGTGCTGATCAAGTATTGCAAGATAAAGCAAACTCAATGGGCAATATTACGATTATCAAAAATGCGCTCACCACTGAAGTATTAGGCGATGGCAAGAAAGTCACAGGCTTAACTTACACTGACCGAGTGACAGGTGAATCAGAGCAAGTCGAATTAGCAGGTATCTTCGTTCAAATTGGCTTAATGCCAAATAGCGAATGGTTACAAGGTGATATTGAGTTAACGGAGCGCGGTGAAATTATCACTAATCGTCAAGGTGAAACGTCGATGTCAGGTGTATTTGCAGCAGGCGATGTGACCGATTCAGCCTATAAGCAAATTATCATCGCCATGGGCGCAGGTGCTACAGCAAGTTTAGGGGCTTTTGACTATTTGATTCGACAAGTCGATAGTACTACAGAAAACAAGCTTGCTGAAAGCAAAACCACAGAGAGCAAAGCTGCTTAACTAAGCAGTTAAACATTTCACTTTCCCTTAGGCTCACTTGCTCATTTAATGAGTACTGTGAGCCAACTGTTTCAAACTTATCTAGTGCATCCTTAATTCAAAAAATATTCGTCTTAATACATGGCCAATTTCACATCGATTTCACATCATAACCACTACACTTCCTTTTCTTATTAGATTAGAGAAAGGAACTGTGATGAATCAAAAGTATGGCTGGCTTTTAGCCGGTATCGTTTTAATTAATTTTGGGCTGATTAACCACGCGCAGGCGGCACAAAACTCTGCCTCAACCATTGCACCGCAAACTCAAATGTCAGCCGTGTTACGCCAGCAAATTATTCAAGCTATTACCGACCTTGCTGATGCTCCGCGTAAAGAATGGGCGGTAGAAATATCTCATTACGAAAACGAAGAAGGCGACATTACTAGCAGTATTGAACGTTACACCCCAAACCAAGAAGCGGCTAAACAATGGTCGCTGATTCGTATTAACGACAAAACGCCTACTGATAAACAATTAAAAAAGTTTGCCAAACAGAAACAAGAACAAGCAGCAAAGAAAGCAAAGGGTAATAGCTACAGCATTGATTTTAAATCACTAATCAAGCAAGACAGTCTTCATCTGCTAAATAATAACGACAGCTATACTCTAGTCGGCTTCAATGTTCTTATGGAGGACTTAGGAGATGACGCTGAAGGAAAGTTAGATGGTACGCTGTCATTTAATAAACAAAACAATTTTATTGAAGAAATTACCATAGTGAATAACGCGAAATTTTCTCCTTTGTTTAGCGCTTCTATTTCAGATTTTGCATTGATTTTTAATTTCATCAAACTCAATGAAGTGGTGTTACCACAACAAATTAATATGCAAATGAAAGGTAGCTTTGCGTTTTTTACTGAGATTGATGAAGTGTCAACCACCACCTATTCCAGCTATCAACAGATTGGATATGATTGAGGTTGGACAAGTGATACTTTTTTCTTTTAGCTCTTCAATAAAAACTTAGAGAAACAATACTGTAACAGGTTATAATATCGCCACAAAAACAAAAATAACTGACTGGATTAATGGACATGGAATTATCAAGTCTATACAACATTGGCGCTGGCTCACTTGTTGATCCCAAAGCATCGAAAGTAAGAATCGCTAATATCGTGACGCTAATAACTTGTCTCGTCGCGACAATGTATGCAGCTTTTTTCTTAGTGTCACTTGAGCAACCTATGCTCGCCGCGATGAATTTTGGCTTTGTTATAGCGTACGCTTCATCCATTGTATTTACCTACTTTAAGCAATATGTATTCGCTAAATTGTGGTTGTTTGTGGTGTTGATGATTCATGTTTTTATCCTAACAACCTATGTTTTCACGGCATCTGCATCGTTTCACTTTTATTATTTATTATTACCTTGCGGGATCTTTTTACTGTTTGATGATGAAGACCAAGTTGAAAAGTTGTTTGTGATCATCTCTGGCACCGCGCTATTTTTTTACTGCCATGTTTTTGTTAATCAAGAGCCGTTAATACAATTATCACCTCAGGTTGAGCAAAGCATTTTTATCTCGGCGATCACGGTTATTATTCTTGAAATTTACTTTGTTATGTCATTGTTTAGTAGGTCGATTTCGCGCCATCAGCTTGAACTGAATAAACTGGCAACTATTGATCCCCTAACAGGGTTAAGCAATCGCCGCACGTTGATGACCTTAGGTGAAGAATTTTTTGAGCACGCTAAGCGCTACGAGAAGCAATTTAGTGTGTTGTTGCTCGATGTCGATTTATTTAAACAAGTGAACGATAAATACGGACACTTAGTTGGTGATGAAGTGCTAAAAGCGGTGTCACAAGCGTTACAATCAAACACAAGAGCAAGTGATGTAGTTGCACGTTATGGTGGTGAAGAGTTTGTTGTATTGCTGCCAGAAACATCCCTATTTAAAGCTAAAGATATTGCTGAGCAACTGAGAGGTGTGATAGAAAAAGCGCGTATTGAACTCCCCTCTCAAGCCGAAATTCACTGTACCGCAAGTTTTGGTGTAACAGCTTTTGAACCTAATGCGAATGACTTTCCAGCGTTAATAAATCAAGCCGATTACGCGCTTTATCAAGCAAAAAACAATGGCCGCAATCAAGTACTGTTGTTTGAACAAGACTCATTAAACGCGATATAACGTTGCTGTAAACAAAAAAGGTAATTAGATCAACCTTACTTGTGGTAGCTCTTACCTGATCTTAAGATTTTAGCGATTAGGTTTAGGTTTCATCTGATAGATGGCTATGGGCGAGAGACAGAGCTTCTACAGGTTTGTCTCAACTTTATTAAATCAATCGGAAAATGGCACGTTCTGTACATTTTAGAGATTCACGTAAAATACGAAATTTTTCTTAAGACACTATAAAAATCAGCCAGTTAGCTTTATAAAAAGCAGTATGAATTAGAGGATAAGTGGAAGAGGTGGAGCATAAATAATCGTTGGGCTGTATACTTGTGTGATTTTTAATTTATCTAGCTTGGCAATTAATTGATTGGAATAATCACTAGTAACCCCCTCTTCTAATGTGAAATACAATTTAACACTCTCACAATCATATGAACGTTTTTCTAAAGTCTTAAATAAGTAATCTTCAGTAATATAGCTACCAAAAGATTTTATTTTATTGTCTCTTGATATAGTTAGTCTGACAGGTAACACATTTGCTGCAGAGTCACATGGAGAACTTTTGCCAATACTTGAAAACGTTATTTTAGGAACGTCTTTATTCACCCTATCAATTTTCTCATCAGTGGATTGTGATAACTCATATTTATTATGCTGTGCATGGTCTAATCTAAATGGAAGAGAATCCAATTTTTCATCAAAATGAGTAAAGGATAGAACGACCGCTAATGCTATAACGATCATTAAGGCCAGTTTATTTTTGATCGACATATTCATCTGATAGAAAGCCATTAATTACTCCTTCAAAATTTGAGTATTGCGCTTAAGAAAAACGAAACGATAATTAGTACAGCGCTAAATTTCATCGAACTATCCTTGTTAGCGCACAAAATACGTCAACCTTCGTAGTTATAACATGTTGTTTTTTATACTACAAGCGTACAATTTTCACTCAAAACGATCGGTTGTTATTATTTTTAAGGGGCAAGTTCACTTATAACATGGCCAAGAGAGAGATATCTGTGCACTAAACATGGGCTTTAGCAATTGGCATTTATACGACTGTCAGATTTAATTGAATCCTTTCAACCAAGTCTGACAGTCCGAGTTAGGGTTTATTCACCTTATTGCTCTTTCTTTTTAATTACGAGACTGTATTAGTCAGCTGTGCATAATTCTTGGTTTTCTTCCAAGCACCAACTAGTAGGTTCTTTGCGCAGCGCGCCATTTTTGCCATGACGGAATCGTGAAATTTCGTTGTATACGGCTTTACGCAGTCGATTGATACCACCAACAGGCTCAATCTCTTTCGTTGCATGCCAAGGCGTAAACGACAAGTTTTCACAAAATTGATTCTGTACTTCGCTATTAAACGCTTGCGGTTCAATGGTGACCCTTGCCACTTTGATGAACGGCGAGTCTTTCGTTTCCCAGCGCACGGTGGTGTCTTCAATCGGCATATTTTTATTTGGATTTTGCAATTGCACTAAGAAATCAAAACAAGCTTTGTTGCCCGCTAAATTTTCCTCAAGCTCTGTACGTAAAAAATTTGGCAGGCCTCTATCAACTGGCATCACGATGTTGTTATCACAAGCTTTTGCGCTATATTTCATGAAATGGTCTGGGCCTAGTCGGTAGGCCGAAAGACTGTGGTATTGTTCTTTCAACAAACTGTTTGGGGCTTTTTTTAGGGTTTTAGCACCTAAATAAAGATCCCTAAAATGCCACGTGAATACATTCCAATTGAAGTCATTAAAAAAGTAGCCAAATTTACTGCCCTGTGCCTGATATTGCATAAACTGAGCATATTCTTCTACCGTTGGGATAAAGAATACATCGTTGTTGATCATGACAAAGTCTTGCGTTTTGGCGTTTTCTTCCGATTTGATCAGCTTCTTACCGTCGACGCCCATCACTTTAATTGCCATGCCTCTGGCATCGTGAACACTATCAGGCTGTGGCATAGTATCGCCGCTAGAAAAGCGGATCCACGCTTTGTAATCGTGAGATTGGCTAAATACACCGTGCTTTAATCTGTCATCAGCAAGTTCTGGCACAGAGAATGTTGCTTGCACACAGCCGTGGGCTTTAGCATGAACATCTCGTCGGTAAGGCGATGGCTTAGTTGCCGCTTGACTGTGGGTGACCATGGCCACGGCTGAGCTGATAATATCGGCAATATAGGTTTGCTCTTTTGCCGGTTGATAAATGCCATTTTGATATGGTTTGTTGGCGCCGCTAAATACGCTATAAAGTGTCAGCGGCAGAGCAACAGCAACGGCTGCCGCTATAAGCTTCTTGTTCATGAGCTTTTAATTCCTTTGTTATAAATTATCACACTGACTCGGCGTAGCCATAGGCTCGTTTGGCGCGTCTTGATGAATTTTTAAATATTCGATTAATTGCATACGTTGCTCATGAGATAACTCTGGACCAATAACGCCAAATTGCGGTTCATTACCCTTTTTCCACGGCACATATCCTGCCCTGAACTCATGACCAATATTAAAGTTGCCAGAGAGTTGGGTATCAAACCAAGTGCCCGCATACTTTTTGTCTTTATCAGTGATCAGCTCATAGCCTAAATGCTCAGTATCATAATTGCGCTCCCCTACATAAAAACCTGTTGAACGTTCTACTACAGGCGACAATAACTGATAGATATTTGGCACAGAGCCATTATGTAAAAATGGAGGAGTGGCCCACATGCCTTCCAGTGGTCTCGCTTTATAGGCGAGTGGCTGCTGTGGTAAATCAAGCGCACCAAAGCCATCCAGACAGGCTTGTTTCTCCGCTGAGAAATGATTATCGCGATAATACTTTTCGCGAATAATAATACCGGTAATGTTAAGCGCCTCACCTACGGTTAACGCATCTACGCTTAAATTTCCAATTGTTGCATCAATACCTGATAGCTGTTTAATCACAAGTGCAGTATTAATGTCGTTTTCTACTGCACTATCGCCTTCAGCGTACATATCAATTACCGTCGGTAATTGGTTACTTTGGTAACTGCCATAAGTCCAGGATGTGAATAGCGACCATACCTTGTTAAATTCTGCTGGATGTTCAGCGACCCAGTTGGTTGTTAACGAAAGTTCACTGACTTTAGGATGTGCTTGCGCTAAGAACTCAACCAAATTGTTAGCATCAAGCGTGGTTTCAACAACACGTGATAATTGCTTCACCCATAATGGACGTACAGTTTCAACGATATCGTGGTTGCTAAGTCCGGTTTTTGTTAAGTCAAAACGGTTGGTGACAAAATTAAACGCGGTATTAGGATCTGTACCAATATCGGTAATTGGCAGCGTTTTCACTATCCATAATGGCTGATTAACATCTTTTAGCGGTGTATCAATTTTTTTGGTCCATTCATTCGCATCAAACGGCCCATGACAACCAATACAGTGCTGTTTAAACAGAGCTTCACCTTGTGCGGCTTTGCCTTGGTCAACTTTTCCCATTAATGGCTCATGCCATTGTGGCGGCGTTAGTGTTTGTAGCGTTGTTTCAATGTTATGAATGTTTTCAGGTAACACTGACGAGCTAAATCGCTGCCCTTTGCCTAAAGGCTGGCCATAAGCATCGGTAAAATCGATGTGAGCGCCTACACCTAATGCCTCGCCCATATTACGTGCCATTGGTTGTTTAACGGACGCGCCGTACTGTACCCAGTCAAATTTCCAAATATTCCACACTGGCGGATAACTCACAGGCCCTGTAGCGACATGGTAATTTTTATCATCAAGGTTATCACCAAACACAGTATTGCCAATTCTGGCTAGTGCGTCGGTACGGCCAAAGCCTTCTTCCAGTGGATATAGGTGTTTACTTGAGTCGTTATAACCTTGTTTGACAAAGCGCCATAATACTTGACCAAAACGTTGTTTTAACGCTGATTTGGTCTCACTATTGTAATGCTCGCCCAATACCTTTTTAGCAAAGCGGGTAAATTTGAACGGGTTGATATAGGTACTTGCCATTGCAGCAAGCATGGTCGGAACGAAATGGCCAACTTTCATGGTTGTAAAAGCGTGCATGGCTTGTCCACCATCAATTTGAATACCAATACGCTTATTGTCTTTGGTGATGTTTAGTTGGCCGTTGTGACACGCCGCACAGGTTATATCGAGAAGCTCGGTGTTTAAACGTTCACTGAAGTGTTTAGCAAAACCTATCGGGAGTAAATCAGGGTTTGCAGCGGACGGCTGTTCTTGAACAATAAAACCATAGGCTTTTAAGTGCTGTGGATCAGAGAATTTATCCCGTCCCCATGGCATTTCTAAATGAACAAACCAATCGTATTCTAGCTCCTTTAAGCTCGTTCCTTGACCAGTGTAATAATACAGCTGTCTCTGAGGTGAGTCGCCATCAACACCCCACCCTTGATCTAAATACACGTGCTCAGCAATAGGCTCGTACGCTGGTATTTGTGTGGCGGGATAATGCACTACAGCAAATAACAAAAATGCGCCGAGAACGAATAATCCAATCACACCCAAGATTACTTTTTTAACCAACTCCACAACGGTTAAGTGTTTAAGCCAATGATAAAAGTCGATAATAAAGCGACCAGTGAATATATATTTGATCGCTTTTAGCGGATAACCAATGAACACTTTGTAAAGCCATGCGAGTATGTTTTTGATCATGAGTGTATCCAGCGTTAGGCGTTATAAATCAGCGGCAAACCTGCCACATTCATTTGCGCTTTTATCAGCGCGCCACTTGCCCCTAGTGTAATAAAAGCGGTTTTATTATCAGGGCCACCAAAGCAAATATTTGAAGGTAATGGGTCGAAAAAGTTGGGCATATTAATGCTGATACTCTCTAGCAACTTGCCCTCAGGCGAAACAATTTGAATACCACCATTAGAAAATGGATTATTTCCTTCCGGCAACATGCTCATTAGGTAGAGGTTTCCTTCTACATCAACCGCCATAGAATCAAAAATTTCTTGGCCAGCAAATCCAATCAACAAATAGGTACCATCAATACTTTTGGGGTTAGGCTCTATCACTCCAGGGGCAGACAACTCCCAATACAGGACGCGTCTGGTGTAGGTTTCAACCGTGTACAATCTTTTGCCGTCTGGCGATAATGCGATACCGTTAGGGGCGTTTAACGGAAAAACCATTTGCTTGATTGAGCTGCCATCAGGTTTCGCATAGTAAATACCAGTAATATCACGCTCGGTTGGACGACTTTTACCCCAGTCGGTAAACCACATGCCACCTGTCTCATCAAACACTAAATCATCAGGCCCTTTTAACGGCACAGCAGGTGAAACCTTGCTTTCTTGCCATTGCATAGTAGCCATGTCTAATCGACGCACGGTATCTGCTTCTGTATACAGTGTTTCCACTTTGCCAGTTTCGAGGTTTACTCGATCAATACTGCCGCCCTTGTAGTTTTCAGGTTGGTCGCCACCTATCCATAAGGTTTGCTTTCCAGCTGGAATTGGATGCCAATCAAAGCCTCCACAATTACAAATATAGGCATGGCCATCAGGACCAATGGCTAATCCATTGGGGCCACCAGAGACTTTAGCGATCACTTCTTTAGTGCCATCAGGATGAACTTTAGTGAGTTGCTCATTTTTAATCTCTACCAGTAAAATACTGCCATCACTTAAATAAACCGGCCCTTCTGGGTAACCAAGTTCTTTGGTAATAAATTCAAAATTTGAGCGCTGAAAACTAGACATACTATTCCTTTTCGTTCTTATTATTTCATTTACAGCATGGCTGCAATTTTAGGATCATGTTTGATCATTCGATGCGTGATTTGAAAACCAAGTTCACGGTAGGCTTCAAATTGTGCTTCATTAAAAAATTGATTCGCGGTGCTTTGATGTGGAAACTGCGGGTGCTGACGCTTATAACTATTAATGTCCTCACTTAATTTACCACTGTCGCTAATACTCGATTTAACGTATACAAATATTGCTGAAGATTTATTCTCATCCGCATATTTAATTTCACCAATCGCCCACGACGCTTTAGACTCTCCCTGTTGATTAGGGGGAATATCGTTAACATCAATAATCAATTTTGCCCCAAAATCAACGCGGATTAGCTCTGTAAGTTTTCCTAAATCTTGAAATTGATAGTCAGGATCTGCTCCAGAATCAAAAGCAAAAATCAATTTTGTTTTTCGTCTAACTAACTCGTATACGCCGAGGTTTTCAAAATGACCACCATCCGATAAGTGAATGAAAGTTTCATTTTCATCCAAGTGACTGCCAAACATGTCTTTAAACATCGCGCTATACCACAATGGTCGAATGAATCGGCTTTGATGAAGAGCTTTTGGATTTTTTAGCCAACACCCCAACCTCAAATTAAGTATCGCCATTAAAAAATTCACAGGCTTAGAGCGTGTTGCGGCAGTATTGGTGGCAACGGCAGCACCTGATATCGCGCAAACGCTGGCAAGGTCGACTTTGCCATCTAAATAAACGTCGGTTCCTCTATACCCTGTTGCGGTTGCCCCAGAATATAAAGGCGTAAAGCTAAAACAATCACCTGTACGGTTTCGATACTTTGATTGGGTTGAACCGGTCAACTCAACATTACAATTGATGATATGAAATGGCGCATCTGTTATCGGTAAATCTTTCAAATAGCACATTTGCGATGCATGCCACGTGGAAATTTCAGAAGGTACATGACCACTGTCTTGAGGTAGTTGATAAGGCATAAAAGCATCGCGTAAACGGTTTCGATAGAAACCGTGCATTGACACTAGATTGATATTACAGCCAATAGCCAATAATGCTGACAGCAAAATAAACACGTAGAAATAGTCGGGGATCTGTTGCCAATTCATCACTTGATGAAACGCCACGAGTATAAAGCCCAAACAAGTCAATACTAACCCAAGACTTACCATCAAAGGGGCGATGACACTGTTTTGGTTTTTAGTTTTGTAGGCACTGATCACCGAAATCGCCATACCAACGGCTGATAAGCTAAAACTTGCGTGCACTAGCCATTTAGTGAGCATGCTAAGTTGTTGATGAAAAAAAGGAATCAACCCTATGGCGTAACAACCCATAAATAGCGTCACCAGCGCCGTGACGCACTTGCGTAACCGCTCCGTTAAGCGCCCTCGTCTTTCTGTCGCAATACTGGTACTTAGGGCGGTTAGTATCATAGTGAAAATAGTAAGCCCCAAAAACACATTGCCAGCATGAAGCAACAATTCAAAGCCATTTACACGCTCAGGTCCTCCTAATTCAGGGATCAGCCACGTCTGACATAATGAATAAAGGAACAACATGAAAACAGGCACAACGATCATCAGATTAATGAATGTGCCCGTGACGATGGCTGACAACAATGAAATCAAATTAATGCCATTTCCGGGGGTTAAAAAGCTACTGTGAGAACGTATCCAAGATACTACTTGGCCGCCGAATCGATTATGATCAGCACGTTTAGTACCAAATGGGAATTTGTCTGGACATTTACTTTTGAACCAAGTTAACGCACTACCAATATACCCACCGCCAGAGGCAGTAGACATATAGTCAATATTCTTAAGTTTTTGCGCATTTTCTAACGCTTGTAGTACGCCTAGATTGAACGTAGCAGAGCGAATACCGCCACCTGATAGAGCAATACCTATGGTATCAGTGTTGTTTACATCGGGCCGTTTGGCCATTTCACGGCGAGTTTTAATCCACTCAAACTCACTTTCTTGAATCAACGAGGAGTATTTGTCTTGGTATTTGTCCATAATGCCAAATATTTTTATTATTGTTTGTTACATAAAAATAGCATTACAACATCTTGCTTTCTATATAAAAGATTCAGTTGTGACGATTAATACTGCCGTTATGACTAAAAGTAGTAGCGATAGGCAATTTGATATTGCTCTTCGATTAAGCCTTCTGCTTGGTTTTGATAGGCTCGAGACTTACGCTCACTGCTGAGCCAATTGTATTCAGCCAACAAGTACTGTTGTCTATTGAGTTGATAACGATAACTTAATGTAAAGGCATGGCCGTCTTCATTATTATTATCACCCACCGTATCATCTAAATCATCAACGCTAAATACTTCTATTCTCGTTGATATTTGATGACGAGCAAATTGTTTTCGCAGTAATACAAACGCGTTGTCGAAATCGTTATAGACAACTTTTTCATTGAGTGGCGAGGTCATCAAGGTATTACCGGTCATGAACTGAGCAATTAATTCAGTACCTTTTGCCAGTTTGTATTTCAGTCCCCCATGGATAAAGTCGGTCGTCCACGTGTATTGTCCTTGTTTTACTAAGCCTTTTTCGGCGTTATTGTTGTAATAACCAAGGTTTAATTTGAATTTATTCTGAACTTGCCATTGACCGACAATATGCCCGCCCCAACGATCGTCAAGTTCTACAAAAGGATCGGAGTGTGCCGCTTGTGCTGATAAAAGATCGTATCTGGCAGGAAATTTTTGTACCGTGAGTTTTTCTTGCAGCAATGTTTGTCTGCTACCCAAAGCCCAACCATGCCATGTCAACATAGCGCCAGCAGTGTCATTATTTTGAAAAAGCGAAACATCAAGTAATAAGTTATGCGGAGAGTTAACAAACTTGCCCAGCTTTTCAAATGAAAAGGCTACGCCAGCGTGTCTAAATTCTTCCCCTACCCAGTTGTTTAATGTGCTGCTGGTGATGGTATTTACTGTAGACCATGCGGTAGCATTGTTTTCTAGGCTAATTAACGGGTAGAAAATACCAAGTTTACCTTTAAAGCGCCAACCAGATGCCGATGGCAAGCTTTTGTATTGAATGAAGGCTTCTGTGAGGCCAAACTCGGTGCTGACTTCATCAGCAAATGCGTTGGCAACCACTTTGACCGAAAGGTTGTGGTCAAAACTGCCATGGTATTGCAGTCCCAATTGTCCCAACGCTATGCCTGCCTCATCATTAAAGCGAAATTTACCGTAGTCACCGGTGAGATAGCTATCAACGTTCGCATTGCTGTCTACGACATGTGCACGTATGTCAACCAATCCTTTAATAGAGTGTTCTCCTGCCATTGCCTGTTGCAGCAAAAAAAACACTAACATCCCCACTATTGCTCTCATTTATCGATCAACCGTTTCAACCTCATAGGGGGAATCTTCAATCCACAATTCAAGCGCGTGTGCCGGTTGTGGGCGGCTTATATAATACCCTTGTGCAAGTTCACAGCCATTGCTTTTTAACCATTGCAAGGTTGCTTCATCTTCAATGCCTTCGGCAACAACCGTAAGCCCTAAATTATGAGCTAGCTCGATACTGGACTTAACAATAATTTGATCGCTAGGATCTGTCGCCAAGTGCTGTAAGAATGAGCGATCGACTTTTAACTCTTGCACCGGCAGTTGTTTCAACTGAGCCAAAGACGAATAGCCAGTCCCATAATCATCGATAGATAGCTTAAAACCGTGCTCTTTCAGGTAAATAAGAAGCTCTGTCGCAGTGATCGGATCTGCAACGACAGCATCTTCGGTGACTTCCAATGTGATAACGTCATCTGGAATGTTGTTTTGCTGCTTCAAATCAATGACAAAATCACTGTATTGTTTATCCAACAAGTTTTCTGCTGAAATATTGATCGCTATTTGTAGAGCCGTGCCTTTGCGCTGCCATAATAAATACTGCTTGAACGCTTCTCTGGTTACCCAGCGTGTTAACGCATCCATTTGCCCCGTTTTCTCAGCAATACTGATAAATGAGTCCGGCGGAATTAGGCCTTTCTCTGGATGTTCCCAGCGTACCAATGCCTCAACATGCGTTACTCGCATATTATCTAAGGCCAGTTTGGGCTGGTAATATAACACCAGTTGATTTTCTTCAATGGCAGTTTTAAGGCTATTGGTTAAATGTAAGCGTTCTAACGCATCTTTATCAAAAGAGCTGTCATAATACTGATATTGCAACTTATTTTTGACCGCTTGTTGTAAAGCAACGCTGCTTTTTTGCAGCAATTCCGCCATGTCACCATTGGTGCTTTGTTTTGAATCGGCAATACCAATTGCATAACGTAAATGAAGACTGACATTACCAAAGTGACAATCTAGCATGATTTCATGTATTAGCTGTTCCACAGCCGATTTATGATCTTGAAATTCAAGCAATAACACAAAACTTTCACCACCAAGGTAATAACTTTTTGTCGTCAATGTGACCATTTGCACCCGCTGTGCAACTTCGACCAGAATTTCATCGCCAATTTTATAACCTAAAGTGTCGTTGATTTCGTCAGCGCCAATTAATGACAATTGCAATAACATGAATTCTTGTGCTTGTTCAGTGCGTAGTTCAAGCTCTTTTAACAAGGCATTTTTATTGGGTAATTTAGTTAAGCCATCATGAAACGCCTGAAAGCTAATGGTTTTTTCACGAGAAACAATAGCTTGTGCCATATGATTAAACTCATCCGCCAATTGGACAACCTCCTTACTACCCTTCACTTCAGCATAGCCGCCATAGTTACCGTGAGAAAACGCGTGAATTTGTTTGATCAATAACTTGATTGGCCGAGTGATGCCTTTCGCAATGCCAAACGCTCCCAAGACAGACAATGCCAAGGTAAGCAGCATTAACACAAAAAACTGCTGCCAATTAACATTAATGTTTTTTAATAAATCCGCCTTTGAAGTGAACATTATCACGAGCAATTCTTGCTCATTAGTTCGTCCTAACGGCATTGATGTTGTGACGTATTGCTCACTGGTTTCAATCATTAATTGCTGAGCAAATTTTGAAGTAAATAAAATGCCACTGGGTAGCGAAGAGTTTGCTACAACTTCAATGGTCGAATTGTCGTCTAATACAAAGCCAATATTTACATCAGTTAAGTTGGCAAATTCTTCTGATAATTGATTATCAATCATATACCCAAAACCAACCCAGCCTATGGTTCGTGCTCCACTTTTAATCGGAGCGAAACTGAGCTGATAAAGCAGCCCGTTTAAACGCAGTAATTCATTATCTCGTTTATTCATGTACTGTTGGTCAATAGGAAAAGGCTGCCCCTGCCCATCACCTACTTTGACTTTTTTCTTCTTACTGTTCTTATTTGCTTGATAGGTTACTAATTGGGCAAACATAATGCCGTCAGGATTGATGGCAAGGGCGATATCAGCATTGATCCTGCTGCGATGGTTATTTAGCGCGACCAAAAAACTCTTAGTGTCTTCTTGTAAAACGGACTTAAGGCCATAGTCTTTTGCTGCTGTTTCAGCGAATGCAGATAGATAATAACGACGGTTTTCAAACTGAGTTTTAAAAACGTCCTTGGCGTGTACCAATGTATTGTTCAATTGCACCGCTTCAAGCTGCTGATTAGCTTTAAATGTCGTAAAAAATGACACTAGCTGAACGGCAAACAATAGAAACACAAATAAGATCAGAATCTTACTTTGTAAGCTGCGAACTCGTAAAAATCTCATAATGATTTAGTATTCGTCTAAAAAGTCAAAATCATCTTGGTTTTCTTGAGTGGGTATATCTTGCAAAACGCTTGGTAGCTGTATATTCCAGTGCTGTTTTTCATTGTCGTTAAATGACACATTAATTTCTTGTTCCATTTTTTTATCTAGTTGTGGATGCCAAATTGATATTTGATACTTTCCCGGTGTTTTCAGATCCAAATGTGCTTCGCCCTTATCATTCGTTTGAGTGTAATACGGCGTATCAACAACTAAAACAAATCCACTCATCCAATCATGAATATTACAGCCCATCGCCACTTCTTCGGCGTGATTGAATTGCTTAGACGTTATTGTTTCCCCAGATTTAATCTTGAATTCAAAATGGTTACCACCTGAAACTGAATAGATATGATGCGTAATGTCATCATTATTTTCAAAGTCTACGGTTAGTCCTAGTTGAATGACAGCAACATAAGGAGTAAATTTTTTGTCTTTCTGGCCAACTATCAACTTCTTAGGGTTAACAGGTAAGGGCTTATCTAATTCAATAGGTGTTGCATAAACCACCATATTAGGTAGTTTTTTTTGCTCAACATCTAATATAGATACCGTGATATTTTTACCGCTAACGCCAAAGCTAGTGGTTAATACACCTAACAATACAAATGAATACTTCAACAAACTTCCCTCATCAATTTCGCTCAATGTGCCCAAGCCATTCGACGCTATATATTAAACCTTATTAATTAGACGCGATAACTCACGAAAAAATTACAACATTAGTGAAATTGATATAATCACTGGAAGATTTAGCAATATAAAGGTGAGCTATTCAGCAAAGAAACAGGTGATAACTCAAAGGCTTTAAAATACCACTTGCTCTTTACGTAGCTGAGAATTAAAACCGATAACGCCTCGTTCAATAGAGGATTGCAGGTTGAGTATTGCATGTTCATAAAAATTTTCTTGAGCAGATATTTTATCGGCATATAACATCACCCAAGTGTTCCTTGCACTATTTTTGGCGGCATACAGTGCTAGATCAGCTAATTTAAGCGTTTGTTGCCACGTAAGGCTTTCTACATCTCCTTTAATGAACGGAAAGGACGTTATGCCTATTGAACAGGTTCGACAAACCGATCGCTGACATCCTAAATCAAATTCATACGCTTGGGTTTTCTGGCGTATACGCTCTGCAAGATCCTGAAGATTATCAATGCTTAAACCGCGAGTAATAATCACGAACTCTTCGCCGCCCCACCTCACTATCCAATCTGATTGCCTACAAGTGTCATTGAGCATGTGAGTAAACTGCATTAGCACCTTATCACCTGCGTCATGACCGTATGTATCATTAATATATTTAAAGTGATCAATATCGATAAGCAACATACCGATATCACTCGGTTGATTATCTTTTATCTCACGTTTGGCTTTTGCCAGTTCACCCGGCATAAATTTATTGAGAAAGTGGCGATTATAAGCGCTGGTCAATTGGTCTGTAAGGCTAAACAATTCTAAATTTTCAAGAGCTTGTGTTAGTTCTAAATTTTTTTGCTTTAGCTCTTCTGTACGTTCGACAACAAGTTGCTCAAGGTTTTCTGTGTATTCCGCTAGCTCTTTACGCATTTGAAATGCTTCAATACCTCTTTGTACCGTCATGGTCAGTTCTACAGGGTCGAAGGGTTTTGTAATGAATTTATATAAGTTGACTTTGTTGATTGAATCAATAATCACCTGAGTGTCTGAATAGCCAGTGAGCAATATCCGAATGGTATCCGGCATTTTTTCGACGACTCTTTCAAGAAACTCTACGCCCGTGAGCTCGGGCATTCTTTGATCTGTAATGATCAATTGAATTTGTTTTGGATCAACCATATTGTCGATGAGATTTAACGCTTCTCGACCGTTTAAACCAGTAATAATTTTGAAATGTGACTCTAATAACTGACGTAGTACATTTATGTTTTCAATTTCATCATCAACTAACATCACCAATGGCTTTTCAATTTTGTTGGGCTCATTCTGCGGTAAGTTATTAATATTAAACGCACTCACAACCTTCTCCTTAATACTGACTTTGTATTCCATTAGACTGCAAACGGCTTATTTTAGAGTTATAGTATAGTCGGCAACGAAATTTTTACTGTAGTACCATCTTCAACAGTTGATTCAATATCAATATCGCCGTCATGTTCTTGAATAATACCGAAAGTAATAGCCATGCCTAAACCAGTACCAAAGCCAACTTCTTTAGTGGTAAAAAACGGATCAAATATTTTAACCTGTGTGGATTCACTCATACCGCAACCATTATCACTAATGCTTATTTCAACCATATTATTTTTGCTCAAAATGATTATCGTTACTTCACCTGCTAATGTAGATACGTAAGCTCGCTTTTGCTCTATTGCCTGACAAGCATTAACAATCGTATTCATAAAGACTTGGCCAATTTTTGCAGCAAAGCCTTGAACAATAGGAGGCTGTGTTGATTGATTTTGTACATTTATATTAATGTCATGATATTGCGTTTTAACTAAGTGCACGGTTGATGTAATCAAGTCGGTAATCACTACTTTTTGTTTTTCAGTATCGCCAGAGCGCGAAAAAGTCCGTAAATCACTAACAATAGTTTTAATCCTTTGCGTGCCTTCTTTGGCTGTTTCGGTCAGTTCAATCAACTTCTCAAATTTAGCGTTAACAGCTTCAATCACATTTGGATCAGCATTTTCTCCCCCCGCTAGCTCAATTAAAAAAGCCTTAATAATGATGATTTCTTCTTGCATCATAAATACAGCAACATGGGTAAAATTGGTTGGATTATTGATTTCATGAGCGACACCGGCGGTGAGGGTACCTAAGCCAGCCATTTTTTCTTGAACAATAATGGTATTTTGTGCTTCTTCCCTCATTTTTTTAGCAGCTTCAAGTTGAAGGTTTAATTTAGCTAAACGACGATTCCAGACGATTACCGCAATTATAATGACTAAGGAAACAATTGTTAATTGCCAGAACAATCTATAATCAAAGCCACTTTCAGATTTGACATAAAATTTATTAGTAAATAACTTTCTAAGCTCTCTTTTATCCGCCGTTTCTAGATACTTAGTTAATGCGCTATTCAATAATAAGTCATCTACTCTTGTAGCAATTGCCCAGTTGTCATTGAATCTATCGGGTAGGGTTCCTGCAATTTTTACATTTTTTAGTGAATATCGATTGATAGTATTGCCGACGTCTGTAATGTTACCAACATAACCAAACACCTCTTCAGCCTGCACTGACTTTAGCCCATCAATAATTTTATCGGAGAACTTTAGCTGTATTTCCGGGTATTCCAACATTAATTGACTTTGCAATAAGTCACCTTTACGAATCACAAAGACCTCATCTAAATGATCCTCAATGTTTGTAATAAATCTTTGATCAATAGTCACAATGACCCTTTCTTCTTGATGAAAAGAAGGGGTGAAACTCATGGTCTCCCTTCTCTCTTTCGTTTCTGTCGCTTGCGGAAGTACGTCACAAAGGCCTTCAATTAACCCTTCAAATGCTTCGTCCAAACTCATCAATTTGCTGTTTTCCACTTTTACATTAAATTCACCTGCAAAATTCATAAATACGGTATTCCAATTCACCGCACTATCGGAATAACAAATAATGATTGTCCTGGAGTCGAACATTAATTTTTCTTCGGCAGTCAAAAAAGCCTTTTTTGATTCAGGGTTTTTCGCGAGGTATATAACATTGTCAATTTCATTTCGATCGGAAAAGTCGACTGCTTTTGACAATATTTGGTTTAATATTTTATCTTCTTTTCTCGTCGCAATTGCATGGATATCATCAAACCTCATCCCTAAACTGTTGTTAACCATGAGGTTGTTTAAGCTATGATTTTCTAACATGTATTGCTGAATATATTGAGAGCCTATGTAACCATATGCTAGGCCTTGTTCAACCAGTCGGACCCCATCAATGGGATAGTCAACTTCGATTAACTTGATGTTAGGGTATTCATTTCTTAGCATCGTAATTAAATAGTCATTTTTAAGTATGGCGAAACTTTCCATTAGGTGAGCAGACATATCACCAACAGTTTCCGTTAAAATTGTAGTAACTATTGATTGTTTAAAATGAGCATAAGGCGGTGTAAAGTTGAGCTTTTTCATGCGCTCTGCAGACGGAGAAATATTAGTCAGCAAATCACATTTTTCATCGTACAGCCATTGCAAGGCTTCATCCCAAGACAGCCGTCGGGTTAATTTGAGATTGAGTCCAGTATCTCGAGTGATTATATCTGCTACTTTGACCGCTCTATCTATGCCTTCAGATACATTTATCCTACATAGAGTTACCGAACCATGGGTTTTGATATACTCAGCTTCCTCTTCGTCCAATACAAATTTCGCTGCCGAAGCACTTGAGGGAAAAGAAAAGGCTAAAACTAAAGCTAAACATAAAGTTTGAACAATAACTTGAATAACTGAGTAAAAAACATTTACAAGCACAATAATATCATTCCTTTTCACTCAGTTTTAAGTTTGGGTTGAGTGCTCAATTAAGAATTACTCTTCAAGAAAATGTAGATGATAAAAGCATAAAACTCTAACCTTTCATAAACTTTACTGTTAATTATGACGAATCATTCGAGAGCGTTAAATTAACTATCAGCCTATTTATGATGCATATATTTGCCTGTTAACTATTTTCAACGGATATTATTCCTTAATGGTTCTGCTTTATATTTACCATTGGTATCGCTAAAATGATCCACTTTTTTAAATAGAGCTTTAATAACCGCCGTGATAACGTCTCGATTAAATTTGTTCTGTATTACCTATCTAGCCTTATGTGTATTTTCAATTGCCCATGCGACTAATCTCAAGAAGTTAGAGCGGGAGTTTGCTAGCACGGTAAAGCATGAATTGAACAAACACAGCATTCCTGGGGCAGCTTTTGCTATTGTTAAGAATGATGCGATAGTTTCATTGAAAACCTTTGGTCATATCGATAAAGCCAAGTCACGAAAAGTAAATTCAAACACTGTGTTTCGCTTGGCGTCGGTGTCTAAACCATTTGCCGCGACGATAACAACCATGCTCGCCCAAGATCGTTTGCTTAACTTATCGGATCCGATCACTAAATATGTGCCACATTTTAGCCTAGCGAAGAAAGGAGCGGCAGAGAAAATTCAGCTCAAGCACTTGCTCAGTCACTCCACTGGTTTAATGCCAAACGCCTACGATAATTTGCTTCATGAAAATTGGAACATGAAAAAGATCCTTGGCCGCTTTGATCGTATTACCCCTATATGTGAGCCCGCCAAGTGTTACGGCTATCAAAACATTGCCTATGGACTATTAGAGCCCGCCATTGAGGCTAGCCAGAGCAAAAACTATGCGATGTTGCTGCAAGAAAAAGTGTTTTCACCATTGGACATGCACAATGCGTCGGTCGGTATCGACGTGTTTAAACAGCAGAAAAACACTGCAAAGCCACATATTCTGATGCAAAGAAAGAAAACCGGTAAAAAAGATAGAAATGGCAAAGAGATCAGAAAATATATTTGGCAAACGGTAAAAGTTGAGCCTGATTTTTATAAAGTAGCGCCAGCTGCTGGGGTGAATGCTAGTATTAATGATATGGCAAAATGGCTAATTGCCAATTTAGGCCATAATCCTGACGTACTGTCGCCTGCGCTACTCAGTGAAGTCACCACGCCACGCATAAAAACTCAAAAAGACTTGCGTCGAAAATATTGGAAGCATCACCTGACCGATGCGCATTATGGCTACGGTTGGCGCATTTATCAGTTTGACGATAACCCAATCATTTATCATTCAGGTTGGGTATCAGGGTTTCGCGCGGATATTGGTTACTCCCCTGAGCTGGGTATTGGTTTTGCCATGCTGATTAACGCAGAATCTAATGTCATTAATAAAATATCAAGTCAGTTTTGGCAGCAAGTGTTTGAGCAACATAATCCAAACACGATTTAATTCACTTGGTATAAGAGACAAAAAAAGCGAGTAATGTATACACATTACTCGCTTTTCTATTCTACATTCAGCGACAACTTTTTTTATTTCAACCCTTCAATTACATAGTCACCACTAAAACTTAACGTAATTTTAACGTCTTGGTCTGATTTGTTTTTCCAATACCAGCCATGTGAGCCAGTATATGGCGCGGTAAAACTGCCGTTCATTTCATGTACTGTCGCTATGGTATAAGACTCAAAGTAGCCAGTGGTGTCGCCCTTAGGTTCACCGTGTAGATCCACGTATAAATCGCTTCCATCAGTAACCCACTCATAAGTTACTTTCTTAAATTGTTCCATCGCCAATTTATACTCAACACCTCGACCTGCGGGGACAGTTATTACAACAGCATCTTCTTCACTGTTACCTTTTCCATTTGTAACAACTGAAGTGTCTTCGCTTACCTCATTAAAAACGGTCAAGCCTAGTGACTGGCCGACGCCAGTTGGATCAATGTTGTACTCAGCCGGTAAAATAAATAGCACGAGCACTATGGCGGCAACGATTAAAGAGATAAGCGTAGCTTTGACCAGTGAACGATTTTGTCTGTTGGATTCCATAAATAGTGTTCTCATAATTTTAATTAATAAAATATCCAGTGAGTTGCATGCCGACCAACATAAAACCAGCACTCATCAATGCGGTATTGGTTGTAGTCGCGAATTTTTGAAAGCTGTCGAATTGACGCCAGTAATTAATCGCCAATAAAATGAACATCAGCGCAAGAAATTGCCCTAATTCAACGCCAAGGTTAAATGATAATAAGTTGGCCGCTAGTCCTTCTGATGGTAACTGAAATTCTTGAATTTTGGTCGCAAGACCGAAACCATGAAACAATCCAAAAATAAGTACCGCTTTTTTAGGGCAAGGTTGTTTACCAAAGAAGTGTTTAAAACCACCTAGGTTATCAAAACCTTTATAAACCACTGACAGTCCGATGATCGCGTCAATTAAATAAGCATTAACTTGAATGTTGGCCAAAACGCCGGTCATCAAGGTCAAACTGTGACCGATGGTGAACATACTGACGTACAACAGTACATCTCGGCTGCGATGCAAGAAGAACAGGACCCCCACTAAAAATAGCAGATGATCATAACCGGTGACCATGTGTTTCGCACCGATATAGATAAACGGGATAATTTGTAAACCGGTATTATTATTTAAAAAATTACGTGTACTGTCATCAACACCGTGAGCGAAACCCTCAATCGAAAATAACACTATAAAGGCGATGAACAGATACAATAAATTGATGTGCTTGTTGTACTTCAGCATGTATTTACCCTATATTTTTTCATTAAACTATTCTCAGTATTCTGTTTAGTTAATTTGTTTTCTCATCTGCATACAATAGAAGACACAAAGCAAGCAGCACGAAGAGTGTAAAACTGGTATGTATTTAAGCATCAAGGTAAAAATACGGTCTGTCAACGCCAAGGTTGACCTGTAAAGTCTTCATTGAGTCTCTAAAAACGTCGTTTAAGTCTCCCTTCTAACTTTTCAAGTTATAACAAGACGTGGTTTACCATGTTCACAGTTCGATTGATTTTTGCCATCAGCGAACAAGCCTAAATCAAAAATATCTATGTTCATAATAGTTTGTGATGGTGAGGGTTAATACCAAAACGTTAACGATCACTAACATAGAAAATGAGGTAAAGGTGGCAGTCAATAGATTTCGATTATTGGCGTCCATTAGCATAAACAAGAAATTCAACGTTGTATCCTATACTCGTACATCAAAGTGCTCATTATTTAGTCTATCCATTTAGATTTAGCATTGACAAATAAGAAGAACCGACTACAATAACGCCATTCGAATACCATTCGAATGGCGTTATCCTAACCGTTAAAGCAGATAAATGAGTAATAAACTATGGCACCAGCACCTAAATTCAGTCCGAGAGAGCAAGAAGAGATTATTTTGAATGCCGCGATCAAATGCGTTGAACAGACATCACTACTTGATTTCACGATGTCTGCCATCGCCAAAGAAGCAGAGCTTTCTATGGGGTCAATTTATAAGCTGGTGCAATGCAAAGAAGATATTATTTTTGCCCTAGCTCATCGTGTGTATAGCCATTACAGCAATATTTTTGAGCAAGTATTGGCGTTAGATTTAACTACACCTGAAAAAATAATGGCGATTACCTTACTTAACCCTAAGAAAATTGAGCCATATAGTTTTTCTTCTCATTTAGAGTCTTTTGCTGCAAATGAACTGGTGATCAACAAGGCTTCACCTTTATGGACCGAACGAATGCTTGCCGCCAATGAACGATGTGAGCAAGTGTTTTTTGACTGCATGAACAACGCTGCGGTTTCAGGCGAGTTAACGCTAAATGACAATGCAGAGCAAACAATTGAAGAGATCAATTTAGGCTGTTGGGCGTTAACTGTAGGCTATCACCATGTTGATCGCGTCACACAGATCAGGCAAATATCAGAAGGTACTGATTCATTAAAAGAGCCTGTTGCAACTGACTCACACATAGTCAACAGCTTAATGCGCTTACTCAATTCATATCAATGGCAAACACCTATTGACCACGCAGGGGTAGAAAAAGCCGCCGCGATGCTGGTTGAGTGCGGACTGAGATAAACAGCATTCACAAAACGCCATTGTTAAACAAGATTACCGGAGAGAAAATATGAAAATACATCGCTGGATTATCGCTATACTTTTTATAGCCTTAACCATTTCTGGATTGGGATTTTTCAAATTCCAACAAATTCAAGCCGCTATGGATATGGCCGCAGCTTTTCCTGAGCCTTCAGCTTCAGTTAATACGATAACCACCGAAGTGTCTGAGCATCAGTCGTCATTTCAAGTGACAGGCCAAGCCATATCAATACAAGCCATTGAGATCCAAAATGAATTGGCCGGCACCATTGATACGGTCAATTTCAAAGGAGGTGACCAAGTTAAAAAGGGACAACACTTATTGTCACTTAACATCCTCGATGAACAAGCACAATTGGTAGCCGCTAGAGCAAAACAAAAGCTAGCTAAAATAAATTTTGAACGCATGGGTGTATTGGTGGCTGAGAAAAAAGTCAGTCAACAAGATTACGATGCTGCTGAAGCAGACTTAAGTATCGCACGTGCCGAAATAGCTAGCCTTGAATCTACCATTAATAAGAAACAAATCTTTGCCTCGTTTGATGGACAAGTGAGCCTTGAAACTTATCAAGTGGGTCAATTTTTGCCTGCAAACACCACCATTTCCACCCTGATTGGTAACGGGCCAGAAATCTGGATTGACTTTCAGTTGGCGCAAACTAAACAGCGTTTATCCATTGGTGACAAGGTAGCCGTTCGCTCAATTACTAACGGGCAACAACAATTCAAGAGTGCCACGATTATTGCCATTAACAGTCAAATTAAAGCGCAGTCACGTCATTTGAGCTTCCGCGCTGAATTACCTGACGGGCAGTCATGGTTAAACCACAATGAAATTGTCCAAGTAAGAGTGTTTAACAAAACAGAGCAAACAGTATTACTGCCCAAAGCCGCAGTCAATCGAAACCATTTTGGCGCATTTGTTTATGAGTTAGTGCAAGATGATGATCAGCAATATCGCGCAAAAAAAGTCCCTGTCGAATTAGGTGTGCGCACCGGTGATTTACAGGTGATTCATTCAGGGCTGCAGCCAAATATGCTAATCGCCACCGACGGCTCCTTTAAACTTAGGGAAGGAATATTAGTGTATCCAAAGGCTTTGGCAAAAAATAGCCTTGGCAGCCAATTGCTTAGCGAGGAAGCGAAGTAATGAGTGCCTTGCATGAAAAGAAAGCATCTGTCATGGATATTTTTGTAGAGCGGCCGGTATTAGCCGTAGTGCTCTCAATACTAATTGTATTAGCGGGCCTTTACTCCGCGAATAAAATTTCTGTACAGCAATTCCCGCAAATAGAAAGTGCTTCTCTTGAAATTAGTACAACCTACACTGGCGCGTCAGCGGAAGTTGTAAAAGGGTTTGTTACTGAGCCTATCGAACGTGTTGCATCAACCGTTCCTGGTGTCGACTACGTAGACTCCACTACCACATCGGGTAGCAGTAAAGTGACAGCTTGGTTAAAACTTAATCATGACACTACCTCTGCACTAGCAGAGCTGACCACACGTTTGAGTCAAATAAAGTTTGAGCTCCCTGAGGGCGCGGAAGATCCATCGGTTTCTGTTAAACGAGCCGATGGCGCATACGCTATTTTTTACCTCAACTTGTTTTCCGATGACTTACCTCGCAGTGAAGTTACTGACTATTTAACCCGAAACATCGTCCCAGTGTTAAGCGACATTGATGGCGTTCAGCAGGTAACGATAGAAGGTGGGCGAAATCCTGCCATGCGTGTATGGATAGATTCAGACAAACTAGCGGTTTACAACATCAGTGCAGACCAAGTATTCAATGCGCTACAACAGAACAATACCATCGCCACGCTAGGTTATAGTGAAAATAACCGCCAACGGGTCGATTTAATGGCAAACACTACATTAAAAAATGTTGAAGATTTTGAGCAGTTAATTGTCGCAAACCTAGACGGAGCCCAAGTGTTATTGTCCGATGTGGCAACGATTGAGCGCGGCGAAGAAGAAGGCTCAGCAAATGCTCGTTTAGACCATGAACAAACCATTTTCTTAGCGGTTTGGGCTTTACCTGGCGCGAATGAAATAGCCATTGGTGATGAATTATATAAAAAGCTTGATACTGTAAACGCCGCAATGCCTAACGGTATTGAAATTGGTATCGGGTACGATGGCACGTTATACATGCGTGATGCAATAAAAGAAATCTTTACCACCTTGATTGAAACAGTGTTGCTTGTTGGTATTGTGGTCCTTGCGATGATGGGCTCATTTAGAACCGCACTTGTGCCGTTGATCACTATCCCTATTTCGATTTTAGGCGCAATTGCGGTAATGAAGTTAATGGGCTTTTCATTAAACCTATTAACCATTTTGGCTGTGGTACTATCCGTCGGATTAGTGGTCGATGACGCCATCGTTGTAGTTGAAAACGTTGCCAGACATATGCGCGAAGGAAAAAGTCGATTCAAAGCAGCATTGATCAGTTCAAGGCAGTTGTTGGTGCCGGTCATCGCGATGACCTTAACACTAGCCGCTGTATATGCTCCGATCGGTTTTTTATCAGGCTTAACTGGCTATTTGTTTAGAGAGTTCGCTTTTACCCTAGCGGTTGCGGTGCTGATTTCTGGCGTAGTTGCCGTGACATTATCTCCAGTCATGAGTGCCTTTGTATCACCTGAAGGTGGCCATGAAGGTAAGCTGACCAAAAAAATTAATCAGGGCTTCGATACCTTACAACAGTTATATCTAAAATCGCTCGAGACCATTTTCGACTGGAAAAACCAAGTGATTTTAATCGCCATTGTATTTAGTTTATTGGTGGTGCCCTTTTACATGCTATCTCAAAAAGAATTAGCCCCTGTAGAAGACCAAAATGCTATCAACGTAGTAGTTGAGGCGCCGCCTGAGGCCTCTTTGGCTTATACCTCAAACAACATGAACCAAGTAGTGGACACATTGATGACCACTGATGGTGCTAAGTTTGTTTGGCAAATAGTTAACACCAATGCAGGTTTTGGTGGCGTTGAACTTAAGAGCTTTTCAGAGCGTGACAAAAGCGTTCATGAAAGCTTACCCGAACTGTACGGGAAGCTTGGTGGCATCAGTGAATTAAACCTATTACCTATTTTATCGGCGGCGCTCCCTACTGCTGGGCAATTTGATGTTGAAATGGTCGTACGTACTAACGACAGTTATGAGAACATGCGCGGATATGCCGAGCAAATTATTGCTCAGGCGTATCAGTCAGGTAATTTCATGTTTGTCGATACCGATTTGAAGATAGACTTGCCACAAAGTGAGCTCATTATTGATCGCACATTAGTCGCAGATCTAGGTTTAACTCTGGCTGACGTCAATAACCAATTGAGCGTGTTGATGTCGAATAATTTCGTCAATCTATTTGATGACAATGGTAAGGCTTATCGCGTGATTCCGGTTGTTGATGACGCTGAAAAATACAACCCAGAAAACGTTTTAAATATGCAAATCAGCACGCCTACGGGTGAGTTGATTCGCGTATCAAGCTTTGCCGAAATTAAGTCCATTACAGGGCCACGTTTGCTGGGCTCATTTAACCAGCAAAAATCATTTAGGATTTACGGCGGTATTTTGCCTCATGTCACGAAAGAACAATCACTTGCAGCGATAGAAGATATTGCCGCTAACATACTGCCAAAATCATACTCTCTTGATTATGCGGGAGAATCACGACAGTTGAGGAAAGACGGTAATACTATGGTCAATGTATTGCTGATTTCTTTGGTGATTGTTTATTTCGTGTTGACCATTCAATTTAACAGTTTCAGAGATCCGTTAGTGGTGCTACTAGGCTGTGCTCCTCTTGCGCTATCTGGCGCGTTGAGTATTGCGTTTCTCGGCTTCACTTCCGTTAATATTTACTCGCAAATAGGTTTGATCACGCTTATAGGACTGATCACTAAGAACGGGATACTAATTGTTGAATTTGCCAATCATGTGCAACTTCAAGGTGCCAGTAAAATTGAAGCGGTTAAATCAGCAGCGTCAACACGATTACGTCCTATTTTGATGACAACAGGCGCAACTGTACTTGGCCATTTCCCTTTGGTCTTAGTGACAGGAGCGGGCGCAGAAGCGCGCAACAGTATTGGTATTATTCTTGTTGCAGGCATGTTAATTGGCACTTTCTTTACCTTAGTTGTATTGCCAATACTCTATTATTGGTTTGCCTCTGATCACCGCATAGATGCGAAAGAAGATGAAGTGCATGCAAGAGAATGTGAGCAGATACTCGCTGCAGATCCTAAGTCATTGGCAGGGGTATAATACCTAGCTGATATCTTGGCCTCCTCAACTGAACTTTTGGAGGTCAGATATCATTTTTTATTAACGAATTGTTCTAAAGTGATTACGAGTAAAATCCCATCGCATTTCTACTAAGAAACTCTCCAATCACAGGCCGAGAAGTAATAATACAAAATTAGAGCGAGGTCGTTGACCTACCACCTCACCTAATCCCGACTACACAGCTGCCACTTTTTGAACAGAGATATCCTGTTTAAAGTTATGCTATTGAAGTGGTGTTAAAACACCATCTGCGACTTTAAATTGATACAAACGTACCTGTGACAAGAATTCTTCAGCATTATCATAATAACTGCGTGTAACGGTATCCAATTGATGAAACTCACTGCCGATGTTATGGAAGTTTACTAACACTTGGTCAGCATCGACTTCAACGATTGCGACACCATGCTCCCACATTCGTGAGAACACCATATTATCGCTGATATCATCACGTTTGGTTGCCGTTTGTACTAGCAAGTCGAAAAAATAAGGGAAGTCAGTTAGTACATCAGGCATATCGCCTAACTGAGCAAATATTTGGTTCATGCCCCCTTGGAGGAATGAGCCAAAAGTACCAGATGAAACAGACGAAGTGGTAAAGTTAAACGATTTTTTCCCGGTTGCGTCATTCGCTTTATGCTCAGTCACGTAACTACTGTGTACATCACCACCTAAACTAATGACCCCAAATTGGCTCATTACACTGTCAACAAAGTTTGACTTAAACTGTGGAAAGCCATCCCACTGATCCGCTTCCAAATAAAAGCGTTGCTTTAACGCATGTGGAATAGCTGTTGAATCCAGCACCCCTTCCAGTGTGTTCAGGCCACTATGAACACGGCTCGATGACAAATCAAATATCAATGGTGAAAAAGACACTGAACTTCCCAGCATTTTCCATGTACTGTTTGATGTCGAAAAGGTGTGTGCTAGCCAAGCTGTTTGCATATCGTCAAAGGCTTTTTGTGCACTAGTTCCCTGTAAGTTAGCGACGTATTCACGATAGCCCGCATAAATGTCATAGGTATCTTTAATAACAAAATATCGACTGCCTATGTAATTAAATAATGTCGTTTTCCCCATGGTATAAAATGCTAAGCCTTGAGCAACATTTTCCTCAGGCAAGGCAGGCAACAATTGTATAGGATGATCAGATGCTAAACTTGCTTTAGCACTGGCTAGTACTTGGTTTAAGTAACTTGTCGCCAAATTACCCTGAATTACCGTCACGGCACGTTGCTGTGCTTGTGCAAGAGCCTCGCTTTGGCTTAAGGTTTTACGAGCCATTAGCTCTTGCATATATAGGCCAGTAAATACCTCCATAAATGCCGTTTTATAAGATGAGTAGGCTGCATCATCAATGTTCACATAAGGTGACATTTGGGCAACAATTCCATCGGCTTGCTCCTGCATTAGGCCAGTGGCCAATAGAAAACCTGTCAATGTAGGCTGGTCTATCGCCACGGTAGCGGGGAATGCATCTTCAGGCAAAATATGATCCGGGCGGTTGGTGCGAAAATCTGTCATGGCTAGATGAAGGTGCTTGCCAAACTGAAAGTCGCGATAAATACGTGTATTGGGAAATAGGTGCTCGTCATTTATGGTGATAGAGCCCGCAGGCAAATCGACTGTTGTGTGGGGCAGCTGATGATCAATCGGCATGTATTCGAAATATGCCATCTCTGAATTTTTCTTACGTTGAGTTTGCTGCTCATCACCTGCGCCATCAAGATAGGTTGCAGTATCGGCCCAGCTATCGTCAGAAAACTCATGATCATCCCAAATAGCAATCATCGGAAAGCGTTCATGGACACGTTGCAATAACTCGTCGCCTCGGTAAGTTTTATAGAGTTGGCGATAGTTGTCTAGACTGTTCGCTGCTTGAGTTTGGTTTTCACCAACGCCTAAAGTCAGCACACCTTCTTGATCGCTAAATTCAATGCTTCGAGCTCCACCTACCGATTGAAAGGTCGCATCCCCAGTGGTTTCGTAAATATAGTCTCCTAAATGCACGACAAAGTCTAAATCATCGTTATCAAGCAAGGACAGATAATTATTAAAGTAACGCCCGATATAATCTTGACACGAGACATAGGCAAACTTCACTTTTGTATCACTATCAGCAGCCGCAGCAGTTTTTGTTCGGCCAATTCGACTCGTATAATTATTGCCGCCACTTTGATAAATAAATCGGTAATAATAATGTTGTCCTGCGTTTAGCTCCGTTACGCGAATTTTAAGGCAATGATCTGACACAGCTAGCGCATCAAACGAGCTTTCAACAACTAGATTAGTAAAATCTTCATCCGTTGCGACCTGTAACATCAAGGGCGTATCTGCGCCACTTTGATCATCCACTCGCGTCCATAATATAACCGAATCTGCTTTAGGATCACCCGAGACTACTGACTGTGGAAAGAACTGGCTGCCGTCCAATAGACTAGGTGCAGGCGATGTTGAATCAATCACCTCACTTTTATTGCTAGAACTTCCACACCCTAAAATACTTGACGTTGCTACAACGCCAGCACTTACAGCGAGGGTTTTTATAAATTTACGACGGGTATAACTCATATTTCGCTCCTTCCTACACACTATTTAATTATTATTTTATTCGGTTCAACATTCCGCCAAACCGGGTAATTCAATCTATTGTGAATACGCAACTGTTGCTATTCGGGGTATCCTGTAATTTTCTTTATGTCTTGATAAATCGGCTTTAGCTGTCGGTACATTTTTCGATACACCTGCTGATATAATTTGTCATATAAGCGAACATGATTTGGATTGGGTATAAATGACTGCTCAATTCGGGTCATGGCATTTACGGCATTTTGATAACTCTCAAAATACCCCATCCCGACTGCGGCATTGATAGCGGCACCTAACCCAGAAGTTTCAAAGGTATGCGTACGATGAGCGGGTAAATTAAAGATATCCGCCGTCAATTGTAGCGCGGCATCAGATTGTGAGCCGCCCCCAGAAACAATCAGCCGTGTTATTTTTTGCTTCTGGCGCTTCTCCAGTGTTTCTTTGCCCTCGCGTAATGCATAGGCTAGCCCTTCAAGAATCGAACGATAAAGATGAGCACGCGTATGAACATCGCCAAAGCCGATAATGGCTCCTTTAGCTTCTAGATTTTTTAATCCAGGTGACCAATAGGGCTGTAACATCAGTCCCATAGATCCGGGCGGAACCTGCGCCACCAATTGGTCAAATAAGCTTTCAGCACTAACCCCTAACTCTTGTGCTTTTTCAATTTCATTTTGTCCAAATTCTTGTTTGAACCAATTGACCATCCAAAAACCGCGATAGATCATCACTTCACTATTAAAATTATCTGGAATTGCAGAAGGGTATGGTGGAATAAACGCTTGTGGCTCAACATAACGAGTATTATTAGTGTTAATGGTTGCGGTGGTACCGTAACTTAAGCTGGCGGTATCTGCACTAATACAACCAGAGCCGAGCACTTCACATGCTTTGTCTGAAGCGGACGCTAATACCTTAGTCCCCTCTTTTATTCCTGTCGCTTTTGCCGCCAGCTCAGTGATTACGCCAAGTACCTCACCCGGTTTAACCAAATTAGGCAACATTGAACGTTTAATTGGCAATGCATGCCACTTCCAATCCCACCGACTCGCCCAGCTTTGCTTTTTGTAATCGAAGGGAAGGTAACCAACAATACTACCAATCGAATCTTTATATTCTCCGGTCAACTTATGTGTTAGGAATCCGGAAAGTAAGAGAAATTTTTCGGTCTTATTCCATATTGCGGGCTCATTTTGCTGCAACCAATTAGCCTGTGATTTTCGACGAAAATAGTCCACAACTTTGGTTTGCCCAATAGCGGAAAATGCCAATCGCCAATACCAGGGCATCGCTTTGTTATGCTGACATAAGCGTTGATCTAGCCATAAAATCGCTGGACGCAAGGGTTGCCCCTGCTTATCTAAATTGATCACTGTACCACGCTGAGTCGTTACGGTAACCGCTCTGACTCTTTGCTGATAAGCGTTTGCAATCACCTCTTCTTGTTGCCAAAGCTGCTGACAACACTTTGTTAGCATTGTCCAGAAATATTCCGCATGCTGCTCGGCCCAACCTGGGTTCTCTGAGAAATAGGCTTCAAGCTCTATTCGGCTTATAGCTACAAGCTCCCCTCGTAAATTGAACAATAGTGCCCTCACACTTTGGGTACCATTATCAATAGTTAAAATTAAATCGTCGGCAATAGCTGACGGCTCAGCATTACTGGATTCATTGCACATTGAGGAATTAACCGCTGTCATATTTTTAATTTCTTTGGTTTATCTTGATGGTTTGGCAAGCTATAGGCGAGATGCCAAATAGCGCAATATCGATCGACTTCTTGTTGCCAGCGTTCTTCGCTCCACGACAAATATGGAGCACATAATTGCTTAATTTTAGGGAGTAATTCTTGAGCTCCCATTGGCAGTACATTGCCGATGCGAGTTCTACGTAGTAAGAGATCATCCAAGTGCTGTACTTGCTCGAATTTTACAGCCCAGATTAATTCTGCCCATAAATGCCTGCTGTACCTTATTGGAAAGCAATGTTGAGGATCACTTTGTTCGACAAACAGCTCACTTAGCTCGCCATAACAAGCGCTAATTTGCAGATAAGTCGATTCGCCTAAATCCCTGCCAAATAGCCCCGAAGATGCAGACAAAACAGGTAACTTACAGGCTAACTCGAGCGCATTAAGGTAATCTGCTTTTTCTTTTTGATGATATCCTACTGCATGTTTCTGCTCTGATGTTAGGTGCTGACATACCAATGTCAGCACCTGCTTAGCAATCAATCTAAAAGTCGTCAATTTACCACCAGCAATCCAAATAACGCCGGCTTTTTGCTCAATAAAATGTTCACGTTTTTCTTTTGAGGGAGCCGTTGATTCACCAGAAGTGATCACAGGTCTAACACCAGAGAACGTTGAAATCACATCGTTGGGGGTAATTTTGGCATTCGGGAATTGCTGTGCTATTGCAGCTAGTAAATAGTCAAACTCATCTTGAGTAATGTGAGCTTCCTTCTCCATATCTTGTGAATGCTCAACATCGGTTGTCCCTACCAGGGTGACGTTTTGCCATGGATAAACTTGCACTGGCCGTTTATCTTGTGCATGACGAATACTAAAAACACTTCCAACAGGTAATCGCCAACTCGGTATTAGTAAATGACTGCCTCGCAACGGACGCAAGTGCATAGTCTTGTCATTTCGTGTTCGACGATTGCTCGCTTTTTTCACACTATCTTGACCCAGCTTTGACCATGCCCCACAGGCATTAACAACAACTTTGGTCTTAATTGCCAAGACTTGTTCTGCTAACTCCATCTTGAGTACTTGATGGGTCTCATGCGCAGCGACATCAACAACCTTGGCGTAATTTAAGGCATCGCCACCTAAGCATAACGATTCTTGAATCAATCTTTGCACTAAGCGAGCATCGTCAGTTATTGCGTCATAAAATTGAGTGCCACCAAGGAGCTTTTTTTCATCAACATTGGGGGCAAGCGCTAGATAAGGTATTTGAGGCCAAAACTTATGCTGTTTTACTCCCGCAATAAAGTCATAACACGACAACAAACGATTAAACACCCAAACGCCAGGGAAAGCGTGCTGATAATGGCTCATCACAAAGCTTTGCTTTGTCACTAACGGATAGCCCTGTGCCAATAAGCGCTGTCTTTCTATGACAGATTCTTTCGTCAAGCCAATTTGCCCTTGAGCCATATAGCGCAAACCACCGTGAACCATTTTTGACGAACGACTCGAACTGCCCCACGCATAGTCTTTTTGCTCAAGTAATAGCACTTTTAAGCCCGCTTGTGAGGCTAGTTTTAAAATCCCAGCACCAGTAATTCCTCCACCGACCACAACCAAGTCCCACATTGGCGTTTTACTCATGTTGACAATTCGTTGCTCTCGGGACAGCTGTAGGTTCTTTACCTGACTCATCCGAGCCTCACTGCTATGACAGAGAGTTTGTTTGCCATTAACATGTATCGACTGATCGTCATTGTGAGAAGGATGTATCATAAAAACCTCAGTTTTTCTGCTGGCTTACTCAAGCAAAGTACCTGGATTCAATTGCTGTTGCTCATCGAAATGTTCGGAAAGGTTAGCAAGCAACTTCATGCCCAATACTCCTTTTTCAACACTAAGGTATGGCGCATGATCTTTACCCACGCCATGTTGATGGCTAATAGTACCCGCATTATTAATAATGGTTTCACTGGCAAGGTGCTTTAACTTCTTCCAGCGTGCTAACGTTTCCTCGTATGAAGAACCATTTCGATAAATATAAGTTGTATATAGGCTACAACCTTGCGCGTACACATGAGAAAGATGAGTAAAAACATGGATTTGCTCATTTTTATCGGTCAGGCCATGGCGAATTTCATCTTCAACTTTGGCCATAAGCTCGTCAACATTTCCCCAATCTGTCGCGGTTTCAAAAGTGTCCACAACATAGCCAAGCTGCCATAACGCATCACGAAGATAAGGCGAGCGAAAGCGATTAGCTTGCCACTTTTTGCCTAATAACGTCCCCGTATTCACACCTTTGTATTGTTTAACCACACTTTTTAACTGGCGTTTAGTCGCAGAAATTTGGCTATGACTGCCAGTTAAGCCAAAGGTCAACATACATTTATTGTCCTTACAGCCTCGCAGAGACAAATAGCGCTCTAACCATTTGATTGACGTTTCATGTCCAGCAAGTTTCAGCTGAGTTTGGGTTTCAACACGGTTACTTACTCTTAACATGGATAACGCAATACGGTGCTGTACAACCTCTTTACAAAACTGACTTGCTAGTTGCCAACTTGGAAAAAAGATCACGCCAAACTGCTCTTTTTCAGCTACGCGACTAACCCGTACTTTAACATCGGTTAGAATGCCAAAGCGTCCTTCAGATCCTAAAAGTATTTCACGTAGATCAGGACCCGCCGAAGAGGCAGGAAACGTGGGAACGGTTAGTGAACCATCGAAGGTTTCAAGGTTTCCCCCGGCAAATAATTGCTCAATACGCCCATAGCGTAATGATTGCTGACCACTTGAACGACTTGCCACCCAACCACCAATAGTGGATAACTCGAAGGATTGTGGAAAATGTCCCAAAGTGTAGCCACGTGCAAGCAATTGTGCTTCAACCATTGTACCGGGTGTGCCCGCCCCAAACGTTGCTATTTGGCTATTTTCGTCAAGATGAAGCAATTGATTCATGTGACTCATGTCTACCGTTAATACCGCTCTGGAGGACATGTTAGGGTTTATATGACCCGCCACACTTGTGCCTCCACCATAGGGAATGAGTTCAACGTTATGTGTTTTGGCATAAGCAAGAATATCTTCAACGTCTTGACGGTTTTCTGGAAAACACACGCCATCAGGGAAACAGGAGATTTCGCCACTACGCATGGCTAAATAGTCGGGTAATGATTGTCCTTTGGCGTGCCGTACTCGAGTTTGAGGATCCGTTGAAACCAATGGATGTTCAGGCAATCGTGACGATGGCACCTGACTTATAACGTCTGTTAAAGAAGCATCCTGCAAGCATTGGCCCGTACCAATAGTCTGTGATAAAAATTGTCCTGCAGAATGCGGCAATTCCATGGTTTTACTTTCATCACCCCAACCATTCCAACGTCTCATTTTATACCCCAGCTATGATTTCAATATCAGTTATGATAAAACGGAGCTCAGCTAGGCGAAATGTCCTAAAAAGACAGTCAATGTGACATTTTGAGACAATTATGGACTGCTTGGCTCAATACGTAATGGAGTAATAAATAGACATATGGCAGATAAACTACTAGCGCAACACGCCGTACAAATCGATGAACAACTTGGTCAGGCATCCGTCCCCGCAGTCAGTCAATATTTGCAACTTGCCACCGAGCAAGGCATAGACATTAAGAAGATCCTTGATGAAATCAAGCTCGATGAAACCCTTCTGCTTGACAATAACAATCATGTTACAGGGCTTCAATTTCAACAACTAATTTCAGCTCTTATTTCTCAATCAAATGATGAGCTTTTTGGCTTACACACGGCAAAATACGTGCAACCTGGGTCGTATAGTGTGTTGGGCTATATTTCGATGAATTGTGAAAGTTTGGGGCAAGCCATCACCAAGATACAGCCATTTGAAAAACTAGTTGGCGATATGGGCACAACCTCATTTGAAACACTCGGAGAGCAGGTTAAAATCAGCTGGCATTGTCAATTTACTGAACCACAAGTAAAGCGTCACATGATAGACAACTGTTTGGCCTCGTGGTTAACTTTTGCTCGCTATTTAGTCAGTCAAGACAGTAATCCCAGCGCTTTACGGTTAATGCGGAAACGACCTAGCTTAAGCCAGCAAAACGAGTACCAAGCACTATTTAATTGTCCTATCGAATACGGCCAAGACGAAAATGCCATTATCTTTGATAAAACCCTGTTATCTTTACCGCTAAACAAAGGCGATCAACAGCTACTGTCTACTTTAGAAGACCACGCACAAAGTCTTATTTTGAATTTAAACCGTGAGACAAGTTTTCCGGAACAACTCAGTGCAATGATTGAGCAGTCATTAAAAATGGGCCAGTTTCATCAACAGGATATCGCCAATAGTTTAGGAATAAGTACAAAAACTTTGCAACGGCGATTGGCCGCACAAGGGTTAAATTTTCAATCAATATTAGATGAAACACGGCTGAAAGTAGTGAAGCAATATTTGGCCAATCAGGTATTGCCCCTTAACCATGTCAGTGATGCATTAGGATTTAAGGAGCCGCGTTCCTTTTACCGTTGGTTCAATAAACTCACTCAAATGACTCCAGGTGAATATCGAAAAACGCTTACACAATAATCTTTCACTCATAAATAAGGGAAGGTAATTATTCATTACCTTCCCTTTGGCACTGACAATTAAACTTACTTAAAAGTTATAAATGAAGCCCGCGTAATAGCTACGGCCTAAAATGCCCCAGCCATTTCTGGTTCCATAACTTGTGGTCCAGTGATCTAGACCTGTATGATCGGTAACATTATTGATACCGGCATAAAGGTTGGCATTTTCGGTCAAGTCATAACTAACACGAATATCATGCATGATTGAGTTGCCTGGCGTATCTGAGTCACGAAACTCTTTCGATACATCACCATTTAGACGCCCCGTTTCTCTGAATTTAAATACCCAGCTTGCACTGAAATCACCTTGTGAATATGTTGTGGTGAAATTACTTTTCCACTCTGGAATACCTAATTCACCAACATCATTGTCAGTTACAGATACGGCATCAACAAAGTCAAACTGTGTTAATGAAGACTCGTACATGCGAGTAGCGACAAGTTTAAAGGTAAAGTTATCAATGGCATAATCGGCCTCAATATCTAAGCCTCGACGGCGTGACTCATCAGCATTTACACTGCCTGGACGAACGTGAAGCACATCGCCATTAGTATCACGAGAGACTTGTTTACAAAAGTCGTTATCAACTGAGTTAGGTAATAAATCAACACAGTTACTCATCATACCGCTAGCACTATAGCTTGTGATCATATCTTCTAGTTTGATATCCCAAAAATCTAGTGAAATGCGTAAGTTATTAACAAATGTTGGTTGATAAATAAAACCTACCGTTAACGTTTTAGCTTCTTCTTCCCGTAAGTCAGAGTTACCTTCTGTGATTGACTGTCCTCTTTGAGTACTGATGTTTGAACTCCAGCCGGGCTCAATGCCAAACTTGGCACAGTTAGCGACACGACGACCGTCTTTTGGACCTCCATCAATCTCAGTGTAATGACATGGATCTGTCATAGTGGTGTAACCAATTGACTGTCCAGAGAATAGTTCGTTTAACTGCGGTGCACGAACGGCACTAGAGTACGTTGAACGAAAACGAATTGAATCATTTACTGTCCAGTTAACACCAAATTTTGCACTAGTAAATGATGATGACTCAGTCGAGTACTCTGCTTTTCTCAGCGCGGCTTCAACATCTAGTGCCTTTATGCCAGGTAAATCCGAAACAATAGGCGCGAGCACTTCAGCGTATATTTCTTGGATGTTTCTGCTGGCATCCATAGGCGTTTGCATACTGGTCAAATTACCCGATTGCCACAATTCAGATGGCGCGTACTCTAAACTTTCATATCGTACTTCTAAGCCAGCACTCATTTGCAGTGCACCTGCTGGAAGCTCCATAAGATCACCTGCAATATTGGCAGAAAACGCATGTGAAACCACGTCAGTTACACTGGTGTGCTCATCTAAAACGTAGTCCAGAACTTCTTGTGATGGGCGTTCAAATGGACTAAATGAGGGACAAGAGTTGCTTTCTTGGCACGGACCAATAATAGCAAATTGGCTATCGATTCTATCGGTTCTTAAAGCGTTACGGTTAGATAATTCCGTTTTACTCTTACCACTAGAAAAGTTGACATCCCATGCCCAATCTTCGAATGCTAAACCTGACAATGTGACATTGGCTGACAGGTAATCACGCTCGTTGTCATGACGTCTTGGTCCTGCTTCATAAAAAGTATAATGCAGCTTCGTCCAGCCACCATCATCAGTCAGTGCTTTTTCTTCAATGCCTGTAGGTACATCAAAGGTAAAGTCATTTCCTAATTGAATCCATTTATTCAAAAACGGAGGATCAATTTCGTCTTTAGACTTGGCACGTGAATAGGTAATATCTGCTGATAGATCAAAACTATCGAACTCATAATTCAACGCAGCATAAGCGTTTACGCGTTCAAATGGGTCTTCAATCATGCCCCAACGGTCAAGAGGAAATCCACTGCCGTCATTCGTTAACCAACCATCGTAAACATTGCTTGCTGGCGTTCTAAGTGAATAGCCGCCTGTAGATTCATTAACGTCATACCAATCAAGGGTATTATAGTCATTATTCCAGATACCAAAAATGGTGGCTTCACCGCCCCACTCTGTTGTGGTTAAATCTCGTAGCCACACTTTATCAGGAATACCGTCTTCAGCTCCTGTATTTCTTGGGTTTGCTACAGAGCGCTGTTGAGGGCCTGAGCCTTTGCGATCGCTTTGACGAAGGGCTGACTCATCTAAGTAATCAACTGAAATTGAAAGGTTACCGCGATTATCATCAAAATTGAAACCGTGGGTTAAGGTAAAATTTCGTGTGTCATGCCCACCATCATTGGTACCACCAATCTGACCACGTAAAGACGTGCCTTCGTAATCTTTCTTCAGGATAAAGTTCACCACACCGGCAACCGCGTCTGAGCCATAAACAGCAGAAGCTCCACCAGTCATCACTTCAACGCGTTCAAGTAACTCTGATGGGATCATACCAATATCAGCGTACATGGTCTGAGCATCATCAGTAATAGGGGTTGGGCGCTTGCCGTTAACTAGCACTAACGTACGTGTTGCACCGATACCGCGTAGGTTCAATACATTAAGTCCTGAGTTACCAAATGAATAGTTACCTGATGTAGAATCTAAACCTTCACCAAATTGTGGCATTGAGGTCAAAATGTCATTTACATTAGTTAAACCCGATATCTTGATGTCTTCAGCAGAGATAACAACTGTTGGCGTCGGCGCGTCAAATGTTGTCCGTGAGATTCTTGAGCCCGTTACCATTATTTGCTCTACGGCTTCTTCATCTGCCACAGTATTCTTAGCTAACTCGTCTGCGTGAGCATTTAGGCTAATTGAGCCAACCACGGCGCTAATAGCCAAAGCTAGCGCATTTTTGCGTAGCATACTCCCTTCCTGTTCTTTGTGTTCCATACTTTCCTCTTTTTATTATTAACTGGTTATTGATCTTTTTATTAACAGGACGAATCGATCTTTCATGGTTTTTATGCTGCGACCGCTAAGCTCAACACGCCTGATTTAAATGCATCGGTAGAAGCGACAGCATCAAATAATTGAATTCAATATATTTACATAAATATACCGGATCCAATATATTGTATACAATAATGATAAGTATGAAGAAGATCAACAGTTAAGATCTTTTCAATGATCGACTGCATTTCTGTTAATGAGTCCCTTAGGTAATGTAAATAGTGGCTTCACTTGACTCAAAGGTGATTTATTATTCCCCTTTAAATTCAACAACTAATAACACAGACGAAAATTCTGGTAAGAATGGAGCTAACAATATTGGATAAGAATAACGCAAAGTCATCAGTCCATAGAAAATAATGCTGGCGTCAAAAAATTATGCAGTTTTAAATATGTCTGAAACTGTAATTATTGTGTAATTAGCAGCACTAAATGAAGTTTCATTAAGAAAACCAATTGATTAGCATAAAAATAAAGCAGTACTAAAACCAATAAAGGTTATTGAACGCTCATGCTATTTTGAGGTATTAGAAAATGCGGCTGACATTAAATAAGAGTATGTACTGGCATTCAATTTGGCATCTTATTTAACACGCTTTTTAAAGGTGTTAAATATTGTTCATAGTTTTGCCATTGCTGTGTCGCTGTTTTGTAGATAGGCTGGCGTACTTGTTCAGAGCTAGGTGTTTTTATATTGCGCTTAGTGTTATGAAAATCCATACAAGCTGGTTCAAAGGTTAAACCACAAAAATCGAGCATTCTCCTCAAAAGACTGAATGTATTATTAAGAGGCGTTACACAGAATAGAAGCATGCCTCATAAGGTAAATTGCAAGAAAGTAAAACACCTAAAGACATAACATAAACAAAGGGAGAAACGTCATATGCTTCCCCCTTGCGTTTTAAAATATTCGCAGACCAATAACTACGGCTTTAACGCCAAGACGTCTGATTTAAGCAACTCAAGAATTTGCTCAGAAGTATTTCCGATCAATCGACCAGTTATACCTGTTCGCCCTATAACACCAATAACAACAGTACCTGATTTAACTTGTGCCGCAGTACTTAATATCACCTTGCCAGGATGACCAGCATTAATATGAAAATTTTCAGCCGGAATATCAAATTGCTGAGCTAATCTTGTAATTTCACTGCGGTATTCACGCATTGCGTTGTTTTCGAGCTCATCTTTATAAAGCAGCCCTAAATCCCTTAATAGTGGAGAAAGAGGAATGGTGTAACACACATGCACTTGGGAGTTCGAATGTGCAGCAAGAGATTTTGCTTCAGCCAATATTTTTTTATTCAATGCTTGTTTTGTTTCTTTGGTCGCACCTAAATCGATAGCAGCTAAGACATTCCTTGCCTTACGCCACTTTTGCTCTGACACAATTAACAAGGGACTTGGACACTCACGTAATAAATGCCAATCTGTTGGGGTGTAAAAAAGTGTTTCTGAGCGATGTCCTGTTTTGATAACCAACGACGGGTTAGATTTTTTTGAATAATCTTCTACCCATGCAGGAATACGCTTTTCCCAAACAACTTCAACGTCGTAATTTACACCTTTAAAATCAATCTTTGACAATTGTGCTGTTGCATTTAACTTCAGGGTTTCAATCACTTTATTCTTTATGGACACAATATCATTGCTTACTGCCCGAAGGTTTTCATAACAAAAATAGACAATATGCAAACTTGCACTATATGTTGGTGCTAGCTCAATGGCACGCTCTATTGCTGTGGGATCTTGTTCGGCAAAGTCGGCGATAACGAGTAATTTATTCATAGCAAATGTCCCCTTGTTACTTAATGTTTTACAAAAATATCAATCCAAAAAGAATAGTTATAAAGCTAACTAGATACAACAACTAAAGTAATTTCGTTTAAGGATCCGTCACAGTCAGCGTATAAAATTACTGCAAAGACTTCGTTGATTTAAAACATAAAAAAGACCGAAAATAGCTTTACTAAGCCATAAACTGTTTGAGCAAAAGCGGTTGGAAGTGTTTATTTTTTGAGCACGATTAATTATTATAATCTAATCTATATTAGATTAATTACAAATATATAAATAAGAAAACCAAGAACCCCAAAGCGATGCAAGGAGCGAACGTGAAGGTAACAGAAAAAGGGAATTATCTGATAATAACCAGCTATCCGTTGAAATTTGCTTGGATCTGTTTGCTTAGCATATTTCTTAGTATATTTGCCGGCGCCATACAATTAGTTGACCAAGTCCCCATTTTGCTTGGGGTAACGATTCCAACGTTAATTCTGTTCATATTCGACTTCAAATTAACCATTTTTGATTTTAACAATCGTGAGATGTTGCAAACAAACTACTCCATTACAGGAAAAAGGGCGCTTACAGTACCATTTAACGAAATATTTACCGTTGCCCAAAACACGGCTAACGGCTTAGCAATGACACTCGGTTGTGTTCAAGTGCTCACTCATGAAAATAGTTATCAGGTAACGGCAATAAGTGATGCATCCGCTGCTGAATTGAGCAACCTCGTAACAAAGCTGAAGCACTTGTTAAAAATCAGTTAACAGCACGTTTAATAACGGATAGAGGCCAATTTCACTTCATTTGCTTGACGAAAAACTTACCGGTTTTTTAAATAAATTATTTCAAATCTCTCGAATTCAAGATAAAGTCTATCTATCAATTACCTAGCACTAAGGAAGCCTAATGGAAATTAACCAATGGGTAGACGAATTATTTGAAGTATTCGATGAAGACAAAGATGGAGTAATCAATCGTAGTGAATTTGTCGAATTGATTGATTGCCTACTACAGGATAAAGGTATCCGCATGTGCGAAACTATTTTCAAACGATTCGACAAAAATCACGATAACTCTATATCGAAAGAAGAATTAAGAGAAATGGTGATCGAATTAGCCCTTTAACAGGGCTAACTTTCTTTTCCTGTAACCTACGCTTACTCCGTATCTGAGTCCTAAGTCCCCTTAAAGCTCATATCGTGAGCCTTTTCGATACATTATGTTTGTTCTAACACCACTAAAAAATGTATGGCTATGCTTAAGCAGTACAGAGTTTGTACATCAAAAAAAATCTGCTTCCAACAGGTAATTTTACCCGTTTTGACGCCTGCCCAAAGAAATAGGTGCACTTGATTTTTACAAATTATTGATAAAATATTTGTCTCATTTTTTTGTTAAATTTCACACTTTTAGCTATATATTAAGTATCAGCTTTCAACGTTTATCATCATGCCACTTTCGTTCATTAAAGAATCAAGCAAACCAACTCCTCCACCTTGGAAGATTGCCATAATTGACGATGAAGAAGACATCCATACGATCACAAAAATGGCCTTAAAGCGATTCAACCTTGATAACCGTGGACTAACCTTTGTTCACGCTTATTCCGCTAAAGAGGGTAAAGAGCTATTACGCAACGAAGCAGAGGTCGCGATCGTGTTTCTAGACGTTGTCATGGAAACAGATGATGCAGGATTAGAATTTGCTCGATGGATGCGACAAGACCTAGAAAACCACTTTACTCGTATTGTACTTCGCACAGGGCAGCCAGGTCAGGCGCCCGAAGAAAAAGTCATCATGGAATATGACATCAATGATTACAAAGAAAAAACCGAGCTTGATAGAAAAAAATTATTCACCACTGTTTTTTCAGCGCTTAGAGCATACCGAGATATCATGGCAGTAGATGAAGCCAGAAAATACCAACAGCTTTATCGTGAAGGACTCGAGCGGGTCATTGACTCAACTAGCAACGTACTAGAAAAAAGAACCTTACAACATTTTTTTAGTGGTATTCTGCAGCAAGTTATGTCTTTGTTGCATATTGATGAGCAAAGCCTATTGGTTCAAGTTAAGGGTATTAGCGCAGTTTACTCTGAAAATGACTACAAAATATTGGCTTCAATCAATTGTAGTGAATGTACACAAGCAAATGAAATTAATGATGAAACCCTTAAATATTTAAATATGGCTAGGGACCAAAAAAAGAGCATTTTCGTTGATGATATTCTCGTTGGCTACTTTCCTAGTAATTCAGATAAAGTCAGTTTACTTTTTTTAAAGGGGATTGATCAGATACATGACATTGATTCAGCCCTATTGGAAGTTTTTTCAGGAAACGTCAGTCTTGCTTTTGATAATCTGTTACTCAACCGCGAAATTATTGAAACTCAAGAAGAGCTTATTTACCGCTTAGGTGATGCCGTGGAGTCTCGTTCAAAAGAGGCGGGTAACCACATTAAACGTATGTCAGAAGTCAGCTATATGTTAGCCATCAAAATGGGGCTTTCTATAGAAGAGGCTGAGCTTTTAAAACAAGCAGCTCCTATGCATGACATAGGAAAAATTGCCACACCTGACTCCGTACTGTTGAAACCGGGGCGGCTTGACGATCAAGAAATGACCATTATGAAAGAACATCCCAATATTGGTTACAGTATTTTGGAAGGATCCGATCGACCTATTTTAAAATCTGCCGCAATTATTGCACAGCAACATCACGAAAAATTCGACGGTAGTGGGTACCCTAATGGCCTTAGCGGTGAAGATATTCATATATATGCGCGCATTGTCGCTGTCGCAGATGTGTTTGATGCCTTAACTCATAAACGCTGTTATAAAGAAGCATGGCCGGTAGATAAAGTTATAGATTTTCTAAAAGAAGAATCAGGAAAGCACTTAGATCCAATCGTTGTGCAAAAAATGCTAAGCAATATTGATAGTGCAATAGAAATCAACCAATTATATCGTTAATTGGGTTTGCTTTTCTCCTAAGTAGTACATTCTATAAATGTTACTCACCAGAGGCATGTACAGGAAACTTAATGAGGTAGGCAAGTCCCTTATTGAGCTTACTTTTCGCTTCAACGCGCCCTTTTAACGCCGATGTCACCAAGTTATATACTAAATGTGTACCAAGACCGCTGCCACCGTCTCCCCTTTTAGTCGTATAAAAAGGCTCAAACAATTGTGCCATCGCTTGCTCATCGAGTCCTACTCCATCATCTGCATAACGTAAGATCACGTAGTCATTTTTTAACTCAACGTTGATGGCAATATTGCCTCGTTCAATACCATCAAAACCATGCATTATTGAATTCATAATCAAATTACTTAGTACCTGTGAAATAACACCTGCATTGGCTGTGATATGGACTTGTTCTGGGCACTGCACCTCTATTTTATGTTTCACTTTTTTTAACCTAGGCTGAAGTGATAGCAACACTTCCTGAATATATAAACCCAAATCAAGTTCTCTAATGCTATTAGATGATTGGTCTACTGCAACTTGCTTAAAGCTTTGAACAAGATCCGCTGCACGACGCGTATTTGTGGTTAGTATTTGCCCTGCTTTATCGACTTCATCAAAAAAATCCATTAACTGATCTTCAGTCAATGTTTCTTCATTCACTGCTTTTTTAATATATTTTAGCTCCTCGACTAAATGGCTCACGCCTGTGACACAAATTCCTAAAGGTGTATTTATCTCATGCGCAATGCCTGCAACCAGTCCACCTAACGAAGCCATTTTCTCCTGCTCAACTAACTTCCGTTGTGTTCGTTTTAATTGCCGGATCGTATCTTGAACTTCTTGATGTTGCTGCTCTAAAATTCGATGTTGTTTAGCCAATTTCAGTTGAGCATCTGTGCGCTCTTGTCGATTGATAGCAGATTCAATCGCTGTGGCAACATGGTTAGCCACATAAAATAGAAGTTGTTGATCACTTTCAGTAAAGAGTATTTTCTCATCATAGCTTTGCACAACAATAATGCCATGTAGTATATCTGATGAAATCATTGGCACTCCGAGCCAACAAGTGAAGTCCAAAGCGCCCCTTATGCGCTTAATTTCCCCTTGAGTAATTAACTCATTAACTCGCTCTTTGGAAAGTAGCTGTGGTTTTTGCGTTCGAATGACGTACGAACTTACACCATCCCCAACCTCAATCACACTTCCCGGTTTCAGCTCGGACTCTTTTTCATCGACATAATAAGGAAAACTAATCTCATTCGAGTCTTCGTCAAGCAGGGCTATAAAAAAATTTTTCGCATATAGCAGCTCATCAATTATCCGATGCACCTCTCGGTATAAATCTTGTAGTGTACTAGTTTCATTCGCTTTTGCTGCAATTAAGTACAAAGCTCGCTGTAATTTTTCAGCGTGCTTCTTGGCCGTTAACTCTTTTTCTAGTGCTATGGTTTTGTCCGATAAAGATGACTGTAAGCGTAAGTCTTTTTTATGTTTTTCAAGGGCGCTTGTGACTTTTGAGGTAAAGAGCCTAAATAACGACTTGTCTTCATCCGAGAAATATATTTTTGCATCATAACTTTGAATGACTAGCGCCCCCAGACAATTATCGCGCTGAGAAATTAAAGGTACACCAAACCAATGTTCTGCACGTGTCCCTCGTCCCCAATATTGGCCGTCACTTTGAGTCCGAGGATTATCACCAATCTTCATTTCAAGCTCTTTTTGGTTTGCAATAACCCAAGCGGTTGGTGATTGCGCTTCACTCGCTAAGGTAAATTTACGCGCAGTCGGTATCGACTCATCCTTTACATCCACGTTATAAAGAAATTGGATGCTGTTGTCCGCATGGTTATAGCTCGCCAAATAGAAATTTTGGGCATACATCAGCTTAGAGAGTAACTGATGCACATACCCCATGTATTCTTCTAGTGAGTTAGCTTTTGTAAAGTATTTATCTAAATCTATAAATACCTGCAAAATTAATTCTAAGCGGGAAACTCTGTCCAAAGTAAACCTTATTTAGCATATATTAATTACAGCATAGTAAAACCATCAGAAAATGCCGTAATTTCAACAATGTTAAACAGATTTATTAGGGTACAAAAAATAGATTAAAACGAGTATTTTAGACGCTTAATTAGACAAGGTAGGAGCAATGATGTTGTTAGAAAAGTGGTGCCCAGACGCGGAATCGAACCACGGACACGGGGATTTTCAATCCCCTGCTCTACCGACTGAGCTATCTGGGCATATTTCGGTATTCATTTTAAAACCCAAGAAGGATTTTCAATACAACTCCAAATGGCTCTACCGACTGAGCTATCTGGGCATATTTCGGTATTCATTTTAAAACCCAAGAAGGATTTTCAATACAACTCCAAATGGCTCTACCGACTGAGCTATCTGGGCATATTTCGGTATTCATTTTAAAACCCAAGAAGGATTTTCAATACAACTCCAAATGGCTCTACCGACTGAGCTATCTGGACATATCTACAATCGTCAAAGGTCTTCAACGAAAGAGGGCGTATCATAAAGAGTATTTTAAGTCCTAGCAAGCCCTTTTGAAAAAAATAAAAGAGTTGCTCAATTAATACGTACGGTTCAAATGTTGTTACACGATTCGTTCTAAAAATTAGAACAAATCTATTTAAATTATCCACTTTTATTCGAAATGAATATCATTCACACTTACATACTTTAGTACAAAGTAACAGGTTAACTATGTTGAAAGATTCTCATAATAAGTACGGTTTAATATCCAAATCTATACATTGGTTAAGTGCTTTGGTTGTATTTGTACTTTTCGGTGTGGGCCTTTGGATGGTAGAACTCACTTACTATAGCGAGTGGTACAAAACTGCACCACATTGGCATAAAAGCATTGGAGTTCTACTACTTATTGCCACAGTTATACGGTTTACATGGAAAATGTTCTCCGTATCACCGCAGACCATTGAAGCTCATAGTCCGAAAGTACAACGTAGCTCTGCAATGGTGCACTACTTGCTGTACTTACTGATGATGCTGTTGATGTTAAGCGGCTATTTGATATCAACCGCAGATGGCCGATCTATCGAAGTTTTTAACTGGTTTGAGCTAGCTTCTCTTGGCGAATTGATTACTGATCAAGAAGATGTAGCGGGGCTTATACATGAATATACTGCTTATTGTTTAATTGGCCTTACAGCGTTACACGCTTTGGCCGCGATAAAACACCACGTCATTGATAAAGACGACACATTAAAACGCATGTTATAAAAATATCTACTGGAGAGATAAATGAAAAAAACACTACTAGCGGCATTATTTGCCAGCACACTTGCATTACCTGTTGTTGCTGCCGAATACGTCATCGACCATAAAGGTGCACATGCATCAGTTAATTTTAAGGTGAAACATTTAGGTTACAGTTGGTTAACCGGGCGCTTTAATACTTTTTCAGGTGATTTTAGTTACGATGAGAAAAACATTTCAGCCTCAAAGATCAACATAGTCATAGAAACAGCGAGTGTTGATTCAAATCATGCAGAGCGCGATAAGCATCTAAAAAGTGATGACTTTTTGGATGTTAAAAAGTTTGATAATGCAACATTTACCAGTACAAAAGTAGAAGACCTAGGTAATAACAAACTAAAAATTACTGGTGACTTTACACTGCAAGGCATTACAAAAAGTTTAGTGATCGACGCATACAAAGTTGGTGAAGGGGATGATCCTTGGGGCGGTTACCGCGCTGGCTTTAGCGGTACTGCAAAAATCAGCATGAAAGATTTTGGCTATAAAATGAATTTCGGCGATATCCTCTTTGATCTGCATATCGAAGGTGTTAGAAAATAGATTGCATATGCAAAGCCACTATTTAGTTAGTGGCTCTAGTCACCTGCAATAACGTTAAATATGTGAATTTTCAAATACACAAAATAAATAATGTGTTGCCAACCTTACTACATAACTAATTAATTACACGTTATAGCTCAAAATCACCGAAGTCCATATCATCAGATTTCGTAACAACAGTTTTACTTGGCGGGTCGAGTAGAGAAGGTTGTGAGACTTCGATCACTTGCTCTATGGCTTTAGGTTTAATTTTACCGTTTTTTCGTTTACGACGCTGAATACAACGCTTAATCACTTTTTGCTTATCATCAGAGTTTAGATGGATCCAGTTCTGGCGTTCATCGCGTGAACGATAACATCCTTTACAAAGGCCCTTCTCATCAGACTGGCATACGCCAACGCATGGGCTTGGAACATCAAAAAACTCTAATTGCATTAAAACTATGTCTCAGTATAAATAACTTGGGTTAGTCTTTTTTCCTTAACAGAAATAAAAAATCACCTGTAATAGCTTTAGTATACGCTATCAGCAGGTGATTTTAACTATTTCAGTAAATCCACTACGCCAACTTATCCGTTGCTATATGATAATCAGGGTCTTCAATAACGTTAACTTCAACTAAATCCCCCGCCTTTTCAAGCAACAACTTACACTCATTACTTAAATGCATAAGGTGTATGGTTTTATTTTTTGCAATGTAACGCTCAGCTAAAGTATCAATCGCTTCAATGGCAGAGTGATCTGCTACGCGTGAATTTTTGAACTCAATCACGACATCATCACTATCATTTTCGATATCAAATTGCTCTAAAAAACTAGACACAGAACCAAAAAACAATGGGCCATTGACATCATATACTGTTGAACCTTTGTCATTGGTGCTGCGATTCACAATTACGTGTTTTGCATGTTCCCAAGCAAATACAAGGGCAGAAACAATAACACCAACCACAACCGCAATAGCTAAGTCAGTTGCAACCGTAACGCCTGATACTAAAATAATAACAAAAGCGTCTGCTTTAGGTACTTTACTCATGATACGAAAGCTAGACCATTCAAACGTACCAATAACAACAATAAACATTACACCCACAAGTGCAGCTAATGGTATTTGCTCAATCAGGCCAGAAGCAAATAAAATGAAGCCAAGCAATGCTAATGCAGCGGTGATGCCTGACGCTCTACCACGACCACCAGAATTAACATTGATCATAGACTGACCGATCATTGCACAACCACCCATACCGCCAAAGAACCCCGTTGTTGTATTTGCAACACCTTGGGCAATACATTCTTTATTTCCGCGTCCACGCGTACCTGTTAGCTCATCAATAAGGGTTAATGTTAGCAATGACTCAATCAAACCAATGGCAGCCAAAACCAACGCAAATGGTAGTATAATTCTGAAAGTTTCAAATGAAAATGGTACTTGCGGTATCGCAAACTGAGGTAATCCACCAGCAATAGAAGCGGTCGGATCATTGGTCATGTCACGAACAAAATCCACAACGGTACGTGCATCTAAGCCTAAGCTTTGTACTAAAATTGTGACCACGACTATCGCCACTAAGGACGATGGCACTGCTTTTGTCAGTTTTGGCAGGAAGTAAATAATTGCCATAGTCAACGCTATTAACCCTAACATGGTAAACATTTGACTGCCTTGCATCCATACCAAATCACCGGTGTCGTTGGTAACTTTAAATTGCCCAAGCTGCGCGAGGAAAATGACTATTGCTAAGCCATTAACAAAGCCGAGCATAACGGGGTGAGGGACAAGTCGTATAAACTTACCTAATTTAAATATACCTGCGAGAATCTGAATGACACCGGTTAACACCACTGTTGCAAAGAGGTATTCAACACCGTGAATAGCGACTAAAGAAACCATTACTACTGCCATCGCACCTGTCGCACCAGAAATCATTCCCGGTCGACCACCAAATGCAGCAGTGATTAAGCCAACCATAAAAGCAGCGTACAGACCGACCAACGGCTCAACACCTGCAACGAATGCGAAAGCAACCGCTTCTGGCACTAAAGCAAGTGCAACAGTTAGGCCTGACAGCACATCATTTTTCAGGCTTGCAGCCTTACTCGCATGTAACTCAAACATTATTTTCTCACGTTTATTAAGATTACTTTTTAAAATTAAGTAATTGAAAGAATAGTTATTGTCATTCAAAAGCTTAGACAAGAACGTCTAGGTGTGCCAATGAGACAAAATAAAGGGCGTGAATAGTATAGAAAGTAACAAGAAATGTCAATAACTGCTCACTTTACAAACAACAAAAGAAAGCAGCTATCTTGTTGATAAACTAGGTTTTTACGCTTTCCCGCTTTAATAGAAATTCTTTAATTTCATCGCGCGAGCCTAAAATATGCTGCTTAAGCACTGCAACTGCACCGTCAATGTCTCGGGCTTTGCACAGCGATAATATATCGTTATGCTCTGACTCAGCCTTGGAAATTCCGCCAGCCCATAGTAAATGCATTCGAATATATCGATCTGCATTTTTATTTAAAGTATTGACTAAGTCTTGTGTTTGCGGACGATTAGCTGATGAGTATAAACAGTTATGATAATCAGAGTTTAGCTCACTCCATGTATTCGCCGCATTTTCCTTACCCAGTGCTTTATCCAAACGACCGAGTAATTCAGAGGCTTTGTCTAGTTGTTCATCCGTTAAGTTAGGGATAGAAGCAGCCAGTAAATCAGCTTCAAGCATTGCCCGCAATTCGAATAATTCATCAACTTGGTCAACATTTAACTCGGTTGCTGTAGCCCCCTTGTGCGGTTCAAAAGACACAAGCCCTTCTGCTTCCAGTTGTAATAGTGCTTCTCGCACAGGTATTCGACTGACATTTAGCTCTTGTGCCAAAGCTGCTTGACGAAGTGGCTGACCCGCAGTGATCTCACCACTGAGAATTTTTTCCCTCAGTGTTTCTACAACAAGTTGAGTTCGTGTTTTATAAACAATACTCATATACAAATTCCTAGCAAAGTTGCCACATATTATAAGGAAACAGGTAATAATTCACAGCTATTATCACGAAAAAAGGGCGAAATAATTATTTCGCCCTTTGAGTAGCACACGCTATAAAAATCAATATGTTAGTCTTTCAACACGTCAGGCAACAATGCTTGAGGTATATTTTGGTAACAAATTGGACGCCTAAATCGCTCAATTGCTTTGCTACCAACGGATGTTGTTCTTACATCTGTTGCAGCAGGAAATGGTCCGCCATGGATCATTGACGCACACACTTCAACGCCAGTAGGCATTTCGTTAAAAATTAAACGCCCCACTTTATGAGCTAAAGGAATTGAAAGTTGCTGAGCAAAACCTAGCTCATCTTCATCAGCGTGAATACTTGCTGTTAGGTTCCCTTTCAATAGACTGACTAATTGAAGCATTTGTGCCTTGTCTTTACACTTAATGATTAGCGCACTGGCGCCAAACACTTCATTTTGTAACTCTACATTTGCAACGAAAGTCTCTAGATCACAGGTAAACAAAGCCGCTTGACAATGAAATGACTCTCCGGGTAGGCCTCGAGCAATCATACTTACGCCTTTGATATCTTGCCACTTTGCCATGGTTGCTTGAAAACTCGCTTTGATGTCGCGAGTTAACATCACTCCTGCTGCTTGCTCACTGAGCACTTTGATGGCTGATTTTTCAAAAGCTGCGTAATGTTCATCTTCAACTGCAACCCAAAGCCCAGGGCTGGTACAAAATTGCCCTTGGCCCATCATTAACGACGCAACAAATGTGCTGGCAAGTTCACTCGCTTTAGTTTTCATTTTTTCAGGCAAAATAAACTGTGGATTGACACTACCTAACTCACCGTAAAAAGGTATTGGCTCTGCGCGATTATTGATATGCGCCTGTAAGATCATGCCGACACGTTCAGAGCCTGTAAAGCCTACTGCCTTAACAAAAGGGTGTTGAACTAATTTAGTGGCAAGTTCATAGCTTTCACCTTGTATTAATGAAAATACGCCAGGATCTAGTTCGCACAGTTCAATTGCACGTAAAATGGCTTGAGCAACTAGCTCTGCCGTGCCAGGGTGTGCGACATGAGCTTTCATCACCACAGGACAACCTGCTGCAAGCGCAGAGGCAGTATCACCACCAGCTGTGGAAAATGCCAAAGGAAAATTACTTGCACCGAAAACGCCAACCACACCCAATGGTAAATACCCTAAACGAGTATCTGGCTTAGGCATAGGTAGTCTGTTTTTATCAGCATGTTCAATAACGCTTGGGTATTCTTGTTCACGAAGCAAATTAGCAAATAGATTCAACTGCCCAACTGTTCTTCCTCTTTCTCCTATAATTCGCGCTTCAGGTAAACCTGTTTCTGCACAAGCGGTTTTGATTAACTCATCACCTAGTTCTACGATTTGTTCACCAATAGCAGTTAAAAATTCAGCACGTTTTGTCGCTGCTATTTGACTGTATGATTCAAATGCATCATGAGCACGTGCAACAGCAATATCTAGGTCATTTAGAGATGCTTCTGCAAAACAGTTCGACATATTTTGGTTGGTCGATACATTGAGCGAATTAAATCCGTTTTCTGGATTACCGAGCCATTTCCCTGCGATTAAACTTTTACCTGATATCGTCATTTTATTTTCCAATTAGTTGATAACCACTTCATCAGAATGGAATGGTTACTTATTATTTAATCAATCTAGCTTACTTAACACTAAACCCTGCAACATAGGGGTCGGCATCATCTAGAGTGATAGTATTACGTCCAAAAACATGAGCCCAACCTTGAATACTGGGTTTGATCGCTTTGATTAGGCCCGCAGGTGATTGTATATCAATGCTTGACTCTATCTTGCCCACAAACTGACTACCGATAAAACTTTCATGAACAAAGCTATCACCCACCTTTAGGAGGCCTTTAGCAAAAAGTTGTGCCAATCGAGCACTAGTGCCAGTACCGCAAGGTGAGCGGTCAATAGCTTTATCACCGTAAAAAACCGCGTTGGCGCTATCTGAGCCATCTGATTTTGGGGTCCCTGTCCACAATACATGGCTAACACCTCGGACCGTATCATCTTCAGGGTGAATACAACTGAGTTGTTCATCGGCTACTTTACGAACCAATGGGCTCCATTTTAAGATGTCATCTGCGCTCCAATGCTCAATACCAGGAAAAAGACGTTGAGGCTCAACAATTACGTAATAATTTCCGCCGTATGATACGTCCACCGTTAGCGTACCTAGCCCAGGGATATCAAGTTTAACGTCCTGATGAGCTAAATATGAAGCGACATTAAAAATTTTGACCGAGTTCACTTTCGAGTTCTGTTTATCTTGATCGTAGTGAACTTCTATTTGCCCTGCTGGTACATCTAACAATAACTTTCCTGGCACTTTAGGTGTGATTAGGCCCTGTTCAATTGCCGAAGTTACCGTCCCAATCGTGCCATGCCCACACATGGGTAAACAGCCTGAAGTCTCAATAAATAAAATAGCCGCGTCACTGTGCTCATGACATGGGGGGTAAATAAATGCTCCAGACATCATGTCATGCCCCCGCGGCTCAAACATTAACCCTGTTCGGATCCAATCAAACTCATTCAGAAAGTGTTGTCTTTTTTCGCTCATAGTATCACCAACTAAATTGGGATGACCCGTTGTGACAACCCGAACCGGATTGCCACAAGTATGAGCATCAATACAAGTGTATTCGCCTTTAATCATGAGATTTAATCTAAGTTAAATTTGCTTAAATCAATGCGTGTTGCAACTGCTTCGTTGTAGATACGTTCTACATTCGCACGCTCCTCCCCCGTTAATGGCATACGAGGAGCACGTGTCAGCTCAGAGCCTCGACCAGCAAGCTGTTCACATAACTTAATACACTGCACAAGCTTAGGCACGGTGTCTAGACGCAGTAATGGTAAGAACCAACGCCAAATTTCAAGAGCATCTGTATAGCGGCCTTGTTGTGCTAATTTCCAAATAGCTACAGACTCTTGCGGGAATACGTTTGTTAAGCCTGAAATCCATCCCGTACATCCTAGCATGAGTGACTCAAGTGCAATGTCATCAACACCACCGAAAACAATAAAACGGTCACCAAAAGCAGAGTAAAGTTCAGAGATACGACGAGTATCCTCAGTGGCTTCTTTAATAGACACAATATTTGGCTCTTCAGCCAATACTTTCATACCTTCAATACCAACGTCAACACCGTAAGTTACAGGGTTATTGTAGACCATGATAGGCAAAGAACAGTTACGAGCAACTTGTTGGTAATGGTGAATTGCTTCAGCTTCACATGATTTGTAGATCATACCTGGAAGGACCATTAAGCCATCAATACCAATTTTTTCACACTCTTGTGAAAACTCAACAGCGAACTGAGTAGAAGTTTCAGCAACACCTGATAAAACAGGAACACGGCCTGCTACAACTTCTTGTACTGCTTTTAAGATAGCGATTTTTTCTTCACGAGTATGCGAAGCATTTTCACCTACTGTGCCTAAAGCGATAATTCCATCAACACCTTCTTTGATCAAAGTATCAACCATAACTTTGGTTGTTTCAAAATTGATGGATAAGTCATCGTTAAATTGGGTTGTTACTGCTGGGTAAACCCCTTGCCAAGTGACAGTCATAATACTCTCTCTATTCATTTTAATTGTTTGCTAATCGCTAGCACTAGATTCAATAAGATATATTGTATACAATCATATCAAAAGGACAAGTAATAAAAGTGTATGAAATATAAAAAAGTAAAACTTATTAATTCAACACTATGATTATATTAACTATTGTTTTTAAACTTTTTGACTAAGGCGGACAAACAAAACAATGAGCACAAAAAAACAAACCGTAGCAGTATTAGGCGCAGGGATAATAGGCGTTAATTGCGCTTTCGAACTGCAGAAACACGGATTTGACGTCACCTTAATTGACAAAACGGGCATTGGTGAAGGTTGCTCGAAAGGTAATGCTGGCCATTTTGCCACTGAACAGGTATTCCCTTTAGCAGACCCAGCATTACTCCTACAAATACCGCGAATGTTGGTCGACCCCAATGGCCCTATCGCTTTGTCTGCTAAATACCTGCATAAAGTACTACCTTGGTTTACCCGCTTTATTGCTAACATGAGACACGCCAAGCGTAGTGAAAATACGAAAGCCTTAAAGGCACTTAACAGTAACGCGATTGAACAATACAAAGAACTCGTTGATGAGATTGACGCCAAGCATTTAATGACTTGCTTGGGAAGCCTGCTTGTATTTGAAGATACACCATTGACAAAAGTCGAACGAATTGCCGCGCAATATCGAGAGCAAAATATCCCATTAGAGATACTCGATCGCCAACAATGTCTTGCACTTGAGCCTAACCTTTCAAAACATGTCAACTATGCGATTTATTTTACCGACGTAGCCCACACAGTAGATCCTTATTTACTTTGTAATGAAATAGCCAAGGCGGCAACAGAGTTTGGTGCAAATTTCATTCAAGCAAACGTAACTAAAATAGAACAAATTAAAAATAGGATAATACTCACAAGTGACCAAAAAACAATGCACTTTGATCAGCTAGTTATTGCGACAGGTGCATGGTCAAAACCCTTACTTGGCAGTATAGGTTACAAATTACCCATAGAAGCCGAACGAGGATATCACTACCAATTGGGACAAGGTGTTCACCTTAATCGCCCTGTTGCTTCAGCTGAAAGAAAGTTCATCATAACGCCAATGTCTGATGGTCTAAGATTGGCTGGAACGGTTGAATTCTCTGGACTAAATGCAAAGCCAAACTATCGAAGAGCAATGGCGTTGTTTAATCATGCAAAATATTTATTAAAGCAAATGCCAAATGAGTTACCTGGCGATCAAGAGCTATATCAATGGCAAGGTGCAAGGCCATCTCTGCCTGACTCACTTCCCGTTATAGGTAAAGCGCCAAAGCACGATAATATTTATTTGGCGCTTGGCCATCAACACCTGGGGTTAACGCAAGGTACTATCACAGCTAAATTAATCCATCAATGCATAACAAAACAAGAAACAGACATAGATATTTCACCGTTTGCTATTAGCCGATTTAATTAATATGAAATAGAATTGCTAATTGAAAAGTTTTAGTAAGACGTCTACAACGCGAATCTTTATACAAATTTAAGGAAGCTCTATTAAACTGCGGAGCTTCCTATGATCGCTTGGGTATTATTCCACATTACAACACTATTAACAGACAATTGTTTCAAGACGACTTAGTAGCCAACTTATCTTTTAATTGGGTTTTCGAGTCTTCCAGCCTTTTTGTTTGTTGGATAGCAACGTAATCTACTGGAACTTTAACTACAAAGCAGCAACCGATATCTCTTTCAGGGCATGTAATGCTCCCTCCCAACTTCGAATGGACCAAATTAAAAACAATATTTAACCCTAAGCCCGAGCCACCTTGCCCTCGTTTCGTGGTAACAAAGGGATCAAAAATACGCTTTTTAACGTCACTGCTTATACCGTTACCGTTGTCTGTGTAGGTTAACGTTAAAAAGCCATTATTCTCGACAAAAGAAATAGCTATTTCCCCCTGGTCCTGATTTTCAAACCCATGAATATGAGAGTTCATCAAGAAATTAGTTAAAATTTGATTCCATGCACTCGGGAATGTTACAAAATCAAAGTTTTCATCCACATTGACAGTTATTTTGTATTTTTTGCGTTTAAACATGGTACTCACCGTATTCACAACGTCATTGACGTGTTGGGCAAGATTTATTTTCAACTCAGGATCTGTATGTTGTTCAACCGCTACTGATTTAAAGCCACGGATCAACTCTACTGATTTATTTAAGCTTCGTTCAATAATTTGCTGATATTCTGACAGCATATCTAATGTATCTGAGAGCTGGCTTTTGGTTAACTCTTGATTTTCTACGGCCTTTTTCAACGATTCAACTTTTTCACGTTGGGCGGTGATAGAGGTAACACAAATCCCCAAAGGAGTATTAACTTCATGAGCTACACCGGCCACTAACTGCCCAAGCGACGCCATTTTTTCCGATTGCACCAATTGGTCTTGAGCCAAAGTTAAATCATCTATTGTTTTTTTTAGCTGAACATTACTTTCTTCAAGCTTGGCCGTTCGATCAAACACTTTTATTTCAAGCTCACCATTGAGCTTTATCAGCGCATTTTCCGCATCTTCGAGTTTTATGATATCGGTTTTAATTTTCTCACGCATTTCATTGATAGCGTCGACTAAAAAATCCAACTCATCCTTGGATTCTGGCCTGTTATCTAGGACGAGTGCTTGATCTAAATTGTGACTGGCTAACTCCTGAGCATATTCAGTAATTTGATATAAATGCCGAGTAATAAGCCAATGGACAACGAATAGAATACAAAACGCAACGATAAACGTTTGAATAAATTCGGACGTTAAAATAAATCCTGCTTTATCCTTCAAACGTTCGTAAATGTCTTCATAATCAGCATAAACCTGCAATTGACCTATTTCGTTATCACCATAAACAATTTTGTACTCAACAAAAATTTTTTGCTCAACAACACTGCTATCGCCAAATTCATGTTCGTTGCCTAAATCAGTAATAATTTTGACATAACTGATATCAGGTAAATCAACTATACCTTTGATTTGTTGTTCCATTAAGGGTTTGTTGAAATCCCATAAACTAGTGGCCATAGAAGGAATATAACTGGTGCGAATATTGTTAAATCTTTGTTGCAGACTAGCAATATCATCCTTGTAGTCACTATAAACTTGAAGGGCTGTACTTGCCAGAGATAGAAACACACTCACTATTAATAAATAAATCAATACACGCTGACTTAATTTATTGTTGTGATACACAAATTTACCCATAAACATTCTTCTCAGTTAAGCGAGATAGCTAAACTATCCTTGTTACAAGTATAATCATTCATTTATAGCGGCTTTAACGTTATTGTCAACACTTGACCAAGCCCAATGCGCGCTGTTAACAACTTATATACATATATAATTAAAAATAGCTTCAATTTTGTTCAGGGTCGACTCACTCAATTACTATTAGTTGGCTTTTACAGAATTAATGTCCGAATTTCGCGAGTACACAAATTTCGGATCGGCTATCATGGCGAATAAGAACATCATTGAAGAACAAAATATGCTAGATCCAACCATTTGTTTTAAAGCTCGCATGAGTAGAGACAATAGATTTGACGGTAAATTCTATACTGCAGTCATGAGTACAGGCATATTTTGTCGGCCAATTTGTCCGGCAAGGGCGGCTAAAGAAGAGAACGTCCGCTATTTTAAAAATGCAGCAAGCGCACAAGAAGCAGGATTTACCCCATGCAAACGATGTTTACCTGAACAAGCACCTGAACAGGCAATGCCTTTACAAGCTAAGCGAATGTCAGAATCGCTGCTGACCACGCATCAATCAATTGAAACCATAGCCAAGCAATTTGATCTAAGTGAACGACAATTCAGACGCATATTTTCAAATCATTATGGCCTTGCCCCTAAGCAATATCGACAACATCATAGTTTATTACTCGCTAGAAAATTATTGCTGACAACGACATTGTCGATAGCTGACATCTGTTTTGCTTCAGGTTTTACAAGCTTAAGACGTTTTAACGAACAAGTTAAATCCGTTTACAAACTCACCCCAAGCCAACTTCGCCAGCAACAATCAAGAGCAACTGACGACAATTTCGTCAACATCAAATTGCAGTACCGTCCGCCTTTCGATTGGCAAGGTATGCTTAAATTTTTCCATCTACGACAATTACCTGGTATCGAAAAAGTTACTGAGCATAGCTATCAACGCAGCATTACCTTTGACGGTAAAACTGGGTGGATTGAAATCACTCAATTGCCCAACCAATTTGCGTTAAACCTAAGGGTGATGATTGAAGATTACAGTTTACTTAATAAGATCATTGTGAAAGTACGACGCATGTTTGACCTAGACGCGGACATGAGTGTCATCCATAAGCACTTATCTCAAGACGAAACACTAGCACCACTAGTCGAAAAATTTCAAGGTATTCGACTACCTGGTTGTTGGGATATTTTCGAGTTTTCAATTCGCGCCATTTTAGGACAGCAAGTTTCCGTGAAAGCGGCAACAACACTGGCTGGCCGCATCGCAGAAAAATATGGTAGCCCATTGACCGTTGTGCATGAGCAATTGAGCTACTGTTTTCCGACATTAGAAGAAATGACTCAAGCAGACTTTAGTAATATTGGTTTAACCCAATCGAGAATTCAAACACTACATACCTGGCTTGATTTTTATCAACAGTACCCTCAGGTTTTTGAGCAATATAAAAACCTTGAACAACTTGAGGATACCTTGACCGCTTTGAAAGGCATTGGACCATGGACGGTAAATTATATTGCCATGCGCGGACTCAGTGATCCTAATGCGTTTCCTGCCGCTGACTTGGGGATTATAAAGTCGCTTTATGAGGAGCTGAAAAACGCCGCCCCGGTCGACAAACAGAACGAAAGATTCAAACCTAAAACAAGAGATATTATTGCAAGAGCCGATAAGTGGCAACCATGGAGGGCATACGCAACGATCTATTTATGGCTATCTTTAGCCGCGCAAGAATAGCTGGCACTAACAGGCGCTCAGTAACAATACTTACAGGAAGAACTCAGAGAGAAACATGTACTACACAATTTATGACTCCCCCTTGGGTGAAATAGCGATAACAGCAAGTGAACAAGGTTTAACGGCACTTGCATTTCAACAAGGCGCTAGCCCAATTGCATTTAACGAAAATGATGAAGAAATGCCTGATAAGTTTGCTGATGTCGTCACACAACTCAACGAATATTTTAACGGTCAACGAACCTCTTTTGAGCTGACGCTAGCACCACAAGGTACGCCTTTTCAAAAGAAGGTATGGCAAGCGCTTTGTCAGATCCCATGCGGAAAAACAGTCAGTTACGGTTGGATAGCAAAAAAGATTGGCAATGAAAAAGCAGTCAGAGCGGTAGGTACGGCCAATGGCGCTAACCCAATTGCACTCATTGTCCCATGCCATCGCGTCATTGGGAGCAACCAAAAACTCACAGGTTATGCCGGAGGGCTTGCTTTGAAAGCAAAACTACTGATGCATGAAGGTGCTGACTTTAAAGTGTGATAATCAAGCTGACTATTTTATATAAGTCGACATTAAAATCTTAAAATGCTTGTATAACGTAGGTTCAAACTGGCGGTCTAGAATGCTTAACTCAGGCGTTGCCTCGATAACAGCTTTTGCTACTTTGCTGTGATTACACGTGACCCAGACACCAATAATCACATCATAAGCCATCATCAATAACTCAAACGCTTGTTCTTGTTCAATGGCAAAAAGCGGACTAACTTTGTTAGTCGCCATCAACATTTTAGTGCGTATAGCGAGTTTGAACTCCCTCGCTTCTTCCTCGGTAATATTGTGCTCTAAAATGGTATATAAGATCCCGCTTAACTTGCAAAAGACACGGTTGTTATCGCAAGATAAGCTAAACGCTTTGACTGCATCATGTATAATTAAGTTTTGCTGAACATCATCAAACAAAGCGTCCATATTTCTTAAAAATAATGATAAGAATAACAATTCTTTGTTTCTAAAATAACGATAAAAGGCTGCTTTGGTAATGCCGACATCTTCGGCAACATCAACTAAACGTACCTCAGCATATGATAAATCTAAAAAACGATGCTCAGCAGCGTCTAATATCTGCTCCACTCTTTGTTTTTTTTGCTCAGGATTAGCAGCTCGCTGCTTTATTTCGTTCATAATAAGTTGTCAAAGTGAAGATAAGTAATATTCTATGAGATTGTTCAGCAATAACAACTTTATATTACTCATTTTTCAGCCAATTTGATTTAACTACAATCACCGTGGAAAAATTGACAAGGCAAAACGCAAAAAAGCCGTAACATAATTACGGCTTTGCTTGTGTTGTTTGGAAGACTCGTCTTACTCAATAATCCAAAATGTTTGTTTCACTTCGCCAGCTCGCAAATATTTCACAATGATTTTATCACCTTTTGCATACTCAGTTAGACGTCCGCGTAACTTCAATGCTGAAGCTAAATCTTTGATCGGTCGCCCTGAAATTTCTAGCAAAATATCACCACCGAGTAAAACGGGTGTGTTGCCAATAAGCACATTGAGATCTCCACCTCTAAAGCCAAGTCTGTCGGCAATAGTTCCCGGAACGACTTGTTGTATCAGTAGCCCATAACCATAAGGGTTATTGATCGCCTTAGCTTCTTTTTTGGTCAACAAATGGGGAATTAAGCCTGAAAATATTGTTGGGTCTGTCGCCATTATCTTTTGAATCGTGTCTGTTGAGATAACAAACCCTAGCCCAATACTGTCACCAGTTTTAGACAAAATATGACTTACAATACCTAAGATTTCACCATCAAGGTTAAACATTGGGCCGCCTGAATTACCTTTATTTATCGATGCATCAGTTTGTAAAAAACGCGGCACGAGACCGGTGCCTGGGATTGGATCTTTGTCGCGAATGCCACTTAGATAACCAACCGATAAACTATGACTTACGCCATAAGGTGCGCCGATCACCATCACTTGTTCACCAACTCGATAATCTTCAGCTTTAGCGAGCTTTAGTGGCTTAATGTTATCAGGCACTTCGGCGGCTTGGATCATGGCAAGGTCAATAAGATTATCTACCCAAACTACGTGGCCAGATGTTTTACTACCGTCATTAAATGTTACTTCAATTTTGGTTGCTCGCTCTACAACGTGTGCGGCGGTTAATATACGTCCCTTTTTTGACACTAAAGCACCTGAGCCTAAAGAATTAGCCTTGCTCACTTTGTAATTAACTTGCCCCGGTTTTGGATTAGCAATCGCCTCAACATGCAATTCGACGACACTGTTATTTACTGAATCGTAGAGTTTCTGAATTTTATTGTCTGCAAAAGAGTAAGAGGCGTAGATTAGTGCAAGAAAAGATACAACAATTCGTTTCATTAGTTTGTCCGGTAACATAAAATGATTGCTAGTTTACCCTAATCCAGTTAACAATAAATTACATTTGGTTGCATATCGTTATTTTAATTATTGCAACATGGTTTTAGATGAAATAAAAAGGCAATATTTTGGAAATTATCGCAGGAATAGCTGTCGCGATTATTTTATGGATGTTATGGCAAGTATACCGTGCCAGACAATTTAATAACTTTAAAGCTAGGATAAATTCAGAGCTAAAGTCATTAGTGATCAAAGAATTACAGCACAGATTAGAGCGCCAAAGAAGTGAGACATTTCCTAATAATGATACGCATATTCGAGCGAGCATTTATTACTGGAGTCAGTATCCTAGCAGAGTATTGCAGGCTGCTATTGCTTGGGGAGTTGTAACAGAAGATTGGCTTGAGAAAACAGGGAATACACGGCATTGCCAACATTTGTTTTTCATCGAACGAGATAAGCTGGCTCATTTTGCCAAAGAGCCAGATATAGAATCAGAGCAACCGTAAGTCAGCACCTGCTGACTTGCATTCTCATTAGTTTCAACGCATAGAATAAATGAATTAATCTTTACGTTCGAACTGCAAATCCCAAACACCATGACCCAGTCGTTGACCACGGTTCTCAAACTTGGTTAAAGGCCTTGAGTCTGGTCTAGGAACATAATCATTATTTTCTGATAAATTTTTGTAGCCCGGAGCTGACTGCATATCTTCTAACATACATTCTGCGTAGTTTTCCCAGTCAGTTGCCATATGAAACACACCACCTATTTTTAATTTTTGGCGGATAGCTTCGACAAACTCAGGCTTTACAATACGGCGTTTATGATGCTTTTTCTTGTGCCACGGATCAGGGAAGAAAAGTTGCACTGTCGATAAACTCTGATCTTCAAGGCAATCCGCAAGCACTTCAATGGCATCGTGTTCATACACTTTTAAGTTACTTACGCCTTCAGCTTTTGCCAGCGCGATACATGCTCCAACACCTGGTCGATGCACCTCTACACCGACAAAGTTGAGCTCTGGTGCATTCTTAGCCATTTCAACTAATGATTTACCCATGCCAAAGCCAATTTCTAAAACAACAGGGTTATTATTGCCAAATATGGTTTCAAAGTTCAAAACACCATTTTCATGATTCAACCCCATATCATCCCAAAAGGCCTCAAGTGCGTGTGCTTGGCCTTTAGTCAACCGCCCTTCACGTTTAACAAAGCTGCGTACTTTACGAATGTACTTACCTTCTTGCTCTGCTTGTTCAATTGATTTATGGGTTCTTTCGGTCATAAATAATCACCTTGTAAATTTTGGAGGCGTATTATCCTTTTTTACACCGTTAAACTCAAACCGAAAATAGCAAAAGTCAGAGTTTTTGACTATTACTTAATAAACAATAATTTACCCTAGTGTATAAGATAGTTATGAATGATTGGCTGAAGAAAATCACAATAAAGCGCGGGCTCATTGCTATAACGGCGATATCTCTAGTTGTCCTTTCCCTTAGTTCTATTGTATTAAACAACATTATTTTCAAAGAAGTTTTTGAAAAAAACATAGAACAAGATCTACTACCCAACCAATTAGCTAAGGTTGAAGCCAGAATTCGCCAGCAACTAAGTACTCCATTAGAGCTGTCTAAATCTATTACTCAAAATAGCTACTTAATTGATTGGGCAAGCGCTGGAGAACCGGAACAAGGGCAGCCCCAAGCAATTAACTACTTGAAAGGCATGCAAGTCAAAAACAACGCTTTTGTTGTTTTTTGGGTATCAAATGTCTCCCAAAACTATCTGAATCAAAGCGGCGTGCTCAAACAAATAAGCCGTGAAAAAGACGCATGGTTTTATCAATTTATCGAGAAAGACATCCCTTTTGAAATTGCTTTTGATTATGAAGAAGGCTCGTCTAAATTAACGGCCTTTGTAAACTATAAAGCCAGCCACCAAGGACAAGTATTAGCGGTAGCAGGTCTCGGATATTCAGTTGATGCCATCAGCGAAGAAATTTTGACCAATAAAATAGGCACAAATGGCTACGTGTTTGTTACGGACTATCAAGGTAATGTCATCATTCATCCGCAATTATCAGAGCTTAAAAAAAGGCAACTTAAGGAGCTAGACGGTTTTGCCAATGCTTCTTCAACCTTATTAAAAAATACTTCTACTTATGTTTTTGACCAAATCACAAAAGATGGCGAAGAGTTCTATGTTGCAAGTGTAGGACTGCCTGAGCTTAACTGGAAAATTATTGCCATGTTGCCCAAATCTGAGCCAATGTCACAAATTCAATCAGCTCAAGTTAAGACCGCGATATTCAATATCATTATTGCCGGCTGCTTTATTTTAATGATGATTGGATTTGCCAAACGTATTGCACAGCCAATCGTAAACATTGGCGATCGATTAATTGAAATGGCCGAGCAAGGGGGAGACTTAACCCAAAAATTAGATGATGACAGAGGTGATGAGCTGGGTAACTTGGCAACGGGGTTTAATGCTATCTTACTTAAAATAAGTAACATGATTGAAGAAATAAAACAGACGGAACATATGATGGCAGGCCTATTTGATGAGTTACGAAACCTATCAGGGCAAGTTGTGGATTATGTTGGCGAACAACAAAATGAATCAGGCTCAGTTGCAACCGCCACCAATGAAATGAGCCATAGCATTCAAGAAGTTAGCAATTTGGCCAGCTCGACTGCAAGTAAAACTGAGTCTGCCGAGCAAACCATTTCAGCAACTAACCAACAAGTCGATACAACCAGCGAGGTCATGTCCTCACTGCAAGAAAGCAATCAACACACACAAGAAAAGATATCCGCCTTAGCGGAGCAAACCAATATGATCAGCTCTGTGGTGGATACTATAAGCAGTATTTCTGAACAAACCAATTTACTCGCATTAAATGCAGCCATAGAAGCGGCTAGAGCTGGTGAACAAGGTAGAGGCTTTGCCGTTGTGGCAGACGAAGTACGCACACTAGCTGCACGAACTCAACAGTCAACACAAGAGATTAATGATGTAATAAGCCGCCTACAAAGCCAAGCACAAGAAACCGTAACCGCCATGAGTCAAAACAGTGAATTGGCCACACAAGGTTTAGAACAAACTACACAAGCACAAACTGCGCTTAGCCTCGTGGTGAATGAAATAAGCGAAATCACTGCCATGAACACGCAAGTAGCCACAGCAACCCAAGAGCAATCTAATGTCATTAACGAGTTAAACGGGAATGTTACTCGTATTGCAGATATGGCTTTAAAAATTTCTGAGCTTTCCGATAACACGAGCAGCATTATCGATGATTTAAATAGCCAAAAAGAACAGTTGTCAAACTTAGTCTCTCAATTTAAAACCCAGTAGGTTTAATATGAACAAACTAATTATTTTAATCGTTGTAGCATCATTTCCTTATGCAGCTTGGGCTGAAACTCTATGGTCTGATTTTAGTGTCACCTATTTAAACGGAAGTGATTATGAAGTAGGCGATCCTGACCGACAAGTGGTCACCTTTGAACATGTCGCAGGCTTGAGCTGGGGAGACAGTTTTTTGTTTGTAGACCGACTAGAGTCTGATAATGGCTCAACCGAAACTTACGCTGAATGGTCACCAAGAATAAAAATTTCTCAATATGAAAACAGTTTCTTAAAGAATATTTATGTCGCGACAACAGCTGAAATTGGTGACGGTTTCACTCACTACTTAGTGGGTGTCGGCACTGATATAAAAATGCCCCACTTTACCTTTCTAAAATTAAACCTATACCACAGAAACAATGAACTTGGTGATAATGGAGAGCAAGTCACCGTAGCATGGGCGGTACCGATAGGGCCATTAAATTACGATGGTTTTATCGATTTTGTTCCTTCTAATAATGACAACGAAACAAGTATGAATATGACGTCACAATTAAAATATAATTTGTCACCCCATATTAATATTACCACCCCACTTTATTTAGGTATTGAATACGTTCATTGGCAAAACAAATTTGGTATTGACGATGTGGATGAGAATAATGTAAATCTGTTAGTTAAATATCATTTCTAAGACGTAGTCGTAAGTAACGACAGCATTGGTCAATATGACACACGGAATTATCGCACTTCTTTTAACGTTTATATTGGCCTTAAAGCCTGTTACCGCAGCACAATATATTATTGGCATAGAGCCAATGATCGCTAATATTAACTGCATCAATAGACGACCTTGCCAAGTTAACTCGCGCAAAGACATTGTGATATTAAATAAAATCAAACAAACTCTTTCACTAGAGTTTTCTTACAAAGAGTTTCCTATTAGACGTTTGTATGCGAGTTTCATTAATGGCAGTTCACTGGATTTCAAATACCCCGACAATCCTAATTGGAAATCAAACTTAAAGCGCAATAAGGCAATCTATTACAGTGATGCCATCAGACAATATACAGACGGCACCTTTACACAAAAACAAACTTGTAGTGATTTTTCCAATGCTCACATAAATAAATTAGGAACATTGCGAGGTTTTACTGCAGAGCCTTATTTAGAGGCAATAAAAAGTAAACAGATAAGTTTGATTGAATTTGATTATATGGAGCAGTTAGTAAACTCTCTTTTAGCTAAAAGGATTGACGCTATTTATGTTAATGAAGATTATATTGGCAGCCATTTAAATCAAAACAATTATGATATTGTTTTATGTAAAAAGCTGCCATTTATTAAGGGGGAATATTACCTTTCTACAATAAAACACCCTGATTTAATCGAGCAAATAAACCAGTTACTAAAAGCTAGCAATAAGCACTAAATATCGCGGATATTAGCATAGAGTATTAATTAAATTTTACGCCCACCAAACGTCATATAAATCGCTTACTGCAACGGCCGTAGCACCATTATCAGTTAACCATTTTTCAACAGCGGCTCTATGCTCGTCTGTACATTTCCCTATTTTCTGTGTGCAAATAAGCCCATGCCAAAGCACATCCCCTTCGCCGCCGAACCCTAAACCATTAGGCTCAATAACATCATTGAAAAACTTACTAATAAAGTTATCTACACCTTCGCTATCAATATCGTCAGCTAATTTCCAAGCGACATCAAATCCTAGTTCTTGGAATTCATCTACACGCAACTTTTTACGAAGACGACGGTTACGATTTTTAGCATCAATTTTCATGGCTATTCCTAGTTAGAGTAAAATTTACAGCGGTATTTTGAACTAGCCTATCAATAATAGCCAGAGGCTATAGCATTTTTGCTCATAAATGTTGATTTGTTCTAAGGTTACTCCTTCTAAAAAGTATCATTGATTTTACCTTCATACATAGCATTCGTTTTTTCGATTGACTACACTGTGCTCGCTATGAAAAACACATCAAAAATAACAACAGCGTCAGCAACGAAATTCAGCCAACAAATATTGGCGTGGTATCACGAGCATGGCCGCAAGCACCTGCCATGGCAGGACAATAAAACCCCATACCGCGTTTGGGTTTCGGAAATTATGTTGCAACAAACGCAAGTAGCCACAGTAATTGGCTACTATCAAAAATTTATGAAGAGCTTTCCAACCGTAATTGATTTAGCAAATGCTGAGCAAGATGAAGTACTCCACCATTGGACCGGACTTGGCTATTATGCGAGAGCAAGAAACCTGCATAAAACGGCGCAAATTATTGCTGAGCAGTACCAAGGTGAATTCCCACAAGACATTGAAGGTGTTATTGCCCTGCCCGGTATCGGCCGTTCAACCGCAGGTGCTATTTTAAGTTTGTCACGAAAAGAACATCACGCTATTTTGGATGGCAATGTCAAACGTGTATTGGCACGCTGCTACCTTGTACAAGGGCACAACGGACAAGCAATTTATGAAAAATCGTTATGGCCTATAGCGGAAAAACTGACGCCTAAAAAAGGCGTGCAATTTTATAACCAAGCCATGATGGACATAGGCGCAAGTATTTGCACTCGATCATCACCTAAATGTGACATCTGCCCAGTTCAATCGCACTGCATTGCGTATGCAACGAATGAACAAACTAACTATCCCCAGAAAAAACCTAAGAAAATCATTCCAGAAAAGTCAACTATTATGGTTATTCCTCGTTTAAAGCAACGGGTATTAATGGAGAAGCGCGCTCCTGCTGGAATTTGGGGAGGCTTATGGTGTTTCTATGAAGTTAACCAAACAGAGCAAATTAACGCCTTATTGACTAAATTGAACTTGAAAGAGTATCAACGCGAGGAATTATCAACATTTAGACATACCTTTAGCCATTTTCATTTGGACATCAGCCCAATTGTGATTGATGTAGAACAGATAGTGTCGAAAGAAATCAACGATCACGCTGAACAACAATGGTATAATTTACATCACAAGGTTGAAGTAGGTTTAGCTGCATCAACTTTAAAATTAATCAAACATCTTGAACAACGTTAAAGAGATATAAACATGAGCAGAACAGTTTTTTGCCAGAACCTTCAAAAAGAAGCTGAAGGATTAGATTTTCAATTATACCCTGGAGACATTGGCAAACGAATTTTCGACAATATCTGTAAAGAAGCATGGGGGAATTGGCAGAAAAAGCAAACAATGCTGATCAACGAGAAAAAAATGAACATGATGAACCCTGATGACAGAGCATTTTTAGAAACTGCAATGATCGCCTACTTATTCGACGGTAAAGAACCTGAAATTGAAGGCTATGTACCGGTTAAAAAGCAATGATGGAATTAGGGTTTGATTGGCGAGTGTTCTTCACTATTTTCGCCTCGGTGTTTATTGCAGAGCTTGGTGACAAAACTCAATTAGCGACAATGTTATTTGCTGCAGACAGAGACATCAGCAAATGGCTGGTATTTTTTGCCGCATCAGCAGCCTTAATTGTCGCTTCTGCCGTTGGTGTTTTAGCTGGAACTTTCTTATCTGAGTATATTAACGAAAAGTATTTAGCTTATATCGCTGGTGGTGGTTTCATCATTATTGGCTTTTATACTATTTACCACGCTTAAAGTTCAGCCACTTTGATGTTGTTTACGCCAAAGCGTAGAAAAAACCAGCAAACAAAAACTTTTTTGAAAAAAAGTGTTGACGGGGAAAACGAAAAACAGTTTAATACGCCCCGTCTTCAGGACAACGCGGTGAAAGCCCGAAGTCTTGCAAGAAGCCCAGATAGCTCAGTCGGTAGAGCAGGGGATTGAAAATCCCCGTGTCCGTGGTTCGATTCCGCGTCTGGGCACCATTATTTTGAGATAGTGAATGACCTTCATTATTTCGGTGCCAAGATAAACTTAGGTTTATCGCACACAGTTTTGTGTGCCGACTTAGCTCAGTTGGTAGAGCAACTGACTTGTAATCAGTAGGTCGCCAGTTCGACTCCGGCAGTCGGCACCATTCCTTCGTAGGAAGCATCAAGCCCTAACTTCGGTTAGGGCTTTTTTGTATTTGTTACTCGGTTAATTTCTTTCCTAATTTTCACTTACACCAATCTTTTATCTCCCCTGCACTATTCGTGGTGTATTCGTCAGTTTCGTTAATTGAGTTGCGTACTAATAGGCACAATATCCTAACTATTTTAAATAACCCCAACTAAGCCGAATTGCGTATTAGGCTAAATCTAACTTTTGATAATGATTTTTAGGTGTTTTGTATGGGGTAAAAAGAATTTAAGTCGTTGATTTGAATTAATGGAATAAGTTGCCTACTGATGTAAAAACTCCGAGCTGGGTATTGGCAGCAGTGAAATTAGTAGAATGGATATATCTTTGGAACTTATCACCTTTAATCATGATTATCCTTATGTGAGAAAATACCATAGTGTGAAATAAAGTGTCTTGGTAACAAAAGTCATAAGAAACTAAAGATCTTCAAACAAAATCACCAACCTATTTGGCTGCATATTAAGTATTGAACTAATATCTAGTAAAATCTCCGTAAATGGAATGGAAGAGTCGTGAACCTCTACCTTTTACTTATTCAGCACTTTTTCATCATAAAAAAATGCGTTAGATTCATTATTATTTTGTTATTTTCACTCACTATTTCTGCATGTGGAGGAAGTGATAAAAAACAAAAAGAAGCTCCCACTCCTAGCCAAAATTTTGCGCCAGAAGCTTTTGCAGGTGATGACCAAACCGTAGTAGAGAACAGCAAAGTTGTTTTATCTGGCAGCGGTTCAGACAGTGATGGTAGTATTACCGCGTATCTATGGCAACAAATAGATGGTGTCGATATATCAATTAACGATAGTGATCAAGCAGTCGCCAATTTTATTGCACCGCCTACGACAGAGTCGATTGCAATAACTATGCAATTAACGGTAACAGATAACCAAGGTGCATCTCATAGCAGTAGTGTCATTGTTAATGTCACTCCTTTTACATCAACTTCGTGGGAACCTTCTCCCATATCAAGTTGCAACAAAAACGAGAACATTTCCCCCGTTGCGGTATATGTCCCTGATACTTTGACGGAAGTCGGTCATCAAATGCATGAACCCTCAATTATATTCTCAGATCAAACTTTTACTTTTTTCAGCCGAGAAGATTCAGAACAACCTTTCATCTCAAAAATATACCTTATTGAAGGTGGTTATTTTGAAGCAGTAGACGGTGAAGACAAATCTCTCATATTCGATGATGGTACTCATGGTGATTTAATAGCAGGCGACGGGATTTATACAAGAGCCTGCCTGTATGTACCAGAGTACCTTTTTCCTGAAAGAGATTACCTTGGGCAGTCCAATCTTATTGTAGTAAACAAGAAATACCGAGGTTCTGAGTCAGTTGAAACATTGACCCAAAACATTAGGGTGAATGAAACCGGACTTTTTATCAGTCTTGGTGACGAATACAACTTAAGATACAAAAATCCGTGGGCGTTACACTCACCAGAAACTTGTAAAGCCTGCAATACTGCATGGCAACTTGCTGGCGATGTATTTGACTTTTTCTCGGTTACCCCAAGAGAGTTCATACATGGAGCCGGGTATGTGCGCGTGCATGATAACATTAAAGGGACAGGTTTTGCCCCGCCCTGCGAGAATAACTCTTATTGCTACAACATTATTGATGGAAAAGCCCATCAACGACTTACAGGGATTATTTGGAACGGAACGCCAGAATTAGACGCATTAAATCATGAGTTAGGTCATGGTTTAATCGGTGTAGCTTCCAGTAATTTTCCTGCTGAGGGTGAAGCGGCATGGAATTCAGGTGACGGCATGCATCATGACGCTGACATTACCGTGAACGGAGAGCTATCAGGCCCATTTTGGGATCCTGACAGAGGTTGGCCACATTCAGTCGTGTTGGAAAACGAGCAAGGAGAGCGATTTGAAACGTACCTTATTAAAGATGCAGACGGACAATTTAAAATTAAACCATTAGATGACGACTTTAGAACGTGGGATGACATCTTACTTTATATTATGGGCCTACTAGATGCGACAGAAGTCACTAAGACTTATTATAAGCTGGTTAACCCTAGCCTAACGGACTGCATATCTGAAGAGCAGCATTTAGTGTGCACCAACAATATTGTTGAAGCGGAGCAAGTGATTGAGTTTACCGTATCAGATTTTATAGCTAAATTTGGCGAATGGTCAGCACCAAGTTTTTATCAACCTCACAATATCACCATGGGTGTATTAAACATTAGTGATAGACCGCACACAAATGCTGAAATCGTTTGGATGACCAAACTGCATAGAGAGTTTGCAGCAACAACCCCACCATCTACTCCTTGGTTTAAAGGCACTACATGGCATAAAGCGACAAGAGAGTTATCACAAATCAACATTAACGCTTCCTCACTAGTAGAGCAAAATAAATAATTGAAACAGGATAAAGTCATGGGGAATTGTTTAATTGCCCTCAATTGATCTAGCTATTAAGTTGTATAAGTAGTGAGATTAGCTACAATCAGCAACTGACTTGTAATCAGTAGGTCGCCAGTTCGACTCCGGCAGTCGGCGCCATTCATCAGATAAGCCCAGCATCAGCTGGGCTTTTTTGTATCTATCGATTGATTAAATTCTTAATCAATTTTCACTTACACCAATATTTTATCTACCCTGCACTGCCTGTGGCGTATACGTCAGTTTGTTATTTATTTCGTATTGTTGATAGGCACAATATCCAATCTAATTTGAACAAACACCATTAGGGGGAAGTGGGTATTAGGGTAAATTCATCAAGATACATTTGTTTTTCAGATGATTCTTACGGGATAAAAAGGATTTAAGCCGTAACTTGGAATTGATTGGGTATTTCCTACTCCTCAGTTTTAGTGATGTTGTGATAATTAGGGGATATACTTTATGGCAGTTTCTAGTCGCAGGATTACTATGCTCTCAACCTTTTTAACTTGGCAAGAAATTCAGTTGGGGCAATTAGTACCTTTGCTGCCTCAATATGAATTAACCACTATGGATGCATATGCTCTGTTTTCTAATAGTTCATACTTGTCACAAAAAGTGCGCTTTTTAATTGAACACTTGGTTCAGCATTTTGGCGATAAACCCTACTAGGATAAACACCTTGCAACTTAATAGGGTCACCATAGATAGTAAAGTAATTGCGGACATCTTTTATCTAAGCACCGTTAAGTAGACTGCTAAGTTTATGGATTCTATCGGTTTCTGACATTACCGCTAAGTTTAAATCAGCCCCTTGAGCCAGCATGTATTTAACCAACTTCTTTTTTCATATTGGCCACCTTTATCAGTTGATACAATGTTATTCATTTATTCTCTATCGGTAAAACTAAACATTGGAAGTAGTGTTTGAATTCTGTATTGAGTTTTAAGTATTGAATCGAATCGGCTAAATGCGATGCCACTTAATGATTACAACAATGTTGTAAGAAAACTGTTCGCTATGCTGACATTAGTCTAAGCTCAAATTTTATTAAAAGTTTTAGAAAAAAGTTCATTGAGTGTCCAAAAAGCAAAGGTTGAGATGTTATTACATTGTCATTGAATTACGTTAATGACAAAAAAAGATGAATTTATAACGGAGTATGAAATGAAAAATAACACCTATATGTGCATTTTACGTAGTGCTACGGGAACGTGTGAAAAACCTTCTCCTTCCGAAATGGAAATAATGTATGCCAAATACCAAGCTTGGCAACAAGAGTTCGCTGACAACATACTAGACATGGGCAACAAGCTCGGCTCAGTAGCTAGTGTAGTGAGACACGACCAAGTTACCGATGGCCCTTTCATTGAGCTTAAAGAAGTGGTTGGCGGTTATATGATGCTAACTGCACACACCTTAGAACAAGCAATTGCTGTAATCAAAGCTAGCCCCATGGTTTCAAATGCAGGAACCAGTATTGAGATACGAGAAATTTGCACGCCTTGAGTCATAAAAAAACACAAGTAGAGCAATTATTTCGCCATGAGTACGGTAAACTTGTGGCGATTTTATCGCGCCGAACAAATATGCAGTACATTGACACTATTGAGGATTGTGTCCAATGGGCGTTAGCGCAAGCATTAGAATTTTGGGGCAATGAAAACATTCCAGAAAACCCATCAGCTTGGCTTTATCGAGTCGCCTATAATCGTCTTTTATCAGAGTTTAAAACAAGCAAGCATCATAACGATTTGCTGGCTGAGCATCATGCCATAAAAAAAGATGACTTCAATGAACATCAAGACATTAGTTTTTCCAGCGAGATAAACGATTCAATGTTATGCATGTTGTTTGCTGTTTGTAACGATGCTATCCCTGCTGAATCTAAGTTAGTATTCACCTTAAAAAGTTTATGTGGTTTTAGCATTAGGGAGATTGCTCTTAGACTATTCATGACAGAAGCAAATGCTTACAAACGCTATAGTCGAGCCAAGCAGCACCTTAAAAAACAGGTGTTAACATTGGATAATCTAACGAATAATGAGGTAGTTGCTCGACTATCATCAATACATCAAATTTTATACTTAATGTTTACTGAAGGCTATTTATCTTCACACCCTGATATCGCCATTCGACACGATTTATGTGAAGAAGCAATCCGACTGGCGGGGCTGTTAGTTGAACATCAATTGGGCGATTTACCTAATAGTTATGCTTTGTTGGCATTAATGTATTTTCATCTTGCCAGAATTAAAGCACGGCAAAAAGACAACGGAACCTTGTTATTATTAGAACACCAAGACCGTAAGATGTGGGATCCCCAACTAACAAAAATAGCTATGGAGTTACTCGCATATTCAGCCTCTGGCGATAATATTTCACGCTATCATATCGAGGCAGGGATTGCTGCTGAGCATGCCTTGTCGCCCTCATTTAGCCAAACACGATGGGATAAAATTATCGCGTCATATCAGTTACTAGAACGCATTGCTCCATCACCACTGCATTTTCTCAATCGAGCCATAGCAACAGCAGAGTGCCAAGGCCCACAAGCAGGATTAGCAGTATTGAAGTCTGCCAACATCCCTCATTGGCTTGAACAATCTTATCATTGGCATGCAGTACAAGCAGACTTGCTTTTTCGCAGTGGCGAATTCGTGCTAGGACAAAAACACACCGAACTTGCAATTACAGCGGCTCCCACAGAGCACATTAGGCAGTTATTAAGCGATCGTCTGGACCAAGGCTGACATTTCCTCATCAGTTATCACAACGAGGCAAGCCATAAAGCGCTGTGTGCTTTATGGCTTGTCTTTCTCATTTATTAAAGGGCTAAGCCCAAATTAGCAAGGGCCTTATTTAAATGTTCCATAGCTTCATCGGTAGGTCCTGGGTAGTCCCCTGCAATAGGGACGTTACCAACATAGCCCAAATCTTTGGTGCCCTCGGGACTACAAAAGAATGCGGCTAATGCCAGTTTTCTAAATCGGCTAAACGCAGCGGCTACTCGCTTATATTGTGCGGGCGTTTCATCTGTGTGATAAGCGACATCATCCATAATCATTAGCTGCTCTACCGACGAAAGGCCGGCAAATCCTTTAGCAAACCTTAACGTAGACTCATCATCTATCCATACCAACATCGAAAGAATCGTTAAACGATCGTCCTGTTGTCTTTTATATGGCGCGCTGACCCACTCATCAATAACATCAGGAACATTCACTTCCGTTGCCGACGGCACATCGCCGTCTCGAGGCACGAGAATATCAGCAAGTATGGCAACTAGCGTTAAATGTTCAGCTGACAACGTTTTTGGCCAAGGTGATGATGGCGGAATGATCATATCCGGATCTTTACCGTAACCTTTCACCGAAATGGGCGGTAAAGATAAATCAGGCCAATGCCCTTTGATCGCTTCTTTGGCGACATCTACAGCCTTATCATTGACGTCACAACCCACAAGGGAAGGCAATAAGGCACTTGCAGACAATACTCCTAGCCACTTTAAAGACTCTCGACGGCTGATTGTTGATTGATATAGCGCACCTTTATCATTTTTAATGACTTTGGCCATGATTAAAGCTCCCCGTTTGTTAACTGCTCTGCCAACCAAGTGGCATTACGCATTGCTAATGTCATGATCGTTAAAGTACAGTTTTTATGTGGATTTGAGGCAAAAACCCCAGCATCCATAACAAATACGTTGTCACAGTCCCAAGTTTGGCCATATTGATTGGTAACTGACTCTTTTGGCGATTCTCCCATACGGGTACTGCCTACCTCATGGATGATTTGACCACCTTTTAAAATCGCTTGCTCTGCACTTGGCAGTGGCTCTGTGAAAGTGGCCCCCATAGTTTCTAAAATTGCTTTCGCTGTTTTTAAACCATGCTCCACTTGTTTTAATTCATGCTCTGACCATTTCCAATGAAACTTGGCCACGGGTATACCCCACTTATCCCTAACCGCTTCGTCAATTTCCATATAACAATGTTCATTCGGTAACATCTCACCACGCAATGCCAAGTAAACACCAGCGCCATAGTGTTTTTTAGCTTGCTCCTTTAGCGATTTACCATAGCCCTGCAAGTCACCGCTAACACCTGCACCTGGCGCTCTAAAGCCTGTGCCTAACTCAAAGTGATAGCCTCGTGGAAAATCAAGTTCTCCTTTTGTCTGACTCTTATGTCCCCACCATGGAATAAATAAGTGGTTAGCAGTATGTCCATCTTCATTGTATATTGGTCGCCCTTCTAAAGCGGGAATATGTGCGCCAAGTCCAGTACCAGTTGAGTCCATAATATTTCGGCCAACTTGCATACTTGAATTCGCTAAACCATTAGGGTGATGTTCACTTTTTGAATTTAATAACAGTCTTGCTGATTCACAAGCACTAGCGGCAAGAATAACAACCTTAGCTGGGATCTTAATATCTTGGCTGGTTTTCTTATCAACATAAGTCAAACCATTTACTTTTCCTTTACTATCGACATCAACCTTACGCACCATAGCATCGGTGATAATTTTCAAATTGCCCGTCGCTAACGCCATAGGAATTAGAGATGTGGTGGTTTGAAAAGCGGCACCAATCGAGCAGCCATGACCACACGGGGTTGCGTAAAAACAGGCTTGTCTGTCATCTTTAGGACGTGTTAACACTGCGCGATGCATAGGAACGGCAGGAATACCCAATTTCTTAGCCGCAGCAGCTACAAGCAATTCAGGTACTCTAGGTTTAGGGGGCGGTTGTAACACACCTTCAGCTGAATCAGGCATATCGTCCAGCCCTGTATTAGTGCCACATATGCCAACTAATGCTTCTGTTTTATCATACCAAGGCGCGAGCTCCTGATATTCAAAAGGCCAATCAGCACCTAAACCATCGCGCGACTTACCCTTAAAATCATGTTCACTAAAGCGTAATGAATACCTGCCCCAGTGGTTGGTTCTACCGCCAAGCATACGTGCTCGCCACCAAAGAAAGTCAGAATCTTTACCGGTCGTGTAAGGCTCATTCGGCACGGTCCAACCGCCATCTACGGTTGCATCGTAAAAACCAAAATCCTTATCCACATTACCCGCACCCATCAATGGCGCTTGGCCATTGGTTTTAAACATCGGCGTTTCAGTTTTTGGATCGTAATCCCGCCCGGCTTCTAGCATTAATACTTTATGACCCGCTTTCGCCAACGTATATGCAGCCATAGCTCCACCAGCTCCAGAGCCAACAACGACAACCTGATAGTCAAAATCTTTCATCATATTTACCACGTTATAATGCTTTTATTTTAATGTTTTTAAAGGCAACCGGATCACTGTGATCCTGCAAGCCAATATGGCCTATCTCTGCGCCAGCAAAACCTTGCCAGTCACTGAATTTACTTTTGGTGACTAATTTATTCCATTGCTCGCTGCCAATGCTAATATCGACAGTTTGTACTTGGTTTTGCCATACTTTTAGTGCATTTTTATTTAATAAAATACGTACCTGATTCCACTGTCCTGCTGGTTTATGTGATGTTTTGGGTGATGCGATTAAATCATATAATGAGCCTGATAAATGCGAGTCTATTTTGTTATCACTATGGCGCTGATTATCAAGTATTTGCACTTCAATCGCATGAGAATATATTTGCTTACCAAGCTCATCAGCCATAACAAAAATACCACTGTTGCCCGCTTTTGAGATTTTCCACTCCAGTTTCAAATCAAAGTTTTGGTACTTATCTTTTGTCAGTATATCGCCGCCGCCTTTTTCAGTAAGACGAATTTCCCCCTCAATCACTTGCCACTTATCGCTTAAACCTGATTGTTTGAAATTGCGCCATGCCGACATGTCTTTACCATTAAACAGCAATTGCCAACCTTGTTTTTCTTCCTTCTCTGTTAAGACATTGTCATGAGCAAATGCCAATGGCTGCAAGACCATAAACAAAGACACGGCGCCACCTTTGATAGCGCCTATTGATGAGCGTAAGTAATGATTTAATCTATTCATGTAACTTCTCTGTATGTTCAACCGAAAATTTTGGTTCTAAAAAGTATGGATAAAGCGTTAAAGTTTATTGAGGATTTTGTCTAATCCTTGTTTGGAAATTTTGACTGCTTCTAGCGGCGAAATACCATTAGGATACTCTTCCTGTTCAACGACAAACCATCTTGTGCCACCTACGGCAATATTGGTTTTAGATAATCCCACCCAGTCGATGGTATCTTGCCCAATAAACGGTAATTTTCCCGTTACACCTTTAGGCAATTTAACTTTGTAGTGAGTTGTAATCGTGCGCCCAGGGTAGCGTTTAACATAATCTATAGGGTCTTTTCCGGCATACGTTGTCCAACCAACATCTTGTTGCAGCACAACATTGTGGGAGGTGTGCTGCGCCAAATAGTCCCAATAAGTTGAGTTATTGTATGCATTGAATTCATGATCGTGATTATGAAAGCCTGTTTTTATGCCAAAGGGCTCAAGCTTTTTTGCTAGCTTATTGAGTAAAAATACGACTTCTTTAATCCCTTCGGGGTGCCACGCTCGCTCGTCCCAGCCAACAATTAACATATCAACACCTAGCGTTTGATAAAAAGCGATGGTTTCATCAAAGTTTTTGTCGTTAAGTTGTTCAAAGGAGATATGCGCGCCACTTCCTTTTAGCCCTAACTGGTCAAGCACTCGTTTAACCGCCGCTGCGTCCCCTGAAAATTCGCCAAACTCGTTAGCAAATTCAACACCTGTAAAGCCCATATTTGCCAAAGCACTTAATGTTCCGGTGAAGTCAGCTTTCACGTCTTCTTTAACTGACCATAATTGAACACTGATTTGCGGCATAGCCGTGTACTCTTGCTTTGCATTGGCCACAGTTGTCATTGATAGCAAAATGGCTCCTAAGATCATCAATCTGGCTAATTTCATAGTGATTCTCACGTTAGTCTTTCTTATCGTTATTTGAATTAAATTCTTTTTGCTTTCATTTCTTTTGCAGCAAAGTCAACCGCTCTCACCGTTAACGCCATAAAGGTTAGGGACGGATTAACCACTGCAGATGAGCAAAAGCTTGCGCCATCAGTCACAAACAAGTTGGGAATGTCGTGAGTTTGGTTATAGGCATTTAACACAGAGTTTCTAGAATCCGCTCCCATTCGCGCCGTCCCCACTTCATGAATAGCCAATCCTGGTGCATTATTATCAATAGAGTTATAACTTTTGACATCTTTTAAGCCCGCTTTGGTGAGCATTTCCTTGGCGGTTTGTTCAGCATCTAACATCATCATTTTTTCATTGTCTGACCACTGACAATTGATATGCAGCTGTGGCATACCCCACTTGTCTTTTTTCGTCGGATGCAGTGACACTTGGTTTTCAAACCGAGGAAGCATTTCGCCTTGGGCATGCAAGCCAAAATACCAATCCCCAGCTTGCGTAAGTTGCTGTTTGAAACCTGCACCTATGCCATCACTATTGCTTAACCCTTGCCAGTTAGCACGAACAGTACCGCCAGATAGTGCATAACCACGTTTGTAGCCTTGTCTATATCTAGACGGTTCAAATTGAAAGTTTGGAATGTAAGGCCCTGTAGGGCGTCGACCCGAATAAAACTCGTCGTGATATCCTTCAATTCGACCACTGGCACCTGCGTTGTAAACATGGTCCATCAGGTAATGGCCCAATACACCTGAGCTATTGGCAATACCGTTTGGAAAGCTAATTGACGTTGAATTGAGCATAATTTGGGTCGAACCCAAAGTAGAGGCGCACAAAAACACTACTTTAGCGAAATACTCTCGAGTAGCTAAGGTCTCGTTATCAATGACTCTAACACCTTTGACTCGATTGGACTTTTCATCATAAATCAAGCTGTGTACCACGCTATTAGGCGCAATATGTAAGTTTCCGGTTTTAGCAGCAGCAGGCAATGTTGAGCTTTGCGTGGAAAAATAGGCGCCGAATGAACAACCTTTTTGACATTCATTGCGCGCCTGACATTGCACCCGCCCTTGTGACAAGTGCAGTTGACTTGGTTTAGTCAGATGAGCTGCACGCCCCATGACCATTGGACGCTCAGGATAAAGTGCTGCAAATTTAGTTTTTAATTCAAGCTCTGGCTTTGTCCATTCAAATGGTGGTAAAAATTCACTACTAGGTAGCTGCGGTAAGTTGTCATCATGACCGCTAATACCGACATGTTTTTCTACATACGAATACCAATTCGCAAGTTCTTCATAACGTATCGGCCAGTCATTGCCGTGACCATCAAGCTTATTTGCCTTAAAATCATGCTTATTGAACCGGTACGATTGTCGGTGCCAAAGTAACGATTTACCGCCTAACTGATTCGCTCGGATCCAAGTAAAATCAGTGCCCTTCTCTGTCGAGTATGGGTAATCTTTGTCGTTGCCAAAAAAGTGCTTCGTACCATCATGAAAGGCATAACATTTCTTTTGAACTTCATATTGCTCTTCTACCAAAAGGTTGTCGACTTTCATACGATTTGGATATTGCCACACCGGTTTACCCTCACCAATATAGTCCTTTTGGTGCTCTACAATGCGACCACGTTCAAGCATTAACGTCTTAAAACCTCGTTCACAAAACTCTTTTGCTGCCCAGCCACCTGAGATACCTGAGCCAATAACAAGCGCGTCGTACACCTCACTTGTATCATTGATGTATAAGTCTTGATCCATTAGTACTCTCTCAAATTTATTGCCGTTGTTTAGTAGTACGCCAAAGCGCCATACGATTTGCCGATAGAATCATAAGGAATCGATCCTTTAAACTCACCCGGTACGGCTTGATAATTCAGTGCCTGTGTGGCACCAACTTCGGTAGTAAAGTAACCAAAGACAAGCAAAGATTTTAAAAAAGCAAACTGAGTTTTATCAGCGCTTGTAAAGCCTAATTCAACTCCCTCTAATGCAACCAATAATTCGGTTTGCTGCTCAGATTTCATTTGATTGAACGAGCTGGAATAATGTGTCATGCTTTGCTGCTCAATGGTGTTAATCACAGCCTTAGTTTGTTGTTGTTGCTCGATGTCATAACAAGTAAAGAGTTGATGGTCGATAAAACCATGAACACCTAATTCAGCCGCACTAGGTGTATCTGTTTCAGGTAGTACGACGGCACATATATTGGCTAATACTTGCATTTGCTCATACGTAAAAACCTTTCGTGATTTTTTGGTACGAACTTTTTGTGTTTCATAATTTATCGCTGTTGCAAAAGCCTTGCCCGAAATTAATTGAGATGCAACCCCCGCACCGAGAGCGCCAGCAAGGGTTTTAAGCAATTGGCGCTTGGTTAGGCGCATAGACGAATGCTCAGCACTATGATTCAAGAGCAGCCTCTCGTAACTGTTGCGTTTTACGCATGTATATTACAAGTCCTGCAAATGCAAACACCAAAACTAGAGGAAAAAGGCTTAAATTGGCGAGCGTTGCTTGACCTGCAGCTAGTTCAGCGAGCTCAGGCGAGTTGTTTACCGTCAACGCTTGCTGGCGGGCTTGATCAATCCAGCTACCAATAACAGGGTTCCACATACTGACTGCAAACATACCTGCACCGCCTAACATGGACATACCTAATGCGCCAGATTGTGGAATATTTTCAGCAATAAAACCTATCATGGTCGGCCAGAAGTAAGTAACACCGAGGGCAAATAACAATGCCGAGACATATACCATACTGCCGGTTGCTAAGCTCATTGAATAAATACCAATGGTGGTGACAATAGCAGAATATAGTAAGACACCAGCAGGGTTAAACTTACGGACAACAGGGCCTGCAAAAAAGCGACCTACCGCCATAACTCCTGTAATCATCGCCATAATTAACATTGGCGATGCGCCCGATGCGCCGAGAATACGTTCAATCCACTGCTGTGTACCTAATTCACTAGTCGCAGTTAATGTCATGCAAAAGGCCATGAACATAAATAAAGGCGAGAATAGCGCTTTGACATTGTGAGCTGTTGAAGTATCCACGTTTTTATTGTCAGGGAATTTCTGGCTCAATACTAAGTAACCATAAGCAATTGTGGGCAATAGCATAACGGCTATTTGTGCCTGCCAGCCAAAACCGACATCAGTCATCGCTTTTGAAATCAGCGCACCAATAACGATGCCGCCTGGAAACCAAACATGAAACCGATTTAACATCGTGGTTTTATTCTTATGATACATTTCAGCTATCAACGGATTACAACCTGCTTCAACCGCACCATTGGCAAAGCCTATACAAAAGCTCGAAATAAGTAATGTCCAAAATCCATCGGCGGACATGGTTAAGAATAAGCCCAATATATGCCCCACAAAGGCGATAATGACTAACTTTTTAGCGCCAATGAAATTATAAAGTAGGCCGCCAAACATTGTTGCGATAGGGAAGCCCAAAAATGCCATGGCATTGACCCAACCTAGCTGCATATCAGATAGCGCAAAGTCTTGACTTAGTTGCCCTAAAATTCCTGCTCTGATCGCAAATGTCATAGAAGTGACGGTGAGCGCTAAACAACAGGCGATAAAGAGTTTGTTGTTATCAATATTCTTCGTCATAGCTTTCCCTATCATCATTACAAGCCCAAAATATCACGATTAAGTGATTCATCTTCGCCACTGGTAGCAAAATCATCAAATGCATGCTCTGGCGTTCTTATTAACTGCTGCGAAATAAACGGCGCTCCTTCTCTTGCACCATCTTCTGGGTGTTTCAAGCAACATTCCCATTCAAGAACCGCCCAGCCATCAAAACCATATTGTGTTAACTTACTAAATATCTGTTTGAAGTCGATTTGACCATCACCTAGTGATCGAAATCGACCCGGCCTATTTTGCCAATCTTGGTAACCACCATAGACACCACTGCGGCCATTGGGTCTAAATTCTGCATCCTTGACATGAAAGGCTTTGATCCGTTCATGATAAATATCAATAAACGCTAGATAATCGAGTTGCTGTAAGACAAAATGACTTGGGTCGTACAATATATTCGCACGGGTATGATTGCCTGTTACCTCAAGAAAACGCTCAAAGGTAACGCCATCATGTAAGTCTTCACCGGGGTGAAGTTCAAAACACACATCTACGCCAGCATCCTCAAATTTATTCAAAATAGGAAGCCAACGTTTGCCTAATTCTTTAAACCCTTCATCAACTAAACCTGCTGGACGTTGCGGCCAAGGATATGCAGTCTGCCAAAGTAATGCGCCAGAAAAGGAGGCGTGCGCATTAAGTCCTAAACGGGCACTGACTTTTGCCGCCATCGAGACTTGCTCAATCGCCCACTCCGTTCGCGCCTTTGGGTTGTTTCTAACCGCGTCTTCAGCGAAGGCATCAAACTGCTTGTCGTAGGCGGGGTGTACGGCAACCAATTGTCCTTGTAGGTGGGTGGATAATTCACTGATCTGTAAACCTGCTGCAGAGACTATCCCTTTAATTTCATCGCAATAAGCTTGGCTTTGGTAAGCAAGAGATAAATCAAATAGTCGTTTATCCCATGTTGGAATTTGAACGGCTTTATAGCCCAAGCTTGCTGCCCAATGGCATATGTTGTTTAAGCTATTAAACGGTGCATGGTCTTGGACAAATTGGGCTAAAAAAATCCCCGGCCCCTTAATTTGCGTCATAATGACCCCCTTCTGATTCGATGATCATGTTATGCCATTTCAATGCGGATTGACTGGCACCGACGACGTTTTCGATAAACGCCATACCGCGAATTGCCTCATCAATACCCGGCACATCAAAGGTCTTATTATCAGCCACCTCGCCATTACGATGAGCTTTAATTTGGCGAGCGAAGTTTTGATAAATATTGGCAAATGCCTCTAAGTACCCTTCGGGATGTCCTGCTGGAGTTCGCATGGCTTGCTGTGCTGCCTCACACATATCACCAACGCCTGTACGAATTTGCTGCGTGGGTTCATTATGTGATTTGAGCCATAGAGTATTCGGCTCAAGCTGCGACCACTCTATGCTCTTCTTATCACCATAAATTCGCAACCTGATATTGTTCTCATCACCCAAAGATATTTGACTGGCTAATAATACGCCTTTCGCACTATTTGAAAATTTGAGCATCACAGTGCCATCATCATCTAACACACGCCCCGACACAGTTGATGTTAAATCGGCACACAACTGAGTAATTTCTAGCCCTGAAACATATTCAGCCAAGTTTGCGGCGTGCACGCCAATATCCCCCATACAACAACTGGCACCAGCTGTTTCAGGGTCTAAGCGCCAGCTTGCTTGTTTACTTACCTCGTCATCTTTTGATGCCAGCCAGCCTTGGCTGTATTCCACCACCACTTTAACAACATTACCTAACTCACCTTGGGCAACCAAATGTTTAGCTTGTTTGACTAAGGGGTAGCCACTGTAGGTATGGGTTAAACCATAAAGGACATGACGCTGTGCAAGGGCCGACTTTAACGATAAAGCTTGAGGTAAATTTAATGTTGCAGGTTTATCAGATAACACGTGAAATCCATGTTCTATGGCAGACATAGCAACAGGAAAATGCAGATGATTTGGCGTAACAATAACGACAAACTCCATTCGCTCAGTTTCAGGTAATAGCGCTTCACGTTTGAACATTTCATCATAACTGGCATAACAGCGCTCTTCGGGCAAATAAAGCGCTTGTCCAGAAGATAGGCTACGCTGTTTATCAGCACTAAAGGCGCCACAGACCAACTCGATGTCACCGTCCATAAATGCCGCGATGCGATGGACAGCGCCAATAAATGCCCCTTGTCCACCGCCAACCATCCCCATTCGAATTTTTTTCATCAATTCACGTCATCGTCAGAATTATTCTACTAATTACTATAGGAGCTTAGCGGGAAAATATGTTATTAATAATTCGGTTTAAAATACAACAAATTCGGCGTTTGCATTTTCAAACCTTATTTTAGCTATCAGGAATAAATGGCATGATTTTGAGTGAGCCTAACAACTTTATCCACCAAGTTGGAGTAAGACAGTTGATCAGCATGTTTGACTTATTGCCCGACGTTCTTTTTTGGATAAAGGACATAAATCATAATTTCATCCACGCTAATCAAGCATTTATTGATCATAAGGGGGTTGAAGACATCACTAAAATCATTGGTAAAAGTGATCATGACTTTTCTCCAGATCATCTAGCAAAACAATTTATTCGTGATGATGAAAAGGTCCTTGCAGGTATAACTGTAACAGATAGGCTAGAAGTGAATATGACACATTCAGGCGATACCGCTTGGTTTGCCACGTCTAAACGAGCGATAGCAAATGAGCAAGGTGTTAACGTCGGCACCTATGGCATTACACGGCACCTAGAAAAACAAGCTAAAGTATTGTCCAACGTTGAAGCGGTGAAAGTACCCGTCGAGTACATTCGAAAAAACTATCATCAACAAATCACCATTGAAGATTTAGCCGAAGTTACGCATTTGTCCATCAGTGCATTGGAAAGACGATTTAAACGCCATTTAGCGAAAACACCAAAACAGTTTATTAATGAAATACGACTAGAAAATGCCCGTAAATTATTAGTTGAGACCAATATTCCAATTGCGCAGATAGGTGATGATACGGGCTTTAACGGCCATAGCTATTTCAGTAAACAGTTTCGGCTATTTTTTGGTGAGCTACCATCAGCCTATCGACAAAACTATCGCTATGGCAACTCACACATTAAAACATAACTAATGGCACAAACTACGCGGGTGTTATCACACGTTCTCTTAAGCTAGTTTTACGCCTATTTCTAAACCAGTAGAAATAGAGCCCAGTGAGTGATAACCAAAAAGGTGATAAACCTAAAATACACCAGATCACTTTACTTGGTAGGCCAGCAAAATAGCCAAAATGTAGCTTTCTGAACGTATCAACTATGACATTAATGGTGTTCGCGCTGCGTATATCATAATTGAGTATATTTTCCCCTGATTCCCTGTGGTAGGTGATCATACTAGCGTATTCACTAGTTAGTGGATTTCCGGTCGGCACTTCACCATAAAATGTAATGTGTAAATCCGGCTCAAAAGGAAACGTCATGTACGTGGCCCTGTAATCAGAGATGTCGGTGCGGGTGTTGTCCAACAACTGCTGAAAATCCAGAGAGTCGCTATACAAAGGCTCAATGAGTAACGGATGTGCCTCAATATGTTCACTGACTTCGTGAACTACTGCGGCAATATTATAATACCCGCCTGTAATGGCTAAGATCAGCAGTATCGGTGACGACATGATGCCGATGAATTTATGAACATCACTGAAAAACACTCGTCTTGCAGCAGAAAACCTGAGAGTGAATAATTTTGACCAAAAGTTGCGGTGTAAGATGATACCGCTGACACCCAAAAACAATAAGATGACAGCGAATACGGAGCCAAGTACCGTGCCTGTAAAGTCGAGCAAAAACGTATAATGCAATGACAATAACCAATCAGTAATATCGTGGGTAACAGATACTGGAGTCGATAGCAGGTTGCCTTGATATTGATCGACATAAAGTTTATACCATTGACCTGTGCCTTTATGGATTATATAAGCTGTATCTGCACGGGCTTTGTCGTCAAATAGTTCCCAACTCCCCATGAGATAATTGGGGTGCGTATTGGCTACTTTTAAAATTAACGTATTTAAGTTTGCTCTTTCTTGATACTCAGTTGCCGCCACTGTCATATGCTCAGGCATAAGCCAAGTATCAAGTTCAACTTTGAACACCAAAATGCTGCCAGTAACGGCAATCACCATGATAGGAATAAGCGCAATTAGGGCACTGATAGAGTGCCATCTAAACAATTTTTTTCGCATGTTTTTCTCTATATACCAGTTTGAACAAAGCACCGTGTTAACAGCGCTTTGCTCCAACTAATTGGATATAAAATTACAGTGCCCAACTTATCGTGGCAGAGTAATTCGCTGGCGTGCCATAAAAACCCTGCGCCCAATATAAACTCGTTAGATATTTCTCATCAGTGACGTTTTTAGCATTAAAGCTAACAGAAACATCAGAAGTAATTTCATAACGCACCATCAAATCAACAATGGCGTAGCTGTCTTGCGCTGTCACAATAATATCGCCTGCATTATCGTAGCCCTCAGCAACAACACCTTGATCACGAGAAATATCGTCTTGCCAGCGCACATTTACCCCAGCAGATAGACCTTCCAATTGAGGAAAACTATAAACCGCTGCAAATTTGAATAATGTTTCTGGTGTGTAGTCGGCAACAACATCATCACCGTCAATATTAAAACTGGTAAAACCTATGCTGGTTTGTAAACCAGGCAATACTTCACCCGCGACATCAATTTCATAGCCGTCCGTTTCAATACCTGTAACACCAATATACCTTTGTTGCTCAGGTGAAAGGTGGGCGGTAGCGGGATCTAGCTTGGCAACGTTTTCCTGTACTGTTTCAAAGTAGGTAACTGTTGCGAGTAAATTGTCATCATAAAGACTGGTTTTAAAGCCCACTTCTTGGCTTTCACCTGTAATGGGGTCAAGTACTTTATTGTTAATGTCTAGCTCTGTCTGAGACACAAAAGTTTCAGTATAACTGGCATATAGTACGGTGTTATCTGTTAGCTGATAAACACCACCAATGTATGGAATAAATTCTTTATCATCTGCATCTTGCAAAACGCCGTAAGAATCTCCTTCTATTTTCCAATCATTAAAACGACCACCTGCTAGGAAGTGAAAATCATCATTTATGCTAAAACGACCTGTGAAATAAAGTGCTTTTTGTGTTCGCTCAATGTCTGAGCCGACTTCACCATCATTAAATGTTGGTTTAGGTGTGTTCCCATCCCACTCATCAAGCGGTGGTAACGCAGGGAAACCGTTACCTGTAGTGTAATCGTATAAAGAAACTTCTTTACCTTCCATCGATGAATGATTCACGCCAATAACAAACTCATGGGTACGTTCGAACAAGTCAAAATCACCAGAAAGATAGATATCGACTAAGTCATGCTTGTCGTCATTATCGTATTCACTGGCATAGCCGTATAAGCCCAGTTCGGTTTCTTTATCGGGCGTACCATAAACATAAAATAACTCAGTATCTTCATCTGTTGATTTGTGAGAATACGTACCACGCAGTTGCCAGCTATTCTCAAAGATGTGACTTAACTCTACGACAGTATTTTCTTTCTTAATGTCCCAGTTAGACCAGTCAGCAGAGGTATTAGTTGACTCATGGTAATCTGTTGGACTCCCATCGCTATAAAATAAAGGGTTTGCGCCCCAATTGTTACCTGACGCCTTGCTGTCGTTAATTGAATGGCTCAATGAAACTTCCGTATTTTCAAAAAGCTGATGAGAAATGAATACGTAGAAAATATTCTTTTCTTTTTCGTATCGGTCTAAATAAGACTCTGCGTCCTCGGTAACTAAAACACCACGAACTGCTGTGTCATCGTTGATATGATAACTACCGTCAAGCTCAACGCGTGCGCTATTCCAACTGCCCATAGTGCCATTAATTGAAAAGCTATTTTCAGTCGTAGGACGCTTACGAATAAAGTTAATGGTTGCAGAAGGATTACCAACACCGGTCATTAAGCCGTTAGCACCTCGAATAACTTCAATACGATCATAAATGGCTGTATCTTCATCCGCATGATTATTACCTGATGTTAAAGGTAAACCAACACCATCGACTTGGAAATTAGTCACATCAAAACCACGTGCGGTGTAATAGGTACGATCCGTTTCTATCCGCTCAACATTTATACCGGTCGCAGTATCTAATACCGCATCTATATCGTTTAACCTAAAGTCACTCATTTGGCTGTCAGTAATAACAGACACAGATTGCGGAATATCAATAATATCAAGCTCTAATCTCGAAGCACCACTGGCACTATGAGCATTATACCCTCGAAGGTAATGCCCTTTAACTTCAATAACTTCTAAGTTATCCGGCGCATCATTCATTTCTGCTTGTACGACAGTTGTAAGTGAAATTGCCATAGCAAGTGTTGATAGCTTTAATGTATTCATTTCCTTTCCGATTGATAGTCAAAATAACCGAGACATAGTATCACTCAAAACCATTCATGCAAATGATAATTATTCTTATTTTGATTTAGATTTAGAAGGTTAAGTTATTACAAGTGTTAAAGTTGTTGGTATTTCTATGTCGTCTCGCAAGGCGGCTAACCTTAACCCACTCTAAACATATCGTTTCAACGGGGCACTACGAACCCAAGTGCATTGCTTATGGAATTTCAGTAGTTGGCACATAAACTGCGTAATAAAATGGAAAAACAATAGTGAGACATTTTTATGGCACTGTTTAATTCGGTTAATCCATCGCCGACAGATTCCGAGCAAGAGTTCTTGGCATTAATGAGCGAGTTGATAGAAAAAGGCTTAAATTTGGAAGAAGCCGCCAATTCAATATTCTCTGAAAATAGAGAACTGGAAGATAAGGTGCTAGGCATGCTCGATACATAAAAAACAAACGAGAAGCAATTTGTCCAAACGATTTCATCATCAGCAATATCTCTTAAGCTGACGGGTTAGCTATTTTATTTAGTTAGTGCATAATCAGGACTCTTTTGACAAGAGCAATATCACTGACAGAGACACGTTAACATTGAAATACAATCAGTCAAATTTACAAGCAAGAATGAACGAATTGTTGATTGAACAAAGTCAACATTATCTACAAGGCGCAGTGGCAGACTATATTCCAGCATTGGCAAAGGTACTGCCTAGTTCAATGGGAGTTTGCATTTCCACGTTAGATGGTAATGTGGTGGGCGCAGGCAATTACCAGCAGCGCTTTTCAATTCAAAGTATATCGAAAATATTTGGCCTGGTTATGGCAATGAACCGCGTCGGTGACTCATTGTGGAAACGGGTAAATATGGAGCCTTCGGGTCAACCCTTCAATTCAATAATTCAATTGGAGTGGGAAAAAGGTATTCCAAGAAATCCTGTGATTAATGCAGGTGCGTTATTAGTGTCTGACGTATTAGCAAGTCACTATTCTTCGAGTAAGTTGGCTTTTTTGAACTTTGTTCGCTCCTTGGCCGGCGATGAAAATATTCATGTGAACATGGACGTTTATCAATCAGAGCTAGCTCATGGTAATCGAAATGCGGCGCTTGCCTATTTGATGAAATGCTTTGATAACATTGACGCTGACATTCCCGAAGTGCTTAGCCATTACTTTACCCAATGTTCAGTGGAAATGACCTGTCAGCAACTGACCCAAAGCTTACTTTTTTTGGCCAATAAAGGGATTTCTCCAAGCGATAACAGAGTGATTTTAAGTCGAAAGGACGCGCATCGGGTTAATGCGATTTTATCCACTAGTGGTATGTACGACCAATCTGGGGAATTTGCTTTTTCTGTGGGGCTGCCCGCCAAAAGTGGTGTAGGTGGGGGCATTGTAGCTATTGTCCCTAATTATGGTGTGATATGCGCATGGAGTCCTCCGCTAAACAACTTTGGCAATTCAGTCGTTGGCATGCAATTGATTTCAAAACTAGCAGAAGAGCTTGGTTTATCTATTTTCTAAGTCAAATCTGAGTGTTTTAACCGGCTTTTTTTACAAACTTTTCATAAGGACTTTATATGATTGATTTTCGTTCCGACACCGTTACGCAACCCTGCAATAAAATGCGCGAGGCAATGTCATCAGCATTGGTTGGTGATGATGTTTATGGCGACGACCCTACGGTAAATGAATTAGAACAATGGTCGGCGCAGCGTCACGGTTTTGAAGCGGCTGTTTTTTGCAGCTCAGGTACACAAGCCAATTTACTTGCATTAATGGCGCACTGTGAACGTGGGGATGAATATTTATGCGGACAGCAAGCACACAACTATAAGTTTGAAGGCGGCGGCGCGGCAGTACTTGGCTCTATTCAACCACAGCCGATTGAAAATGAAAAAGATGGCACCCTTGCGCTGAGTAAACTTCAGGCAGCAATAAAACCTGATGATAGTCACTTTGCCCGCACAAAACTCATCAGCATTGAAAATACCATCAACGGCAAAGTGCTGCCTTTGAGTTATTTGGCTGAGCTAAGACACTTTGTCGATAAGCATAACTTAAACCTGCATTTAGACGGCGCGAGAGTCTATAACGCGGCCACGTCGCTTAATGTCGATATTACCGAAATATCTCAACATTTTGATAGCATGACGGTCTGTTTATCCAAAGGACTAGGTGCACCTATAGGCTCATTATTGTTTGGCAGTCGAACACTCGTTAACAAAGCAAGGCGATGGCGTAAAGTGCTCGGCGGCGGTATGCGTCAAGCTGGGATTTTGGCAGCGGCAGCTAAAGTTGCGCTAACAGATAATGTTGAAAAGCTAGCAATTGATCATGACAATGCGGCATACCTCGCCGCCAAGCTCAATGAAATACCAGGTTTTACCGTAAATGTCAGCAATGTATCAACCAATATGGTTTTTGCTAAAGTTGACCCAAAGATAAAAATATCAGTGCTTGCGGAGCAATTAAAAAACAACGGAATGTTAATCACAGCTGGCGAAAATTTGCGTTTAGTGACTCATCTAAACATCAGCAAAAGTGATATTGATGAATTTATTTCTGCATTAACAAGCCTTCTAGCTCCAAGCTAGTCAATTATTTAGCGCGGCCTCGAGATCCGCGCTGCTTGTTCTTCGCCATTTTAAGTAAAATTTCTTTTTCCATGTCTATCCCTTGCCAATGAGCAATGTCCAGAACTCGCAAAATAACGTCTGCTAGCTCTTCGCCAAATTCCGCTGTTGGCTGCTCATGGCGACATTCGTTTATCGCTTCACCAACCTCTGAGGCTACCAATGCCAAAGCTTCTAACACAGTTTTGTTGTGCCAACCCATTTCTTCAACCCATTGGTAATTTTTTTCTGCTATTTCATTAACAGTTATTGCGTCATTCATTATTGTTTCACTTATCACATGCCAAAACTAGCACGGCTAGCTTTATTGATTATCCCTATACACTCATATCATGTTTTCAGTAAATATTTATACACTGAAGTTTTTCTGATCTAAATAAATGATTAACCACACAAACTGATTTCTGTAAGAAATCATTAAAAACCAAGGCGCATTGCTTGTTTATTGTTCAATAAGGACTTATTGTTAAAGTTAACCACTCACAATTTAGATAGGAAGGTAAAAATGGAAGCTACCTCTTTAAACAAAGGACTTGTTGAACGACGACACGCCGACGTTGACAGGAGAGCGTTAATGAGTCGCTTATCGGTGTCTCAAAAGTTTGCGGTAAAGAGTCTCAATCAATTTGGCTATGAAATAGAGTTCATTCGCAGCAAAAATCAGGACAGTTTTGCTGTGCTAATGAATGGGGAAAATTTAGCCGTGGTGGACATGCAAGGCGAGATTGATACGTCGCCCAATATATCTATTCGTTAGTTATGCTTCATTGTTTTTTAAACTAACTTAGTGAATAAAAGTTATATAATTCATTAAATAACACTACTCTTGGATTTTGTGTATTTAAAATTTCAGCAGACGAAAACCCATGTTTATGTCTATAAATTCTAAGCACGAAATGACGATTAGAACAGGTGAATTTTTTTAACTTATTAGATGACTTCTTCTCGTTTGTTAAATGATTCACAACTGATTATGCTGAATTTGTTTTTGAAATCTCCCCCGATTTCATCACTTATATTAATCACTTGTACAATTTTGATAGGGCACTTTATAAGTGCCTTTTTTTCTTTATCGATACGGCATACAAATTCATCACGCACTAACTTGTTGCAAAACAACCAAACTGGTGCGCACGATTATACCCATACACTAAAAACAATAAAAATACTCCTTTAAAATCAGTGCATTACATATTGGTTTGTAATTTGCTCTTAGCTATCTAGTGCCATCACTGTTTCTAATTAACATCATGACTATACAAACACCTATTCGCGGCCTTCGCTCGTTTTGCATTGCAGCAAAGTGCTTAAGTTTCAAACATGCAGCATCACAACTTTATTTAACACCGTCCGCAGTTAGCCATCAAATAAAGCAACTGGAAGAACAACTAGATGTCCAGCTGTTCAAGCGCCAAACCCGCGCAATTGAATTGACCCAAGCGGGTAAGCGGTTTTATGACCAAGTACAGCCAATTATTTCTAACTTAGAAAATACAATTGCTGATTTTACGGATAACCAACAAAATAAAACGATTACCATTAGCCTACCTGAATTTTTTGCCAGTGAACTCTTTGTTCCTAAATTAAGTGAGTGGACAGCATTAAACCCCGACATTAATTTACAACTTGAAACCGTTAAAGCATCCGATCAAAAAGCAACGAATACAGATTTATCCGTCGTACTAGCTAATGGCAAACCTAATGGTAGTATTGTCCATGAGCTTTTTCCGATCAGCTATGTACCCGCCTGTAATAAAAAGATCTATAAAAAATGGGCTATTCATGGTGTCGGTGCCCTTAATTCTGTGCCGCTGATTTTGCATCAATCTCGCCCATGGTCTTGGCATCAATGGGCAGATAAGGCTGGTGTGAATAATTTTGATCCTAAGCAAATTATTCAATTTGATAGCATGTTCGGTGTAGCAAGAGCTGCGCAACAGGGGATGGGCATAGCGCTAGTTCCTTTACCAATAAGTCGAACATGGTTTAGTGAACAGTTTTTGATAAAAATATTCGAACAAGAGCTGATCACTAACGATCGCTACTACTTAATACAGCACCAAGATATTCAATCCTCTCCTGAGTTAGTCACCTTCGCGGACTGGGTAAAGCAATGTTTTTAGGCTACTGAGAATATAAAGGTGAATTAAATTCACCTATCAAGTGCTTTTTTATCGTTTGTCGAAGAGGCCGCGTCTTTATAAAGTTATTGCGCCTCTTAGGCAAATGCAGTTGACAAAGGAGCAACAAAATGAATAAAAAATCAGGATTAAGTAAAGTGGTAGCACTTACCACTCTATTATGTTCATCAGCCTATGCCACACCGAATACTATTGACATAGACGGGTTAAAGGTCGCAATTATCAAAGATGCAGTTGGTACAAATGAAGTATTAACCGGAAATTATCCTCTGGCCGAGCGTAAACTGACAACATCAAGTAAATTAACGACAAGTCAATTTGATCAATCAATGGGACTTTGCGTAACGTATCTTAAAATGACCAAACTAAATAAAGCAAATAATGCCTGTTCGAAAGCTTTGTCCTCAATACTAGGTAAAAGTGGTCGAGCCAAATATTTAGCTTCTATGGCGTATTCAAATCGTGCTGTTGTCAAATACCTAGCCAAAGATCATTACGGTGCACTCGACGACATGAGCTCAGCTATATTGACCAGCCGAAATAAAGTGGTAAAAGATAACTTATTAATTTTAAAACAAAATATAAGTGAACTTTTGAATACATCCAATACAGAGCCTGCTTTTGTAGAAACAGAATAGTACACACCTACAAGGAGTATAATTCATGCTTAACCGAATAATTGCTAAAATGACTGAACTTACAGACTTTTATCATCAATTACGAAGCCTTAACATTAGCCAATGGGAAGTCGATTCACAGGCATTTACACCACAAATTAACTCTTTACGACAGAAAAGATAACGAGATGCAGTTAATATACTGACATGCGACCATGTGCTAAAGCTGGTCGCACCTTCTTTTGAATTTACCCGCCTCTTCAGAATTTCTTAATTTTTTACTACTTGGATCAATTTACCCTCTCGAAATTAACTTGTCTGGCTGTTAGAATCGTGCAAATTTCTAGATTTAACACGAGAAGCGTTTCAGATGGGCAGAGCTTACCAAAACCGCAAATTATCAATGGCTAAAACTGCGGGCCAAAAAACCAAAGTGTACTCAAAGTACGGTAAAGAAATTTACGTTATCGCCAAAAATGGTGGTGTAGACCCTGACAGCAACTTGTCACTGCGTCGTACCATTGAAAAAGCTAAAAAAGATCAAGTACCTACTCATGTTATCGAAAAGGCAATTGAAAAAGCTAAAGGTACGGGCGGAGAAGATTATGCTGAAGCGCGTTATGAAGGTTTTGGCCCAGGTAACTGTATGGTGATCATTGACTGTTTAACAGACAATGGCAACCGCACCATTAAAGACGTCCGTCAGTGTTTCACTAAAACACATTCTAAAATCGGCTCAACCGGTACGGTTTCTCACATGTTTAACCATCAAGCTGTATTTGCTTTTAAAGGTGAAGACGATGAAGCTGTATTAGAAAACCTGATGATGGCTGATATTGATGTGACTGATGTTGAATTAGAAGACGGGATTATTACCGTATATGCACCGCATACGGAGTTTTATAAAATAAAAACAGAGTTTGCAAACAGCATGTCTGAATATAACTTAGAAGTGGAAGAAATTACGTGGGTGCCACAAACATATACAGAAATCACCGCTGAAGAAGACATCGCAAATTTTGATAAATTCATCGCTATGTTAGAAGATTGTGAAGATGTTCAAGAGGTTTATCATAACGCTGAATTACCAAGCGCTTAACCAATAAGTACAAGAAATAAAAAAGCAGCTTAACGCTGCTTTTTTATTTCCTAATTTCGACAAATTGTAGCGCAAATGCATTAGATGACTTTAGGTATAAATTCCCCTTCAACAGCTGAGTTCTCTACTTGAACAGACTTAAAATGGGCAACTCGTCCGTTCACTTCCTGTCCAAGCCATTGTATATAGTCTTCAATTGGCATTGGTTTAGCGTAATAAAAACCTTGGCCAATATCAGAACCGAAATCGCGTAAAGTATTTTCATCTAATGGACTATTGACTCCCTCAGCAACGACCTCCAATCCCAGCCCTTTAGCCATTTTCACAGTAGTTTCCGCTATAATTTTTCGCTTGTTATCATCACACACATTTTCAACAAACTGGCGATCAATCTTGAGCTCTCGAAACGGTAATTCACTGATATATGCCATAGACGAATAGCCTGTACCAAAATCATCAATAGAGATTGTAATACCTAATTCGCTTAGTTTTCCGATCACAGAAACCGCCACCGAGCTGTTTGAAATCGTGGCTGATTCAGTCAATTCTAGTGCTATTTTACTGGCCGGTAGCTCACTGCGTTCAATTAACTCGACTACAAAATTGTAAAAGTCGTCAGCAAGCACATCTTTACCACTAATATTTATAGATATCATGTGGTTATAGCCATGCTCAATAAGCTCTTGTTGCTGCGATATTGCCTGATTAAGCACCCAGTGAGTTAGCCGATTGATGATACCCATGTCTTCAGCAATAGGAATAAACACGTCAGGTGGAATAAAGCCCTGCTCAGGATGTTCCCATCGTAATAATACTTCGCTTCCGCACACATTCATGGTTTTTAAATCAATTTGTGGTTGGTGATAAAGTTTTAACTTGTTTTGTTCAACTGCCTGTTTTAAATCACTGGCAAGCGCCAAGTTATAAGCTGACAGATCTTCACTTTCAGGCTCAAACTCGGACCATTTATGATGAGTAAATTCGGCATTAGTTAACGCTAGCTGAGCCCTGCTTAACAATTTAATTCCACTGTCACCGTGTTCAGGGTAAGTTGACACACCAATGAGTGCTGATAAAGGTATTTTCAAATCATCAAGCTGATAAGCTTCCTGTACAAGCTGTTGAACAGAACTTATCAGCACGTTCAGAGACTGCTGGCTGTACTGATGATCTACAATAATGGCTAATCGATTACCGTTTAGAAAACTTATTTTTTCACCATTGTCTCCTAAAGTTACGATTGCATCATTGTAGGCAAATAAGGGGGTTAGCCGATCATAAATTCGTTTGAACAACTCTGTGTTTTTAAAATCAGTAACATACAAAACAACCCGCTCAATTTGTTCCGGTTCAATCACCAAGACACTAAAACGTTTATTCTTGGTGACGACCAATTCAGCAATGGCTTTTTCTATCAACACTTTTCTCGGCATGTGCGTACCCGGGTGATAACTAATTTCCCGTAATCGCTCAATTTCAAAGCGCTTCATTCGCTCTGCCAACGCCAGTGCCATAAATATGATTTCAATCAGCACGGCGAACATAAAAGCGTTACGCGTCAAGAATGAATAGTCTAATTGGTTTAGCAACACTAAGGGCTGAATGGTTGCCCCTAATAGCAACGGAATCCATGACAAAAAGTAAAATCTTGCCCAGCCATAAGACCGTTTAAGTCGCAACAAGACGATAGCTAGTGTAATTGCAATAAGAAAAGGCTGTAGACTAAAGAAAAGTTTCGCTTGGTATTCATGCGAAAGTATTTGGCTTATAAGACTTAAAGCGATCAATAAGCCCGCAAAGCAAATTCCTAGCCAGTATAGGCGTCCTCGCGTTTTGTCATACCGTAAGAAAAATAAGCTAAATAGTAATAAGAACAACACTAAGGTGTAATGAAAAAATAGCGAGTAGCGATTTAAAATATGTTGGATATTATCTGGGAAAATCAAGTAACCAAACCCGGTAACACTACCGATAACAACAAATGTCGATAATAAATACCCAACATAGAAAAGGTAAACTTTGTCCTTTATCGCCGTAAATAACACCAGGTTATACAATGCCATCACCAACATTATCCCGACAAATGTCCCATAAAACGCTAACGTGAAAAGCACTTTCTTAGAAAATTGTGATTGCTCATAGGCGATTAAAGGGATATTTGATGGACCTCCCGCGCGCAACTTTAACAGCACTGAGACTTGTGATTCTCGACTTAACTTAAAAACAACCTGAGGAAAAGTGCGAGATAATACACTTTGCTCTGTTTCAATGGGCTTAAGAGTCTGGTTGTCATTGCTCAATAAATAATAAGCTTGTTCAGCTAACATCGCATTATCCACATGAAGGACAATGGAAAGATCGCTCTGCTCAGCGTTTGTTAAATTCAATAAAACCCAATACGTTTTACCACTTAGATCATAAGGAATTTCTTCTGGCTTTGAGTGAACAAAAGAGTCAAGTTGATGCAGTAAATCAGCACTAACATATTTTGACGAATCGTCGATTAAATACCGGTAATCTTGGCTTATTTTTGGGTGAGACTGGGATAACGGAGAAATATTGCTAGATGCAACACTTTGCCATAGGCTGTAAACAATCAAACAAAGTGAGACAACGATTACACCAAGCAATATTTTATGAGCACCTTCAGCTTTTATGCTGCGCTTATTATTCATTCAATAAAACTCTATTAATCACGTTGGGAGTATTATAAGTCAATCCGAAAAAAAATCTCTTCGATTAATCATTAAATAAGAATCTGGATACGACATTAAAATGTACATTAAATAAAGCGTTATAACGGACCAATAATTTGACAAACTCCATTTATGAACCATGAATTTCATGGGATAAGCATGCGCTGTGTTAGTGCTTCTTTTTTCTATCGTTCAAATAAAACAAAAGCAAATTAATTACCCCATTTATATGTACTTAGTTCGTTCTAAAAGGTAGTATTTTGACAATTCATTGGATTGGAAGTTACTCACCGTGAAATCAAAACCCACTTCATTTGATATTGCTTATCGAGCAGGCGTATCTCAATCAACCGTTTCTAGAGCATTACGCAACAGCCCGTTGGTTAATGAAGAAACTCGTTTAAAAGTTCAAGCAATTGCAAAAGAATTAAACTACAAAGTTGATAAAAACGCGAGTAATTTGCGCTCTCAACAAAGTGGCACATTGGCGTTACTGCTGTTTGAAGATCCTACCAACGATGACTCTTTAATAAACCCCTTTTTCTTGTCTATGCTCGGTAGCATCACCAGAGCGTGTTCTGATAAAGGGTATGATTTACTCGTTTCATTCCAACAAATGAACAATGATTGGCATGCTGAATTTGAAGACACCAATAAAGCCGACGGTATAATATTGCTCGGTTATGGTGACTTTGTTGACTATGAAGAAAAGCTGCAGCAACTAATTGAGCAAGATACTCGCTTTGTTAGGTGGGGTGCAGAGGTGAAGCAACTTCCTATTGTTTCAGTAGGTTGTGATAACTTTCATGGCGGCTATCAGGTAACTGAGCATTTAATCAGAAAAGACCGTAAATCCTTCGCTTTTATTGGCGAAGCATCGAGCCATGCACCTGAATTTTTCGATCGTTATCTGGGGCATTCTAAAGCATTAAAGGATAATAATTTGTTAGTTGATGAGTCATTGCAATTTGATGCAATCTCAACTGAAGAATCAGGCTATTTAGCGGCAGAAAAACTCATTACCAGCGGTCAGCCTTTTGATGCGTTATTTGGTGCCAGTGATCTTATCGCAATCGGTGCGATGCGTGCATTACAAAGTCATGGCTATAATGTCCCCGACGATGTTGCTGTTATTGGCTTTGATGATATCCCAATGGCAAGCTTTACCTTTCCACCTTTAACTACCGCAAAACAGAACACAAAGTTGGCCGGTGAGTTATTGGTTGATAGCCTGCTTAAGTTAATCAATGGGGAAGAAGTAAGCACTACTTTGATGCCGACGAGCTTAATCGTACGAAAATCATGCGGCAGTTAACTCCCAATATAATAGCAGCTTATTTAGCTGACAAAAATAAAGGCGCATTAAGCGCCTTTATTTTTATAAGTAGTTTAAGTTAAGCATCATCTTTAACAAAAAATACTGAAAGTGCTGCTAAAAACATCGAGCCACCTGCTAACATAATGATATACACCGCTTGATTGGCAAACACGTTACTTAAAATCCAACCTGATGCAAGACCTGAAATAATTTGTGGCGCAGCGATAGTAAAGTTAAATATCCCCATGTACACCCCTGTTTTATCAGCTGGTAATGCGCCAGCTAAGATGGCATAAGGCATAGCCAAAATCGCAGCCCAAGCAATGCCAATCCCTACCATCGACCATACGAGACCAAGTGCCCCCTGTGGTATTTCAACTTGAGTAATTAATAAATCAACATGGGTAAGTGTCGGATCTTGAAAAAGAATAAAGCTCATATAACCAAGGCCTCCTGCCACTAAACTTAAACCATAGGTAAGTTTTCGGCCAAAAGTGTTGGCAATTCGAGTCATTAGCATTGCAAAAATAACGGAAAACAGTGCTTGTGCTGCATATAAAATACCGACCCAGTCACCAGCCGCACCTTTTGCCGCCGCAATATCTGCTGGCAAACCACCTGCGGCTTTAATGTATGCTGGGTCAAACCAGTCTATGGCAACGCCCCAAGCATGTTGCGTGATAGCAGCAGGGGTGTATGTCCACATAATAAATAAAGCAAACCAAGAGAAAAACTGCACCAAAGCCAATTGCTTCATGATCACAGGCATATCTTTAAACAAGCCCCAAAAACCTGATAATCGCTCAACCAGTGATTTCGATGCTTGCTGGTCTTTAGCAACTACTTCTGCGTCCATACCTTTGAATGCATAATATTGTTCTGGTGGGTATTCTTTGGTTCGAAACACTGTCCATAATACCGAGCCAAGTAAAACCGTAGCACCTATATAAAACGACCAAATCACTGATGGTGCCACTTCGCCTTGGCTTGATAAATTATCTAGCCCAATAACATTGGTTAAGAAGAACGGTAAAATTGAACCAACCACAGCACCAATATTGATCAGTAAAGTTTGAATTGAATAGCCTAAGTTGCGCTGCTTATCTGGTACCATATCCGACACAAGCGAGCGAAATGGTTGAAAGGTTACATTAAATGCCGCATCTTTGATGGCAAAAATCAACAAGCCAAAAATCATCGGAGGTATAAAAGCAACCACCATCGCAGCATTGGGCAGTAGTGCCATTGCGACTGCTGCGACCAAAGCTCCACCGACTATAAACGGTAGTCTGCGGCCCATTTTATTCCAAGTTTTATCAGAAGCTGCGCCAACAATAGGCTGAACAATAAGCCCCATAATTGGTGCAGCAAGCCAAAATAAAGACAAAGACGATAAGTCCGCGCCCAAATCTGACAATATCCGACTCACATTACCGTTTTGTAAGGCAAAACCTATTTGTACGCCGAGAAAGCCAAAACTGACATTCCAAATCTGCCAAAAACTTAATTGCGGTTTAGTAGTATTCATTCTTAGATCCCTGCGCCTAGATTCGTTGTTGTTTTAATTGCATAGACATTTGAACGTAGCAAAGTCGACATACCAGTATTGTTGTTATTTTTCTTGGTGTAGTAACACGTATAAAAAAAGCACACAAACAAACGCCTGTGTGCTCAAAAACGTGTGAATTTATAAAGCACTACGGTTGATATTAAAAAGGGAGTATTAATATCAACCTCAAACAGCATGCTATATCATCACCTTCGATGTTACTTGCTGCTCTGTATTCGCTCAATCACTTGCATACGTATTCAACATGGGTGTCGAAAATCTAATGTCCTCATCTATTCACTAATGTCCTTTGAATCAGGATTAGCCTCTACTTCTGCATCAACAACTTTCGATTCTATTTCAACGCGATCAACACGCTGTAAGCCTCTTGGTAGTTTGTTACCACGACGCCCACGTTCTCCTCGATAATGTTCTATATCAGACGCTTTAAGCGTCAATTTTCTTCGGCCAGCATGAAGGGTTACTCCATCGGTTGGGTTAATAACATGCAATAGAGTGACATACTCTTCACGCGCTTTAGCTCTTGCTGAAGCAATATTAATAATTTTGTTACCTTTACCTTTGCTTAACACAGGTAAGTCTTGCACCGGAAATACCAACATTCGACCTTCACTAGTGATAGACAAGCAGAGCTGATTATCCATATCATTAATGAAACAAGGTGACATAACTTTGGCAGCATTCGGTAAACTAAGCATTGCCTTACCGTTTTTATTCCGGCTAATCATGTCACTGAAACGACCAATAAAACCATAGCCAGCATCAGAGCTTAACAAGTAACTGTCTTCATCAGAGGCCATTACAATTTGCGTAAACGTTTCCCCTGCTGAAATATTAAAGCGTCCAGTCAACGGCTCACCTTGAGAGCGTGCAGTCGGCAAGCTATGGGCATCGGTGGTATATGCTCGACCACTCGAGTCAATAAAGACGACAGGCGCATTACTTCGCCCTTTGGCTGCACATAAAAAGCCATCGCCTGCCTTATAACTCATCGATTCTGGCTCAATGTCATGCCCTTTGGCACAGCGTGCCCAGCCTTTTTCTGACACCACTACAGTTACTGGCTCGCTTGGTACTAAATCTTTTTCAGATAACGCTTTAGATTCATCTCGCTCAACCAATTTCGAACGTCTTTCGTCACCATACTTTTCAGCGGCTTCAAGAATTTCTTTTTTCAACAAGGTGCTCATTCGCGCTTTTGAACCAAGTGTTTTTTCTAGTTTTTCACGTTCAGCATTTAGCTCATCTTGCTCTGCACGAATCTTAATTTCTTCAAGTTTGGCAAGTTGTCTTAGCTTTATTTCTAATATTGCTTCAGCCTGACGCTCTGACAAATCAAAGCGACTGATCAACTCAGCTTTAGGGTTATCGAAATTTCGTATAATTTCGATGACTTCATCAATATTTAAGTAAGCAACTAGTAAACCGTCTAATAGGTGTAACCTTGCTAGCACTTTATCTAAGCGATACTGTAAACGTCTGCGTGTGGTTTCACGTCGAAACTCTAACCATTCAGACAAGATATCGCGCAGATTTTTAACTGCTGGACGGTTATCCAAACCAATCATGTTCAAGTTAACGCGATAACTTTTTTCAAGGTCGGTAGTAGCGAACAAATGCTGCATCAACTGTTCTATGTCTACACGGTTTGATCGAGGAACAACGACTAATCGAATCGGGTTTTCATGATCCGATTCATCACGTAAGTCGACCACCATCGGTAATTTCTTTGCCTGCATTTGACTGGCAATTTGTTCTAAGACTTTGCCACCTGAAGCTTGGTGTGGCAGTGCAGTAATGACTATTTCACCTTGCTCAATATCATAAACAGCACGCATCTTAATGCTGCCACGGCCTGTCTTATATATTTTTTCAATATCAGATTTAGGCGTTATGATTTCGGCATCAGTTGGGTAATCAGGTCCTTGTACATGCTCTAAAACGTCCTCAAGTTCAGCCTTAGGTTGTTCAATTAGATGCACACACGCATTGGCAACTTCCCTCACATTATGAGGTGGAATATCTGTTGCCATACCGACAGCAATACCCGTTATGCCGTTTAGCAAGATATGAGGTAATCTTGCTGGCAGCGTTTTTGGCTCTTTCATGGTGCCATCAAAATTGGGCGTCCAATCAACGGTGCCTTGCCCTAGCTCAGAAAGCAGTACTTCACTAAAACGAGAAAGTTTTGCTTCTGTATAACGCATCGCAGCAAATGATTTCGGATCATCCGGAGCACCCCAGTTACCTTGACCATCTACTAACGGGTAACGATATGAGAATGGTTGTGCCATCAATACCATAGCTTCATAACATGCGGAATCACCGTGGGGATGAAATTTACCTAAAACATCACCTACAGTACGTGCGGATTTTTTGTATTTTGCTGACGCAGAAAGGCCAAGTTCAGACATGGCATAAACAATGCGACGCTGAACAGGTTTTAACCCATCACCAATATGTGGCAATGCACGGTCCATAATGACGTACATGGAATAATTTAAATACGCTTCTTCTGTAAAGCGTCTTAAAGGGACTTGTTCGATACCTTCTAGGCTGAAATCTAGCGCGTCAGACATGAATTGGCTTTCCTAACTAAACAGTACACACTGCTTTAAAACATGGGGATTGGTTTTATTATTATCACTCGATAAATGATGCCAAGATCAATGAGGATCATTTATCGTTAGTTGTAGCTTACTTGATAATTGTGCTCGACAAAATAGATAAAAAGGCAATATTCCTGATTTTTGTTATTTATCTATCGACTTGTTCAAATAACTCTCACAAAGTTCATTTGCCGTAACCACTTGATTACGCCCTTTGGACTTCGCCAAATACATTGCATCATCAGCGCGCTGGATTAATTGATCGAAATCTGTGATTTCTTGTTGATACTGAACAAGGCCAATACTTGCTGTCAGATTGAAAGACCGGCGTTCAGTTTGTTGATTTGTTGACGGCGATACGGCTATATGAAACTCAGCTTGAGCTATTTTATCTTTAAGCCGAACCGCAATGGATTTGGCATCGTCAAGAGTAGCACCAGGTAAGAGAGCAATAAACTCTTCACCACCGATACGTGCAAATACATCGCGAGAACGCATAACTTCTAAACCCAGTTGAGCCACTTGGATAAGCGCCTTATCACCAGTATCATGCCCGTATTGATCATTCACGTTTTTGAAATGGTCAATATCTAAATAAATAATAGATAAAGACTGCTGCCCTTGTTTTGCTTGTTCAAACATCACAAAGCCATCTTCAAATAAACTCGCCCTATTTTTCAACGAGGTTAGGCTATCTATTTGAGCCAACCACAATAGCTTACGGCGAATATTCAATTGTCTTAACATCAACAAAATAAACACAATGGTGATACAAATTAAGATTGCTGTGTCACGTTCATTATCTGATTTTTGTTGTTGAGCTTCTATTATTTTTAATTTTTTAAGCCTACTTTGTTCTTCAAGCAATATTTTTGCTTTATTTTTTTGCTCAATCTTAAATTTCTTTTCAAGCGTTTCATTCATCTTTTCATTGATGGATTCGTTATCATCAAATTTTCGAGTTAAGTATTTTTTCTTTTCTACGAATGCATGATCGTAATCGTTTATCTGGATATAGCTGCGCGCTAAGAGCGCGTGCAGTTCTCTAAAAGTTGATGAATTAACCTGAGACTCCGGCAAATTTTTTGCCAATGCTTTAGTGCTCTCTAGCTTTTCGATGACTAAATTGTATTTCTGCTCATTAAACAGTAGCGCGCCTTCGATAAAATTGATTAAGTATTGCTCAGCGTCATTATTAGCAACGTCTTTAAGGTTATCTATTGAAAAACTGGAATCAATGATCATTGACTCTTGTTGCTTTAACATCTGAATAAAGCGCTTGGCTGCATCGTCAATCAAAAGGTTTACTTTTACTGGTGAAGCTTCTTCCTCTGCGACTTCTTGTGCCAACACAGTTAAAGAGACCGTTGCACAGAGATATAAAAACGATGATAAAAGCCATGTGCTTAGCCGCATACTGTATTTCTCCCAGCGTGCTTAGCTTTATATAGCTGCTTATCCGCGACTTTCATTAAATCACTAAAGTCTTGGTGTTCATCTTTGCAATGTTGAACCACACCAATACTAACGCTCAGCATATGCTCTTGCATTTGCCAGATTTGTTGATAAATTTCTCGCCGTAACTCTTCAGCAATTTTCATTGCTTGGTCGAAATTGGTTGAAGGCAACAAAACCATAAATTCTTCACCGCCAAGTCGACCATATATATTTGGTGAGTGAATAATATTTGATCCGACACGCGCTAATGTTATTAGGGCAGAGTCTCCAATATTATGTCCGTATTGGTCATTAATTTTTTTGAAGTGATCGCAATCGATTAATAAGACCGACAATGGGTTATCCGTGCTGTTAGATTTTGTTAGAAGCTGGTTTCCTTGCTCAATCAAAAAACGACGATTTGCAAGTCCAGTCAAGGGATCTGTGCGTGTCGCTTGAACGAGCTTTTTTTGCCCTCGGTAAATGCGATGTAAAATCCAGCCAAAAATCAGTGACACAACGGCTAATACGGTTATGTACTTTTCTTTATCTGTGGCTTGTCGATTGGCTTCAGAAAGTTTGATATTTTCGATATCAGCTTGGTTTTCGAGTAACTGATTTTCTAGATCGGCCTGCTCACTGTCAAAGCCTAGCCTAAGTTCAGCGACTACCTGATCTTGTTTACCGGCTAGGTAAATCATCTCTAATTCAGAATAATGATCTAACAAGTGATATGCCTGTTCAAACAATCCCAGGTCATAATGTATAAGCGCTTGTAACACCTTAATTCTTAATGCACTGGAAATGTTATGTGAAAAGCCGCCTTCGTTAATGAGCTCTTCAGCTTCATGTAAAGTGTCTAACGCTTCATCATAATGTTTAATTGCATCAAGCGCCCATGCCTTATCAATTAAGAAACGAAGTTTAGTGTATTTACCTTCTATTTGATCAATAAAGGCACTCGCTTGTAATAGGTCTTGATAAGCTTGTTCATCAGCCTCATCTCCTTCTTTTCTCGCTTTGGCAAATGCTAGACCAAGATAAGCGCTGATAATTATTTCGGTGTTTTTAATTTTATCTTGGTTGTCTGCAATCTGCTGATATGACTCTATCGCTTTTTCATAATTTTCAATATTGGCATAGTTGATACCAAGGTTTCGCATATTGTTATAGGCGTTACCATAGCTCTTAATTTTGATGTAATGCTGATAAGATTTTTCATAGAATCTAATTGCCTGTTCAGCTTCACCTAACTGACCATATAAAATACCTAGCTCAGAATAAATAGAGCCACTAAGCTCGTCATCATTAACTTGAAACGAGATTTTTAACGCATCTTGCAAGGCAACAATAGATAGCTCTTCTTGATTAGTTTGATAATAAATAGCCCCTAAATTAATCAAGCCCTTTGCAATTTGCTCTTGCTGCTCTAAAGATTTGGCAATTTCAAAACCTTCTAGGTAATGGCGCTTAGCCAAAGACAAGTCGCCTAAACTCTCATTGGAAAAGCCTAAGTTATAAAATAACTCAGAAGTTAATGTGCTTGGACTATTAATGTCACGAGCTAGATTAAGGCCTTGCTCAGCCGCCTCCTTGCTTTTGGGATATTCACCTAGCTCAAGGTAGATCTCTGATTTTACATGATAGAAGTGAATTTTATCGTTAATGCTTGTTTGCATTAACTGTGGTGATAATTCATTCAGCAGCGCAAGCGCTTCTTTTGGTTCAGATTTGGTTAAATTATCAATAAAAGTCACACGATCGCTAAAGCTCTCTTCATAAGCTGTCGTAACAAAACTTAGTAAAGAACCACATATCATGAGCAACCAAGCAACGACTTGACGCTTAATTAATCGCCGACCAAAAGTTAACAATAAACAAACCAATTATTTTTATAAGAAAAACAGTATAAAACGAATAATTATTAAATTAAAACACATACTCAAACAATTAGTGATTTATTCGATAATTAGTTGGGCTTGTCACTTTAAACTTATCTTTATTTACTAACTTCAATACACAAAGATAAAAAAACCGGCGATATCGCTAGCTTTTTATTATCCACTATGATCAATTTTCCCTTGATAACATATAGTTAGCAACCGCTAATCTAGTTTCTTCATCAAGATAGTTTTGCGGCGGCATTTCAGGGTAGTCATCCCGTTTTTTCACTGGTTTCGCAATATAGTCAGCGAGCCCTTTGGCATTATCCATGTACAACGCTTGAATAATTTGTACTGGTGGACCAATCATTCTGCCTGTATAGGTATGACAGCCTGTGCAAATGCCCAGATAGGCAATTTTTCCTCTTTCTTCACTTTTAATAACGCGCGGTGCAACTGGCTCATCAAGAATATAGGTATCAATGGCATCTGTGTTTGAAAATTCACATTCATTCCAATCATTCACGCCTACCGTGACATAACGATGACGATTAATAATACAACTGTCTCTGCTTGTACCGACACGCAGAATATCGGGGTTACCTTGTTTGAATTCGGTCAGCATTAACGCTTTTGCTTCGTCAATGGTATCAAAACCATTGTTCATCATTAGGTTGTTGAGGATCATAATTCTATCAGGTTTAGAGTCTGCTCCTGGGTCAATCGTGGTATTGGGCGCATTTTCATGATCTGTGATGATAATACCGGCAGTTTTATTGCCCGTAATAATATTATCTTCAACTATGACTTCATCTGCTGCCATGATCAAAATACCAGTGCCTGCAGGAATACCGGCTACGGTAGAACCCGGTGCACCAAAATTCGCCGTGTTGTTATCGACAATAAAGTTATCTCTGATGATGACATCAAAAGTCGTTTTAATTGGTAGCCCTGGGGTAATAAAGGCCAATACCCCACCCGTGTTATTGTGTACATAATTGTTTTCTACAATGGCATGACGAGAGTTTTCAATTTCAATGCCTGCAACAGAGTCAAACACTTCATTTCTTGAAACATGAATGTTATCACTCATACCTACATAAATAGCGGCGTCTTCAATGCCCGAAATGATGTTGCCTTCAACAATACCGTTTTTACCTAGTTGTGGGAAAATACCGTATACACCGGTATCAACAATGACATTATCACGGATTTCAAAGTTGTTACCCGCTTGCCCCATGATGCCATTGCCTTTGTATTTTGTGATGGTTAGGTTTTGCACGACAATGTTATTGCCTGAATACAAAATGGCGTCATTTAAGGTGCCTTTTCCATCAAGTATCGCGCGTTTTCCTTCACGAATAACGCCGATGATACGAATATCATCTTTATCGATATACACGGTTTCATGATAAGTGCCAGGCATCACTTGAATGGTATCGCCTGGGCTGGCTTTTTTAACCGCTGCCATAATCGACTCACCGTCGTCAACGACATGGGTTTGGCCCACACTTTCACGTTGAATAACAGCAGATTTTGATGCAGAGCTCCCGCTAGCTTTTTTGTCAAAACCGCCGCTATAACTAGCGCCACCGTTACTCGAAGTGATCACAGGTGATTGATTATCTTTTCCTATAAAGAGTCCTACACCAAAGGCGACGAGTATTAGGGCGAGACCTAATTTCTTATTCATATTATTCTCCGAGCACTTTTTCTGTTGAAGTGAATTTTTTGTTATTGTTAGATATCTGATATTGGCCATCGAGTGGCGGCAGTCCTGAAGGCACAGCCATGGGCACTTGGGGTGTTAAGCTTTCATCAGTTAATGCCCCTAAGAACTCTACAATGAGATCAAGCTCTTTGTCGGTCAGCTTTGGCTCCCAAATATGCCAATGTAACTGTAATTTTTCATTTTCAGGCACCGCGTGACCACGCCCTTTATTATAAAATTCTACCGTATCTCTAAGCTCACTAAAGTTTCCGGCATGCATGTATGGCGCAGTTTTGACAATATTTCTAAGCGTTGGCACTTTAAATCCACCACGTAGCTTTTTCGCCTTGTAGGTTTTCTCTGCGCCAACATCAAACATACGATTTTGTCCTTCTGCAACCCCAATCACCGCAATTTGATTGTTGGTAAATAAAGGCGGTTGGTGGCATTCAGCACAGCGTGCAACAAAAGATCGAAAAATGTTATGACCTTTAATTTCATTTTGAGTCAGCGCATCATGGTAACCATGCGCGTATTGATCGTAACGACTATTTAGTGAAATCAATGAGCTTTGAAAGGCGGTTAACGCTGTATAAATATGGTTTAGTTCAATTAAGGAAAGCTCTGGGAATGCTTGGGCAAACATACGCGGATAATGGGGATTACTGCGTAAAGTCGCTAACAACTGCTTTGGCGTATTACCCATTTCTTTTTTATCAAAAAGAGGCCCTGACGCTTGCTGCTCCAATGTATTTGCTCTGGCATCCCAGAAAAACTTATCCAAAAATGCGACATTCCATAGCGAAGGTGCAGAGCGTGCAACCTTTTCCCCTGTGACACCAATACTGCGATCTAAATCATCGCTAAACCCTTTTTCCGGTTGATGGCAACTGGCACAAGAGATAGAACCGTCTTGCGACAACGCAGGGTCAAAAAATAAAAAACGTCCTAAATCTATTTGCGCGGGGGTGAAGCCGTCACGATGCTTGGGCAGTGACGTTTGTGTTCCACCAACGCCCCTATTTTGCACAGAGTCGTAAATTTGATAACGATTAACCAAATGACAACGTCCATTGATCAATTCAAAACTTGGCGGACACTGCTCTGCTAAAGCAAATTGTGTCGTTGACTTTGCGTGCACGGGCTTTGCGAAAAATAAAATACTGATGTAAATAACGACAACTCGAATCATCATAACTATTCACGCTGCTTAGAAATAAAATAGAGTATATCGTTAAGTTCTTTTTCAGAGACGACGCGGGCCATCATTGCCATTTGCTTACCGAGTTTATCCTCAACATGTACGCCTCTAATACCGGAAACAAAGTTCTTCATTTGCTGTGATAGATATTTAACGCGATGTCCACTCAATTTGGGAGCATTGAATGACTTGTTTCCTTGTGCCTTACCACCATGGCAAGCACCACATTTAGCTTGGTAATAACGAGATCCATTCATGAAGTCACCTTTGAGCTCTTCTTTGTGCAAGGAAACCGGCAATGAGTGAATATACTGTGCCAGCACTGTGATATCTTTTGGATCTTTTAAATGACTAACACTCGCTCGCATCTGTTGGCCACCAGTGTCTTGTGGGTGGGCACCTCGAATACCACTGACGAAATTATTGAGCTGACGTGAAATGTACCAAGCTGATTGCCCAGCAATACTTGGCGCACTTAATTGCAGATTTCCTTGCCCTTGTTCACCATGACATGCGGTACAAGATGAGAACAATTCCTGCCCTTTTTGCGCAATTGCAACTTCTTGCGCACCAGCAATTAATGGCAAAGACATTTGACCGACGACTAGCGCCAACGTTAAGAAAAATTTGCTGTTCATGACACTCTCTTTTATCCAAAGGTAGTGTCACTATATGATTGCGCCGCCGCTAATGCTGACGGATTATGGGAAAAGTCTGACGAATTTTAAAATAACTCAATAAAATCAAGAATGGCTATGCTTTTTACGGTATTCAGTGGGTGTGATCCCATGGGTATTTTTAAATGCTTTGTTAAATGAACTTAAACTACGGAAACCACTATCAAGAGCAAGCGTTAACACCGGCATTTGAATAAATTCGGGTTGAACTAGCTTTTCAGATACTTCACTGATGCGATAGAAATTTAGAAAGTCATTAAAATTACGATAATTCATCTCTCCATTAATGAGATGCCGTAATTTATATTCATGAATCGCAAGGTGTTTAGCAAAACTAGCAATGGTAATACCGTCTTGTTGGTATAGCTTTTCGTTTTCCATCGCTGCAACAATTCGCTCAAGCTCTTTCGAAGATGTTTTTATTGCATCAGTATCAGACTGTCTATTGCTTTGCGTAACAAATAATACATTGAGCTTACTTTCAAACAAAAAGTAATTGATTGTAGTAACAAGCCCTGCCATTAACAGGCTTTTGAGAATATCAATGCCACTCCAATTCAACTTTAAAATCTGTTCAACGATAATGATCAGAAAAATATAAATTGCTGATACTGAAATAACACCGCCACGAATATAACGACGCTCCTGGATTAAATCGTCACGCCAACTCAAGATAGCAACATAAAAAGCGTGAGCGATAAGTGATAATTCCAAAATTAGTTGTAAATAAAAATACACCAAGGCTAAAGAAACGTAATTGCGCAACTCTACGTCAAAACCCAACTGGATGAGCTTCACTGTTAAAGGTAATAGTAAGGTCGATGCCGCCAGCCAATATTGCCATTTCTTAATTTGCGTATTATCCGCAAATACACTTTGCGCAGTTAACCAAAATACCCCTGGCAAAGCGTTGCCCGCAATAAAACCGATATAAAAGATTGGCGTTGAAACATAAGTATATAACTCACCAATAATATAACCCGCGCCTGATAGCATTAATAAGATAAACAACTGAATGGGTTGGTTATTTTTGTAGTGTTTCAATAATATCAATACACACAAGAAAATTTGTGCGAACGCAAAATGAGAGAAAAAAGTAGCTAGCATGTCTGTATTATTTCTTATTGGTATAAAATCATACTAATCATTTAACGCACAAAGTTAAATAGCATGACGGGAATCTTCAGTAGTGCTCAAAGCAAAAAGCCTAGCAACAGCTAGGCTTTTTATTCAGTTAGATTAGACATTTAGAATGAGTACTTAAAGTCAACACCCGCTTCTAGACCGCGGTTAATCCGACCAATAGGTGTACCTAAGACATCAGCCGTTAAACCACCGATAGACAAAACGTAACGTTCATCCAACAAATTTTTCCCCCAAAGGCCAACCTCAATGGTATCGTCATCATTTTCCCAAGACACACGGGCATTAAGTAATGAGGTATCATCAAAATAAGCGCTGACTTCTTTTTTGTAATCCTCTAACCCTGGCTCATCAGCGTTGGTATTTTCCAAAAAAACATAATCGACATGGAAATTTACTGTGCCGACATCAAAGTTGGGTGCCCAATCTAACGTCAATGTGTAGTTTAAATCAGCATCAGAATCTGTCGTTTGAGCTGGAACTAACTCTCCTTCACCGTTATAAAAATCTGGTGAGAAATTATCAGTGCTGCGAATTTCTGAGATCACCCCCAGCGTCAAGCTATCGGTTGCTAACCATTTGAGATCAAATTCAAAACCTGTAATTTCTCTATCTTCATTAATAATAGTTGGTACCGCTTGCGGCGAGCCCGGTGTTTTAGACTGAATCGAGCGTTGTAAATTATCAAGTTCTAAATAATAGGCACTGACATTAGCGATGACTTGATCCCACAAAATACCTTTATAGCCCAATTCATAGTTAGTGGTATCTTCGGGTTCGAAAGCTTGTGTACTTGGCGCTAATGAATCAAAGCCACCTGATTTATAGCCTGTAGAATATGAACCAAACAGCATATGGTCATCATTAATTTGATAACTTGCCACTAATCTACCAGTGACTTTGTCCCAATCATCAGACGCTTTTAGATCTGCTGGCTGAAACAATAAATTGTTTACTCCGGCACGTAGCTGCGTGAACGAGTTGTCAGGTATTAACCAAGTGAAGTCTTTTTCGTCTTTAGAATAACGAAGCCCTGCAATAATGTTCCATTGTTCGGTCAGTTTATAGTCAATGTCTGCAAAAATACCCCAGTTGGTAAAGTCTCCAGTATTGTTTACCGTTTCTTGCCACCATTGTCCGCCATAACTTGGCCCCATTACTTCAGCGAGCCCTAATTGAGCAGCGACGACATCATAGGTGACATCACCCGTTGCTTGAACAATGTCTGAAGTTAGTGGTACACCAGGCATACCAATTGCAGCCATAATATCATCAGCAAAACCCAATGCATTTAACGCACCCGCCCATTCTGGCGCATTCCACATATGATCCATAGGAAAGCCGCTAGCACTATAAAAATTATCAACAACAGCCTCAAATGTTGCGCCTGGGCCAAATGCGGCTTCAGCATTGGCATCAGCATTGCCGCCAATCATGCCTGCAACTTGTTCTGCAATACCACCTCGGATGAACTGATTCAGCTCACCAGTAATTAACCTAGCCGCGGTATCAGCGGTAAGGTTTAACTCAGTTGTTTGCTTAACATCTTCTTTTGAATAAGAAAAGCCTGCCACGGCATTAATTTTATCACTAACATAATTAAGCTGTAGTTCTGTATAAAATATGTCTGAATCTTCATTATTCGAAGTATCAAAATAACGGGTAATGTCAGCAGTACCGTCTTCATCTTGACGATTCACCGTGTCCCAATCACGATAAGAGGCGATATATTTCATTGACAAGTGCTGATCAAACTCATGAGTTAACTTAGCGGTGATGCCATACATATCCCTTTTCTCAACACCTTTTCTAACATCATTCTCAGCCTTTGACGCGAACGGTTTAGTACCTTGATTGTAGGCAAATTCGCTAAAGCCTATCGCCATAGGGGGACCTTGTTCTAAGTCGTCAAAATCGTAAGCTATTTGGAAGTTTGTACTACTTGATATATTCCACAACACCGAGACACGCCCCGCATCATGAGAGCGCTCTCCCAAATCCCATACTTTATTATTATCGTTCCAGTTTGGACGAGCAATATTGTCAACAATACCGTCTTGTGAATTGGTCAACGCATTTGCACGAACAAATACATTGTCACTTATGGGCACGTTAATCATGCCTTCAATACGCTGTAAATTGTCACTGCCTAAGGTCGCTTTAACAAAACCTTCAAACTCTTGTTGAGGAGAATTGGGCACCATGTTGACGACGCCCATTGCAGCGTTTCTGCCGAACAGTGTTCCTTGTGGACCTTTTAATACTTCCACTCGCGCCATGTCTGAAAAGATAACATTTTGCGCTGCCCTTGGCATATAAACATCATCATAAAACGTTGCCGACGAAGGGTCTCCACCGACACTGATATTGGGGCTAGAAATACCACGCATAGTGATGCCAGCTTGGGTCATGTTGCCATCATCAAAGTCAAAGCCCGAAACAAATTTATCAATATCGCTGAGTAATACAGAGCTGCTTTCTTCGATTGTATCCGCGCTAATGCTCGAGACTGTAACAGGCACTTTAAGAATATTTTGAACGCGCTTTTGAGCAGTAACCGTAACTATTTCAATGTCTGAATCTGGTGTATTTTCTTCTGCAGATAACCATAATGGTGTAATGGCTAGCGCTGAGATAATCGCTTGGCTGATAATATTGTACGAATGCACTTTACGCTGTGTTTCATGCTTACCCTGTTCACTCATTCTTCTCTCCCCCTAATCAACTTTGCTTGAACGCAACGTAGATTTACCAATTTATTTTTATTTTATGCTTAGCGATTTTTATATTGCTCAATTCACTATATTGATGGAGATCAAGCAATGCTTACGGAAAGTTAAAAAAACCTGACGAATCTTTAGAGTAACCTGAGTGATTATTGAAAACGTCAATAATAATAGCTAATTGAGTGTATAAATGTGGAAATAGAGCAAAATGAGAGGAGTTATATCAGGTTCATTTTCGGCTACATATACCTTGTGACTTTCGCTCAATACCAAATAAGAGCCAGCGATACATATAACAGCACCCAGTGCTATTTTGCATAAATAATTTTTGCTAGTTCAAAATCCCAAAAACTAGCTTCAATCTTATTACCGTCCGGCTCAATAATAAAACAACCATAATAAGGCTCACCATATTCAGGTCTAGATCCGGGTTTACCGTTGCACTTACCGCCTAAAGAAATGGCTTGTTGATAAAAGTTCTTCACCTGTTGCTTATTTTTAGCAACGAAACCAACATGTGTTCCATTGCCCGCACTCGCAGGGGCTTTGTCGAAAGGGATTTGTACCCAAAATTCCGGATAACCTTTGCCAAATGCCAGCGCATGCTCATATTGAGAGACTAGTTCAATATCTAAGGTAGCCAACAACGGTTGATAGAACTGTTTTGCTCTCACTAAATCATTGGTTCCAAGGGACATATGGCAAATACTGCGTTGATGGTTACTATCCATAAATTTTCTACGCTCCAAAGCTGATTTATCGATGTTAATCTTATCACGGCTTTAATTAATATGACTCTTTTAAACAAAGGAAGTATCCGAATTAACCTAGCCTCTACAACGTTACTAACTAACTTGTAACCCATGATATTAACAAAATAAGACCAATAAGCAGATTACTGCGATGACCTTACGCAAGATCAATTGAGCTAAGTCGTTTGTTTTTGCTAAACTTCATGCTTGCACCCTTTCTCCCAATGTCTCGCAGGTATAAATGAAGTTTTCCTCTTTCAATAGAACCACACATAAATGGGCAAGTATCATTATTGCCTTACCTTTGTTGCTCGTGATTATCACGGGGATATTGCTGTTAGTCAGAAAAGAATTTGCCGCGCTACAACCCCCTTCGCAAAAAGGCATAGCAACCATACCTTCCATTGGTTTTGAGCAAATATTATCGGCCGCTAAAAGTGTAAAAGAAGCCGAAGTACATAGCTGGGAAGATGTCGATAGATTAGATGTTAGGCCCAGTAAAGGCATTATCAAAATTCGTGCTAACAATAGCTGGGAAATCCAAATAGATGGCCAAAACGCGCAAGTGTTACAAGTAGCCTATCGACGCTCTGAATGGATAGAAAGCTTACATGACGCTACATATTTTCAGGATTCTGCCAACTTATGGTTGATGTTGCCTGTAGGCATCGCTTTATTATTGTTATGGCTCACTGGTTTGTACTTGTTTTGTGTGCCGTATGTTAAAAAGTGGCAGCGTAAGAAAAATAAGCAATGGTATTACTAGTGCTAGCACAGTCAAATATCGAACATTAGAAATAAGATGAGTTTTCTATCATATTTACGCCTATTATCTTGCGTAAAAATAGTGCTTCTGCTGACTTTGATTTTGGCGCAGGTTGTTTCCAGACATGCCGCCGCAGACGATAGTATAACCATTGTAGGAGAGCCTTTCCCACCACTTCAATTTAAAGAAGGCAGCGATTTTGTAGGTCAATCAATAGATATCGTAAAAAAATTATTGGCTCAAACGGGTGTGCAAGGTGAAATAGAGCTTTATCCTTGGGCGCGGGCATTTCATATGGCGCAAACAAAAAAAAATGTGTTGTTGATTTCTGTTGCTAGAAATCAAGCACGAGAAAAGAAGTTTAAATGGGTTGGAGAAATCAGCAACAGCAAAAGCTTTTTTTGGACCTTAAAGTCTAATCCTGAAACGGTGAACGTTTCAACATACGATGAACTTAAACACTTTAAAATAGTGACTCAACGATATGATCATTTACATGATTATTTGCTGGCCAATGGCTTTGATCGTGAAATCCCGCTGACCGCAGTCACTAATAAGTCGCAAGCTATTAAGATGCTATATGCGGGTAGAGTCGATTATATTTTGGGATCAGAAATATATTTAAAAAATCGAATCAGCCAGCTGGGCTTAGATCCGACATTAATCACACCAGTATTACCTGTGAATGCGAAAAAAAGTGGGCTCTATCTCGCTTTTTCACCGCAAACGTCTGATGCTTTGGTAGAGCGATTTCAACTGGCTTTTAAGTCGTTATAGGACATTCATTAGCTGTCTGTCATCTAGATTGATGCAATACCCTTATCGACGACGCTCTGATTCCACCTGAACCAATCAAAAAAGCCCGCTATATATAGCGGGCTTTTTTGATTGAGTTAGTTTATTATTACACTTCAGCCATGTCGCCCTTCGTTTGTAACCATTCTTTTCTGTCACCACTACGCTTTTTAGATAACAACATATCCATAGTCTCCATGGTTTGTGAGTGCTCATCAACAGTCAATTGTACTAAGCGGCGAGTATTAGGATCCATGGTCGTTTCACGTAATTGTAAAGGGTTCATCTCCCCCAGCCCTTTGAAGCGCTGAACATTAACTTTACCACGTTTTTTTTCGGCTTCTATACGATCTAAAATACCGTCTTTTTCACCTTCATCTAAGGCATAAAATACTTCCTTACCGACATCAATTCGGTAAAGAGGCGGCATGGCAACATAAACATGCCCAGCTTGAACAAGTGGTAAAAAGTGCTGTGTAAACAGTGCACATAATAACGTAGCAATATGCAATCCATCCGAGTCAGCATCCGCTAATATACACACCTTTCCGTAACGCAATGCCGATAAATCTTCACTGTCTGGATCTATCCCTAAAGCAACCGATATATCATGCACTTCTTGCGACGCTAAGATTTGGCCAGAGTCCACTTCCCACGTATTAAGTATTTTTCCTCGTAGCGGCATTACTGCCTGAATCTCACGATCTCGTGCTTGTTTAGCACTACCGCCCGCAGAGTCACCTTCCACTAAAAACAATTCCGTTCTGTCGGTTTCTTGGCTACCGCAATCGGTTAGTTTTCCTGGTAATGCTGGGCCTTGGGTAATTTTTTTACGAACAATCTTTTTCGCCGCACGCAATCGCCTTTGGGCGTTTGAGATACAAAAGTCAGCTAAAGCTTCTGCAATTTCAGTGTGCTCATTAAGCCATAAGCTGAAGGCATCTTTGACAACACCAGTGACAAAAGCAGCGCATTGGCGAGAACTTAAGCGCTCTTTAGTTTGACCAGCAAATTGTGGATCTTGCATTTTGACAGACAAAATATAACTACATTTGTCCCAAATATCATCAGGGGTAATTTTAACGCCGCGCGGAATAAGGTTTCTGAATTCACAAAACTCACGCATCGATTCCAATAAGCCTTGGCGCAAACCGTTAACATGAGTACCGCCTTGAATGGTTGGGATCAAGTTAACATAACTCTCACCTACTGACTCGCCGCCTTCAGGCAACCAAGTTACAGCCCAGTCAGCCACTTCATTTTGTGAGGTAAACTTGCCTATGAACGGCTCATCCGGTAAGCAAATATTGTCTTTTAAAGATTCTTTAATGTAATCACGAAGCCCGTCGGCATAACACCACTCTTCTTTTGCTCCATCATTTTTATCATGAAACTTGATGGTTAATCCTGGACAAAGTACGGCTTTAGCTTTCAGTAAGCGTTTTAGTTTTGAGACTGAAAACTTAGCTGAATCAAAGTATTTTTCATCAGGCCAAAATTTTACTCTTGAGCCAGTATTTCGCTTTCCAACTGTGCCTGTTTCAGTTAACTCTTGTACTTTTTCACCGTGCTCGAACGCCATTTCAAATACTTTACTATTGCGTCTTACGATCACTTCAACACGTTTTGATAAGGCGTTTACAACTGAAATACCTACGCCGTGCAAACCACCGGAAAATTGGTAGTTCTTATTGGAAAACTTACCACCAGCATGCAATTTGCAGAAAATTAACTCAACACCTGAAACCCCTTGCTCTGGGTGGATGTCGGTCGGCATACCTCGACCATCATCAATAATTTCTAACGACTGATCTATGTCTAGAATAACACTAATATTTTGAGCAAATCCTGCTAACGCTTCATCAACAGAGTTATCAATAACTTCTTGACCGAGATGGTTCGGTCGGTCAGTGTCGGTATACATACCAGGACGACGACGTACTGGCTCTAAACCGCTTAAAACTTCAATGGATTCGGAATTATATTGATCGCTCATAGAGTATTATATTCTTATTCTGTATAGGATGTAGTTTTACGTTAATTGTAAAAAATTCACAATATTTGGCAGCATTTTTTCGAAGTTGAGAAAACTATGATCGCCGCCTTCTTGTACAATCAACTGGCTTTGCGCGTATTTTTGTACCGCTTGACGGTAATCTAACACTTCATCACCTGTTTGTACCATGACTTGATAATTTTTTTGATCTATTTCTTGTTGTTCTAATCTTTTTAAGTCACTCATGTGCTCTGATGACACTTGGTAAACCTCACCAGTGTATGGGTTTGTTTGCTCACCAATATAATCGGCCAATAACGAATATGGCATAACCGCAGGGTTTACCAATACTGCTGGGAGTTGATACTTTTCTGAAAAATACGTGGAAAAATACCCACCTAATGAAGAACCTATCAAATGCCACTTATCTTTCGGGTAAGTCGCAATAATCTCTTCTAATTGCTTAATCGCTTGCTTTGGAGAGTTGGCGATTTGCGGGCAATGAAACGCAACGTTTTCGTGATGGGTTTTGATGTAATTTTCCGTCAGTTTCGCTTTCATTGACCCTGGTGATGAATTAAATCCGTGTATGTATAGAATTCGAGATTTCACGTCCTAATCGCCCTTAACTGCGCAACTGTAATTTGTATCTGGTAAATAATGCACATGTGTGCGGTAACTGCCATTATCATGTAACTCGATTATTCGATAGCCTGGTCCCATAGCCAAGGCTTTTACTGTTGGCGCTTGTGTATCAAATTGTATTGAGGTTGCAGGACATGTTAATAGGTCGCAGTATTTGCCTGTTTGCTGCTTAGTCAAAGTCATTCCTCGATGCACATGTCCGCAGGCAATTCCCTTTAGTAAAGGTAGTTGTTGTAAACTCTGCCATAAAAAGTCTTGGTTTGTCAGGTGATGACGATCGATAAAGTACCCGACATCAATAGGGTGATGATGCATAAATATCCATTGATATTTATCTGGCAGTGCCTGGTTTACCAATGTTGATATCTCGCTAGGAACTATATACCCAGCTGGTGACTCTGATTTCGAAGCAACTAAGTTAATTTCCCAGTGGGCCGTTGTGATGTTCTTGTTTGAACTAAATGGCTCACCCTTGAGGTGCTTTGCTAACAATGTTGGGCAGTCATGGTTTCCTGCGACGAAGTAAACAGGATGCTCTAAGTTCGTTTGTAAGATAAGCTCTGCAAAGTGTTGATATGATCGCTCACTGTGGTCTTGTGTTAAATCTCCGGTAAACACGACGGCATCAAATTCACCGTTATTTGATAGTTCCGCTAGTATATTCGCTAAATTGTCGTAGACATTAACACCGTGATGTAATGCGTGACGATCTGCATATAAATGACTATCTGAGATTTGAGCAATGATAAAAGACATAAAATTTAAGTACTAAGAAAATGTAAGTAAATGCGAGTAAGTAATAATCTGTTTTTCTATAACGAAACTTGAACTTGGCCAAACTCCAAACACATTTGCAACCACTCTTTTAGAAATTGGTTGGTTTGCAGCTTTTCATCGGGCTGATGCATCTGTTTATTTGGGTAATCATATCTCGGTTTAACATGACGAACACCTTGGCTTGAAATCACTTCGGCAGCGCGAGCATCATGGTATAAACGTATCTGCATTTGTGGCTTAATATAATCAACCTTGACGCTGTTAGGGAGCACTTGCTCTTGTACGATATAAATGAGCGATGTGTATTTGGTTACTTCTTTTACTGATAATACAAAGGCTAATTGGGTTGAAATAAAGAAATGGCGTCGTTCTCCAACGTCCTCTTTATCGGCAAGTAACTGAAGTGACAAAGCATAATTGGTTGCACATAAATTCATTAAATCGGGCAAACTCGGCCGATATTTGTTGGCACTAAAACCAATATTCCTTGTCATTTTAGTTGTCATTATCTTGCCATTTTGCACGCAGCGCTTCTGAATTTAAAGCCAGCCATTGTAACCCAATTATAGTCGCTGCATTACAAATTTTTCCTTCAGCCAACAGCATTAGCGCATCAGCCCTTTTTATCTCGCTGACTCGAATATCTTCCCCTTCTGTCTTTAACCCAAATACACCACTTACATTGCGCGCATCCACTTTGGCCACATATAAATGGATTTTTTCACTGGTACCGCCGGGACTAGATAAGTATTCCATTATAGGTTCAATGTCATTAATGTAGATATCTAAATTTGCTTCTTCTTTCGCTTCACGAATAGCAACATCTTGAGGCGATTCATTTTCACCAAACATGCCTGCAACAAACTCTAACAGCCATGGGTTTTCAGTAGTTCTTAGCGCTCCTGGTCGAAATTGCTCGTTAAAGACTAATGAATCCCTTTTGGGGTCATAGGGCATAAGCACAACCGCATCACCACGTTCAAAGATCTCTCTGGACAATAGATGGCTTTCCCCTCCTTGAAATAAGGCATGAGAAAGTTGATATTCATTGATCTTAAAAAAACCGTCATATTTTGTTAAAACCTTATGAATATTTACATTATTTCTCGTAAAACCAGCGATTAAGCTTTTGATTTTCACGCTAAATGTCCTATCATCATCGTGTTGATTATATTTTGTTACATAAGTATACCACTGAAAGACAGTTATTTTTATTTAGATATTTTAAGATCACCGGTAGCAAAATTTTAATTTATATCGAAGCCTAAGTGCATATTTAAGGATCTGCGTGCTCATGAAAAAGACCATTGCCTCAGTTTTTGTAGGAATAGCTTGTGTAGCCACTAGCACATACGCAAAAGCTGAAGATTTATTACAAATGTATCAGCAAGCCTTGTCAAACGACCCTGTTGTTTTAAAGGCATCTGCTCAATATTTATCTTCACAAGAAGTTATTGAACAAGCTCGTTCAGCTTTACTTCCACAAATCAGTGCTTTTGGCTCGATTACGGAATCTTCCAGTGAAGTTTACGATTCAGGTTCAGTTTTCGACCGTGATGTTTCTGGCGTTAGCTATGGCGCTAATTTCTCAATGCAAGTTTATCATCACGATACTTGGTTGAATTTAGACAATGCTAAGAAAACTGCGCATCAAGCGGACATTGCGTATCAAATTTCAAAACAAGATCTCATCGTTCGTGTCACTAGCGCATACTTTGCACTACTCAGTGCAAAAGATGATTTAGAATTCGCCGAAGCACAAAAAGTTGCCATTGAGCGCCAGCTTGAACAAACGAAACAACGTTTTTCAGTAGGCTTAACCGCAATTACTGATGTTCATGAAGCACAAGCAGAATATGACGACTCAGTAACTCAAGTTATCATTGCACAAAATTCTATCTATAATGCTGAAGAAGGGCTTCGTGTTATAACAAACGTTTACCCTCGTGACGTGAGTATCTTGAATACTAAACGTTTTAGTGCTTCTCGCCCAACACCAGATAGCGCCGATGAATGGCAGCAAACTGCTGAAGCAAAAAGCTTAGATTTAATCGCGACTAAAATCTCTGTCGACATTGCTAAAGAAAACATCAATATTGCTAAAGCTGGTCATTTACCGACCATTGATTTATCGGGTAGCTACTCTGTTTCAGAAGACGATATTGAATTGGGCACTTTACCTGAAGTGAATCAACCAAGCCTAGACAGTCACTCTATTGGCCTACAAGTCAATGTGCCTATTTATACGGGTGGTGCAATTTCAAGTCGAGTTCGTCAATCACAACATGACTATGTTGCAGCGAGTCAAGACATGGCGCTTGCTTATCGTAGTGTTGTTCAAGACACTCGAAGCTCATATAACACAGTAATTGCTGGTGTATCAGCCATAAAAGCGTTAGAACAGTCTGTATTGAGTGCGGAAAAAGCACTTGAAGCAACAGAAGCCGGATTTGAAGTAGGTACACGTACTATCGTTGACGTGTTAAACAGTACACGTAACTTGTACAATGCAAAGCGTAACTTGTCGTCTACTCGTTATGTTTATATCAATTCTGTACTAGCGCTTAAACGTGCTGGTGGAACATTATCAGAAAAAGATATTCAAGACATAAATCAAGGTTTATCACCAGCAATCTAGTTTACGCTGATTCTGAGTGTTCAAAAGATCAAAAAAGGCAGTCATTGACTGCCTTTTTTATTGGTTCAATAAACAAGGGGACTTTAATCTTCTAACCGAATGGTATTGATGATTTCTGTTGTCGAAATTCCTTCCTCAAAATTGAGCACTTTAACGCTACCGCCGTTATCTATCACTTCGCGACCACCGGCTATATCCTCAACTTTATAGTCGCCACCTTTAACTAGCGTATCAGGTAATATATGACTAATTAAGCGTTGCGGCGTATCCTCAGAGAAATTAACCACCCAATCAACAGCGCCCAAACCAGCGAGCACAGCCATTCGTCTGTCAGCGGGATTAACTGGGCGGCCCGCACCTTTTAAGCGAGTCACAGAAGCATCATCATTAACTGCGACTATCAGACGTGCACCCAGTTCTTTGGCATGCGTTAAGTACGAAACATGACCGGCGTGTAAAATATCAAAACAACCATTAGTCATTACAATATGTTCTCCGCGTGTTTGTGCTGCACTGACTGCAATCTTTAATTGTTCTTCACTAACAACACCGTAACCACTTTCTTGGCCGGTACTTATTTCTGCCAATAATTCGGCTTCACTGACCGTAGAGGTGCCAAGTTTTCCTACAACAATGCCTGCAGCAATGTTGGCTAACGCACTTGCTTGTGTAAATTGAGCGTCTGCTGCGATAGCGAGCGCCAAGGTCGCAATAACGGTATCACCAGCACCGGTGACATCGTAAACCTCTCGTGCTTTGGTGGGTAAATGAAATTCCTCATGGCCCTTACGCAGTAACGTCATACCATGTTCACTACGAGTGATCAGTAATGCATCTAATGACAGCTCATCCAACAACGCTTGTCCTTTTCTGACAATTTCTGCTTCATTTTCACAAGGACCAACTACTCCTTCAAATTCTGATAAATTTGGCGTCAATAAGGTAGCACCACGGTATTTGCTAAAGTCACTACCTTTAGGGTCGACCAATACCGGAATATTCCTTTTCTTTGCTGCCGCAATTAAGGTTTGTACATCTGATAATGTGCCTTTGTCATAATCAGACAACAGTAACAAATTGTGTTCGTCTAGCAGTGATTCGACATTTTTTACGTAAGCAGATTTATCCACCTCTGCTAAAGATTGTTCAAAATCAAGGCGCATCAATTGCTGGTTCCGACTGATGACTCGTAATTTAGTGATAGTGGGAATTTGCTTTTCTTCGGTAAAATTACACGCGATATCCATGGCCCGTAAATGTGTTTTCAAGGTTGCTGCTGCTTCATCAGTACCAGTAATACCTGATAACGTGACCTGTCCTCCCAAAGAAGCAATATTTAAAGCAACGTTTGCCGCGCCACCAGGTCTATCTTCATGCTGTTCTATTTTTACCACAGGTACTGGTGCTTCTGGAGAAATGCGCTGTGTGGGTCCTTGCCAATACCGATCTAACATAATATCACCGGCTACGATGACCCGTGCTTGATTAAAAGTGGGAATATCTACTTTCATCCGAAGTTCCATAAACGATATAATGTCAATAAGTCTAACATGAGTTGAATTTACCACGTGAGTAAAAATAGAGTTTTACAACCTGATTTTAAATTATCATTTCTGCTGCCTCAATATTGGCCTACATGGATTGGAGTGTTTGTACTCTACTCTATTTCCTGGCTACCTTATAAACTTCAACTTGGGCTTGGCAGATTGGTAGGTAGGTTACTAGCAAAGACAGGGACTAGCCGTGTAAAAGTCGCTCGACGTAATTTAGAGCTTTGTTTTCCTGAAAAGTCAGCCCAAGAGATTGACCGCATTGTTAAAAAGAACTTTGAGAATGCTGGCGTTGCTCTTTTTGAAACAGGTATGGGTTGGTGGTGGCCCAATTGGAGAATTAAACGCAAAGTTAAAGTCGTTGGCAAAGAGCACCTTGACGCTGCCCACGCAAACGGTAAAGGGGTGCTATTACTTGCTATGCATTATCTAAGCATAGAAATAAATTGCAGGGGCGTTGGCTATTCTCACCCAATGGTGGTTTTTTATCGCCCACATAATAATCATCTGATGGAGTATTTTCAATTTAGAGGGCGAGGACGCTCTAATCGCTTTATGTTAGGAAAACGCGATGTGAAAGGGTTAATCAAAGCACTACACGATGGTGAAACCTGTGTTTACTTGCCCGATCAAGATTATGGTAGAAATCGTAGTTTGTTTATTCCTTTTTTTGGCGTGCCAGCTGCTACCACAACAGGTACACTAATATTTGCTCGTCAAAAAAATATCCAAACTCATATGGTCATACCGACTCGCAACGACGACGACAGTGGCTATACAATAGAAATAAAGCCCAAGTTAGAAGCATTCCCATCTGAAGATAAAAATGATGAAGTTGACTTACTACGCATCAATCAAGAACTTGAACAGGCAATTTTAAGAAAGCCTGAACAATACATGTGGCTGCATCGTCGCTTCAAAACACGTCCGAATAAGGCTGACCCAGATTTGTATAAATCATAGATTTTACGTATGGTATAAATATGAGTAAATTGAGGTTATTTAAGCATTTGTCATGAGTTTTTGGATTAAAAACATATTATTTGTGGTGATTTTGTTGTCATTGACCTATTTGCTATTGCCAAACATAGATGAACTTAATGCAATATTAGACAGTGAGTCACCTGAGCAACAAACGTCAACATCACAAATTTCAAGCGTAACCAGTGAACGAGCTGTGATTGATCCTACACAACACGTTAAAAAGTCTTTGAAAACAGACAATGCTGCGTCGAAAGGTTTATCTCGTTTTTACGCGAACTTACACGGTGAATTTGGTGAAGAAGCAAAAATTAGAAATAACGTGGTTTATTTACCTGATCCAACCGGTAACCTAAAAGAAATCCTACAAGCAAAAGCTTTATTAACTAGACCACTCAAAGAAAATTGGCGCGGGCTAAAGGAGTCTCGGCCATTTAGAAAAGGGGAAACGCTTTTTCAAAAGCTCTCGGAATATGCAGAGAGAGATGGACTAGAAGTTATATGGTGGCTTAATCGAGATTTAGTGATAAAAGACCCATTTCGCATAGAAAAAGAAATGCTCAAAACGGCCTATTTGATAGGCAATGCCGTAGAAGGACACTTTCCTGAAGGAGTCACCACCTACTTTTGTTATAAGCAACGTAGCATCGTATTGATTGACAAAGACTTAGAGTATTTACAAGAAGAGTGTATGGTACTAAACACTGAATCACTTAAAGGTGGTCGCAGACGTTACTAGTCAATAATTGCCATCCTGTAAATCAACTAAGAGCTACTGTAGCAGCTCTTTCCATGTTTGATGCACTGCATCACTGTACTTTTTAAAGTCTGCATCAGCTACTAATGATGGCTTGTTTTGCAGGCTTAAACGATGCCCTAGGGCCCTAAGTTGCTGATAACTTTCAATTAACGATTTTTGCTGTTTTGACGTTAGCACTTGCAAGTCGGCTAACAATGTTATCAGTCGAAAGTTATCAGAATATCGGCACAGCTCATTGTGTTTTTGCGCATGTTTTAATACTAAAAATTGAACAATGAATTCAATATCAACTAAGCCGCCCTTTGCTTGTTTGATATCTACAAAACAGTCTTTTGATTTATCGAGGTGTTTTCGCATCTTGTCTCTCATCTCAATCACATCTGCTTTAAGCTTTGCCACCTCCCTTGCAGCAGATAATGTGGACGTTCGGCTACGCTCAAACGCGTTGATTAGACTGGCATGACCATATATAGCTCGAGCACGCACTAACGCTTGATGTTCCCATGTCCATGCTTCATTTTTTTGGTATTGATCAAAGGCATCAATATGAATAGTTAGCACGCCTGAATTACCAGAGGGTCGTAGTCGCATATCCAATTCATATAAAATCCCACTCGACATTCGTGTATTAAATAAGTGCATGATTTTCTGTGCTAATTTAAGGTAAAACTGGCTTACTGGAACTTCTCGCTCGCCGTTGGTTACATCATCAGTCGGACAATCATGAATAAAGACTAAATCAAGATCTGAGCCATAGCTGAGTTCCACGCCACCCATTTTTCCATAGCCAATCACAGCAAATCCTTTATGGCCAGCAGACACGGTAGACTTAGGCTGACCGAATCGTGCAGTGACTTGATGCCACGCTTGCTGTACCACTTCGTCTACGATCGCTTGTGCCAATGAGGTTAGGTGATCACTTACTTGCATCACAGGGAGTACTTCAACAATATCGGCGGCGGCAATCCTTAGTTGCTGCGCTTGTTTAAACTGCCTCAGCGTCTCCATTTGGACTTCAACATCATTTTCAGGTACCCGCAGCATGACTTGTTGTAGCTCGTCTTGATACGATGACAGTGCTGGTGGGTTATGAAGTAATTTAGGGTCGATAAGCTCATCAAGCAATAGTGGATATTTGGCAATATGAACGGCAAGCCATTCACTCATTTCGCACAACTTGATTAAGTGAACTAATGCACCTTCATTTTCGAACAATAGCTCCAAATACGCTGTTCTGGTGAGGATTTTATCGATGACAACAAGCACTCGCGATAATACCTGTTCATTAAAACGCGCTTGATAGACATGCTGTATTAACATTGGCATCAATTTATCAAGCACCTGACGCCCCCTCACTCCGATGCGTCGCTTAGTCGACTCTTGTCTAAACTGAGACAAAACAGACCAAATATCAGTGCAGTTCCATGCCGGCGCCAATTGCTTTAACCAGTCACATGTTTCTTCATCTGTCCACTCACTCAACCATAGCGTGCTCCATTGTTCGTCTAGGTTTTGATGATTTGGACTGTCTTCACCTATTAATCCAATAAATGCCTGATGAACACCTTGCATGTGTACTTGAATAAGCGTTAGAAGTTCTGACCAACTGTCGATTTTCAGCACGTGTAAAAGTCGCGCCTGGTCTAACTCGGTATCTGGCAACGTTTGTGTTTGTTGGTCGCCCACTGCTTGAATGATATTTTCTACTCTTCTTAACAGCACGTATGCATCAGTCAGCACTTTTGCACTGCTTTCATCAATCACGTCATGCTCAACAAGTAATGGAACTACGGACAGTAAATTCCGCCGCTGCAGCTCTTTTAAGCGCCCACCGCGAATTAATTGAAAGACTTGCACGATAAACTCAATCTCACGAATTCCCCCTGCCCCTAATTTAATATTGTGGACTAACTGTCGCCTCCTGACTTCTTGGGCAATCATCATTTTCATTTTACGCAGGCTGTCGATCACACTAAAGTCGATGTAGCGCCGATAAACAAAAGGCCTCAACATATCATTGAGTTGCTGGTGATGTTTTCCCTGTCCAATCAAGCGCGCTTTTAGCATCGCATAGCGCTCCCAATCACGCCCTTGCTCTTGGTAATAATCTTCAAGTGCATTAAAACTCATCACCAAAGGACCGCTTTCCCCAAACGGGCGTAAACGCATATCAACCCGATAGACAAAACCATCGGCCGTTTTATTATGCAAAGCAGTGATGAGCTTTTGCCCTAAACGGGTAAAGAATTGTTGATTATCTAAAGTTCTTCTCGCACCTATCGTTTCTCCAGTCTCTGGATAGGCAAAAATAAGATCAATATCTGATGAAAAGTTCAACTCCTGTCCACCCAACTTCCCCATGCCATAGACGAGCAAAGACTGCGTTTCTCCATCACGTGAAATAGGCGTTCCCCAACGTTGAGCGCAAAATTCACTGAGCCAGTCTAAAGCAGCAATAATTAATGCATCTGCTAAATTGGATAAACGTAGCAATGAAATTTCAAGGGGGTGATCTAACACTAAATCGCCAATGGCAACCTGTACCATCATTTCCAATCGGAATATTCTCAAGGATTTATGGAGTGCTTCTTCAGTTTCTGTATTAGCTAGTCGTTGTTTTAACTCTGCTAAATAGTCGGGAACAAAAGTTTCGTTGTAATGCTGATGTTGGAATATACTAATTACCGTATTCGGCGCCTGCATAGCACTGCGGTGAACAAAGTCACTCAGCGTGATGGCGTTAATAAAGTTTTGCTGTTGCGAATTATCGAGCTGCTCAAACAAAGTCCGATGATGTTCTAAAAATGCTGATAGTGACTTTTCTTTTTGGAGATTGAGCAACGGAAGAGAGAAATGAACGCCTTGTATTGTCATCTTTTTATTACCAAATTATGCAAGGGTGTTAATATCGTATGATTAAATCTATTACAACTTAGCGTTGGACATATTATGTCATTAGTGTTATTAATGACAAAATACCATAGCATTTTTAAGGATGAGATGGCAGAAATGCATAAAATATCTATCGTTTTTTTGACAGTTATATTATTACTCACAGGCTGTGGGGATCCTGTCGAAGATCAAATCAACGCCCAAATACCTGTAACTGAGCGACAAGTAATGGCGTTAGGTCAAAAACTACTTGCCGAAGAAATTCCCAATGCGCAGCGAATCAAAACTTACGCTGATACCTTAGCTGAACAAAATCCACAATTTGCTCCCTTGGTTAATGAATTAAGAAAAGACGGCACACAAGAAGGCCCGCTTTATTTGGCACTTGTTAGTCGTTTTGAAACGGCAAAAAATCAAGCACACTTATTTACCAACCCACAAGAGAGGTTTGATGAATTGCTTAATATTCAGCAAGCCGCCGATCCTACTTTGTTTTCTGACGCACTAAGCGACCCATTAAATGTGCTAGCAGATATTTCAAATGGCAAACTAGACCGTGTTAATGCATTGTCAAAAGCACAAAGTATGGCAGCCAATGGCGCGGAAGATTTTGGTGTCGGCGAACAACTCATTGGAAATCCGGCCTACGGAAACTGGCAAACTCAATCCAACGGTACCTCGTTTTGGATGTGGTATGGGCTATATCGAATTTTTGATGATGTTGTAGATTTTGGTCGTAAAAAGCGCGGCAGAGTTTATTATTCTCGGTGGGGTTCATCGCGCAATTACAGTTATTACAATGACTATGGTCGCACTCGATATAGCTCGCCAAGCCAGTTACAAAAGCAGAATGCAGTTGAAAATAGAACACGTAAATCGTTTGAAAGCCGTGGGCAAAAATTTAACAGCGCGTACAGCAAAAACCGAACAGGTGCATCTGGAGTGTCAAATAAAAGCAAGACCGCTCAAGCGAGCGCAAACCGTTTTAGAAATGACACAGCGAGCAAAAGTAAATACGCCAAGTCGTCAAAAAGTAAATCCACTTATTCAAAAAGTGCCAGTTTCAGAAACAGTAGCAGTAGTACCTCGCGTTCATCACGCCGCGGTAAGTAGCAACTAGGAGAATAATAATTATGTTAAACACACTTATCGAAATTACTGCCGTTAATTCGCAATTATTAACATTTCTTGCCATTGATTTAGTTATCGCTATCGCATTACTAAGTGCCATGCGATTTATTTCTGGCATTTCAGCCAATGTAAACACCACTGATGAGTTATCAAAACAAGACAACTTTGCTTTTGGTATAAGCGTTGCGGGTAGCATTGCTGCTTTAGGTATTGTGCTAACAGGCGCAATTACTGGGGAATCAGCCGAAAGCTTTCTATTAGAAGCAATAGGCATGCTCACTTATGGCGTGTTGGGTTTAGTTTTGATTAAAGTGGGTCGTATCATTCATGATAGATTTGCCTTAAACCAGCTCAATAAAACCGAACTAATAAAAGCCGGTAACATTACCGTGGGTATCGTTGATGCTGCTGGAGCCATTGCAACAGCAATCATCATACGCGCTGTGCTGTTATGGGTTTATGGTATTGATGTAAACACCTTCATCGCTATATTAAGTGGTTTTGTTGTTTCACAAGCCATGTTAGTGCTAGTCACACGTATTAAAGAAAAACAATACGCGAAGCACAATCAAGACGATTGTTTACAAGAAGCGTTTTCAAATGGGCAGGTGGCTTTAGCTATCCGTTACGCAGGCCAAGTGATCAGTACTGCACTTGCCGTCACAGCAGCAAGCTACTTCTTCAGTTACAGTCCAGAAACATTAGTTATCAACTTATTGGGTTGGTTATTATTTGGACTTGTCATGACATTGCTTGTTGCCTTATTGACCTTTATCGCTAAAAAATTGATTTTATGGGGCATCAATCTAGTCGAAGAGGTTGATCAACAACATAATATCGGCGTTGCCAGTATTGAGATGGCGATAAGTATTTCAATTGCACTTATTCTTACTGCATTAATGGCGTAACTCATTGGCTCAATCACCCAATCGTCACCAGTTATTTTGGGATGACGCTTTACTGATACTTACCATGGCCGTACTTGCTGGCTGTGGTTTAATCTACGAATACTTACTTTCACACTATGCTGGGCGAGTGCTCGGCGTAATGGAAAGTACCATCTACACAATGATTGGCTTAATGATTGTATCGATGGGATTAGGTGCATTTGCTGCACGTAATATAAAGTGCGCATTTAATGGCTTTGTGTGGTTAGAAGTGACTATTGCTTTACTCGGCAGTACAGCAATTCTAATAATTGGCGGCCTGATCGCCATTACTCAATTGATGCCGCAATTGATCGCCGACTTATTTGCGCTACCTCCAGACGCCACGCCTAAAGGTGGCATTTTCAAGCAACTTAGCTACATCGCATTTAAGAGCCCCTACTTTTTTGGCTTTTTACTTGGCTTTTTTATTGGTATGGAAATACCACTTATTGCCCGTATTCGAGAAATCATTCACCAAAAGCACTTACAGCATAATTTGGGCACTATTTATGGGGCAGATTATGTCGGTGCAGGCATTGGCGCTGCCTTCTGGGTATTACTATTACTTTCGATTGATATCAGTAAAGCCAGTGCCATTACTGCCGGATTAAATTTAGCCGCTGGTAGCTTTTTTATTGCACGTTATTGGCAATATCTCAAATGGCGAAAGACATTGGTATCACTGCATATTGTATTGGGACTTGCCATGGTCGTGATATTCCATGTAGGAAACCAGTGGCTTAATCAAATGAACAACCTACTTTATATGGATAAAGTCGTTTATAGTGCTAAAACACGTTATCAGCAGTTAACTTTTACCGAAAGGAAAATGGGCCTTGAACAAGGCAATGTCGTTAATTTTTATTTAAATGGTCGACTCCAGTTTTCTTCTGCTGATGAAGAAATTTATCACAGCTATTTGGTTACCCCCGTACTTGCCGCTTCTGCTCGACATGAAAATATTCTAATTATCGGCGGTGGTGATGGTCTGGCTCTCAGGGATATTCTCAAATGGCAACCAAAACACGTCACTTTGATTGATCTAGACGGCGAACTCTTGGATATTTTTACTCACCCTGCTGGTTTATTGCCGGATCGATTAACCAAAGAGCTCCAAGCATTGAATGAGCAAAGCCTAAATGATGAACGAGTCAACATCATCAAGGGCGATGCCTTTTTAGAAATAGACAAGTTGCTCTCATCAGGACAAAACTTTGACGCGATAATTGTCGACTTACCAGATCCTAGCCACCCAGACCTTAATAAGCTTTACTCAGTCAACTTTTATGCGAGATTAAAACAATTACTTGCCGGTGATGGCTTAATGGGTATTCAGTCAACCAGTCCATATCACGCAAAAGAGACCTTTATTTCCATAGGCAAAACGGTGAAAGCGGCGGGCTTTAATCATAGTCAACAATATCATGATAACGTGCCTAGTTTCGGCGAATGGGGTTGGACTATTGCCTCTAAAATGGGCGCAAGTCCAAAAACTCGTTTGGAACGAATTACAAAGCTTCCGGTCGAACACCAGTGGCTAACCTTAGATATGATTAAAGCGGCATTTATATTTCCTAACCACTTTTTTGAGCAGCAAGATGAGATTGGGGTAAACTATTTAGGTAGCCATACCATATACCAGCTTCACCAAAGTGCATGGCGAGATCAACAAGGCTTAAACAATTAAATGGTATAAATATTTAAAACGTACTTGACATATTATGTCAGAGTGCTAAATTTAACTTCGCTGACATAATATGTCGGTTTGTGAATTGACACTAAATGTCATTTCGCGAAATTACTCAATAAGTGTTTTAAACAATCATGACAGCTATTGAGTATTAATTAGCATGAGGAAAAACATGAACATTCATAAAATAGCGAATCACTTAAACGCACTAGCTGACAACTCAGAAACAGGGATGATTTTTGACTGCCAGCCAATTTCAGGTGAAGTAGATGTACTTCAAATCACTGTAATTGGCCGTGAAGAATTACCTATTTTTGTTTCAGTTACTGACGATCAGGTTCTTTGTATCACTTACCTTTGGGGAAAAGAAGAAGTTAAAGCTGATCGAGTAGAGGACATGCACACAGCAATGTTGGAAATGAGTATTCCAATGCCACTTTCTTCATTTTCAAAAATCGGTGATAAGTACGTTATTTTTGGCGCACTATCCATTAATTCAACATTTGATGATATCGAGCATGAATTAGCCGTATTAAGTAATAACGCCATCGAGATTATCGACGATATGGGCGACTACTTAGTTTAAAAGACCATCACTTAGGAGCATTTTATATGAGCATTTTTAAGAAAATTATGACCGCATTCCGTGGTGGCGCATCAGAGGTTGGTGAAGCTATCGTTGACGCCAACGCTACTCGAATTTTTGAGCAAGAGATTCGTGATGCAGAAAATCACTTAACGAAAGCCAAACGCGATTTAACAGGCGTTATGGCTCAACAAATGGCCGCAAGCCGGGAAGTGGAGCGTATTACACGTGAAATCACAGAGCATGAAGGTTATGCGGGACAAGCGTTAGAAAAAGGCGATGAAACATTAGCCTTAGCTGTAGCTGAAAAAATAGCTAACCTTGAGGTTGAGCTAAGTGAACAACAGCAAGCTTTAACCAGCTTTGAAAACAATGCTACACGTCTAAAAGAACTGGTACGTAAAAGCGAACGTCAGATTTCTGAGCACAAAAGACAACTTTCAATGGTTAAGACTACTGAAAGTGTTCAAAAGGCAACATCGGCAATCACGGATAACTTCTCTTCAAGTAATTCAAAATTACTGAGTGCGAAAGATTCATTAGAACGCATTAAAGCGAAGCAGCAAAAGTTTGATGACCAAATGAAAGCGGCTGAAGTGTTAGAAGCTGAAAGCGGCGATAGCGCACTAGAAGCGCAACTTAAGGCCGCAGGTATTGGTGGTACAGACACGAGCGCAAGCTCAGTACTTGACCGAATTAAAGCTAAGCAAAACAACGCTTAATAACTTTTCCAACCTTGCTCAGTGCATTAAGTACATAGTACTTACTTGCTCTGAGCTTTTTGAGTTTTATGCCTATGAGTTTTCTAAAAAGTATATTTTCAAAAGAAAAGCCCCAGCGCGCTGTGAAATCTGTCAGTGACTTACGTGTTAATGACATGATTGTGTTAACGGATAGTTTTGCCTTACCGGAAAATTTGCGGAATCAGCAATTTCAAGTCACATCCATCAATACTTATGAGTTCGAGCACAAAAATCAACTTGAGTGGGTATTAACTGGCCCAAGTAATATAGAACTATTTTTGTCGCTTGAAGTGGACGATACCACCGAATTGAAAATTTCATTAAAAGTTGAACATGAAGATGTTGAAAACCTTTTTGACCTAGACCAATTTTCTACTGTATTTAATGAGCCAGGCCATGCGGAATTGGTGTTTCAGTCTGACACGCCAAAAACTCAAGGTTGGACTGACAACCATTATCGTCAGCATGTTTTTGCTAAAGTGGGTTATTTCCATCGCAAAGATCATCGCAGTGAAAGTTTATCTAAATACGAAGGAAATGGCGCTGGCGAGCAATTCGAACTTTATACTTTGTACAATGAACACCAAAGCCATGGTGTAGATATCGAGGTTTGGAATGATGGAGATACTGATGTATTTTTAATCCTCTATCGCCCGCTCACTGATATTGTTGATATGTATCCGGGAAGCTAAATATGAACAAAAAAGTACCTGAGAAATGGCAATCCTCGGTCAAAGCCATGAAAGCAGTGCAAGTTGCTTTTGACATGGATGAAACATTTCAGCTGGCGATTCGCCGCGAGGCACTTGAAGCAGGCCTTAGTCCTTCAGAGCAGATCAGAGATATTTTGGGTTTACCTGTAAATAAAAGGCCAAAACGTCCACGTCTAACGGTAAGTTTATCGGCTGAGGACTACTTACTCCTCGGCGAAAAATACGGTTTGGACCCTGCTCAACAATTGGACATTAAGAAAAAATTAATGGAAGATTTAGTTAAACACGTTCAACAATAATAAGTGTAAATTTCCCATGAATAATAACCTTAAAGTTTATACCGTCGACAATTACGGCGTTAGAAACTACAACTCGCTTTATCTCGCGATTATCACCCTGTCTGTGCTTTATGCCATCATCGCCTTATTATCATTAGTGTTAGTTTCGGTCGAGACTGTTTCGCCTGACGCCAACATCACAACTTACAAAGATGCCTTTTGGACACTACAAATGAGTGCCAGTACTATAGGATTTGGTGACTTTTACCCGGTAACTTTAGAGGGCAGAATCATTGTATCAGCCATGTTCTACATAGGTGTTGGTATGGTAGGTTTTATAGGTGCTCAATTCGTTAATAAATTTGTTGGTTTTTCAGATACTAATGTGAAAAACCGTGAGCTCCGCCGACAGAATAAAGAGATTTTGGATCACAATAAGCAGCTTGAGAAAAAAGTAGACGATTTAGTGAGTAAAATAGAGCAGCTCATTCATAAAAAGGCAGAGTAGCACTAACGAACATCCAAATATACGATTTTTGCGCTATTATTATTTTAATTATCAAACGTTGATTATTAAAATAATACAAAAGGAAATCATTATGTTAGTTAAAAGAGTCTCCATCGCTATTGCAGTGTTGGCATTGACAGGCTGCGCGAACACTGAACAATTAGAACAGCTTTCAAGCAAAATTGATAATCTATCAGCAAGGGTCACTCAGTTGACGAACGACGTTTCGCAATTGAAAGAACAACAAGCAAAAACACAGCGCACCACTGAAGCAGCCAATAAAGCGGCAAAGGAAGCTAAATTGGCAGCAGAGCAAGCCAATGAGCGAGTCAATAATATGGTGGATAGCTTTCGAAAATAAACATCACAATCAATGATTTATCAATAAAGGCTTTTTATAAGCCTTTATTTTTGAGCTAACGTTTTTACTAACCCACTGGGCGCATGAAATTCAGTAGCAAGCATTTCTCGGTCCAGTTCATGACCCTCAATAAACCTGTGGAGAACATTATTTTGCTCAATATAGTTTCTTGTATTATGTTCTATCGATAAAGGTTGATGCATTTCAATAAGCTTTAAATTCTCTTGCTCATAAGACATTTTGATCGGCTGGTCGATGATCTTGATAGGTGTATTAATTGGTACATTTTCAAAGAGCCACTTAATGTCGTCGTCGTACATTCTTATACAACCAGAACTAACCCTCATACCAATACCAAAACGTTTATTTGTACCATGAATTAAGTATTCACTGGTTCCTATTCGCATTGCGTACTTTCCAAAGGGGTTATTAGCACCCGCAGGTACTTCATCAGCAAGCGCAACACCATTTTGCTGTTGATAGCGTTGTTTTAGCGCTTCTGTTGGACGCCAAACAGGATTGATACGTTTTTCACCAATGTAGCTAGTCGTTATGGGGGTCTCTAATCCTAAGCGACCAATACCTACAGGAAATACGTGAACTCGTTGTTCATTCGGCAAGAAATAATACATTCTTAACTCTGGTAAGTTGATTACTAACCCTACGCGAGCAACAAAAGGCAATAATAGTTGGGTCGGGATATTGAGTTTATGCCCTATTGGCGGCAAAAATGGATCGATCCCTTTGTTGGCTGCCATTAACGCTAAAAAGCCAATATCATATAACTCTGCAATCGCTTGAAAATAATCACCTTTCACAACTGTATGTTGCACAGGTTCACCCAATAGCCGTTTACCCGACCTAGGTAATTCATACTCAATGGCTTGTACCTGTGTCAAAGATAGCACAACGCACATTGCAGCTAAGTAAACACTAGCACGCACATTCACCTCAATTTATAGAATACATTGCTTGAATAATTCCCTAATAGCCTTTGATCACGTATTTATAAGGTTCTTTGATCAATGAGTGATAAAAATCTGTTCCATCTACCCTTTTTTTCCGAGGTAATATTTGAATATTCAGCCACGTCATTAATTCATCAGCTTTAACTTCATCAAAAGTAAAGCTAACGCGCCCATATTGATCCTGTAGTCCAACAACTAAGCCATAGTCGGTATTGCTGCCTAATGGCGGACGAGCGACAGCCATTACCCTGTAATCTTCGAAGGAGATATTTTCTTCATCGAAAAACCGTTTGCGTCTCGACATTTCGTTTATGTCAGGCGTTGACCATATAAAGACTTCAACGCCATCACTTTTTCCAAAATGTTGAGTGCCAGACCATTCATAAATTGCCGAGTTGCTGCTGACGTTTTCTGTATTAACCCTTCTCAGTGCAACTAACATTCGCTCGATTTGATCCGTTCTAGAAACAAGTTTCGATTTACTGTCGATGAAGTTTATATCAAGCGAGATTTTTTCTTCTCCATCATGAACACCAGAGAAATCTAAATTTTGTAGACCGAACTCCAACTCGAACGGTTGACTGTTGTCGAATTGGAAAGTTCGTTCATGCTGTTGCCAACCATTAATATAAAGAGGAACACCATTGACCTTAATTTGATAAGTATAACTATCTACTGTTTCTGGTAAATTTAAGGCATCACTTTTTACTTTAAAGCTCATATAGGTAATTTTCTCGGTTTGGTGGCGCTCTTTTAAGGTTTTAAGTGAAGGTGCGATCCACCCTAAATCATGTTTCGCCGACGCGTACGCTTTTGAAAATAGTGAGAAGCGATCGTTAGTCTGATTAATTACCGATGCATTGTTACAACTGTTAACATGATCTTCCGAGCCATCCGTTGGTAAGCAATGACCAACTTCACATAATAAATTTATTGTATTAAAGGTTTTATCTTCCTTTTTTGACATACAAATATTGTATGTTGGCACATCCGCTAGGCTGCCCATATACTCATCCAATACCACGCGCTTAAGGATGCCCTTAAATAATCCTTCATTATCAAATTTTCGTTCAACAATAAGGTATTTACGCCACTTCGCTATGATATTAACTGGAACAATGGGATGATCGGAATAACTCGATGACGGCTCGGTTTGTGAATAGCTTAACCGTTCACTGTCAATATTGTCGACATCGGAAAAAGTTGGCGCTTTAAATTGCAAGTCAAACTGGCTGACTTGCGCAACTTCCTCAGCTCGCACTTGCTCTGGGACGGGCTCTTGAGCACCTACAAGCAACTTATAAATTACGAAATACCCTGCAATAGAACCACCTAAACTGACACTTTTCCCTATTTTGGATTCTTCGATGGTAACTTTGGCCGTGGAGTCGAGAATACCAAACAATACAATTGATATCGCTAAGGCAATTAATGCACAAACGATAGGATAGGGAAACAATTCAAACTTAAAGCTTAATGCGGCAAAAACAAGAAAAAATATAGACAACAATACGTAGATGAGAAGAGTTTTATGCGAAGGTGATTTTTTGACTGCCTCATCACTTACTTGTGTTGTTTTGGTCATATTTGTTACCTTTTAGTTTTATACCAATAAGCAACATACAATCATAAACAGTGGCGCAAATATCTCTAAACCACATGTACAACCAATTTATTGTGCCTGTCGCCGGTCTTCCTGACTCAATGCATAGTGGTACAGCTTCTATTCCTAGCATTCTAAAGAGTATCGTTATTCTTAACACATGGTAGTTATCACTGCACACTACCACTTTCATATTTTTTGGGAGCATCTTTACCCCATTAAGTACGGAGTCTAGTGTATCTGTGCTGTCATGATCTTCTATGATATTTTCGCGCGTTATGCCACCTTGCATTAATAATTTTGTCATCACGCCTGCCTCGGTTGGCACTGCACTATCTTGGGTACCACCTGTAACGAAAAAGCGATGCCCTGGCGAGATTTTTTCGTGCTCTAACGCGCCTTTAATTCGCCTCAATAAGCTACCACTAGGGCGCCCATCTCGGTGAACTTTAGAGCCAAAAATAGCAATACAAATGTTGTCTGGCACTGTTAGTCCGTGTCTAAGCTAAATGAATAAAACTAAGCATTCATTGTTCATAATACCAGTAAAATAACATACCCATATAATAAGGTATAGCAAATGGCGATCGCATCAAATAACCAAAATTAAAAGGTAGCACCAGCTTGTAACATTAAAGCGCTTAGTTGGTGTGCCAATACGGCGTGACAGCCAAAGCGGATTTTCTTGAATATTCTAGTGCATCCACCAAGTTTTCAATTTTTGTATCTAACCAACGAATTAGCTTTTCTGGCTGTTGTTCCAATTGTTGCAATTGTTTTTGTAAAAGCGCATAAATCGCCAGCTCATCAATACCATAAAGAATATCTAACCATGGGCTACGGTAATCCCTACGCAACTCTGATGAAAAAAGCTCTCCAAACCAGCAACCAGTGATTAGGCTTGTGGTAAGCTGTTGCTTAAGCTCTAGATACTGCGCAGGTGACATGTCATCACACTGTGGTGTCGCTTTGACAAGCTCAATAAGGCTTTGCTCAAGGGCTTGATGTGCAAACGACTTAAGAGCACCTGATTCATTGTCATCTTGACGCTCTAACAACAAAACTAATAGTGACAACTGAAGTTGATTAAAGCGTTCACCTTCTAACAAGCTAATAATTGCAGCATTCTGCGGAAAACTCTCTCGTTTAAGCTTTAATATTTCAATCAACTGCTTGCTATATTCTAGTTTTTTTCGGTAACTTCCTGTCTTTGTTGTTAAATCAGCAACATGCTGTGCTTTGTCTAACCAACTCAATTCACTAATCAAATCATCTAATAAATGGGTAATATTAGAAAGCTTATGAGTATCAACCACAGTGCTAAATATTGACATGCCATGACTTAACATTTGCAAACTGTCACGCAAGTTAAACAAATGCTTGAGGTTGGGCTGAAGGATATAAGCATTAATGCTTTCTTGAATTTGAGCAAGACCAAATTCAATGCCACAATAAAAAGCAGCAACAGGTGATTGTGCAGTGCTAACAGGTGCAATAAGGTGACGTTGTTCATGCCGTTCTTCATCATCCACCATTTCACTGTCTGGTTTAATACTTGGTACTTTGAGTTGATGCCAAATGGCATAACCACGGGCCGCTTTGCTTTTTCTGCCAGGCCTCATGTTTAGAACAGTAAACAATAACGAGGCAATAGAAAACAACGCTTTAATATCACCCGACATCAGCTCCAGTTCAATTTCACTGATAATTTCACTTTCACTTCCCGATTCGATACTGCCTTGATCAAAGGCTACTTCGACTTGGCCAAAATCATGGCTAACATGCCAAATTTCACGTTTAAAGTTGGTAGAAAACAAAGGAACAATGGCATTTTGTAATGCGGTGAGTGAATAATTCTCAGGCCAAATTTCTTCAGGAAACAAGCTTAAATCTGGCTGCGAGGTGTTAATTGTAATATTGTATTCGGGACGTTTATGCAAACCTCCAATAACCTGGCCAGCTGTTTTGATAGTTTGCTCACGGTACTCTGGATTTGTTCTAACTCTAAGACCCATGTCTAGGCGTCTCAGCTCCAATGAATCGGTATCAAAGTAACTGTTATTAAGCTGCTTAGACTGCTGAGAAAATTTAATATTCTCTTGTACGAATAACTTGCTAATTCGCTGTTCAACATCATCTGCATCAACCAGATATTTAAGTTCTATTTCCGTTTCCATACCGCCTACAGTTTTAAGCCTTATTACAAGGTTTAATTAAAAAAGAATATGTTTGTGAGTTACAGACTACAAAAGGGCTAATTAACTCGCAAGTAATTTTATGTTAGGTCAATAGTTTTGTTCACATTTACCTACTATTTCCTGCTTGCTATCCCCCTCACAAAGCCCTAATATCCAATACCATAAACACATTATTATAAATTGGTTTTGTTATGAAGAAGTTTGGGCAATTACTCGCCTTATTTTGTTTCAGTTTTTCATTGTTTTCTGTCGCTCAAGAGCAAGAGAGCGACTTCGCTGACGGTTATATTTCTGACGATTTATTTATTTACATGCACGCTGGCGCCGGCACAAACTATCGTATACTAGGAACCATCATCGCTGGAACGCCTATAAAAGTGACCGGTGAGTCGCTCAATGATTATTCAGAGATCATAGATGAGAAAGGCCGTAAGACATGGGTTGAATCTAAATATGTTTCATTAAAGCCAGGCCTTCGATTTGTCGTTGCTGAGCTAAATAGCCAAATCGTAGCAGGGTCTGATACGGAAACAACGCTGAAAAGTAATTTAACTAACGCACAACAATCACTTGCTGAACTAAGAAATAAAAACAATGAGTTAACTGATCAGTTAACACAGCTCACTAACGAATTATCAACCACAAAACTTGCTCTAAAATCACAAGATATCGATATACAAAAAGAATGGTTTTATAACGGTGCGATCGTTTTAGTGATCGGCTTGTTACTTGGCATAATTTTACCATATATTGCTTCTAGAAAACGTAAAGTAGATTCTTGGACATAGAGCGATATATAAGTATTAGTTTCACTTCAACTCATTGATTCGTGGTAAAGTAAATCATACTTTGCCACGGATATAGCCTTGTACACCACCATGAAAATAATTTTCGATGTTCTCCATTTATACTACTTGCCGCAATATTTACCGGTTTATCATCAATTACTAAAAACCAATGCAGGTCAGGCAACTTTCGTTATTTATCGTAGTATCCATGATGATGTTATTGCACAAATCGTCGAACAAGAACAGTTAGATCATATTTGGGTTGCTTCTAAAGAAGAAGCCTTAGAATATTACCTAAAAGAAGCAGCGGACTGGGTATTTTTTGCCAACGGTTATGAATTTATTGACCAAGTTCATCAAGTCAGTAAGTCAGTGCAGTTAGGCCATGGCATTGGTCCTAAGGCGAGCTATTACAACAAATCAGATAAAGCAACAACGGTACGATTTGTTGAAGGCCAGTACCGCACAGATAGGTTTGAGCAAATGTATCCTGACGATACTTTTGTTAATGTCGGATTCTGCAAACTAGATCCTATTTTAAATGATGAAAATCAAGGATTTGATTTAACGACTTTAGGACTAAATCCAGCAAATAAAACCCTGTTGTATGCTCCTACTTTCTATCCCAGTAGTATTGAGTGTTTTCCAAAAAATTTCCCTGAGCAATTTTCACAATACAATATTCTGATCAAGCCGCATTACTTCTCACTCAGTAAAGACAAGTATGTTAATCAACGGAAGCTACTAAACCACTGGGCGACTTTTCCAAACGTGTACCTGGCAAAAGTAGAAGATTACTCATTGATCCCATTTATGGCCTGTGCAGATTTATTGATCAGTGACGCGTCGTCAGCATTGTTTGAATTTGCCGCCCTCAACAAACCGGTGATTTGGTGTGACTTTTTGAAATTACGTTGGAGTTATCGCGGCATATTTTCATATCGATTTAAAAAACGTATGGATCAAGATTATGGTGAATATGCGGAAATCGCCGTTCATGCCCCTAAATACAATGCGCTAAAATCATTGATTGAACAGCAAATTGCCAATCCTGAACAATTACAAGCCACCCGTTTATCTCTTGCCGATAAGTTAGCAGGTAAAATAGACGGTAAAGCCAGTGAACGAATCGTCAATTACTTAATCGAACACAAGAGCTAGGTTTTTATCTTTGCATTTATGTTCAATAGCCGTGCTATTGTGTAGAATGCGCAGCCAAAAGATAAGCGTATTTGAAAAACGTATTTAAGGTTTCTTATGAAGAAAATTGGTTATACCACTGGGGTTTTTGATCTGTTTCATATTGGCCACCTCAACGTGCTAAAGCGTGCCAAGCTTGAATGTGATTACTTAATTGTCGGTGTGACAAGTGACGAGCTCTCTATTTCAGTGAAAAATAAAAAGCCCGTGATCCCCTTCCAAGAACGCATGGAAATCGTCGAAGCAATTAAGTTTGTTGACGAAGTTGTGCCGCAAGTCAATTACGACAAAATGGAAGCATGGAACAACCTTAAGTTCGACATGATGTTCGTAGGCGACGACTGGAAAGGTACCGACAAATGGATAGAAATAGAAAAAGACTTCGCCCAATTTGGCGTTGAAATTATGTACTTCCCCTACACTTCTCACACTTCAAGTACGATATTACGTGACGTTTTGAAAAAAATATAAGTAGCAGATAACCAGTTGATGTTTAAAAAGATAAGAAAAACAAAGTCAGTTCAGTTTCGTCTTGCTATTACTACGGCAATTATTTCGCTATGCCCGGTGGCGCATGCGAGCCCTTGGGTTGATACCTCAAATATCTTTTTAAGAGCGAACATTCAGCAACTGGCTGATGCAGGTATCATTAAAACACCTGTAACCACCTTTCCACTGATGTGGAATGATATTGCCAAAGATCTAACAACATCATCAATAATGTCGCTCCCTGACGACCTTTCTCCTGCCTATCACTACGTCAGGCACCAGCTAAAATTAGCAAAGAAAAACAGAAAATCAGTCAAAGCCAATTTAGCCAATCAAGATAAACGCTTCACTAGCTTCGGCGAAGAGTTTCGTGATAAAAACAATATTCAAGTGAATACCTCATTCTTGACCGATCGTTTTGCGTTTAAAATCTCTACTAACTACACCAACTCACCTAGTGACGGTGACGAAATACAGCTTGACGGTAGCTACGGCGCCTTCTTCATCGGTAACTGGGTTTTTACCGCAGGCATGCAAGACAGGTGGTGGGGGCCGACATGGGACAGCAGTTTAAGTTTAACCAACAATGCGCGCCCTATCCCAGCATTAACATTATCACGTAAATCAGCGATTCCACTTACGGTTCCATTTACAGAAATTGATATTCCATGGACAGTCACCACTTTTATGGGGCAAATGGATGATAATCGAGTTGTTAACGACACTTTACTTTGGGGCTTTCGCTTAAATTTTAAACCTACAGAGCAACTTGAAGTTGGTGTAACTCGTCTTGCGCAATGGGCAGGAGATGGCAGACCTAGCGATTTAAGTACCTTTATTGACGTACTCAAAGGTTTAGACAACTGTGGAGGTACTGGCCCAAGTGAGGAAGAATGTGCCGCAGGACAAGAGCCGGGCAACCAACTAGCGGGTTATGACATTCGTTATTCAATGGCTATTTTCGATCATCCATTTGCAGTTTCATTCACGTCTTTTGCTGAAGATGGCGACAGTAAGGGTGGTTTGAGTATTTTAGGTGAAGAGCGCTACCAAATTGGGCTTGAATCACAACTGCATGTTTTTAACCAAGCATGGAAAGTATACATAGAAGGCGCAGACACCTATGCTACTTGTCGAGACGGACGAAATGGCCCTGGGGATAGTACCGTTGGTGATTGTTACTACGAACATCATATCTATCAAACAGGTATGCGCTATAACGGTAGAAGTGTTGGTAATTTATATGAAAACGACGCCACTTCTTTAGTCGCCGGTGCAATTTCACAATCTAACAGCAACACACAAGTTGAACTTAAGTTTCGTTGGCTCCAACTTAATAAAGACAACCATGACAAAGCGCCAGAAACAGATAATATCGGCAACACATTAACGTCCATTGCTGAAAACCTATTGATGGTCAGTGGTAAAGTACAACATAGCTACCGAAACTGGCGATTTACTCTCGGCTCTGACATTAGCCAATCAAGTTATGACAACGATCTTGATGATGACACCAATTTTAACATCTACGCTAATGTAGAAGTTAACTTATAAGTTAGCTTCTGCCTAACGATGTCTTACCAACGCCAATAGTTTAGTTTTTTACGTACTTTAAAATTACGCAATAAATTCAGAGGCTTTCGTTTCGCTGGCAGGTTTTTACCTTGCATCAGCTCATCGACAGCAGCCAATACCCGCTGTGACGACTGACCGTCTTTATACGGGTGAGTTTCACTAACAAAGTGCTCAATTGATGCCATTAAAGGATTAGGTTTGCTCAAGGCAAATTCAATGCTTTTTTCTAACTTTTCAACGTCATCAATATCAATCAAGTGTGTTTTAGGGTTTGAATTTTTAAAAGTCACCACAGGTTTACTAAGCAATAAAAACATACTAAGTACAGAGGAGGTATCACACACCATGACATCAGCTTGTTGCAGTAACGGTATAACGTTATCTGTTTCGACAAAAGTCAAATGTTCACCTTGGATTGCTTTATACTTATCAACCGTTGAGGCAGCCATTTTCGGATGAAACTGCACTATCCAGCGCCAACGCTGTGTTGCACTGAGTTTCTTTACCGTTTCGAACACAGTTTCAGCGCAGCTTAACTGCTTGGAGAAGGTTGAACATAAGAGTACAGTTGGTCTTACACCTGCTTGCTGCTCAGAAAAATCATAAAGTGGATCAATGGCTGGCCAGCCAGTTTCTTTGACACTGAAATGCTGCAATTTTTTGGAAAGCTTGGCAAATGTTTCAGTGGTGTTTGGCCCCTGGGTACAGTAAAGATCAAAGTGTCCTCTAATGTTAAAGTGCCCTCGAGTATTTGAACGCTTTTCAACGTTAAAGCCATGAAAAACAGCAACTTTAAAGCCAGGAATAAAATGAGGTACATTGTTTCCTGGCACAAAGGTCGCGTCAGGGGAGTAACTCATCACATCCTTAATCGACATTAGCCTGTCTTCATCTACTTTTAGGTAATCAAGGTTGACTTCATTGCCGCTTAAAAACCACTTAACCTGTTCCCCCCTCGCCCTAATAGCCGTCTGCAAAGGACGTAAAATTGCAAAGGAGTAATTCTGAGAGACATAAAACAGGTATTTTCTAGTGGACATAATGTATTGTGATTGCAAAAAATTAATGGTCTTTGGTTAATATCCAAAAGTGCACAGCAACAAAGGGTTATCAACATGCTTTTTAATGTTCGTTACTATACTGCACTTTCATCCGTTTAAAAATTCACAACTGATGTATTCGTTAAATATCACAGAAAGACTAACATGCTTTCATTAATATACGCTATTTTGATAAATTCAATTGACAAACCGAATTCAGATGCGCTATTAATAGAGCACATACTCTTTTAAGAAATAATAGATCAGCAAATGTTGAACGCTAAACAAGCTAAATTAATTAACCTCCTCGCACTCATTATGCAGCGCGGGTAGCTTGTTATTATTTAAAAGAAAATAAAGAATAACCTAAAACCCGCAACATCTTAGCGGGTTTTTTTATGCCCGTGTTTTATCAGTAAAGATATAAGCGAATGGAATTGTTAGAGGAAATAACATGGGCAACAACACAGATATTATCACCAACTTAAATGGCACCAGCGACAAAGACCGTGTCATTATTTTTGATACCACATTAAGAGATGGTGAACAGGCACTAACAGCAAGCTTGTCCGTCACCGAAAAGCTTCAAATAGCACAGGCAATTGAACGCTTAGGCGTTGATATCATCGAAGCTGGCTTTCCTGTATCTTCACCGGGTGATTTTAACTCTGTTCAACAAATAGCGAAAACGGTAAAAAACTCGATAGTGTGTGGGTTATCACGAGCTGTTGAGGGTGACATTAAAGCGTGTGCAGATGCCTTAAGTGTTGCTGACCAATTCCGAATCCACACTTTTATTTCAACCTCTGACGTACACGTACAACAAAAACTAAAAAAAGATTTTAGCGATGTCGAAGCAATGGCTATTCATGCGGTTAAATATGCGCGCCGCTTTACCGACGATGTCGAGTTTTCTTGTGAAGATGCAGGCCGCACGCCAATTGATAATTTATGCCGCATGGTTGAACAAGCCATTAAAGCAGGGGCAAGTACCATTAATATCCCCGATACTGTCGGTTACACCTTACCTAATGAATTTGGTGGAATCATTGAAACGTTATACAACCGCGTACCTAATATTGACAAAGCGATTATTTCGGTGCATTGCCATAACGATTTAGGGTTGGCCGTAGCCAATTCGATGGCTGCTATTCAAGCAGGAGCCCGCCAAATCGAATGTACTATTAATGGTATTGGCGAACGTGCCGGTAACTGCTCATTAGAAGAAGTGGCGATGATCATGAAAACAAGACAAGACTTGTTGGGTGTTCATAGCAATATCAAACACCAAGAGATTGCCCGTACCTCAAAGTTAGTTTCACATTTATGTAATATGCCGGTTCAGCCAAACAAAGCGATTGTTGGTGCAAATGCTTTTAGTCACTCTTCAGGAATTCACCAAGACGGTATGTTAAAGGCGAGCAACACCTATGAAATCATGACGCCTGAAAGCGTCGGTATCAGTAAGACGAAATTAAACCTAACTTCACGAAGTGGCCGCCATGTCATTAAGCACCGTATGGAAAGCTTAGGTTATCAAACGGATGACTACGATTTAGATACCTTATACCAAGATTTTTTAAAGCTAGCAGATAAAAAGGGTCAAGTATTCGACGATGATTTAGAAGCCTTATTGTACAACATTCAGCAACAGGAAAAGCAAGTACATTACCGCATTGAAGACTTAAGCGTGCAGTCAGGCGCAGGGCATTTTGCTACTGCTGGCGTGAAGTTGGCCATCGGTGAGCAAGTTGAAATTCAATCCGCCACAGGTAACGGTCCCGTTGATGCACTTTATCAAGCAATTAAAAAAGCCGTTGATGAGGAATTTGAAGTCAGTGACTACAAAATTTCAAATAAAGGCGCCGGCGAAGATGGCTTAGGTGTTGCCGACTTGGTGGTTAAGTTCAATGGCAGAAACTTCCACGGCTATGGCATCGCCACTGACATCATTGAAGCGTCGGGGCAAGCCTTAGTATCAGCATTAAACGCCATTCAGCGGGCGAAACAGATAGCAAGCTTACGTGAACAACGCCAACAGCAGCCGCCAAAGTCATCTGTAATATAACGCGTAAATAGGCGTTAATGGCATAAACGAAAGACATTACGATAAAAATTTAAAACTCCATAGGATAAGTAAACTCATGTCAAACATAGCAATTTTAGCCGGTGACGGTATTGGCCCCGAGGTCATGGCTCAGGCCAAAAAAGTACTAGCCACCGTTGCCGATAAATTCAATTTCCCAATCACCATGACCGACTACGATGTTGGTGGTTGCGCTATTGATAATCATGGTCAAGCGTTGCCTCAATCAACGATACAAGGCTGTGAGCAAAGTGACGCGATTCTTTTTGGCTCAGTCGGCGGTCCTAAATGGGCTAATTTGCCACCAACAGAACAGCCTGAACGCGCCTCTTTATTAGGTCTACGCGGGCATTTTGGCTTGTTTTGTAATATGCGTCCGGCAAGTTTACAAGCAGCTATGTCTTCGCTTTCGCCTTTGCGCGCTGATATATCAGAGCAAGGCTTTGATATCCTTGTGATGCGCGAGCTTACTGGCGGAATCTATTTTGGTGAGCCTAAAGGGCGACACAATGCAGGAACACCTGAAGAAGCTGGCTTTGATACCATGATTTATTCACGTGCAGAAATCACCCGTATTGCACGACTTGCATTTGAGGCAGCGCAAAAACGTAACAACAAAGTGATTTCAGTTGATAAAGCCAATGTGCTACAAAGCTCGGTTTTGTGGCGTGAAGTGGTCAATGAAATTGCCCAAGAATTTCCAGATGTAACACTTGAACATATGTACGTTGATAACGCTGCGATGCAATTAGTTCGCTACCCTGATCAGTTTGATGTCATGTTATGTTCAAATCTATTTGGCGACATTTTGTCAGATATTTGTGCGATGATCACAGGCTCAATGGGCTTACTACCGTCGGCAAGTTTAAATGAAAATGGTTTTGGCATGTATGAACCTGCCGGGGGAACCGCGCCAGATATCGCAGGTAAAGGCATTGCTAACCCCATCGCACAAATCCTGTCTGCCGCATTATTATTAAGATATAGCTTAAACCAAAATGAAGCCGCTTCAGCCATTGAAAAAGCAGTAGCAAAAGCGCTGGATGACGGACACTTTACTCGTGACTTACTAACAACTGAGTCGGCACAATCAGCCAAAAGTACCAGCGAAATGGGTGACATCATTTGCGACAATATCCGCGCAATGACAGTAAACCAAAATGACAACTCAGAGGAACACTAACATGGCATCTACTTTATATGAAAAATTATGGCAGCGTCATTTAGTTGAAGAAAAAGAAGGCGAAACACCGCTGATTTATGTTGATCGTCATTTGATCCATGAAGTGACATCCCCACAGGCTTTCGCCAATTTAAAGTTTCATAACCGTCCTGTACGCAAACCTGAAAAAACGATTGCGACGATGGATCACAATATTTCAACACGCTCCATTGAAATAGATGCTGCTGGTGAAGGCGCTGCCAATCAGTTACGTACCTTGGAAAAAAACTGTAAAGAGTTTGGCGTAAAACTATTTGGTATGGGTCATGAAAACCAAGGTATTGTTCATGTTATGGGGCCTGAATTAGGTATTACACAACCAGGCCAAGTCATTGTATGTGGCGACTCCCATACCGCTACACACGGTGCATTTGGCGCTCTGGCATTTGGCATTGGTACTTCTGAAGTAGAGCACGTATTAGCTACGCAGACCCTACGCCAAACCAAAGCGAAAACCATGAAGATTGAAGTTAAAGGCCATGTAGGTGTTGGCATTAGTGCTAAAGATATAATCTTGGCGATCATTGGTAAAACAGGCAGTGCTGGCGCAACGGGGTTTGTTGTTGAATATTGTGGCGAAGCAATTACGGCTTTATCAATGGAAGAGCGAATGACGGTATGTAACATGAGCATTGAGTTTGGTGCAAAAGCCGGTTTAATCGCCCCCGACGCAACGACTTTTGACTACCTTGAAGGTAAAGAATACGCGCCTCAAGGTGATGACTGGAATAGAGCAGTTAGCTCGTGGAGCGAGCTTAAAACTGATGATAATGCGACCTTTGACGAAGTGCTTACTCTCGATGCAAAAGAGATCAAAGCACAAGTAACATGGGGCACAACACCTGGCCAAGTCACGTCCATTGATGCCATTGTTCCTTCTCCCAGTGATTTTGAATCGGCTGTCGAGCAAGAGTCTTGCGCAAAAGCATTGGCCTATATGGGGTTAACAGCTGGTCAAAAAATTACTGACATTGAGGTCAATAAAGTCTTTATCGGCTCATGTACCAACTCACGTATTGAAGATTTGCGCGCTGCGGCGAGTATTGCGAAAGGAAAGAAAGTATCAGATGGCGTCGATGCTATTGTAGTACCGGGTTCATATCGCGTACGTGCACAAGCTGAACAAGAAGGGTTAGCAAAAATATTTGTTGAAGCTGGATTTGAGTGGCGCTTACCGGGTTGCTCGATGTGCTTAGGCATGAATGATGACAAATTAGCTGAAGGTGATCGTTGTGCATCAACCTCAAACCGTAACTTTGAAGGTCGTCAAGGACGAGGTAGTAGGACTCATTTAGTCAGTCCTGAAATGGCTGCTGCTGCCGCTATCGCCGGCCATTTTGTCGATTTAAACGCGTAAGGAATTTCTAATGGAAAAATTTTCAACACACCAAGGTTTAGTCGTCCCATTAGATTTTGCTAATGTCGATACTGATCAAATTATCCCAAAGCAATTTTTACAGAAAACTGAACGCGTTGGTTTTGGTCAACATCTGTTTCACGATTGGCGTTATTTAGATGCTGCGGGGAAAGAAGACAACCCAGAGTTCATCTTAAATGCACTAAAATACCAAGGAGCAAGCATTTTACTTGCCCGTGAAAACTTTGGTTGTGGTTCGAGCCGAGAGCATGCTCCATGGGCATTACAAGAATATGGCTTCAAAGTCATTATCGCGCCAAGTTTTGCTGATATCTTTTATGCTAATTGTATTAATATCGGCATTGTTCCAATTAAACTTTCAGAAGAAGAGATTAATGCACTGTTCATCCAAACACAGTCTGAACAAATTGAGCCAATGGTTGATCTGCCTAACAATACGCTAACCGTTGGTAACAAGAGCTATCGTTTCTGTTTAGATGCCTTTCATCAATATTGTCTAGAAAATGGCGTTGATAGCGTGGGCTGGACCTTGAACAAAATAGACACAATTAAAGCATTTGAAAGCACACTGCCCAGTTGGAGTTAGTTTTTCTAGCTAAGTGCAATACGTCAATGTGTTGCACTTTTTCCTTTTCCGATTTTATATAAAACTTTTCAAGAAATTTGATCCTCATTTTTTAAATGCTATTCACTAGACTATTATTAACAAGAGTCCCATAACATCTAATGGTTCAACAACTTAAATGGCTTCTAACGCAAACGCTTCAAAATCAGAAAAAATTTCTCTCTCAAAATTACGCCCAGGCATGTACGTCTTAGCAGTGTTTAAAAAAAATAAAGACGTATCGATAAAATCAGAAGGCTACATCATAAATACGGCCGCCATAGATAAACTTAAGGATATAGGTATAAAGGAAGTCGTTGTCGATCCTACCCGAGAAAAGAAAAAAGATAAAATTGATCGTGTTATGCCTGACATTACCCCCTCTCCAGTGAGAAAAGAAAAGTCATCAAAACCTAAAAAAGTACCTTTAGACGTCGAGATGAAAAAAGCGAACAAGTTATATAATGACGCTAAAGTCCTTCAAAGTAAGCTGTTAAAAGATATTTCAAAAGGAATCTCCATTGATATTGATGAAGTTAAAAACAGCTCAGACGCAATTGTTGAGTCTATATTTAATAACCAAGACGCCTTGTCATGTATGTCTCGATTGAGAATGAAAGACGAGTATTTAATTGAGCATTCACTCAATGTTTCCATTTTAATGACCATATTTGCTAAACATTTAGCAGTTGACCGAGAAATCATTGAGCAACTTGCTCTAGGAGCGTTTTTACATGACATTGGCAAAATATTAGTGCCATCAGAAATACTCAACAAACCGGGAAAACTGACGGCTGATGAATATGATGTGATGAAGGAACACGTGAATTCGGGCGTAGGGGTATTGAATGATTTACCGAATATTTCATCGATAACCAAAAGCACGGTCAAAGAACATCACGAGCGCTTAGATGGCAAAGGTTACCCCGCGCAATTAAACAGCGAGCAAATTTCTCAATATGGACGAATGATTGCCATTGTTGACAGTTATGATGCGATGACTGCAGAGCGAGTGTATAAAGCCGGCATGTCACCAATTAAGGCATTCAAGATTTTGGTCAAAGATGCACCTAATAGTTATGACGAAGAATTAGTTGATAAATTCATTCAATGTCTCGGTGTGTACCCTATTGGAACCTTAGTTAAACTCAATAGTGGTAAACTTGGTTTAATAAGCCAACTGAATAAAAGCCGCCCACTGCACCCTTATGTGAAAGTGTTTTATAACACACGGCTCAATCAGGCGATCCCTATCGAAGAAATCAATTTAAAAGAATCGAAATACAAAGATCAGATTGACTGTTGTATTAAACCTGAAGATTTTAAACTGAACCTTAAGGCTTTCTTCAACGCAGCTTTTCTTAACTGATTATATTGCTTTGGATTACCACGAAGCGAGCGCCGGTAAACTAAATTGTTCTCCTTGGAAAACCAAGATAACTTTTTGTGGTAAAATTTTAACCAACTTTACACCATCACCAACAATATCGCCTTCGTAACGTTCACGGCCATTCACTTTAACAAAACCACCGCCATCGCTGGCATAAATATGCATATCAAATTGTAAATTCGGAACAGCACCTTGAAAGCTATTTGGCATGTCCGTTAACGTCCTCACTTCACTGGTGTCAAAGACTTCATTCTGTTTTGATTGTGGCGTTGTGCTCGCGACCTCTTCATTAGAGGCATCAACCGCTGACTGAAACTTCGCTAACAATGACTCTGGTGCTCCTTCTACTTTACTCAAGTCAAATTGCACTGGCGTCTTAGGCTCACCAGAAAGAACATGCTGCGCAGGCTCTTCCATCCGCTCTGTTGTTAACAACGGCTCACTAATTTTTTTCGATTCAATGCTCTCAGGAGAAATTATGGTTTCAGCTGCTTGTTGATTTAGCTGAACAATCTGAATTGATTCAGACTCTTGATTTTCAATAATTGGCCCTGATGAGGTAGCAGCGTTTTCTAAACTTGATGTCGAAACTTGACTACTCAGCAATTGAGTCTCATTTGTGCTGTTCTCTTGTTTCGTTCTTTCAATGACAGACTGTTCAACATTATTTTGATTAGCGCTATGGGCTGGATGAGTACTGCTATCCTGCCCTAACCAATAACTTGTTCCTGCAACGCCAACCATAAAAGCTAACAAGATTGTCATTTGAATATTCCGATGAGCCCACCACGGCTGATATTGAAACTCAGGGCCTAACGCCTGCGCTGCCGCTTGAACAATGATTTTTTTGTTTACTTTTGATTGATTTTCACCGTAGGCGATCGATAGTGCGCGATCACACAACAAGTTGATGATCCTCGGGATACCTTGTGATATTTGATGGATCACACCAATGGCTTTTTCACTAAACAAAGACCGATGACAATCGGCCACTCCTATTCGGTGTTTGATGTAATGTTTTGCTTCCTCTTTTGTTAATGGAAGTAAATGATAACGGGCGGTGATCCGCTGAGCCAGTTGACGTAAATCACGTCGCTGTAATAGCTGCTGAAGCTCAGGTTGCCCAATTAATATCACCTGCAACAATTTTTTGGTGTTGGTTTCTAAGTTGGTCAATAACCTTAATTGCTCTAACACTTCCGGTTGCAGATGCTGTGCTTCATCAATGATAAGAATGGTATTGATATTGTCCGACTGATTTTTCAGAAGCTTATCTTGGATTTTATCGGTTAAGTACTTCAGCGTTGCCCCTGTTTTCTTGTACCTGACCTTAAGCTCATCACAAATAGTAGCAAGTAACTCCAAACAAGATAACGTTGGGTTTAAGATGAATGCTACCTGTGTGTTTTCAGGTAGTTGTTCCAACAAACAGCGACTGATCGTGGTTTTACCTGTACCGACTTCTCCGGTCAACAAAACGAAACCGCCGGTGTCACCTAAACCATGGGTTAAATGTGCTAACGCCTCACGATGGCGATCGCTCATGAACAAATATTCAGGATTAGGGGCTATGGAAAATGGAATGTCGCTTAAGCCAAAAAAATTGGTATACATGGGTAATTTTAATCAATGAAAATAGCTCGATTGAAACTACTAGGATACGTGAAAGAAGTCAAAGTTAATCAAAGCTATGGTAAGCTATGCACTTAACTCAAGATGTAACATTCAATGCAAACGACAATTTCAATAAACGATTTAGATACTTATTTAGTGGGTGGCGCCGTACGAGACAAGTTACTTAACCGCGAAGTAACCGAACAAGATTTCCTCGTCATCGGCGCTACCGCAGCGCAAATGCTGTCACTAGGTTTTACTCCTGTAGGTAAAGACTTCCCAGTCTTTTTACATCCGAAAACAAAAGACGAATATGCACTTGCTCGAACAGAGCGAAAGCAAGGTCAAGGGTACACAGGGTTTGTTTGCTATGCTGAGCCTGATGTCACCATAGAGCAAGATCTATTACGCCGTGACTTAACCGTCAATGCCATGGCACAAGATAAAGACGGTAATATCATAGACCCCTACAACGGCCAACAAGATCTAAGCGATCGTATTTTACGCCACGTCTCTGATGCATTTGAAGAAGATCCTCTGCGCGTATTGCGCGTTGCTCGATTCGCTGCTCGCTACTATCAATACGGTTTTAGCATCGCGTCTGAAACGCTTGAGTTGATGAGCAAAATTTCAAACTCTGGTGAGTTGGCAACGATATCAGCTGAGCGCATTTGGAAAGAAATGCAGCGCAGTTTGACTGAGCCCAACCCTGAAGTATTTTTTGAGGTACTAAGACAGTGTCAAGCGCTAGAAAAAATTTGGCCATCGCTTGACGCGCTCTGGGATGTACCAAATCCAGCCAAATGGCACCCTGAAATTTGCACCGGTGTTCATACCATGATGGTGCTAAAATCTGCAGTAGAAAAAAGCGGTGCGACAACGATTCGTTTCGCGGCGCTTTGTCACGACTTAGGCAAAGGGCTCACCCCTCAAGAGAGGTTACCTTCACACCCAGGCCATGAAAAAGCGGGATTGGATTTGGTGGAGCAAATCTGTAACCAATTAAAAGTCCCCAATCAATATAAATCCTTAGCATTAAAAGCGTGTGAATATCATCTGCATTGCCATAAAGCTTTTGAACTAAAGGCCACAACGATATTACGCATGTTTAATCAACTGGATGTTTGGCGCAAAGTTGATGAATTTGAAGACTTTCTTGTTGTTTGTCATGCTGACTTTAATGGACGGTTAGGCAATGAGAAAGCGCCTTATCCTCAGCGAGAATTTTTATCTGAAATATCAGGTGCTTGCCGTAAAATCCAAGCACGTCCTTTTGTCGAACAAGGATTTAAAGGGAAAGACATAAAATTACAAATAGAGCAGGCACGACTAGCTAAGATTGTTGAGCTAAAAGAGGAACTCGAAGATAGAAAATAAACACGATAAAAATCATACAGTAAATGCAGCTCCCTCAACTGTTATCAGTAACATTAATCACCTAAGTAGAGGCTAAATCCAGCTCATAACCTAATTTTATGATCTAGTGACATTTTGTTACTGTTAAATGTGCAAATATCGAGCGATGATTAACCTAATTCAGATTTACTTTAATCACTTTAGGGATTGCGATATGAACATCACACACGAAAAAACAGGTGTTGCGGCACAAGAAAGCGAACATGAAAGCGAAATCATCCATGATGTTAACGCGACTAATAATCGCCAAGCATTCACCGTTAGCAAGAACAAAAACATCAGTAAGCAGCTTTTTAAGTTAGTCGATACGGTAACGCCAAACTACGTGCTAGGTTATAACTAAACACCAAAGCATATTTGTATATGGAATGAGTAACCTTGCTACAAATTACGTTATCGAGTCGAATCATTTACCTAAAGTGATAAGCTAGAGTGTATTGGTAATTTTTTATTGTGTCTTAGCCAATTGATAAAGCGGTGATGATAAAACATTAGCGCTTTTGAAATATACCGATATTCAATGTAGTTCTGCACAAAGTTCAAGTCCCCGTTAGCTCATAAGCTTTAGTGCACAAATTTCCCAACTAATTTGTCTTGATATTTTCCATGTTCAATCACCACAATTCCGTTAACCACCACATGACTTACACCCGTAGAATAGTTATCCCACTTTGAAAAATTTGCATTAGCCACAAAACTCTGTGGATCGAAAATAGTGATATCTGCTTGGTAATCTACGGCGATTTTACCCCGTGCTTTTAGCCCTAAAATATCAGCGGTTTTTGTCGCACTATTATAAATAAATTGATTTATCGACAGTAATTTTTTATCAACAACATATTTTTTGAATTTTTGTGGAAAACTAGCGTATTTTCTTGGATGACCGTTGGTGCCGTCTGAAGACGTTACGACCCAAGGCTGCACCATAAACCGTTCAACATCTTCGCCATTCATATTAAACGATGCAATGCGCACATCACCTTGTTGCACTAACACTTTGGCAGTATCTACAGGCGACATATTCATCTCTTCTGCCAAGTCTTGTAAGTTCTTACCGATCAAAGTTGTATCTTTAAAAGCAGTGATCACCAATGACGTAGGCCCACCACGTCGACGAATATTCTCCGCAATTTCTTGCTGTAATTGATCACTAAGCGCCGGATCATTCAATCGTTCATAGAACGCTTGCTTTGAATCCGCCATCGCCCACTTAGGCATGATAGCACTGTGCAATTTAGTGCCCGAAGCTAACCAGGGGTACTGATCTGCAGAGATGCTCATGCCTGATTTTTTTTCATTATTAATCAACTCAATGGCTTGTTTGCTTTGTCCCCACACATCAACTCCTAGCGCTTTGATGTGTGCAAGGTGCAAGTGAATATCGGCATTTTTCGCAATATTAATTGCCTCTTTGAGGGCGGAAATAAAGCCAATATTAAAGGTGCTTTCATCGCGCAAATGGGTGTCGTAAATGCCTTTATACTGGCTTGCAACCTTTGCTAAGCGGATCACTTCTTCGGTGGTCGCATAACTTCCTGGTACATAATACAGACCACTTGATAACCCAAGTGCCCCTTGCTCCATCGCCTTTTTAACCAGCGCTTCCATTTGCAATAGCTCATCTTGACTAGCGTGACGCTGCTCTCTGCCCATCACCTGCTCACGTATACTACCGTGTCCCGTCAGCAAAGCCACATTTGTTCCAATGCCATTACTTTCTAACACTCTAGCCGTATGGCCAATATCAACAGGCCCTTCACCATCATTACCATTAACCACAGTAGTTACCCCTTGGGTCAAATAATTGAGGTTATGGTTTTTGTCTGAGCTTAATAACTCTTCCATTGTGTGGGTATGAGGATCAATAAACCCTGGACTGACAATATTCCCTTTGGCATCTATCGTTTGCTTTGCATTGAGGGTTTTACTACCGGTTGGAAAAATATCACAAATTTTCTCACCGCAAATGGCGACATCTATCGATTCGAGTCTATTTTCAAGCTCAGTAAAAACACGTCCACCGGTGATCAATATATCAACCTTCTTATCGGTCTTATTTTCAACAGTCATTTTTGTAGCGTTATCAGCACTCGGTGTACAAGCACTTACCGCTAGCGCTGCAATTGTCGTGACTAGGGAGAGAGACAAAGGAATTCGTTTTTTCATAACTGTTTACTTCTATTTTATTAGAGCTTTGGAGAGGCTAGCATGGTTTTCATCAGTTGATTCGCCGCACTATTGGCTAGCTCCTTGATGAAGCCACGTTCGGTTTTATCACCCATTTCATAGGTAATTGCAGGAGCTTTATATACATCAGAAAAATATTGCTTAGACACGCCTTTATCAGGATTATTACCGGGCTGTTGTATTACGCTAAAATCCGGATATTGTTGGTCTAATGCATCTAGCCATTTTGTCACTAGCATTGGATTTTTAACGTCATAATCTTTTGGCATGGTATAGAAAATATCTTTGTGTGTAGAATGGAAATCAACCCCCATTGCTATATTTTCACCCTGTTTTACAATCTGTTGCAGGTATTTATGTACCGTGGCTACTTCATTTTGACTGAAGGTTTTCCAATCACGGTTTAAATCAAAACCATTGGCATTATGCCGCCAATTACCCATGAACACGCCGTCTGGGTTTAAATTTGGAAGCACTAGTATATTAAATCGTTTACGAAACTTAATCGCTAACGGGGTGTCAGCAAGCACGGCTTCAGCAAAAGGCAACAACGCAAGTGCTCCTGTTACCTCAGGTGGGTGTAAACGCCCCAACACCACAAGCCATTCGTTACCCACGCCTTGATATTCAACTTTATACAACGGCCTATTTTGCACTGACCAACCGATGACATCATGCACAACATTGGGTTTTAGTGCCAGCTCTGCGCCCCAGTTATAGTAATCTTTACCTGAAAGAATTTCTTGAGCTGAAACCCAAACAGGTGTTTTACCTACAGAGAGAGAGAACGACAGATGATCACCAGCTACATTATATTCTTCTAAAAGCCACGCCTTGCCATCTAGGCTCTTTTTCGGCGGATATCTATGATTGCCATCAACAACTTTTAATACAATTTCAATGGTTTGCTGCTTAATGCTATTGACCTTAAACGCATACCAAGGACTGTCATTAATGGGGGTGTTTTCTGGTGTTAAATTCAGTAAAAATTTACTGGGAGCCAGCTGCTCGCACGAAGTAAAACGGCCACCTGGAAAATTTTTATCGAAGCTAATGTTTTCAAAATCACAAGCGTAGCTAATGTGGCCAAAGCCAATGAGGAGGCTCAACAAAATAAAACGAAACATAGTGAATACTCTCAGTTAGTTCAAATTTACTAAATACTTGTTCGAATGGGTCTTAAATAAAAATGGCTCGAAAGTCGAGCCATTATCCTTTAGCAATATCGACAACATTTATTCATGTTGTATTAAAATGATGTGCTTAAGTTCATGTAGAAGTAACGACCTCTATTTGAATGTAATGAACCAAAATAGCCGTGAGCAAGTTCATCTGCTAATGGCGGCTCTTCATCACCAATATTGCGTACCCCTAGACGAATCTTACCGCTTGCAAACAAATCATTACCTTTAAATCGGTAGTCCGCATAAACATTGACGCGAGTAAAACTATCAACAGGAAGCTGAACTACTTCGCCATCAACGGTAGCCGTGGTACTTGTGTCAACCACTTCACTGACGTAGTTAGCACTAATGCCAGCGCCCCATTGATTATAGTCCCAATCTAGCGCAACACGTGAACGCCATTCTGGACGCCCATTTTGCTTAACTAAATCACCTGCACCAGCAACGGTTCTGTCTGTCGGCACTGAGGGGTCACCCGCTTCTTGTGCTGCAATTAATTGCGCAGAAATAGGGTCCGCTTCTTGTTCAAATTTATTCAATTTAGCCGCATTCGCAGTAAATTCGAAATCACCAAACTCTGTCTCAATATCGTACACTAAACTGAAGTCTATTCCTTCAATGTTACGAATACCAAGGTTCATGTAATCATTGTTTATTTGAACCACTTCATTGGTAGCTGTATCACGTATAACCGCTTCATTACTAGAGCCCTGACTACGTAATAATGAATCATAAAGTAAATGCGATGAGCCAGGTAAAATACCAACAAGATCTTTTTGCTCAATTTTCCAAGCATCCATTGTGAAAGTGAAATTTTCAACTGGCTGGAACACTAAACCTATTGATGTATTTTCATCATCTTCTGGCTTTAAGTCTGTAGTACCGCTGCGGATGTCAACCACGGCGTAGCTTGAGTCAAGGACTGGGTCAAATAGGGTATTTGAACGAGGTACCCCTTCAGCAGAGACTTGCGGAAGACCAGGTGCTCTAAAGCCGCCTGCATAAGATGCGCGGAAGCTAATCCAATCAGCAGGCTCCCAGAATAACGCCACTTTAGGTTTTAACGCGTCACCGACATCTGAAAAGTCTTCATACCGCGCTGCCACTTGCATTTCAACATAGTGAGAGCCGGAGTCGACTAACGGCACAATAAACTCTGCAAATGCAGAGGTGACATTACGATCAGCGTCGGAATCAGGTGTTGGGCTACTGCCTAACACATCGCTGCCGGACAATACGTTGCCTGTGATGGCGTCAACAAACGGGTTGCTGCCATCAAGTAACGGATCACGATCATCTTCAAAGGTTTCACGGCGGAACTCTACTCCTATAGCTACACCAACATCACCAGCAGGTAATTCAAAGATAGCGCCGTTACTGACTTTAAAGTCTATTGAAGCAAGGCTAGTTTTTGAATCGCGCGACACTTTTGTCATGAATTGATCAATCACACTTTGCGGGTTTAAAGTGCTATCACCTTGATTTGGGTTATTAATGTCACCGCCGGTAAAGATATTATAAGCAAGCGCAGGATCTGTGCTGTTTATCGACGCTTGAAATGCGCTAGCTTGAATGCGGTTTGCTTCATCATTGGTTTCAGCTGCTGTGTAAAATGCAGCCGTTTCCCAATCCCAATCATTCCAAGTACCACGAAGCCCACCAAGAATACGGTAGCTCGTATCGTCAACTTCAACGTTTCTAGGGCCGGTATCAATCGCACGGTAGCTACGTAGCTGGACATCTTCCCCAAAAGGGTTATGCGCCGCATCGGCTGAAATCATAAAACGCTGTGCAGTTAAGTTATGTGTTTGTTCACGTGTACGTTCAGCTTCTGCACGATAGAAAATTGCTTCGGAGAAAAACTCTAAATCATCATTAATTTCATGAGTAAAATAGGTGTAGAAATTTAGTCGGTCGACATCAGACACTAAAGAGCGTGTGGTACCGCGATCAAAACGTTGATCACGAGGAAAACTACCGCTATCGGCACATATACCACCAGCTAAATTTACGACACAACCCGAGCTCGTGTCAGGCTGTAAATGAAAGCGTCCTAGTGAGTCTGACGTGAAGTCCCCCCAAGGCGTTGCCGTAGAACGATTGTCTAACTGAGTATCGCCAATAAATTCTTCTGGTAATCCTGGGTATTCACGTAAATCATGGCTAGCTGAGTAAGGACGTTCTTTGGCCATCATGCCGTCGCGGGTGTAATAGCTAAACGAAGCCGTCAAATGAGACTTACCGTCGTTTAAATCAAAGCCCGTTAAATAACTAAACGTTGTTTCATCAAGTGGTGTTCCTTCAGAGCCACCGTAAGACAAGCTTAATTTATGACCTTCATAATCATCTTTTAGTCGATAATTCACCACACCTGCAACTGCATCTGAGCCATAAATAGCAGCAGCTCCGTCACGTAAGACTTCAAGAGAACGCAATCCAGAAATAGGTAAGGTATTGGAGTTAACTGTTGAGACAGGGACAAAATTTTCAGATTGTGTGCCTGGGTGAGTCACCAGTCTACGACCATTGAGTAGTGTTAATGTATTACCTGAGCCGACACCGCGAAGGTTAATCGATGAGACATCACCTCGAGCATCATTGACACCACCGTTACCAGTAGCCGCGCCAAAATTTACTGCGCCAATTTGTGGAATTGAACGTAGCAACTCATCTCCTGTGACCGCACCGGTATTTTCAATATCTTTTTCTGTCAACGCCGTTACTGGCAATGTACCAATATCTGTTGCACGCTTGATATTCGATCCGATGATACTAATGCGCTCTATTTCTTCAATTGACTCGGTCTGTTCTTCGGCATTGGCTTGATTAATAACAGTTATGTTCGCAGTTAATGCTGCAGCTACACATAAGCTGAGATGTTTTACTCTGTGCTTACTTGTTGTCTTTGTTTTCATAATCCTCACCCTAAGCTGGTTTCTTATAATTGATAGGCCGTATATTCAGCCTTTTTCTTTTGTTAATCTCACCTTGCCGAATTCTGTTGCTAAATACTATTGACAGTTAATTAACACCCCATAACCTAAAGTTATACATTTTTTAACAGTTCATCACGTTAAATAACACTTAGTGTATACGCCAACGACAGTTTCATGAACTTAGCAGCAGCAGCTTTATTGTTATGCATTTGTAACTAAACAAGATACAACCTTAGGTTATGGCATTATCAAGTATTGGAACTGCTTATTTTTACTCGCTCTCTTTACAATCAATAAAATCATCAAAACCGCATAATATGTTCCTTGTTTATGATGACAAGTGAGCGAAACAAGAAGGTTTACGACGCGTATGACACTTAATATCTCCACAACAGAAACACTTTTGATCTCCCTAATCATTCTGTTTTCTGGTTACTTTTTAAACGCCAGAATTTCTTTTTTGAGTAATAACAATATTCCTGAGCCTGTGGTTGGCGGAATTGCCTTCTCGTTACTCTCCGCAATAGCTCATACGTTCTTTAATATTAATTTCAACTTTGATATGGCCTTTAAAGCGCCATTAATGACCATTTTTTTTACCACGGTAGGCTTAGGAGCAAGTTATAGCTTGTTATTAAAAGGAGGGCCTAAAGTCGCACTGTTCTTGTTCATTGCCAGTGTCTACTTGTTAGTACAAAACGCGGTCGGTGTTTCTATTGCCTCGTTAGCGGGTCTTGATCCTTTGATGGGCTTGATAGGCGGCTCCGTGACACTCTCCGGTGGACACGGTAATGGTGCAACCTATTCAGATTTATTTATTAATGAATATGGTATGGCCGATAGCGTTTTTGAACTTGCCATGGCAGCAGCGACTCTTGGACTCATCCTGGGCGGACTTGTGGGCGGTCCTGTCAGTAAGCGGTTGATTAAGAAATATGATTTAAGAGCCGACAAATATGATGAATCCCTAGATAACACCGTAACCTTTGACCCTGAAGATCATGATCTAGTGACGCCCAAAAAGATGATGGAAACACTATTTGTAATATTGATTTGCATGTATTTGGGGCGTATCGGTTATGAAGCCTTACGAGCCATTGATATTGTCCTACCGGCGTTTCTGATCCCACTACTGTTTGGTGTTGTACTGACAAATCTTACCGAATATACAAAGGTTTATCGCATCAGTCGAGCTTGTATTGATCTTTGGGGCACCATGGCACTCTCTATATTCTTGGCCATGGCATTGATGTCACTGAAAGTGTGGGAGCTTGCCAGCTTAGCAGGCCCGATGGTAATGATAATTTTAATACAAGCAATCGTACTTATGCTGTTCGCGTACTTTATTACCTTTCGCATTATGGGCAAAAACTATAATGCTGCCATTATGGCGGGAGGGCATTGCGGGTTTGGCTTAGGCGCCACGCCAACTGCGGTAGCAAACATGGAGTCGTTGGTATCACGGCACGGTCCTTCTCCTCAAGCATTTTTGGTAGTGCCTTTAGTCGGTGCATTTTTTATTGATATCACCAACGCTTTAATAATACAGTTGTATCTGAGTTTTCCATTTGTCACGGGTTAAAGAGACACTAGACGAATTGGTATAATACTGCCTAATAACAAAGAATGAGAAATTACGATGCGTTTGCGACATATAGAAATATTTCATGCAATCTACACGACGGGGTCTATTACCAATGCCGCAAAAATTTTGCATGTTTCACAACCATCAGTCAGTAAAGTACTCTCTCACGCTGAATTGCAACTTGGATTTAATTTGTTTGAGCGCGTCAAAGGCAGATTGATCCCCACTGACGAAGCAGAAATGTTGTTTGACGAAGTTGATAAGATTTATCAACAAATGCGCTCAATAAAAAACACCGCAGAGAACATTAAAAAATCTGAATTTGGTAGTATCAGTATTGGTATTACACCCGCATTAGGCTTCGATGCTATACCGGCTGTGATCGCAGAGCACCAGCAAGATTACCCCAATATCACCTTTGATATTCAAACCTTACACAACAACAATGTCATGCAAGCATTGTTAGAGCATAAATGCGACTTGGCCATATTATTTTCTCCCAATGCTTTACCTGGCACCCATTCTATTCCTATTGCAGAGTCAGAGTTAGTTATTGTTTATCCCAAAGAAAGTATGCCTCATTGTCCGGATAAACTGACTCTAAGTGAAGTATGCGATCACAAGTTTATCGATATCAGTGATAGTGGCCCATTGGCCGATATGCTGTGGACAAGAGTGATGGAAGAAGACATCAAATTCAACTCATCAATCAAAGTACAAACCTACTTTATTGCCGCGAGATTGGTTGCCCATGGTTTAGGTGTTTGTGTTGTTGATAAATATACAGCAGAAGGTAATTTAAGTGACAATGTCGCCATCGCCTCGTTTGATCCACCACTGATCTTTAATGTCAGCGCATTGCACCTTGAAAATCGTAGTTTACCCAAAATAATTGATGAATTCATACCGTATTTAAATCGAAATTTATCAGACACTTAGACTGCAACATAACCCTAGGTTATGACTCATTAAAGCCTTCTCACTTTTAATGAAAATCCACTAAGTTAAGCTCAGGACTAAGAATATTTTTCCATGTGCTTATATTTAGGAATTTCATTATGCAAATCGCTCCTCCATACTTATTATTCATCGGCGATGCCACAGATCACTTATCGATAAAGATGGCACGTGGCGCAGCCGATTGGCGTCCAGAGTTATGTGTCGGTGAATATTCCATTGATGGCTGTACCGTCACTACAGGACTCGAGCAATTAGATATTAAGCAAGCGGCTGCAAAAGGCGCAAAATCTTTCGTATTAGGCTTTGCCAACAGTGGCGGCGTACTTGAACAAAAATGGTTGCCCTACATCCATGAAGCACTAGAAAATGGCATGGACGTTGTCAGTGGTTTGCACGACAAAATGACTGACTTTGATGACATCAGGGCCAAAGCAAAAGCAACGGGGCAACAGTTACTCGATATCCGCCACCCAAAAGCTGAATTTAAAACTGGCACCGGCGTTAAGCGCACAGGTAAACGTTTGTTAACCGTAGGCACAGATTGCTCAGTAGGAAAAATGTATACTTCATTAAGCCTTGAGAAAGCGATGAAAAGCAAAGGTTATAATGTCGATTTCAGGGCCACAGGCCAATGTGGAATTTTAATTGCTGGCTCAGGTGTAGCAATTGATTGTGTCATTTCAGATTTTCTTTCAGGTGCTACAGAAGGTCTATCACCTGATGCAGCGAATGACCATTGGGATATTATTGAAGGCCAAGGTTCGCTTTCTCATCCCGCTTTTGCAGGAGTCAGTTTGGGATTGTTACATGGTTCACAGCCTGATGCGATCGTGATTTGTCATGCTCTTGAGCGAACTCATATGCGAGGACTTCCGGACAGTAAATTTCCGAGTATCGCCAATACCATTGAATTAAACCTACAAGCTGCTAAATTGACCAATCCAAACGCAAAAATTGTCGGCATTACGGTGAATACCTCCATGGTGAGCGTTGAGCAAGGTCGAGCCATATGTCAGCAATTAAGTGAAGAGTTTGACTTACCTTGTGTTGATCCATTGCGTGACGGCACTGACAGCATAGTAGAAAATTTATCATGAAGATGAGTCAGAAAAGAGCAGACGATAACGCTTCCTTACGTATCAATGTTTATCAACAACAGCTACCTCTTAAAGCGGTCTTTCGTATTGCTCGTGGCGCAAAAACAAGTGCTGATGTAATTGTTGTTACTATCAGTGATGGAAAAAATACCGGTTGGGCTGAGTCGGTTCCTTATGCTAGATATCAAGAGTCATTAGCCAGCGTGCGCAAGCAAGTTGAGTCAATTGAAACAGATGAAGTATCAACTAACGCTTTTGCGGCAATCATCGCGCAAATGCCCGCAGGTGCTGCCCGTAACGCACTGGATTGTGCTTTCTGGGACTTGCAGGCAAAGCAACAAGGTAAGGAAGTCAGCCAACTACTCTCTTTGGATGAAGTTACACCTTGCACGACAGCACAAACCCTAAGCATAGATACGCCAGAAGCGATGGCAAAAGCGGTAATAGCGCTCAATAACCCGCCTCTTGTTAAAGTCAAACTCGACAACCAGGATATCATTGAGAAAATGACAGCTATTCAAGCAGCCGCACCAGATGCCAAGTTTATTGTCGATGCCAATGAAGGCTGGTCAATCGAAGACTTAACACAGTGTGGTGAGCAATTAGCTAAACTGAATGTTATTTTAATCGAGCAACCATTACCCGCGGGACAAGATCAAGCATTGTCAGACTATTCATCACCGGTGCCACTGTGCGCAGATGAATCCTGTCATACGCGTGCAGAGCTTGATTATCTTAAGGACAAATATGAAGTCGTTAACATCAAGTTAGATAAAACCGGCGGTTTGTCTGAAGCCCTATTACTGGCGAAAGAAGCTAAAGAAATGGGTTTTGAAATTATGCTCGGCTGTATGGTGGGTAGCTCACTAGCGATGGCACCCGCGTCTTTGCTATCTGATTTTGCCCAATATGTAGATTTGGATGGCCCGTTACTAATCAGCGACGACCGTGAGCACGGATTTAGATTCGAAGGTGGCACCATGATGCCTTTAAATACAGCACTTTGGGGAGGCGTAACTCAACCAAGAGAGCTTGTAAAACTAGCTATCAGCAATTAGCTCCAACCTTTTTACATCAGATGATGTTAGCCCAGCTTACTGGGCTTTTTTTGTATTAAAATTTAACTTTAAGCCTTTTTGACAAACTTAGCAGTCACCATCATTTCGCCTACGCCATCGACCTTGCAGTCAAGTTCGTGATCTTTTTTATCCATCACTCGCCTTACTAACGCTTTAGTACCAATTTTAATAACTTGCGAGCTGCCTTTGATTTTTAAATCTTTAATGACAGTGACTTTATCACCATCTGTAAGTAATGCCCCATTAGCGTCTTTAACGTTAACCAGTTCATCCTCTGCAACTTCTTTGGGATCCCACTCATAACCGCACTCAGGACAAATTAAATGGTTTTGATCTGGGTAAACAAATTCAGATTGGCAACTTGGGCAGGGAGGAAAAGACATATAAAACCACTATTAAAATTTAGTCAGGACTAAATTTTAATAGTTTTTGTTTAACTTAGCGAGTCTGTTGCAAGAAATTTAAAGCAGGCCCAGAGCGCGATGATTACCGCTCCGGGCGTATTTTCATTTTTAATATTATTAGTGCAGTGTTAACTTAATCGGTGAATTAACGGGGCGATCAAGTCCGATAAAAGACGCTTGTTTGGCATTGAGGTTAAAGAAATTTGGCTGTTCGCTTTTACTATATGCCGTTTGCCATTCAATTAACGCAAAATCATCAATATCGATTTGAGTTTGAGTGCCGTCTGCTGCGATAAATTCCGCCAACACACGATAACTACGATAACCAATTCGAGGTGAATTAAAGTCGATTTCAACGGATTGCCATTGTTTACTGTTGCCCAATGTTACTGACTGAATTAAATTCTTCTTTCCGTTTTTAAAGGCATCGAAAAGTTTTTGCCTAGTTTTACGACCTTGCCAGTAAAAATTAACCTTTACCCCCTTGTCCACCTTGAATTTTGCCTTAATCGTCATTGGACTACTGGCTTTATATACTCGCCTAAAACTTTGCATGCCAAAGATACTAGGTGTTTTATCTAGCGTTAACGATAAGCTAGTTGTACCGCTTGCACCGAAATCATTGACAGCTATTTTTTCTCGGTCGAATAACCAACCTCGCTCTGCATTTGAAAAATTATCAAAGCTCTCAAAGTCACTGCCATTGATCAAGTTGGTACCAAGACGGTAGGCAATTTGTTCATTCGGAAGGCCCACCTGAGCTAACGATTTGTGCCAAGGTAAGTGATGCAAGCTAGCAACCGTGGTCCCTACAGGGAATGAGACTTGTTGAGCTAGCTTATCTGACTTTTTCGCTTGATTATCGGCAGTGATCACGCCATGCCCACCAGATTGGGTAATATTAGTGTAACGCAATGCTGACAGCTCCTTCAATCGTTTCATTGTTGAATAACGGTGCATACCTGTCGCAGGCGTAGGTTGATAACCTTTTAAGTAAATTGGTACTATTTCAGCACGAGTAAACGCACCTTCATCGAGCCAAACATAAAGAATAAAGCTGTGTTGGGTGGAACTAAAATTTTGATCAAAGGTAAAGTTGCCCATGGAGTAGGCAATCAAGTTGCCGTTATATAACTCTAACCCTTGCGCAACATGGGGATGGTGGGCAATGGCTAACGCAGCTCCTGAGTCAATCGAGCTTTTAAGGCGCTGTTCAGTCACACCGGTTGGCCCATCAGAATATTCCTGACTACCATGATATTGTACAATAGTCGTTTGATTTTTTTCTACTTCCTTACTTACTGATGCAACGATATTTTCCATGGAACCATAGGCTGCGCCACCGTGCTTAGCAGTTGCTGACTGTGTCGGTGTGGTGCTACCTTCCCAGCCGACATAACCTAACATTGAAAACGCTTGATCATTGATGCGTTGGCGATGCGCCTTTAATGCGTCTTGTTCATCAAGCCCTGCGCCTGAATAATCCAACTCACTTTGCTCAAGGTGTTTGAGTGTTGAAACTAGCCCTTCTTCCAAGTAGTCATAGGTGTGATTATTACCTAGTGAAACGTAATCAACTCCAGCCCAAGTCAGCGCAGCAAGTAGCTCAGGCTGCGAATAAAACGTCACTGATTTTTTAGCGCGCTCTTTTGGGGCCTGTTCTGCTATCTGTGTTTCTAAATTCACTGCGGCATAATCAGCAATGCTCATGTACGGTTTAACGGCCGCTAGAATTGACTTACTATCAGTAAGATTAGTCTCGTAATTGATCAACACTTCATCACCAAAATATGGTTTATAGAAGCGACGTCCCATCATGACATCACCACCAAAAGCCAGCATGACACGTCCTGTTTTCTTCTTAACTAAAGTAATGTTATCAAATACATTCTCAAACTTGTTAGTCGTTAGTTCATAGCGACTAAACGATTGAACACTTGGGTAATAACCTTGTTTTTTAAATGTAAACTGCAACATTTTTTGAGCGGGTAAGTTAAAGTGAAATGCGCCAGAATCACTACTTTCAAATGATGCATCATTTAATGTGATTTGAACATTATCAAGTGCAGCTCCTTGTTCATCAATAATTTTGCCTGAAAAATCATATGTGTTATTGGCCTGAGCGCCATAAGCTGTAATGGCTAAAACCGAGATTAACAACGTTGTAAAGTAAGACATAAAAGTACTCAAAAACTGGTATTGATATCAAGTATATCTATTTGAATTCAAAACTATCATTCCTAATTAAAATAATCCTATAACCTGTATCTATAGGTTGTGTCATTTGACCTTTTGTTAAATAGTGTTTATGGCATTTTCAGCACTTATTTTTTGACAAAAAAAAGCCTAGCGAAGCTAGGCTTTATTCTAAGGTTTAATTAACTATTAAAAGTTATATTGAACCTTCGCATAGTAGAATCCACCATTGTAGTCAAATGGACCACTTTCGTAGAATTTCGCACCTAACGCACCGTACGTACCATCTTTAAGCTTTTCAGCTTCTTGGTCGAACAAGTTAGTTGCACCTACTGAGAACGTGAATGAGTCATTCATGAAGTAGCTCATTTCTGCATCAAATGTTACTGCAGCATCAGCCGTTTCAGAACCCCAATCAGATGTATCATCTGCGTGAGTTGCGTAGTACTCACCAAAGTAGTTTGCACGGATAAACATGCTAATGTCATCCCAGCTTTGAGCTACGGTAAATGTAGCACGATGATCTGGCATACCTTCTTCTAAACGACGCACTTTACCTTCGTCAGTTGTTGTTGGGTCAAACTTATCAACTGTTGTTTCATTCCAGTTATAAGCAAGACTTAATTCAGTGTCGCCACCAAACAATTCCATTGAGTAGTTACCAACAATATCAAGACCTTGTGTCGTTGTATCGAAGTCATTTGCAAAGTAAGTTACTTTTGAAATTAACTCTGGATTTTGAACACCAATTTCACGAAGAGCTTCATGATCTTCTTCTCTCACCGTAATTTGGCTAGATTGAGCAATACGATCCGTTACTTCAATGTTGTAGTAATCAACTGTGATGAATAAATCACCTTCTTGATAAACGATACCACCAGCATAACTTCTTGATTCTTCAGGCTGTAGCTCTTCACCGCCGTAGAACGCTGATAATGGATCAGTTGGTGGAGCCGTGAAGCTTTGAATCAGATCGCCATTAACAATTGAAGTAGCCGTGTTGACAACATTTGCTTGACCAACTGTAGGAGCACGGAAACCTGTGCTTGTTGAGCCACGTAAAGAGAACTCATCTGATAACGAGTATTGGAACGTTAGCTTGTAGTTAGTTGTATCACCAAAGGTGGTGAAATCTTCGAAACGTATCGCTGTACCAACCATTAGGTCTTCAGTTAAGTACGCTTCAACATCTGCATAAAGCGCCCAGTTACGGCGGTCATTACGACCTTGTGCTTCAGGACCAAAGCCTTTAAAACCATGTGACCCAATGTTAAAACCTTGGTCAGCAAAATCACCCGCTTTCCAAGACGCTTCTTCACCGGCGATAATTTCAAAACTTTCTTCGCGGAATTCAGCACCTAATGCAACGTTGACAGGCTCATCTAAGCCTTCAAGATCAAACGCTCGAACGATATCGAAGTTAAAGGTCTTTTCAAGTTGAATGTACTTACCAGTATCAAACTCTGTAGGAGTCGCTAAACCTAATGACGGGTTTAAGGTATTTTTAAGGTTAAAGTCAGATTCGTTACGACCGACTGAGCCACTTAAATCAAAGAACCATTCAGCAAGAATGCCCGACTTAATATCACCTTTAACACCCATAGTTAATGAGGTATCTGTGATGTTACCGCCAAATGCTGGCGTATAACCACCTGGCATAATTTGGTTCATTGAGAAACAGTTAGGATCTGCCACCATGTCTTGATAAGCTTGCGTATCCAATACGTTTGGCACATTTGCCGGTACCACAGCACATGTACGAGCTGCACCTTCAGATTGTGCAATATCACCCACTAGTAACGTTTCACCGCCATCAATTGAGAATACATTGCCACGGTTATGTGGATTACGGTAGTAGAATCCACCCGTTACATCGCGCTCTGAATAGTTACCGAAGGTGTAAAATTCTTTATCATCACCTAAATCAAGTTTGATGTTACCAAACAATGTGATGTCATCTTCAATCTCTGGATTACCCCAGATTTGTGCAGGATCAGTAACTGCCGTGTTACCAGCGTCAATTAATGCTTGTGCATCAGGACGCTGTACGCTTCGGCTTGTCGGATCAGCTTGTTTTAACTGGAAGCTTAAGTTAATTGAGCCGTCATCTGTGAATGGCATACCAATGTTGCCATCAATAGTCGTTGTCGAACCGTCACCTTCAAAGAATTCACCCTGTTTAATAGAAAGTGAACCACCATCAGCGTCATCTTTTAAAACAAAGTTCATTACACCCGCGATTGCATCAGAGCCGTACTGCGCCGCAGCACCGTCACGTAGTACTTCTACTTGCTTTAAAGCAACGCTTGGGATAACTGAAATATCAGGACCTTGAGCACCATCATTCACACCACCACCTTGGAAGGCAATAACAGATGCTCTGTGACGGCGCTTACCATTAACTAACACTAATGTAGAGTCAGAAGACAAACCGCGAAGGTTTACGGGACGAATTAGTGTAGCGGCATCAGAGATAGGTTGAGCACGTACGTTAAACGATGGAATTGCACCAACAAGTTGGTCAAGCATATCGCTAGATGCTGATTTACCTAATTCATTACCACCAACAATATCTACTGGAACAGCAGAGTCAGCGATTGAACGAGGAGCAGCACGAGAACCAACAACAACGATTTTTTCTACTTCTTCTACTGAAGCATCACTTTCAGCAGCAAAAACTGGAGCAGTACCTAAGGCGGCACTTACTGCTAAAGCAAGTGAGCCGGCACGGAATTTATTAGACATGTTATCCTTCCCTAAATTTATAATTATATTTTTTATAAATATTTATTTTATTTTTTGTACTTAGTTCAACAATTGAAAAATTGACTAAGGTCAATTATTTATAAATCAGCTAAACGCTTATTACAAGTACGTTACAGTTGTATTTTTGTATACAAACTGTGTTTCTAAGCTTAAAGCTGCTCCTTCTACGAAAGAGAACAATGGTTTATTTATGAACTTGACAAATGAACAAAGCTATACACCCTAGTATCTATAAGCTATTGGCTTGTTTTTGTTGTGCGAAAATTTTCGTAATTAAGTTGATATTTTGAATTGTTAAATTATTTTGAAAATAATTGATAAATTTGTAGTCTTTTTGGAAAGTTTTTAAGACGACTGACACAAAACAAGCGACAGTTAACATTGCATTAACAACTAACACGATGTCTTCGGTGATATAAATTCTGAAAATTGAAACTGAAGTTGTAGATAAAATCATGCCAGTAATAAACAGTAAGCATTTATTACTGGCGAGCATTTAACTGAAACGATTAGTAACACTAGTCGTTAATGTTAAGTGCATAAAATCCTGCGGCAAATGGTGGCAACACAATGTTGTTATCGCTCATCGGCAGTTGGTCAAAACCATGCCCTGTCATAGGTTTAATATTGATATTACAAGCCAAATGCAAGCTTTGCCTCTGTTCAGAAAAATTAAAGCAACAAAGCAAAGATTCACCTTGATAGGTTCTGGTAAAAGCCAATACTTGCTTGGAGCTATCAATAAACTCAATATTGCCGTATTTAAGTGCCGATACTGCTTTTCGCCAATGCATAAACGTTTGATAGCTGCTTAACACTGAATGAGCATGTTGCTCCTGTGCCGTAACAGCCTGTCCCTTATGCTGCTTGCTCACAGGAAGCCAAGTTGAATCAGCATCGGAAAACCCTCCATTGTCATTCGATGTTGACCAAGGTATTGGCGTTCTACAACCGTCTCGCCCTTTAAACTTAGGCCAAAAGGCAATACCATAAGGATCTTGAAGTTGATCAAATTCAATTTCAGCCTCAGCCAAGCCCAGTTCTTCTCCTTGATAGCTACACACACTACCCCGCAATGAAGCTAACATCGCATTGAACATTTTTGCTTGGGTAGCATTAGGCAATTGTTCGCCTTTGATCCCCCAACGAGTAGCCACTCGTGGCACATCATGATTGCCAATCGCCCAACAGGGCCATCCGTCTGATAGGTTCGCTTCTAATTCTTCAATAGTTTGTCTTATATAGGCGGGGCTTGAGTCTGCCGTCAGTAATTCAAAACTATACGCCATATGCAGGCGCTTATCCCCTTTGGTGTATTGAGACATGGTTAACAATGAATCTTCAGAAGATATCTCTCCTAACGTCACTACATCAGGGTATTTATTCATCAATGCCCGAATTTCTTCCATGAAAGCAACATTTTCAGGTTGGGTATTATTAAAATAATGATATTGATACGCGTATGGATTATCTTCACTAAAGCCACGACCTTTACGCTCATTGGCTGGTTTAGCAGGATTGTCTCGAAGCTGTTTATCATGAAAACAAAAATTAATAGCGTCTAATCTGAAACCATCGACACCTTTTTTAAGCCAATATTCGACATTATCTAGTACATGAACACGCACTTCTTCATTGTGAAAATTTAAGTCAGGTTGCGACGTTAAAAAGTTATGCAAATAATATTGTTGACGCCTTGGCTCCCATTGCCATGCACCGCCGCCGAAAATTGATAACCAATTATTTGGTGGTGTACCGTCGTCATTTGCATCAGCCCAAACATACCAATCCGCTTTGTCGTTATCACGCGATTCTCGACTTTGCAGGAACCACTCGTGTTGATCAGACGTATGACTTAGCACTTGGTCGATTATTACTTTTACATCTTGCTTTTTAGCTTTAGTCATTAGCTCATCAAAGTCGTCCATCGTGCCAAACATCGGATCTATGGCGCGATAATCACTGATGTCATAACCGAAATCTTGCATCGGCGATTTAAAAAATGGAGAAACCCATATGGCATCTACGCCTAAGCTTTTGATGTAAGGAATTTTCTTGATGATCCCTTGCAAATCACCTATGCCATCGTTGTTAGCGTCCATAAAGCTGCGAGGGTAAATTTGATATATGACAGCGCCCCGCCACCAAGGTTGTTGTTGCATGAATATTCCATTGTACTTTTACCTAATTATAAACATCAAACAGGTAAAGCAGCTTTCTAATTATTTGTGAAGTCAGCATAAGTAGCCACAAAATAATGAGCAACGAACTGCATACGTATGCATGGAAAATTAGCGAACTATTGAGCATGCATACGTATGTAGATTATTGCTCAATTTAGTCAGTGCCGCATAATTCTAAAACAATAAATAAAAGCGATCGTAGGTTAGCGAATACAAATAACGATTAAGCAAGTTTCTACCATTTGCGCGTCTGTATACAGCCAACCTGAATTACATTGACTAAAAAGAGCCCATTATGGCATTGACCAAAATTACGAAAGCCGAGTTAACAAAGCGCATTAAGCATCATTTGAATTTTACATTAGATGATGTAACAGATAACCAAAACAAGGAAGCCTATTGGAAAGCGACCAGTCTTGCCATCAACGATATCGTCGTTGAAAAACTGCAAGCAACTAAAGCGCGACAACAATCGGCTAACGCTCGCAGTGTTAACTATTTATCGCTTGAGTATCTTATGGGGCGCATGCTGTCGAATAACTTACATAACCTTGGGGTATATGAAGCAGCTGAAGCCGCGGTCCGAGACTTAGGGCATGAGTTAAGTGACTTATGTGAACAAGGCGCAGATTTGGCGTTAGGTAATGGTGGTTTAGGTCGATTGGCAGCCTGTTTCTTAGACTCACTTGCCACCTTAGATTACGCCGCCACAGGTTACGGTATTCACTATCAACATGGTTTATTCAAGCAAAGCTTTAAAGACTGCCGCCAAGTAGAAGAGCCAGATATGTGGCGTGAATTTGGTAATCCTTGGGAAGTTTGTCGCCCTGACGCCGCCCAAACCATTGCGTTGTATGGTCACGTTAAGCACGAAACACAGGCAGATGGCACAGTAAAATCAATTTGGGAGCCAAAAACGCATTGTAAAGGTGTGCCTTGGGATATTCCAATTGTTGGTTATAACTCAGCGACCGTCAACGTCCTTCGCTTATGGGAAGGCACAGCGACAGAAGCTTTTGATTGGGACCATTTTAGCGATGGAAATTACATACATGCTTTAAAAGACAATGTGCGTGCGGAAACTGTTTCTAAAGTACTCTATCCAAAAGATGAGCATGAAGCCGGTAAAGAGTTACGATTCATTCAACAATACTTTTTCTGTGCGTGTTCTTTAAAGGACATCATTGCTCGTCATGAGCGTAGTCAAGGCATTGACTGGTCAGCATTTACCGACAGTACAGCAATTCAGCTCAATGACACGCACCCAACTATCGCTATTGTTGAACTGATGCGAATATTGCTTGATGAATATGACATGGCTTGGGATGAATCGTGGGCCATCTGCCAGAAAGTATTCTCATACACCAACCACACCTTGTTACCGGAAGCCTTAGAAAAGTGGTCAGTTCGATTATTTGAGAAAGTGCTACCACGTCACCTGGAAATCGTCTACCGCATTAATGAAGACTTTTTGAACAATGAGGTTAATGAAAAGTGGCCACATGATTTTCAAATGCGCCGTAAACTTTCGTTAATAGAAGAAGGCCATGAACGTATGGTTCGCATGGCTCATTTGTGTGTAGTTTCCGCTCATAAAGTGAACGGTGTTGCCGAGATTCACTCAAAATTAGTCAAACAAGATTTGTTCCCTGAATTTGATGCCCTTTGGCCGGAAAAACTCACCAATGTCACCAACGGTATTACCCCACGCCGTTGGTTAAAAGCCTGTAACCCTAAACTGTCAAAACTGCTTGATAAGCACGTAAACGAAGATTGGGCAAAAGATTTAAACAACTTATCTCAATTAGTAGCGCTAGCTGACACCCCTAAATTCCAAAAAGAATTCATGGCCATTAAGCGTGAAAACAAAGTTGAGCTTGCCAAAGAAATAGAGCAGCTAACAGGCGTTGTTGTTAGCCCTGATGCTATTTTTGATGTGCAAATCAAGCGACTGCACGAGTACAAACGCCAGCATTTGAACTTCTTGCATATCCTCGCGTTATATTCACGTCTGCTTGAAAATCCGAATTTAGTCATGCAGCCGCGCGTCTTCATCTTTGGCGCCAAAGCTGCCCCTGGATACCATTTAGCAAAAGAAATTATTTTCGCGATCAATAAAGTGGCGGAAAAGATCAACAGTGACCAGCGTATTCAAGGTAAGTTGAAAGTTGTATTTTTACCTAATTATCGTATCAGCTTGGCTGAGAAAATTATTCCTGGCGCTGACGTTTCAGAGCAAATTTCAACTGCCGGTAAAGAAGCATCAGGTACAGGCAACATGAAGCTTGCCTTAAATGGCGCTGTTACTATAGGGACTTTGGATGGTGCGAACATTGAAATAGCCGAAGAAGTCGGTAATGAAAACATCTTTATCTTTGGCAACACCGTAGAAGAAGTTAAAGCCATTAAAGCCCAAGGCTACAACCCATATCATTTCTATGAAACCAATGCTGAACTGAAAAAAATCCTCGATTGGTTAGACAGCGACTTCTTTACCCCAGGTCAGCCTTATCAGTTGTCGGCGATTAAGCATAGCTTACTCGACGGCGGTGACCCTTATTTAGTGTTAGCCGATTTCCAATCATACAGTGACGCCCATCAGGCGCTTGATATTGCTTATCGTGACCAATCGAGGTGGGCAAGAATGGCTATCCTCAATACGGCATGTATGGGGAAATTCAACTCAGATAGGTCGATTCAAGACTACGTTGAGAATATCTGGCATTTAGCCCCCTGTGCGGAAAAATAATAAATGACTTTAGCCTCTGCTAGTTACGCAGGGGTTAAACTATTTAAGGACAAGTCATGAGATTAACAGAACACGACATCAATGAGTTACTTGCTGGTAGGCATACTAATCCTGCGAAACTTTTGGGTTTGCACCCAGATAATGACTCAGATTACCTCACCATGACGGTGTTTGAGCCGCTGGCCCGTTCTGTTGAGATCATTGACAAAAAAACCAAAAAATCACTGTCCAAATTAACCAAGGCAAATGACGCGGGTATATTCTATAAAAAGCTACGTCGTAAGAAGCGTTTTGACTACTTACTTAAGGTCAGCACACAAGAACAGACCCTGATAATTGAGGACTGCTATGCCTTCAATTCGACACTCAGTGACTTAGATGTTCACTTACTAGGTGAAGGTAATCACTTGCATCCATACAACGTCCTTGGTGCACATGTGATAAACCATCAAGGCGTAATGGGCGTTGCATTTTCCGTGTGGGCGCCGAATGCTTCTAGAGTCTCTGTAGTTGGCGATTTTAATCACTGGGATGGCAGAACGCATGTTATGGCTAACGTCAACAACAGTGGTTATTGGAACCTCTTCATTCCGTCATTAGATGCAGGAAATTTGTATAAGTTTGAGCTTCGTGATGCCGCCAACAATTTATTGCCATTAAAAGCCGATCCATATGCCACACAAGCGCAGTACCGTCCCAACACTGCCTCCATCGTTAACAACCAAAAAGATTATCATTGGCATGACAATGCTTGGCTTAGTCAACGCCAAGCCCGTAACGCTCGCGATCGTGCGATCAGCATTTATGAAGTACATTTAGGCTCATGGCGCCGAGGCAATAACGATCAATTTCTAAATTACCGTGATATCGCCAATCAGCTTGTACCATACGTAACCAAAATGGGCTTTAGCCATATTCAGCTGATGCCAGTCAGCGAATTTCCTTTCGATGGCTCATGGGGTTATCAACCAGTTGGGTTATTTGCACCAAGTGCTCGCTTTGGTGACGCAGACGATTTTCGGTACTTCATTGACCAATGTCACCAAGCGCATATTGGCGTACTCATTGACTGGGTACCGGGACATTTTCCGGTCGATCCACACGGCTTATCAACCTTCGATGGTACGCACCTTTTTGAACATGAAGATCCGAGACAAGGTTTTCATCCAGACTGGAATACCCTGATCTACAACTATGGGCGCGTTGAAGTTGCCAATTTTCTACGAGCCAGTGCATTGCATTGGTTAGAGAAATTTCATGTTGACGGTATTCGTGTTGATGCCGTTGCGTCCATGCTCTATTTGGATTACAGCCGCAAAGCCGATGAATGGATCCCAAATAAAGACGGCGGACGAGAAAATTTAGAAGCGGTCGCTTTTTTACAACGATTCAATGAAGAGTTATACCGTGAATATCCCGGCACATTCTCAGTAGCTGAAGAGTCAACCTCATGGCCAGGTGTGTCAAAGCCAACAGACATGGGTGGTTTAGGTTTTGGTTACAAATGGAACATGGGCTGGATGAACGACTCATTAAGTTATATGAAGCGTGAGTCAGTGCATCGTCAATACCACCACAATGAACTCAGTTTCGGGCTGGTTTATGCATTTGATGAAAATTTCATACTGCCACTCAGTCACGATGAAGTTGTGCATGGAAAAGGCTCCATTCTAGACCGTATGCCAGGAGATACGTGGCAAAAATTTGCCAATCTTCGTGCTTATTATGGATTCATGTGGGCACATCCGGGTAAGAAACTATTGTTTATGGGCTGTGAGTTTGGCCAAAGCAAAGAGTGGAATTTTGATGCTGCACTTGACTGGCACCAGCTGGAACAAGCAAACCATCAAGGTGTACAAACCTTAGTTAAAGATTTAAATCACGTTTATAGCAATACCCCTGCTCTACATCAAAAAGATTGTGAGGCAACAGGGTTTACCTGGCTAGATCATGACAACGCGCAGCAATCCATTTATGCATTTATTCGTCATGGTAATGAAGAACAACCACCAGCGATTGTGATTTGTAACTTCACTCCGCAAGTACATCATCACTTTAATGTAGGAGCACCAGAGGCAGGATTTTATAAAGAAATTATTAACACCGATGCTGACGTTTACGGCGGCTCTAATCAAGGTAATTTAGGTGGCGTACACACGCAAAACGTCACATATCAAGGCCAAGAAAACAGTATCAACATTACGGTACCACCGCTAAGTACTGTGATTTTTGTTCTGGAGTCATAGAGCCTTTTATAATGCAGACTACTTATCAAGCAACTTCAGGTCGTTCATTTCCGTTGGGCTCAACACCAACAGATACTGGCGTAAACTTTGCGTTATTTTCAGCTAATGCAGAAAAAGTAGAGCTGTGTATATTTGATGCATCAGGTCAAATTGAAATTCAACGCATCACCTTACCTGAATTTACCGACGACGTGTGGCACGGACACATAGAAAAGTTGCCCGTTGGTACCTTATATGGTTATCGCGTTCATGGACCTTTCTCACCCCACCAAGGACATCGTTTTAATGCCAGCAAATTATTATTGGACCCATACGCTAAAAAGCTTTTGGGTGAATTTATTCATTCCGATACGCATTTAAGCTATGACCAAAGCAGCCAACAAAAAGACCTTACGCTTGATATAAGGGACAATGCTCCGTACCTTCCAAAAGCCGTTGTTTGCCAGCCTTTAGACAAGTGCACAACTCACCCGCTTATTCATCGCAGAGATACTACAGTCTACGAGATGCATGTCAAAGGATTTACCAAGACTCATCCAAGCATCAAGGAAAACATCCAAGGCACATTTGCCGCGTTAACCGATGACTGTGTCATTGGTTACCTCACAGAGCTAGGCGTTACCTGTGTTGAACTGCTCCCAGTACACACTTTCTTTGATGAATCGTTTGTTAAACAAAAAGGGCTAAGTAACTATTGGGGCTATAACAGCATTAATTTTTTCACGCCACAAGCAAACTACAATGCTAGCGGTGATGTAGCTGAATTTAAACGTTGTGTCGAGAGATTTCATCAAGCGAACATCGAAGTCATTTTAGACGTAGTGTTCAACCATACAGCAGAAGGCAATGAGCTTGGCCCAACATTAAGTTTCCGCGGCATAGACAATGCCAGCTATTATCGACTCACCGAAGATGATCATCGTTTTTATTATAATTATTCAGGCTGCGGTAACACCTTGAATATTGAACATCCGCGTGTGCTGCAAATGGTAGTCGACAGTTTAAGGTATTGGGTTGAAATAATGGGAGTTGATGGCTTTCGTTTCGATTTAGCACCTATTCTTGGACGTCAAACCCCCCATTTTTCAACTAAAAGTCACTTTTTCAGTGTGCTTAGGCAAGATCCAGTGTTATCGAGAGTCAAGCTTATCGCTGAACCTTGGGACATCGGTGAAGGCGGCTATCAATTAGGGCGCTTCCCTAAGTCATGGCTAGAATGGAATGATAGGTTCAGAGATACCATACGTCGATTTTGGCGAGGCGACAATGGCATGTCTCCTGAATTTGCTCAACGACTGCATGGATCGTCTGATCTTTTCGAGCAAAAAAGTCGCCGCCCAAGTTCAAGTGTTAACTTCATCACCTCACATGATGGTTTCACCCTGCATGACCTAGTCACCTATGAGCAGCGACACAATCACGCCAACGGTGAAGACAACGCCGATGGTCATGGCAGTAACTACAGCGCCAATTTTGGCACCGAAGGTGAAACCGATAACAACAGCGTTAACCAGTTAAGGGCTCAACAAAAAAGAAATTTGCTTGCAACCTTAATGATTGCACAAGGCACGCCAATGCTGCTTGCGGGCGACGAGTTATCAAATAGTCAGCATGGCAACAATAATGCCTATTGCCAAGATAACCCTATTACGTGGATCGACTGGCAAAACAAAGATAGCTCTCTTTTGGCATTCGTTAAATCGCTCATACAATTGCGAAAAGATCACCCGTTACTTAACAGGACAAATTATACCCACGGATTAACCGTGTCAGCTAAGACCGGATTACATGATATCGCCTGGCTTAACAGCGATGGAAAACCCATGACAGAGAAGGATTGGCACAATGGCGAAGGAAAATGCTTTGCCATGCTATTAGCTGAAACAGAACACGAGAATACTGAACAAAGTCGCGATCAGAGTACGATTAGTAGCGATGCCATTATTGTTATTTTTAATGCTCACCAACATGGCGTTCAGTTTACATTACCAACACTAGATGGTGATTGGCACATTTTGATTAACACCGCCAATCAAGATTTACCACAGGACATTCATGAGACTCAACTTATTGATATTCAAGTCGCTGAGCATTCATTAATGTTGTTGAGTTACAACCATTCACCTTATTGTTCACATCAAAGAGAAAACCAATCATGAGTTTAATTGAACAACTAGCAGAGCTAGTCGGCTTTCATGCTAGCTATACCGATGCGTTTGGCAATCAAGTCTATGCACGCGACGATGCACGTCAGGCACTGTTGGCCGCAATGGGCTACAATATCGACGATGATGCCGCACTAACCCAGAGTATTGTTGAATTAAAAGAACAATCTTGGCGTAAAATGCTGCCACCATCGCATATCGCTTACAGTGAAGAACACGATCACTATTTAACACTGAGCGTCAAATCTGATGTCGCCGATTATATCTCATGGACAATTGAAACAGAGCACGGTGAATCACTATCAGGCAATCAAACAATCGCTGATTTACATCACCTTGAATATGCCAAGTTTGATGATGCTCAATTTAATAAATTCAATTTAAAACTGCCTAAGCTAGTCGACGGTTACCATAATATCACGGTGACCTTAGGTGATATTGTGGACAGTTGTCCGCTAATATTCGCCCCTAAAACCTGTTACAGCCCACAAGAAGTTGCAGATTTCAAAATGTGGGGCTATGCAGCGCAATTATATTCATTAACCAGTGAGAAAAACTGGGGAATGGGCGATTATGGCGACCTAAAACAATTAATCAAAAACACAGCGACGCAAGGTGCCAGTGCCATTGGGTTAAACCCACTACACCCACTTTATCAAAATAACCCAGCGCACTGCAGTCCTTACTCGCCAATGAGCCGTTGTTTTCTCAACACCCACTATATTGACGTTACTGCGGCACCTAATTTTGATGAATGTAAAGTGGCACAAAAACGGGTTAACAGTATAGCGTTTAAGGAAAAAGTTATTGCCGTTAAATCAACAGAGCTGGTTGATTACGTTGGTGTTGCAGAGCTGAAATATCAAGTATTAGAAATCTTGTTTAGCCATTTCATTAAACAGTCGAATAACGATAATCATAAAGAATTTGATGCTTTTAAAGCATCGCACGGAGATGACCTGCTACAGCATGCCACCTTTGATGCCTTGTACGAGCACTTTAGGCAGGTCGATTATAATGCTTTTGGCTGGAAGACATGGCCGCAAGCCTATCAAGACCCAAAAAGTAATGAAGTAAAAGCATTTCAACAAGACAACGCTGAGCGCATCGAATATTTTGCTTACCTTCAGTGGCTGGCCCACCGACAACTAAAAGCGGCCAGTGATACCACTAAAGAGAGTGGTATGCCAGTAGGCTTGTACTTAGATTTAGCGGTTGGTTGTGACGGATCTGGCGTAGATGTGTGGTCAGATAAAGACGTGTATGTTGCTGGAGCAGCTGTTGGCGCACCACCTGATTTATTAAATACCTTAGGACAAGATTGGGGACTAACGCCAATCAATCCGGTTGCTCTGCAAAAGCAAGGCTATATGCCACTTGTTAAGGCGTTAAGGTCAAATATGCAATATGCTGGAGCACTGCGCATTGATCACATTTTAGGGCTAATGCGCCAATACTGGGTTGCCCCTGGTATGAAAGCCGACCAAGGTGTGTTTATCACCTTCCCACTGCAAGATATTTTACGCATCATCGCGTTAGAGTCACGCCGCAATCAATGCGTTGTAATTGGTGAAGATTTAGGCACGGTACCTGACGGTTTTGGCGAAATCATGCAAAACGCAGGCTTGCTTTCATACAAAGTTCTTTACTTTGAAACGTGGGAATCAGGTTTATTTATGCGCCCAGAAATGTACCCAGAGCTGTCAATGGTTACTGTATCAACGCATGACTTACCCACTCTCGCCGGATGGTGGACAGGAAGAGACCTTGAATGGCGCCAACAACTCAACTTGTACCCAAATGAAGAAATGGGTGTAAACGATCGTCAAGCCCGGATCAGTGATCGCCAAAATCTTATTGCTGCTCTTGATGACGTTGGCGTTATTGACATGGCGAATGCACCAGAGCAATCACCTGCAACAATGAATCAAGAACTGTCTTTGTCCGTGCAAAAATACCTAGCAATGGCGCCAAGTAGAATTCAGCTCATTCCAATAGAAGATGCTTTAGAAATTAAAGAACAAGTGAATATTCCAGGCACTATTGATGAACACCCTAACTGGCGTCAAAAGCTACCAGTATCGGTAGAAGAATTTACGCATGCTGATTCTGTCGTCTCGCTTGGCAAAGTGATGAATCAATACCGCCCTAAAGGCAGTGACAACCAATAGCTTTCATAATTTACAACAGTGTTGCTGCCATTAGCCATTACTGGCAGCAACTTTCCAAACAACAAGACAATAATTACAATAATTACAATAATTACAATAAGTGCATTATGACAATAATTAACAAAAAACTTTTGAGTTCAGCCGCCATCGGGGTCACTCTTTTTCTATCAGGATGTGGCTCAGAATCAAATACAGCGAACCCAACTGACCCCGTACAAGCACCTTCAGTAAATACAGCACCTGCTGTTACTAAAAAAACAGCGGCCGACTTGCCTCACTACCTCAATCGTGATGTTCAAGATGAGGTGTTTTATTTTGTCTTGCCAGATCGCTTTCACAATGGCGATACCGAAAATGACAATGGCTCTAAAACCATCAAATTATCACAAGGTGGCTTTAACAAAAGCCATGCAGCAGCCTATCACGGTGGTGATATTAGAGGGCTTGAACAGAAGCTACCTTATTTAAAAGACATGGGTATTACTGCAATATGGCTAACACCGATTTTACGCAATCAAGCAGTACAAGGAGATATTTCTGGCTATCATGGCTATTGGGTACTCGACTTCACCGAAATAGATCCACACTTAGGCACCAATGCCGACTTAAAATCCTTTATTGATGCCTCACATGAGCAAAACATTAAAGTATATTTCGACATCATCACCAATCACACGGCGGATGTGATCAAATACGCCGAATGTCATGGTGAAGACGGCGCAGGCTGGTCAGAAGGTGGCGAGTTATGTCCTTATAAAACCCTTGCACAACAAGCCAATGGAGATACCTATACAACAGTGTTACCAAAAGGTTCAGAAGGCGTCAAAACCCCCGTTTGGTTAAACGAAACGCAGTACTACCACAACCAAGGCGACTCGACTTTCGAAGGTGAAAACTCAATCTACGGTGACTTTTTTGGGTTAGATGATATTAATACGGACGACCCTCGCGTAGTAGCCGGTATGATTGATATCTTCAAAAATATCATCGATGAATTTAAACCTGATGGTTTTAGAATCGACACGGTAAAACACGTCAACATTGAATTTTGGCAGTCATTTGCGCCAGCACTTCATGTTCATGCACTTGCACAAGGCTTACCAGAGTTTTTCATGTTTGGTGAAGTTTACGACGGTAATAGCGATGTACTCAGCAAATTTACTACAACAGGAAAAATGCAATCTGTACTCGATTTTGGCTTTCAAGGCGCCGTTAAAGACGTATTAGTAGATAACCAAGGGACTGACAAACTAGCGCAATTATTTGCTAACGATCATAAGTACAACGATGAAGACAGCAATGCCAATCAACTCCTTAACTTTGTCGGCAATCATGACATGGGACGCTTTGCTTGGATGTTGAGAAACAGTGAACAGCAGTTCAGTGAATCAGAAATAACACAAAGATTCACATTGGCCCACGCCATGATGTACTTTTTGCGTGGCATTCCCGTTGTATATTATGGTGATGAGCAAGGCTTTGTTGGCGACGGTGGCAACCATGACTCAAGACAGGACATGATGCCATCACATGTTGCAAGTTTTAATGATGACGTGCTTGTCGGCTCGCAGCAAAGTACAGCGGATGATAATTTTGATCAAAGCAATATCTTGTATAAAGCTTTTTCTGATTTCGCTAGTATTTATTTAACTTACCCTGAATTACGCCATGGCGAGCAGGACGTGATTTTCTCGTCTGCACAGCCGGGTATTTTTGCTGTGACTCGTACCCTATCGACGGGGGAGCAAGTGTTAGTGGCATTTAACACGGACATGAAGGCTCATCAGCAGCAGTTGAATCTAGCGATTGCCAAAACAGACGAACTTTATGCAAGTCAAAGCTCATCACTGGTGAATCAAGCAGGATCAGTTTTACTTAAACTTGCCCCATTAAGTGTCGCGATATATCAAATTAACTAAACCAATCTGGCTTAATTTACCGTACTAAAAAGGGAGCAATAGCTCCCTTTTAACTTCATGCTATGAGTTACCAGACATTTAGAAGCTTACTGAAAAGCCAACCGAAAACACGTCTGTATCATCAAATTGCTCATAAGAGACAATAGCTTCTGCTTTTTCATTAAACGCATAACCTAAGCCCGCGCCAACGCCGAATTCCCAATCATCATCTGATTCACTGTGGCCATTGTAAGAAGCTTTAAGTTTCGCATTGGCATAGCTTGGCATGAAAAAGACATTGATATTCTCATCCACTTGATACTGACCTTTTACTGAAAGCGCAATAAAACGCTCTAGCTCAACATCAACGCCGTGTACCGTATCATCGGAAACACCGGTACCTAATCTTAGCTCTGGAACAATAGAGAATTTTTTATTGTCCAACTGGTACTTGTATGCAGCAGAACCATATAAACCACCAAGAGAGATATCAATCCCGTCACTGTCATCAGACAAGTTGATGTAACCGCCGCCTAATGACCAATTTGCAGAAGCAGTTAAAGGAAGAGATAGAACCAGCATTGCTATCGCACTTTTTTTAAACATAATAATATCCTTTTAAGATTCGAAAACGCACTAATTACCCAACATGGATAAAAGTGAGCGGCGAATTCTACAAAAATATTTCTATAAAACAATAGCTAAACATATGGTGTTACAAATGAACGCCATAGCGTTCATTTGTGCTCAATTTATGTTCACTTCGGTGAGCGGTTTTCTTTAACTTGAGTCCAAACGAGTGCAGAAATGGCCAGTGAAATCGCGCTGACTTGGAACACGAGTCCTTTATCAGCGACTTTATTGATGAACAAACCAACACCTAAACTAACCAGCAATTGTGGCAACACTACGGACAAATTAAATAAGCCCATGTAAAGGCCCATGCGGCTTTGTTCAACTTTTTCAGACATGATCGCAAACGGTAAACTTATGATCGCAGACCAACCAATACCAAGTAGTGCCATCAACAGTAACAAGTTGGTTTTATCCGCGCCATATAGCGCTACCAAGCCATAACCAAATGCCATCGACGCAATACAGTAGGTGTGTACTTTTATGCGCCCGACTTTCTTCGCTAACGGCTCTAAGATTAGTGCAGGGAAAAACGCCGCAACGGCGCTTAACACCAGAAAACTGGTGGCGATTATTTTTCCTAGCTCATCATCATTAACCGCTGGCATTTTGTCTTGTAAAAAGGCAAAGATGAAAACAAACATGGTTTGTACGCCAATCCAACTAAACGAATGGGCGGCCAGTACTTTAGCAAAGCCCGTTTTGTTGGTTGCCAAATGCGGCTGCTCTTTTGCGCTCATGGTTTGCACCACAAGTATTAACGTGATCACACCAGCAACAATTTCAGCCCAGTAGTGATCAGTTTTCATCCCAGAAATTTGCAAGCCTATGGCGTATATGTCGTAAATTAAAAACCCCCACAGCGGCCTAATGTTCTGTAGGATTTCTTTGCTATTGATTTTCTTGTGGCTGTGGTTTTCACTAATTGTAAGAGTTTTTGGCTCGGTAACAAAAAAAGGTGGAATAATCGAAAGAAAAAAGACCAACACGGCCCCCGTGTAAATTAACGCATAGTTACCCCACACAGCGCCTATCGCATAAGCTAAAACACCAAAACTACCAGAAACCGTTTGCATCCAAGTGTAACCTTTGGTGCGTTCCTCCCCTTCTGGTGTTACATCGGCAATAATGGCGCGTGTTGGGTTAAAGCTAACATTTATTGATAAATCCAAGGTCAAGGCTACAGCAATGGCAACACCTAGTAGCCCGGTAATACCTAACTGTGCCGATACGATATCAATATTGGGTAGCGCCAATAACATCATGCCTGCCAGAACACCGCCAATTAGGATAAATGGTCGGCGACGCCCGTTCCAAAACCAGACGTTGTCACTGACAATACCGATGATCAATTGCCCTAAAATTCCGGCTATCGGCCCCGCTGCCCAAACTAGTCCCACTTCATGAATATCCAATCCATACTGAGTGGTTAAAATCCAGCTTAACGCGGATATTTGAACCGATAACGCAAAACCCATTGCGGTAGCTGGCAAGCTTAATAGCATATAAAAACGCTTAGCCAAACGCTGCTGCATTGATAACATAAATTCTCACTTACTTTATTGTATTTTGAAACGCTCTGTTGTTATTTTATTGATTGAGCGCTGCTGAATTATTGACGTTACGCAGTTATCAATGCAGTCTCAACGCGCTGCATACGTATTCAGCACGAGAGTATTAGAAGAGTTCTAAGAGTAGGAAAGCAAAGAGCGCAGGCACCGCGTCTTTGCTATTGTCATGAGCTTAAATGTTATTTAAAAATTCGTTGTGACTCGGCAACTTATCCACACTTCGATTAATCAGCGTTTTTAAATTCTCCATCAACTCTGACAGTTGTTCTTTCGACAATGAGTCGACAAGAGGATGATAATCTTTAGGTACTAGCCCTTGCCCAATCATCACTTGTTGCCACGCAATTTCCGTGAATAGCTCATCTTGCTCTCGGAAAATTTTTCCGGACTGCTCAAACAGTTCCATTTTCTTTGTCAATGTCTCTGGCACGTCCATGCGTTGACAAGCTCGCCAAAATTCAGTGTCATCGCGCTGATTTTGTTTATAATGCAAAATGATAAAATCTCGCATTCGCTCTGATTCGATTTGTGACTGGCGATTGAACTCTTCAACTTCCACGTCCTTAATGCCATTGTGAGGAAAGAACTTCATTAATCTGGTCGCTGCACTTTGAATTAAGTGGATGTTGGTGGACTCTAATGGCTCAAAAAAGCCACTTGATAGCCCAATAGCAATAACATTTTTATTCCACTGTTTGCGACGGCGGCCAGTTTTAAATGGGATCACACGTGGATCGGCCAGCGGCTTGCCATCGATGTTATTTAACAGCTTTTCAATCGCTTGTTCATCACTCATGTGCTTACTTGAATAGACGAGGCCATTACCAATGCGATGCTGCAATGGAATACGCCATTGCCAGCCACACTCATGAGCAATAGATTGTGTATAGGGGCGTATGGTTTCAGTCGACTCACACGGCACGGCAACCGCTTTATTGCACGGCAACCAATGTGACCAATCATCAAAACCTGTGCTTAACGCACCTTCAATCAGTAGCGCTTTTAATCCGGTACAATCAACAAATAAATCACCGTCAATACGAGTACCATTTTCTAACTTCAGTGAGGAAACATAACCATTTTCATCATTAAGGTGTACCTGATTAATAATGCCTTCAATACGTTTAACACCTTGTTTTTCACAATGCTCACGTAAGAACTTTGCATATAAGCCAGCATCAAAGTGATAAGCGTACTCAATACCAGACAAATTAGTGCCTTCAATGTGGTTCATTTTGCCAAATTTATCGCTTTTCGCGGCTTGGTAATTCAGTGAGTATTCACCAAACTCTGAGCTATCACCCATTTGCTGCGCTCTAATCCAGAAATGATAGAAATCACAAAAGGGAAAGTTCTTTCCTATGCCACCAAAGGCGTGCATATATTTATCCCCTTGTTGCTTCCAGTTTTCAAATTCAATACCGAGCTTTAAAGTACCTTTAGTCGCTTTTAAAAAATCACGTTCACTGATACCTAACGCATTATTAAAAGGAATGATCGGAGGAATGGTGGCTTCACCCACTCCAATAATGCCAATATCATCTGACTCAACTAATGTAATATTTACGGTTTTACCCAATACTTTGACCATAAGTGCCGCGGTGATCCAGCCACCCGTTCCGCCACCGGCAATCACTACGTTTTGAATTTTATCTTGTTTCATTCGATGCCCTTTATTAGCGTAGATACCATAAATCCATTAGATCATTAACGTTATAACCAACTTAATTACACAGATACAGTTAAACAAGGTTTATTGTTTAGGTAATTTAAATAAAAAAACCCCTGCAAGCCTACCAATTGATAAGTTTACAAGGGCTTCATACTTTAGTTTTTAGATTAAAGCTTGTAGCTGAAACCTAACAAGTAAGTACTACCGTAATCTTGGTAATCACGTACCTGTAAATCGCTGTCACCTTGGTATGAAGTGAACGGCTCTTCAGTGATATTTTGCGCTTGGAAGAATACCGATAACCCTTCTAAGCTCTCATGACCACCTTCACCAAAGTCATAACCGATTTGAGCATCAACGATTGTTTCACCTTCAATATCAACTTGTTGAGTATCAAAACCTAAACCGTAAACATCACCTTTAAAATCACTACGTTTACGCATGCTAACACGCGCTTGGAAACCGTTTTTCTCGTAGTAAGCGGTTACGTTTTGAATCGTATCTGATAGACCGGGTAACTCATACTCATTACCATTTTGATCTTCAATATCGTCTTCAATACCTGTGTGACTTGCAATGATACCGAAACCGTCAAGGCTTTCGTCAATCATCTTGAATGGGAAAGTAATTGAGATTTCATAGCCCCAAAGTGTGCCGCCACCGCCATTGACTTTACCTGAGCCAGTCGCTGTTGGGTTCGCTGGGATTTCACCAGTTAATGGGTCAGCAACACCAGCCATATCAACTTCATAAGTACCGTCAAAAATCCACTCGTCTAGGTCTTTCCAGAAGATAGCTGTTGAGAAGTAACCTTCATCAGAGAAATAGTTCTCGTATGTTAAATCAAGACCCAACGCTTCTTTTGGCTCTAGCTCTGGGTTACCGCCACTAACTGACCAGTTATTACCGTTGTCATCAGGAATTTGATTGTAAGTACCGCTAATCGATGCATTCATCTCATCTAAACGTGCACGTGAAATAGTCTTCGCCGCGCCGAAACGTACGGTTTGGTCATCATCAACTTTCAGTGACAAGTTCAAACTTGGTAAAACGTGCGAGTAATCATGGCTAATGTTTGTCGGTGAAGTAACAACTACGCCGTCAACCGTGTTAAACGCATTACCTTGTGACGATTGATCTGTGTGTACATAACGTAAACCAACATTACCCGTTACAGGGAAGCCGCCTAGTTCCATGTCCAAGTTTGCTTGGATAAAGGCGGAAGTTACTTCTTCCTTCACCTTCCAAGATTTTGTTGCATGGCTCGTGTTTGTTAACGCTTCCGATAATAAATCGTAGTAACCATCGTCAACTAGACCTTTTGAGTCATAAGCAATCATATCGCCCATGCCGATAAAGCCTAAATCAACAGAACCTTGGCGATAAGCTTCAGGTACAGCCATCATGCCAGGGTTGTTCGGGTAGTTGAATGAAGAAAGTGTTAAGAAGAAACCGTCAGATTTTTTTTGCTTCTCACGTTCACGGTATGAAACACCAAATTTAATTTCGGTAACGTAATCGCTTTCAATTTCTTTAGTTGCCGCTAATTTAAGCGACGTAAGTTCATCGTCAATAGAAGGCGTGTTTAAGAAACCGTCTTGTAATTGATTTTCGTATTCTGTGCCAGTAACGCCGTACTTGTCGTTAAGTGCAGAAGACCAGCCCCATGATAAAGGACCGCCTAATTGAATTAGATTATAATCGCTATAGTCAAGTTCATGAGAGAAGGTAGCGCCTGTGTTACCACCATCAAAGGTATAACCGATGTTATCAGCTACACCACGGTCATTACCGCGGCCAGTACCTGCGTAGCTTTCCATTGACCAAATTTTACGGTCAACTTGCGAGTAACTTGCATCAAATTCTAATGACCATGTTTCTGCAACATCGTATTTTAAGTTGAAACCTAACGCAGTCATTTCAGCATCACGTTCTTCGTAGTCATTACGAACAACAACACGCTGACCTTCAGTGATTGCTGAAGAAACAAAACCTGTTTCAGGATCAATGATGGCCGTATCTGCAGAGATAGAACCTTGACCCCAAGCAAATGGTACTTCGATACCACGTAAGATTTTCTCATCTGTGAAATCTACGTACAAAGCATCAAATGTCATGTGTAAATTGTCGCTTGGTGCCGCTTCAATGACTAACATCGCTGAATCACGTTCTAATGTAGAAGAACGAACGAATGGCTTAGCGCCACCTAAGATTGACCCTTCTGAGCCATCTTCATAGGTAAATGTTGGGTAACCCCATGAGTTCCAACGCTTCTCTTGGTTTGGAGAGCTCATAGTTGTATAAGCAAATGCTACACCGACAGTGTCATCTGCAAATTTATCTAAGTATGAAAACGTGCCGCGGAAACCATCATCGTTTCCATCAGGGTTTAATTTATCGAAGCTTGTTTGTTCGTATTGTCCATTAAACTGTATCACTCGCTCATCTTGGCTAAGCGGTTTAATGGTTTGCATGTCGATGATACCGGCAATACCTTCAGCTTCTAAGCTAGCACTTGGCGTTTTGTATACCGTAACACCGCCCATAATTTCTGATGGGTAAAGGTCAAACTCAACACCGCGGTTGTCACTGATTGACACTTGCTCACGGCCATTGAATGTTGTACCACTTTCGTTCTCACCAAAACCACGAATACTTACGCGACTTGCGCGACCATCTAAGCGCTGTGCAGCAAGGCCTGGTAGACGAGCAATTGATTCAGCAATAGATGAGTCAGGTAATTTACCAATGTCTTCAGCAGAAATTGACTCTACAACTTCCGATGAAAATCGTTTTGTGTTGATAGATTCAACAATACTGCCACGGAAGCCTTTAACTTCAATGACTTCAATTTCGCTTTCTGCCGCTTGTTCTTCAGCAGCATAAGCGTACATAGGTGCACTAACGGCCATTAGACCGGTAGAAAGCATGGCAAGTGTCACTTTGCTTGGCTTAAATTTTAACATGTAGGTTTCTCCCCCGTTTCATCCCTGTAATTCTTGTTGTTAACAGCAATCCCGCTGAAGCGATAATTTGTTTTATTTGTAACTATTTTTACCACCCAATATTAGATGGATGACTTAATATAAGACGGTAAAACAGCTAAAAATACATGCTGCATACGTATTCAACCGCTAGGCAAAAATGACATAAGCATTGATGAAACAGTCCTTTCACTATAGTTGTGTTTAATTATAGAAAGGGAGTTTCAATGCGTTTTTTTGCAGTGATCTTGCTCAACCCCTTAATTACAAAAGGGTAACGTTAGGTTACACTTTACTACGAACAAACCTGTACATTGTAAGGCAACGATAATAATAATTGGATCTTCTACCTTTGGCAGGTTTTTTTAGTCAAGTTTGAATACGTATGCAAAATTATGCCGTTTTTTCATTGACTCAAAATTCAATCGAAAAACGACGTTTAAAATTTGAGTAAATACTCAGTTTATAGGGGCTGTCGACTCATTATTGCCGAATTTTATTCGAAGTGATTGTACGTTGGAATATTTTTTTAGGTTGGGGGGATAGCGGCTGTATTGTCTTAACTTTTTCTTCAATACAGCCTATTTTTCAGCGAATGGGGGCGAGTACGTTCTATTTGATCGTGATACGTTGTGCTGCTTTTCCCCAATCGAAGGTAATCGTTAATGTGTTTTTACTTTGATCCCAAAAAGCTGCTTGAGTGGCTAATTTCAGCGCACGTTGACTGTTTACAATCGGTATATATTGACCGGTGATGTCGACAGCATTTGCAGCTTGATCCCAATGATGAATTACAAGATTCATACGTCTTGATGTCGGCATACCTTGATAACCTAGGCCTGATTTTTTAAGCGAAATTGTTAGCTCTGCCTTGCTATCATTTTTTGCGGATAACTGTCGCTCAGGTATATAACTCGCATCAAAAGTTAGTCGCTGGAAACGCTCTGAGGCAATAGCGTCTGAAGATTTACCATCATCGTCATACATTTGACCATAAGCACGTGGGACGCTGCTATCATGGTAATAATGTAAAAAAAGTTCATCACCGCGGTAAGCTTGTGTTGTGTTGATTGGTTTGATCATCGGGATAAAACTGCCCGCTCTGACCAAAACAGGTATGGTCGATAAACTCACTGGATAATCAAATTGCTGGCCGCCAGTAATGCGTTCATCAGTCCAAAAGTCAAACCATTGGCCATTTGGCACATTCACTTCTATTGATGTAGAATCAGGATCGGTTACTGGCGTAACCAAAAACGCATCCCCCCATAAGTAAGTTTCTTTTTCCGCAATGAGCTCTACATCCAATTCATCTTCGAAAAACAACGGGCGCATTAGTGGCATACCTGAAATACTGTTTTCATACGCCAAGGTGTAATTATACGGCAACAATTGATACCTCAACTTGATGAACTCTCTGACAATATCTTTCGTTTGCTGATCGTGAAATACTGGCTCAGGTGCAATTGCTTCTTGAGCATGCGGACGATAAACAGGCTGAAATACACCATATTGCAACCAACGCGTATACATTTGAGCATCAAACTTTTCACCACCAGCAAAACCGCCTAAATCGGAATGCGTATAAGCTAAACCAAATAGCCCCATTTGTAATGACAACTCTACCTGAGGCTTTAACCCCCCCCAAGACCTGCTAACATCCCCCGTCCATGGGATCATGCCGTAGCGCTGTGAGCCAACAAAGCCAGATCGCATCATGATCATTGCTCGGCTATTAGGGGCTATTTCTTGTTGGTTCTGATAAACCATTTTTGCCCACTGATGTCCATAAGCGTTGTGAACAGCAGCGCCCGTTACTTCAGTGCCATTGTCGAAACGGTGAATGATATCGTCTGGATGAACTTCGGGCTCACCTAAATCGCCCCACCAGCCCGTAACCCCTTGCTGATAAAGCGTTTGATAAGCTTGTTTAAACCATGCCTGCCCTCTTTGATTAAAGACATCTACTAAGCCAGTATGACCAAAGTAAAAATCAAAAGTATAAGGCTCGCTGCCTTCACTCATTTCCCTTTTATTGTTTGATATGTTCTTGCTACTTTGTGGCTTGACGGCTAATGCATCCGCCTTAAGTGCTGATTGCCAGTTGTTTGACGTGGTCAATATAAACGGTTCGGTAATAACGATGGTGTTCACCCCATCATTTTGTAAATCGCTGATCATCTTTTGAGGTGTAGGAAAGGCCTGCTTATCCCATGCCAAATTCCCCATATGTCCTTGAATATCTTTACCAAACCAATATAAATCAAGCACGATGGCATCTAAGGGGATGTCTTCTTGTTGAAAAGCCTTAACCGTATTTCTGACTTCTTGCTCAGTATGATAACCAAATCTGGAAGCAAAATTGCCTAATGCCCATCTTGGCGGCATCGGTTGCTTACCGGTTAAATCAACATAATTATTAATCAGCTCAGGATAGCTCTTCCCTGCGACAACAATATAACTGCTGCGGCCGGCAATCGCCTGGAACGACAAAATATCATGCTCACTCGCACCAATATCCATTTCTCCACGCGCGCTATTGTCAAAAATAATCATATATTTTTTGTCTGACATGATCGCTGGAAGCCCAAAATACATCTGTTTTGATTCGGTGGTATAGCCATAATGTGCTTTATTATAGAGTGGTAATTTATGACCACGGCGGTCCATACCTATAACGCGCTCTCCACCGCCCATGATTTTTTCATTGTCAGCAAGTTTAAAGCGAAAACCGTGAGAACCTTTGTTGGAGAAAAAACCCTGCTCTTCTTTTAGCAATAAGTTATCGTCCTGATAATAACTTAATCGCAGCGTTTTCTTATCGATAATAAGACGTAGCGCGTTAGTATCAATAATTAGCGCTTGATCACTGTCTTTAACGCTAAGCGATGGCGATTTGCTATGAGCAATGGCGTACGATGGCAGTTGTTGATGAAATACATTATCAAAGACAATTTCGAATGCGTTGTTATGATGTGCTTGAATTTGAAAAGATCTTGGCTTGCCCGCCAATTCACCTTGTACCGTAACAACCGAGCCTTTTACCAGGTGAGACAAATATCCCGCATAGGCCAATGAGTTAGTCAACAATATAATACATAATGTCAACATCACTTTTATATACACTTTAAGCATTAGGTGGCCGGTCCGTTTGAAATTTATAAACTAAGTTTATTCTAACGATATTCAATTACGCTAAGCGAGTGCAATTTCGAATTACTCTCGGCCATTGAGCGTGAATACGTATGCAAGTGATGTGCAAGCTAAAATCAAACATTTAGCATGGGCACAAATAATAATGAAACCCATCGCACCCTCAAAATATATAAACTGAGGTAGCGGATCCAACAACAATAATTGGAAAAATAATGAAACGACTGAGTTTTATATTGCCTCTGCTATTTCTTAGCGCTTGCGGACCAAGTAACAATGAAACGGCCAATACAGCATCGACTAGTGAATCGAAATCACAAGCTGCCTCAACATTAGATACCACCACCAGCAAAGACTTTTCGGCACATTGGCTCAGCCAAAACATACTATTACTCGCTAACGTAGAGTCCAATAATCAATATCAACTGACCTCCGTTATTGATAGACAAAAAGCATCAACTGCATTAAAGGCAATTAACACGCCTAATTGGGTAATAAAGAAGTACCCTCATTTGCAATCATTTCAAGCATTTGAGATCAATATTCCCATTGATAAAGCAAAAATATGGTTAAAGCATGAATTGTATATTGAATCACAAAATACACAGAATGCCAGTAAGCACCTCGCCTACGTGCAGACAGGCGAAGTGCTTGACGATATTTATACTTCATCTACCAATGACGCCAATGAAGCAATGGAATTAGGTGCTGTCATTAAAGCCGATGGGGTTCATTTTGCTTTATGGGCACCTACAGCAAAAGACGTATCGGTTAACTTATATAACCAAGAAAAGCAGCCGTTAACGCCCGCACAACTGCAATTAGTAGAAGACTCTACAACGGGCATTTGGCATGGCGTAGCGCCGTTTAGTAAAAACAATGAGTCAGAAAAAGCAGAGCCTTTAGATGGCGCTTTTTATCAGTATCAACTAGACGTGTATCACCCTGTAACCAACAAAATAGAACACATAGTCACAACTGATCCCTATTCAATAAGCCTCTCAACTAATAGCCTGTATAGCCAAATAGTCGATCTAGACCATGACTCAACACAACCGTCAAACTGGAACGAGCAGCAACGTCCTGCGTTAGCCAAACCCGAAGATGCAATACTATATGAAGTGCATATTCGTGATTTCTCCGCTAGCGACCAACGCTTAAGCAATGAAGAAAATCGCGGAAAATATGGCGCTTTTACTGAAAAAGATTCTGATGCGATTAATCACATCACTCACTTAAGAAATGCGGGCTTGAACCACATTCACCTATTGCCTGCCTTTGATATTGGCACCGTCAACGAAGAAAAGGGCAAGGCTATTGATTTAAACACACAACTCAAAGAGGTTTGTCGACTGGCGCCTAAAGTCAGCGTTTGCATTAACGAATTAGACGATAATTTAACTTTAAGCGATGTATTAAAAAGCTTTAGTGCAACTACAGGCGACGCTCAAGCGCTTGTGACCGAATTAAAAACCTTTGATAAATACAACTGGGGTTATGATCCTTTTCATTATACGGTGCCAGAAGGAAGTTACGCTAAAAACCCTGAAGGTAAAAATCGCATTGTGGAATTTAGAGAGATGGTGCAAAGCATTCACAACATGGGCTTTCGCGTTGTTATGGATGTTGTTTATAACCATACCCATCAAGCACGATTAGAAAGAACCGCAGTACTGGATAAAATTGTCCCCAATTACTACCAACGATTGCACCCCATCAGTGGTGATATCGAGCAATCAACCTGTTGTGATAATACCGCAACAGAGCGCAACATGATGGCCAAACTGATGATCGATTCGTTGGTGATATGGGCGAGAGATTACGCCATTGACGGATTTCGCTTTGATTTAATGGGCCATCAACCCAAAGACACGATGTTACAAGCGCGTGAAGCTGTACGCGCCATAGATCCTGATACCTATTTTTACGGTGAAGGATGGAATTTTGGTGAAGTCGCCAATAATCGGCAATTTGTTCAAGCCAGTCAATTAGAGCTCGCCGGCACTGAAATTGGTACCTTTACCGATCGCTTACGCGACGCGATTCGCGGCCCTGGTATCAGTGTTCAAGGCGATGATATTCGTCGTAATCAAGGTATAGGGAATGGCCTTAGAACCAAGCCCAATGAACTAAATCTGCACAATGAAGGCAATGCGCCAGATTATTACTTGCTGATGGATCAATTAAGGATTGGTCTTGCAGGTAACTTAATTGATTTTCCTATTGAGGATAGAAATGGACATCAAGTCACCGGTAAAGACATTCCCTATGGCAGTCAGCCGACAGGTTACGCATTAGACCCAGCTGACACAATTAACTATATCTCTAAGCACGATAATCAAACTTTGTGGGATAACAATCAGTACCGCAATGCCACTGACTTAACCACCGAGGAGCGTGTTCGTCTGCACAATCAAAGCTTGAGTTTTGCGTTGATGGCGCAAGGAATTCCGTTTTTACATATGGGTTCAGAGTTATTGAGATCGAAATCCTATTTGCGCGACAGCTACGATTACAGCGATTGGTTTAATCGTGTCGACTTTGCCAAGCAAACTAACTTTTATAACATAGGGTTACCGCCAGCGGAAAAAGATCATGCGAATTGGCCGCTTATTTCTGCGCTACTAGATAAAAACCAAGGACGTGATCAGGTTGCACCAGCAGATATTCAATTTTCGTCAAAAGTATTCGCCGAATTTATGACAATTCGTAGCACTAGCCCGCTGTTCACGCTTGCATCAGGAGCTGAAATTAAACAGCAAGTCAGCTTTTTAAACACGGGAAAATCGCAACAAGAAGGCTTAGTTGTGATGAGCATAGTTAATGGCAAAACAGCACCAGATAAGCGCTTTAATGAAATCATGGTATTATTTAACACATCACCTAACAGCCAGACATTCGCGACAGAGCTTGCAAATGGCTATCAGCTACACCCAGTGCAACAACAAGGTGTTGATGCACAAACAAAAGAAAGTAAAGCAACATCGCAAGGATTTAGCATACCGGCATTTACTACCGCTGTTTTTGTAAAGTTTAGAGGTTAATAATGAAGACGTATTTAGTTCAACTTTCAATTTTCTTAATCGCAATATTTTCCGCCAATATTGCTGCATCCTCTTATAAAATTGAACATTTAGAACCTGCATTTTGGTGGGTTGATATGCACGAGAATAAATTGCAAATTCTTGTGCACGGTAAAGATATAGCCGACTTAACACCACGCATTGATAACCCTCATGTGATTATGCAGCGTTTTAATCAAGTACAAAGCAACAACTACCTGTTTTTAGATCTTGTCGTTCGTGATCAAGCAAAGTCACAAACCGTTAAAATTGACTTTCTAAAAGACGATAAAGTAATGACTAGCTATGACTACAAGTTGCTGAACAGAAACAAGCATAGTAACGCTGTGCGTAGTTATGGTCCTAGCGATGTTATCTATTTAATTACACCGGATCGTTTTGCCAATGGCGATCTGACAAACGATCAAGTAAAAAGCTTGTCTGAAGGTGTTGCGCGTAATAAGCCTGGAGGGCGCCACGGCGGAGATATTGAAGGCATCATCAACCGATTAAACTACATTAGTGATATGGGCTTCACACAACTTTGGTTAAATCCTGTCATTGAAAACAGCCAACCGTCATACTCATATCATGGCTATTCCACCACTGATTTTTATAGCATCGATCCACGTTTTGGCAACAATAAGCTCTATCGAAAATTATCGAAAGAAGCACAAAAAAGAGACATTGGTTTAATTAAAGATGTAGTCTTAAATCATGGCGGCTCTGGCCATTGGTGGCATAACGATTTGCCAATGGACAATTGGTACAATAATCAAGGAAATGAATACCAAGGCACTAATCACAAACGAGAAGCCTTGCATGATCCTCATGCCATCCCCTCAGACGCAAAAACATTCAGTGATGGCTGGTTTGTTAAAACTATGCCTGATTTGAATCAGCGTAACCCTTATATGGCGAATTACCTGATCCAAAACACTATTTGGTGGATTGAATATGCCAACCTTTCAGGGCTACGGGTTGATACTTATTCCTATCCTGATAAAACCTTTTTAACTGAGTGGACAAAACGCGTCACTGATGAATATCCGACCATTAACATTGTTGGTGAAGAATGGACGACAAACCCGGCACTGGTTTCATATTGGCAAAAAGGGAAGAACACCCACGATGGCTATCAATCTTATTTACCGAGCTTGATGGACTTTCCATTGCAAGACGCAATCGTAAAAAGCCTAAAAAACAAGGAAGACTGGAACTCTGGTTTAAATGAGCTTTACCGCGCCTTAGCCAACGATTTTCTCTATCCAGACCCAGCTAATTTAGTTGTTTTTGCCGACAATCACGACATGAGCAGAATCTTCACTCAACTGGATGAAGACTATGCTAAATTTAAGATCGCCATGACTTACCTATTGACCACTCGTGGCATCCCACAAGTATTTTATGGGACAGAGATATTGATGAAGAATCCCGGCACTACTGATCATGGCGTTATCCGTACTGATTTTCCCGGCGGTTGGAAAGGCGATAAGGTCAATGCATTTACAGGCAAAGGACTCTCGCGTCAGCAGCTTGATGCGCAAAAATTCATTCACCAGCTACTTAACTGGCGTAAAACGGCATCCGCCATACATACCGGTAAATTAAATCATTATGCGCCCGAAAATGGCATCTATGTTTACTTTAGACATAATGACGATCAAAAAGTCATGGTGGTTATTAATAAATCTGAAAAAGCTCAATTACTTAGAAAAGAAAACTATACTGAAATGTTAGCAAAAAATAAGCTAGCAAAGAGTATTTTGACCAAGCAAACATTTAGTTTAGAAAAACCGATCAACATTCCTGCTAATAGTGCCTATGTGTTTGAAATAAAATAACGTTTCAATACTAGGTAATGTCAAAGAGAAAGCCTGACGTTATGTTCAGGCTTTTTTATTTGTAGGACTTTGCTAGCTGTTTTGATAAACCTCTGGGTCCCAAACTTCCATAAATATTTCTGGCTGTGCAATCGCTTTAAAGCCAAATTGCTGATAAAGCCCATGCGCATCTTTTGTCGCAAGTACCATTCGTCTAAGCCCCTGTAGCTCCGGGTGTTCAATAATAGCTTTAATTAACTGCTTACTTAGCCCTTTTCCTCTGTGTTTTTCAATAATGAAAACGTCAGCCAGATAGGCGAATGTTGCTTTGTCGGTAATTAGCCGTGCAAAACCAACTTGCTTATTGTCATCAGCTAAAACAGCAAAGCACAAGGAATGCTCAATCGCCTTTTTGAGCGTGGTACGAGGAATATCTTTTGCCCAATACGAATTGGACAAATACTTGTAGATAGTCTCGAAATCGAAATCAGAAGGATTAGTTGAAATGCTGTAATTCATTGTTAAAGTTCTTTTGCGTCAAATAACAGACATGTGCTGATGAATAATTAGAATGTAATGCAGTGAGCAGCAAAAAGGCAATACCTGTGTTTACATCGGTTAGTCTTATTACCCAATTACTTTTTCAATAAGAAATAAATAAGCTCTTTATATTGCCCCATACTGGTGATTTGTGTGGTTATTGGTTTGTATTTACCATTTATGATAAGTGTTGGCACAGACGAATGTCCTTGGGCCCTTAACGTGTTAGCTTTATGTTTCATGTCATTGTACTTGATATCAACACTGAAACTACTAGCAGTACTGTCATACATGATCTCACTAACACCAAAGCTCATAAATAACTGCTTAATATCATCTGCTGACTTAAAGTCACCTTTGTTCACATGAATCTTCTTGAATATTGCGTCAACCAACTTGTCTTTTACACGCATTCTATCGCCAATTATTAATGCCTTTGTCAGTAACTTTTCCACTTCACTATTTCTATTTGGCATACCTTCGACATGGTTTTTGACAAATTTAGCGCGACTAGGCAACTTATTCTGAAGCTCCTTCATAAAGGGCTCTTGGTTGTAACAATGAGGGCAATAGAATGAAAAGAACTCGCGAATTTCTGGCTGTTTCGATTTTGGCGACTTTAATGTCAGGTAGTGCTGGCCTTCAATAAAATTTGCCGCAACGACTGTTATAGGTTGCACATAAAGCAATATGATAAAGGTGAGCAATCCTTTTAGGTGCATCAGAGGTTCCTGTAAATTAATATCATTAACAAGCTTACTTAAAACAGAGTGTAGAATTTATACTTATTAAAACTCAACGTACCAGTTTTATGTTATTTTCACATAAGGATCAACAAGATCCTCAATAATTTGCTAAATCCCCGCTATTTGGTAGCTAAATAGTCCGAAATGTTTGAAACGTATGAAGTACAACTACGTCTGTATGTGAATAATTGGTTAGTCTACTCAAAAGCAATGTTAGTGGCTTACCTTCAATGCACTGATGTATAAAGTAGAAACAAAGTCCAAGAATGCTTTTACTTTTGGTAATTTGGCGCGGCTTCTCGGATACAAAGCATAAATATCAACATCTTCCATGCCCCAATCAGCTAACACTCTGACTAATTTTCCTGACGCTAATTCTGCTTTCGCCATATACTCAGGAAGAACGGCTATGCCTAAGCCATCAATTATTGACTGCTTAAGTATTGAAAAATCATCCACGAACAATCGAGGTCTGCATTGTATGCTGTAATGTTCACCTCCTGTTGAAGATAGTGTTAATTTCACCCCATTGTTGATTGGATTCATGATCAATAGTTGATGCTCATGTAACTGCTCAATCGTGGTTGGTTGAGCAAATTGGGCAATGTAAGCAGGGCTAGCAAATAACTTACGTGTTACCGTCCCTAACTTTTTAGCAACCAACGAGGAATCATCGAGTACACCTACACGAATAACTACATCAAACCCTTCTTCAATGAAGTCAACTCGTCGATTTATTAAATTAAGTTGGATACTCAATTCTGGGTATTGGTGCATGAAGCTAGCCAAAGCAGGTTTTAAGATTTGCTGCCCTGTAGCGACAGATGCGCCCACTTTCAAGTTTCCTTTATAAGTATGCAAGAGCTCTGATACAGACGCAGTTGCTAAATCCAGCTCTTCATGCACGCGCTTGCAATGGACTAAATATCGTTTTCCTGCTTCAGTTATATGCTGCGAACGAGTCGAGCGTTCAAGTAATGTAATATCAAGCTGTTGTTCTAAACGGGAGACTTTTCGACTGACGTTGGCTTTAGGGATACCCAACCTATCAGCAGCAAGAGTAAAGCTGCCCGTTTCAACAACCGCTAAAAACACCATCATGTCGTTTAGATCATGTGCCATGACACTCACTCATTGTTGTCAAAAATGAAATTATGTTAACAATAAACCCGTATTTATCAAACAGTAGATCCCCTCTAGTATGACGACATAAGCAAGAACAACTCGTTATTACCGGAGAGCAAGATGCAAATACTTAGCAAGAATTCACTACCATTAGGCGGCTTTGCTGGCTTAACCGAACACCGGCTAGTTACTGACCGTCGTATATTTGGCAACAGAAAAGCCGTCAATACTTTCGATGGTATAGGCAACTTTGTTTACTTGGCAGATGCTCAGTTTAACCCGAAAGGTGAAACACATATGCATCCCCATAAAGAGATAGATGTTATATCGATCATGATAAAAGGCCGAATAATGCACGAGGGATCGTTAGAGCATGGCCAAAAATTAAATGCTGGAGAGGCACAAGTTCAACGCGCTGGCGGCGAAGGCTTTTCACATAATGAAGTTAACCCGGATGACACTCAAAACCGGATGTTACAGCTCTGGGTAACTCCAGAAGAACCTGGACAGCAAGCCAGTTATAAACATTACACACTTAAAGATAAGGGCGTAACGCGTATTTATGGTGGTAATAAAGGTCAAGATGAAACATTTGATAGCCGAACAGTAATCGATATTGTCCGACTACCACAGGGTGAAAGCACTACGTTTGAGCAGGAAACTTTAACATATCTTAGTCAAGGAAATGCCGAGTTTTCAGATCCGAACGCGGTATTTAGTGCTGCAGATGGCGATTTAATCCGTAGTTACAAAACCGAAATACGCGCCACCACAGATGTTGAAATCGTCGTCATCAGTCAACAAGCATAAAATCACATTTAACGGAGAGAATATATGAACAAATTTGCTGAAACATTAACCACTGACAATGCCGTTTTGGCCATGATTGATCATCAAACAAGGCTACTGGTTAGTTGTCGAGACCAAGACCCACACTTGATGACAGAAAACATCAAGGGTCTATGCTCAATGGCAAAAACAGTTGGTATGCCAACAGTAACAACTGCCAGCATGCCAGATGGTCCCAATGGCCCTATCATGCCTGAAATAACCGATATTTTAGGTGATGAAGTAATAGAGCGATCAGGAGAAATCAATGCATGGAAAAGTCCAGCGTTTAAAGAGGCTATTGAAGCAACGGGCCGTAAGAAAATCATCATGGCGGGTATCGTCACTGACGTTTGCTTAATGTTCCCAGCTATTTCAGCCGTCGCGGAAGGATACGATGTTTACGCGGTTGTGGATGCGTCTGGCACATTGAATAAGGCAGTTGCTGAAGCAGCTACCCACCGCATGACGCAAGCCGGCGTGAAAGTAGCCACTTGGGCCTCTGTACTTGCTGAAGTTATGGACGATTGGCGCAGTGACAAAGGTATGGAGCTTGGCAGCGTATTGGGGCAGCATACGTCTTATCGCTGGGTATACAATAGCTTTTTACAAGCAAACAATACTGAACTTTAAACCCAAATGCATCATGCAAAGTCTAATTTATGCGTGATGCTACGCTTTGGAGCCGACTATGAAAGCGACCAACAAACACCTGATCGCTCTGATCAATTATGCAGCACTAGTCCCATTAGTGTATTTTATTCCAGCATTACTACAACCGTACTTACCTGAAAGCAAAATAGTTAATGTACTCATTATCGTCGCCGTGATTGTTCCGATTATTTCTTATATCGTTATGCCGGTCACGATGAAATTACTAGCTCAATCAACCCATCAAAATTAGCAGCCTGCTAATGTTCAATGAATAAAGAGATATGCTAGGTACTTCGAAATACGTTACTTTTTAATTGAACTATAGCAAGCAATCGAAGTACAAGAGAAAATTTTTTCTAAAGTAAGGAGACTGACATGGGCCTATTAGTAGAAGGTAAATGGCAAGACCAATGGTCCGATACTTCATCATCCGGAGGCCAATTTAAACGTCAAGCCTCGAGTTTTCGCCACTGGGTAACTGCTGATGGTAGTGCCGGCCCATCAGGCGATGATGGGTTCAAAGCCGAAAAAAATCGTTATCATTTATACGTGTCACTCGCCTGCCCTTGGGCACATCGCACCCTAATTTATCGAAAATTGAAAGGCTTAGAGGACTCAATTTCAATCTCGGTGGTTAACGCATTTATGGGCGATCAAGGTTGGAGCTTTAGCCCTGGCAAAGACGTTATTTCTGATCCTATCTTTAACGCTACGTATGTACATGAACTATATACTGCTGCCCTTTCCAATTTCACCGGCCGCGTGACAGTACCCATTCTTTGGGATAAGCAAAAACAAACTATCGTCAGTAACGAATCATCAGAGATCATTCGTATGTTTAATTCGGCATTTGATCACCTAGGAGCACTTCCAATAGACTTTTCTCCACCTGACCTACTAGTGGAAATTGATGAGCTTAATGACTTTATTTATCCGGCAATAAATAATGGTGTTTATCGCGCAGGTTTTGCCACAAGTCAAGACGCTTATAAGGAAGCCGTCATTGCATTATTTGACGCTTTGAACGTGATAGAACAACGTCTTGAGACACGTCGATATCTCACTGGAAATTCCATTACCGAAGCCGATTGGCGCCTGTTTACCACATTAGTTCGCTTTGACGCTGTCTATGTAGGGCATTTTAAATGTAATATACGTCGCCTTGTCGATTATCCAAATATTTGGGGCTACTTGCGTGACTTGTATCAAGTACCGGGGATAGCGGAAACAGTAAATATGGACAACGTCAAAGCCCATTATTATCAAAGCCACAAAAATATCAACCCTACAGGTATCATTCCTAGCGGACCAAAGTTAGATTTCATGTCCAACCATCGACGCCAACGCATAGGTTAATCACTAGGATCACATAGCATTGTGAAATGCGACAAACTGAAACACCTTTTGCTAACGAGTAGCTATCAGCACATTCAAATCAAACTGATAGCGCTTGATCTTTGCATTGTATACTTTTGAAAATTGTAAGAAATTAGCGTGTTGCCAACCATTGTTGAGAATGTACTCTTTAACGTCTTTAATATTGCGTTCGTCAGCAACACTAAATTGAATCCGATAGGTGTTGTTTTCCAGTCCAGTATCGGTATAGCCATGAGCAATGTCGTGCAGAAGAATTAATGCCCAAACAGCCTGCATATGATTACCACCTAGCGTAAACGCCAACTTACCTTCTTCTACCGCCAATAACCCACTTTTTGTCCAATCGATACCAGCTATAAGAGGGAAATCTGATGCCGGTAATAACTGAGCACATTTCTCGTAAGCAGCAATAGCTGTATCGTCGTTGGCTGTCCAGATCAAATCGATATTTTGATAACGATTAAACAATAACTCCGTCATCCTTGATGCTGTTTCTACGTTATAGTCCGCATGCACAAGTTGCAGTAAGTCAAGCTCACCATACTCAAGCACGGCGCGTCTCAATCCTGCGTCTTTTTGATGAGACGTTTCTAGTACTAATCCGCCGCCGAGAGCCACCATACGATATCGTTGTAGTGCTTGCCCTTGTTCTTCTTGTGACACACTTCCCTTAAATTTCTCAACCAATAGTTGCGCCTGCATAAAGCCTGATGATTCATCATCCGCCAGCACTTGCGCTAGCCAATATTTATATTTTTGTTGCGGTGCGCCAATTGACGCCTTTTCAAAAGCGGGTACACCTGATGAAATGGTGATCGTTGGTACTTGAAACTGTTCAATTAAATCTAGTAATGGTTTAGCATTTGCGCCTCGAAACGCTGAGATGAGATAGTCTGGCTTATTAGCTGAGGATAATAATTTTTGAGCTTGTAGATAATAATCAAAGCGATCGGCAAAGTCCGCATGATGAAAAGTAATGTGCACATCAAGCTGTTCCGCCACGGTAGATAGCGGCGCAATCATACTGCTCCAAAATGGATTATCCGTACCGCTTGGTCCTAAAAATGCTACATGTATTTGCTTGGCTGATAATGAAAAGCTAAAGAGTAAACAACATAGCAGCCACTTCCATTTTGACAACATTACTATTCCTTCAGTCGTGTGCATTCTTTAAAGATTACAAAGTCTCATGCTTTTGACAAGTATACCATCTATTGAGCCTGAACATTAAGCCAAAGCCGATCGTTAAAAAGTAAAGCTTGTAACACAATAGTGATTTGAATACGTATGCAAATTCAACCATTTGAACTGCACTCGTTATATGCTTTATCAACAGCCAAAACAAGAGAAGAATAATGAATTTTTCGATAACAAAAATAACCGCGATGTGTTGTTTAATGCCACTGAGTGTTTTCGCACAATCACTACATCTACAATCGCCAGATGGCAAAATCATCCTGACCATCGATGACGAGAACACCCCTAGCTACCAAGTATCATTTAATGGCAACGACGTTATCTCTAATTCATTACTCGGCATGGCTTTTAAGAACGCCCCAGCCTTTGATAACTCCTTTAAAATAAAGAGCAGTAAACGCAATAGTGTCGATAATACCTGGCAATTGCCTTGGGGTGAGCGCAAGCATGTTCGGGACCAACACAATGAATTGTTGGTCTCTTTTGCTGCCAATCGCGACAGCGCGAATGAATATAAAATTCGTTTTCGTCTTTTCAACGACGGCATTGGCTTTCGGTATGAAGTGCCTAGCCAAAAAGGCTTAGCGGGTAAGATTGAAATTACTAATGAAGCCACTGAATTTAATGTCGCTCAACGAGAAAAAGCAACTGCTTGGTGGATACCAGCACGTGGCTGGAATCGTTATGAATATGTTTACAACACGACTAGTTTTAATGAAATTGATCGCGTTCATACACCATTTACTTTCAAAAACGACTTAGGTGTCCATGTCTCTATCCATGAAGCCGCGTTAACTGACTACGCCTCTATGACCCTTAATCATGGTAGGCATGGCGAATTTGAAGCCGATCTAACGCCTTGGTCTGATGGCATAAAAGTAAAAACAAAGGCTGGTTTTAAAACCCCTTGGCGTACCATTCAAATCAGCGAAAACGCGACGGGCTTACTGAATTCAAATTTGATATTAAACCTGAATGAGCCAAACAAACTTGGTGACGTTTCTTGGGTTGAACCGGGCAAATACGTTGGTATTTGGTGGGGCATGCACATCAATGAAAACACTTGGGGCAGCGGTGATAAACACGGCGCAACCACCAGTGAAACCATACGTTACATGGACTTCGCCGCGAAATACGGCTTTAGTGGTGTGCTCGTTGAAGGATGGAATCATGGCTGGGATGGTAGCTGGTTTCACAATGGTGATGTTTTTAGTTTTACTCAAGCTTACGAAGATTTTGACTTAGCAAAAGTGACTGCACACGGTTTAAGTAAAGGCGTGCGATTAGTGGGTCATCATGAAACCTCTGGCAGTGTGACCAATTACCGCAATCAAATGAGCGCAGCGTACGACCTTTACGCTAAACATGGCGTCACTCAAATTAAAACCGGTTACGTAGCTGACGGTGGCGATATTAAACGTGTTGATGAACATGGGATTGCCCGTTATGAATGGCACGACGGCCAATTCATGGTCAATGAGTATTTACACTCCATCACAGAAGCAGCAAAACGTAAGATCAGTATTAACACCCATGAGCCTGTGAAAGCGACAGGATTGCGCCGAACCTACCCAAATTGGATTGCCAGAGAAGGTGCACGAGGACAAGAGTTCAATGCGTGGGGAAATCCTCCTAACCCGCCAGAGCATACGACAATTTTGCCGTTTACAAGGCTATTAGGTGGGCCGATGGACTTTACACCGGGCATTTTCGATATGGGCTTTAACGGTCTAGGGGATACAACAAACCGACCTCAAACCACGTTAGCAAAACAGCTTGCACTGTACGTCGTACTTTATAGCCCAATACAAATGGCGGCGGATTTACCACGTAATTACGAAGCTAAGATGGGCGCATTCCAATTTATTCGTGATGTACCAACGGACTGGCAAGAAAGTATCGCTGTTGCTGGTGAAATTGGAGACTACGTCGCTTTTGCTCGACAAGAGCGCAATGGACAAGATTGGTACTTGGGCGCACTTACCGATGAAAAAGCCCGTACTATAACCGTCAAGCTCGATTTCTTAGCACCGGGCAAGAAATATCAAGCACAAATATACCGTGACGGAGATAAAGCCAACTGGGTTGATAACCCTTATGAGATGATCATTGAAAAAAAATCAGTCTCTAGTACAGATATCCTGACATTGCCCATGGCAACCAGCGGCGGCGTGGCCATTCGCTTTAAGGCAATGAACTAACTTATTGTTCATTGCTGTTTGTTCATTAAAAAAGGCAGCTTATGTGAATAAGCTGCCTTTTTTAACTTTGTTCGCTTAACACTACATTTGCCATGCGTAGCTAAATTTAGTGAATATCGTTCGTTGATCTCGCTCCAAGTTGTCTAGGCTATCATCTTGATAACCACCATCTGAATAACCTATGAAAAATAGTGTTTGTGGATTAATTTTATAAGAGTAAATCAGCTGAGTTGAAAAGAACTTCTCATTCGACTCAGGTTTATCTTCAATATCGTCATAAGTATACAAGCCAACATTACGGTCAATATCTGTGTATTGAATCACCAATTTTAAAATACTGCGCATATCAAATTGATATTTAAGACGTAAATCCGTTAAATTGGCTGTAAACACTCGCCCTTCATCAACCTCTAACTCATTAAAGCGGTGTGATAATTCAATTCGAATATGTTCATTAACGTCCCAATTCATTTCAGGCTCAATATCCAATGCATCACCTAAACGGGTGTTGGCAAAATCAATTTGATCGCCAAATCGAATAAAGTTGTGAAATTGTAAACCTGAAATTGGTGTAAAACGGGCATACATCATAAACTGTAATTCATCAAAGTATTCATCATCGTAGAAGCGCTCTCGACTGACTACACCAAAGTTGGTGTAAAACTGCATTTTTCCTTGTAAGTTGCCGTGAATCTCAAACTCTTCTTCTAATAAATTGCCGTCTTGATCATAAGTTTTGTCCCAGTCACCAAAATAGCCCCAACGAGTGAAAGTAGCATCATTTTCACCGTAATAGGTTCTACGGCCTCCAAGCACCACTCGCTCATAATCTACTTTTGACATGAAGCCTAAATCGGCTCGAAAGTCCGTACCAACATTGGTATAACTTGCTTTTAAATTATAATCACGGGTATTACGCGAAAACCTTAAGCTGGCAGCATTCCCTTTTTGTTCGGGAGCAAGCTCAAATTCTTCTTGCACATAATCGGTATTATCCGTTTCTGCACGCGCCACCTGAAATTTCAAGCTGTCAGTTTGATTGAACCAGTAACTACCATCGACGGAAACAACGGTATTGTTGTAGTCATCGGCGTTGCGATGAGTCATCAACAAACCAATATTATTACGCTCACCAACATCCATAGAATAGCTAGCAATGGCCAACTCAGATTCTTGATCTAAGGTGGCAATATCCGAGCCGATATTGCCAGGCACTAAATGCGTTGTGTTACTGTCATTAGCGATCATCAACCCATAAGTATGATCGCTATTTTTACCGGTGATCTTCACGCCGTAATCGGGCTCCGCAATATTTCGAGTATGGACAAGATTGAAACTATTAGTGTCAAAATAAGATGCACCATCGAGAAAAAATGGACGTTTTTCGGGGAAGAACAACGAAAAGGTATTGTTTACGTCTAACTGCCCCGCATCAGCCTCAACTTGAGAAAAATCCGGGTTGATAGTTGCATTTAACACAATATCTTGCGTGATGCCCCAGCGCACGTCCAAACCCGGCTCAGTCTCTACCGAGCCATCTTCCCAATCACCAGGTACCTCTGGTTTCTCATCATTGCGTGAAACCGTTAGCGTAGGTGTAATTTGAAAATTATTGCCTGTTTGTGCCGATTCAAAGCCGATCAGCTGATCAAACTGGCAAATATTACATTTAATGTTTCTGTTAGATTTATGAGTTGCCATTTGGTGACGAACATCACGCGGATAATTACGCCAGCCTGCTACATTCCATGTTTTTGTGCCATCCGACTCAGGAAACCGTATGCTGCTAAAGGGAATACTCATCTCTACAACATAACCAAAGTCGGTGATTTGACCACTGCTGTCCCAAATAGCGTCCCAAGAGTCGTCTTCATCCCAACCATCAGTGTCGTCCATGGTCATATCACCTTGCGCACCAAACGGGTTGGCAAAAAACTCATAAGCACTGCGTTCGTCATTAAAAGTATCTAAAATAATACCGATATTATCGTCTTGCCAAAGTGAATCTCTGTCGCGCAGTGCCGCCCTAATTTTCTCAGGGTTTGGATCATAGGCTTTAAAGGCGACATTAAGCGTTGTACCATTTTCATATAAGTAAAGCTCCGTCTTAACCGGTGCAGCAACCCCTTCACCTGGGTTGTTCTCATATTTAAGCTCTAAAACGGTAGCTTCTTGCCACACCGCCTCATCCATACTGCCATCAACCACTATTTCACTTGGAATATGTGCAAGTCGGTGGGTTTGTCTTTCTGCATATACATTTGACGATGATAGAATCAAACTTATGCTTATAATTATTTTTTTCATGTCTTCCAATACATTAGCTAAATCATTGTTATTGTACGGTTATTGTCGAAAGAGAATGAAGAAAGGTTTAATTAGATATGTAACAACTTATGTAACATTCATTGCTTGTTAATAAGTTTATTCAGCGCTTTCAGCCCATGACGCAGATTCCGCTGGCCTAAACCAACACGAACATATGATTCATTTAAGCCAAATAAACTTACCGGTAAAAGCAATATGCCTGTTTGTTCTGCTAAGTATTTTAATACTGGCTCTAAGGGAGTTCCAAGGTTGACTTTCACCAATGCCAGCAACCCTGCTTGCGGAGGGTGCCATGAAAAAACATCATGATATTGTGCAATAAACTGTTTAAGTAAATGTTTGTTCTCAGATACGATCTTCTGATTACGTCGAATAATTTGATCAGCATGTTCTAAAGCAATTTCAGCCAAAGTTTCATCTACTCGGCTTGTACATATACTTCCTCGAGCTTTAATAGAGATCATAGATTTGATTAACAATTTACACGGTGTTACTGCCCAGCCGATTCGCACACCACCTAATCCAAAAGACTTAGACATCACAGAAACTACAACACTTTTTTCATAATCTAAGAAATCATGAGCAAGCGTAGAGTTGATATTGGTCTGTCCTGATTCACCATGAGTTATAGCTTGACTGACATCATCACTAAGCACATAGCAATTAACTTGCTGGGCTAACGCGAGTACCTGTTGTTGCTGTGCAGGTGTGAGCACCATGCCTGTTGGGTTATGAGGAGCATTAATAACGATCAGTTTCGTTTTTTGATTCACCATTTTTTTTAGCTGTTCGATGTCGAATCGCCATTGATTGGCATCGGACAACAAAATGGGTTTTACCCTAGCACCATAAATTGATGGCATCGACATCAAGGATGGATAACATGGGGTGCAAACTATGACTTCATCATCAGGTTGTAAGAGGCTTTGATAAATTGCTGCTAGCGCTTCTTGAGCACCAGAAAAAGTCGTTACCTGTGATGGAATGAGTTTTCGCTGATGACGATTTTGCTCTTGATGAAAATTGGCTATTTTCGCTCTGAGTGACTCGCTACCTTGAAGCGATGTGTAATCAAGCTCTTCTTGATAAAGTGTCTGAGCACGTTCAGGTGACAAGGCCATTAACTCTTTCAATGTCATCGTCTGCGCACAGGAGTGACTCAAATTATATTTGATCTGGGTTTTGAGCTCACGTGTATAATTTATGTGAGCAGGAAGCTCTATACGTTTAAGCCCGCTCACTTGACTCGCCAAACACTCAATTGCTTTTGACTCACTATATGATTGCGTCGGTTAACTTTAAGCTCTTGGGTCAGTTCGTCTTCAGCTAACAACTCGAAATGAGGTACCAACAGCTGAGTTAAGCTATCAAAACCAGTGACGTTTTCCCCGTTTATTTTCACGCCGCTAAATGCCCTTGTCTCAGTACGCTTTTGCCTATCAGAGCCAAAATCGGTAACAATGCACAATAAGCCTCCTACGTTTATTTTTTGGTGTACCTCTTTAAAGAACAGTGTTGGGTCATAATGTGATTCAATCAAATGCTGCACCAAGATCAAATCATAACCTGTAAGTATCGCTTTTAGATTGGCTGCATCTCCTTGGCTAAACAAAACATGTTGTGCCGTTTGCAAGTCAAGACGATTAAGTTGAACCTCCTTATAATCAACCAGTTCACCTTCAGCGATGAGTTGATAACGTACCGCTTTATCCTGCTGTAATTGGACCCCATGTTGTATCAATCGCGCAGAAAAGTCGACCGCATCAATTGCGTCAAATATTGATGCAAGTTCAAACGACGTTCGACCGACACTGCAACCTAAATCCAGCATTTTTTGAGTTTTACAGTGATAAAACTCAATGTAATGACGTACTTTGCTGGCCAAATGCTTTTGATAATTTTGTGCCAATATGACCGGGTCACCGTAATGAGACTCTAACTGCTGGCAAACATCAGCGTCAGTTTCAAACGGATTGACTTTGAGCCTAGGGATCTCACTCGATTTACTTGTTACATACCTAAAACCAGCATGCTGAAAAAAATGACGCCTAAATGCATAACGTGCACTGTTGATCGCTTCATTACCAGTAGAGATCCACGAGCCTCCTTTGATTAAATTGTGCTTACCATCAAAGGTAGGTGTTGAAAAATCGTCGTAAAGCGGATGAACATTGAAGCCTTTAAATGCGTCGATTTCTGATTCTGTCCATTGCCATACATTGCCTGAAATGTCGCAGAAATCCCCTTGCTCAAATACGTTCACTGGACAACTAGAGGCATAGCATTCTAAATTAACATTAGCCTTTACTGAACTTTGACTAGCCTTAGCATCAGCGTATGTCTCTCTTAATAAATACCATTCCGGCTCAGAAGGTAAACGGACGATACCTTGCTCGACACTGCTTTTCCAATTACAAAACGCCTTCGCTTCTAAGTAATTCACTTCAACAGGCCAGTTAAGGGGCAGTGGAACAAGTTCAAGCAAATTGCGTTGATAATATTGGTTGTTCTTTTTATACCAAAAGCGTGGCATAGACGCCTGTCGGTATGAAAGCCACTGCTGGCCTTCCTCTGTCCAATATTGTGGTGACTGATATCCACCAGCCTCAATAAAGCCTAAATACTCTTGATTAGAGACTAAATATTGACTGGCTTTAAAATCGGGGACATCAACTTGAGCATGGCCATACTCATTGTCCCAACCAAAGGTCCGATCATCACTGCTTTTACCTAACGTTACAGTACGGCCAGAGACATTATTCAATTTATTTACTGGTCCTTCTCCCGAGTCTGGGCAAGTCGGCCAATGCTCTGAGGAAGATAGGTGTTCAAGCGGTAACATTCGCATGATCACCGACGAGGTTTCTAAATGAATCCGCTCATGCTCAATCCCCATTAAAATTACCCAGGCGAGTGAGTCTTGGCTGATCGGTAATGTCAGATCCATGTTGTCAATCAATTTGCAAACCAACTGAATGACTTGGTTTCTATAATGGCGAACTTCACTAACACTAGGCCAGTCATAATGAGTAGCGTCAAGATCATCCCAACTCATCTCGTCAACACCTACAGCACAGATGGCTTCCAGACGCTCGTTGATACGTTGGTCAATATATTTACCCAATAATAACTTATTAACAAAAAACGTGGCGGTATGCCCATAATAGAAAATCAACGGATGTCTTAACGGCTCTGGACGCTGGTAAAATGCGTCGTCATTATTAATCAAACCAAACAAAGACTCATAACTGGACCATGAGTTTAGTAAATATAGCTTTAGTTCGGTTTTTTTTTCCTCAACACTCTTTCCTGTTAGTGCTGGAGTATTCATTTGATTCTTAATGATAGTCATAACAATTTTTCGTGCAGTTTATTGTTCGGTAATAACGTATTAATTATTGTATGTTTTAATATGTTGCCTAAATCACCGCAGTTAATATATTCCTCATCAACTGCACACATTATCGCAGCGCTTCGGTTAACCCTATGACTTAGCCAATTACTTTGTTCAAATAGACTTAATGCATCAAAACCTGATGTATCGTCACTCATTTTACTTGGCAGAGATTCATTGGCTTGAACTACGTTAAGTCGCTGATAACACTTACCTTCAAGATAAATTTCTAGTGCATCAAGTACATTAGCTAGTGCAAAAATCACATTGAAAAATGGATTATACTGACGACTTGATGCCCCTAATCGATGTTCAATTCTTGCCGTTTTTTGCCAATTTTGTTGTTCTACTAATGTCTGTTGAAACTGGTCTAAAATCAAGGCTTCTACGCCCATAGGCTGATTATGTTTGCCCTGCTTTTTGTACAGCGCAATGCTGCCTTGATGTCCGCCAGAGATATCAGACGGGGAGCACAATTCGTCGGTCAAACCATATTTAGTCTTTAGCACCAAGCGCTCGTATGCTTCGGGCTCAGGTAAATAAAGTAAGCAACAAGCTAAACTTGTATTGATAAAACACTGTTGCAAATATTCACCAAAATATTGATCGCTAATGATATTTTCACCATCTGCGTTTAATGCACTCACATTGATCTGAACTGCATTGGGAATATGAACCGCTCTACTTTCAGGAGTAAAAATGTTTTTGCTTCCTAGTGCCAATTTGCCCTCATCACCAGACCAAACCACGGGTTTAATCAATGTGTCATATACGCCTTGCTCAGCAAACCATACCGGTAGTTTATTTATGGCAAAGGCAAGATTTTGTGCTTCCTTCAAAGGTGTTTGACCGGCAAAGTTGGAAACATATTCCCATTGGTGTTGCCAGTATTCTGGTACCAATGTCGCTTCAATATGATGATGGTTGAGTTTAGCGTTTATTGAATCAAAATTAATAGACGAATCAGGGAGGTGATGTGGAAACTGGCAACAGCCTTCCAATTCAAAATGAATCACAGGTGAAAAGCCCAAGTGTTTGATGTGGGCTTGCAGTAGAACAATAACCTGACTTGCTAATTTATCAGCTGAAAGCATAGTGTTTTAAGGGCTGGGGGTATAAATAACAACACGATTCTTTCCTTGTTGTTTTGCCTGATAAAGCGCTTTATCTGATTGTATATATAGTGAAGCTCTGTCTGAAGCGGCTTCACCTAGCGCGGTGATGCCAATACTAACCGTTATCGCTACTTGCTCGTTTTTATCCGTACAATAAAACTCATTTTGAATATTTTCTTTTAAACGTTCAGCCACCTGTAAGGCCAACTCACTATCGGTGCGAGGTAAAATACAGAAAAATTCTTCTCCACCAATTCTGCCGACAATATCCCCCGTGCGCAAGGTGGCTTGTGTGATCTCAACCGTACGGCGAAGCACATCATCACCGAACGGGTGACCGTATTGATCATTAACTTGTTTAAAGTCATCAATATCAAATAGAAGCACGGACAATTCGCCTCGAGTACCTGAGGTATTTTTCAATATTTTCTCTAAATAATCAAAAATATAGCGGCGATTAAAGACACCGGTAAGAGAGTCAGTAATAGATAGCGCAAAAACTTTTTTGTTGTTTCGATACTGGATAAATACGATCACCAAAATCAACGCAATCACAAAAAGCGCAAACAAAATCAAAAAATACTGCTGCCGCGTTTCTTGTTCTTTTTGCTTTACCTGCAACAACTGAAATCTCTCACGATCTTTTAATGCCGTAATTTCGATATCTAAACGTTCCAGATCCATGGTTTCACGGATTTTGATAATTTTTTGACTGGAGTTCTTGATAAGCAAATCTGTGTATTGCTCATAGAAGTTTTTAAGTTGTTCATAGCCCGCTTCTTTATCTCCTTGGGCATACAGTAACATTCCCTCTAGTTTAACCAACGCAAGCTGCCAAGTGGTGCCGTCAAGTTCTGGAATGGTATCAAAGATTGCCGTCGCTTTGTCTAGTGCCTCTTGTGCCTCAACTAGTTTATCCTGACTAATTAAGCACTCCGCTTTTCGCTTTAAAAGTTCGGCATTGTAATCTTCTTGGCCATGTAAAGTAAGCGCATAATCAATCACCGGTATGGCGCTTTCACAATCACCTTGTTCGGCGTAGGTCATGCCTAGCCCATACTCACCAAAAAAACTGATATCTTGATTTGGTGTGTAAGCAATTTTATCACGGTACTGAGTAAATTTTTGAATAGCTAAGTCGTATTTCTTCCAATAACGATACGTTGTCGCTAAGCCATAAATGGCTTCTGCAATATAGGGCTGATAACCTAACCGTTCATAGGTGTCTAGCGCTTTCTGATAATAGTCTATCGACTTCTCATAGTCATCCATATACCCATAAATCGCGCCATAGACTTCATTGATAACAGCAATTAAGAAATGATCATTGAGTGCGTACGCTTCCACATACGCTTCTTGCATATCAGCGAGTGAAGCTTCATAACGCTCTTGTAATGTGCTGGTATATGCTGCTTCTTGCTTACCCCATACATACAAATAGTTTAATGAAGCTTGTCTGGATAACCTCATTGAACGTTCCAAATGCGCCAGTGATTCTTTGTATGAACCTTTACGTTGTGACACAACACCTTGATACACCGCTAAGGCACTAACAATCTCTACATCGGTAAATTCTGTAATGAGGGTGGAGGCGTAAGCGACAGTTTGTTCAAAATCATCAAATAAGTAGAGTAAATTTTCAGCTTGTGCTTTGCGGTACAGTAACCATAAAAAAGCATCTTCATCAAGTAAAGCACGCTTGTGCTTTTCAATCTCTATGAGTTGCAAATAAACAGGGTATGGATCTCGGTTTATATCATTTTCAATTGACTTAAAATGCTCGATAGAAATGGCTGCTTCTTTCGCAGAAACAACACTACATAGCAAAGAAAGTGAAATAACTAACACTTTTAAAATCGAAATCATCGAATACAGAAAACCGAGACTTAAGATCAGTTAACTTTACTTTAACATATTTATTCTGCAATGCGAGTGAGCATTTATACTATTTATCAAGCAACGTTACGTTGTTAATCAAGGAAAGTGAAAAGAGCGTGCTGGCAAAAACAGCACACTCTTAAAAAATTAAACCCAACAATGAGCTACCACAAATGGAGCCTACATCTCTATTTAATGAAGGCTAGTATTACCAATTATTGAAGCAATGCGACGGCTGTCGATTTTTCATCTCGACGGATTTTTTGACCTGATTGTAAGCGCTCACCGCCACGAATAATGACCTCATCTCCTGCATCGAGCAGACCAGATATAGCGACCCATTTACCTATCCCTTGCCCAACAAGGACGTTTACTTTCTGTGCCAAATCGTTTTCATCAACAATTAGCACAAAAGTTTCCTTTTCGCGCAGTACTATCGCATCACGTGGCACCATCGTTGAAATTTTTGTTTCTTGTTTAGGTAAAGAAACTGTTACCGCAGAACCGGAAAGCAAAGCTAGACCATCGGCAGACAGTCGCACATCAAAGGTTCGTGAAGATTGTTCCCCGGCTTGGCTCCATGTGCGAATTGGCAACTCCACCAAATTATCTTGCCACTTAACCAGTACCTTACTGTCTGCTTTTAAATAAGGCGCGATACTCAGCGGCGCAGAAATTTTAATATCAAGATGATGTGTATCAACTAAGTTAACTAGAGGACGACCCACGGTGATCAGCTCTCCTTCATTAACAAAGCGTTGGCTTATACTTCCCGCAAAAGGGGCTACTATTTGTGTTTTTTCAATCGCCAATTCCGTCAAGTTCATTTCCATTTCGAGTGCCACAACTTCGCTTTCAGCAATGGCCAAGTCTTTTGTGATCCGCTCTAACTCACTCAATGCTGTATTGTTCATCTGATTTAGTTTCGACATTCTTGCTTTTTGTTTCGTTAAATATTCCACATCAGCATGGTGTTGTTTGAGCTGTGCTTGTTGACGAGCAAACTGTAATTTCAAATGTCTGTTGTCAATTTTGGCTAATACCTGCCCTTTTTCAACCTCGGTACCGACCTCTTCTACCCATAATAGCTGACCAGTTTGCTCTGCCGACAGTGGTGAATTTTTTCGACTAATAACATTCCCAGGCAGCCACATAGTCGGGTTCACTTGTTCACTTTTAGCATATTCAATACTGACTAATTGGGCATTATCTGGTTTATTTTCTGCTGCATGACTCATTGCACTAAAAGCTGCAACTCCAATGAACAGACCTGTAATTAAATAAATTTTGGTTAATGATTTTGCCACTGAAACCGATGTAAAGTTTTTCATTGTTCATTCCTATTATTTATCTGTTGCACTTGACGAAACCAAGTTAACCAATGGTTTTGGATTTGAACTGGATTGGCTTGGCATAAGTTGTCTTGTTTTTAATTTTCCTAAACCAAAGTCATATCTATTAAGCCTTAATAAACACGGCAATAAGACAATGGTAAAAATAGTACTAACCGCTAGGCCACCGACAATAACCGCAGCAAGACCACGATAAATAACACTGCCTGTACCTGGCATTAATAACAGCGGTAACATGCCGAAAAAGCTTGTCGCTGTACTCATAAAGATGGGGCGTAATCTTAGGGTCAGCGCTTGATGTACAGATTTAGCTCTGCTCAGCCCTTCATGCTCGGCAAGCCTTGTTTGATGAACCAATAGAATCGCATTATTAACCACTAAACCCAGCAAAATGACAAAGCCAATCATGGTCAGGAGATCTAGTGGTTGGAAGACAAACACGTTCAACAATTGCAGTGCAAGAATACCGCCAACAGTCGCTAAAGGAATAGTGATTACCACTAGGGCACTGTCTTTGACTGATTTGAATAGTGCAGCCATCAATAAGAATAAGATCACTAAGGCGAATGCAAAGTTTTCACTCATTATGCCAATGGCTTTTTCTAGTTGATCGGCACTACCACCATATAAAATATTACCGTCATCAGGCATTACACCTTTCAACTTCGGCTCCACTTCAGCTTTAAGCGTTTCGATGGTTTCTTCTAATGACCAACCTTTTGGCGGATTGATATTTAAACTGATGGTACGGTTGCCGTCAATGCGTGTTAAACGTGTAGGCCCAACGGTGCGTTTAATGTCTACTAACTCAGAAAGCTGGGTAATTGAGCCATTACCAGTAACAATGGGGACGTCACCTAGGTTATCAGGATCGTCCCAACCATCAGCTCGTAAAATCATATTTAAGCGCTTAGTGCCATTAAAATATTCCCCTACATATAAGCCATCGCCTAAGGTACGAACAACACTGCCTAAGTTACGGCGGTTCCAACCTTGCTCTAATATACTGCGGTCATCAGGGGTTAGTCTTAATTCTGGCTCTGCCATTTCAACACCAGGGTTTGCTCGAACACTGACCTCAGGAATCGCTTCCTTAACCCATTCCATACCTTGTTTGGCAACGTTTTGTAAAGCTTGCGTATCTTTTGACTGCAAATGAATTTGTACCTGTCTACCGCCGCCAAAGCCGCCAAACAAGTTCCCTTGTACCGCAAATGCTCGTGTATCAGGTAAATCAACAAGTATTTCATTACGTACTAAAGCTAACAGTTCATCCACTTTAGATTGATCTTTTGCCCGCACCCCTAAACTGCCCCCAAACGGGCCACTGAAAATATAATAGTTCTTCAATGCTGGTTCTTTCGTACCGTCCATGTAAGGCTTTAATCGTTCAACGATTGGCGCAACGACTTCTCGCTCTGTTGTTTCAACATTGGCTCCCGGTGGATACGCTAAATTAGCGTCAACTGCATCACGTTTTACCGGTGGTAAATAGTCAAGTTTTGGCATGGCTAGGTACGTGACGCCAATAGGAACTAACAATAATAAAGTGGCAACCGATATACGTCTTGTTGACGTGTCGGTTAGTCTCATAACCGCTTTACTCATTTTTTGCCAAAGCGCTTGATTTGGATCTGTATTACCTTGATCTCTTAAAAAATACTTACTTAAAACAGGTAATAGCACGGCAGCCACTAACAAAGAGACTGAGACCGCAATAGCAATGGTTAATGCGAGGTCACCAAACAGTTGTCCTTCTATATCTTTCAAAAAGAATACAGGTAAGAAAATCGCCACCGTGGTTGCGGTAGATGCCAGTAATGCCCCCCACACCTGTTTGGCGCCAAGTTCTGCACTTTCGTGTTTATCGTGGCCTTTATCACGCATTCGGATAATATTTTCTAAGACTACAATCGCGGCATCAAGCACCATACCAACGGCAAAAGCAAGACCTGCTAACGAGATCACATTTAGCGACCGTCCGGTCATTTGAAGGACAATAAAGGTAGTAAACAAGCTAATAGGAATAGCTGTAGCAATAATCAGCGTTGCTCTGATCCGTCGGATAAATAGCCACAACACTGAAAGAGATAATACCACTCCTGCAAATAAATTATTTCTGACTAAATTTATCGCACGGTAAATAAACACGGAGGCATCAAATGACTGCACCATCACTAAATCTTTACTGGCTAACACTTCTTGATTGATGACTTCAACTTCTTGTTTAACGCGGTTGAGGGTATCAAGCACGTTGGCACCGTTGGCACGATCAACTCTCATTGAAAAAGCTGGGTTGCCATTTTGCACGGCCATTTGTTGTTTGTCTTGGCGGCGAACTTCAACCTTGGCAATATCACCTAAACGAATATTACTACCGTTGCGTGACTCAAGAATTAAATTGGTTAACTCATCAACTTTGTATTTACCATTAAAGCGCAATGTGTATTGACGTCGCCCAACATCAACAAAACCGCCAGAAACGTCATCACTCGCTGATACTAAAGCGATTAATTCTGGGATTGAAATACCGTATTCCGCCGCTTTTATCGGATCAAATCGAATTTGCAGTTCTTCTTTATTTTGATCAAGAAAGGTTTGGACCCCTGAAACCCCTTCAATAGCTTCTAGCCGCGGTCTAATAACATCATCCGCATAATCAATGTAGTGTTCAATGGATTGACTATTGCCCGGTAGCGCTTGTAAGAAAAACCACGTTAGCGCCGGCGTATTACCACCAAACCCTCCCAGCATCACACGAGGTGGTAAAGCATCACGTGGCTGATTTTGCACCCGTGTCATTCGGCTGATCACTTCCATCAACGTTTGTTGCATGTCCGTTTCAACACCAAACTCCAAATTAATAAATGCCCCCCCCCTATTGGCAAAGGCATTCATTGAATGCAACCCTGGGATACCTCGAAGTACTTGTTCTTGAGGTTCAATGATTTCAGACTCTACTTCTTGCGGCGAGGCGGCTCGCCAAAAAGTCTGTATCGCAATACGCGGACGTTCAATGTCAGGAAACAATTGAACAGGTAGCTTAAACAGGCTTATCACACCTAGTAGTAAAATTAAGGCAACACTGACCATAACAGCGGCTGGACTTTTGAGTGCCGTGGAAGTCAATTTCATCATTCTCTCCAGATCAAGGCTGATATCAATACTTGGTTAATATCAATTAGTCGCTTAAAGCTAGCAAAAGGTTTGAAAATGAAATGAATAATTACGCTGAACTACGATGAATTTACGATAAATGACGTAGAAGAAATTATTTGCAATTGTTGTACATATCCAGACACATTTGTCGAAATATTCAGCAACACATGATATTCAAGGATTGGAGCTATTGCTCAATATGCAAATAGGATGCACAGTTTTTAAAGAGGGGCGCTATACTCGAATATGGAACACTATCAGATACCATTCATCACAAAGTTTTGCCATGGTATGAAAATTAATTTGCGAGAAATTAGTTGGAATTTATTGAACATATTTGAATCGGTAATTTGGCGCTAAGGCTGAGTACTAACTACGCTAATCGTGCACCATTCTTGATTTCTTTATCGGGAACCGCAAGTACAACGGCCCCGTCTTCTCGATGAAAACCCGTGACTAAGCACTCAGACATTATCGGGCCTATTTGTTTGGCAGGAAAGTTAGTTACAGCCACTACTTTTTTACCAATTAATTCTTCTTTAGTGTATAAATCGGTAATTTGGGCGCTAGATTTTTTAACCCCTAATGGCTCACCAAAGTCGACATGTAATATGTAAGCAGGCTTACGTGCCTTAGGAAAGTCATTAACCTCAACAATTGTCCCAATGCGCATTTCGACTTGCTGAAAGTCATCCCATGTAATGGTATTCACGATACTCCACTCTAATGCAATCTATTGACATATTAATTCATAGTCACACGAAATTGCCTGAAGATCTATTTACTTTCTTAAGCATGTTAATGAATTAATTGCTTTTCCCATTATCTTGCGAATTTTACTTTACGATATTTATCTATATAGTTAATGAAGTTGTATATCTTTAAGTGCTTTCTAAAAAAGCCGTAATGTATCTACATCAGTAATCCAAGGACACATAATTACTATGATAAAGCGACTTTTCTGGCTGCCTTTGTTGTTAATTTTTTGTAAGGCGGTACAGGCCGATAATAACTTCACTTATTGTGTTGATCCTTCTTGGGCGCCTTATGAGTCAATAGAAAGTGGACAACATGTCGGTATTTCATCCCACTATTTAGCCTTAATTAGTCAATACAGCGGCCTAAACTTCACCCTGTTTCCCACCAAGTCATGGCAAGAGTCCATGACTGCATTTAAGCAAGGGCAATGTAAGGTCATTCCCATGCTTAATCAGTCGGAGCAACGAGAGAAAACAATGGCTTTTAGCCAAGAATACTTCAACGCTTCCAATGTGCTATACACCAACACCGCCACCAACAAATTATTGTTGGCTGGTTTTAGCAGTTTGACCAATGATAGAGTGGCGGTAGTTCAAGGGTATCGACTACATGATTTTTTAGAGAGTCAATACCCAAACCTGACCATCATCCCTGTGCTCAATGAAGAAATGGGACTAAAACAACTTTCTGAACATAATGTAGAATTCTTTGTCGGCTCCTTCTATTCATCAAACAGATTGATCCAAAAACTCACCTTAACCAACATAAAAATCGCCGGTATTTCTGAGTTACAAGACAGACTCAAAATTGGTGTTAGCCACGACATAAAGCATATTCTACCTCAAATTAATTCGGCCATTGCTCAACTAAGTGCACGGGATCATCGGCATGTCTTTAACCAAATACAAAGAACAGAGGTGGTTGCTAGAACCGATTATACCTTGGTCTGGAAAGTCACTGGAGTTGCACTATTAATTTTGCTAATCATAATAATCAAGCATTATGAGTCGCTAAAACAACGTAAAATTTTGTCAGTCAAGAACTCAGCACTTGAACGATTACGAGCAGCACTTGAACATAAAAATGAACAACTGGCAGAATTAACGATTAAAGATCATCTCACTGACCTCTACAACCGCCTGCATCTAAACGAACACATAGAAGCCAACATGCGACTTAAAGAACGTTATAATTCACCCTGTTGTTTGATTCTAATTGATATCGATGACTTTAAAAAATTCAATGATGAACATGGCCATAAAGTAGGTGATGATATTTTAAAGCAAGTAGCTCAAGTACTAAAAGAAGTGAGTCGCAATACCGATATTTGTGCTCGTTGGGGCGGAGAAGAGTTTGCTATTTTATGTCCAGAAACAGAGCTTGAAGCCGCACTTGCTTTAGCTAGTCGTTTTCAAGATAAATTAGCAACGTTGCGATCCCCTAATCATAAACAAGTCACCTGTAGCATTGGCATATCGGAGATCGCTTCAGGTGAAAATGAATCAAAGTGGTTTACCAATACAGACGAAGCGTTATATCAGGCCAAAGCCAAAGGAAAGAACTGTATTCATATCAATACTTGATAATGATTTTAACTGTTCCGTGCCCAACTTATAACTATTCCTCTTCGATATTATCTGCCTTAAGGGGGGGCGTGTTCAGTTTTGGTTTTACTAACTGATACTTTATCTGCGCACTAAAAGGCTCTTCTGGCGTGGTTAAATAAAAAGGAAATGTATCGATATTGGGGCTATTCGGATAAAACTGCGGTTCAAGGCAAAGACCTTCTTTCGAAGTAAACTTGCCATCTAAATGATGCCCTGTGTAAACCTGAAGCCCAGGGTAATCACTCATTACATGCAGCTGCAGCTTTTTATCCGGACTAATTAATTTCGCTTGGGGTTCAGTAGCGCTTCCAACAACAGTAAAGTTATGATCGACATTATCCCTACTTGCTTCACTGCTAAGTATTCTCGGCTGCCTAAAATCCAGCGAAGTCGCTTCAACCGGAATGATTTCTCCCGTGGGAATACCTTTACTACAGGTTTCAGTATAGCTTTCAGCAAACACTTGTAAAATATGATGCTGATGATCATTGCCAACTCCTGCTAAGTTAAAATAAGGATGACTCGTTGGGCCGATAACGGTAGGTTGTTCACTATCTGCGTAGATATCAATGATTAAGGCACTATCATCATTCAGTCGATAAACCACTTTGAAAGCAATGGGACCTGGGTAACCATTAAAACCATCATCTAACTGACAAGTGAGGACCAGCATTTGCTCCGATTGCTCTGTCACTTCCCAAAACATATCGCTAATGGCATTACGTCCGCCATGTAGGTGATTAACCCCTTCATTGGCATCCAATGTAATCAACTGGTCATCTATGAAAAACTCGGCACTGCCAATTCGGTTAGCAAATGGACCTACCATAGCGCCAAGATAGAAAGGGTCTTGTTGATAATCACTCAAGCTAGAATAGCCAAGAATAATATTTCTTTCTATGCCGTCAACATCGGTGTGCCATTGCAATAACCTAGCGCCAAAATTAGAAATACAAACTTCGTCACCGGCGGCATTACAAAGTACAAAGGAGCGTAATTTCATACTTATTACTAACCCAAATTAGATAGCACTATGGCCATACTGTTCTTACAAGTTGATCCACGACCCGATAACTTGTATGTGTAATTGGCAATAGATTCTCTTTCAATGATTTTAAAGTCAAGTGTATTTATGAAGTTAAGGGTCGTTTTACACCAATTCAGCGACTACTTTCATTCTCAAAAGCATAGTCAATGCACTGATAAACGTCATGTTTGATATCAAAAAAACTAACCGACAGCGAGGCAAAAAAAGTAGCAGTATCCTCTTGGTGCTATCTGGAGTTCAACAGGTTAAAATATTCTCTATCATTTTATGCAATCGACCAACACGCATCTAACGTTGGAACAACCACTTTATGTCTGCACTTAGTACTCTTAAAGATCAATGTTTTACACCGTTTAAATCGGATATCGGTGACATTGAGTTACCAGCCAAGTTCACTTATCCGTTTTGTTATCAGCCACATGAGTTGAGCCAGCTTGCTGCAAAAGAGTTGCAAGAACACTTGTTAACCCAAACCTTTTGGCAGCATGATTTTAGTTTCGGCGAGCCATCTAAAGAGGGCAACGGTAAGATGTTTGGTGTTTTGGTGGTAATAAACCAAAGCAATGAGCTAGGCTATCTATCAGCATTTTCAGGTAAAATTTCAGATAGAAACCTACTGCCGCATTTTGTCCCCCCTGTTTTTGATATGCTCACAAAAGACAGCTTTTTTCTCACCGAACAAGCACTGATCAATCAAATCAATGATCAAGTAGATGCCCTTGAAAGCAACCCTAAAATCGCTGAATATGCCGCTAAATTAGCAGATATAGAAAATAGCACTGAGCAGTTAATTGAACTCCAACGAGCCAAAATAATTGTGGGCAGAAAATCGAGAAAATCTCGTCGTCAAGAGGCATCACAGGCTGTCAAAGACAAACAACTTAGCGAACAAGCTTTTGAAGGATTGCTTGCTGAGCTTGGCAAAGAAAGTGTTTTTGAAAAAAATGAACTCAAAGCGCTCAAACAACATTGTGACGAACAAATAAGCGCCGCTAAATATAAGCTCATGAATTTAACCGATGAAATTGCTGAGCTGAAAAATACCCGAAGGCAGCACTCTAACGACTTGCAACAGCGGCTCTTCGAACAATACCGTTTTTTGAATGCGAAAGGTGAGTATAAAAACTTACAACAACTTTTTAAGGACATGCCGCACCCACCGCCAGCAGGCGCAGGTGACTGTGCAGCCCCCAAATTACTCCACTTTGCATTTGAACAAGGCCTTACACCGATTGCGATGGCTGAATTTTGGTGGGGCGCAGCGCCTAAATCAGAAATCAGACAGCACCAAAATTATTACCCCGCATGTCTGGGTAAATGCCAGCCAATATTGTCCCATATGCTGCTTGGTTTATCGGTGGAAGAAAACCCGTTACTGAATAATCCCGCTTTAAACAAAACACTTGAAATTGTGTATCAAGACGACGACATCGTCGTCGTAAATAAGCCTGCAGAATTTTTGTCTGTGCCCGGTAAGAATATCAAAGATTCGGTCTATCACCGTATTAAAGCGCAGTTTCCAGACGCCACAGGAAATTACATTATTCATCGCCTTGATATGTCAACCTCAGGACTTATGGTACTGAGCTTAACGAAACGTGCACAAAAATCATTACAACAACAGTTCATCACACGAGCAGTGAAAAAGCGTTATGTCGCATTAATTGACGGGTTATTGGCCGAAGATCAAGGTGAAATCAATCTTCCACTAATAGGTGATTATTACGACAGACCGCGGCAAATGGTGTGTTTTGATGAAGGAAAACCAGCAAAAACTCAGTGGCAGGTGGTTGAACGAACCACGCATCAAACAAAAGTATTCTTACATCCAACGACTGGTCGCACTCATCAATTGCGAGTCCATTGTGCACATCAGTTGGGGCTTAATATGCCGATTATTGGTGACGATTTGTATGGTGTTAAAGGAGAGCGATTGCATCTCCATGCACAGCGACTAGAGCTCAACCACCCTATCACTAAACAATTATTAGTTTTTGAGGTTGATGCCGATTTCTAGAAAAGTTGAGCCTCGACATCTAACATGAAACATTTTGTATTATCTTTTTTAAAACGGTTTGAATAATATTTCTATAGATTGGGTCTTATTGGCTAAACTAATTCACCCACTTAAAGGAATATCACGTGCTAAAAAAATTAACCCTTATAGGACTTATGATTGGCTCGGTTTCTAACGCTGCATTTGCATATAGGAGCCTTGAACTGGCAGAGCTAAAACAACTACTAAGTCACTCCCACAGACCAACAGCGGATGCCTCAAGAGATGCCGCGAGAAAGCCTGCTGACATTTTGCATTTTTCCAATATTGCCAAAGGCGACCATGTACTTGATTTGTTTGCTGGCAGTGGTTGGTATACCGAGCTGTTTTCTCTTGCCACAAGCGATAACGGTAAAGTTTATGCACAAAACGACAGTGTCATTTGGCGCTTTGCAGAAAAAGGGATCACCGAGCGCACCAAAAACAATCGCTTATCAAATGTTGAACGCTTAGATAAAGTTGAAATTATCGACATGGACATGAAAGATAAGTCGATAGATCTTGTCTTTACCGCCCTTAACTACCATGATTTATTTTTTACCCATAGCGTACGTGACGGCAAAGTCACCAAAGTACGCGAACAAGCCATAGATCACAAAAAGGCACTGGCTAACATCAAACGCGTGATGAAAGATGACGGCCAGTTTGTCATTATCGACCATGTTGGCTTAGCCGGCTCTGGTTTTAACGCGCCAAACGACACCCATCGTATTGACCCTGATATAGTTAAATATCAAATGGAAGAAGCCGGATTTACCTTAGTTGAAGAAGCCTTCTATTTGAGAAATTCAGCAGACAATTTAAGCACCAATGTGTTCGCACCGGGCACACGAGGCAAAACCGATCGCTTTGTTTATAAATTTAAGAAGACAAAACTTTAGACAGAAAGTCAGATTAGTTTAGTGTGCATTTGCTTGATAGGTCAGATTAGATTTTGCGATGTAATCTGACCGTCATATTGATGTATGTCTGAAGGTGACGAGGAGGTGTCCACTAAAGTGGGGGAAGGCCAATCCTCAGTGATATTGATTGTTGCGCATAAGCGTTCGTTGAACGCTCATTTATAAATGCTAGATAACAGCTAAACTTTTCAGAAAACTGCCTGTTTTAGTTTAAGCTACTGCACATAAGCTTATACTAATGTGCAGTTATTCCGTTGCTCCTAGTTAAGCCGCTTGTTTTAACGCGACCTTTTCTTCGCTACTTTTATTAATGCTATGAGCTGGCTTACGCTCAAACCACTGAGTTAAGCCGCCTAACAGTACTAACAATCCTAACCAATAAAGCGCCGAGTAGTCGGTTTCAATAGGCTCTGCTTTCGCTTGTTCCTCAAGCTTTTGACCACTTACGGTTTCCATTTGCGGTTGAGCTGGTGCGGCTTGCGGCGGCACTTGTGCTAAAGCCTCTGCCAATGCTTGTGATAAAGCTGTTAAGCCAAAACCAACTGCTGTTGCATCCATGTATTCATTGAACTTTTCATTGTCGGTAGCAACGTCAAATTCGCTGGCGATTTCGGTGTAAGTTTCAACCATTTTCTTTATTGTTGCGTCATCGGTTTTCCAATATCCTTTGCGCACGGCTTCTAGCATGCGTTCAATAATTTGTGCTAAGCTTTCGGCGTTGTGCTGCTCAAAAAATTCACGCATGTCCATTTGGTATTTATCTTCCACGTAGACTTCAAAAAACTCTTGCCATTGGTCGTCACGTATCGCTTCTGGGGTCATTACTTCCCAACCCCACATGTTATTCATACGATCTAAAATAGCGGTTGCGCCCGCATAACCAGAGTCTTGCATGGCTTTAATCCAACGCGGATGGAAATAGCGACTGCGCATTTCTTGGTTAACAAACTGATCTAAAGTTTGCGCTTTAATGTTGTCTTTTTTACGCAAGTTAGAGACATACATTTCCGGCGTTTTTCCGTCTAGGCTGCGCACCGCTAGCCCAATACCACCAAAGTATTGGAATGGGTCATCATTGGTCATCAGGGCATAAAGGTTAGTTGAGCGCGAAAATATAACACCATCAGTACCCGAAAGTACTTTGTCATAAAGCCCTTGCCCATCACCAAAAGCATCGCCAACGTTTTCACTCCAACGCTGTTCATCTTTACCAAAGGCGTAGCCCATTCGATCAAGGTATAAGTTGGCTAATTTACTGTCATCATCCCACGTACCAGATGCTAAGCTGCTGCCTGCTAAACCAGTGCCGTAATTACCTGTTTCATTTGAAAATATGCGCAGAGAGGATAAATAGTCCGCATCTTCTTCTGTTTTACCTTGCGCCAATAAATCTTGTTTCAATGCGTTGGCATGACGATAAACGAAGTTATTTTCTTCTTTCATTTTCGCCACTTCATCAATCGCTTTTGCTAGCCAAATCATAACATTTGGAAATGCATCCCGATAAAGACCTGTGGCTGAAACCACTACATCAATACGAGGGCGTTTCAGTTCACTATAAGGGATCACTTCAGTACCTGTGACCTGCCCTTGCTTGTTCCATTTGGGCTTGAGTCCTAAGGCATGAAGGATCTGTGCTTCTAACGCACCTTGGTGTCGCATGGTTTCTAGTGACCAAAGCGAAAACGCAAGCTTCTCAGGATAACGCCCATGTTTATTATGATAATCTTGAATTGTTTGCTCCATTAAAGTCACGCCAGCGTCGTAAGCCTCTTTCGATGGCACTTTGGCGGGGTTAAAACCAATCAGGTTTCTGCCTGTTGGCGCGGCATCGGGGTTACGAATAGGATCGCCACCGTAGCTCACTGGAATATAGGTTGCGTTTAATGCTAGCAATAAGTTTTTAATTTCAGCAATTTGTTGAAAGTTATCCCAGTAGTTTTTCGCTAGATCCAAATCAAGTTGAAGTTGCTCACTCAGGCCAGTTAGTGTTTCACCTGCATCTTTTGCCAACATATAGGCATTGAGTAATTGATAACCTTCTAAGGTTTCTAACTTGCGGACATTACGCTCATCTAATTGCTCAGTTACAGGCGCTGTCATCTGATGAGCTTGTTCATATGTATGCGCTCGAACGGTGAATTCATCACCTAACATTTGCAGCATCGTCGTATACAGATGTGGCGTCACTGGCAGTTCACCAAACGTATGAACACCGAGTGGCTGACTCATTTGCGCCAGCTGATTTAAGTGGTCTTGAAGCTTGGCGATGTGCTCATCAAAGTTATCATTCAAGTCAGCTTTTTCCAGCGACAAATCTTGTAGCATGTGGAGCTTTTCTGCCATAGCGGTAATTTCAGCTTGGGTATTGGCTTTGGTTTGCCCCTGCTCTAGCATCATGTAGTTGTTAATTTTTTCACTCAGTTCAGCAACCTCGGTGTATAAACCGGCTTTTGCAAAACCAGGGGTTAAATGGCTGATCATAGTGGCGCGCCCGCGACGTTTTGCCTGCATCGCTTCACCCACATTGTCGATAATATAAGGATAAAATACCGGCAAGTTGCCAATCGCTAGGTTTGGCGCATCATACATAGAAAGGCCACGCTCTTTACCGGTTAGCCACTCTTGAGAACCGTGCGTGCCTAAATGAATGTAGGCATTGGCACCAAAGGTTTCTCTCGCAAAAAGATAAATCGCGAGATAACCGTGATTAATCGCTGTTTTTGTACTGTGGTACAAGTTAGCGTGTTCTTTGGCATTTTCACCTCGTACACCTTGTGGCAAGACAATCATATTGCCTAGGTTCATTCTCGGGATAACAAACGCTGATTCGGTTTTTCCGCTTCGTTCAATTGTGCGCAGCATGCCGCTTTCTTCTGGCGTACCCCACTTCTCAATGATCGGCTGTCTCACCTCTTCCGGTAACTGATTAAACCAAGCAAGATAAGTAGATAACGGCATGTATTCCGCTAAGTCTTTTTCAATCAAGGCTTCAGCGTCTTCGCCACGATAATAAGGACGCAACAACTGCCCTGCTGATTCGATTAAGAATTCATTAGTTTTAACATCTACCTTATAACCTTGCGCTTTCATGGCAATCGCGATTTGCTCAATAGAAGACGGGACGTCTAAGAATGCCGCGCCGATATTTTTTTCACCCGGAGGATAATTCCAAATAAAGGTTGCGACTTTTTTGTCGCTATTTTCAATATGAGCCAAGTTAGCGTGGTTATAGGCACGATCAACAAACGCGTCCATTTGATAGGGAATCACTTGTTTTTCACCGTCACCATTAGCAGCAATAATAGTTGGGTCGGCGCTTCCGGTATCTTCTGGCATTACCAAGAAAAAAGGCGTTAATGACGGCGATATGCCGGCATGATCTTGTTCAAAATCTGTTTGCGTTCCTTCTGTGTAATTAAGTGCATGGAGTACTGGCACGCCTAGCTTTTCAAATTCACCACGGCGCTTTTCAACATAGTGCAATGAACGATAATTAATGACTAAATCGACTCTAGCTTTACTGACCGTTTGGCCATTTTCATTAGAGCTAGTCATCAATAAATCAGTGTAATTTAAGGACTCATCATTCCCTTCGTAAAAATACCCAAGTGCTTTTGCACCTTTTGCTTCTAGGCCTTTAATCATGGCATCAACAATTTGTTGCTGTTCATAATCAATCACGCTGCGGTGCATGCCAATAGCAATAACCGGCTGATTTTCTTTGATGTTCAAATAATTAAAAAACTGATCCGCATCACTGGTGACTTGCCCTTGATAGGCATAATGGTACAAACCCACGTCCGGTGTAATAACTGGTTCAACTACCGTCGCTTGAGACAGTTTTAAAAAGTCGCTGGCAATATAATCCATCATGTTTGAGTAGTTAATGCGCCCCGCATTTTTATAGTACAAACCTATTGCATTTCGCTGTTCATCCGTTAGACCTTGGTTCATTGACTCATTCTCAAGATCACCTAAAGAAATCACTGGCACAGTTGGAAATTCAGCAAGATAAGTTTGATACTTGCCAAACATAAATTTAGACAGCGCCGGATTTATGCCGTCCATCATGATCAAGTTTGCAGACGCCCAAATACTTTTAATTTCTTCGTCGCTCTTCCCTGTTGCTTCAAACTTAATGAGTTCAAACGGTTGATCTTTTGCCAACAGTTTAAGTAGTTCACCTTTTGGTTTAGCTGCGTGGTTAGACATCATGATCATCACTTTAGGTGATGAACTTGATTGCACACCAATAGCTTGAGCATTTGCCATTTGCATGGTCATGATACAAAGCCCAATGACAATAACTAAGCTAGCTTTGGCTAACATATCTAATAAAATTTTCATCGTTCTAGTTTCCTGCTACCGCGCTAATTGCACTTGTGTCAGTATCTTTCGCATCATCATTTTCAGGCACATAGACAAAGCTACCGTCTGCCATTTTGTAAGCAACACCTGCGCGCATCCCCTCGCCAGAGCCAATATCACCGGTTGACTTATACTGTTTAATTTCTTTGCCTTTTTTCACAATGACTTCCATGTTCGGTTTACCGGCATTTTTAACGACAGTGACATCGTCATCGTTAAATACGTTTAGCGGGTTTTGCGCAAGAGCAATTAATAGCGCTGCGATAATCACTAAGAACACATCGACTAAATTCACAGCACTGACAATGGGGTTTAGCTCTTCATCTTCATCTAAAAAACGCATTATGAGTCGCCCTTAAATTTACGAATATTGATTAATTCATTGGCACACCAGCGCTTGCGCACTGACGCGGGCCAAAAGGTAATTGAAGAAATAACTAAGCCCCAAATCACGGCAGCAAAAGCAATGATTAAGTTTTCGCTGATGCCTTGAATATTGCCATCAGCTAGTGCTTGTAATGCGGGCCCCATTGGGATCATGGTGGCAATCAGTCCAAGCATCGGTGCAACTCGGGTAACTACGCGCAATGTTTCCAGCTTTTTCAATGCAAACACTTCTAACTCATCTTCACTGGCGTTGGGATTTTGCACAAAATAGTTATGAATGGGGTAACCATTTAACCATTGTGCCTCTTTGTTGTTCACTTGCTTTACATAACTCATCAAGTTTTTGCGTCTAACTAGCCATTGAGAAATAAAACGCCCTAATGCAAACAAAGCATAAATAAGTAACGCGACAATGGTTAAAATTACGGGTGTCATCAACAATGTTGATACTTGTGCCATCATTGATTCGATTATTTGAATATTCACTTTTTAGATACCTCTTTATTCCAAGCCCGCTCACTTTAACTCAACCCTACTACGAACACAAACGATAATTATTCTCATTTGTGTTTACATTATTAAAAAAGCGTGTATTCTAATTAGCGATTAGAAAATGAAGTCAGCGAGATCCCATAGGTAGCTGTTTGAGTCGATAAGGTCCCCCTAAACCAAAATTAACTCAATTGCCTATGGGGATCGCTTATATCAATTTTTATAAATGAGCATTTTGATAGTTGGCCAGCCAAAACAGTCCATTCAGAATCCTTATTTATGTAAATTGGTATTAACGTAATAGGAAAATAAAATGATGTTTAAGCCGACACCTAAGGTGCTAGCTTGTGCTGTAGCAACAGCATTACTCACCCCAATCGCTCACGCAGATGTGTTAGACGATGCAGCCATTGAAGGAACTGCACAGGATTTAGAAGTTATTGTTGTTAGCGGTACTCGTACTGAAAAAGCACTAAAAGATGTGGCAGGAAGCATATCTGTTATAACCGTGGAAGACATTGAAAAACAAGTTGTGTCTGACATGAGCCAATTGTTTAAATATGATCCTAGTGTACAAGTTACGGGTAAAGTGGGCGGCGCACAAAACATCATAGTTCGTGGCATGGGCGGCGATCGTGTGTTGATGATTAAAGATGGCATGCGCATGAACGAAGGCTACGGCGCTGATGGTCTTAATGACATTGTGGGTCGCGGCTTTATTGACACAGACACCATTAAACAAGTTGAAATTGCTAAAGGTGCGGCTTCTTCATTATATGGTTCAGATGCTTTAGGCGGCATTGTGGTGTTTACCACCAAAGATGCCAGTGACTACCTAGACGAAGGTGATACCTTTGCCGGTAAACTTAAAGCAGGTTATAACGACGTCAACAGACAATACACAATAGGCGGCACATTAGCGTTTACTACGGGTCAAGTAGAACATTTACTTAATGGTTCTTACCGCGACGGTGAAGAACAACAAAACTTTTTTGATACAGAAAGTCCGTTCGATATTGACTCGCACAGCATACTGTACAAAGGCAAGTACAATATTTCAGATACTGACTTCATCAGCTTTACTGCCGACCTTTACAAGCAAGAAGCTGAAGGCGAAAGTGCTAATGGTTTATTAGCTTACTTTCGCGGGTTAGAGCCCTACGGCTATCACATAGATACCGAGAATTCGAGCAATGAAAAAACGAGTGACGCGTTTAAATTGCGCTACCACAGTGAAACATCAACCGCGTTTTATGACATTTTAAACATCAACGTTTATTCAAATGTGTCTGAGCAAAAAGACGGCGAATATGCCCTTCTTGATATCAACGCACCTATGTTTGGTGTGATTGAAATGCGCGATATGTATAAAGACTCAGTCTATAAACAAGAAACCGTTGGTTTTCTTTCAAATGCTAGCTTGCAACTTAACAGCATGCACACTCTAGGTTACGGGTTAGATATAGAGTCGACAGATTCTAAACGACATGAAAGCAAGCTTTATTCCGTTGAAGGCACGCCAAAGCCTGGCTATCCACAAGAAACTGATAAGTTCCCTAAAACCGAAACCTTCCGCGCGGGGCTATTTTTCAATGACGAAATTAGCTTGATGAATGGTCAGTTAACAGTCACACCGGGGGTTCGATTCGACAAATACGAAATGGATCCTAATGGCGCTCTGAAAACCAATGGTGAAGCCTTTAAGAAATTTAATGAGAACCACACCTCATTTAATATCGCTGGTTTGTACAAAATCAACGACAAGCTTTCAGCATTTGCACAATATGGACAAGGCTTTAAGGTTCCAGCGTACGACTTAGCGTACATTGAACATTATAATCAAGCGAGTTCAACCTACATTTATGAGATTGTCCCAAGTGATGATTTATCGCCAGAAGAAAGTGACAGCTACGAAATTGGTTTACGTGGTCACATCGGCAATATGGCGTTTAGCACCGCAGCGTTTTACAGCAAGTATGAAAATTTCTTATCGACCGTGCTAATTGAGAGCAATAACGTTGTTGATGAAAACGGAGATTTCTTATATCAGCACGACAAATTCCAATACCAAAACCTTGATGCCGTCACGATAAAAGGCCTTGAGTTTGGTATGACGTACTATCTTGATAATAACGTAGCCATTTTTGCTAACGCTGCATATCAAAATGGTAAGGACGATGAAACTGACGATTATATTACCAGTATTTCGCCACTATCCGGTACCGCAGGGATAAACTATGAAGGTGAGAAATTCTCAACTGAATTGATCGTAAACTGGGCCGATCGCATGGATAAGGTTAATGAGGGCAAAAAAGAAATTGCCGGTTACGCCTCTGTTGATTGGTTATTTAATTATGAGTTAGACGCTGGATTGGTCTTTAACCTATCGGTGACTAATTTACTTGATAAAGAATATGTTCGTTATTCAAATGCCGCAGGTCATGATGAAGACAGCGCTTTGGAAAACTTGGCAGAGCCTGGCAGGAGCTTTGCGTTTAACGTGAATTATTCTTTTTAACATCTTCTACTTAGGAGAATTCAGAAATTAATTTAGCGGCCGGTTTACGCGTTATAGTCATCGTGCTCACCAAAGTTAAGTGAATAATTGATTCTTCTAGGTAAAAGGCAGACCATGTTTCAAGCCGCTCACCTGGCGTGCTGACTCAATGTGCCCTTGATAAGCACGCTTTGGTGAGCAGCCTAAGACGTAACAAGTTTAGGATGCTTGAAGGTTATACCCATGGTTTGGTTCATCTCGCTATACAAAAAAATCTGCTTTGACTGAGAGTTTTTCAGGATTGATTAGTACTGTGATACTCGATAGACATCGTATAGCACCCTTGCCCACCTTCTTGTAAGGTGGGCTTTTTTTAAAGGGGTTGTCCCCTACTCTTGAGTAACCACTTCTATTTCGTCAATCACACCATTTTTACTGTCATCGTGAGAAAACAGTAAATACTGAGCGCCGCTCGCATCAAAGGCAAATTGTCCTTGTGCCGTTCTTTGCAACATATATTTATCTAACTGACTCAGTGATTGCCCCAAATACAAACAATCATAACAACGCACTCGAGCGGACTTATCGCCGGAGCTGATTAATTTAAAGCGAGTGACAGTATCTCTCGTAAAATCGAACACCAAGTTATTACCATATACCCAAGACGATTTTCGCGACGAACGATTAATGACCAGTTCAGGTTGGCCAAGCGCAGCTCGTAACTCTGTTTTATTTGAGCCTAATGAGATGCCAGAGATACCTAAACCAATTGTAATCACGTCAGGTTTTCTATCATTTTTGACTATTGCTTGCCAATCAAACGTATATAGCTGCTCAGATAGGCTGATGTTTTTCAGTATCAAATTAGTAAAATCACTGGCCAAGTCTTTTAGCTCAACAAATTGATAATGTTGATAATACTTGCCCCGTTTAACGGTAAAACCATCAGATTCCTTGGTGTTCTGTGTTAGACCGAGCTTTTCACGAACAATTCTGATGTTATCGCCTATTTCGACCGTATTCGATAATGTTGGGGAGAACTCATCAAATACCGCATGCATGCTGATTTCATTATTTAAATGTGGAGGCAGGATAAAATCAGCGAATTTGTAGGCGCTGATTTTATTATTTTTTAGATAGAAAAAATGTTTACGTCCATACAAATAGGCTTGCTCATCCTTTGCAATATTGATAATAGCCGACGGGTCGCCTAATTCAGCGATTAAGGCATCCGTTGACTCCCCAATGGCGACACCAAAAATATTACCATCATCTGTCACCACTTGATTATCAATCAAAAAATGCTGCACAAAAGGCTTTTTGGCACTCACCGTCGACATATCAATTTTAATTTTTGTTTTAAATTCAACCCCCGTGTTCAATTGTCCAGAAGAGTTATAACGAACCGGTTTATCATTCACTTCATTTAATTTAGCGTAATCAAAATCATCACATAATTTAATCGCTTCACCGCGGTAGTAATATTTAGCGGTTTCAACAGATTTGCCTTTGCCAATCTGTACTTCACCTGAAATATGTTTAAATGAAGTAACTGCTATAGCGTCTGCACCAAGCGCTCTCGCCTGCTCTTTGAGCTTATCAAAAGCCACCGATTTTTTTCCAACGGCACGTAACCCTAATGCAGATCGGGTAAACAACTTACGTTCATTGAAGTGAAATTCGTGATTAGTTTTCCCGTCCACGGAATTAACCATACCTAAGACTTTAAAATCACAATCCGGGTAATATTCGAGCGTAACGATATCTTGAACTTCTAGCAGTGAACTCGACTGACATGCAGTCAATAGCAGTGTTAAAGTCAGCGTAGAAATAATGGTTGCGGGGGTGTTCATGGCATACCTCTTATTGATTAGCTTACCTTCACACTATCAAAAAACTTAAATAACTCAATACCTTTGATCACTTAAAACCAACCTTAGAGACTTTGTAATGAATTATGTTTAGGGAAAAGTGCTTCTCTAAGAGCGAGAATATTGAGGGGACCTAGAATGCCATGCAGAACAAAAAAGAGCACGCTCAAGGTACTCTTTCAATATGACCTAGGCAGGCAGTTTCATTTTATTGGCAAATGCTTTTGCAAAACGTCCTGCAGACTGTTCATCCATATTAAAATACAGCGAAGGTTCAATAAGCTCTGCCTCCATCAGCGCAAACTTATCTCCGTAACGAACGAAGTCTACTCGAGCATACAGTGGCATGCCATTAGTCGCTTTTAGTGCCTGTAAAGTCGCCAATGCTTGAGCTTCTAGTACCGCTTCTGGTGAAATTGATATGTGACGAGCACCGAATTCTTCTTGCACTCTAAAATCGTTATCTTTTGGCGTTTTCAATATCGCGTGTGAATATTGGCCGTCAAAATAAAACAATGAAAATTCCCCTTCATTAAGCACACTTTCCATAAATGGCTGTACCATAAAAGGCCGTGTAGAAAACGCGGTTTTTAATTCAGCTATGTTGTCTTGATAGTTTTCTTTTCGTAGCCAAAACGTATTATCAGCATTGGCGCTAATCCGAGGCTTTAACACTATTTGATCAATGGCAAAGTGCGCGAAAAAATTAGCTAATTCATTTTCATCAAAAGTTTTACACCACAGGGTTGGCACAATATCAACGCCTTGTTTTTCTAGCGACTTTAAATATTCTTTATCGATATTCCATCGAACCGTAGCCAAGTTATTTTCTAACTGAGCGCTCGACGCTTCAATATTTTCCAGCACCTGCATAAAAGCCTCAGGCTCATCTTGATAGTCCCATGGAGAACGAATAATAACTACATCATAGTCGTCCCAGTTGGCAGTGCTGTCTCGCCACGAAACTGTGTCCATTTCCCAACCTAACTTGTTTAATGGCTGCTCGATTAAGTGATCATAGACCTCAAAATCATCAAGGTTGTCCATGGTTAATATTGCGCATTTTTGCATTATAGATCTCTCAAACTCAAGGTAAATTATACTGCCCAGCTATGTAGGCATGACATTTTGCTCAGTGTAATGAAGAGTCACAACAAGAACAACACATTGGCACGCACTATACAAAACAATCTAAGTGCTGTAATTGCTGGTGTAAGTGTTAGTATGTTTAATAGAATCAGATAGTAAGTTTACTCACAGAACATTTATTCAATAGGTAAAACAAGGAATTAACATGGAATTATTGCTCCCTATTATTACGAATCCATTGGTATGGATTACGATTGTTGGGTTATATACGTTAAAAAAAGGCATTATCTTTGTGCCACAAAATCGTGGCTTTGTTGTCTACACCTTAGGGAAATACACTAAAACACTGCGCGCTGGCATTAATTTTCTCATCCCGTACGTGCAAAGCGTGGCTGCAGATCGAAACTTAAAAGAACAATCATTAGAAATTAGCTCGCAATCAGCAATTACCCGAGACAATATTACACTGGAAATTGATGGTATTTTATTTATGAAAGTCACGGATGCAGCGGCGGCGACGAATAATGTGACAGATTACAAACTCGCAGTAACGCAACTAGCAATGACCACAATGCGTAACTCTATTGGCTCGATGGAGCTCGATGATTGTTTTCAAAATCGCGACATGATCAACGCCACTATACTTTCAGCAATGACTGAGGCGACTGCACCTTGGGGCGTTCAAGTTACACGGTATGAGATCAAAGACATAAACCCTCCGCAATCGATTAAAGAAGACATGGAAAAGCAAATGACAGCTGAGCGAGAAAAACGCTCGGTCGAACTTACAGCTAAAGGGGTAAAAACAGCGGCTATCACTCGCGCGGAAGGTGAAAAGCAAGCGAAAGTACTGGCCGCTGAAGCGGATAAAGCAGAACAAGTATTATTAGCCGAAGCTGAAAAAGAAAAGCAAATTTTAGAAGCCATTGGTAAAGCAGAAGCCATACGTTTAGTTGCAGAAGCCGATGCATTGGCGCTTAGAACGATCGGCAAAGAAGCGGCGACAACTGAAGGTCAACAAGCGATATCATTGACCCTTGCACAACAATCCATCGATGCACATAAAGCGATCGCCGCAGAAGGTACTGTCGTGTTAACAGACGGTAAGACCGGTAACAATATCTCTGATACCGTAGCTCAAGCTATTGCTGTATCAACAACATTGCACAAAGCGCCAAACACCTAAAAATAGAGGGTTATATGGAATTTTTTGTAGAAAACCATGACAAACTTTTATACGCCATTGGCGGACTCTCTTTAGTGATTGAGTTAAGTATTATGGGGTTAAGTGGCCCGTTACTGTTCTTTGCCTTAGGTTGTATTTTCACTGGATTGTTAGTCACCTTTGTGGGACTTTCGTCATGGGAATATGAAGCACTTTCTGTTGGATTGTCATCAATAGCTTTTGCCGCTCTGTTATGGAAGCCACTTAAGAAGCTCCAAGGCAAAGGAGCAGCTATTGATACCAGTAGCGATATGATCGGCAAACACGTTGCAGTAAGTGAAACTATTAGTAACAACGCTGGCAGCATTCGTTATTCAGGCATAAATTGGCAAGCAAGATTATCCCCAGAATCCGAACGTGCGGAAATAGCTGTTGGTGAAAACGTTGAAATCATCGGCGTAAATGGCACCATCATGTTGGTAAATACGATTTAGTTTTACCCTATTCATCACTAAAAAAGGCAGTATTCACATGAAATGAAAACTGCCTTTTTTGATTTTGCCATTATTGTAATGGGGGTGTCTCTATCATTGTGGTTCTATTCGTTTGATCCCGCCACCATCAACACCAACATAAATGTAGCCATCTCGGCCTTGCATTAAACTTCGCACACGGCCAATGTCTTCAAGCACTTTGTGCTGTTCTAATACTTGTTTGTCATCAATATCAAGCAAAGCAACATAATGAAACTTTAACGAGCCTACAATGAGCTTACCTTGCCATTCTGGATATTTATCACTGGTGACAAACACCATATCAGATGGTGCAATAGAAGGCGTCCAATAATGCAGTGGCTGCTCCATGCCCTGCTTCTGAGTTAGCTCTGTAAATTTAGAGCCACTATAATTCACGCCATAGCTAACCACAGGCCAACCATAATTTTTTCCTGCCCGGACAAGATTAATCTCATCACCGCCTTTGGGCCCGTGTTCATGAGACCAGATATCACCTGTTACAGGATGCTTGGCTAGTCCTTGTGGATTTCGATGACCATAGGAAAACGTGGCTAACTTAATATTGTTGTCTTTAGCCAAATGTTGCCATGGATTATCTTTTGGAGTACGACCGTCATCATGTAAGCGATAAATTTTCCCACCATCGAGAATCTTACTTTGTGGCTTAGACTCCCTTGCCCCGCGATCACCAATAGAAAAATAAACAAAACCATGATCATCAAAAGCAATTCGACTACCGTAGTGCCTGCCTTTACTCGTATTGTCTTGACCTTTATACAGTAATTCAGCTTGCTCTAAGCTCATTTCATCTAGGTTGAGTTTGGCTCGCATTAACGCCGTATTACTACCAGCGCTTTTTCCTTGTGAGCTAGCAAATGTAAAGTACAACCATTGGTTTTCTTCAAACTGAGGGTGTAACGCCAGATCCAAAAGTCCCCCCTGACCATTAGCATGAATCTTTGGCAAACCAGAAATTTCCGGTTCCAATAATTTACCTTCACGAATCAAACGTAACTGACCTGCGCGCTCAGAAACTAAAATATCACCATTGGGCAATTGCTCCATCGCCCAAGGTACGTCAATGCCCTCAACTAGGGTATTGATGACATATGCTTGGTTGTATGTGTCACTGACACTTTTTGACCCAATATCTGCACTATAAGCGTTACTACTGACAATTGAAGACAGTAATAACGCATAACTAGGCAGGATCTTGTTGTTTAAGTTTTTCATCATAACCCTAACTAACCCGGTTGTTGAGCAGCGTCAGCTTGAGCTTTACGACGACTGAATAAATGATGGATATCTTCTTTAATTAAGTACAGTGATGGTATTAAGAATAAAGTAATAACCGTTGCAAACACAATACCAAAACCTAGGGATATCGCCATCGGAATGATAAATTGGGCTTGTAAACTGCCTTCAAAGTAAAGTGGAAAAATACCAAAGAATGTAGTGAGAGAGGTCAACAAAATGGCTCTAAAACGTTGAGTCCCTGCATCGATAACAATATCCATCATCCGGCGCCCGGTACCTTTAGCTTGGTTAATAAAATCAACCAATATCAAACTGTCATTCACAACAACACCAGTTAATGCGATAAAGCCATAAATAGACATCATGTTGATGGTTTTACCCATGATCCAATGGCCAACAATCGCGCCGATAATACCAAATGGAATTACAGACATGATCACAAGCGGTTGAACGTATGACTTGGTCGGAATAGCGATAAGACCGTAAATCAAGAACAAAGCACCAAGACCAGCCATGCCTAATTGACGCATAAAGTCAGCTTGTTCTTTACTCGCACCTTCCATGCCATATTTTACTGAGGGGTAGTCAGCCAAAATATCAGGAATGATGTCATCATTCATTTCTGTGATCACTTTACGTGATTCGACTTTTTCGGTATCAATGTCAGCCGATACCGTAATAGAACGTCGCTGATTAATTCGAGTAATGGTCGAAAACCCTTGACCTATGGTGATATCCGCGACTTGATAAAAAGGCACTTGCTCACCGTTAGGTGTACGTATCCACATGTCTTCTAAATCAGTAACCGATAAACGATCTTCTTTCGGATAACGTACCATCACTTTTAGTTCATCTCGGCCACGCTGAATTCGCTGTGCTTCTTCACCATAAAACGCCTGACGCACTTGCTTCGCTAAGTTTGTTAATGTTAGTCCTAGCGTTTCAGCTTCTGGTCGAATGCTGAGCTTAATTTCTTGGCTACCACGGCTGAATGAGTTTCTGATATCAAACACACCATCGTACTCACCAAGTTTATCCTGCAAGGATTGGGCTGCATGCTCCAATTCAACATCATTTTTACCTGTTAACTGAAATTCAAGCGCCGCGCCGCCGCCAGCATTAGTACCAGCAAAAAAGCGTAGCTCTTGTGTACCTGGTATTTCACCAATACGCTCGCGCCAAAGTTTTTCAATATCATAGGCACTTAATTCGCGTTGATCCGGTTTAACCAATTCAAGTAAAAATGTTGCTTGTGTATTGCCATTGGTAAAAACCATCGAATGTTTGATGAAATTAACACCTTCATAAATATTCTCTTGTGCAATTTCTTCCGCCGCTTTCGAGATAATCGCTGCAGCTTTATTTCGCTCAGTGACAGCAGAGCCATCGACCATGATCAAATTGCCCTGAATAAAATCTCCAGGAATGGTTGGGAACACTTCCAACTTAACAAAAGCACCGACAATTAAACCTACAGACAATAAGAACACGCCGATAAAACTTGCCATAGTGTTGTACCTTGCCACTAGTGCTTTCTTTAATAGCGGCTTATATTTGTGTTGAATAAAGTTATCTAAGCCTTTTTTGAAGCGCATTTGAAATCGCTCTAAGAAGTTGGAATTTTCATCCGTCAGTGGCACATACTTCATGTGCGCCAAATGTGCAGGTAATATCCATTTAGACTCAATCAAAGAGAAAATTAAACAGAACATTACGACTAACCCAATCGCCCTGAAGAAGGCGGCAAAAGAAGCATCAATCATTAACAAAGGAGCAAAGGCCGCAATCGTAGTTAATACACCGAATGTCGCAGGCATGGCAACTTTCATGGTGCCATTGATGATGTTCTCCGTTGAGTGGCCTTTTTGTTGTATTTCGGTATAGGCACTTTCACCGATAACAATGGCGTCATCAACCACAATCCCTAACACCATTATAAAGGCAAATAAGCTCAATAAATTGATTGAAACCGACCATTCTCCCATGAGCGGCATCAAGATAAACGCCCCTAAGAAGCTAATAGGGATACCGAGCATAACCCAAAAAGCTACTTTTATTCTTAAGAACAATGTCAGCACCAAAAAGACAAGGATCGCACCCATCAGCAAGTTAGTGATCATCATGTCTAATCGTTCAGACAAGTAGTACGACGAATCTCCCCATACAGTGAGTTTTGCTCCATGTGGTAGGGTGTCACTTTTGCGATCAACATAAGCACGCACTTCTTCGGCAATCAATAGATCGTTTTGATCGCCTGTAGACTGCACCATAATACTGGAAGTAAATTCACCATCGAAAAGAGCAAAATCTTCTTCTTCAACAAAACCATCGATTACATTTGCAATGTCAGATAAAACTAAACGCGTACCATCTTCAGCCGTGCGCAGGACGAGTTTTCCATACTCTTTGCCTGTATAGGCTTGTCCTTGAGTTCTAAGTAAAATATCGCCGCCTGTGGTTTTAATCGTACCACCTGGCATGTCTATAGACGAATTGCGTACAGCACGAGCAATTTCATCAAAGGTCATGCCGTATTGCTGTAATTTTTCTTCTGAAACTTCGATACTAATTTCATAGTCGCGACTACCAACCACTTCGGCGCTATTAACACTAGGTAGTGCCATAATCTCATCACGTATGTCCTGCGCCATTACTTGGCGTGAGCGGCGATCCATCGAGCCACTAACAGATAACCAAAGCACTTGACCTTTGAATTCTTGTTTGGTGATGATTGGCTTTTCTGTTTGTTCAGGGAAGGTGGTAATTGCATCGACTTGCATTTGTACTTCATCAAGCTTCTCAGATAAAGAATAGCCTGATTGTAGCTCTAGCGTGACACGGCCAAACCCCTCACTCGCATTGGATGTGACTCGCTTTATCCCTTCGATATTTTCGATCGCTTCTTCAACTTTAAGGATAACGCCTTCTTCCACTTCTTCAGGCGCCGCACCTAAATGCGGTACTGCTATAACAATACTGTTGGGGTTGAATTCAGGGAACATTTTCTTGTTCATACCTTGGTAAGAAAACCAACCAACAATTAGAATAAATACCATTAATAAATTGGCTGCTACACTATTTCGAGCAAACCAAGCGATAATACCTGTTTCTGTTTTGGGCGTTTCACTCATGATTTATCGCCTTGCTCTTCTCCAGATTTATCTGCTTCTGCGTCCGTACCAGCGACTTGCTCTGCTTGCTGTTCTTCCCCACTAACTCGAACGGTCATGCCTTCCACGGGTGTTTCGATATTTGTCATTATCAGTCGAAGATCGCTGTCTATAACATCCAAAGTGTAAACAAAGGCCACCTCAGCTCGTAGAACATTGACTTCTTTAATATGCAGTTTGTTTTGCGAATCAACCAAGTAAACGGTATTAGCGCCATGTACAGCACTGCGTGGGATAGCTGTAGCATCTGATACTTGCTTGCCTGTGATATCTGCATTAACAAATGAGCCAATCCGTAATTCACTGTTATTACTGCCTTGTACTATGCCGTAAGGATCATCTAACTGTGCAACAACGTAATGAACCCGGCTAGTCATATCTACCACCCCCTCATAACGCGTAAGCTTTGACTGCCAGCCATGCTTGACTCCGTCAACTTCATAAAATAACTCTACAGAAGAGCCAGAGGCCTCCGATTGGTTGATTTTAGGTAAATTTAAGAACGCAACATCACGCTGTTTTACTGGTAAGCGAATTTCAGCATAATCGACCGCGAATGTTGCAGCAATAGAACTGCCAACAGTTACATATTGGCCAATATCTACGTGTTTAGCTTTCAGCATGGCATCATAAGGTGCTAGGATTTTAGTGCGCTCAAGTTTTGTTTTTGCTTCTTTTAAGTCAGCTTTTGCAGCTTTAATCGCTGCTCTGGCTTGATGTAATTGAGGAGTACGTAATGCTAATTTAGGCGCTTCTTCCAGCTTATTGCCTGTTAGCAACCATTCTTCTTTTGCTTGCGCTCCACGTGCTTGTTCTTGTTCAAGTTCTGCAGTCGCAGATTCTAATTGCGACTCGGCTTTGAGTAAGGCTACTTGATAGGTAATGTCATCGATTTGCATCAACTCTTCGCCCTTTCTAAAAAAGCCCCCCACTTGGAATTTATTTGAAACAGAAACAACATTCCCGGACACTTCAGAAATCAAATTAGTTTCCGTTCTAGGCATAACAGAACCTTGGCTAGCAATGGAAAATGCGACATCTTGTTGATTTAATGTAATAACTTCAACCAAAGGAGCCTTAACTACAATTGGTTTTTTGGCAGGTTTTGGCGCTAATATGCCCATGATGATTAATATAATAACTGCCGTAAAGATGATGGCAATCGGGGTTAACACATAGCGTAATTGCACCATCCTGCGAGCAGGTTTTGCTTCAATGGTTGTGACGGGCTCTGTCATTATTATTATTTCCAAGAGATTAAGATAAGTTATATTTTCAGTATGTTACGGGCTAGCGATTATACTTTCAATGCTAGTGACGGAAGCTAGGCTGTAAATTTTGCCCAAGAAAGTAAAATCTGACGAAAATCATCTAAGCCACAACTACTAATTACGTTAGAATCGAAATTAAGATCATCATCGTTTAACTCGTTTGGCATTTCCCCAGTGCCATTCATATTAATGTTAGGTTGGATATGCGCATCATGAGACGATAAGGTGACGGAATATTCTTTACCTGTCACAGTAATTTCTTGATCTTGCCCTTGCTCTATATTAGATACCGCCAACAGCAATGCAGATAACATTTCGGCATTGTTGCCCACTTCTACTTCCAGCCATGGACCAATCATTTCCTGCTCATAAGAAAACTGCGCTTTTGCACTTCCCGTGATCGGGTCGTGTCTGAATTCATATTCCATTTATTCTCCGTAATCATGCGTGAATTACGCTATTTATTTTAATACTCCAGCTAGCTTAAGTGTAGCAAAACTGAGCCATCAGGGCTCAAAATTAACTAAAAAAGGAAAAGAAGTTGGAGATATTTGATGAAGAAAGTTAAGCGTGCAAATTAACCGACTAAATTTCTTAGCATAATTTGGAATTTAGCCAGTGTATTGCTGTGTGATCGTCAGCGAAAAATTGATGTTCCAGCCCTGCTTCATGATAAATTTTGCTCAGTAAATCACGGCTAATGACCGGTGTTGAACATGACGATAAATTGATTGCAACGGCTTTAGCATTACCTTGTTTGATAAAATTTAAATGGGCGTTATAACAGTCTTGCCCGGCAATTGCCTCGCCATTTAGCTTTAGCAGTACTGCATATTTATCGTGCTGAATTTGTCTAATAGCATTTACCAGCTTAATATGTAGCGCCATAAAGTATTCGAGATTCCATGGTCCAATAGACTCTATAATGACAATGTTGTCTTCAACGAAAATGGTTGCCCTGCCATGTGCGGAGAAATCAATAACCAATAAGACGCCCTTCGTTAAGGTAATAGAATTATCTCATACTAATGTTAATAGGCCCTATATTTCAAATTTAATCAGAGTGATGATCAAAACCACTGTTGAAGTAACTAATGCACTCATAGGGTTTTGCAATATCAATAACGACTGCTCAACGGTTGGTAAGAATGAACTAAAGTCGACTTTATTAAACAACTCAAGTTTACTGGCAATTGTAAATTCAAATATCGGTAACAGGTTAACCATCAACAAAAGTACCCCAGTTACAACAGCGTACATCATTAATACCAACAAAGTTGAAAATCTTTCAATGCGCTGTATTTTTTTAATGACTTGTGCAGAAAAGTCTTCTGGTTCAATCTCCGGTAAAGGTTTCGATAATAGTTGTTCAATGTCATTCATGTTATGCAGCCCCACTTATATTTTGACAGGAAGAATTTGAGGATTCATTTAACACTCTTATTAACTTTTCTTTTCCTCTTTTAATTTGTGACTTTATTGTACCTAGTGGCATATCGACCAAGTCGGCGATTTCTGCTTGTGTATAACCAAAGCTATAGTGCAAAGTAATACAGTTGCGTTCATTAACTGACAACACGCTCATCGCTTTTTCTAAATCATCAAATGCAGCACTACTTTGATGATTACTTACTTGCTCTTGTTCATCCGCACTATTTTCGTCAAACTCCTCATAGGATTTATGCGAGCGTAAATATTGAAGGTACTGAAAATATGCAATACGAAATAGCCAGCTAATAAATTTTCCAGAGCCATTAAACAAAGACAGTTTTCGATAGGCTTGGATCAATGTTTCTTGAGCAATATCATCGGCCAGATCAAGATCAGGAGTGCAGAGTCGTCGACAATATTGCCGTAGAGATTGCTGATGATGAATCACTAAGGTAGCAAAGGCCTGCTGGTCTTTTGTTAGCAGTACCTTTGCAATTAATTGAGCTTCATCATTTACTACGGTCAAGAAATATTCCTTAGTTAACTAAATGAGTAATTTCCGCACACGACTATGCTACTTGGGCTGCTCTTTGTTTGACTTTATTTATCACTAAAAACGCGATACCAATTGCCAAAGGAAAAATGCCTAACCATGAAAACCCAGGTTCGTCATCTAACCCATATAAGCCATAAACAATCACTGCACAAGCGAAACCTATAAGTAGCACGCCCCTAGAAAAGTCTGCATGCTCACTTTGCGTTTGTTTACTGATTGACATAACGAGCTCAGGTGACAAAGCTTGTCCTGATTCAATTAATCTTTGCAAAGTTTGCTGCTGCTTAGACTTCATTTTAGTTCTGTTTACGATCAACCCCAATAAAACGGTAGCAATTGAAATAAATAATACGATTGGAATAATATGTTGAGCCATGATGTTCTCTTATTAATTTTCTGTTGTACTTATCTAGATGCAATCATTTGTCAATTTGGATGCATTATTTTAAATTTTTTTGTATGAATTTGATAAACTTAATAATTTTCTTCGGTGGATAAATCAATTGTGGCTGCAATAAGTAAATCCCTTGGCCTTTAACTTTTTGAAGGTTAAATAGCGGTACCAATTGCTTGTTTTGTATTGCTTTTCTAACAAAATATTCAGGTAATCTAACGATACCAGCTCCAGTAATAGCCTGATCCCTCAAGACAAAATTATCATTAATAGCAATAGTACTCGTAACCTCGATATTTTCATCGTTCAAAGTCCAGTAATGCTCATTAACACTAGTCAAACAACGATGTTCATTGAGTTGCTCTACTGATGTTAGCTCACCATATTTTTCTATATAGCTAGGCGCTGCACAGCATAAATATCCATATTCAAATAAACGCTTCGCAATCATATTTTCGGGCGGGGTTCGCGTTGCACGAAATGCCAAGTCAAAATCATTTTCAGTTAAATCATATTGAGTATAGCTACTATCAATTTCAAATTTTATGTCGGGATAGAGTTGAGAAAATTCAAAACAGAGATTTACGAGGAGGCTTTCAGCAAACTGTTTAGGCGCCGTAAGCCTGATCAATCCTTCAATCGCCTGCTGCTCACTAGCAAGATTTCGCTCGATGGCTAACATAGATGTATGAACTTGTTTAAAGTCTTTTACCACTTGATGCCCGGCTCTCGTTAAACGTACAGTGCGTGTGGTTCTTACTAGTAGAGGAGTTTTAAGATCAGCCTCCAGCTGTTTAATTTGAGCGGAAAGGTAACCTTTTGACATCGCCAAATTAGCTGCCGCTTCAGTAAAGCTTAAACAATTCGCCACTTCACTAAATAAGAATAACCGTTCAAGTTTCTTATGTTCTTTGATCATAACCTGACAGAGCTTAACCATTATAAGTTTTAATCATCCCATTGTTATATATAAAGAACAATGATTTCATTTATTTGTTTTAGTGTAATAACAACAGAGTCAGTAAACTATCATCCTATAATCACAAGCAGTATAAGTAATATCTTTTATTGCACTGGAAATGATGCAATCAGAGGTGGATGAAAACATGAAGCAAGCTATAAAAACGATATTTCCTCAAGCCAGTAAAATTGCCTACGGATGTATGGGACTTGGTGGAGGTTGGCAAGACACAATAGTCACCGCAGACAATGTCAATCAAGCACATCAGGTGATCGACACCGTGATAGAGGCAGGCATCAATTATATTGACCATGCCGATATTTATACGCGAGGTAAAGCTGAACAGGTGTTTGGCGAAGTAATAAAACAGCGCCCTGAACTAAAAGAGCAATTGATTATCCAATCAAAATGCGGCATTCGATTTGATGACGACTTGGGCCCAGGTCGTTATGATTTTTCAAACGAATGGATCACACAATCGGTAGAAGGCATATTATCGCGTTTAAACATTGAATGCCTAGACGTACTAATGCTTCATCGCCCAGATCCCTTAATGGAGCCAGAAGTTGTCGCTGAAACAATAAACCAACTGGCTGCATCCGGTAAGGTAAGTCACTTTGGTGTATCAAATATGCAGCAAAGCCAAATTCATTTTTTACAGCACCATTTAGAACAGCCACTGATCGCGAATCAAATTGAAATCAGTTTAAAAAACTTAGCTTGGTTAGACGAGGGCGTACTGGTGGGAAACCCTGACGGTAATCAAGTTAACTTTGCCAGTGGTACAATAGAGCATTGCCGCCTCAATAATATACAAATTCAAGCATGGGGTAGTTTATGCCAAGGATTATTTACTGGTGCCAATTTGGACGGTCACCCAGAGCACTATCGCAAAACCGCGCAATTAGTCACTGAGTTGGCTGAGCAATATCAATGCAGTGGTGAAGCCATCATATTAGCCTGGTTAATGCGTCATCCCGCCAATATTCAACCGGTAATTGGTACTACTCATTTGACAAGAATCAAGGCTTGTACCGAGGCTTATAGTATCCAATTAACGCGTGAACACTGGTATCAATTGTATGTCTGTGCCCGTGGCCAAGCTTTACCTTAAGCACACTAAATACAAAATTCATCAAAGCTGTAATAATTGGGCTTAGGTTAAAATGCATTTGAAGGTTTTAAGCATTAAAGTGCTCTATAAAACCTACAATAAAAAGTAACCACTTGCATAAAAAACATAACTTAAGCCGAGAGCACAAAATGACAAGCCTTGATGAAATTTGGAGCCAATATCACCATGCATTAGCACGTTTTTTACATGCTAAAGTGTCTGATCCTGCAATGGTCGAAGATTTACTTCAAGAGATCTTACTTAAAACCTACAGCAATTTATCTTCCATAAAGGACCAAAAAAATATTAAGTCCTGGCTTTTTCAAATCGCTAACCGCACCATCATCGACTTTTATCGTAAGCAAAGTAAAGTCAACGCTATCGCAACAGAAGCGCTATGGTATAACGAAAAAAACGATGATGTTCATCGTGATTTAAGCCAATGCCTCATCCCATTTATTAACGCGCTTCCTGATGAAATGGCAAGATTACTGACAGAAATTGAATTGGGTAATAAGAGTCAAAAACAGTATGCCGAAGAACTAGGTGTCAGTTACTCCACACTTAAATCTCGTGTTCAAAAAGCACGAACAATGCTGCGAGAATTGTTTGAAGGCTGCTGTAACTTATCTCTCGATAAGTTTGGTAATGTCAGTGATTTTGAGGAAAAACACAACAACTGCAAAAAATGTTGAAATTATTTTCGTCTTTTTAAATTCCGCTTCGTCTTATAGGTAAATGACCTAAGAGGAAAATAACATGATTAAAATTGTAAGTTTCACCATTTGCCCATTCGTTCAACGCGTCACCGCGTTATTAGCCGCTAAGCAAGTCCCTTTCGAAGTGGAGTACATCAGCTTAAAAGATAAACCTCAATGGTTTTTAGACATTTCACCTACAGGACAGGTTCCTTTGCTAATCACGGAAAATGATACCGTCTTATTCGAGTCTGATGCGATTGTAGAGTATATTGATGAAGTTTCATCACAACTTGAGCCCGAACGATCAGCAGAGCAAAAAGCGATTGATCGCGCATGGAGTTATCAAGCAGCAAAGCACTACCTTGTCCAGTGCAGTGCCATGACCAGCGCCGATCAAGACACCTTGGCTATTCGCACGGAAAAATTAGCTAAAGCCTTTGCCAAAGCTGAGCAACAGTTAACTCGTGGCCCTTATTGGAAAGGTGAAACACTCAGCAATGTTGATATTGCTTGGCTACCACTATTGCATCGCGCAGCAATTATTGAACAACATACCTGTTATGATTTTTTAGCAAAATTTCCAAGAGTTAAGGCTTGGCAAACTGCATTAATGAAAACCGACTTAATTACAGCATCCGTATCGGTGGATTTTGAAGAAAAATTTACTCAATTTTATCTATCAGACAAAACCTATTTGGGCAATGGCAACAAAAGTGTCGTTCACGCTAACGATCTTTGCTCCACCGGTAATTGCTGTTAGCCAAACCATTTCTATTCATCAAAACTTAAACGCACTCAGTGATTACTTGGTGCGTTCTGTATCATTGGCGGTAACACTGAGCGTGCTCTGTAACAAAACGTTTTGTTGCACATCAACAATATTAGCGTGAAAGTTGTCGACATACCCTGCGCAATCAAGACCCCTATTACTCAATTTGAAATAAAAGATATCACCTTCAATGTTTTTTTAAGGTTATTGTCAGGTGTTGGTTCTTGTAGCTGCTCAGGAAGGGGGCAATAGGCGTGGGGTCAGCACTATCGCCACTAGCCCCCCTGCCACCACAATTATGAAACTAATCATTAAGTAATTTCGCCTTGATCACATAACGCAAGCTTCCACCAACATTAAGCGCATCAAAGGGGTAACACGTTATCAAGACCAAGCTCGCTTCTGATTCATCGATCACAAGATCGTTCGTATCATCATTAATAATGAGGATGTCTTCCACTTGATAAAGCTGGTTGGTACCGTGTTTATCGGTCATCGAAATAATGTCTTTCATTTGAATATCCTCAAGAAACGAGAAATGGCTGTCATTATGGCCCGCGACAATAAAGGGGGATGACTGGTTTAAAGTTGAATATCGATGCATAACTCCAGCTGAAAAAGCTAAGCTAGTACCATCTACGCCTAATAGTAGAACGAGCTTTTTATTCAAACGCGGTACATGCATTTGGGCTATGGCTTGAGTATCTGCCCACGGCCAAGGGGATATTGACTCCTTGTGCGTCGAACTATGATGCCAGCTATAGGCGATAAGTTGCTCAGACAACCAAGCTTTAGTCGGTAGCCATGCACCGTGCACCGCTACCACCATTCCCAATACCATCAATAGTAAAGCGCTGTATTTTTTGGCTAACATGAGCGTGGTTTATGATGATATAAAATAGCGCCAATACCGATGATCAAAAATCCAATAATGAAATGCAGCTGCCAACCCAAGGCTGTTTGTGGCATAACTGCTATCGCTAGTTGGTGATTGGCGCTGGCAAATAGTTTGTCTTTCTTGTTTATTGCTTGCTCGGACGCCAAGTCATCACTAAGTGGCAGTTCCATTGTACTTTTTTCAATTGCGATAAAACTTGAATAGGGTGACATTACCTGATGTAAAAGCGAGGTGTTTAGTACCTGTTTCTTGATCACATCTTCTGCCTTTCCTAATACCAGAGTGTCCATTAAATCTTCAATTTTCTCTCTTGCCCAAATAGAAGTTATGCCCTGACTTTTTTGTTGTCTGTTAAACATCAACTCTTGATGCCAACCTCGGTTTGCTTGTTCGCCAAACACTTGTATGCTGGTAGGCGTCAGTGCCGTTTTAAAGGCCACCATCAAAGGCTCACCATGGTATAGATCTGGGAGCTTTTTAGGGTATTGCTCAATTGTGCCTAGATGCAATGGCTGAAACTGAATGGCGATATTACGTAACGCTGGTCGGCTGATCTTCTTAAGCAGCTCAGACATCATCGGCTTAATATCAGCTAAATCACTGATATAGGTGTAGCTGCCTTTACCAAACTGTGCAGCTTTTCGCATGAAATAGCCATTAGGCGCTGCGCCAATGCCAACCGTAAAAAGCCTAGGCAATACCGGACTACTTTGAATGAGTTGAAACAATTCCAATTCATTACCTACCGCGCCATCAGTAATGAAGATTATTTGCCGAATGACATCAGGATCGTGATCAGCACTCGCATTCATTGCCAAAGCTAAAGCCAATGGCTGATACATTTCGGTACCGCCATTGGCGCTAAGTCGCTGAATGAAGTTATCTGCCGTGTCTAAGTTCTTAGCTGAAGCGAATACATTGCTTTCAAATAATGTTTGGTAATGAGAAGCAAAGGAAATAATATTGAATCTGTCCTGAGGTGTTAAGGTATTCAAGGCAAATAATAAACTCTGCTTTGCCTGCTTAATGGATGCCCCTTGCATAGAGCCTGATGTATCAATAACGAAAGTTACGTCGCGAGCAAAATGCTCTGTTGACTGATCGCCCTCTTCTCGAACTGTAGGTGGAATCAACATGGCCAACGCGTATTGCTCGTTATTCAGTTCCTGAGTAAATAAACTGACTTGAGGGGTGGTTGATGGCGATGCATACCAGCTTAAATAAAAGTCTCGGTCCATGGGCATGGTGCCCTTATCTAGTGTAATTTGATAACTCGTCGCCAAATGTGCTGAATTCAGGCCATTAGGCTCAACCGATGTTGTTGGCGCATAGCTTAATGTGTGAGAGCGGCTGTCGATTTTGGTAATTGGAATTCCAGCCTTAAGTGATGCGCTGATGGCAATGTTACCGTTAAGTGGTTGCTGCCATGTAGATAGCGTCGACGCGAGCAACAACTGTGACAGCTGCGAGCTTGACCGATGTCTTGGTTGGTACCGCGGCGTAATGCTCATGGGAAATCGTAAATAAAATCGCCCTTGATCGTATTGAACATGCTGGAGGTAAGTCAGCGTTACCGTCACTTGTTCATGTGCACCAATGTTAGCGATATGATTAGTAAATAAATTCGGGCGTTGCTGCTGCACTAAACTCGCCCGCTTACCGGATTTTTGTGCGACAACAAACGCTTGTTTCGCTTTTACCTTCTCCATGATTTGTCCTTCAATTAAGCGACTGCCTATCTGAATTTTTAAGTGGTTAACAGCTGATTTATCAGGCAATGGAAAGGCATATACACCATCTAATGGCTCTGTGGAAGGATTAACAAATGACTGTGTGAACGTTACAGTTGCGATAAGCCCGTTAATATCAAACGAGACATCAGAATGAAGTATAGTCGCCGCTTGAAAATCATGTGATGAATTGTTCAGTCCCGCAAGTTGGCGAGTACTGAGCTGTGTAGGTTTCAGCAACAATTGGCCACTGCCAACTTCACCTAAAGTTATTCGTGTGGGAGTCGCAATATGTGTATTTGACTTTGGTGTTGATTCATTCGCTTTTACTTTTATCGCTATCAAGGTACATAAAAATAATAACGCGGTAACAAGACAGTATTTGAGCAGTGGTGGACGCCTTTTATACTGATAGAATGAGGCGTAGTAGCTGGAGTTTTTTTCTTTTCGCTTTGACTTGATCACCGTAATGCACCTAATTTACTTTTAGAGCATTACAGCAGTAAATCTAGGCGAACAGTCGGCCAAATAATGTCAATGTAGCGATCAAATAGGGCAAAATTATGACAAGAGTTTTATGCTAATCACGTACATTCAATTAGGCGTGTTAGTGAATATTCGCTTCTTTTACGGCATCTAAAAAGGTACGAGACACTGGCACATCAAGGTTATTTTTTAAGGTCAAAAAAACCTTCCTACCCTCTTTGTTATATGATTCAACTGACTCAAGTGCTACCCACCACGAGCGATGCGTCTGTATTCCGGGGTAATCTGCAAGTGCAGCTAAGGCGTCTTTAAAGCGCATTAAAACAAGGTGGTGGCCTTTATCGGTATAGACTTTTAAATAGTGATCTGACATTTCCAAGCAGTGCAGCGTTCCCCTTTTATCGACAGGCAATTGATTCATGAACTTTTGCAATTGCTTATCGTATACAGCATCGGAAACTTGCTGTTGTTTCTCAATGATTTCTTTTTTCTCATTAAGCTGGGCCTGTTGCTCAGCAATATGTCCTCTCACCATGCTTATGAATGAAATCACACCACCAATGACCAATGCTTGTGGCAAAATCGTAAAGAATTGTTGGTAATAGTTGATGGAAATGCCAAAAAACAACCAACTGATGATCGGCACAGCAAAACTCATCAAGATACTGCCAAAGATTGTCATGATTGCCACACCATGCCACTGAGTTGTTAGAGAGTATTTGCCAAGCTTGTTCTTAAGTAGGTAACTACCAAAATGAATGATAGGCGAATAAATAAAATAACCGACAAGGCAAGTGAATACCCAAAACGAAATCGATATCACACGTGGTAATTGATCCATACCAAACGGTGATAAAAAACCAATAAATATGCCAACTGCTGAAGCAGTCACTAAGTCCTTAATTGTTTTATCTTTACTGAAAAATGGCTCTACCCCTTTATTTTCGGGGTTATTTTCGCGATTCGTCAATGGGTATATGTCCTTTTTTGCACAATTCGCGAAATGTTTTCTTCACTTCACGAAAAGCCACTGTTTATTTCAATAACGACATTCTATCGTCTTTACAGACCAACGCAACGTCCTTGAGTGTTTGTAAATATCATCGCCTATGATGACCTTTATTTAGCTCAGGAATTGCAATCAAATGACACTTTAGCCCTTATAAGGAAAATACAATGCCTACTGTAAAAAATACCCACTACGATTTAAGAGACACTTTTCCCGTTCGCTTAATTGAACGATTAACTAAGGTATTCGCCATCATTCTTGTGACTTCAGTATTTGCAAAATTTACCACTGCTGTCGTCTCAGCCGCAGAAATCAACTTTGAGATTTCAGGGGTCAACAGTAACCAAGGAAAGCTATACGTGCAGTTATTTAAAGGTGAAGACAATTACGAGAACGCTAAGCCTGAATCCGCCGCCATAGTGATCGCAAAACATGGCGTAAATAACGTTTCATTCAATAATTTAAATGAAGGCGAATATGCGTTGAGGTTTTTTCATGATGAAAATGACGATGGAAAGATGGCAACGAACTTGTTGGGGTTTCCTGTTGAAGGGTATGGGTTTTCTAATAATGCCATCCCTAATTTCGGTCCTGTGAGCTATCAAGATATTAAGTTCAACATCACGCGTTCAGATGAAAAAGTCACAAATAAGACACAAGTTATTTACTAGCAAGATTGTCCACTATTTACGTCAGAGACTAAAAACAGTTATATCAAGGAGTATATCAATGCAACGACGTCAGTTATTAAAATCAATGGGCAAGCTAGGTGCCATGGGCGGAGCCGCTCTAACGATGACTTCACCGTTAAAAGTCATCGCAGGTACACCTATACGATCTATGTCTGACGCTTTACCAAACTCAGTGGACTATAAGTCCGAGTTTAATAAAGCGCTAAAGCTACAACCAAATCTACTTGGCTTTACAAATGTTGAACACGACTTTGACTGCCAAGAGTTAGCCATCGAAGGAACGATGCCTAAAGACATTGCCGGTACATTTGTTCGAAATGGGCCAGGCAAGCATGAACGTGGAGCTAAAAGGTATCAACACTTGTTTGAAGGTGATGGCATGCTTCAACAATTCACAATTGCTGAAGGAAAAATTAGTCATCAAGGCAAGTTTATTACGACCCCTAAATTTATGCAGGAAGACAAAGCCAATCAATTTTTGTATTCAGGGCCTGATACCAAGATAGTCAATTCTCTGCCAGTCTCTAATGCCAATATGATCAATACTGCAAATACCAACGTTATTCCTGTGGGAGATGACTTGTGGGCCCTTTGGGAAGGTGGTAGTGCGACACGCGTTGACGCTGATTCACTGGAATTTAAGGAACATATTACCTTAGGCTCAACGCAGGAATACGGCCAGAGCCTAAAAGGGCTGCCTTTTTCAGCGCATCCGAAAGTGGAAGCCAATGGCGATATTTGGAATTTTGGGCTAACTCCTACGGGTCATATTGTCTTGTATCATTTGTCCCCAACCGGTCAAGTAAAAAACGTAAAGTTGGTTAATAGCCGTTACCGCGGCGGTATGCTGCATGATTTCTTAGTTACTGAAAAACATGTGTTATTGATCTTGCCATCGTTAACGATAAAAAAATCGAGTGATAAATCTGCCTCAGGCTATTTTTCACGAACTACATTTAATGAAAATATACCAATGCGAGTATTAGTAGTTGCCAAGTCCGACTTTTCAGTAAAACGAGAATATGAGCTAGCTGCGGGTTTCGCTTTTCATTATGGCAACGCATGGGAAGAGCCAAACGGAACCATTCATTTTGATGCCAGCCTGTACCCCAACGTTGACGTATTGCATAAGCTATCGAGTATCATGCAAGGGGATCTAACCCACACCCCCAATATGGACGCGAAAACGGCGCTATTCACCTTATACGTCAATGGTTCTGCACACACGTCAACAGTCAATGAAAATAGTGAATTTCCGAAAATTTGTGATCACTTGGTTGGTAAAAGAAATAACTGTTTGTATTACATTGCAAGCAAAAAAGACAGCATATGGAGTGATACTGTTTGTGCATTAAATACCAATACCGGTGCAGAAGAGAGCTATCATTTTGGTGCGGATTTTTTGGTTGAGGAGCACGTTAACATCTGCCCTAGTCAGGTTGAGGGTACGGGTTACCTAATTGGCACCGCCCTACATATTCCAACCAAGCGTACGTGCCTCAATATTTTTAATGTTGAACACTTAAGTAATGGACCACTTGTCAGGGCATGGTTACCCTATCATTTACCACTTGGCTTTCATGGCCATTTTAGCTCAAGTGCGGTGTAGCTCAGTTTAGATCATCTGGGTCATAAACAGGCTATTAGGATCAATCTCATAGTCAGCAAATGGTCCTGTTAGTTCAAACCCCTGTTTAAGGTACAGATTACGGGCAGGCTCAAAAAAGGTCATGCTGCCCTTTTCTAAACTGACTTGTTGATAACCCCGAGCTTTCGCAGTCCGCAACAAATAAGTCAGCATTTGCGTGCCAACACCTTGATTTCGCGCATGACTTGTTGTCCGCATCGACTTAATTTCGCCATGGTATTGATCAAGCTCCTTTAAGGCAATGCAACCAACCAATTGGTTATCAAGCCAGCATGACCAAAATGTAATATCAGAACTTTGTAGGCCAGATAAATCAAGTGCATGAATACTTTCAGGTGGAGAGGTCTTTCTCATGTCCTCTAAATGATCTTGTAACAACTGGATGACTTCTAAACGGGAAAGGTCATCGATTTCCATAACAATACCAGATGACATGTATTTACTCTTTGTTCTATGAAATGGCCTACTATAAAACCAGCCGAATATTACCAATAGCTCAACTTAAGTTTTTATCGTAGAAAACACTCTTCCTTGAAATAAAAAACCTAATCCAGTATCTGAATTAGGCTTGTCTTTTTAGCAAAAGGTTTGTTCACCTATTGGTTCCATAACTTAACGTTATTTAATCACTTTTAAGCTAGGGCGACCTTTTGTCGGCTTATCCGATTGCGTATCACCACTTTCACTTGCAGGGTTTTGCTTGCTTTCACCTTTCACAACACCTAATGGTGATTTCTTATCACTTTGCGGCGCTTGCTCATCTTCAGGCGGATATTCAACCGGCAAAGATGTGCCTGCACCATTTTCTTTTGCATAGATAGCAACAATAGCTCCATAAGGAGCAACGAGATGCTCAAGTTTACCGCCAAAACGGGCACTAAACTCGATTGCAGTTTCACCCATCACTATGCTACCGACAGCAGACGCGGCTATATTTAAAACGATTTGCCCATCATTAACGTATGACATCGGGACTTCAACACCGTAAACGTTTACATCCACAACAATATAAGGAGTAAGCTCGTTGTCGGATATCCAATCGTAAAAAGCCCCAATAATATAGGGCTTGTTAGACGTCATTTTAATTGATGAAGTCATTTACGCTGGGTAGCCAAAACGTAATTCTCTTTCCGCTTCAGTTAATGAAGCTTGGAATGATTCACGTTCAAATACTTGAAGCATGTAAGTTTTCAGCTCTTTAGAGCCTTGACCATCTAGCTCGATACCAAATACTGGCAAACGCCATAATAGTGGTGCTAAATAACAATCTACTAAGCTGAACTCTTCGCTCATAAAATACGGCGCCTCGTTTAGTACTGGCGCTACACTTAATAAGCTTTCTTTGAGTTCTTGGCGTGCTTTTTCAGCTGAAGTAGCATCGCCAGTAAGAATTGTTTGTGCAAGGCTGTACCAGTCTTGTTCAATGCGGTGCATCATCAAGCGACTACGACCACGAGATACCGGATAAACGGGCATCAATGGTGGATGAGGAAAACGCTCATCTAAATACTCAATGATAATTTTTGCTTCGTATAGCGCTAATTCACGATCGATAAGCGTTGGCACCGTACCGTATGGATTAAGATCAATAAGATCTTCTGGTAAGTTTGCTAAGTCCACTAAGTGAATATCTACGCCAACACCTTTTTCAGCTAAAACGATGCGGGTTTGGTGACTGTACATATCATCTGCGTGTGAATATAACGTCATTACAGAACGTTTGTTTGCAGCTACGGCCATAGTGCCTCCATAAATGGGAAAGATAAGAATCAACAGAAAGTTGACAATGGCGGCTATGATAACCTATTTACGTTGAAATGAAAAACAGGTCAGACCAGCTGCCGATGTGTAATAAAAAGGCAACCATCATAGTTGCCTTTTTAGATGCCTAGAATTTAGTGCACATCTCTCCAGTATTCTTTCTTCAATAAATATGAAAGAAAGAAGAAAACTACTAAGAACCCTATCACCCAGTAGCCTAAAGCCTTACGCTCAAGTTTATTAGGCTCCGATACGTATTCTAAAAAGTTAGTCAGATCACGAGCGAATTCGTCATATTCTTGCTCCGTCATGCTACCGCCAGTAGCTGGAGACAACACACCGTTTTCATCAATCGTTCTAACGCCTTGCAAGTTTTGTAAAACATGCGGCATACCAACATCTTTAAAGACTTTATTGTTCACTTTGAATGGACGTGCTTCATCAACATAGAAAGAACGTAAGTAAGTGTATACCCAGTCAGGGCTCTTAAAACGTGTTTCTAATGTTAAATCAGGTGGAGCCGCACCAAACCATTTAGCCGCTTCTTTAGCTGGCATGGTGTTAGTGATGTGATCACCCGCTTTTTCACCGGTATACATCCATTCAGCCATACCTTCTTCATCACTAATACCTAAATCAGCAAATGTGCGGTTATAACGTTGGTATTGCAGTTGGTGACAACCTAGGCAATAGTTAATGTAAGACTTAAAACCACGTTTAAGTGACTCTTTGTCTGATAAATCATTATTGGCCGAATCTAAATCTACCGCCGGACCTGCTGCAAAAACAAAGGCTGGCACAAGCATGGCTAATACTAAAATAAACTTTTTCATTATTTAGTCACCCTTTCTGGAACTGGTTTAGTCTTTTCATTCTTCGAGTAGAACCAAAGTGCTATGAAGAAGCCAAAGTAACCTAAACTCGCTACTCGACCAATCAAGTTAGCCATATCAGATGCAGGTAATGTACCCAAAACACCTAAGATAATGAAACAGATAGCAAATTGTGTAAGGTTCAATAAGTGAAGTTTACTACGGTAACGGATCGCTTTAACCGTCCCACGGTCGAACCATGGCAGAGCGAATAACATACCGATGGCAGCAAACATACCTAGCATACCAATTAACTTATCAGGGATAACACGCAAAATGGTGTAGAAAGGACCGAAGTACCATACCGGCACAATGTGCTCTGGTGTTTTCAAACCATTGGCAGGTTCAAAGTTTGGCGCCTCAATGAAATAACCACCACCTTCAGGATAGAAGAACATCACCCAACAGAACAGGATTAAGAAACCGGCTACGCCCATGATATCTTTTACAGAATAGTATGGGTGGAAAGGCACGGCATCAACAATATCGTATTTGTCAGTGTAATGCTTATGGAAAGTAAACTTAGATTTGTCTTCTTCTTTGACACTGCCTTTAGGTTTTTTAATGTCTGTACCTTCAGGGTTGTTAGAGCCAACTTCATGTAGCGCTAAGATGTGTAAGAATACGAGTACAACAAGAACTAAAGGTAAGGCAACAACGTGTAACGCGAAGAAACGGTTTAACGTAGCGCCAGAGATAACGTAATCACCTTTTATCCAAATGGTAAGCTCTTCACCAACCACCGGAATTGCTCCGAATAAGGATATGATTACCTGTGCCCCCCAGTAACTCATGTTCCCCCATGGTAATAAGTAACCCATGAAAGCTTCAGCCATCAGTACTAAGAAAATTAACATACCGAAGATCCACAATAACTCACGTGGTTTTTGGTATGAGCCGTACATCATGCCACGGAACATATGCAAATAAACAACAATGAAGAACGCTGACGCCCCTGTTGAATGCATATAACGCAATAACCAACCGTAATCTACATCGCGCATGATGTATTCAACCGAAGCAAATGCGCCGTCGCCTGATGGTTCGTAGTTCATGGTCAACCAAATACCCGTTAGGATTTGGTTAACAAGAACCAACATGGCTAACGAACCAAAGAAGTACCAGAAGTTAAAGTTTTTGGGCGCTGGGTATTGAGCTAGATGCTTATTCCATGCGTCGGTAACTGGTAGGCGCTTGTCTATCCAAGCCATAAAATTTTCAAACATTATGCTTCTCCTTGGCCAACACCGATGAGTAAGGTGTCATCACTTGGGAAAGAATGCTCTGGCACCATTAAATTTGTTGGTGCTGGAACGCCTGCAAATACGCGGCCAGCCATGTCAAATTTTGAACCGTGACATGGACAGAAGAAGCCATCTGATAAACCTTCAACTTTTTCAGCAAAGTCACCTTTATGATAAGTAGGTGCACAACCTAAATGTGTACAAACACCCAAGGCAACCAAAATTTCTGGTTTGATCGAACGGTGTTGGTTAGTTGCATATTCTGGCTGTTGAGGCTCTTCAGAATTAGGATCACGTAACTGATCTTCAACATTACTTAATTCCGCAAGAGCTTTCTCTGTGCGACGAACAACGTATACAGGTTTACCACGCCATTCTGCACGAATTAATTGACCAGGCTGTAATTTGCTAACATTGACTTCAACCGGAGCACCAGCAGCTTTCGCTCTGGCACTAGGGTTCCACGAACCAATGAAAGGCACAGCCACACCGACTACACCGACACCACCAACAACAGAAGTTGCTGCTGTTAAAAAGCGTCGACGGCCGTTATCCACGGGCGCATTGCTCATTCAATTTCTCCAATTATGTTTTGCTCATACAACACAGAATTATTATTTCTCATTTAAGAGTATAAATTTTTATTATTATGAGCCATCTAGCGACAAAAAAATCTTTGTGATCATAAAGAAAAGCCCCTTTTTTTACAAGGTAATTAAGCACTGTTTGGGCAGAATGTTCAAATTAGTTACAAAATGTGATCTAAAGCAAAATACATTGCTCAATCCTTATTCAGCGTCGAATTTAAGGCATAAAAAAACCGGCGATAAAGCCGGCTTTTGAAATTCTGAAAACGAAATATTAACGTTTTGAGAATTGAGGACGTTTACGTGCTTTATGTAAACCAACTTTCTTACGCTCAACTTTACGCGCATCACGAGTAACATAACCCGCTTTACGTAAATCACCGCGTAATGTTTCGTCGAAGTTCATCAATGCACGAGTAATGCCGTGACGAATAGCACCAGCTTGACCAGACATACCACCGCCAGAAACAGTGATGTTGAAGTCAAACTTTTCTAACATTTCAACTAATTCTAATGGTTGACGAACAACCATACGTGCCGTTTCACGACCAAAGTATACAGAAATGTCACGCTTGTTAATTGTGATTGTACCGTTACCAGCTTTCATGAACACACGAGCAGTTGAGCTCTTGCGACGACCAGTACCGTAATATTGATTATCAGCCATTGCTTACAGCTCCAAAAGTTGTGGTTGTTGTGCAGCATGCATGTGCTCAGGGCCAGCATACACTTTTAATTTGCGGAACATTTGACGACCTAAAGGACCTTTAGGAAGCATACCTTTTACCGCGAATTCCAAAACACGCTCAGGCGCTTTGTCGATAAGCTTTTCGAAGCTAATTTGCTTCAAACCACCAGGGAACTCAGTGTGAGAGTAATAGATTTTACCCTTCGCTTTGTTACCTGTTACTTTAACTTTCTCAGCGTTAACAACAACGATGTAATCGCCTGTGTCACAGTGAGGAGTGTATTCTGGCTTATGCTTACCGCGTAAACGACTTGCAATCTCAGTAGCGATACGACCAAGAGTTTTGTTCTCAGCGTCCACTACAAACCAATCGCGTTCTACGCTTTCAGCTTTTGCTACAAAAGTTTTCATTTAAAAAACCCAATAAAAATTGTTACTTAATTTGATAGTTTACAACAAACTATCGGCTTAAAAGACTACGCAATTACCCCTTCGAGTATCGAGCCTGTTGCCAAGTTCTGGGAAAGAACAAGACATTTGTAACGTAAGGAGCGCGGGATTATACAGAAGTTATTTCGAAAGATCACGTACAATTTTACATCAACGCCCAATTTTCATCATCATTAGGGCGTTGATTTGCCTGTACTTGTTTTAACCAAAAAGTTTGCCTAATTTTTCCTTGAGCTTATCTTTGGCTTTATCTTCTAATTCTTTTTGCTTTTTCTTAAGCACGTCATTATTTTCTAAGCTGTCTAAGGTATTTTCAGAGCCAGTTAATAGCGCTTCAATATCAAGTAACTCAGTCTCTTGGCTGTGACCTAAATCCAGTGCATTTTTCAGTTTATCATTCAATCCTGACTGAAGCTCTGTTTTATAGCCTGACAATTTCGCGCCAATTTGCTGCTTAAATGCTTGCGTGAACATATCATCTAAGGGGGATGATATTGACCAATTAGGCGATAAAATATCACCGATGGCATCAATGCTAATATCGAGATTTTTAGCATTCTTCAATGTTTCAACAACCACGTTCCCGAGTTTTGAATTTGCAGAGCCGACAAAATCATTTTCATTGAGTGTTACTAGGCTATCTAAATTCAACTCTCCATTGTTGATGGCCAGCTGACCACTTCCAGCCAATAAACTACTGTTCAACGACAAATTGAGTCGTTCACTCTCTTTTAACACAATATCTTGAAGAGTGAACTTAGAAAAATTCCATTTACCGTCAGCGGTGAGTTCCTGTCCTTTAGATAAAGCAAAATGGCTGTCTAGTGCGATATCACCTGATGTGGACTGTTCTTTGGCGATAAGTTGAACACGTGATTTTTTATTCAGTAGCCAGTGCTGATGAGTAATATCTGATAGTTCAACAACGTACTCACCTCGTGGCAGTACAATAGAGATCTTTCCTTTTTTAAGTAAGAACTCAGGCATAGGATTGTCTTCATCAAAGTGAACAAATCGACCTTTGCTACCATCTAGGCTTTGAGCATCCGTTGGGTTCTCATTGTCTTTACTTAGCAGTGGTTTTATATATTTGAACGCCAATTCTGCGACTTGATAATACTCTCTCGCTTTCTCTCCGAAAATAATATGTGCAAAATCTTGAGCGTCTAATTTATCAAGCTGATACTTTTTCTCGATATCTTGCCAATCTTCTTGAGGAGCATTTTTTAAATCGACCAATTGCTGAGCTAAGTTATCTTTGCTGGCAAGTAACTCTTTTTTAGCAGAAGAAACTTTAGCCTGTTCTACTTTGAATTCTTTTTTTAACGTGTCAAATTCAGATTTAATACGCTCTAAATCTTCTAGACTCTTCACTTTAGTCTTTGTTAGTGCCTTTACCCGCTGTTCAAACTCTTTCAATTTTTCAGCTTCAGGTAGCTGCTGCTTAAGCTGTTCAATTTTAAGTTTTTCTTCCTGATAACTTTGTTCAAATGCCTGTGCCCGTTTGACTGTTTTTAGATTTGAATTTTCCAATACTGCTCTTGGATCTGGCAGGCTTTGCTCCAATGATTCAAGCCAGCTTTCATCTAGTGGGTCGCCATTTTCAGTTTGAGCATTAGGCGCAACATAAACTTCGCCGATACTTTTTCTAGCTGAGCTCAACTTCAATGCTTCAATGCTCAGATCATCAATAATCGTTTTGCCAAAGAGATAAGGCCATAATGATATACGTGCGGTTGCTTGGTCAAAGCTCGCTATATTATGACTAGGCTTTTTCGGATCAGTCATTTGCATTTGCATCACGGTGAGTGTCATAGGCGAAAAAGCCAATTCAACCTGCCCTACGTTAACTTCAGCCCCTGTGTACTCACTTACGCCATTTTCTATCGCTATTTTTGCAAGAGGCTCGGCAAAGATATAAAAGACAAGTGCTATGACAAAAACGATCGCAGTGAAAAAAGCAAAACCTTGCCAACGGATATAATGGTGCATGATTAACTACCTTGTGGCGTAAGTTGGAGATAAAGTCGAAATAGCTTGGTTGCCTTTAGGGCTTTTACAATACTCAATTTTTCAAAGTAAGCCTGAATGTATTGACGATACTTGTGTACAAAGACCTTAGCCGCAAAATACAACGGTATAAAGCCCACAAGGCCAAGTACTAAACTGCCTATGTTATAGGTGTGATGCAATTGAGCGAGCTTAAATACATCAAATTGATATAACGAAGTAAACAATAAGGACAAGCTTGGTGAGGTTAATAAGTGCTCACCTAGCGCAACAATCGTCCCCGAGAGCAGATAACTCAAACCAGAAAACACTCCGCCAGCAAGAATAAACGTCGCAATGTGGACACGAATAAACAGCACCAAAAAAAGTATCAAGACCGCCTGTATCGATAGCAGCGGCGACAAGCCGAAGATAAAGGCAAATGCTATGGCAGCAGCAATTTGCCTGGTCGAATTTTCTGAATTTAATGCCTGTAACAGCTTTGCCAGTAACGTTAGCATGTTATCTCCATATAATGACCTAAAAAATGACTGATAATGACTAGGTGTCTTACTTAATATTAGACCGTTTCTTTACGAGTAAACGTTAAATCATTTCCTTGGCTTAACGACTCATTGTATCCGTACCCTGCAACATTAAATGCTTTGAGTTCTTCAACGGTAGAAACTTGGTTTTGAATAATATAGCGCGCCATTAAACCTCTGGCTTTCTTGGCAAAAAAACTGATCATTTTATATTGCCCATTTTTCCAATCTTTAAACGCTGGAGTGATTAAGGTCGCGTTAAGTTGCTTTTTCTTAATTGATTTAAAATACTCTGTCGATGCTAAATTTACGAGTAAATCATCGCCTTGATTGGCAAGCGCTTGGTTAATTTCATCAGTGATGAGTTCCCCCCAAAATTGATATAAATTGGTGCCACGTTCATTGCCTAATTTAATTCCCATCTCCAGTCGGTAAGCTTGCATCAGATCTAGTGGCTTTAGGACGCCATATAAACCTGACAAAATACGCAAGTGCTGTTGAGCGAAGTCAAAGTCGTTCTCACTAAATGTACTAGCATCTAAACCAGTGTATACATCACCATTAAATGCCAATACAGCTTGGCGGGCATTCTCTGGGGTAAAAGGTCGTGCCCATTGGCCAAATCTAGCGGCATTTAATCCTGCTATTTTGTCACTCACGCCCATCAAAGAGCTGATATCTGCTGGGGTAAGTTTTATACATTGCTCAATGAGTTCGGCGCTATGCTCCAACAGTTTAGGTTGAGTAAAGTTTTCAGTCGCCAAAGGTGATTCAAAATCTAGATTTTTAGCAGGAGAGACAACAATTAGCATATTAGTTTTTATCCGATGTGAAAATGAAGACCACTATATCACAGCAAAATTGACTCAAAAATGACAAATGCCGCCAATTTAAACAGATTTCAATTATTTATAACTTAGATCGTTAAACCTATAGGCATGGATATGAAAATTTGATACAAATACGTAATGAAACAACCAATATTCGGACTGTTTTTTAATCGATGTCCGTAGTTTTTGTAATTTTGTTTCATTTAATTCCCGAGTTTAGACATTTAAGGTATTCACATGACAAACCAATTAGCGCAATTAAAAGCAATAACAACCGTTGTTGCGGACACCGGTGACATTGAGGCCATTGCGAAATTTAGTCCTCAAGATGCAACCACAAACCCTTCATTGTTATTGAAGGCTGCCGCGCTTCCTGGTTATCAATCACTACTTACACAATCTGTGGAATGGGCGAAAGCACAATCAAACGATGCTGCGCAGCAAGTAATAGATGCTGCTGACAAATTATCAGTACTTATTGGGTTGGAAATATTAAAAACTGTGCCTGGTCGCATTTCAACAGAAGTTGATGCTCGCTTATCTTTTGATACTCAAGGGTCAATAGAGAAAGCCAAAAAGTTAGTCGCTATGTATGAAGAAGCTGGTATTTCTCGAGACAGAATATTAATTAAGGCTGCATCAACATGGGAAGGTATAAAAGCAGCGGAGCAGTTAGAAAAGCAAGGCATTAACTGTAACCTCACGCTACTCTTTGGTTTTGCACAAGCGCGCGCCTGTGCAGAAGCAGGTGTTTATCTTATCTCACCATTTGTCGGCCGAATATTAGATTGGTATAAAGCCAATACGGATAAAAAAGAATATCAGGCTGATGAAGATCCAGGTGTGGTGTCAGTCACCAGCATTTACAACTACTACAAAGCAAAAGGCTACAAAACCGTAGTAATGGGTGCTAGCTTTAGAAATGTCGGTGAAATACTGGCATTAGCCGGCTGTGATCGTTTAACCATTAGCCCACAATTAATGGATGAGCTTGCTAATTCGTCAGAAACAGTGGTTCAAAAACTGTTTAGCGACCAAACATCAATTGCTGAAGAAGCGCCACTTTCAGAGCAAGCATTTCGCTGGCAAATGAACGAAGACCAAATGGCAACAGAAAAACTAGCCGAAGGTATTCGTAATTTTGCAGCTGATCAGCTAAAGCTTGAAAAGCAACTTGCTGAATTACTATAGTTAGTCGCCATCTAACGCTAACTACTGGTAGTTGTGTACAAAAAGCGACCTAAAACGGTCGTTTTTTTTGTTCCATCTCAAGTATTTGTTCCATAAGAATATTTTATTTATTACGTCACTGTTCAGTTACAACTATCACGAATAAGTTAACAATTATTCACCAAAAGTGTTTTAAATTTTAAACGACTATGGTATTAAAAAGGTGCAGTTGTAGATAAAAGGAGCATTCCATGGATAAACTTCAAAGTGTATTAGCCTCAATGGATAAAAGACCGAAAGTTAAAGCAAGTACAAATAAAAAAAGAAAGTGGCGTGAAATTGAACAACTGAAAGAAAAATTCCAACTCGAAAAAGAACTTAAAGTTTACGAAGACTCGTTGGAATACATGTTAGAAGACTTTTAGCGCTGAAAGACTCTAATAAGTAAAGGCCCGGGAAACCGGGCTTTTTTATGGGCAAAAAAAACATATAGGATTTCAAGTTATGATTGGTATAGGTAACCCTAATGCCCAAATATATTTTTATATTGAGAACGTTCCACCACTCAACCAATATCAAACACTTAACGACATTACCCCAGTGCAAACTGGCGACATTGCTAATATTTCCGCACTTACCGGTAATCATTGGCGAAAAATATTTAATGTGATGGCGAAACTTGCTTTCGAATTAGACGATGAATTAGCGCCCACCTGGCAATCATTGAGAGACAATTCATTGCTGCAAAAAGACAGCAATTATTGCTTATGTTTTTTAGCTCCTAATTATCTCAATATGGCGCTAAACAAACTACATATAGTTTTAGGCAAAACTTATGCAACAAGCAGCGGTATAGCAGAAAAGTGTCATTGGCTTACCTCAAGCTTTGCGATAAATGAATCAAAACAAATTATTATCTCTCCTTACTTTGATTACCGCCAACTATCCAATGTAAAGATCACTCAACTTGTGCAACTTATCAGGCAATTAAGGGAATTTAACGCTCCGTATTCCAACTAAACAAGTAGGCTCCAAGGCTTAAAAACAGAGCACTCATTCCTACCAGTACGTATATATGGTAACTAATATCGGCCAATGTTGCCCCTTCAGTAATGATCTCGCGAGCTCCTGCTACTAAATGAGTGAGCGGTAAGAAGTCAGCCACTATACGCATAGGCTCTGGCGCGCCTTCTAGACTAAACCAAACCCCTGAAAGTAACATCATTGGCCACGACGTTAAGTTGAGCAAGCCACCAATGAGCTCTTCACTTTTGCTACGTGAAGCCACCAATAGCCCCATCGTGATCAAACTAAAGGCACCAAGAAACCCGATGATCAGTAAATCTATGTAACTGCCCAACATATAAAAATCGAACATAAAGTTACAGCCCATATACACGGCACTAGACATAAACATCACAATAAACAAACGAGAAAGTAGTTGCGCGGAAACAAATTCAAACGCAGAAAGAGGTGTCGCTTTGAGCCGTTTTAAGACATGATTTTTCCGATAACGAACAATCACGTAACCTACGCCAAAAAGGCAACTAAACATCATGTTCATACCTAGAATACCCGGTAATACCCAGTCGACATAACGAATGGCTTCACCTATTAAAATGTTGCGCTTAAATGTGTGTTGCTGTGCTTGAAAAATTTTCTCAACAAGATAGCTTTTTGGCGAGAGTTCATTAACCCAATAACTTTTCTGATCATAATCAATGATCAAATCGATGCTGTGACGGGTAAGTTTATCTTGTGCCTTTTGTAACTCTTGATAATCAACAAAATCAATATGCTTGGTATCCAAAAAGGGGTGTTGTTGATGTGCACTAAGGTCTAGAACCCCCACTTTATATACGCCTTTGTTGTCACCAGAAAATACGAAAGAAAAACCCACGAGCAACAACACAGGAAATAAAATATTCCAGCCTAACGAAGCCTTGTCTCTGAAAAATTCAATATTTCTCGCCTTAAACACTGCAAAAAAACGTTTAAAATTCATTTGATTCCTTACCGCCGATAGACCTTATTCTCTCAGCGAATGCCCAGTTAATTTCAAAAACAGGTCGTCCAAATTAGCCGACTTAACTTGCAGCTCATCAAGAGGAACTTTGTACTTCATCAAAAGCGACAAAGTTTGCTCAACATTTGCCGTCGTAATTTCTACGCGGCTTTGACGAGTTGTCCAGCCCTCTGATGTGATTAGTACCTGAGGTACAGTTTCTTTGGGTAAATAGATAAAAACATGCTCAAAATGTTGAGACAGTAACTTTTCAGGCTGGCCTTGCTCGATAATTTTCCCACGATCCATGATGATAATTTCATCACATAGTTGCTCGGCTTCATCCATATAGTGCGTAGTTAACACAATAGTTTTATTTTGTGCTTTGATGTTTTTGATCAGCTGCCAGAAGTTACGTCTCGCCTGAGGGTCGAGCCCCGTAGTTGGCTCATCAAGAAAAACGATATCAGGGTCATTAATAAGTGCAAGGGCTAATAACAACCTTTGCCGCTGACCACCTGAGAGTAACCGATTATCTCTATCTAGAAAATCCGAAAGATCACACAGCTCAATAAGCATATCGACTGACAAAGTCTCATCGTAAAATGAGCCAAATAAATCTAACGTTTCCTTAACGGTCAGGAAATCTTGCAGCGCGGTATTTTGAAATTGTATGCCGATATGATGTGCCGTCTGATCTGAAGCTGGCTCTCCATAGTAGAGCACCTCTCCTGAACTCGCAGGGATTATACCTTCCATTATTTCAATAGTGGTTGTTTTACCCGCTCCATTCGGCCCCAGAAGGCCGAAACAACAACCTTTGCTTATCTCAAAACTGACGTCATCCACAGCAGCTACGTCATTGTAGTTTTTAAATAATGCCCGTACTTGTATCACCTGTTCCATCAAAATCCTCTGATGCTATCTTTCACAAACACACCAAATGAGAATAATTATCATTTACATCTAGTGTTCATTATATTATTGTTTATACATTCCTAGCCTAGTCTAAAGGGTTATCTGATGTCACCAAAAAAATACATGCTACCTGATACAGTAAAAATTGAGTTGCCTAGTAGCCTATTGGCTGAACTTATCTGCAATGGTTTAATTTTCGGCCACGATTGTAAATGTTTAGATGAAAATGCCAAACAAGTGCTTTGGCAATCATTATTGCTGTCAAGTACGCACAGGAGTCGCTAATCATGAGACATACACACATTTCGCAAATGGAAGATTGGTTAAGTGTATTAATCGCCAGCTATGAAGTCGCGCCCAGTAAGAATGTTGTACAGTGTATTTTGTATTACATCGATCGAATTTTACTGGATGATGAATGTAATGCACGTGATCACTCTCATTGCCAATACCACAGAATGAAGGCTTACTGGCATCGACAAAAATATATGCTAACCCGTGGTTAATTTTGAAGAGACAGTCTTCACTAAGTACTGATTGAGCGCTTTTTTACCAGTAAAGCCATATTGTTGACACACCTTGGCCACCGAGTGCTTCATCAAAATACGTGCAATTAATGGATACAAGGATTCGTCACTACTGTGCATGGAGACGATCAAAGTCAACAACCATTGATGAAGTTCAAAGACAATGCAACTGTATTGCGCCTCTTTATTGGCAAAGGCGATAATTTTGTCATGAGCATCATCAGTAAGTAAATTCGAACGAGAATTTTTGGCTAAAATCAACTGTACTAACGGTACTGACAACTGCTGGTATTCGTCAGTCAGCAGATAGCTAAACGAGTTATAAAAAGTAGCATTTAAACTCTCCACGAAATTGGTTGCCTTATTATTAACACTTTTGAGCATCATCGCAGAATGCTCACCACTAGATGCGTCTGTGGAAAATCCGATTCGGGTAATTTGATAGCCATTATCAAACCAAAAGTTGCAGACTTCAGGATTGGCCGCGAAGCTAGTTCCAAGACAATCAATTTCATTTCGTTTTGCCCAATTTTCTATTGAGGTCAATAAATGGCTTCCTAGTCCGATTTGTTGTATCGACGGATGCACCGCAATACGCATAATCCTAAGATATTGATAATCAAATGCTTGCTTATTAACGCATTGAGTTAAAATTGATTGCGGCAAGAAGTGATTTTTAAGCCGCCTTTTACCTTGTTTTATTGCGTCAACTAATGCCGGCTCAACTCCACCTTCTCGTAGTGTTAAGGCGACAGCCAATATTTGATGTTCAGGTGAACGAAGCGCAAAGATTCTCACCTGAGGGTTATCCAACAACATTTTTAAGTCGCTTGGCTTTGTTTGGTAGTGAGCAGTAACTAACACCGAGAAAACTTGCTTTAATAAGGTTTCGTCTTGCAATAACTGTGCTTGGCTCAAAGGCACAAATTCTGCCGATGCACTTATAGCACTTTGCGCTTCAACATCAGCGCTAATATTACTTAATTGAGCATTCAACAAACAGGTATCAAATAGCAAAGACTCGAGTGGGTCCTTTTCTGCCCACCGCACCGGCTGATGTAAGTGCAATGATTGGAAATTAGGCTTGTGAGCTTTTAGTAAAGGTAAAAACTTAAGCGTAAATCCTCTTCCCGCACCTTCATATCCATGCACGGTACTTGAAAAAACACACGTTGGTGCAAGCTCTAACATTCGCTTTAACAAATAAACTGGAACTCCTGCCGCTTCATCTACCAATAATATATCTATATCGGGGGATTGTTTAATTAGCTGATCTACAGGTAAATAGGTAATGGAATTTTTACCAATCGTGAGCTTCCCTTGATGTTGGTTTATATTGTGATTCAATGATTGATTAAGCAACCTGAGCTGTCGTTCGAGATGACTATAAAAAATGGTCAGTGCAGCACGATTAGGGGCTGTAATGACCATCTGAATTGGACGCGTACTCGATATAAAAAGTTGAGCACAGACAAGCGCTAACGCAGTAGTCTTTCCGCGTCCTCGATCGGCGGTCAGTACCACTGGGTCTTTTTTCTTTGACTTGATAGCACTGCAGATCAACTGTACGGCATTAGTTTGTTCACTAATTACCTCGTACGATGGCTTAATCTGTTGACTAAAAGACCGACCATTATTTAAATGTTCTTCGGTTTTTATCAGCTGCACATTTCCTTGTTCAGACACGTAATAATTGCGCTCAGACTGTTTTATGTACTGCAAAAACCTTGACAAAAAATGAGTAGGGACGAAGGAGCTATCCTGGCTATTGAGCCAGACAAAACAAATTCCACCGGCAGCGATTGTGCCAGCAAGGGCGGCCAAAGCATCAACGTTAAGTTCTGGGTCGACAAACAACAGAAACTGATTTTCTGTACCTAAGTGGTGAGTGTAAGTTTTTCGATTAACGTCTCCTGAAACAGTGGCAAGCTCACTATAAGTTAACAACCTATTTTGTGTACCATTATCGCTAGAATTCAAAGTTGTTTTATCTAAAAACTCTTGTATGTTCTGCTGCGCCCACAATAAGTCACCGTCCAAAACTACAAGGCTACGATGCTTTGAACGCAACAGGTTGAGATACAATTTTTTTAAGAATTCATAAATCGTCATTAAGATGTTACAGTCATGTAAAATAATCGTACAAAATCAATATTCTATACTAAACTTGAAAGCAAAGTTTGATTTTGCTTTTTTTGTTATTAAATATCCCTAACTTTTGTGCGGGATCAATATTTTAGAATTAAAACAGACGGACAATATCTCCGTTTAATAAAAGTAGGTAGAGCATAATGGAAACAGAATACACTCCAGAGCAACAAGAAAAACATGAGCGAAATACGTTTTTATTTTTGGCCGTATTTTTAGCGCCGATTCTTTCGGTCATCATTGTTGGCGGTTTTGGATTCGCAATTTGGATAAGCCAAATCCTAATGGGCCCGCCAACGTCGTAAGATGACGGACAGTTAAACATGGAAGAACTTGCAAATCCAGCGCGAAGAAGACTGTTTAGAGGAAAAGTAAGCTCGAAACCTCAGCTTCGTCTGCCTTGGGTAAAGAGTGAACGTGATTTCTTATCCCAATGTACTCAGTGCAAAGCCTGCATCGATAATTGTGAAACTAATATCATTGTTAAAGATGATCTAGGTTACCCAAAAGTTGATTTTAGCCAAGGAGAATGTACTGATTGTAAAAAATGTATTGAAGTGTGCGAGCAACCTTTATTTAAGTCGGACGCTGAAATTGCTAGCTGTGCGCCTTGGCCAATTAATTTTAAAATTGAAAAAAGCTGCTTAGCGTTAAACCAGATTTATTGCCAAAGTTGTAAAGACGCCTGTGACACAAGAGCGATTGAATTTAATTTCCTCGATTCGAGTATTCCTAGTCCAAGTTTAAACAACGATGATTGCAGCCAGTGTGGCGCCTGTATTGAGGTGTGTCCACAAAGTGCAATCAAATATGACTTTAATGTCGAGAAATAATTATGACTCAAGAACATGAGTACCACGTTGCTAGTTTTGTAGCACACGGCAGGCCAGAAAGCAGCGAAGTGCTGTCACAAGAAATTATCGCTATAGAGGGCGCTGAGATACACGCAGTAAGTGAAGAGGGTAAAATTGTATTTACCATTGAAGCAAATAACCAAAAATTAATTGCTGCGCGTTTAGACGAATTTAAGCATCACGATGAACTCATGAGTTTATCACCCATTTACCATCAATTTTTAACAGAAAATGAACCAAACTAAGGTGAGTACAATGACTATAAATCGCCGAGAATTTATTAAAGCAAATGCGGTCGCAGCCGCAGCGGCCGTAGCTGGGGTGTCTGTACCAGCAGCAGCCTCAAACCTAATCACAACCAGTGATGCAACAAAGATAAAATGGGATAAAGCCGCTTGTCGTTTTTGTGGTACAGGTTGTAGTGTCAACGTCGGTGTTATGGACGGTAAAGTTGTAGCTACCCACGGTGATATTAAATCACCTGTGAATAAAGGCCTTAACTGCGTAAAAGGCTATTTCTTATCGAAAATCATGTACGGCAAGGATCGAATTACCACTCCATTGCTGCGCATGAAAAATGGTAAGTACAGCAAAGACGGCGATTTCACACCAATCAGTTGGGATCAAGCCTTTGACGTTATGGCTGAAAAAGCAAAAGACGCATTGAAGAAAACAGGCCCAACAGCAGTTGGTATGTTTGGCTCTGGTCAGTGGACAGTACAAGAAGGTTATGCTGCCGCAAAACTGTATAAAGCAGGATTTAGATCTAACAACATTGATCCTAACGCACGCCACTGTATGGCTTCTGCGGTTGGTGGCTTTATGCGTACCTTTGGAATTGACGAGCCTATGGGTTGTTATGACGACATGGAAGCGGCTGATGCCATCGTTCTGTGGGGTTCTAATATGGCTGAAATGCACCCAATCCTTTGGACACGTGTTACCGATCGCCGTTTAAGTGCCCCTCATGTAAAAGTAGCTGTACTTTCTACTTACGAGCACCGCAGCTTTGATCTTGCTGATAACGGTATGATTTTCACACCGCAAACAGATTTAGCTATATTAAACTATATCGCGAATTACATTATTCAAACAGATCGTGTAAACAAAGACTTTGTTTCTAAACACACCAATTTCCGTTTAGGTAATACCGATATTGGCTACGGATTACGTCCTGAACATCCGCTTGAGCAAAAAGCAAAAAACAACAAAAAAGCGGGTGGCTCTAAAGCAATCAACTTTGATGAATATGCTAAATTTGTTAGTACCTATACTGCGGAATATGTTTCCAAACTTTCTGGTGTTCCTGAGCACAAATTAAAAGATCTCGCTGAAATGTATGCAGATCCGAAAGTGAAAGTTACCTCTTTTTGGACTATGGGTTTCAACCAACATACACGAGGAGTCTGGGCGAACAATTTAGTTTATAACATCCATTTATTAACAGGTAAGATTGCAACTCCTGGTAACAGTCCGTTCTCATTAACAGGTCAACCATCTGCTTGTGGTACTGCTCGTGAAGTTGGAACATTCGCTCACCGCCTGCCTGCTGATATGGTTGTTAAAAACCCTAAACATCGCGCTTATGCTGAAAAAATCTGGAAGCTACCTGAAGGTACCATTCCACCTAAGCCGGGCTATCATGCCGTTTTACAAAACCGAATGCTAAAAGATGGCAAACTTAACTTTTATTGGGTGCAATGTAATAACAACATGCAAGCTGCGGCGAACATGAACGAAGAAGGTCTCCCAGGATACCGCAACCCTAAAAACTTTATTGTCGTTTCAGACCCTTACCCAACGGTAACTGCACAAGCTGCCGACTTAGTATTGCCGACAGCAATGTGGGTAGAAAAAGAAGGTGTATACGGTAACGCAGAGCGTCGTACTCAAGCCTGGTATCAAATGGTCGAGGCGCCTAAAGGTGCTAAATCAGACATGTGGCAAGTGGTTGAGTTTTCAAAGCGCTTTAAAATCGAAGAAGTTTGGCCAGAAGAACTCATTGCAAAACAACCAGAAGTACGTGGCAAAACGTTATTTGACGTACTTTACGCCAATGGCAACGTGGATAAGTACAAACTAGATGAAGTCCCTGAAGACCGTTTAAATGATGAATCACGTGACTTTGGTTTCTACATTCAAAAAGGTCTATTTGAAGAGTATGCAACCTTTGGTCGCGGTAAAGCGCACGACTTGGCACCGTATGATCGATACCATGAGGTACGCGGCTTACGTTGGCCTGTTGTTGACGGCAAAGAAACTAAATGGCGCTTTAAAGAAGGGTCAGATCCTTACGTGAAACCTGGAAGTGATTATGACTTCTACGGTAAGCCTGATGGTCGAGCAGTCATATTTGCTCTACCTTATGAGCCGGCAGCAGAATCACCAGATAGCGAATATGACTTGTGGTTATCAACGGGTCGCGTGATTGAACATTGGCACTCAGGCTCAATGACTCAACGTGTACCAGAACTTTATAAAGCCATGCCGGATGCATTAATTTACATGCATCCAGATGATGCAAAATCTCGTGGTATGCGCCGTGGTGACAAAGTTAAGATTGTTTCTCGTCGTGGTGAAGTTGAAACACGCGTAGAAACTAGAGGCCGCAACAAGCCACCTAAAGGTCTAGTCTTTATGCCTTGGTTTGATGCCAGTCGCTTAGTAAACAAAGTAACACTTGATGCAACCGACCCGCTTTCAAAAGAAACAGACTTTAAAAAGTGTGCCGTTAAAGTAGTTAAGGCTTAGGAGCATTATCATGAAAACGTTTAAAACTTTAATTCTAATCTGCTCATTGGCAATGACTACGTTAGTTACTGCTGAAGATAATGAAATTGCTACCTTGAGAGATAGCACGGCGCTGGATACTCAACAAAAAACCAATGCCATCCCTAAGATCATTAATAGCGATATTAAGCAAACGCGTAATTACCCTATGCAGCCGCCGCTAATTCCTCACAAAACGAGAAATTACGAGGTGAATTTGAATACTAACAAGTGCATGTCTTGTCATTCACGTCAACGTACTGAAGACTCTCAAGCACCTATGGTAAGTGTTACGCATTTTATGAACAGAGACGGTAATTTCTTGGCAGAAGTTTCACCACGACGTTACTTTTGTAATCAGTGTCATGTAACCCAAGCTGATGCAAAACCACTAGTCGACAATACGTTTGTTGATATGCATACGTTAATGAAAAATCAACCTAAGAAAAAGTAACGGAGCGGTTTTATGATTGATAAAATTAAAATCGCGTGGGCAACACTCAGACGTCCAAGTGCGTACTACAGTTTAGGCTTTTTAGTCATTGGTGGCTTTATCGCTGGTATCGTGTTCTGGGGTGGATTTAACACCGCCCTAGAAGTGACTAATACAGAAGAGTTTTGTATTTCATGTCATGAAATGGAAAACAACGTCTATGAAGAGTTGAAAACTACCATTCATTTTTCTAACCGTTCTGGTGTAAGAGCAACTTGCCCAGATTGTCATGTACCACATAAGTGGACAGATAAGATTGCACGAAAAATGCAGGCGTCTAAGGAAGTATGGGGCAAATTATTTGGCACGATCAATACGCGTGAAAAATTCCTTGCCAACCGGAAGCGCCTTGCTCAACATGAATGGCATCGCTTAAAAGCCAACGATTCATTGGAGTGCCGTAACTGTCACAACTTTGATTACATGGACTTTACATCGCAAAGCCCGCGTGCCGCGAAACAGCACTCTACATCACTTGCCAGTGGTGAGAAAACCTGTATCGACTGCCATAAGGGTATAGCACACCAATTGCCAGATATGGCGGGAGTAGAAGGCTGGTAATTTAACCCTTTTACTTGTAAACCACTAAAAAGGCTGATCATTGATCAGCCTTTTCTTTTAATGCTCTATTAAAATCCACATCCGAAACTTAAGTGATCAATAAAAAGAAATATCAGAGCGCCAATTTATTCTATGAAAGATTAAATCTTCAACAATAGTAAAATCTATTTCAATCGAGTAAGGTAAGTGCATTAACAACAACAATAGAAATTGCTCATGAAAAAACTTCTTTTAGCTTCTGCAATTGCAGCAAGTTTTTCACTCTTTACTACCGCTACACATGCCGATCATGATGTGGCTAAACTCGCTACCAAAATTGAACCAGAAGTGATCAAGTGGCGCCGTCATTTTCACCAACATCCAGAACTTTCCAACCGAGAATTCGAAACCGCCAAAACGATTGCTAAGTTTCTTACTGAGCTTGGTTTGGATGTACAAACAGGCGTTGCAAAAACAGGTGTTGTTGCCATATTAGATTCCGGTAAACCTGGCCCTGTAGTCGCGCTACGTGCTGATATAGACGGTTTACCCGTGACTGAGAATACGGGCTTATCGTTCGAATCAAAGGTACGTTCAACCAATAATGGTCAAGATGTTGGTGTTATGCACGCTTGTGGTCATGATACCCATATCGCTATGTTAATGGGCGCTGCAAAAATACTAACCTCAATGAAAAGCGAACTAACAGGCAAAGTTAAGTTTATATTTCAGCCCGCTGAAGAAGGTGCTCCTCGCGGTGAAGTTGGTGGCGCACAGGTTATGGTTGAAGAAGGTGTACTTAAGAATCCTGATGTCGACGTTATTTTCGGCCTACATATCAGCTCAGATCTTGAGGTAGGTAAGGTTGAATATAAAGAAGAAGGCATCATGGCCGCGGTAGACCCGTATAAGATTGTGATTAAAGGAAAGCAATCTCATGGCGCTTATCCTTGGCTAAGTGCCGACCCTATTGTCACCTCTGCTCAAGTGATTATGGGCCTACAGACCATCGTCAGTCGTGAAGTTAAACTTGTCGACAGTGCCGCGGTTGTTACTGTTGGCATGATCCATGGCGGAAATCGCTCGAACATCATTCCAAATGAAGTTGAACTTGTAGGCACTATTCGGACATTGAATCCGGAGATCCGCACACACATTCACGAAGCCGTTAACCGCAAAGCTAAAGCCATAGCTGAAAGTATGAATACTACTGCTGAGGTTACACTGCCGCTAGATTACAGCTATCCGATCACCTATAACGACCCCGCTTTAATGCAACAAATGCTACCAACATTAAAAGCTACGGCTGGTAAAGGTAATGCAGTATTAACAAAAGCAGTCACTGGTGCTGAAGATTTTTCTTTCTTCCAAGAAGAAGTGCCGGGCTTATATTTATTCGTTGGAGGCAAAGCGAAAAATATGCCTGTCGAAGAAGCACCGGGACACCATACGCCAGAATTCAAAATAGACGAAAGTGGCATGAAATTAGGCGTAAAACTTCTCACTAACCTAACCATCGACTACATGAAATCAAAATAACGTTAATCACTTTTTGATGACCAAAGGCGAACAATATTGTTGTTCGCCTTTTTTGTTTTTACCGACAAATTTAGCTCTAACGCTAAAAGAAGACAAACAAATACTCGGATGACTAGCGACAGCAATTGATAACTTGCTAGAATATGACCAACTTATTTAGCATGTTTAAAATTATGACGTTTCTAGAAAAATTGCGCTGCCTGTTTACTTTCGGACAAGGCGTTGCATTGCCCTTACCCAAGTTAGATGAAAATGTTGAGCCGTTAGTGTTGTTCACTCAGTGGTTTGAAGATGCAAATAAATCTGGCATTTTGCTCCCTGAATCAATGTCAGTTAGTAGCTGTACCAAAGAGGGCCGGCCAAGTAGTCGTATGGTGTTACTAAAAGAATTCGATGACAAAGGCTTCGTGTTCTATACCAACTATGGTAGCCGTAAAAGCATTGAGTTGTCTGAAAACTCTCATGTCGCCCTACTCTTTCATTGGAATGTGCTTCAACGTCAAATTCGAATTGAAGGTACAATTGAGCGAACATCGACAGAGCAATCTAAACAATATTTCCATAGCCGTGATCGGGGTAGCCAAATAGGCGCTCATGCGTCTAAGCAAAGCCAAAAGCTTAAGCACGACAACGAACTTTTGCAGCGCGTTGACTATTTCAATGGCAAATACTCAACCGGAAAAGTTCCTTTGCCAGAATTTTGGGGTGGCTATCGTGTAGTACCCACTTATATTGAGTTTTGGCAAGGTCGTGCCAGCAGGCTTCATGATCGTTTATGTTTTGAGAAAAAAGACGGTAAATGGCAACACTTTAAACTTCATCCATAAATTCTCAAAACGTATTTACAGCCAATAAAAAAGCCCGAAGAGAACTCTCTATTCGGGCTTTTCAGTTTTAGTCAAAAATAAAGCTTATGGGCCAACTAGTGCTAACAGTATACCTGCTGCTACCGCCGAGCCAAGTACCCCGGCCACATTGGGTCCCATTGCATGCATCAATAAGAAATTATGTGGGTTCGACTCTAAACCTACTTTATTTGCAACGCGAGCCGCCATCGGCACCGCTGAAACCCCAGCTGCACCAACAAGTGGATTAATCGGATCTTTAGACAGCTTGTTCATCAACTTAGCCATCAATACGCCAGAAGCAGTACCAATAGAGAACGCCACCGCCCCTAGAGCCAAAATACCTAATGTTTCAACGTTTAAAAATTTGTCCGCGCTTAGTTTTGAACCAACACCTAAACCTAAGAAGATAGTGACAATATTAATCAGCTCATTTTGAGCCGTTGAGCTCAAGCGGTCAACCACTCCGCATTCGCGCATCAAATTACCCAGACAGAACATACCGACCAGTGGCGTTGCCGCTGGTAAAAAGAATATGGTCATCAGTAATACGGCGAGTGGGAAGATTACCTTTTCGACTTTGGTTACATGGCGCAACTGAGCCATTTCAATTTTACGCTCTTCATCCGAAGTTAGCGCACGCATGATTGGCGGCTGAATAATCGGTACTAAGGCCATATACGAATACGCTGCTACCGCTATAGCGCCTAGCAATTCAGGTGCTAACTTCGAAGCTAAAAATATAGCCGTTGGTCCATCAGCACCACCAATAATCGCAATGGCTGAAGCATCTTGAAGCGTAAATTCAAATCCAGGAATTGCATTTAAGGCGATGGCACCAAACAAAGTAGCAAAAATACCAAACTGAGCGGCAGCCCCTAAAAATAACATTTTAGGGTTTGCGATCAGCGCGCCAAAATCGGTCATTGCGCCAACCCCCATAAAGATCAAGAGCGGGAATATCCCCGTGTCTATACCGGCATAATATATGTAATGCAGTAGGCCACCGACTTCAGAAAAACCTGCCATAGGGATATTGGTCAATATGGCACCAAATCCCATAGGGACTAACAATAATGGTTCAAAATTCTTAGCAATTGCTAGAAACAGCAAGCCACATCCGACCAACATCATAATGACTTGACTAAACTCAAAGTTTGCTAAGCCAGTGGATAACCAAAGCGTATTTAACGAATCCATTGCTGTTCCCTATGCAAGACTAAGTAACGCATCGCCAACCGCGACGGCATCACCTTCTTTGACATGCAAACCGACAATTTCGCCGCCGGTTACCGCTCTGATTTCCGTTTCCATCTTCATTGCTTCCATGATCATCACAACATCGCCAGCAGCAACGGTATCGCCTTCTGAAGCTAACACCTTGAAGATATTACCTGCTAGCGGTGCATTTAGTGTTTCTTCTGCTGAGACAGACGCTGTTTGTTTGATAGCTGCATCCGCTGCAGAGGTTACTGAACTAACAGAGCCACTTGGACCAACAATTACGTCATACACTTTGCCATCAACACTGACTGAATAGCTTTCAGCTGGCTTAGCATGCGCATCTGGCTTAGCAGATGCTGCTGATACTTGTAAATCCTCTTTAGTTGGTACAGGTTCAAAAGCATCAGGATTATTTCTATTTTCTAAGAACTTAAGTCCAATTTGTGGGAATAACGCATAAGTTAATACGTCATCAATCGCCTCATCAGCTAAGCTAATGCCTTTCTCTTTCGCTAAACCTTCTAACTCGCCGGTTAGCTTATCCATTTCGGGATCGAGCAGATCAGCTGGGCGACAAGTAATCGCTTCAGCGCCATCAAGTACTCGAGCTTGCAATTCTGCGTTGACCTTGTCTGCTGTAGCGCCATATTCGCCTTTCAACACCCCAGCAGTTTCTTTGGTAATGGTTTTATAACGCTCACCGGTTAGTACGTTTAAAACAGACTGTGTACCGACAATTTGCGACGTTGGTGTAACTAGTGGAATATAACCTAAGTCTTTACGAACTTTAGGAATTTCAGATAATACTTCATCTAGTCTATCTGCGGCGCCTTGTTCTTTAAGCTGGCTTTCCATATTGGTCAACATACCGCCAGGTACTTGCGCCAATAGAATACGTGCGTCAACACCTTTTAAGCTACCTTCAAATTTGGCGTATTTTTCTCGTACATCACGAAAGTATGCGGCAACTTCTGCTAGTTTCTGCATATCTAAACCAGTATCTCGTGGAGAGCCCTCAACAGCCGATACAATAGTTTCCGTGGGAGAGTGTCCGTAGGTCATACTCATTGAAGAAATTGAGGTATCAATAACGTCAATATCAGCATCAATAGCTTTCATATGAGTTGCAACACTGAGACCTGTTGTTGCATGACAATGTAAGGCGATAGGTAAAGAAACGGTTTCTTTGAGCTTACCAATAAGTTCTTGCGCAAAATACGGCTTTAGTAGCCCAGCCATATCTTTAATACATAAAGAATGTGCGCCCATGTCTTCTAGCTGTTTGGCCATTGTTAACCAACCATCAAGGGTATGAATTGGACTTTCTGTAAAGCTCAATGTCCCTTGCGCATGTGCCCCCACTTTAACCGCGGCTTTAATTGCAGTTTGTAAGTTTCGTACGTCATTCATAGCGTCAAAAATTCTGAAAACATCAACACCATTGACGTGAGCACGCTCTACAAATTTTTCAACAACATCGTCGGCATAATGACGGTAGCCAAGAATATTCTGACCACGGAATAACATTTGTTGTTTGGTGTTCGGCATGGCTTTTTTCAGTTCACGAATGCGGTGCCAAGGATCTTCACCTAAATATCGAATACACGAGTCAAATGTCGCGCCTCCCCAGGATTCAATTGACCAATAACCAATTTCATCAAGTTTTGATGCGATAGGAAGCATATCTTCTAAACGCAAACGAGTAGCTAAAAGTGACTGATGGCCATCCCTTAAGACAACCTCTGTGAGACCTAATGGTTTTGTCATGACGTGTTCCTATTCTTATTTATTATGCTTTTGACGATACTGAGACACCGCAGCAGAAATTGCAGCGACAATGTTTGGCGAGAGCCCAGTACTAGTTGAATTGTTTTTTTTATTGGTTGTTCGCGCAGGGGTTTGCGCAATAGGATCAGGATATTTATCTGCAAGCGGAGCTAACACAGTATTAATGATGACAACTAAAAGACCTAAAAAAGCAAAAACAAACACCATGCCTGCGAGCATTAATGTTCCTGCTTCGACAAAAAGCTGAGATAACTGTTCCATTTCACATTCCAATTTAAAAGTGTGGAAATAGAATAATCACTCCAATATCAAAAAAGCAATCAACATTTTCAATTTTCATAAAAAAAAAACAATGTCAATAGCAAAAAGTGAGAAATCACTATCATATTCACCATAAATTAATATTTATTCATCACTTCTTATAACACTTAAATATTGTATACAATTTATAATGTTTAAAATCATTAAAACATAAGGTTTATTTTCAAATTGTATACAAAATACAATTTCGTGATAATGAATATATTGTGAATAGTATTATCATCAATAAGACTGGCGATTATCGATATAATGAAAACGACGTTAACCAATTTGACGGATTGAATATAATCAGGACTGTTACTCTATTAAATTATCAAAGACACTTTAACACTTAGTGTATAAAAGTGTGATTAATTTTCGTACGTTTAAAGATGGTAGACTATCCCATAGTTAAAAATGTGAAGATCATGTAATACATTATTATTGTGTAATAATAAACAAGGGGAATCGTCTTGTAGACTGCCTGGTTAATACAAGTTACCCAGCTGACCTAAACGACTAAGCAATTATAAGAAGCTGTTGTCTCAATAAAGTTTAGACAAAAAAAAACCAGTCAAAAGACTGGTTTCTTCATCTCTAAAAAGAGAAAAGTGGCGGACGCGGCAGGAGTCGAACCTGCGACCGCCTGGTTCGTAGCCAGGTACTCTATCCAGCTGAGCTACGCGTCCGCGGTCAATCATTATTTTATATCTTGATTCAGAGATAACGAACCTTGTTCGCAATGCCTTTTGTTTTGAATCTAAAGGAAAGATCAGCAATAAAAAAACCAGTCAAAAGACTGGCTTCTTCAAAAGTGGCGGACGCGGCAGGAGTCGAACCTGCGACCGCCTGGTTCGTAGCCAGGTACTCTATCCAGCTGAGCTACGCGTCCGCGGTAACATTTCTTTTATATCCGAGTTCAGGATAGCAACTTTAATAGTAGTTGCGAACTTGCGAATGTCCACTTTAATTAAAAGTGGCGGACGCGGCAGGAGTCGAACCTGCGACCGCCTGGTTCGTAGCCAGGTACTCTATCCAGCTGAGCTACGCGTCCGTCGCTGATTTAGTTTTAAATCTCAATCAGAGATCCGGAACTTTCATCCGATTTAATTTAAAATTAAATGCAAAACGAAATGGCGGTGAGCGAGAGATTCGAACTCTCGATCGGGCTACAAACCCGATACTCCCTTAGCAGGGGAGCGCCTTCGGCCACTCGGCCAGCTCACCAAATATCGTTTTTTCTTTACTAACGAGTCTAATGCATATTAAGAACATACCTTAGCTAGGAACCTTTAATACAGTTATAAACTGTATACTCCCTTAGTGGGCAAGCACCTTCAGCCAATCGGCCAGCTCATCAGTGGGTGCGAATATTAATGGATTCAAAAAATATGTCAAACGATTTTTTTGCATTTTTTGTCGTTTGTTGAGATTTCGTGCAACAAGCGGGTTTTTCAATCAAAAAACACCATGATTCTTATGTTTATCTCTCAATAGTTTGTCAAATTTATGCGGTTAGTGCATTGATGATATTTAAGTATATAAAAAAGGCTACCCTAAGGTAGCCCAATTAATTTCTATTGCGGTCTATTCCACTTTACTGAAATCGCCCGCTTTAATCATCGAGAAGTCTTCTACTTTTAAGTACTTCTTCATCACTTTATGCACATCTTTAGCTGTTAAGCTACTTAAAGCTTCTTCATATTGCGCGCTAAACTGCATATTCTTATCGTAGTATAAGTTGCTGTTCAGTTTGCCCACCAGTTCATTGTCTTGCGAACGACTCACTTTTTTACCTTGTAATAAGCCAGATTTTGCTGCACTTATTTCTTCGTCAGTGAACCCGTCCTTCAGCAGGCGAGTTAGCTCTTCTTTAAACCCTATTTCTACTTTATTCAAGTTTTGCGGTGCACAGATGGCATATGCTCCCATCGATGCGCGGTCATCAGAGCGGCTCATATTGACGAAAGAACCTGCACCATAGCTTAGGCCATCTTTTTGACGTAAACGCGTCGCTAAACGGCTGTTAAGGAAACCTCCTCCTAAGATGTAGTTTCCTAGCTCTAAGGCCGGCGCATCTTTATCATTAATACCGACAGGTAATGACACCGCTGCAACAAATACGGCGTTTTCTTTATCAGGGGTATTAAAATCCTGATCTTTCACAGCAAGTTTGTTGTATGTATGCTCAACCCGCTTATATTTCTGATCACTACGCCAATTAGCAAATTCAAGCTCTAATGTTTCAAGTACTTTCTGTTCGTCAAAGTCTCCAACAATACTAATTTGCATGCTGTTCGCGCCATAAAACTCCTCATGGAACGCTTTAACATCTTTTAACGTGATAGCTTTTAACTCAGCAACTACATCTTCTAACGCTGATACGTGGCGAGGATGACCTTTCGGGAACTGACTTTGACGGCGAGAATACTCTCTAAAAGCAATTGACTGCGGATCTTGCAGCTGTTGTTCAATATCAACTTCTTGTGTTGAAACCAATTGTGTAAATTCTTGTTCATCAAATGCAGGTTCTTTAAGCACTTCACCAACTAACTTTAAGGTGTCCACTAAGTTTGCTTTTACTGTTTCAGCTCGCGCACTAGCCCCCTCTGCCCCACCACCAATACGAACATTCGCTTTAAGCTTGTCAAATTCATCTTTAAGTTGTTCACGAGAAAGGTTTTGTGTACCGCGCATCAACATATCACCAGCTAAATCACCTGCAAGCGCTTTACCATGCAATGATTTTTCTGTTCCCATTTGTGTTGCTATGCGCACAACAACAGCTTCACCACGCGTTTTCTTTTGTAATAAAGCTACTTTGGTGCCATTGCTTAACGTGACGACTTTTGTGCGTTTATCAATATTGTCTTGGCTCGGATCAAATACTTCACCTTGAGCAACAGCTTCACGCCCTTTATAGCCTTTAACCATGTCTGATACATTAGCCACTTGAGGAATCTCAACACGCTCTGGTTTTTCTGTTGGAATAAATTTACCTAAAGTGCGATTATTTCTGACTAGGTATGCCTCCGCCACTTTTTGTACATCTGCAGTTGTTACTTTTTCAATGCGATCACGATCTAAGAAAAGTAAACGCCAGTCGCCCATGCCAACCCACTCACTTAACCCTAAGGCAATATTTTCTGATGAGTTGAAAGACAGTTCAATATTCTTCAAGAGAGTACGTTTTGCACGTTCTACTTCTTCGTCTGTAAAGGGTGTTTCGCTAATTGACTCTAACGTGGCCAGCATTGCTTCTTCCGCTTTGCTAATGTCAGCGTCTTTATCAATCTCGGCAGCAAATAAACCTAACCCTGGCTCTTGCCATTGAAAGTTAAATCCAAACGCTCTACTGGCAAGGCCCGGCTCAACAAGAGATTTATGCATTCTACCAGTTGCGTTTGCACCAACAATTTCAGTTAACACATTCACTGCAGAAAATTCTTCATGCGATCCCGCTGGAAAGTGATACATTGCCCCAAGTAGCTGAACATCACCTACACGTCTCACTGTAATTTGGCGCTCGCCATCTTGTGCTGGCTCTGCCGTGTAAAGGGGATTAATAACTCGTGTTGGTTTAGGAATGGGCGCAAAGTACTTATCAACCAGTTTTATCATGTCTTTATTTTCAAATTTACCGGCAACGATCAAGGTAGCATTATCCGGTTGATAGTATTTCTTATAAAACGCCTGTAATCGATCAATTGGAACATTTTCTAAATCAGCGCGAGCACCGATGGTAGACTTACCATAGTTATGCCAATCGTACGCCGCGGCCATCATTCGCTGCATGGTGACTCTAAACGGGCTGTTTTCGCCACGCTCAAATTCATTACGCACTACCGTCATTTCGCTGTCTAAATCTTTCTTGGCGATAAAAGAATTAACCATACGGTCTGATTCCATGTCTAACGCCCAATTGATGTTTTCTTCAGTAGCTGCAAACGTTTCAAAGTAATTGGTCCTATCTGTCCATGTTGTACCGTTTGGACGAGCACCGTGAGAGCTCAGCTCTGCCGGTATATCTTTGTGATTTGGTGTGCCTTTAAAGACAAGATGTTCAAGTAAATGCGCCATACCAGTTTCACCGTAGTTTTCGTGTTTTGAGCCAACACGATAGGTCACATTAACGGTAACTGTTTCTTTGGTTTGATCGGGAAATAATAAAACTTGTAAGCCATTATCAAGACGATATTCAGTTATACCTTCAACAGAGGTAATTTTTTCTGCTGCAAAGCTTGGTAAACAGTAAATGCTTGCGCTTGCAACGATAGCAGATGCAACTGCACCTGTTTTAAAGTGCGCAATATATGTACGAAACATCCCTTCTCCTATTCTTCATTTAAATTGAGGCTGATAGCACCATACCACCTTGTTAATATTTTGTTAACACAAACTATAACTTTGGTACAGGTGTGAGCGATTATTTGATACCAATATCAAGAAATCGTTCAAAAATATAGAAAAATTGGTAGAAAAGAAGATATAGCGCTAACCAAGCGCTATATCAATGTGCACATCCCTATAGACTTTGCTCTAAATACTTAGCCAACTCTCGATAAAATATAATCCGGTTCTTCATTTTACTGACCTGATGGCCTTCATCAGGAAACCTTAAATAGGTTACAGGAATGTCTCTCTGCCTTAAGGCTTTGACCATTTCATCAGACTCAGTAACCGGATCCCGAGGATCATTCACACCGTGCTCAAAAAACATTGGCGCAGTAATTTTATGTACGGTATTGATCGGTGAATTGGCTTCATAGAATTTTTGCCATTTGGGCTCACGTATATCACCATATTCAATCAAATCTGAAGCCTTTAAACCTGGTGATGCGGTTTGCAGTGCCCTGACCCAGTCCGCGACTCCAACAAATGATGCTCCCGCTTTAAATTCTCCCGGGTACAGACCCATCACAGCATTAACCATATAGCCACCATAAGAGCCGCCCATAGCTGCTGCTCTGGATGCGTCGACGCGTCCATCTTGTTCAAAAAAAGCTAATGCGTCCACTAAGTCACGCACACTGTCTAGGCGCTTTTCCTGATTGTCCAACCTTGCATAGGTTTTACCAAACCCCGTTGACCCTCTAACATTAATATCAAAATAGGCGATTCCTTTGCCAACAAGGTATTGGGTGAGTGGTAACCATCGGGCAACCGCTTGTGATGTAGGTCCACCATGAATACCAAACACTACTGGCGGTTTTAAAGCCGATGATGTCTTGGGCATATAAAGTAAACCTTGTAAGGTAACACCATCACGCGCTTTAAACGTTACTACTTCAGGTTTAACCAATTGTGTTCTATCAATACCAGCCATTTGAGCTGAAATTAATTTCTCTTTCTCTAAGTTATTCAAATCAACAAGAAAGACTTCATTAGGCGCATTGTATGAGGTGATACTGACATTGAGCATTTCACTCATTGCCCCACACCGGATGCGGTAACGACCTTCTGGTAGTTCAACCTCTTCTACATCACCACTTCGTAGGTGCTTCAAGTAAAGTGTATCAAAGCCATTATTATTCTCAGTCCAGGTAAGAACTTGTTCTTTTTTGCACAAATTTACGTTTTCTAAATCGTAGCGACTGCTCGCGATAACATGAGTTGTGCCATCTATAACATTGTAAAACAGTACCTGATGAAACTCGGTGTCTAAGTCCGACGACATATAGAAACCGCTACCATCTTGTTTCCATGAAAAACTGGTAAAATTTGCTGCTATTTTAGGCTTAAATAAAGTGATTAATTTGCCAGTATCACTATTGAGTAGATACAAATTATTAGCATCTTCACCTCGGGTTTGTGTCAGCAATAAGTTCTTGCTATTAGGTTGCCAATTATGCGGAAAAAAGCCGAATTCTGATTGATAAATCAATTTGGACTTTTTCAGTTCAAAGTCATACAAATAAATATCAAAGTCACGACCATTGCGTTCGGTTGACGCATAACTAAATTGGTTGCCGCTTTCATTGAATGCCCCTAAGGCTCTATATGCATTCGAGTGGGCTAAAACAACAGACTCTTGTTGGCCATCAATTGACAGTAAAAAGTATGCTTGTCGCTCATCACCGTCATTGTCAGCCGCATACATTAGATGTGTGCCGCTGGGGTGCCATTCATAATCATCAACTCCGTTTCCAAATGTTAATTGTTTCACCTGACCAGATGTTAGATCTTTGACCCATAATTGAGCACGTCCTGTGACTCTTGAAAGATATGCAACATGTGTTGATTGTTGATTAACATGAGCAGCATACACTCCCCTCGCAAGTAGAAAGCGTGAGATATCAACTGGCGTATCACCCGCTAAGCCAACGGATACATTTTGGGCTTTAGGCGTATCTTGAGGAAATGGCCAATCGGCTTCTTTCGCATTGAGGCAGAGTGGCAATAAGCCAAAGAAAAAACAAATAAACAACGTGTTGAAGCGATTCACAGAAAAGTCCTTTTAGTATTATTTTCAACCAGTATAGGGGGTTCTAACCTTTTTTATAACAGTAACCATAAAAAAAGCCAGTAGCAAAACTACTGGCTTTTAAAAAGGTTAGACCGTTATTTAAAGAATCTTTGAACCCCTTACTAGGGCATCATTTCTTCTTGATCTGCACCTTCTTTTTCAATGACCTCAGGGATCAAATCTTCTTTAGAAACCCCTAACGCTAGTGCGACTGAACTCGCTACATAAATTGACGAGTATGTACCAACAAAGACGCCAAACAGTAACGCAGTCGCGAAACCATGAATCAGCGCGCCACCTTTAAAGAACAAGGCCGCAAGTACTAATAACGTAGTAATTGAGGTAATAAATGTTCGGCTTAAAGTTTGGGTAAGTGAAATATTAATGACTTCTTCAGGGCCGCCTTCACGAACCTTTCTAAAATTCTCACGAATACGATCTGAAACTACAATAGTATCGTTAAGTGAATAACCAATAACAGCCAAAATAGCGGCCAATACGGTTAAATCAAATTCAAGCTGTAAAAAAGAGAACAGACCTAATGTTAACAATACATCATGAAATAATGCGAACACAGAGCCTAGCGCAAAACGCCACTCAAAACGAAAAGCAACATACACTAAAATACATATTAGTGCTGTTAACATCGCTAAACCGCCTTGTTCTGCAAGCTCATCACCAACACTTGCGCCAACAAACTCAATTCGTCGCATATCAACCTTTACACCCATGCCTTGTTGCAAAACGTCAAGAATTTCGTTTCCCAACATTTCAGCTTTAACACCTGGACGTTCCGCCATGCGGATAACAACATCGCGGCTGGTACCGAACAATTGAACCACGGCATCATCAAAGCCGTTTTGATCTAATACCGCTCGCATCTTGGTCAAATCAGCCGCTTGTTCAAAGCCAACTTCTACTTTAATACCACCGGTAAAATCTAACCCAAAATTCAGTTTATTCACTGTTAATGAAGCAATAGCCGCTAACATGAACAATATACTGAAAATCATGCCGACCTTTCGGTATTTCATAAAGGCGACTGTTTCTTTTAAATTCAAAATTTGCATCGTCAAATCACCTATATCGAAAGTTTTTCAAGGCGCTTTCCGCCCCAAATAAGGTTTACTACCGAACGTGTTCCAACAATGGCTGTAAACATTGATGTAACAATACCGATGGATAACGTCACCGCGAACCCTTTAATCGGCCCTGTACCAACAGCAAATAAAATAATTGCCGCGATTAATGTTGTAATGTTTGCATCCAAAATTGTTGAAAATGCTGCATCGTAACCTTGATGGATTGACTGCTGAATTGATTTGCCAGCTCTTATTTCTTCACGTATTCGCTCAAAAATAAGTACGTTTGCATCTACCGCCATACCAACGGTTAACACAATACCCGCCATCCCCGGCAATGTAAGTGTAGCTCCTGGAATAAGCGACATCACACCAATAATGAGCACCAAGTTAGCACCTAACGCTAAATTAGCAACAACACCGAATGCACGATAATAAATCATCATGAAAATAAAGACTAAAACGAAACCGCCCATGATCGCTTGGAAACCCAGTTCTATATTTTCTTTACCTAACGATGGGCCAACGGTACGTTCTTCAACAATTTGAATTGGCGCGATTAACGCACCTGCGCGTAATAGTAGCGCTAAGTTATGTGCTTCTTGTTGAGAACCAGCACCGGTAATACGAAATGACTTACCAAGACGTGCTTGAATCGTGGCAACAGAAATAACTTCTTCCACTTTTTCGAAGATCATATTGCCTTCAGCGTCTTTGCGATCTGTTCCCTTATATTCGATAAACACTGTCGCCATCGGTTTACCGATATTATCTTTGGTCGCATTTGAAAATTTGCTACCACCTGGTGAATCTAGGGTAATGTTTACTTGTGGTCGGCTATATTCATCAAAACCAGAACTGGCATCGATAATATGATCACCAGTTAGCATGATACGTTTTTTAAGTAACACTGGGTTACCGCCACGCTCATATAATAATTGTGAGCTTGCAGGCACTCGGCCGTTTAAAGCACTAGATAGATCACCATCGCTATCCACCATTCTAAATTCAATAGTGGCTGTAGCATTTAGGATTTCTTTCGCTTTTGCCGTGTCTTGAACACCCGGCAATTCTATCACAATGTGTTTTTTACCCTGACGTTGCACTAATGGCTCAGCAACACCTAGCTCGTTTACACGATTACGAATAATGGTAATGTTCTGTTGAAGTGCATACTCACGAATTTCTTTGAGCTTCACCTCTGTCATAGTCACACTTAACGTTAGCCTATCTTCATCTTCCACAAACAGTAAATCGCGGTAGCGCTTTTTAAGTAGACTTTCACCATTCGCTAAATCATCGACATTTCTAAAAATGATGGTAATTGCATCGCCAGAGTCTTTAACGCTACGATAACGAATTTTCTCTCCACGTAAGTCCGTTCTAAAGTCACCGACCATGCCCGTTTTGGCTTTATTGATCGCTTCATTCATGTTTACTTCCATTAAGAAGCTCACACCACCACTTAAATCTAAACCTAGCTTCATTGGCGTGCCGCCAATACCAGACAACCACTCAGGTGTAGCAGGGGTTAAATTTAACGCGACCGAATAATCATTTCCAAAATTAGCATGTAATAAATCACGCGCTTTTAGTTGGCTTTCAGTATCACGAAAACGTGCTAATACTTGACCTTTTTCTAAGGCGATGTTGGTGTATTCGATATTACTTTCTGATAATTGAGACTTGATTTGATCTAACGTCGTTACATCAACTTCAACGCCCCTTAAGCCAGAAACCTGCACAGCAGGATCTTCACCGTATAAATTAGGTGAAGCATATAAGGCACCAATGGCGACGATAAAAACCACCATCAATGTTTTCCATAACGGATATTTGTTTAACACAATATCACCTTACAAATGTTTGCTTTAAATATTATCTATAATAATAGATTCAAATATGACAAGGGTACACTCGATTATAATTGCGTATTGTCGTTTGAAATTAAACACACAATGGGAGCTTCCCTCGACATAAACGCTCATTATAGAGACTTCATTGTGCCTTTAGGCAATACTGCAGAAATTGCTGCTTTTTGCACTGTAACTTCGGTATTTTCTGCGATAGCAATAACGACAAAATCTTTCTCGTCAGACACTTTTGAAATTTTACCTACTAAACCGCCTTGCGTTAGTACTTCATCACCTTTTGATAAAGCAGCCATGAGGCCTTTATGCTCTTTTACGCGTTTAGCTTGTGGGCGATAAATCATGAAATAAAACACTAAACCGAAAACCAATAGCATGATTAACATTTCCATACCGCCACCCTGTGCTGGCGCCGCTGCAGCAAATGCTGTTGCAATAGATAAACTCATAAGTACCTCTTTTTATATTTTTAAAATTCTTAAAACTGTTTGGATTCTGTTTACTTGGAACTATACCTGCTCACTGCCTTGGGCCAGTGGTGGTACAGGTAAATCACGTCGCGCGTAAAAGTCTTCAACAAAGTCGTCCAATTTACCTTGCTCAATTGCGTCGCGCAATCCTTTCATCACTCGTTGGTAAAAACGTAAGTTATGAATGGTATTAAGTTGCGAGCCTAAAATTTCATTACATTTGTCTAAGTGATGTAAGTAAGCTCGTGAATAGTTATTACAGGTATAGCAATCACATTCCGTATCTAACGGTCCATTATCTGTCTTATTCTTGGCATTACGAATTTTAACCACACCCGTTGAGACAAATAAGTGACCGTTTCTGGCATTACGTGTTGGCATCACACAATCGAACATATCGATACCACGACGAACGCCTTCAACTAAATCTTCAGGCTTTCCTACTCCCATCAGATATCGGGGTTTATTTTCCGGGATCAAGGGGGTTGTGTGATCTAATATACGCACCATGTCGGCTTTGGGCTCACCTACAGATAAACCACCAATGGCGTAGCCATCAAAATCTATCGCTTTTAGACCATTGACTGAGACTTCACGTAAATCCTCATACATGCCACCTTGAACAATGCCAAACAGCGCATTTTGGTTGTCACCATGTGCGTCTTTAGAACGTTGTGCCCAACGTAAAGATAACTCCATTGAGTCTTTTGACTCTTTGTGAGTTGCAGGATATGGCGTACATTCGTCAAAAATCATCACGATATCAGAGCCCAACTTACGCTGTACTTCCATCGAACGCTCAGGCGTTAACATGATTTTCTCACCATTGACTGGCGAGCTAAATTTAACCCCTTCCTCTGTGATTTTGCGCATTTTTCCTAAGCTGAACACCTGAAAGCCGCCCGAATCTGTTAATATAGGCTTATCCCAATTAATGAAATCGTGTAAGTCACCATGTTGCTCGATAATATCAGTCCCTGGACGCAACATTAGATGAAAGGTATTGCCTAAAATAATTTCAGCGCCAATTTCTTTCACTTCTTCGGTTTTCATTCCTTTGACAGTACCATAGGTACCAACAGGCATAAACGCTGGTGTTTCCACCGTACCGCGATCAAAGGTTAAGCGGCCACGACGTGCTTTACCGTCTTTTTGAAGTAAGTCGTACTTCATTTTGTGTTTTACTTGATTGGTCATAATATTCTCCGTCCACTAGCGAAACAGGCTAGCAACATAAGTGTAGACAGGCCATGCACCTGCCAGCTGATAAATTTTCTACTACGACGTTTTTTTAGTTAAAAACATCGCATCACCGTAACTAAAAAAACGATATTGCTCAGTCACAGCGTGTTGATATGCATTCATGATGTGATCGTAACCAGCAAAAGCACTGACTAACATCAATAAGGTAGATTCTGATAAATGAAAGTTTGTGATCAAAGCATCCACCAACTTAAATTCATAACCTGGCGTGATAAAAATATCGGTATCTTGATAATAAGGCTGCAGTTCTGTGCCTTGCTCAGCCGCCGATTTTGCCGCACTTTCTAATGAGCGCACTGATGTGGTGCCAACAGCAACCACTTGCCCACCATTTTGTTTAGTGGTTTTAATCTGTTCAACAACACTCTCAGGTACTTCAACATACTCAGCATGCATAATATGATCGCTAATTTCATCCACCCTTACTGGTTGAAATGTGCCTGCACCGACATGCAAAGTAACAAAGGCAAACTCAACCCCTTTGGCCTTGAGTTTATTAAGTAGCGGTTGATCAAAATGTAATCCAGCAGTTGGCGCAGCAACAGCGCCAGGCTTTTCATTATATACCGTTTGGTAGCGTTCGCGGTCACTATCTTCGTCGGGGCGATCAATATATGGAGGCAACGGCATGTGGCCAATTTGTTCTAGCACATCAAGGATGTTTTGGTCGCCATGGACTTCTAATTCAAATAATGCATCGTGACGACCCACCATGGTCGCCATCACTTGATCTTCCAATAGAATTTCGGTGCCCGGTTTAGGCGACTTGCTGGCACGTACATGGGCTAAAAATCGGCGTTCATCCAACAAGCGTTCAACTAGTACTTCAACTTTACCGCCGCTTGTTTTTTGCCCAAACATCCGTGCCGGTATCACACGCGTGTTATTAAAGACTAATAAGTCACCTGCTGATAATTTATCGACGATATCAACAAAGCCAAGATCTTCAATCAATCCACTATCACCGTTCATCGCCATTAAGCGACTCGCCACACGGTCTGCTTTAGGATAACGAGCAATAAGTTGCTCGGGAAGATCAAAAGAAAAATCAGAAACGCGCATAATGAGTATAAATTAGCCAATAAAAAAACCGCGTAATTTTAGTGCCCAAAGCCTCGAAATACAAGTAATTAAAAGTATTTAGAGAATATATAGAGCAAAACTAGAAAGTAAAAAGTTGATGAATAATAGGTAAACGCCGTATTAGTTTGAATTATGTTGAATATTCAGCGAAATATCGCCTAGTATCAAAGTTTCCTCCTATAAAATAATTATTTCGTGCCCGCATAAAGAGGTCTTATTCATGAGTTCAACCGCAATCGCCATCGCAAAAACAATTATCAATGGTTTTGAACGCCATATTTTTCTGTTTAAAGAAATCACCCTTTCTGCTTGCACCCGATTTGAACAAGCGAAGTGGCATGAAGTACAAGAGGCGTCAAAGCAACGTACTGACTTTTTCGATACGCGTGTTAAAGAAACCTTAGAGGTAATCCGCCGAGACTTTGCTATTACCTCGCTTGATGAAATTTTATGGCAATCTGTTAAGCAAGAATATGTGGAACAACTGCTTTATCACCCAAAATCTGATTTAGCAGAGAGTTTTTATAACTCAATTTTCTGTCACTTGTTTGAACGAAAATATTATCAAAACCGTTTTATTTTCGTGCAATCCTCTGAAGAGTGTTTAGAGAATTTAAAAAACAAGCAAGTCTACACACGTTATGAGCCCGATGAAAAAGGTCTGTTTGACACCATTTCTTCGATACTACTCAAACCAAATTTTTCTCTACCATACAAGAATTTAAAAGCTGACATCAATACCTTGATTTCACGTTTTTCAAGACAAGCCGATAAAACCCGATTCCCAATATCTGCGTTGAAATTCGATATGATTGACTCAGTATTTTATCGCAACAAAGGTGCCTACATTATTGGCAGAGTGGTCTCGCCGGCTGGAGAAACGCCGTTTATTGTCGCCTTATTGAATGACGAAAATGGCCATATTTACGTTGATGCCCTGTTGACCGACAACGAACAAATGGCTGTGGTGTTTGGTTTCGCCCGGGCCTATTTTTTTGTTGATTGCCCATATCTATTGCCATTGATTAACTTTCTGCAAGATTTAATGCCCAGCAAAACCAAAGCAGAACTATACTCCGCCATCGGATATCATAAACAAGGAAAAACGCAATTTTACCGCGACTTTTTAAATCACCTAGATTCTAGTGAAGATAAGCTTGAGCTTGCTGAAGGTATTAAAGGCATGGTGATGTCGGTATTCACCTTACCTTCCTATCCATACGTATTTAAGATCATTAAAGATAAGTTTTCGCCCAGTAAAAAAATGACTAAAAAAGACGTAATAGAAAAATATCGACTGGTTAAACTGCACGATCGTGTTGGACGTATGGCTGACACCATGGAGTATTCAGAAGTAGCTTTCCCTAAAGAGCGATTTTCTGATGAACTGTTACAAGAACTCGAAACGGTTGCCCCCTCTTTAATACGTTACGAAAATGAATTGATTATCATTAGTCATCTTTATATTGAGCGTCGCATGCGGCCATTAAATTTATATTTGGCTGAGGCAAATGACGAACAAATTAACGATGCGATGCTAGGTTATGGCATGGCGATTAAACAGCTCATTGCCGCCGATATTTTCCCTGGTGATATGTTGTTGAAAAATTTTGGTGTCACTCGCCATGGCCGGGTAATTTTTTACGACTATGATGAGATTACCTACATGGACGAAGTTAATTTTCGAGTTAAGCCTGTTGCCGTAACTGAAGAGCAAATCTATGCAGCTGAGCCATGGTATTCCGTTGAGCCCGGAGATATGTTTCCAGAAGAATTAGCCACATTTGCCTTAGCAAATCATAAATACCGCGCAGCATTTATGATCCATCATGCCGAACTGTTAGACGCCAGTTACTGGCAACAGGCTCAACAGAATGTTGCAGCGGGTATCGTAGAAGATGTATTTCCTTATCCTACAGAAATGCAGTTTCGTCACACAAAAGCGACCGTTGGTCACAGTAACATGTCAAAATAGTGAATTTACACATACTTTGTTACAAAAGCTTAATTAGTTCATTAAGGAAGTATGATGTTAAAAATGAACCTACTACAAGCAATAGTTCTTTGGTGCATTAGCACTTTTGCTCTTGCTCAATTAAAAGTTGAGCCTTGTAACACCCAGAAATGTCAGAACTATTTTGTCCATTTTAAGAAGAATGCACAGCGAGGACACGCCGACTCAATCGCCACCCTCGCAGAGTTTTATTATCATGGCTTCGGTACCTCAAAAAATTTGCTACTGGCAATGAAGTACCACAAAAAAGCTGCCCGTTTAGGTGTAGTTAGATCTCAGTATAAAGCAGCGCTATTGTTTCTAACCAACGAGCGCTTTAAAGACCACAAACGAGGCATGAATTATTTAAGAAAAGCAGCCTATAACGATCATATCAATGCCCCGTATCTGCTGGGGATTATTTACTACAGTGATGAATTTGGCGAAAAAAACAAAACTGAAGCTGATAAATGGCTTGCACAGGCATACAAAGAAAACCACGACGATATTCCTGAGTTTATCGAACATATCTATAGCTTCGAAGACATCACGCAAGCTAGTTTCCCCAGCCTCTACGCTGCGATGGAGAAAAATCCCATGATTAAGACGCAACAAAATCGTTTTGCTTGGCCACCGGAAGATGGCACGGAAGTAATCACGGTGCTTTCGCCGGACATTGATAGCCTGTTAAAAAAGCAAATGCTCGACTCGCGTAAAAAAATAAAGCAGTTAGGTAGTCGCATGGCTGGTATTGATTGCCGAACATCCGTGGCTTGTCGCGCGTTAACGCTTGATGAAATGAAAGACAGTATGAATATCACCGGCGGTAATGTCGTCACCAATGATGGCGGTAGCCAATAGAAATAATTAAACCACGAGAAGGGAATAGGAATAAACTTTGAAATCATTATCCTTAGCACTATCACTATGTATTTTAATGTACTGCGGCAAAAGTCACGCCATTAAAATTGAGCCGTGCGCAACACAGGAGTGCAAGGAATATTATAAGCATTTTAAGCTAAACGCAAAGCGCGGCCAAGCCGATGCGATTGCAACGCTAGCGGAGTTCTATTATCACGGCTATGGCACGCCCAAAAATATTGTTAGGGCAATGAAAAACTATAAACAAGCGGCTCGCATGGGTGTTGCTCGCGCTCAATATAAGGCGGGCTTGTTGCACCTGATTAATGAACGCTTTGAGGACTTCGATAAAGGCGTTAAATACTTGAAAAGTGCGGCCAGAAACCATCATGACAATGCAGCCTATTTGTTGGGGATCATCTATTTTAGTGATCAGTTTGGCGAGCATGACCTTGAACAAGCGGATGAATGGCTAGCAAAAGCCTATGATTATGGGCATGACGACATACCTGAATTTATCGAGCATATGTACAGCTTTGAGGACATCACAGCGTCAAACTTTCCCGAGTTATACGCAAAAATGAAACAAGAGCCGCTAATAAAATCAGCCGACAATAAACTAATGTGGCCTGAAAATGACGGCACAGAGATCATTACAGTACGGTCACCTGATATTAATGACCTATTAACCGACCAACTCAGACAGTTTCGTAAAAAGATTCGCAGAACGGGCACTAGATTACCGGGGCTAGATTGCAGGACTGCTGTAGCTTGTCGTTCACTAACCCAAGATGAAATGAAAGACAGCATGTTCATCGTCGCAGGTCCTATCCCTGGAAATCAATAAGGTCGCTTGATTCACGCGAAATGTATGAAAAGTTTTGACATCTGTGCGCCCAGAATTTCCTTCCCTTATGACGGGCGCACATTTTTTATTCGACTGCCATTTTTCATATATGCTGAAGAAAACTGCAAGAATGCGACTGTTTAAAAGCTGTATAGCTAGCTGCTTATAGGCTCAATCACAACCTCTTTGATGATTTTCTGACCGAACAGTAAAAGAAATGCAAATAGAGGCTTTACCTTTCATTCAGCATACGTATAATGCACAGCCATTGCAGGGGTATAGTTCCAATTGGTAGAACAGCGGTCTCCAAAACCGACGGTTGGGAGTTCGAATCTCTCTACCCCTGCCATCTTTTCTCTAATTTTCTTTTAATTGATTTATCTCCTTATTAAATTAAAATTTCTCTTTGTGGCTCATGAATAATTTTGTCATTATGAAGTGAATAGCCCACTAAGCCTTAGTACATGATCAACGAAAGACAATTTAATCACCTAACGGAAATGGGTGTCACCATTTATCATAAGAGAACTGAGCCAGCTCAAGATGAGCAAGTGCCGTACCCTTTTATTGAGATTAGCTCAGATGAGTTCGACAATATGGCGATTTTCAGAGACATTCTTTCTTCTTTGTCATTAACTAAGGGGGAAATATCGTTTGCCAAAAATCATATCGATTTAGGGTTATTTAATTGGTCTTTTCACCAACATACTGCCTTAAGTTTTAATGACTCATTACTGATCTCTCCACCATTAGTTGAAATGAAACAATCAAGTTCGCTCAAACGCGAGTTGTGGCAAATTATTAGCAACCAAATATTATGACTTTATCCTTTACATCTATCTCCACAAACGACGTTGAGCAACTGATGCCAATTGAAAATGCGGCTCATTCACACCCTTGGTCAGTTAACACATTTTCCAGTTGTATCGGCGGCCGTTACTTCGGTGAGGTTGCTCGAATAAACAATGATGAAATAGCAGGTTTTTACATTGGTGAGCACGTTGCTGGCGAGGCAACTTTAATGGATATTTGCGTTCCCCCCGCTCTTCAAGGCAACGGTTATGGTAAAACTTTACTGTTAAAATTCATCGCCCAAAGTAAAGAATTGAACGCTCATAAACTTTGGCTCGAAGTGCGTTCGAGTAATATCTCCGCGCAAATGCTTTATATTAATCAAGGCTTTATCGAAACAGGACGTCGAACAGGGTATTACCCGAAAGCCGTTGGCTACGAAGATGCAATTGTAATGTGTAAAACGCTATAAACCATTGTGTTACTTTTAATTGAAAAAACAGTTACAAAGTAAAACAAATCATTACCCAAACTTGCTAGTTCAGCACAGCTTGCTTTTCTAAAATAAAGTCACTTATTTACTTTAATGATCGGCAGGCCGAGGCAATGTTTAAACAACAAGTTTTACCGTTAGACACCCAATTGTCGCCACAGCAACTTGCTAATTTAATGATCGTTGAAGCCATTGAGCAATTACAAAAAGTGACTCAGTTATCAACTACTCACTGCGAACAGTTAATTGCCGAGCAATTCTCTACGCAAGCGACAACTATTGTTAATCCCGCCGCTTTTGCCGCCAAGCAGCCACTGCTTGATTCAGACGAATTCGATTACATCAATCAATTATTTTAACCAGCAACAGTGTGCCAAATTATCCCCGTTGACATTAAAAACTGGGGCTTTCTCATATTCACTCTTAGTTCTCTATAACCTTGTTAGTGCTTTTGTTTTTCAACGTTTCTTAAAAGTCGAAAATTCCTTACATTGATACATTCCGAGACATCCTCAGAAATTTGACAATATCAAACGCTCTGCTTTACTGAAGTTGTGCCAAAATTTCCTGCGTACTTTGGCTAATGAAAAACAACAAATGAAATAAGGAACTGAGCACATGAAAATCCTCTGCACGTTTTTCACCATTCTCATTTTGCTGATCAGCACGCCATCTCATGGTGCATTGATAAAATCCGATTACTTAAACGCAGGAGATGGTTTACTCCTACAAGATACAAACCAAGGGTTAGAATGGCTCAATCTTTTACAAACATATGATATGACTTATGCGGAAGCAGTCGCGAACTTCGCAGGGTTTAGAGTCGCAACACAAGCCGAAGTTGAAAACATGTTTTTTGACGTGATCCCTATCATGGACGGGCAATTTACCCGAGGAACTGTTCACGGCTCATATGATAGTAGTCATGTGGATTTAGTGACACAAGCAGAAAGCTATACAGATTTATTCGGCTTTGTTTCTATATCCACAGAGAGGCGCACCTACGGAAATTACATTGGTGATAATGGCGGCTATTTCATGGCCGGCATTAGAACAAACCCTGATGGCCAAAATGGCGTTAGTCGAGTATTTTTAAACTACCGTAGTACTTGCACACTCGCGTCTGTTCCTAACGCCAGCGACTGCGCTTGGAATGGTTCTTCAGCGTTTGGCGTGTATTTGGTGCGAGCTGCTGATGGAATTCCAGTCCCAGAGCCTTCGACGCTTGCGATTTTCGCACTTGGCCTTTTCGGCCTAACGCTACCTAGACTCAAAATGAAAAAAATTAAATTATTAGCGAGTTACTCATAGGCAAAGTTGACCGGATTATGTCTGTTTATTTTGCCGTAACTCCCCACTAGCCTTTACATTGTGTTCGCAGTTAACAGGTGGAATATTCTCCTCAAAATCAGTTCACTAATCAAAAGCTATCGTCAGGTATTTGATTTTGAGAAAAACAAACGGCTTAAAATGTATGTTAGTTATCGACGAACTCCTGCACTGAAATTGCAACTCCCTAGTAGTTGATATTTATCAAGAGCAATAAGCGCTATCATGTCTAATTCACCGACAATATCTTGAACAACCTGCTCCTGAACTTCAAAATAACGCCACCAGACAGGATCATCACTACTTAGCTCGAGGTAGGGTGGCTGTTGATAACGCCACGTACCTTCATAAATCGCCGTTAACGATTGCTCGTTAAACACTTGATATTGTCCATTGTCATTCAATACTAAGGTTGTACCAAGCTTGCATTGTTCACCATTGAATTGTTGGGCCAATTTAGCTGTTAGCCGTGCTTTATTGCCTGAATATTTTTCTGGTAATAACATGACGCCAATGGTGTTTTTTGTATACCAGTGATTGCTTTGAAAAAGCGTCACCTTATCCACTTCCGGCCAATTGAGTTGTGCCAATGTAGTCTCTAGTCCATCGACATCCTTTTTGTTCGCCATCAACGGGGAATATATCATGGTCGATTGTTCAATGTTGTTTGGTATATCCAAGGTGTTTACTTGCACATTAAACGAATCAGACAAGCCCTTTACCAAGCGTTGAGTTTCGTCCGCCGTTAAGTATTTAGCGTACAAATGGACCGTGGTTGACGAGCATGCCGTGCAGCAAACAATCAAGACTAACACGTTAATAAATCGATACATGCTCATCATTCGCACTACTGCGTGACCAATATAGTTTCAGTTAAGTTCTTAAATTTATGCGATGAGTTTTTATCTAACGCGTAATCTAACTGCACAGTATTGTTCTTTGATCCCTTACTTGATGGAGAATACTTCCACTGTCTTAGGGCAATTTTCGAGGTTTTATCAAATACTTTCTTAGGTTCAGCTTTAAGCACAGACACATTATCAACACTGCCATCTGCCTTAATATCAAACTTCAACATCACCGAGCCCTCTATTTTTTGTTCCGCCGCTTCAATTGGGTATTTTGGTTCAATTCGTTTAATTGGTGAAACACTAGTATTGTTGGTGTGTTTCATTTTTGTGTCATGGTTATTACCTGCATAACTCACTGCTGACAATAAAGTCACGGTAGCCGCCACGACGAAAGACGTTACCAATTTTGAGCTAGAATGGTTTGCTTTAATCTGCTTTATACGTTCAAACATCACGTTTTTATCTCCATATTCATTAAAGGATAATTGAGCAAAGGCCAGAGGTGGCGAGGTTTCCGCTGCCACTAACAAAGCTTTGCTGTAGTTAATCCTGGATGTGATGTGTTTGCGCGCCAACACAGCATGGTCACAGGAAATTTCTTGGTCACGGCGAAACCTAAAAAAGGCAAGCCAAGCCAAAGGATGGAACCAAAGTAATGCCAAACTACACAGGGCAATAAGGTTCCAATACATGTCATTTCGGTTGAAATGACAAATCTCATGCTCAAGGATCAGCACTTGCTGATCTTTGCTATAAACTTCAAAAAAGTGCTCTGGAATGAGTAATACAGGTCGAATAAGCCCAAGTAACATCGGGCTGTATGCTTCACTGCTTTGATAAACCGCCAAGTCCTCTGGTAAACCTATTGGTAGATCAGTTTTAAGTGGCTTCAACTCATTTATTGATTGGCGTAAACGTAAATGAGTTATAGACCAGTAACTCATTAATAGCCCTGCGCCAAGCCCCCAAAGTACTAGCAGATAAGTCAACGCATCAATATTGGTCGTTGGCAAGTTTGAAGTGACGACAAACTGCTGAAAAGACTGGCCATCACTGATTGAAGCGAACCAGTTGGGTATCTCAATAAAAGGCACCAATAAACTAAGCGGTACAACAAGCCACAGGCGATATAGTGACGCTGCACCAACATGCCTAAGTAATTGCTCATGACTCACTAACAATATCGCAGTGACTATTGTGAAAGGGATGATGACATCAACGATACTGCTAATCATTTTCTTGTTCCCACTGTGCTATTAGGTTTTTAAGATCATCAATATCTTGTTTTTTAAGATTATTATTTTTGGCAAAACCTGCCACAAGAGGAGAAACACGCCCACTGAACATACGCTCAATTAAGCTCTCGCTTTCTTTTATCTGGTATGACTCTTGTTCAATCAAAGGTGTGTATAAATAGCGACGCTGCTGCTTCTCGAAACTAATTGCTTCTTTCTTCACTAAACGATTAAGTAACGTTTTAACGGTTTTTTCGTGCCATTCCTTGTCATGATTTAGCTCGGCAATAATTTCATTTGCGGAAAGTGGACTTTGTTTCCAAAGCACCTTTAAGACTTCAAACTCTGCATTGCTAATATCAGACATAATAATTGGTTCTCGATAATTTAAGTTATAACTCATGATTACAAGTGTAATCCATAGAGTATAGATTACATTCGTAATCTTAAAAGTCAAATTTTTATTTTTCGACAGAATAAGAGGTGAAATGCTAACGCAGTAACTGCTATAGTTAGAGCAATTACTCATTGCAATGAATGCACATGGCCCTTAAAGCAACTATTTTTAAAATTGACCTATCCATCTCTGACATGGACAGAAACTACTATGCTGAGCACAGTCTTACGATAGCTCGCCATCCCTCAGAGAATGATCAACGTATGATGTTACGGGTACTGGCGTTTATTTTTAATGCCAGTGACACTCTTACCTTCACTAAAGGCTTAAGTGAGGTGGAAGACCCAGACCTTTGGCAAAAAAACTTACACGATGGTATCGAGCTTTGGATTGAATTAGGGCAGCCATCTGAGCAACGCATTAAAAAGGGCTGCAATCAAGCGCAACACATGATGGTTTACAGCTACTGCAATGGCGCGTTTGATAAGTGGTGGCAAAAAGAACAAAGTGCCTTGAATCAGCGAAAAAACCTTAGTGTAATAACAATTGATGAAACCATTGGTGAACAATTATCAGCGTTGGTAAATCGTCAAATGCACATACAGTGCACCCTTTCAGAAGGACAAGCCTGGCTAACGATAGGTGAGCAAGCGATTGAGTTAACACCAAATATCTTAAAAAATGAATAATAAAAAAATTAGCAAAAGGACTTTTTATGCATATTGATGAAATATTCGCAATGGTGCAATCGGCTAAGCTCTCAGAAAACCCTAACACATTATTCACTATTCCAGCCAGTTGGGGCCAAGGCCGCACTGTATATGGTGGATTAACCGCCTCTCTTTTATACACAGCTATTAAAGACCAAGTAGCGGATAATCGCCCGATGCGCTCATTCAATGGTAATTTTGTTGGCCCCTTGATGGTTGATTCACCTTTCACTATCGAAGTCGATATTTTACGAGAAGGAAAAAATGCCACTCAAGCGCTAGGTAAAATTGTACAGAACGGCAAAGTCGCTTTGATTTGCCAAGTGTGCTTTGCCGTGAACCGACCCTCTAAGATTTTGGTAGAGAATTTTGAACACCATGGCCTTGAGCGTCCTAAAAAAGCGAACTTTATCCCCCCTATTCCTGGCCTCGTACCTAAGTTTATGCGTCATTTGGAGATGAAAATGATGGAAGGTAAGATGGCCTTTATGGGCAGTAAACTCGACACCACTAAGGGATGGATGCGTTTTAAAAAACCACCAGTGACAATAACCGATGCTCATCTGATCGCCTTAATCGACACTTTTCCCTGCACAGTATTACAGAAACTGCGTTGGCCGGCGCCAGCAAGTACCATGAATTGGAACATTGAATTTTTGCATCCTCATGATGAAATATTACCTGAAGATTGGCTCGCCTACGCAGCACTTCCAAGACAAGCTGCCGACGGATATTGCCATATGGAATCGAATATTTGGGATACCAAAGGCAAATTGATAGCGATAAGCCGACAGCTGGTTGGCATATTTGATTAACGTAGGTTTTGTATTGCTTACTTTACAAGAATAGCTCACTAAAAGATTAATAAATAAGCCGCTAATTCCCTTATCTAGTTATTACTTTTGGTTGAATTTTTCGCTATAATAGCGCGCTTTTTTTAATCCATTTTGTTCAATCAGGTAACTTGCATGTCTGTACAACAGCAGGAAGTCGATTTACGTCGTACTTTCGCCATCATCTCGCATCCAGATGCGGGTAAAACAACCATTACTGAAAAGGTCCTTTTATTCGGCCAAGCTTTGCAAAAAGCCGGCACGGTTAAAGGGAAGAAATCAGGTCAGCACGCTAAATCCGACTGGATGGAAATGGAAAAAGATCGTGGTATCTCGATCACGACCTCAGTAATGCAATTCCCTTACGCTGATTGCTTAGTCAACCTACTCGATACTCCAGGGCATGAAGACTTCTCAGAAGATACATACCGCACATTAACAGCGGTAGATTCATGCTTGATGGTGATTGATGTTGCTAAGGGTGTAGAGGCACGAACTATTAAATTAATGGAAGTTACGCGATTACGTGACACGCCAATTATTACGTTCATGAACAAAATGGACCGTGATGTCCGTGATCCCATGGAAGTGATGGACGAAGTGGAAGACGTATTAAAAATAAAATGTTCTCCAGTCACATGGCCAATTGGCATGGGCAAAGAATTTAAAGGTGTTTATAACATCTTAGATGACGAAACCATTTTGTATCAGTCAGGCCAAGGCCACATGATCCAAGAAAAACGCGTTATTAAAGGCCTTGAAAACCCTGAACTTGACGAAGCAATAGGGCCATTCGCAGAGGATCTCCGTGAAGAACTAGAGCTTGTGGTTGGTGCCTCTCATGAGTTTAATTTAGACGAATTTTTAGCCGGCGAGCTCACCCCCGTATTCTTCGGTACAGCCTTAGGTAACTTTGGTGTCGATCATATGCTTGACGGTTTAACAAAGTGGGCACCTAAGCCACTACCACGTCATACAGACACCAGAGAAGTCAAAGCAGAAGAAGATAAATTCTCAGGGTTTGTCTTTAAAATTCAAGCAAACATGGATCCGAAACACCGAGATCGCATCGCCTTTATGCGTATTTGCTCCGGCAAGTACACTAAAGGCATGAAAATGAAGCAAGTACGTATTGGTAAAGACGTTAAAATCGCAGATGCTGTGACATTCATGGCAGGCGATCGTTCCAATGTTGAAGAGGCCTATGCCGGCGATATCATTGGCCTGCACAATCACGGCAGCATTCAAATTGGTGATACCTTTACTGCAGGAGAGGACATGAAGTTTAGTGGTATTCCAAACTTTGCTCCTGAGATGTTTAGACGTATTCGATTAAAAGATCCGTTAAAGGCGAAGCAACTGCAAAAAGGCCTAATCCAGTTATCTGAAGAAGGTGCCGTGCAGGTATTTAGACCACTTAATTCAAACGAAATGATTGTAGGCGCTGTTGGTGTACTACAGTTTGAAGTAGTTGTTGGGCGCTTAAAAACTGAATATAACGTGGACGCGATTTATGAGCCAATTAGCGTGGCTACAGCCCGTTGGTGTACTTGTGATGACGAACGTACGTTAGAGCAGTTCCAGAAAAAAGCCTTTGATAACTTAGCACTAGACGGCGGTGATAACTTAACCTATATCGCGCCAACTATGGTGAATTTGTCGTTGGCGCAGGAACGTCATCCAGACATAATCTTCCACAAAACACGTGAACACTAAGTTTCTGCTGCCTAGATAGAATTTAGGCATCATTGCTTTTAAAATTTTCATTAGTCACATAGTCTACTATGCTCCTAGTAAAAATTTATCAGCGGCTTTGCCTAAATCCTATCTAGATTGCAGAGTCGCAGAAATAACTAAACTGTATTTTACTAATGGTGCTTAAATCAGCAGCGGTTAGTTAACAAAAAAATTTAGAGATATTTAAATGAATATTAAACAACTACTTGGCCAGATCGTTTCCAAAGCAATGGTTGCAGCGGGTTTACCTGAAGGAACCAACCCAGCGGTAAGCAATTCAACGAAGCCTCAATTTGGCGACTATCAAGCCAATGGTGTAATGGGTGCTGCTAAAAAACTTAAAACTAATCCTCGTGAATTAGCCACTAAAGTGGTTGAGCAGCTTGAACCTACACTTGTAGCGTCAGGTATCGCTGAAAAAATTGAATTGGCGGGCCCGGGGTTTATTAATATTCATTTAGATAAAACTTGGCTAGCTGAGCAACTTGCCAGCTCTGCACAAGATGAGCATTTAGGCGTGAGCCAGCGTACAACCCCACAAACCGTTGTTGTCGATTATTCAGCACCAAACTTAGCCAAAGAAATGCACGTCGGACATTTACGCTCCACCATCATTGGTGACGCTGTTGTTCGCGCAATTGAATTTCGTGGTGACAAAGTGATTCGTCAAAATCACATGGGCGACTGGGGCACGCAATTTGGTATGTTGTTGGCACATTTAAGCGATAAGCTTGCTGCCAATGAAGTGGCCGAAACCGCCCTTGCCGATTTGGAAAACTTCTATCGTGAAGCCAAAATCCGTTTTGACGAAGAAGAAGGTTTTGCCGATCGCTCGCGTGAATACGTTGTACGCTTGCAAAGCGAAGACGCTGACTGCATGACGCTATGGCAACAATTCATTGATATCTCAATCGCCCACAGCGAAGAGATTTATCAAAAGCTCAATGTAACTTTGACTCGTGAAGACATCATGGGTGAAAGCGCTTATAACGATGATTTAGCCGCAGTGATAACAGAATTAACCGAACAAGGCATTGCTGTTGAAGATCAAGGTGCTAAAGTCGTTTTTATTGAAGAACTCGCCAATAAAGATGGCGAGCCTTCAGTATTCATCGTACAAAAATCGGGTGGCGGATACTTATACGCAACTACTGATTTATCTGCTTGCCGATACCGTAGCGGCGAACTTAAAGCAGACCGCATCGTTATTTTTACTGATGCGAGACAAGCGTACCACTTTAAACAAGTGGAAACCGTCGCCAGAAATGCAGGCTTCTTACCAGAACATGTAGCTTACGACCATGCACCGTTTGGCATGATGATGGGGGATGATGGCAAACCATTTAAGACACGCACAGGTGGTACGGTAAAACTGGCTGAATTACTCGATGAAGCGGTTGTTCGTGCAACAGCGCTAATCAAAGACAAAAACCCAGACTTTACCGAAGCAGAGCTTAAAGAAATTTCAGAAAAAGTTGGTATTGGTGCGGTTAAATTTGCCGACTTATCTAAAAACCGCACTAGCGATTATATTTTCAATTGGAAAACCATGTTGAGCTTTGAAGGAGCTACAGCACCTTACTTACAGTACGCCTACACCCGTATTCAGAGTATTTTTCGGAAAGCTAATATGGACTCGGCTAGTGCCAATACCACACCAGTAATTGTTGAACCTCAAGAAAAAGCCCTAGCGTTGAAACTTCTTCAGTTAGAAGAAGTCTTAGATGCCGTGATCTCTGAATGTACACCAAACTTACTGTGTAATTATTTATATGAGTTAGCAAGTTTGTATATGACATTTTACGAAGCCTGCCCAATATTAAAAGATGGCATAGCAGATGATGTGAAAGCGTCGCGATTAGCGCTTTGTACAAGTATTGCTAAAACATTAAGACAAGGTCTTGATATTTTAGGTATCGACGTTATGGAAAAGATGTAATTTAAAGGACGTTATGAAAGTATTATTTGTTAGTGATAACCATCACGACATTAATTTAATTAAACGAATATTTGCTCGGGGTAGTCATCAGCTAACATTGTCAGCTGATGCACAAGAAGCAGAAAAATTGCTTATTTCTGTATGCTATGACGTGATCATAGCAGCCGAACAGCAGCCCGTAATGTCAGGATCTACACTATTAAATAAAGTACAACATTGCTGCCCCAACGCTATTCGAATTTTAGTAGCTGAACAAGGCATTGAATGTAAGGCAGCACACCAACACTTTACGACACCACTTAATCCAAGCTTTATTATTGAAGTAATTGAAAGCTTTGCTCGTAGTAACAGCGCAATTACCAAAAAGCAGATTGTCAGCGCAGTGGCAGGGATTAAGACTTTGCCAAGTCCACCTAAAGTGTACATGCAATTAAATTCAATGCTTAAAGATGAAACTACCGATTCTCAAAAAATCGCTGAAGTTATTATCCAAGATCCTGCGCTTGTTGCTAAAGTACTGCACTTTGCCAACAGCTCTGCTATGTCGAAAGGAAAACAAATCAAAAGTATTCCTGATGCTATCACCAAAATGGGGCTCGATACCCTCTGCTGTATAGTCATGACGGCAGAGTTATTTGCTTACGAGCCAGACATCGAAGGCTTTAACTTGACCGAAGAGCAGGTGCATAGCTTAAGTGTTGCAAAGCTTGCGGCATCAATTGTAAAGCCTGAATTAAAACTCGACGCATTACTAGCCGGTTTATTGCATGATCTTGGCAAAATTGTCTTATTTGAAATTGATCCGAAATTAACAAAGCAATATTTTAAGTTGAAGTTCACGAGTACTGACAACTCTCCTTTGGAACGAAAAATATTTTCAACAGACCATTGTCAAATCGGCGGTTACCTATTGCATCAGTGGAGTTTTCCTTACTCAATCATAGAAGCCGTAGTGCTCCACCATTCACCCGACAAATTACTGCGTAAATCTTTTGGCGTGGCCCAAGCAGTATATTTAGCCAATAAGCTTATTAAACAACAAGATATTAATGATAAATTTATAGAGCACTTTAAGCTCGATACCGTGATTGAAAAACTTGAATTACGCGCAAAAAAGTTAAGTATGCACTAAGCTGTAAACATAGTTAACTCAATTGAAAATAAATAGCAGGCAAGGGCTTGAGGAAATTATCATGCAGTTCACCGATAGCCATTGTCACCTTGATTTCCCTGAATTAGAACAACAACTGCCCACACTAATTAATGTTTGCCAACAGCAAGGTATTCATAGAATAATCGTACCCAGTGTCGAGCCAAATAATTGGCAAAAGGTACTAGAGCTTACTGACTTAACAACATCAGAATTTACCGTATTAGCTGCAACAGGGATACATCCTTGGTACATACAACCGCTTGACGGGAATGCGCTAGACCAGCTTGAACAATTTGTTCACCAGCATCAACACCAACTGTGCGCCATTGGGGAAACTGGCATTGATGGAACGATTGCACAGCAACAAGATAATTTATTGCAGCAGAAACACTTTTTTGAGTACCAAATAGACTTAGCAAACCGGTATCAATTACCATTGATTATTCATCATCGTAAATCTCACCTTGAAACTGTCCATCATTTAAAGCAAGTTAAGCCTGATTATGGGGGAGTAATTCATGGTTTTTCAGGAAGTTATCAGCAAGCGAAGGCATATTTAGATCTTGGTTTAAAACTAGGTATTGGTGGGACAATCAGTTATGAACGAGCCAAAAAAACCATTAATACTGTCAAGCGGTTACCCATTACTAGCATTGTACTGGAAACAGACGCGCCCGCCATGCCATTAAGCGGTTATCAAGGTCAAGCTAACTCACCACTACGATTAATTGATATTTTTACTTTGTTGTCTAACATACGGACTGAGCCTGCACCAGAATTGGCAAAGCAACTAGAGTTAAATATCGAAGAACTATTTACCGGCTGCTATTCTAAATCCTTGTCTGGAGAAGCGACTTAAGCCGCGCGTTAAGAAAAAGCCGGCAAGTCCAGCCATGATCAGCATAATACGTATTAGTTGTTGTCTATCGCTATTTTCAGTAACAAGTGCACTAATAACAGCTTCTTTATTCATGTCGATACGCACATAACCCTGAACAGCTTGAGCACGAATTTCAGACATAAAAGGCACAAAATTTTGACTCCGATTACGGGTGTTAAGTGCTATCCCGTATAATGCTTTGATGCTTGCTTGGTTACCGGCTTTAGCGTTAAGTTGTCCAGATTCATCATAAAGGTAGACACTATCAACAAAAGGCTCTTGCGCCAACTTATCAAGAAAACGTTGAACACCTTTGTTATCCCCTTGCTCTAAAAGTACTTGCACACCCACCTTTACCTGCTGAATGTATTGATCACTAATAAAGTTAAAATGATCTTTTACTTCTTGATGATCCTTAGCAACATTATCAATCCAAATATTCATCAAAGTGACGATAAAAATAATCGCTATAGCTAATTGCATTATTTTATTATAAATCGATGATATTTTAGGGTATAAAGGCATTGCTGTTTGCGACATAAAGTAGGCAACAGTTAGTTGAGTTAATTACACTATAGTGGGTTCTCAAACAATTTTAAATAATTAATATATGTAGGTTTATTCGTGTCATCATCTGTCAGTTCCATTACCCTAAATGAAAACGCATCAAAGTCACTTGCTACTGTACTTTCACTGAATAGCTTGCAATGCCCAGTAGCCGCTTCGCTGGATCAACAAAAACTAACCCTATCGCCGCTCTCAAGTGCAACTGACGCAACACAGCAAGATTTAACTGAATTAGTTGTTTTTGAACAACTAACATTACAACAACTCGCAAACATTTCAACATGTTGTCAGGTTAATATTGTAGCGTTAAATGCTATTAATACACGACTAGGTAAAACAAGCCTTCGCTTTACCATTGAATGCGATAATTTAGATACTGCACGTTCAGCGCTAACAGATTTTTGTTTAACTCACGGTATTGAAGCTGCGCTAATAAAGAACGCACCAAAGCTAGCAGTTCCAGGCTTGTTAGTGATGGACATGGACTCAACCACAATAGAAATAGAATGTATCGACGAAATTGCAAAACTCGCGGGTGTTGGCGAGCAAGTTGCTGAAGTGACGGAACGTGCGATGTTGGGGGAGCTAGACTTTGCACAAAGTTTACATCAACGCGTTGCCACACTCGCTGGTGCGCCTGAACAAATTTTAGCCGATGTGGCGAAAGATATTCCGCTGATGGATGGCTTAGAAACATTGTTAGCAGAGTTAAAAAGGTATCAATGGCGAATTGCAGTCGCCTCTGGTGGCTTTACCTACTTTGCCGATCATTTGAAAAAATTACTTTATTTAGATGCAGCGCATGCTAACACATTGGAAATCATCAACAATAAACTCACCGGAAAGGTACTTGGGGAAGTGGTTGATGCGCAAGCAAAAGCCAATATCTTGCAGCAATTGCAACAAGACTTTAACCTAGCATCAACCCAAACTGTTGCCATGGGTGATGGTGCAAATGATTTGGTTATGATGAGTGCGGCTCAGTTAGGTGTAGCTTTTCGTGCCAAACCAATTGTGCAAGCTCAAGCCGACTCCAACCTAAACTGCTCAGGACTTGACGGCATGGTGCATTGGCTAGGTTAGCTTCAACTCTGCCTAGTGCACTTATGAACTATTAATAATCAATTAATATTGTCTTCAACAATAGCAACAGCTGAGAAAATGACCTTGTTTTCTCAGCTGTTCAGTTAGCTGCTTAAAGTACTTAACAAAGAGTTTTCTGGGATTAGTTGGTAGCGAAATAACGTTTCTTGTGTCACGTCAAAGCATTGAATTAAACCAATTGTACTCCAAATGTCTTGTTCAATTTGCTTGCCTCTATGGATCGCGTAAGAGCCAATATAACTTAACTCTGGGTTAAGATAATCCATATCGGGCTCTTCTGCTCTAGACAAATTAACTTGCACACAATAGAAGCTACCTTTTTTTAATGCATTGCTGATAAACATTTTCCGCAGCTTAGTACTAGTGAAATCGCTCGCCAATTTTGTCGTCACTGCGTTTTCAATGAGTTCGGTTTCGTGATTAATCGAAATAAATAAAAAGTTGGTGATAGGCGTGTCATTAGTTTGCAAACTTTTCAAGGTTGGCTTTAGCATATTTGACGCATGTAAGTTATTCATCAAAGGATACAAATTATAATGATTCGGTCTATCACTCAGTGATTTCATGTGGGTAAAGAGTTTCGATTGTACTCCGCCAGCAATCATTTCAACCTTATAACGTGTGCCACTTGTTTGTACATACAATGTAGGAAATGGGATCCGCTTTGCATAAATATTTCTCAGCCCTTTTGATAACGCCGGACTCATCATCGAATACTCGTCAGGCGTCAATTTATCTTTATTTTTCTCGATCAAGGCTTTAAAAAAAGTTCTACCTGCATGTTGATGTTTTTCAACGTAAACACGTACGTTAAGCACAGTTTTATCTTTACTAATTCTCACCACTTCATAGGGAAGTTTCTTGAGCTCAAACGCCGAAGTAATTTTCTGCAAGCTTGGGAACGTTAAGTGGACTATTTCACCTTTTTTGAGCATAGCGGGTCGTTCGAGTGTCAACTTCAAACCCGAGACTGAAAAGTCAACGGAGATACCTTCCCACTGGATGGTTTCGGCAGAAACAACGACAGGTGTTTTATATTTAAATCGTGTTTCAATTCGCTGATTTCTATAATTGATGCCTAAGTAATCAATTATAGGTCTGACTTTACAACGTTTATGCCCTAAGGATTTTAGTTTAGAGGTATTGAGATTCTCGTATGATAGAAGTGCATATTCCTGTTGTATTTCAGAGGTAGTAAGATCATGTGCAACAACAACATAAGGAAGTCTATTTAACACGCCTTGCTCATTTTCCGTTGGCTGAATATTCAGATAATCAAGTTTTTTCGGCAGTGTATTAGCTACAGTAAAGCTGCTTATTGCGTCGTGAGGGTCAACTTCAACAAAGGTCAATTCCGTCACTTTAAAAGAGGATTTACTGGCCGCAAAGCCAATAAATTGCTGCATGAACTCACGATCATTTTGAAACTGTTTCTCATCAGCCGTGTAGAAAAACTTACGCCCTTGATTCTCATGGATAAAGCTAAAGACGGTCACCGAACGTCCTAATTTTGAGGCATTTTTTATTCGAACAAAACGCTCAGGGGTAACGAGACAATCTAAGGAAGAGAAGTGCCGTTCGTCCTGCCAATACTGAGTGATGCGATGGCTATTATTGGTCGTCAATACATAACGTGGTCGAAACTCCCCTTGATTAAGCTCCATAAAAATGGGCATTTCAGATGATTTTGGCAGCGAAAATTGTTCTAAGCTTCTCGCTTGAAGTGCAGTGATAGTATTCTCTAGATTAATTTTGTAGCGACGTTTATTACCTTGAATAAAACCTTGTAAGAATTGCTTAAAACCGTCACGTTCTTTTGTGTAGATCCGCTTAACACCCACCATTTGTATATGTTCTTCATGCTGAATATTACACACTTCATAACTAAAATTGGTATCCGTTCCAAAACTGAACTCTTGTGCTAGACCCGTAAACTCTATGAGCAAAATTTGCCCTTTGGTTACCTTCTGCGCGTTATTGAATCGAAATTTACAGCCGCTGACGCTGATATCAGAACTACTTGCTTCAATTTTTTGGCTATCGTCTAAGGTAACAATAAGAGGAATAGCAAAATTCATCCTTTCTTGGCATCGATTGTTATATTCGCCAAATTGATGAAATTTCGCCGGATACTGCACTTTTTCGAGAATTTTAGGGATGTCATCTTGCTTTGCTGGCGCAACCGGTTGATCTCGCTTTTTTTGGTAAATTACACGGAAGTTATTTTCCGTATTATTTACCGATTCATAGACACCAAACGTATAGCTACCATAGGCGGCTACGTTTTCTTCAAACACCTTAATTGCGATAGGATCCAAAAAGTGAGTGCGCTCTTCGTGCTCGTATGTATCGCAATCCCCTTCTACTAATCCACGCAAATCAATGAGCCGGGTACACGGACTGGCTAAACGCTTTAGCTCCATTTTCAGAAGAAAGCGTTCAGTTTTAGGAATGTTTTTCGTCGATTCAGCAAACCTCGCTTCAAAGTCAGCACTGTTCACTCGACCACGAAATCCATCAATCATTTTTTGATATTGAGAAAAATCTTTATTCATTTACATGCATTTATCATTACAATAGCGATGAGTTAGAGTAAAACTACAACTTGATATATTATTCATTCTACTCCATAACAACGTAACTGATTAGTTGAAATATTAATCACTTATAAATTAAAGCAATAACTATGCCTCTGACGGAAAAAAATGGCCAAAAACAAAACATCATATGTCTGCACAGAGTGCGGAGCCGACTATTCACGCTGGCTAGGTCAGTGTAACGAATGCAAAGCATGGAATACCATCTCCGAATTCAGGCAAGCTAAATCATCCGGTCGTGGTGGCAGTTTCTCAGGTTTTGCCGGTGCGGTTGACGCAAAAGTTCAAACTCTTGACGCTATTGATTTAACCGACCTTCCGCGTTTTTCATCCGGCTTTTCGGAATTTGACCGCGTCTTAGGTGGCGGCATTGTTCCTGGTAGTGCCATCCTCATCGGTGGTGAGCCAGGAGCAGGAAAAAGTACACTTTTACTACAAACCATGTGCGCGTTAGCCGCTAATATGCCTGCACTTTATATCACTGGAGAAGAGTCATTACAACAAGTTGCCATGCGGGCTAAGCGACTAGGTTTAGCCACTGATAAACTCAAATTACTCAGCGAAACCAGTGTCGAGAGCATTTGTCATATTGCCGAGCGCGAACACCCTAAAATATTGGTCATTGATTCGATACAAGTGATGCATATGGCTGATATTCAATCGGCGCCTGGTAGTGTGTCTCAAGTGAGAGAATCTGCTGCATTTTTAACACGTTTCGCCAAGCAACATCATATTGCCATGATTTTAGTCGGTCATGTCACTAAAGATGGTTCATTGGCTGGCCCCAAAGTTTTAGAACACTGTATTGACTGCTCTATTATGCTAGAAGGCTCTACTGATTCAAGGTATCGAACGCTTAGGGGGAATAAGAATCGTTTTGGAGCGGTAAATGAGCTAGGAGTCTTTGGTATGACAGGTACCGGCTTGAAGGAAGTGAAAAATCCATCTGCTATCTTTTTGAATCGCGGAGAAGAGCAAACACCGGGCAGTGTAGTCATGGTTCTATGGGAAGGAACCCGCCCTTTATTGGTTGAAATTCAAGCCTTGGTTGACCATTCCGCGCTGGGTAATCCGCGCCGTGTTGCAGTAGGAGCAGAGCAAAACCGGTTGGCAATGCTATTGGCCGTATTGCATCGCCACGGCGGGTTACAAATGAATGACCAAGACGTGTTCGTCAATGTGGTGGGCGGCGTAAAAGTATCGGAAACCAGTGTAGATTTAGCCCTAATATTGGCGTTAGTTTCTAGCTTTAGAAATATTTCACTGCCGCAAGACTTAGTTGTGTTTGGTGAAGTAGGACTGTCAGGTGAAATTAGGCCAGTTCCCAGCGGCCAAGAACGTATCAATGAAGCAGCAAAACACGGCTTTAAAAAAGCCATTGTGCCAATTAATAATATGCCCAAAAATAAGATTGAAGGTATGACAGTCATTGGCATTAAAAAACTCAGTGAAGCCTTAGAGCACATCTAACTTTGCTGCGTTAAATATTACTCTAAAAACACATCAAACTTTGCTACTATGCGGTTAATTTGATTTAGCCGCTATTATACTCTGCTAAATCCACCTCATACATCTCAATATCGCGAATAGGTTAAGTTAAATGAAGTCTTTACTGAAGCACTCGATAGTAATGATTGGCTGTGTCTTGACGTCCTTGTCTGTACAAGCTGAACAATTAACAATAGATCGAATTTATAGTTCTCCTTCTCTCAATGGCAAAACTCCTAAATCTTTACGATTTTCTCCTGATGGCTCCCGCGTTACTTACTTACAAAGCAAACGTGAAAACCAGAGTCGCTATGACTTATGGGAATACAATTTAGCCAGTGACACTAACAAATTATTGGTTAATTCTGATGATATTTTTAGTGGTACTGAAAACTTATCAGACGAAGAAAAAGCGCGCCGTGAAAGAATGCGTGTTTATGGCTCAGGGATTATGGAGTATACATTTTCCAATGACGGTAAAGCACTACTATTCCCGGTTAATGGCGACATTTATTACTATAACTTGGAGAACAAAGCAGCTAAGCGATTAACCGAAACCACGGCCTTTGAAACAGACGTGAAATTCTCGCCAAAAGGTAAGTATGTTTCTTTTATCCGCGAGCAGAACTTGTACGTACTGCATATTAAAAGCGGTAAAGAGCGTCAACTAACCAAAGACGGCGGTGGCTTGATTAAAAACGGCATGTCTGAATTTGTCGCTCAAGAAGAAATGGATCGCATGACCGGCTATTGGTGGTCACCGAATGAAGAACATTTAGCGTTTTTGAGGGTTGATGAGTCACCAGTCAATGTCGTTATCCGTAACGAAATTTATGCAGAAGATATTAAGCTGATTGAACAGCGTTACCCTGCCACAGGTACCAACAATGTAAAAATTCAGCTTGCCACCGTTGATGTTAAAGGCAAGCGGACACGTTTTGTTGACTTAGGTGAAGAACAAAACATCTATATTCCTAGAGTACAATGGCTGCCAGACAGTGAACAACTATCTTATCAATGGCAAAGTCGTGATCAAAAAACGCTGAAACTGAATTTTTATAACTTAAAGAATCAGCGCCAGCATACAGTGATCACAGAAACATCCGACGTATGGATAAACCTGCACCACGATTTACGCTTTTTATCTGATCGTAAAACCTTTATTTGGGCGTCTGAGCGAGATGGTTATAAACACCTTTATCAATTCAACTATAAAGGTAAGTTGATTGCGCAGTTGACCAAGGGAGATTGGGTGGTCGACTCAATCAAGAGCATAGACGAAGAAAATGGCTGGGTTTATTTTACCGGACGTGCCGATACGCCATTAGAGCGCCACCTATATAAAGTGCCGATGACAGGAAAATCACCAGAGCATGTGGTCAGGGTGACTAAACGGAATGGCTACCATGGTGTTACATTTGCCGGCGACAATCAAAGTTACCTTGATAATTTTTCGAATATCTCAACACCTAAACAGGTGAGCTTGCATAAAATTAATGGTGAGCATATTACTTGGTTATCCGAGAATAAAATAGACGAAAACCACCCGTTCCAACCTTATATTGAAGATATCGTACAACCTGAATTTGGCTCATTAAAGTCAGACGACGGCGCAGCGATTTTGTATTACAAAATATATAAACCAAAGCAACTAGAGCCTGGTAAGCAATATCCAGTTGTTGTTAATGTCTATGGTGGTCCACATGCTCAACGTGTTGTAAACAAATGGAACGGCGCAGACTTAACCCAATACATGGTTCAACAAGGCTATGTTGTTTTCCAATTGGATAACCGTGGTTCCAACTATCGTGGTACTGGCTTTGAATTCCCTATTTATGAAAAGTTAGGTGCGGTAGAGGTAGATGACCAAATCACAGGTGTGAAGTATTTGCGTACCCTTCCCTACGTAGATAAAGAGCGTATCGGTATCTATGGTCACTCTTACGGTGGCTACATGGCATTAATGGCAATGTTTAAAGCCGGCGATTATTTCAAAGCTGGCGTATCCGGAGCACCTGTTACCGATTGGATGTTATATGATACACATTATACAGAGCGTTACCTAAATCATCCTAACGTCAATGCCGATGGCTACGAAGACAGTAGCGTTTTTCCATATATTGATGGTTTAAATGGTCCCTTAATGGTTTATCACGGAATGGCTGATGATAACGTGCTATTCACCAATACCACTAAGTTGATTAAAGCAATGCAAGATAAGAACAAGCATTTTGAGCTGATGACATACCCTGGCAGTAAGCACAGCATGCGTGGCAAAAAAGTCAAAGTGCATTTAAACAATACGATAGTGAATTTTTTCAATCGGCACTTTAACAACTAACAAGAATCATTAATGACTCTTTCTTCAGAAAGCCGAGTTAACCGCTCGGTTTTTTTGTTTTTACATATTTGCTAAAAATTAACTTTACCCGCATAAAACCAAAATTTGCACTACGCTTTATTGAAAGTGGCGATTAGAGAAATATTTAACGCCACATCATAACTCATTTAAGGCATAGCTATGGACATCAAATACCTTGTAATTCACACCGCGGCTTATCAGGGGCGCAATTGCGACGCCGATACCATCGATGAATGGCATCGTAATAAAGGCTGGAATGGCATTGGTTATCATTACGTTATTCTAAATGATAAACATGACAGTAAACCCGATGGCAAAATTGAAAAAGGCCGAGACGATAGTGTTAATGGTGCGCACGCCTATGGCATTAATCAAATGTCTTTAGGTATTTGCTGTATTGGCCATGGAGACCACGAAGATTTTACGCCTGCACAATATGAAAACCTTTATTTGTTACTTGCAAAACTATGCCATAAATATCAAGTATCTACAGACAACATTATTGGTCATCGAGAGCTAAATAGTTTAGTCAATCGTGGCTTGTTGGGAGACCAATACAGAACGGCAAAGTCGTGCCCCGGCCATAAAATAAACATGAATCAAATTCGCCAAACATTAAGTAAGAAATTATTGCGAGAAGAGCCGCTAGACGAAGTCAATAACACCTCTATGCACTTAAACAATAAAGCACAAGTTATTGAGGCGATTAATGTGTTGAAGGAACATAAAGGTCAGTTCACCAATGCTAGAGATGAGCTAATTCAGTTTTTATATCATCCCGAAATAATTGAATTAATTGCAGAAAAGTAAATAGGAACAAACCATCTTGATGACCTATACCGACATAATAAAATTTTGGTTTGAAGAGCTTTCTCCAGAGCAGTGGTGGACAAAAGATCACGCATTGGATCAATTAATCAAACATCGGTTTCAAAAAATTCACCAACAAGCAATGCATTGTGAGCTGTACTTGTGGCGTGAAACGGCCAAGGGACGATTAGCCGAAATAATCATCCTTGATCAATTTTCACGAAACATGTTTCGCAATACACCTCAGGCTTTTGCTAGCGACAATATTGCCTTATCACTCGCTCAAGAAGCCATAAATATTGGTGCCGATCAATCGCTAACCGAAGTTGAACGAAGCTTTCTATATACGCCCTTTATGCATAGTGAATCTCTCCTCATTCACGATGTGGCCATGATGCTTTATCAGAAAAATGGCATTGAAAGTAACTTTGCCTTTGAAAAGGCACATCGCGATATCATAGCAAAATTTGGCCGCTATCCTCATCGAAACGTACTTCTAGAGCGAAAATCGACACCTGAAGAGCTGGAGTTTTTGTCTCAACCTAATTCCTCTTTTTAACGATGAGTGCGGCTACTTCAATGTTTCTTTGAAGCTTTCTTTGTATCTCCTTGAGAGCATTAGCACCTTGCCATTTCTAAGCTTCACTTCACTATCACCGCTACTTAAAGAGTTAATTGAGTCCACCATATCTAATTTTATCGCGTAAGAACGATGAATACGGCAAAAGCCTTTATCATCAAGTTGAGCGACAAGCGAAGTCAAAGTTGCTCTTAAAGGATAGATCCGCTCACCGATGTGTAGGTTTACATAATTGCCTGCGGACTCAAGCCATTCAACATCCTCAATACGAATAATAAATTCCTTGCCAAGTTTTTTGACCAATAACCTGTCAATACTTGACGGCGGCTTATCGTCCTCCCCTTGTCCAATAGGGTTTGCTTCACCTTGAAGTCGGCTAATAATAAATTGATAGCCTTTAATGACAATGACAAAAAAGATGAAACTCCATAGATCTTTGCGGTATTCATAAATCATCTCAAACCAGATATCGCCAAAATCATATTCTCGGGTAAAAAAGAAATAGACCCCCTTCCTCATGAGTACCATCAATAACACGTGGCAAGCCGAAAAAACTATTGAAGCAATAAAATAATAAAGTAACGAGCGTTTAATCGCCTGCCAATTAAAGGGATTTTTTGTCAGCAAATAGACAATAAAAGGAAAAAGAAATAGCGAACTTATTGCACTTGAATATTCCCAAACAAAAGGCTCCCAAACATCAAATGGTAAAGGGGTATTGCTTCGTTGAGCTTCCATGATAACTGAAGTGGCGAGTAAGGTTGCGTTGATAAAAAAGTAACAACACAAGAAGATGATTTCGTACTTACGCTTGTTTTGTTGAAAATGGTTTAACGTCATTATTCCCTACTAACTCAATTATAAAAACAGATAAAATGTTCATCCCTGTTAGCCACCACTTATCCCTATTAGGGGTCATGTGGGCATTCTTCAAATGCATATCTGATTTGCTTCATCAACAATAGCACTACTTTAAGCAAGAGTTCTATCAAATCATGTATGCAACAGTAAGACAATTATTCAACCGTTTAATCCTTAGTTTCGTGCCTGCACATCACAATATGCCCAGTAGACGGCATGATTTGGACTGGCTCAGAATAATCGTTTTCGGCTTACTCATTTTCTATCATGTCGGCATGCTCTATGTAGAAAATTGGGGTTTTCATATGAAAAGTGTCCATTTATCTCAGTCTCTGGAGAGCATCATGTTAATCATAGAGCCATGGCGCATGGCGGTGTTATGGCTGATTTCAGGGATAGCTATCAGGTTTTTCTTAGTGAAGGTAAATGCTTGGCGCTTTGCCTTTATGCGCTCTTTGCGACTACTACTGCCTTTACTTTTTGGTGTCCTTGTTATTGTTCCGCCACAACTTTATGTGGAAATGACCTCTAACGGCGATTTAAGCATGAGTTACGGCCAATTTCTGATGGAGTTTTTCTCATCAGATTCTACGGTCTTTGAAAAATATCAGGCAGGAATCTGGCCGCATGTCGACGTTAACCATTTATGGTATTTACGCTCACTTTGGCAATACTCTCTGGTGTTGCTGGCATTGGTACCGATACTGAATACTCAGTGGTTCAATCGTTTAACTGAGTTGCTATTTAAACTTCACGGTGCATTAATCATTGCTATAGCATTATTACCTATTGCCATCATACAGTTAACTTGGGATATGGACACGGCACGATACCCATTAGGTTTCACATTTTTACTTTATGGATACTGTTTAGGCTGGCATCCCATTATATGGCAAAAACTTGCAACTAATGTGAAACGCTTATGCCTAACATCAGCTATTGTGTTATCACTTTTTATTAGTTTTTACAGTTTTGTGTGGTTGCCTTACGGCGATTCTGCAAACAAACTAGTCTCACTTGCTGGCATGATTGCTTACAGCGCTTGTCGCGTTATTTGTGCGCTTACGGTACTTGCATTAGCGTACAAATATCTAAATGTTCATTCAAACAAGCTCACTTATTTTAATGATGCTGTCTATCCATTTTATATCTTGCATCAAACTATAATTTTAGTTGTGGCGTTCTATTTTGCAGACGCTAACTTAGGCCCGGTGGTTGAACCTATCACCATTATATTTGTGACTGTTGTTGGCTGCTTCCTTGGTTTTGAAGCTATTCGTCGTACAATGTGGTTACGGCCTTTCTTTGGACTGAAAATATCCTCGCCACTGTCTGTCAATACGATTAGACTGAGTTACCTAGCAGGGTCAATACTGATATTGCCCATCGCATGGGAGGTGCTTCTTTGAAACCCGACTTTATTGGAATAGGCACAAAAAAAGGCAAGTAATTAACTTGCCTTTTCAATGCTAGGGTTAACCTAGTAACACTATTTAGACACTAGGTATGTTGGGTTAGAAACATAATAATAACCTGGTTTAATTTCAGACTTTTGACATAAGTGCGTGCCTTTCTTAGAGCCCAACAATTTTTTCGTTCTACACTTCATTTGCTGCGCTTTAACGCCGTATAGATCGACATACTTCTCAGCTTCAAAACTAACGCTCTTAATATAATCTTGAGGCAACTTGTCATTCAGCATTTGCAATGGCTTTTTCCATTGTGAAGACTTTTGTTCATTAGCCACTGTTAACCAAGCATAGCTTTTCGCTAAATCTTGATCTGTGCCTTGGCTATTTAAGTACATTGTACCGACAATATATTGTGATGTTTTGTCGCCACGTTGAGCAAAAACTTCTAGCTTAGGTAAAGCTTTGTCATAATCAGAAGACTGGTAAAGTTCCATTGCCTCTTTCAAATGAGCTTTGTAGGTATCAATATCCATTAACTCCTCATTACTTACCGCATGTGAAGCAAATGACGATGTTAATACTATGGCGCAAACTGTTGTGATAAATTTTTTCATGAGTCTTTCCCTTATTCCTTTGCATTTGTATAAAGCGCTTCTGTAACGTTTCATACATCTTGTTAATTTTATTAATTAACTGATTTATTAGTTAAGTTGCAGTAACTATTACAAAGGTTGTGCCATCGACTAAATAAATATTTATGTAACTGAAAAGTAACATCTTTTATATCTTTCAGTATAAATCTGTAATCGACATCAATTCCAACCTTCTAAATTTTTTGGCTTTTTACACTACTTTTTGGTCAAAAAAATAAAGAAGGTATTTCATCAACAACAGTTAACATTTACATCTGGTTTATCCTTCGTATCGTTGGACTAAATTATGGAATACAATAAAGTTACAATGTTTATCGCTTTGTATCTAAACGTGTAGGTGTACACAACCTAAGGAAAATAATTTTGCTAATAAAATCAATAACAAAAAGGGTAATTGTGGCAATTGGTTTGGCCACTTTCGTTACAACTGCCCAAGAAAGCCGCGAGGTAATACTAGACAATGACCAAGTTGAGGTAGTTCGGCTCACTTATCCAGCAAACACCGAGTCGGGCATGCACACTCACCATTATCCCTTTCGAACTGTTTATTTTGTAAAAGGCGGAAAATTGGAATTAATACCTGAAGATCAAAGTAAAACAAGCACAATATTAGAAGTGCCTGATGGCAAAATTCTATACTTACCTGCTACAACACATAACGTTCGTAACATAGGTACAAGTACAGTAGTGATAATAGAAAATGAACTTAAAGCACAGTGATTTTAAGTAAAGAAATAGAGACTAAGTATTACCACTTTTGAGAGTGTGACTTACCTCAAACTACAGTAATATCATTGCATTTGAGTAATAACCACCAACCTCGTTGACGAGGAGGTAAGCATATATCGAGTATTCTTATGGCAGTGATTTGGCAACTATTTAAACCACACTTTGCCGCCAATAATTTTATACGCTGGCATACCCCTAACTAGGGTTTCTCTGGCAAAAGTATTTTCACATTTGGGGCAGGTACAAGGTGTGGTTGTATAATCACGAGTGATCCGTGCTTTAAAACACTTAACTAGAGAGCCTTTACCGCCTTTACGGTATTTAAACAACTGTTGCTGACACATGCTGCAATAGATACTGACCGATTTATCCGGCAGTTTTTTATTGGGTTTAGCCATAAAAATTTTGAGGGATACAATATTCTTTATCTTCAATATTAATTGCTTTGAGAGCGAAAAAGAAGCGCGCAGTATAAAAACATACTTGAGCACTTCTGATGATGATACCAATCCAACTAATAGAGAAAATAAAGACTATTCAGGATCGTAGTCTAGGTTTGCCGCCAACCATTTCTCAGCTTCCTCGACACTAAAGCCTTTGCGGTTTGCATAATCTTCTACTTGATCTTTTTTAAGCTTAGCGACAGCAAAGTACTTACTGTCAGGGTGAGCAAAATACCAACCACTGACCGCAGCACCTGGCCACATAGCAAAGCTTGAAGTTAACTCCATGCCAATATTATTTTCTACGTCGAGTAGCTCCCAAAGCAGGCCTTTTTCGGTATGTTCAGGGCAGGCTGGGTAGCCCGGTGCAGGGCGTATCCCTTGGTAGCTTTCCCTTATGAGTGCTTCATTATCAAAAGTTTCATCTGGCGCATAGCCCCAATGCTCTTTACGTACTTGTTCATGTAAATATTCGGCACTTGCCTCTGCTAACCTATCAGCAACTGCTTTTAATAGAATACTATTGTAGGCGTCATGTTCAGCATCAAATGCTTTAACTAATGCTTCTGCGCCAAAACCCGCTGACACTGCAAATGCGCCAATATAGTCGTTCACGCCACTACCACTGTCAGCCACATAATCAGACAAACAGCGATTGTATTGCCCTTCTTTTTTTTCTGTTTGTTGACGTAGGCCGTGCAATTTCATCCGCGAGATTTGACGAGTGTCATCGGTAAATAAAGTCAAATCATCACCGTCTCGTACTGCTGGGAATAATCCAATAACAGCATTGGCTTTGAGTTTTTTGTTATTAATAACATCGTCTAGCATCGCATTAGCATCGTTGAAGAGTTTTGTCGCTTCTTGACCAATCAACTCATGCTGTAAAATGCTGGGGTATTTGCCCGATAGCTGCCAGGTCATAAAAAATGGCGTCCAATCTATGTAATTTCGTACGACATTTAAATCTAAATCTTCAAGTACAGTGACGCCAAGTTTTTTAGGTGTTACCGGCGTGTAATGTTCAAAACTCAAAGGCGTAGCATTAGCTCGCGCCTGTTCAAGTGAGACTAAAGCCGTTCTAGGGCCTTTATTTAAGTGGCGCTGACGGACACGCTCGTATTCATCTTGTTGACGTTCTATAAAAGCTGGACGTAGCTCATCAGAAAGTAATGTACTGACTACTGAAACACTGCGAGAGGCATTGGGTACATACACTACCGGATGCTCATATTTGGGTTCTATTTTCACTGCCGTATGGGCTTTTGATGTTGTTGCGCCGCCAATAAGTAAAGGCAAGTTGAAGTCTAATCGCTTCATTTCTTTTGCTACATGTACCATCTCATCGAGCGACGGCGTAATCAGTCCAGATAAGCCAATAACATCTACGTTTTCTGCTTTGGCTACGCGCAAAATTTCTTCACAAGAAACCATGACCCCTAAATCAATAATTTCATAGTTATTACATTGCAGCACAACACCAACGATATTTTTACCAATGTCATGTACATCACCTTTTACGGTGGCTAACAGCACCTTACCGTTAGTACTTATTTCTGTTTTTTCCAGTTCAATGAAAGGCTGTAAATGTGCTACTGCTTGCTTCATCACTCGCGCCGACTTAACCACTTGTGGCAAGAACATTTCACCCGCGCCAAACAAGTCACCAACGACATTCATGCCGTCCATAAGAGAACCTTCAATTACATCAAGCGGTCTCTTTGCTTCTAATCTTGCGGCTTCTGTATCTTCCACAATAAATTCATTAATACCTTTAACAAGGGCATGTTGAAGTCGTTTACTAACCGGTAACTCCCGCCACGCCAAATCCGCCTTGTTATTTTGTACTGCGCCATCACCGCGATATTCTTCCGCAATTTCAAGTAAGCGTTCTGTAGCTCCATCATCACTGTTTTGAATAACATCTTCTACCGCATTGCGCAGCTTCTCAGGGATCTCAGAATAAATCGCCAATTGACCTGCATTAACTATACCCATATCCATACCATTTTTAATACAGTGATATAGAAATACAGCATGGATTGCTTCACGCACAACATTATTACCGCGAAATGAAAATGACACATTAGAAACACCACCGGAAATCATCGCATGAGGTAAATGCTTTTTGATATCAGCAGTGGCTTCAATAAAATCTACCGCATAATTGTTGTGTTCGTCGATTCCAGTAGCAACGGCAAAAATGTTCGGGTCAAAGATAATATCTTCAGCAGGGAATCCCACTTCGTCAACCAAAATATGATAAGCACGCTGACAAATTTCAAATTTTCGAGCTCGTGTATCTGCTTGACCTTCTTCATCAAACGCCATCACAATCACGGCCGCACCATAGCGTCTGAGCAATTCTGCCTGATACCTAAAGTTTTCTTCGCCTTCTTTTAAACTGATCGAGTTAACAACCCCTTTGCCTTGAATGCACTTTAATCCAGCTTCAAGAATGTCCCATTTAGACGAATCAATCATGACTGGAACTTTGGCGATATCAGGCTCGCCCGCAATCAGGTTTAAAAAACGGATCATGGCATTTTTAGAATCCAACATGCCTTCATCCATGTTGATATCAATAATTTGCGCGCCGTTTTCGACTTGCTGAAGCGCAACTGAGATCGCTTCGTCGTAATTTTCTTCTTTTATTAACCGCTTAAATTTTGCAGAGCCTGTGACATTAGTACGTTCACCCACATTTACAAAAAGTGTGTCTGATTTAATCGTTAGTGGCTCAAGGCCTGACAAACGACAAGCAATTTCACGTGCTTCAATCTTACGAGGCTTAATGTTCGCAACAGTATCAGCCATGCCTTTAATATGCGCAGGAGTTGTACCACAGCAACCACCAATAATATTTAGAAAACCTGAACCAGCCCATTCTTCAATATGAGCGTTCATGTCCTCGACGGTAAAATCATACTCACCGAAGGCATTCGGTAAACCCGCATTTGGGTGCGCCGTTACCGCAAAATCAGAAATTCGGCTCAGCTCTTCAACATATTGACGCAACTCAACTGGACCTAATGCACAATTTAATCCCATAGAGATTGGTTTTGCATGGCGAAGCGCGTTGTAAAATGCCTCGGTTGTTTGTCCAGATAGTGTTCGCCCTGACGCATCAGTGATCGTGCCAGAAATCATCACTGGTAAGCGAAGCTGCAAATCATCAAAAACCGTTTCAACAGCAAAGATTGCCGCCTTAGCGTTTAAGGTGTCAAAAATAGTTTCGATCAAAATGATATCTGAGCCACCTTCAATCAGCGCCTTGGTAGACTCAATGTAGGCATCTTTTAACTCGTCAAAACTGACATTACGAAAAGCAGGATCATTAACATCTGGAGAAATAGAACATGTACGGTTAGTTGGCCCTAACACACCAGCAACAAACCTTGGCTGTTTAGGATTTCTGGCATTAAACTCATCTGCGACTTCACGGGCAAGTTGAGCCGCCACAAAATTGATCTCAGCACTGATTGACTCCATGTCATAATCCGCCATGGCAATAGTGGTGGCGTTGAACGTGTTTGTTTCGAGTATGTCTGCACCTGCTTCAAGGTACTCGCGATGGATGGTTTTGATCACATCAGGTTGTGTTAATACCAATAAATCATTATTGCCTTTAACGTCGCAATGCCAATTGGAAAAGCGTGCGCCACGATAATCTTGCTCTTCAAACTTATATGCTTGAATCATGGTCCCCATCGCACCGTCTAACACTAGAATGCGTTTGGCTAATTGTTGTTCTAACAATTGAAAAGAGGCTAACTGCTGCACTTTATTCTCCTGTTATTGATGTCTGAATATGTTCAGCATCAAGTTGGTATGGGGTTATTTGATAAACGTAGTAGTTGATCCAGTTGTTGAATAATAAACTACCATGACTGCGCCATTTACTGTTTGGTTTGTTCGTCGTGTGTTCGTTCGGATCATCATTATTATAGTAATTAAGTGGAATATCTGGGTGAATACCGGCTGCGACATCACGACGATATTCTTCATCTAGTGTCGTCGGATCGTATTCAGGATGGCCGGTGACAAAGACTTGCCGTTTATCGTCACTTGCGACCAAATAGACCCCTGCTTGTGCTGATTCACCTAAAATATTAAGTTGGTCTATAGATTGGTAATCTGAAGTACTTACTTCAGCATATCTTGAATGCGGTACCCAGAACTCATCATCAAAACCTCGGGTTAGTTTTTCATTTGGAAACTTAGTTTGATGTGTATAAACACCTGATAGCTTTCGCTCACGTAACTGTCTATTTAAGCCATAGTGATGAAATAATGCCGCATGAGCCGCCCAGCATAAATACATAGTCGAGACGACATTACTTTGGGCCCAATTAAAGACTTCTTGAATTTTATTCCAATAGGTTACGTCTTCATAATTTTTGAGCCCCAAAGGCGCCCCCGTTACGATCATGCCGTCGTATTGCTGACTTTTAACATCATCAAATAACCGATAAAAAGAATTTAAATGCGCGTTCGGCGTATTTTTTGAGGGGTTGGCATGAATACGAAGCAAGTCAATATTGATTTGCAACGGCGTATTCGACAACATTCTTAAGATTTGTACTTCGGTTTCTATTTTGTTTGGCATCAAATTTAAGATCGCAACCTTCATTGGACGAATATCTTGATTGGCTGCGCGATGCTCCGACATCACAAAGATATTTTCATTGCCTAAAATAGACAATGCTGGCAACTGATCCGGAATTTTAATCGGCATAATAAAACTCAAAGACAAACTGGTACATGGTTAGAAGGTTAAATGTGCCTTGGATTTCTAGATATGTCAACTTCTAAACGTATAGACGTCCAAACATTTTTTCAAGTTGTGTGAACTTATAACTAGGAAAGCCTGTCCCATTTCTAAATAAAGCGATGAAAACAATAGAATATAAATGGATTGAATAATCCAGTAGTCGTTTAAAAAGCAAATATAAATATTTGAAAAGAATACTAGTGCTCCGTGCTAGTATTCTTTTTTGAAGTTATTTAATTCAGCCGGTAGCTAAATTATTGAACTCCGCGATAGTTACAGGAAGTTCGATTGACTGTCGATTACGATAAATAGTAAAAGTCAGAGTGGTGCCGGGTATAGTTTCAGCAATAATATCGAGTGCTTGAACTATGCTGTTAATTTGAATGTCGCCAATTTGAACGATAACATCGCCTTTTTTCAAGCCAGCTTTCTGTGCAGGTCCATTGTCTGCCACATTATCAATAGTAATGCCCGTTGCATTCATCGAACCTTGTCCAGAAGTAATTCCTAACCACCCGCGAGTCACACGGCCATGCTCAATGATTTTTTGCATGATTTTATAAGCAAGCTGATAAGGCACCGCGAAAAAGATCCCTTGGATATTCAGCTGAGGTGACGATTGCGTAAATTTTCGAGAATTAATGCCGACCAATTCGCCATTAGTATTAACCAGTGCTCCACCAGAATTACCTTGATTGATGGCAGCATCCATTTGTAAGAACTCTAGATAATTAGTAGAACTTAAGCCATTTCGTCCGGTCGCACTGATAATGCCTTGAGTGACTGTTTGACCTAGGTTAAGCGGATTACCAATGGCGAGCACTACGTCACCAGCAACAGACGCTAACTGCCTTTTTTGTGGAATAACCGGCAAATTAAGGGCGTTGACTTTTAGTACGGCTAAATCGGTATACACATCATAACCAATCAGCTCAGCAGCAAATAATTGACCATTTTGAAGTAATACCTTTATCAGATCGGCATTTTGAACCACATGAAAATTAGTTAAAATATAGCCATCTTCCGACATGATCACGCCAGAGCCTAATCGGGTACTTTGACGAGGTTTTCCACCATAGCGAGAGCTTTTTTCAATATCACTTGAATAAATATTAACAACAGCTGGCCCAGCAGCTTGTACCGCTGTCGCATAAGATAGAGGAGCGTCTGCCTCCTTAGAGCCAACTAATAAGCTATTATTGGCCAGTTGATTGCGAAGTTCAGGCACTGTCAGAATTAAAATAACAGCAACAAGTACACCGTAACTAGCCGATCGGATCACATATTTAATAAAAGCGAGCAATTTCAATTATTCTATAAAACTTAAGTTAGATGAGCTTAAGCGTATCACATATTGAGCTTTTCATAAGAGAATTAAATACAAGTTACTGAATAATCACTTCTTGTCCATCACGTAATCGTTCTGCGCCACGCGTTGCAACTCTATCGCCATCAGCCAAATCACCGGTAATTGAAACTCGTTCAGACGTACCCTGCCCTACTTTAACTAATAAGCGATTAACCTTGTTATCATCATTTACTTTAACCACGTAAGTGCCGTCTTTACGTAAAATTAAAGCATCTCGGTGCACGGTTAATGTTGGTTTTGCGCTTTGCACAGGTACTGTCACTTTAACCAACTGCCCCGATGCCCACATTTCGTTTAAATGGCTCGGAATTTCAATACGTACTTCAAATGTTTGAGAGCGAGGGTCTGCACTCGGAATAACCGCAGTAATTTTAGCGGACAGTGTTTGCTGCTCTGTCATCAACGATAAATTGTGACCGCGACGGACATTAGCCAAGTACTTAATAGGAATGTATACGCGAGCTTCTAAATGCTCTGTATCTAAAAACTTACCCAACACATCGCTACGGTTGATTTCCGTACCAGCTAAGACCATACGCTCTGTTACCACACCGTCATAAGGCGCTTTGATCGTCGCCCGAGTAATTTCATCTTCAATTTGTTGTAGCTTAAGCTCGGCAATTTCAATATCGACCAAGGCTAACTCGTATTCTGAAGTTGTTTGATCTAACTGAAATTGCGACGCGGCATCGGTTTTATGCAATGTTTTCCAGCGATTGGCTTCATTTTTCAAATAATTCGCGTTGATCTTTGCTCGTTTGATATTCCCGATTTGCTCGGCACGTTTGAGCTTAAGCGGCAACATATCCATGGTCACTATTTTTTCACCTGATTTAATAAAGCTACCAGGCTCAGCAATCCATTCAACTCGACCGTTAACACCAGCAGTGATAGCTACGTGCATTTTACTGTGCACTGTTCCCATGAAATCTGCACTCGCACCAAGCTCTAGACTTTTCACTGTATCCACTTTTATCGGGCTAGGTGGCGGAGCATCAGCAGCATAAACATTTAGGCTTATCGTGCTATACAATAAAGAAATAGCGGATACGGCTAAGGTCTTTCTAAACCCCTTAACAAAATGAAACATAGATAACTCCTAACTATTACTTAGTTTTAATTGTGGCTCTGGGTGTAATTCTTCAATGCTTCCACCTTGGCCGCTCTTGTTCGTTTGCTCACCAATGCGCAGTAACGCAGGGAAAAGAACCAAGGTGAAGATTGCACTAACGGTCATGCCGCCAACAATAACAGTAGCAAGACCACGATATATTTCACTCCCAACTCCCGGCATCAACATTAATGGCAACATGCCAAATAAACTGGTTAATGTACTCATGTATACGGGACGAGCTCGCATTCTGATCGCTTGCGCTACTGCTCTGCGTTGGCTTAACCCTTGTTTTTGTGCTTGACGAGTTTGATCGACGAGTAAAATTGCATTATTAACTACCAAACCAAGGAGAATAATGAAACCAATCATGGTCAGTAAATCAAGAGACTGAAAAGCGAATAAATTAAGAATATTTAGGCCAATTACACCACCCGCAACGGCTAACGGCATCACTAACAATACCAGTAAGCTGTCTTTTGCCGATTTGAATAAAGCTGTCATCAGTAAAAATAAGATGATTAGCGCTAAAATAAAATTTTGGATCATATCGTTTATCGCGGCCGCCATTTTGTTCGCGTTTCCACTGAGTAAAATTGATGAATCGGCTGGCAGCTCAGCTTTCATTACGGGAACAATTTTATCGTTCAAAATAGCCAATGCTTCTTCTAGGCTCATCTCAGCTGGCGGCGAAACTTGAATACTGATAGTGCGTTTACCATCGATACGGCGAAGTTGTGTTGGACCTGCGGTACGCTCAATTTTCGTTAGTTCACCAATGGTTTGAATGCCGGCAAACGGCGTATGGATTGGCAGACTGGCTAATTCGTCTGGCGTCTGCCATTTATTACCACGCAAAATCACATTGACTCGCTCGTTACCATCGAAATATTCGTTAATAAACATGCCACTGGTAAAGGCACGAACCGCATTTGCCACATCATGTCGTGTCAGCCCAGCTTGTGTAATTCGTTGGTCATCGGGGATTAATTTCAACTCAGGCTCAGACAAGCTCAAACTAGGAATAGGAAATGCCGTTGTCTTGGGCATATGTTCATTAATCGCACCGATCCCTTTTTGAGCAACCGCCATTAACGTATCAATGTCAGGGCCTTTGATATCGATATCGACCGTTCGGCCATTGCCGCCACCTGAGACATTAATCATTGAACCTCTGAATAAAAATGCTTGCGTGTCTGGTAAGTCAAAAAATATCTTAGTTCGCACGACATTCATTAGTTCTTCAACCCTTGTTGGGTCTTCGGCGTAGATAAATCCACCAGTACTCGCTGATCCATTAGAGTAAAAATTATAACTCTTAATTTTCGGCTCAAGCTCGCCTGCAAGATAGGGTGCTAGTCTCGCTTTTACTAACGTTGCCATTTCTGTTTCTATAAAGTCTACGTTGCCACCTGGCGGCATATTCAAGCTATAGAAGAATCCGTCAATGGGTGCTCTTGGCATGAAATCAGTTTTTGGCATTAACAGTATCGTCGTAAGTAACGAGCCACCCAATAAAATACCAATCCAAGCATACCGTTTAGTGGCAGAGTTAGTTAAGCGCATAACAAGGTTAGTAAGTTTTTGCCAATAATGTGCAAATGGATCTTTTTCCATTTCCTGCTTTAACCAAAACTTGCTTGCAATAGGTAAAATTGTGATTGCCGAAATTAATGAAGCTATCACCGCTATAGATAGCGTCAATGCTAGATCAGAAAATAACTGCCCTTCGATTCCTTTCATGAATAAAATGGGCAGGAAAATCGCAACACTGGTGGCCGTCGAAGCAAATAACGCCCCGGTAACTTCAAGAGCGCCGCGGAGCACCGCCTTATGGTTGTTTTCCCCGAGCGAGCGTAATCTTACAATATTTTCCTGCACAATAATTGCCGCATCAAGGACAAGCCCGACAGAAAAAGCCAAACCTGCTAATGAAATAACATTAAGACTGCGGTCAAAAATATTTAATGCTATGAAGGCAACCATCAAGGAAACAGGAATGGTCGTTGCGATAATCAAGGTATTTCTGATGCCTCGCAAAAATAACCACAGGATAATCAACGCAAGTACCACACCTAAACCTAGGTTATTTTGAACAAGGCTTAACGCGTTTCTAATATGAACAGATGAATCAAAACTTAAATCAATGGTTAAGCCCGCTTCTCTCATCGGTCCAGCATTTAACTCTTTAATGGCAATGTTAATTTCATCAAGAAGCGCTACGGTATTCGCATCATTTTGGCGAGAAAGGGTAAAATAATACGCCGGCTGACCACTACGCAAGCTAAAGCCAAAGCGATCAACCAGTGTGTTCTCAACCGTTGCAATATCTTTCAAATATATCGCACGGTTACCGCTGTAACCGACAATCATTTCGGTGAGGTTTTCAACATTGTATTGACCAGCAAAACGAACGGTATACTGGCGTCTACCAACATCTGCTACACCGGCCGAAACATCACTAGCTCGAGATAGAGTGCTGCTAATATCGCCAATAGACAAGCCTAATGATGCTGCTCTTAACGGGTCAAAAGTTACCCTGAGCTCTCTTGGGCGATGACTTGCTAAATTGACTTGTCCTATGCCTTGGATTCTTGAAAACCGAGGCTTTACTACATCTTCAATGAGTTTTTGATAAAGCCCTAAGTCATTGTTCAGATTGTCTGGTAAGGTTTTGATCATTAACGAAGCCGTTTGTGGGCCTCCGCGTCCACCACCAGCCGACACCACAGGCTCAAGTGCATCCAAAGGTAAAGGCGGCGCTTGATTTAGGTTATTAATGACATCTAGCATCGCTTTCTGCATGTCTGCACCAACATCAAATGTTAACGTCACATTACCAAAACCACGCTGTATGCCAGTGCTGACTTTAGTCACCCCTTGAGTATTTTTGACCGCGTTTTCAATCGGTTCAATGATCACTGACTCCATTTCTTCAGGCGCAGCGCTACGCCATCCTGTTGAAATGGTTATTTGTGGCTGTTCAATATCTGGGGTCAGCTGAATAGGTAATTTGAAAACACTTAGCAAGCCGAAAACCATCACCAGTGCGACGACCACTATGATGGTTGCTGGGTTTTTCAATGCACTGCGGGTTAAGTTCATCGCACGATCTCAGGGTAATTTAGAATGCAACAAGGATAAACAATTGCACAGAGACTATAGAGTTGATTAAGACTAACGACAGGATATTTAGGACAGAATCACAAATTGACAAATAAATTTACATAATTTAACGAATTGACATACAAGCTAATGCTGTTGGTGTGCGTGTTCAACAGTACTACCTTTAGGCTGCAAAAATCTAAAAAGCGGCACAAAATGCGCCGCTCATTTTTTAATTCAGGGTATCTTGTTAATGACTAAAACAACATGTTATTGCGTACCGCCTATGGTCATTTCATCGATTTTTAGCGTCGGTTGGCCGACACCTACTGGTACACTTTGCCCGTCTTTCCCGCACACACCAACACCGGCGTCCAATGCTAAGTCATTACCAACCATAGAGACATTTTGCATCGCTTCTGGGCCACTACCAATTAAGGTAGCATTCTTCACTGGAGCGGTAATTTGACCATCTTCAATGAGGTAAGCTTCAGCAGTAGTAAAGACGAATTTACCTGACGTTATATCAACCTGACCACCGGCAAAGTTAGGCGCATAAATACCGTTTTTCACCGACTTAATAATATCTTCTGGGCTTGATTCACCGGCCAACATATAGGTATTCGTCATGCGCGGCATTGGTAAATGAGCGTAGGATTCTCGGCGACCATTACCCGTTGGTTTAACGCCCATTAATTTAGCATTATGCTTGTCTTGCATGTACCCTTTTAGAATACCTTTCTCGATCAATACATTATATTGAGCAGGCGTACCCTCGTCATCGATATTAACGGAGCCACGGCGATGTGCCATGGTGCCATCATCAACAATAGTACACAGCTCAGAGGTGACTTGCTGCCCTACTTTACCTGAGAAGGCTGATGAGCCCTTGCGATTGAAGTCGCCTTCTAATCCGTGCCCTACTGCTTCGTGCAATAGCACCCCTGGCCAGCCTGCACCTAAAACAACAGGAAGCGCTCCTGCAGGTGCATCGATCGCTTCTAGGTTTACGATAGCTTGTCGTACCGCTTCTTCTGCATAATGAAAATAGCGTGCTTTATCACCTTGAGGTTCAAAGAAGTAGCCATAGTCGGTGCGAGCGCCGCCCCCCGAAGAGCCACGTTCACGTTTACCGTTACTTTCGACTAACACAGAGCAATTGAGCCTCACCAACGGTCGAATATCTGTGGCAAAGGTGCCGTCACTTGCCGCCACCAGTACTTTTTCATATACACCAGATAAGCTGACGATCACTTGGCTTACTCGTTGATCTGATGCGCGAGCATGTGCTTCTACTTCATGTAACAGTGCTATTTTCTTCTCTTGGCTTAAACTTGCCAGAGGATCTACCCCGGTGTAAATTTCAGGACTCGATGTTGCTTTGAACGCCTGCACTTTGCCGTCATGGCCTGCTAAGGCTATGCCTTTTGCAGCATCAGCCGATTTATTCAATGCCAGTGCTGAAATATCATCGGAGTATGCGAAGCCGGTTTTTTCTCCCGAAATAGCCCGAATACCGACACCGCGCTCAATGTTGTATGAACCTTCCTTGACGATGCCATCTTCAAGCATCCAAGATTCGTGACGACTTGCTTGGAAATATAAATCGGCTAAATCAATATTGTGTTGACATATGTTTGCCAACGTATCTGACAATGCAGTTCGATCTAATTGACTATCAGCTAAGAGCTCTTGCTCGACTATGTTCATCTTTTCATCTCTATTTGAAATTGATTATGCTTTGCTACAGGAATACTGCTGCGCGCATGAGCTATTTTTTCTCTGTTAAAAGGAACGGATACTATTCCTTCTTCTTGTGTTAGTTCTGCTAAGATCTCGCCCCAAGGGCTAATAATCATGCTATGCCCCCATGTTTCTCTACCATTGGCGTGCACACCTTCTTGCCCCGCAGCTAATATATACACTTGATTTTCAATTGCTCTGGCTTGTAACAAAGCTTGCCAATGCGCTTGCCCTGTGACCTTAGTAAAGGCTGCTGGAACGGTAATTATATCGACGCCTTGATTGGTCAAGCTGCGATACAACTCTGGAAAACGCAGATCATAACAAATTGACAAGCCTAGTTTGGCAAATGGCAGAGACGCAGTAACTATGCGCTGTCCCGCCTGAGTATACTTGGACTCAAGGTAATTCTTTTCATTATCATCTACCACGACATCAAACAAATGGATTTTAGCGTAATCTGCAAGTACTTCTCCTTGTGGAGAAATAACAAGACTTGAATTGGTGAATTTATCCGTTTGTCTTTTGCATAAAACAGGAATACTGCCAGCTACTAGGTACACCTGATATTTGATGGCAATAGTTGCTAGCTTTTTAACTAAAGCATTCTGCGCTATCAAGTCTTGTGCGCTGCTTTTAGCAAGTAATAATTGCTCATGGTCATTGCCGCCAAAAAACAGGCAACACTCTGGCAAAACAACAAGATGGTTTGGGTCACATAAACCTGTCTTGTTAACACCGCTAAGTATTTGCTCAATTGTCGCTAAATTTTTATTAACGTCAGGCACAGAGCAAAGCTGAATAACCGATAACTTAGCCATCTTTTTTATCCTTGGGCAACTGCGGGATAGATTTATTCACGTCACTGTTTTCGAGAGAGTTTTGTTCTTGGCTATTCTCAACAAATTGTGGCGGGGTTGAGCGGCCAACACTGACATCACGACTCTTGCGGTTGACTTCTTTTAAATTAGGATCGGTAATAGTACCTGTTAGTTCAAAGTTAAATTCTGATACCACTTTCGATGTAAACACTTCATCGATAGCAACACCTGCTAAGAAAGTATACGGGTTTAAAGTCGCAATCCACGCTAATACTGGCAAACTTGAGGTTAGGTTGGGCTTATACGACATGCGATAATCTAATACACCTTGAGTTAATTCCGTGTTTCCTTTTACACTTAAGTCACCCGCCGCCCCTTTCATGCGCATATTGTCAGTATATAAAGTTCCTTGATTAATATTCACATCAGCCTTGATGCTACTGTAGAACATACCGTCACTAAAGATATCTCTGAAATCAAAAGTCAGTTTTCTCACCAGTGATTGCAAACTCAGTATTGAAAATATTCTCGCGCCCTTATCACTTACATCAGCAAGGTAACCATCATCAAGATTAACCTTAACATCACCATTGAGCTGAGCGAGTGCAAACTCATGAGGACCACTTGCCCAGTTAACATCAAACTCGGTTTTCAGGCCACTGTCTCTAATGACCGATGCGTATCCTAACCGTTCAACTTCTTGTTCTATATCTTTAACTGACAATATCCCATTAACTTTTGTTTGGGATGTCCCATCTGCTTGATATTGCCAGCTACCATCAAGTTGTACCTTAGTTCCACCGCGTTTGGTTTTAAAATTATTGAGTGTGATTAACTGAGCATTTTCACGTTTAATATCAAAGGAAACTTCACCGAAATCAATCTTACCGACCTGACAACTATCACATTGCACTCGCATTGGCGGTAGCCCCATGAATAGCTCACGTGTTTCTTGTTCAGTAAACACAATAGTCTGCGTAGAGTTTTCGTCTGATTTTTCCTCTGCCACCGTTAATGGTGACTCAGCATCATCGGCTACGGCAATTTTAATAAAATCTGCATCAACATCAATCCCTTGTACTTTTAAGTCCGGATAAAACTTGATCTCTGATCGCGCTTCTTTCGCGTTGACATGTAATAACCACCAGTTTGACTGATCAACAAGGTTAAAAGATACATTGGTAAACTTTTGATCCAAAAACTGCACATTGGCGACATTTCCACGTATCCGATCAGGCGTATCAACCAAGGAGCTACCACCTGATTGCTCTGGCACACTTGCCAATATATCAGTAATGAGTGGCTCCCACTGTGCCAAATCCGCATACTCTAGTTTAGTGGTAATATGAAAACCATCCATCGGCAGTAACATTTGCTCATTACCAAGTACTAGGTGAGAACGATTTAGCTGAACATTTTCATGATCTAGCACGCCGTAAAATGTTAACTGTTCGCCTAAGCGAATATTAATTGTCGATTGATTACGTTGCCCTTCGACATTGGCAACGAGGTTCATGTGATCTGTGTCTTTTTTATAGTATGGCTCAGGAAGGTCTAAGGCAATGCCTGCTAATTGAGACTCAATATCCAAATCATAGGAAAAACCACCACTATGGTGCATATTCAGTGACAATAAGCCTTGCCATGGCAAATTTCCCGCAATATATGATTGCAAAGAGGAAGGTACTAAAGAGCGCCAGTGTTGATCAGACCAATCGGCGTTAATATTAATATCTGTTTGATAATGGTGTTGTTCATCTTTGGCATTTACCTCTAGTGCCAACGGCATACCTAGCCATTCAAGTGCTATATCTTGGGTCCGAATAACATCGTTTTCAAAAAATAAATCGCCATTAACTTTTGAAAAATCCATACGCGGTGTATTGAGTTGCAACTCATTATCAACAAATTTGATATGACCACTCGCAACGACTTGCTCTACATTGTTTAGCGGAAGTAAGAGGTTAAAATCGCCAGAGACCGGCTTCGAAACAACAAGCTCAGATAAAGTTTCACCTACTGAGTCACGCAATGGACTTGCTTGCATTAAGGTAGTGATATTCTCAGGAACTTCTCTGATGATATCTGCATCGATTACAAGTAATTGCTCACCAGACAAATCATTTATACCGGCGGTAACCCCTTCAGTGTTCAATCCGGCAAGGCGTCCCTCTCGAGCCGTAATCAACATACTGTTATTGGTAAAATTAAGGTTTGCGGCCAAGTTACTAATGGCAGGCCATTCAGGATCAAATGAAAATTTTGCGTCGACTAATTCTGCGTTGACAGTAAATATGCCTTCCTGATCATTAAATGGAAAAGCACCAAAAGGGCCATTAAATAACACTTGGCCTTGACTAACTTGGCCGGCAATAATTGCCTCGTTGAGGTAACCAACTAAATCTTCTCCCATTAACAAATGCGGATAAAATATCGCTGCTTGCTCAGCATCCCCACGAAGAACATTAGCCAATAAAGACATCGAAGGCTCACCTTCGGTTGGAATGTTGACGCTAAGATCAGCACTTAATGCTAACGCCTCAGAATCTAATGCAATATCAAAGGCATTAAAAGTGAAATTGTTCTTTGTCCAAAACCCATCAAAGCCACTGGACAGTTTATTAAACGGTATCGGTTGTAAAAAGTGTTTATCAAAATCAAGCGCGGAATCTGTCGTACTTAAGTGGCCTGAGAAACGATTTCCGCTAAGCGCAACATCGCCCTTTAAATGCTCAATACCCGGAATGCCTTCGCTAAAATTAACGCTTACGTTTTCAAACGACATCACAAGTTGATGTTCTTGATTTTGAAAGCGCCAATAAAAATCTCGTACTTGTCCTGATGGGGCGAGTTTACCAAATAATGATGAAGGCCCCATATCATCGATAAACAATGGTGCCACTTTTGCAAGCCCTGCTAAATCTAATTGCGAAACATATAGCGCGAGGTTCGAACCAAAGTTAAGGTAGGTATCTACCTCAAACAGCTCCCAGCTGTGTTCATTTACGGCAATATTAAGCGGAGAAGATTGAATAGAATATTCGCCAGTCGCGAGTTCGGATATTACGATGTCGCCGCCATTGAGATTAAATGATTGAGGTTGCTCGTTAGTTAGCCAAGTGACTTCGCTATCACCAAGTTCTAATTGAATTTGATGCACTTGACCCGAGCTAACTTTGCCCCAAGCATTAAAGTTAATATTTGACGCTGTATTTTCATGTTCAACAACTAAGGTGCGATCTATCCAAGGTGTGATATCCCAGTTATTGGCAGATAGGTATATATCTCCAGCGAGATCGTTAAACTCCTGTCCCGTTAAGTCGACAAGTAATTTTAGCTTATCGGTTGTAACACCTTCGAAAACAACATCGCCACTACCTTGATGGCGACTCCCTGTATTTAGCCAATTTAATTGCCCTAGAGTGAATTCTTTGTCTACGCCACTTTCACGCAAAGTAATATGGCTATTCGCAATTGAAAAGCGGTTTAGCTGAGAGAGAAACAAATCAGCAATACCATCAACCAACTGAGATTGATCAGAGACTATCGCGTTTGAGCTGCTCTCTAGCAATTGGTCAATATTTGCAAATACATAAGCATCATCAAGCGTTAAGTCTGCGGTAACTAATTTTTGCAGGCGTAAACTTGCCCAAAAATCAACGTTTAAATTCAGTTGACCTAAGGTTGCTTTTAGCGATGGGGTATTTATCAAATCAACATGCTGAGCGATCAAAATAGGGCCTGATTTCTGCCACCCCATGGTGAGCGAGCCTATTTTAATATCAGTTTGATAGCTGTCATTAATGTAGTTTTGTAGATCAACACGATAATGGTGAGCGTAAGGCAGGAACAGTCGCATCGCGCTAATTAGCACGGCGAAAGTTACCAATAAAATCGCTATCGATTTATATATCCGATTTAGCCAACGATTTAATATATTAGACACGCTCAAATTAGTTACTCTTTACTTGCTCTTTACTACATCATGACTACGTCAAATTGTTCTTGATTATACATGGGTTCTGTTTGCACTTTAATCTGTTTGCCAATAAAGACTTCAAGCTCGGCTAGATGGTGATACTCATCATCAATCAATGATTCACTGACTGGAATTGACGCATAAACAATAAATTGATCGGCATCATAAGCCCTGTTCACTCGGACAATTTCCCGTAATATTTCAAAGCTGACCGTTTCAACCGTTTTCAATTGGCCTCGGCCTTTACATGCAGCACACTCTCCACAAAGAATATGCTCTAAACTCTCTCGGGTTCGTTTACGGGTCATTTCAACCAAACCCAGTGAGGAAAAGCCATGAATACTGAACTTCACTTTGTCTTTAGCCATCGCCACTTCTAAACTGTGTAATACGCGACGTTTGTGTTCTTCACTTTCCATATCGATAAAATCAATGATGATAATACCGCCCAAATTTCGCAGGCGTAATTGCCTTGCAATCGCTTGAGTCGCTTCAACATTAGTGCTGAAAATGGTTTCTTCTAAGTTGCGGTGACCAACAAAGGCGCCCGTATTAATATCTATGGTGGTCATGGCTTCTGTTTGATCAACAATAAGGTAACCACCAGATTTCAATTCAATTTTTCTATCTAACGCACGTTGTACTTCAGCTTCAACGTCAAACATATCAAAAATAGGTCGCTCTCCTGGGTAGTACTCAAGCACTTTACCCAGCTCAGGAACAAACTCTGCAGTAAACTCTTCTAATTCTTGGTACGCCAATTTAGAATCAATACGAATACGCTCAAGATCAGTACCAAAAAAATCACGAATAACACGAAACGCTAGAGATAAATCTTGATAAATCGGTGCTTTTGTTTGTTTTCGTTGTTTTCGCTCAAGCACTTTAGTCCAAAGTCGCCTTAAGAACTCAGCATCATGCTTTAGTTCGACTTCCCCTGCTCCATCGGCGGCTGTTCGAACAATAAAACCATGATCATCATCACAGTAAGGCGTCACGATATTTTTTAATCGAACTCGTTCTGCAACATCTTCTATTCTCTGCGAAATACCGGCATGGCTTGCATTGGGCATCAGCACTAGATAACGAGATGCAATAGTGATATCTGTGGTCAGTCTTGCGCCTTTTGTACCGAGCGGGTCTTTGACCACCTGTACCACGATATTTTGTCCTTCATGGACCAGACTTCGAATATCAGGCACTTGCTCAGGTTCGTTACTCTCTTGATTGGTCATCAGCCGAGTATGAATATCTGAGGCATGCAAAAATGCGGCTTTTTCTAGATTAATATCGACAAACGCTGCTTGCATCCCTGGCAGAACGCGAATGATTTTACCTAGGTAGATATTGCCCACTAAACCTCTTTTAGACTCACGCTCAACATGCATTTCTTGCAGGACACCATTTTCGATTAACGCAACACGTGTTTCGCTCGGAGTTACGTTGATCAATAATTCACCACTCATATTCGCTCCTACTTCGATTGCGTTAAAGGGTTTGCTATACCCATTGCCGATAATAACTGCGTTGTTTCATATAACGGTAGACCAACTACTGAGGAATAACTACCTTTGATCTCAGAGACAAACTGCCCGCCAATTCCCTGTATGCCATAGCTTCCTGCTTTGTCATGCGGCTCACCGGTTTGCCAATAATTTAAAATCTCTGTTTCTGTAAGTGACTTAAATGATACATCGGTAATAATGACCATAACCTGAACGGCTCCAGACTTTACTGCGGCAATGGCGGTAAATACTTGATGAGTATCACCAGAAAGCATCTTAAGCATGTCGTAACATGCCTGATAGGACTCAGGCTTTCCCAACATCATATTATGCATGACCACGGTAGTGTCACTGCCTAACACGACACAATTGTCATCGTACTGCTTGGCAACATGTTGCGCCTTTTCAATCGCCAAACGAGAGACATATTCAGCAGGTAATTCAGTACCTTGAACAGTCTCATCAATATCAGCGGGACAACACGTAAATTGATAGCCCATTTGAGCTAACAGCTCTTTTCTACGAGGAGATTGCGAGGCAAGAATAAGGGTCATATTAAGTTATCTTAAATTGTCGACGTATCTTTCTCAGCAACAAAAATACCCATGGCCAAAGAATCACAGAGGTTGCCACTGGGTATAGATAACTGGGCAAGAACACGGCATCAGTTAAAAAACGTTGCATCCAAAAAACCAAAAGGTGATAAAGCGCTGCTAATACGCCGACAATAATTGCCTGTTGCCACACTGAAAAATTTCTGATTTTTTGATAATTGGCTGCCGCAATGTATACACACAAGGCCATTGCCGCCGCATGAACACCAAGCGTAGAGCCTAACAACACGTCAAGGAAAAAACCGGTGATCCACGCAGAGGTAACATTCACTCGGTTAGGTAAGGCAATGCTCCAATACACTAAAACCACTAAGGCCCAATCAGGCCTAAAGGCATCAACACCAAGCGGCATTGGCATGATACTAGCGATAAGAGCCAGCAATAAGCTCAGTAAGATAATAATTCCATTATTAGCCAACATTATTGTTGTTCCTTAACGGCTTTAGGGGCAAACATACTCGCTGGTTTTTCTGGCCATAATAATAACAAGTATCGCAACCGATCAATTTTAGCAATCGGCGTGGATCTAACTCGAGCAAAAGGACGACTTTCGTCTTTGAGTACAATGGATACCGTAGAGACAGGGTACCCTTCAGGATATTTCCCACCTAAACCGGAAGTAACCAGCACATCCCCCGATTGGATATCAGCACTATGCGGCACATGTGCATGGGTGATACGATCAATTCGACCACTACCCGATGCCACTAATCTAATGCCGTTTCGTTTAATTCTAACCGGTACCGCATGGGTTACGTCAGTTATTAGGATCACGCGACTAGTGGTTGTACCGACTAATAGCACCTGTCCGACAATACCTTGATCGTCAATCACCGGCTGACCTTCATAAACGCCGTCATTTGCACCACGATTAATCAGGATTTGATGAGTGTACGGATCGCTATCCACCGATAATATTTCCGCCACCATCTTTTTGATGTCGGAACGTAATGGTGACGACAGTAAAGACCGCAACCGTTGGTTTTCTTGCTTTATGATATCAAGCTGCATAATTTGCTCTTGGTATCGTAATTCGTTCATTTTCAGCGCTTGATTTTCTGTCAGCAGTTCGGTTCGCGACACTAAGTTTTCTGTGGTCCAGCGCATGACTTGTTTAGGTGTGTTGGCCAAATATTGCATAGGGCTAACAATGGATTGTAAATAGCCGCGAAGCGTTTCAAAGCTGGCCAATTTATGATCGAAAAAAATAAAGAGCGCAGACAATAACAACACCAATGCAAGTCGATGTTGTGGTGAGGGGCCATGTTTAAATATTGGATTCATATAAAGAAAAAGCGCTAGCTGAGCTAGCGCGATTTAGATTATTCGTACGAGAACAAGTCGCCGCCATGCATGTCAATCATTTCGATGGCCTTACCACCACCTCGTGCCACACAGGTTAGCGGGTCTTCTGCAACAACGACTGGAATCCCGGTTTCTTCCATTAATAGTCGATCAAGATCTTTAAGTAATGCACCACCACCGGTTAACACCATGCCGCGCTCCGAAATATCAGAGGCCAATTCAGGTGGCGATTGCTCTAACGCAACCATAATTGCACTGACAATACCGGTTAATGGCTCTTGCAATGCTTCTAAGATTTCGTTGCTATTTAGAGTAAAGCTGCGCGGAACACCTTCAGCTAGGTTTCTGCCTCTTACTTCAATTTCAATAAGCTCTTCACCAGGATACGCAGAACCAATTTCATGTTTAATGCGTTCTGCCGTCGCTTCACCAATTAAACTACCGAAATTGCGACGCACGTAGTTGATAATAGCTTCCTCAAACTTATCACCACCGATACGTACTGATGAAGAATACACCACACCATTAAGTGAGATAATACCTACTTCAGTAGTACCACCACCAATATCAACGACCATCGAACCTGTTGCTTCTGATACAGGTAAGCCTGCACCAATTGCTGCCGCCATTGGTTCATCTATTAAATAAACTTCTCGAGCACCTGCACCCAATGCAGATTCGCGAATTGCTCGGCGTTCTACTTGTGTTGAACCACAAGGTACACAAACTAAAACACGAGGACTTGGTCTTAAGAAGTTATTACTGTGCACTTGTTTAATGAAATGCTGAAGCATTTTTTCTGTCACGAAGAAGTTAGCGATAACACCGTCTTTCATGGGGCGAATAGCCTCAATATTTCCCGGTGTTCTACCAAGCATTTGCTTGGCAGCAATACCTACCGCAGCAACACTTTTTGAACCACCAGCTCTATCCTGACGGATGGCCACAACAGAAGGCTCGTTCAAAACAATGCCTTGGTCTTTAACATAAATCAGTGTATTTGCTGTTCCCAGATCGATTGATAAATCGTTGGAAAACATGCCGCGTAATTTCTTAAACATATCTACGAAATGCCCTTTAACTGTCGCAGGTTCGCGTGGAAACTGGTTAACTATTACTTGTTGTTTTAACAGACAACAAAATTTTATTCTATGATCGGATTATCATACCGCAGTATTGAAAAGATATGTGCACACTTTCTAAAAAATTTTGTTTAATTTAGAGGTTTTTTCGCTTTAACGATAAAATTGGCTAATAAATCGACATTTCATTGCTATTTAGCAACACTTTTTCGATAAACAAACCCTTTCATTAATTACTTTCACGCCAATAGATAATACGATCATTACCTCTAAACTGGCCAAAAGTGGCAATAGCGCCTGCATTATTATCGTGAGTCCCGTTTTCATCCCAATCGAAAAGCAACCAGGCAGGTGTTGTATACTCAACACCAATTTGTCCTTGAGATGCAGAACGTAGGTCTAACCCTTTAAACTCACCTAATTCCATGGTGCCAGCATTACCAACCACGTTAACATCTAAGTCGTCAAGCCCTTCACCAATATCAGATAAAGACAATAAGTTGCCAACATTGGTGATAGCAGTACAATTGTCGTTAACATTGGTAGTAAACGTTTGGGTTAACGGATTAACTAAGTACTCTGTTTTGAAATGCTGTGCCAAATCTGATGTTTCTGGGCCATAACTGTTCTCAAGCATCAAACGCCCAAATCGTACCTGAACGCCCGTTCTGATTTCGATATGTTCATAAGGAAGCGGCGCGACCATCACACTGGTATCGACCGCAATGCCGTCAGCATCAATGATTTGGTCAATATCCAAATCAAACTCTGCTGTAAATGGCGCAAGGAAAGTGTCGTTATTATGAGTATAAACGAAATGATCATCATCACTTAAGGTGTATTCAACACCACCAGTTAAATGGCTAAATGCATTGGAGGTATCTATATCTAGAGGATTGTTAGCGGTAATGGCTAAAGCAGCACCTTTGATATCTTGCACCGGCGGCGTTATCACGACATCGTTTGGCTCTAAACGCATAAAACTGTCACCACCCGCCCCAGTAGCCGCAATGATATAGTTTTTTGTCAGATCACCGTCTTGGTTAAAAGCCAATATTTCTATTTTCGGTGGATTGGCACTCGAATATCGAATCGCACCTATTTCAGTCGGTAATTGATTGACATTTAACTGTCCTGAATACGCCCAATCTCGCTCACCACATGTGCCAACTAAGCTATCGTCGCGAGTGACGAGTTCACCGTGACTAATAACAGATTGCGTTAAATAAGCCGGGGTAAACCTTCCAACGGTTATCGCATCAGCTTCAACATGAAAGCCTGTTTGATTGCCATAGTTATTATCTCTGACGTCAAGTTCCAGAACGCCGACTTCAGAATATTTAGCACCGGTGAAACTTGAAACCCCGCCAGTACTATTTCCAGGAACAAACGCGGTAAAATTAACATCGGAAAAAGTGGTAGCTAACGTATCTCTTTTAGACTCGCCAGTCGCATAGGTAAAATCACCGTCCTCTGTACCAACATTCACAGGTGCGACTCTTTTCACCGATAATTGGCTTTGGCTCGGTACATAGTTAGTGGTTAAGCCTCCGGATTGGTTAAGAGCTTTAATAATAAAAGCAAACGGCTCAGCGGCTTTATGTGTTGCACCCGTAGTGAACAGGCTATTGTTTATTGGCGTGCCTCCATTAGGGTTCAGAGTAATGGTCTCAAGCGTTAGCTGATAAGGCCTGACCCAAAACGCATTTGAATCACCTTCAAGGGTAAACCCCGGCTGAAGTGGCAGGTTTGGAGGCTGCACATAACGCGCCGACAAATTAATTTGCCCAGCATCAAAATAATTCCCGGTAATTAATGCTTCACCTTGTGAGTTAAAATTTAAACTTACACCAGTAAAATTATTAGGTGCAGCCAATAAGAGGTTTTTATCAATCGGTACGTTATCAACAGTAAAATCGTTTAACGTTGCTGTATCACTTGGATTGAGGTAAGTCATTGCCAAATCAATTGTTTTAGTTTCATTGGCGAATAACGCTTGACAGGTTCCGTTGCCATTATCTTCTAGAGAAGAGAGTTTCACGTCACTAAACGCTTCACCAGAAACTTGGTTAGCAATATTGCTAAAAACAAAGCCAACATTAGAGAAATCAACAGAACAATCAGCAGAGCCATCGCTACTATCACTACAAATAAAGTCCCCAGACAATGAGAGCGTTGCTGGCGTTACAGTGTCACTATAATTAAAACTTACGCCTGAGCTAACCCCATTATTTAGGGTGACCGTTTGCGCGCCACCACCGTTAACCATTAACGTAACATCGGTATTTATACTGGTATTAACACTTGAACAAGTTGCATCACTACAAGCAACAATTTCCACAGGCTCTGGTGCACACGTTAGCCCTTTACCATCATGACGAATTTGAAAATTAGTTACGACCTCCGAACAGTCATAACTTATTTGTATATCATCAATATAAAAGCCTGATACCGCGCCAGCACCATCGGCTAAGAACCTAATTTGTGTATTACTCGAAATATACGGAGTTAAATCGATCGTTTGCGCTGTTGCCGTAAAATTTGTCGAGAAAAAAGAATATTGTTGAACAAAAAACCAAGTAATCCCGCCATCATTAGACGCCCAAAGGCGAACTAAAGGAGTACCTGATGAGTAACCTGTTCGATAGTTAAATGTTAACGTCGCAGATGATGCTGTACTTAAATCTACTTCCCTAGCAACACCAATGTTGCTATACGTTTGAGCGCCACCTCCGCTTGGAACACCTAAACGCAAACAATTACCTGAAGAGCAGTTATCATTACGTACTCTAGCAATACCTGAACTTGGGCCATCAGCTTCACCAATTTCTTGCCAGCTTCCAATCCAATCTATAGAGCCATCATTTTGACTGTAAGAAATATTGTTAAAATTATCTGCAACTGTACATTCGCCAGGGCCAACGCCTGAGCTGACCACATCCAATTTCACGTAGTCTGTATAAAGTATATTTGGACGATTCCCTGTTCTCTTGTCATTTGACGCAACCAATATTGTGACTTGATTATTTGCGGCACCACCAATGTACTGCGAAATATTACTCGTAATGCTTCCTTCTAAGTTAACGACAGATGAGGTATCACCTGAATCATCAAGTTTAGTATAGTTAGCGGTAGTGTAATTCCAAAGATAAAGTTCAGCACCATCGGTTCTTGGGTTATGTGCATTCTGTCCCGCACCATTCCAAAGAATATCAAGTTGCGTTACATCAGTTTCTACTTCATCAATTTCAAAAACGTAACGTTGAATTGCAATTCTTCCGTTTTGACTAACAGAATATGAATCATAAGAGCTATCATCTCGTGCAATGGCATTATATTCAGAATTCGAGTGCTGAGAAGACGGAGTCGTAGCATTTGATGGCGGGAAGGAGTTGGCATCTATTTGGCCATCATACGCAAATGCATTAATACCAGGTGAACGCACATCAAAATCATAAGTAACCGTTGCAGCATTTACAGTGATGCTCATAGCGAGCAACATAAACAAAGCTAAGCACTTCTTCACTTCAAGCTCCTCGCTTCTACAACGATAGTTCGTGACGTTTTGTTGGCTCCGTCTATTTGACACTCACCCACGCTACTTAGTTGATAATAAACCACTGCATCTTGCTTAAAATTGCTACAGGTTAACTGAGTGACGGTGCAGTTTCTCAAGCCTTCAACATTCGCTAAGCTGGGCTTGTAATCCACCAGAGTGACGGTAGCCGCTGGCGCAGCTCCATCCACCAATGTTGAAGTACTGCCCCCATTGCAACGCAATGCATCTGCCCCTAACGGAAATATCTCAGCCATTTTTGCTTGTAAGCCAGTATTGGCAATATTATAAGCACGGGTACCGAGCACTTCATAGGCAATGGTTTCTGCACTAGAAGATAACATCCTTACTAAGGCGACGCCCAGCATCAACATCACCACCATTATGAATACCGCCATCACTAGCACGCTTCCTTTCTGTGATTGTTGAAACTTTATGTGAAGATTAATTTTAAGGGACATTCATCACCTGGATTTCGTTATTTAAGGTAATACGCTCATCACCTCGTTCAAACCTAAATTCAGCCGTTAAAATTGCATTTCGAACTCGCGTTGCCAGACCAATTTTAAACGGAAAGTAATTTTGTGCAGGGGCGTCAATATTTTTAACTTCAAGAAAGTTAGCCATCAAGACACCACTATCCGAAGGAATGCCACTATTAAAATCAGTTTTCTCGTGTCTTGTTAACTCCCCTGCGCTGACACAGTAACTGATCGGGTAATCAACAAAATAGATACGCTCAGTTGGTGATTCTTGAGCGAAATGTATGGCAGCACCTCTCAATGTTAAGTCCCAAACATTGGTACCGTTATCTGGCAACGAGTTGATTGCAATAGGAGATGCAGGCTCACCATCATATAAGTCATCGGGTTGAATAGGGTACACTACTGCAAACAAGTCAGTTGAAAAATTACTGCGGTCAAATCTAACCACTTTGGCTACAGAGCTTTTAGGCTCTGGCGCTACAGGAATATCTTGATAGATGGTACTGGCCAATGCAGGAATAAATTCAACACATTGTTTAGTGTTTGTGGCATTGGTGGTAATTATTAAACTGTTAGGCAGTGCGGCCCTGATTTCTCGGTTAAGGCGCTCAACTGCGAAACGTGCTGAGCTAATCAACTCATCACGATCAGTGGCATCAACATAGATTTGTGTGCCAAACTTCATAAAGCTACCAAGACCAACAGAAATCACGCCCAGTAAGACTATGACGGTGACCATTTCCAACAAAGTAAAACCCTTTTCTCGTTTAAGGCCCATTAGAAATTCGCCTTATAGCTGGAAAAAACTATTTCGTCTTTGCTGGGTGAGGTTACCGTGATCGTAATAAGCTTGGCGACTTGGAGTGCATCTGCAGTACCATCATAATTGCCATCATAAACAACATCAACATTGACAGAGAATCCTTGGTAGTGATTTCCTAACGCAACACCCTCTGCATTTTCTATGAACTCGCCACTCTTGCTCCAGTTATTGTAATCATCAACATCATCGAAATCCGCGCGACTTCCTTCATCAGCATCAGGCCCGAAAGAGCCAGAAACAGTACAAGGATTAGCTGCGCCGCTCGGTAGGTCTTCATCGCAACGATTTTGGCCACCAACTCGGTCAGAATTTTCATCAAACGAGCGACCGATGATTTCATTCATCAACGATTGTGCGAGCTCTGCTGCTCGAATTTGTTGCAGCTGATTCGCACTTTGGCTTGCCGTTGGCAAAATCAGGCTAGTGATCACGCTCAGTGAAAGGGCAAAGACAACGATACCAATGATAATTTCAACCAATGTAAAGCCTTTATTTCTTTGGTAACTTTGAGTGAAAGGTTTAGCCCGCATGAATAAAGCCCTCTGACTCAATAATGACTAACAACTCTTCACTACCAGTAATTCTAATTTCACATTTACCACTGCAACCGACAGGACGACCTAATTTGTCGAAACTAAAAGGTACGCTGCCGGTTTTCATTGAAAAAGTGACACTATGGTTTGATTGCACTTTGATTTCTAAGACATCTTCAATGTCTTGCCCATAATCACTGGAAAAATTAAAGGCACCTGTGTTTACATCACAGGATGACGGCTCACCAAAATGCTTATCATTAAGAGCTACACAGCGAGAGCTTTCTTCCTGCATAGCACGCAATTGAATAGCACGAAGTTTAGTAATGATTTCACCGCGATAGCTATATTCTTCAAAGCCTTTAGAGTCCATGAATCGTGGCAGTACAGTGACAGACAATACGCCAATAATGATGATCACAACAATAAGCTCTAATAAGGTAAAGCCTTGTTGTATTTTCTTCATAGGATGAACTGAGAACTTTATCATTTTGTACACTAACCAACCGCGTCAGAACTATCACTTTGATTAGTATACGTTATCTTTTTATCGATGTTTAATCCAGTATTGAATGCCGGTAACGGTTACTGAAAGAAGTGTAAAAAAAAGAGCGCTTAGCGCTCTTTTATATAAGAAAATTAACAGCCCTTTACCACTATCGTAGGAGGAGTAATGACTTGTGGAGGGCCAGCAACAGAAGTAGCTTGTGCGAACGATGCAAAACATTCTGTTGGTGCAGTAGTCAACTCTGTGCCATCAACATAAGAAGTTACGTATACTTTGTTTGATACTGTACTGATTGTGAATTCAGTAGCCTCATCTAAATCCAATAATGCTTTCCACGTATCTGTTCCGTCATCATCTGCTGAAGAAGGGTAGCCATATACTATTTCTAAATCACTATTATTGACCTCTACTGTAGTTGAGCCCGTTGTATCATTACCAGCAATCAATGATTTGCTGTGAACCAACGTAGAAGCACTTTGCATAGAAGCTTTAATTGCTTGGAATGTAGCTGTTCTTGCATCGTCCTGTAGGTCAATAAATTTAGGTGCAGCAGTTGCCGCTAAAATACCTAAAATAACAATGACCACGACTAATTCAATTAGTGTAAAACCTTTTTGTGTATTCATACGATTCATATATACCACTCTCTACGTTTATTAATTATTGTTGATATAGACTACAACAGAACTGTTTGAAGGGTCGTAAGTGAACAGATTACCTGTACCTGTTGACCCCGTTGGATCTAAAAATTGATTCGCTGCATTTTTATTCAAAGACTCTCTTAGATAAAACGCACAAACATTGTTACCTGCATTGCCACCAGCGGCTGTATCCGCTAGATAATCAATTGATAAATTAGCATTATTTAAATCCGCAACATTCGATGAAATTGAAGGCGGTTGAGTAAATATCGACTGCCATAAATCAATACATAAAGCGTTGGTCATCGCCGCTGTACCAACAACGCCATTAGCACCGTTAGTACCCGAAATACCAACAGGGTAACCCGGCCTAATATTGGCGGTCTCATCAGTAAGTGCTAACGTAGTACCATCATAACTGACAATATTACGTGTACCGTCATCTGGTCGCCCTTCGGCTTCCCATTGCGCTCTCACCAGTGAAACACCGGTCGCAAAACCACCAGCCATGCCTTCAATATTCGCTTGCTTGGCTTGATCGGTTAAATCGATAAATTTAGGAATTGCCGTTACCGCTAAAAAGCCTAGGATAACAACGACAATAACCAGTTCAATTAATGTAAAACCAGACTGCTCTTTCATAACTTCCTCATCAAACACGCCAATTAAATATATTTTAGCAGGTAATTTTTGCAAAAGTCACAGAAAACGTGACAAAGTGACACTATTATTACATGTAAATCATATTATTACATTATCACTTTACCATTACGGCTATGGTAATCGAAAGAGAGATTTTCACCAGAGCCATACCGGCAAACTCGCTCTTCAATCTTGTTATTATGTTCTATTTCTATCACTGATACCGGCTCATTCATGAATATCAATGGTATTTCCATCGCCAGATCCCAAATATCGTGACATGGCGTTGATGAGTCTTCTGCATCTATCCAACCAGCACCGTTAACAGTGATCAAACTATTTTGCTCATCGTTTAAAGTTGCAAGCCTCACCACTCGTGGTTGTTTATCCATTAGCCACTGCCCATGAACTATTTGAACTTGGGCTGAAAACGTTTGGGCAAGCGATTCAAATGCCGCTTTATTAAGATGTTCTTCTTGTTTAAAAAAAAAGTTCATAAACACCGAAGCCATTACGCCTATCATTACCACTATGATCAGCACTTCCACCATTGAGCGCTCTTTTCTTTCAACAATTTGGCGCGTAGACATTTAGTTTCCTTGAAATGCTGAAGCCATATCCCACATTGGTGTAAATATGCCTAACGCTAAAACCAAAACCATGCCCGCTACAACGACCAGCAAAATAGGCTCGATGCGCGCGGTTAGTGTACTTAAATCGTAGTCGACTTCACGCTCGTAATAATCACCCACTTCTTCAAGTAGTTCGTCTACCCGCCCGGTCTCTTCACCAACCGCTATCATCTGCAATACGAGTGAGGTAAATAGTTCACTCGACACAGCAGTTCGAAGCAAGCTATCACCACCTTCAATACCTGAGCGAATCGTTAGAATTTTGTCACGCATGTAGTCATTATCAACGGCATCAGCAACTAAGGATAGTCCAGTGGTCATTGGAACACCTGCTCTTAACACAATAGAAAAACTATGAGTAAATCGAGACAAAATTGAGCGTTCAATGACACTACCAACAACAGGTAATTTCAGCTTTCGCTTATCCCACATAAACTTACCTTTTTCCGTACGCAGATAATATCGGACACCGAAAATAATCAATAAAGTACCAATCAACAGATAAGGCCAATAATCTAAGAAAAACTCCGAGCTATTGATAAGAATTTTGGTTGCTAGCGGTAGGTCGGCACCTAGCTTTGCAAACATATTGGCAAAGGTTGGAATAACAAAGATATTGAGAATGACAATCGCGACAAGAATCGCCGAAATAACGAAACTTGGGTAACGCATTGCCGCTTTTATCCGTTTACGCGTCTCTTGTTCTCGCTCAAAATATGTCGCTAATTTTAAAAAAGAATTATCAAGCTGTCCGGTATTTTCACCGACATGAATAATCGCGACGAATAATGGAGAAAATACTTTAGGGTGCTGGTTTAGTGCAGTAGAAAGAGCATAGCCACCTTCAAGTTGGGTGGTAATTTCAGACAGCACTTCACGTAATTTAGGGGATGTTGTCGATTCAGCTAAACCATTGATAGCACGAAGGATGGGGACACCTGAGCGCATTAGTGCGTACATTTGCCGACACAGTACAATGAGATCATCAAGCGCTATTGGCGAGAATCCCAGTAATTCGCCAATATCAATATTCGCAGAGCCAACCCCATCAACTGATTTAGCACTGCTTTTGGTTTGCTCAATAGAAATAGGAATGACCTGTTGGCGTGATAACTGCTCTGCTACTGCAGCAGAATTCGCCGCTTCAATGACACCCTTAATTTGTGCTCCTTGAGCGTTTCGGCCAATATATTTAAAAGCTGCCATCGAATTCTCTTTATCCCGCCACTTCAACCGTTTCAACTAATCTTAACACTTCGTCAACAGTGGTAACACCTTGAACTGCATAATCAAATGCCGCATGTGATAAGGGTTTGAATGTAGGGTTCTGTTTAGATAACTCAGTAAATGCTTCAGTATCTTCGCGTTTTAAGGCCGCCATCATCGGCTCATTCATTTCTAATAACTCAAACACACCAATACGTCCTTTATATCCGGTATATGAGCACGATTGACATCCTTTGCCTTGTTTAAAGTGGATATCTTCAACCTGTTGACCTGTCAGGTTTGTTAACCATAGTTTTTCTTGGCTGGTGGGTTGATGTTCTACAACACAGTTTTCACAAATACGTCGTACTAACCGCTGTGCTATAACCGCACGCAATGAGCTTCCAACTAGAAAGCCAGCAGCGCCCATATCAATCAATCGCAAAGCACTGGTTATTGCATCATTGGTATGGAGTGTCGACAAGACTAAGTGACCGGTTAATGCTCCACGAAGTCCAATTTCCACGGTTTCATGATCACGCATCTCACCGACCATAATAATATCCGGATCTTGACGTAGTGCGGTGCGTAATACATTTGAAAAGGTCAGATCAATTTTGCTATTAACCTGTACCTGATTAATGCGAGGCAATCGATATTCTACTGGGTCTTCCGCGGTAATAATTTTATTGGATGATTGATTCAGCTCACTCAACGCCGCATATAGGGTAGTGGTTTTACCGCTACCTGTTGGACCCGTCACTAACACCATACCATGAGGTCTTGATATTTGATGACGCAATCGCTTCACTAATTCCGCCGGCATACCCGTCTCATCAAATGATAATAACCCTGCCGATTGATCTAGTAAACGCATCACCACTGACTCACCAAACTGTACTGGCATGGTAGACATACGTACATCAATGCTATGCCCTTTAACCTGTAAGTTGAAGCGGCCGTCTTGAGGCAGTCGTTTTTCGGAAATATCGAGACCAGCCATCAGCTTTAACCGCAAGACCAACGCCGAGGCAATTTTATTTTCGTTTAGAATATTTTCCTGCAAAACACCATCAATACGTTGGCGAATGCGTAATTGCTTTTCATCTGGCTCGATATGAATATCTGATGCGCGCATTTGCACAGCATCTTCAAACACCGACTGCAATAATTTGCCCACTGTGGCGTCACCACCATCATCAAATGAAGCGGTTAAATCAAAGTCGCTGGTTTGGTCGTACTCTTGCTCTAACTGACTGGCAAACGATTCGATTTCTGCCGTGCGTCGATAAAGAGAGTCAAACGCTTCAAATAATTGAGACTCCATCACCACAGCAAGTTCGAGACGTTTAGGCGACAACATTTGCTCTAACTGATCTAAACCACCTAAATCGGCAGGGTCACTCATTCCAATTAATACGCTTTCACCTCGATCTTCTATCACTAACGCACGTAATCGTCGCGCATGAACTTCAGGTAAAAGCGCGGCGATCTCACCAGGTATACGCCTTTGACTAATATCAAGAAATGGCACATCCAGTTGTTGTGCTAAAAAGCCCAGTAGTTGACGTTCAGAAATGTACCCTAGTTCAATTAATGCATCGCCAAGTTTGCGCCCTGTTGTTTTCTGACTGTTCAGCGCCTGCATCAACTGCTCATTGGTAATAATGTGTTCGTGGACAAGTAAGTCGCCCAGGCGCATTTTTAGTTTTGGTGCTACCATTATTGTTCCCCTAACTCTAGCTTCCGCTGCTTAGCAAAATTTGTCGCGCTGACAGAGAGTCCACCTGCCTCAGTGGCTTTATTGTAGGTAGAATATGCCTCTGAATATTGGCCTAAGCTGTCATATGAAATAGCTAGTCCTAATAACCAGCGTCCTTCATTTCCTTGGAGCTGTATTAATCTTAAATACGCCTCTTTGGCGTATTGATGTTGTTTAAGTGATTGTGCCGTTGTTGCCAATAAAGACTGATATTCAACGTTTGAAGTCTCTGGAACTTCAGCTAACGTTGCAAAGGCTTGTTGTTGGAAACCTCGTTCAGAATATATTTTGGCGAGCATTATCCTTAACTCACTGTCTTGTGGTGTTAACTTTATGCCATTCGCCAGTAAATTGATCGCTTCTTGCAAAGATTGACGACCATATAGTAGTGCCGCTAACTGTTTTCTTGCCGCCAAATGTGACGGAGATATTAATAGTACGTCTTCAAATAGCTTTTCTGCCAGCGGCATATCACTATCGATAACGGCTTGTTTCGCTTGCGTCATTTTCTTTTCTGCAAGCGCCTGCGGAGATAGCTTCTTACGAGAGATACTTAACGTTTGTTTGGCTTCAATTGCGCTTTTTGTATCAACGGCTTCGCTATTGTCTGTCACTGGCATTTTATCAACAACGATCTGTGATGAGGCTACATCTTTTGAGTTTGTAATTCGCTCAGACGTCGGGCTAACTAAATGTTTAGGTATCGACTCAGTGACTTGTTCGGCTGCGTGATTATTTGGCTCATTAGGCTGTTCTTTGAGGATTTGATTATCCAACGGCGCTTGTTTATCACTCTCTTGACTAGTCGGAGGGGTGATCGAGGAAGTTACATCGTTTTGATTACTAACGCTGATATTATTGACGGCGTCACTAGCGCTAGCCAGCGACTGGCTTTTTAGCGATTGATTTTCAGTGTACAGATACGCTAACGCCACCAAGATAAGAGTAACGAGTACGGTGAAAAATACCGCTAGTGGCGTGTTGCTCTTTGCTGTTGAAATAGGAACAGGAATATGCGTGGCTGACGGATTATCTTCTTGGCGTTTATCTAAATCTTTGAGCATCTGATTAATCACACTCATAACACGGCTCCTACATAGCTGATCCCCATTGCGGACAAACCTAACAGGCCCAGCAAAATTAATACTCCAACCTTGTGCATTTGCAGCCAAGACAGCTTCGCATCTTCGGTATCAGCAACAGCGAGTTTTAAGTGCTCTACGGTTATTTGATATTGCCCCTGTCCGTAGCACAGCATCAACATTTTGTGGCAGAGCACATTCACCAACCTTGGGATCCCGCGGGTTGCATAGGTAATGAATTTACATACTTCATTCGAAAATAACGCTGCCCCTTTATAACCTGCAACACGAAGGCGATGTTGAATATAATGTGTAACTTCTTGAGCGCTCATGGGCCTTAATTCATAGGAAAAAGTGATACGTTGACGTAGTTGTCTAAATTCAGCGTGAGCAAGCCTGTCATTTAATTCAGGCTGCCCAAACAGCACCACTTGCAAGAGTTTACGAGTTTCCGTTTCTAAATTGGTAAATAGGCGCAATGCTTCAAGACTTTCTGATGGAAGGGCTTGTGCTTCATCTAGAATTAGCACCACAGAATGGCCTTGCCCGTGCAGTTCCAACAATCGATTCTGAATACGTTGAGTAAGCAATTGAGCGGACATTCGCTGCGCCTGCTTAACGCCTAGCTCGGCCGCTACAGCGCGTCGTAATTCATCGGGATTCAGGTAGGGATTGGGAATATAGGCCGTGACAAAATGTTCAGGTATTTCATTGAGTAATTTTCGACAAAGCAACGTTTTTCCGGTCCCTACTTCACCGACAACTTTCAAAAACCCTTCGCCGGTTTGTAATGCGGTGGTTAAAACCGCAAGAGCCTCATGATGAGGCTCTAACCCTAAAAAAAACTCCGTATTAGGTGTTAAAGTAAAAGGTAACTCCCTTAGTCCAAAGTGGTATAAGTACATAAGTTACTTACTTTCAGGGAACCACTGTTTCAATAAAGCGCGTGCTTCTTTTAGCTGTTCGTTCCATGTGTTATGACCAATAACTATCGGTTTTAACATGATCACTAGTTCTTTTTTCTGCGTACTTTGGCTTTTACTCTTAAACAGTTCACCTAAATATGGAATATCCCCAAGTAGCGGCGTTTTTGACTCTAAATCTATTTTTTTGGTTTCAATCAAGCCGCCAATAACGACAATATCGCCAGATTTTGCGCGCACAATGGTGTCAGACTCTCGGACGCTACTTTGTGCAAGCGGTAATATTATACTTTGTTCACTCAAGGTGATTTGCTTAATTTGTTCTTGAGTGGTGGTAACTGATGGGTGGACATGTAATATCACTTCACCACTTTCATCTATTTGCGGGGTAACGTCCAAAGCAATACCAGAAAAGAATGGTGTTAAGTCAATTTCAGGTGTTGTAGTTGTTGATGTGCCCGTGGTGGTGGTACTTGAAACATCAGTTACAAAATACTCATCTTCGCCTACTTTGATGACCGCTTTTTGGTTATTAGTGGCAGTTATTCTTGGGCTTGATAGCACTTGTACATTGCCTTGTGTTTGTAGCAACTCGATGACGCCACTGAAATCAGTATTTTTAAATGAAATTGATGTTGCTCCACCAATTGCCGCAGAGATTGTGTTGCCAACAGTGCCTGCAGAGGTAGAAAATCCGATATCTGTGCTGCCAATATGACCAAGGACATTTTCCCAATTAACCCCTTGTTGATAGTCATCATTAAGCACAACTTCCATAATTTTAGCTTCAATGATCACTTGGCGACGTAAATGGTTTTGGGTATCGCTGATGAATTTTTTGACCGCTTTGATTTCACCAGGGAGTGCTTTCACTGTCACTAAACCTGCTTGCGGTGAAACAATAACTGAGCGCCCCGCTTCTGTTCCAACTAACGTTTCTAACGTTTCTTTAAGCTCCGTCCAAAAATCCGATTCATTTTCAGTGTAAATATTGATACCACTAGAGCCGTTTTGGTTGCCATTGTTGTTATTGTTGTTGTTGTTATTGTTGTTTCGAGAATTACCATTCGAGTTATTATTGCTGTTGGTGTTTGGATCATTTTCTGAAACGCCGCCAGAATTTATGCTAGTGCTTGATGAGCCATAACGTTTCACAAATAAATAATTTAGCGGTATGGTTTCTGTGCGCATGCCAGCAGGATAAACCTGAATAACATTACCAAATCGTCGAACTTCAAATCCGTACAAATCTTCTAAAACAGATATGGCTTCTTCGACCGTAACATCTTTTAAATTTAAGGTAATTTTACCTTGCACATCGGAATGAACAGCAATGCTGTAACTTGAGTCCTCGACAATACCGGCAAATAAGTCCTTTGCCTCGACGTCAATAGCAGCAATATCAAGGCGTTTTTCAGCAAGTAGACTATCCTTTGCCTGCAATAAACTTTGCTGCATCAACTCTTGCTGAACTGCACTTGGCAATTCACCTAAGGGTTTAGGTGTTTTTGCGCTTGTGGATTTTTCAATCGCCTTGTCTAATTCATTGACAACATCGGTTGGTTGTTCAGGAATTGTAGTACAACCGGCTAATGTGATAATTAACGTGTAAAAAAATAGGCTGACTTTTGTTTGTTTCATACTGTTTTTCATTTATTTTTATAATTCACAATGGCCTGAGGGAGTAAGGTTAATGTACGCTCTCGATCCGGCGATTTAATCACTACAGAATTAGCATTAATGGCAACCACTTGATAATTCATAATGGGTTCACCAATTTTTAATAGTGTTCCGCTAATAATGACTTTATTAAATGCGCCATGTTTATCTTTAATGATCGATTGCAAAGTAAGATCGGTGCTTGTTGATTTCGCACTAGGTAAATCACTGCCCCGCACTAAGGGCTTAGTCGGATCAAATTGTCCTTGATGGGCATTCACCGAGCATGCAAAACTCAAGATGAAAGTAATAAAAATTTTAGACACCGATAAACTCTCGCTTAGTACTTAAACTATAAAGAGTCACTTCCAATTCGCTGATTGGGTACTCTTTCAGTTGGTAATCAAAATCTTGCCAAAAAAATGTCCATGACATTTGCTCTAATTGCTGTAAATAGTCTCGAAGTTTGAAATATTTTCCGGTTAATTTTATTTTAATACTGTGTTTATACAAGCCACCTAAGGCGACTGGTTGTTTGTTTTCACTTATTTTTTCATTAACACTCATTGTGTCGGAAGATACAGGAGTGAGCAATGCCTGCGCAGGTTCTACTTGGAAAGAAACTAAAGTAACTCCCTGCTGTACGCTTAGTAAATCCATCAAAGCAAAGCGCATTTGAACTGGATTTATCAAGTCGGAGGTTAGTTTAAGTAAATCTTTATCGACATTAGCCAAATTTTTCTCAAGCAATTTGATTCTGTCATTGGTGACTTCGTTGGGGTCCTTTATAAGAGCCTCTTCAAACAAGGCTATCGACTGTTCATTTGCAAGCACAGATGCAGAATGATCATTGATGAGTTTTTGATGTTTGTTAATAGCAATTAAGCTCGGTTCAATGTACAAATTGAAAATCATCAGCACAATCACCACTAGACCAGAAATTGTGATGAGGTATTGCTCTCGAGGAGTAATTTGCAAAAACTTTTCACTATATTGACGAAGTTGTTCCATATTAATCCTGCTCCTTTTGCAAAAAAGAGCTTACAGTGAATTCAATATATTTGTTTTCATTCTCATTTAACTGAAAATGGTTGAACAAACGTCCCGACAGTACTTTGGAGCGTTCAAAATTGGTTAACCAAGTAGGCACAGCTTCTGGGCTGCGTGCAATACCACCAAATCGTATAAAGTGTTCGTTAATTCGAATGTCGGTCAAACTGATATTTTTATGATGCAATAATGCTAAATCACTCATTGCGTTGGCAAAGCCATCGATATAGCTGTCATCAGTATTGGTTAAGTAATTATGGATCGTTTTTTTATTAGCAATAATACTTTTTAGCGTTTGCTCTTTAGCTATCAACTCAGTTGAAGGCTTGTGACTGGCTAATTGTGCTTTCAAGGTCGTTAATTTTTGCTCTTGCTGTTGCTTTTCTGTGGTCAGTTTTGTCGCCTCAAGATCGAGAGAACGCTCCGTTCCTTGAAAAGATAAGGCAATGAAAACCATAACGATAAACACCATCACCCAAATTGATAAAACTCGCGGTAATGTGAGTAACGGGTGTTCAGGAAGTAATTCACCTTGGAGTAAATTAATACTGTACTTGCCGGTCATTGCTGCTCTCCACCATTAATTAAAGTGGCGGCACCATAGGCAACTGCATAGGCACGGTTTTCAATTTGCGTTTCGTCTAAAGACAACACGTTAACGGTTGCAAGTGTATTCTCAGCAAGCTTTGAGGCCAAATACTGCTCGGCCTTTATCGGCAGCAGTAGTTGGATATCCTTAATTGGCGGTTGTTTTAATTGTCGCTCAAAGTAATCCATTGAACGCTGTATTTCTAGGCTCAGCGAATCAATAATACCAAAACTTAGCTCTTCTGGAGTTTTGTTGGCAATCTGCGTATAGCCGCGTAATCGACGATGAAAATATATCTGGCTTGCTTTCACTATCAAAATGACTATTTCTTCATTGGGTTGTTGACACACCAACAACACGGCCTGCTCTTTATGAGGTAGCAAGCCTGCAAAAGCGAACTCTTCTGTGGTAATTGATTTCAGCGACAAGCCGCTTTTTTCAAACTGCTCTACTAAAGGAGCTAAGCTACTTTTTCGGGCACACACTACATTTATTTTTTCAGCACCACCCGCCTGAATAGGTCCAGAGAAGTAATCAACAATCATATCTTCAGGTTCAACAGTAACAAGATCTTTAACTTGCCACTTGAGGGCTGCATTAATTTCGTCATCGGGAATATTGGGTTTATCAACTTGTACCATTTGATATTGTGAAGAAGACAATACTAATTGAACATTCGCAGTTATTGATTTTTGGGCGAGCACTGACTTTAGCGCACCAAGGTAATTTTCTTGTTCAACAGGAAGTTGGTTAGTTTTAAACTTTTGTCCAGGCGCGTAAAAACAGTATGCAATGGCATCTTTGCGAAATGCAACACCGAGCATATTGGCAGACTCTGTTTTAGCAAACAAATTTGAAAACTTAGTTATAAACGACATTTAGCGAATCTTATTATCATTGTTATTATAACGGTATAGCCAAAACTATTATCCTGCTTTCATTAATTCGCGCAAGTTATTAATTGCAATACTAGGGTTAAAGGCGTTATTTTGTCGAAAACAACTAGTAAAACCCTGTTTATTTATGACGTTACCTTCTCGGCTAGAGCAAATTGACTGTTCCTTATTTAAAAAACATAGAGTTAATGTGTTCATTAAACGTGATGACTTAATTCATCCAATTATTTCGGGCAATAAATGGCGAAAACTAAAAGGGAATTTAGCAGAAGCAAAGCGCCAAAATAAAAAAGGGATTGTTAGCTTTGGTGGGGCTTATTCAAATCATATTCATGCGTTGGCTTATGCCTGTCATCAACATAAATTATCATCCATAGGTATCATTCGAGGTGAATCACAATATCAAGACAATTTTACTTTATCATGGGCAAGGTATTGGCAGATGCAATTTAAATTTGTTGATCGCAAAACATATAGAAAACGACATGAAAAAGATTATTTAGCAGAGCTTGCTATAATGTATCCAGATCATTTCGTTGTCCCCGAAGGCGGTACCAATTCCTTTGCTTTGTCAGGTGTTGGAGAAGTGATCAGCGAATTAAATCAACAGCTGGACTACGACACCATCATGCTACCTGTTGGCAGTGGCGGCACTATCTCTGGGCTGATTAAAGCAGATCATGATCAGCATGAAATATTAGGTGTAGCTGTATTAAAACAAAATGGTTACTTATTGGATGAAATTACTCAGTTACTACCAAATACTGCCCACCACTATGGAAACTGGCGGTTACTAGAGGATTTTCACTGTGGTGGTTACGCCAAATTCTCAGCACAACATTGTCAACGAATTATCGAATTTATAGACGAATCCCAAATTCCTTTCGAACCAGTCTATTCAGGTAAAATGTTGCTGGCACTACTCGATTTAGTTGAAGCGGAATATTTTCCAGAAAACCATACCATAGTGTTATTACACACTGGCGGTTTGCAAGGACTAGGAGGGCTAGCAGAAAGAAAGCTCATCAAGGCAACTCAATGGCTTGTGCCATCTGGGCCACCGGCTCGGTAAAGTAATGCCCTTGCCCTCCTTTAATACCTAATTGAGTTAAGGTCAGCCATTCTTCTTTACTTTCAACACCTAGGGCATAAATACAGACATTATTTTCAATACAAATAGAGTTTAAACTTTGTATAAACACTTGGTTTTCTATACGTAAGTGCAAGTGATGTACAATACTGCGATGCAATTTAACGTAACGGACTGGGCTCTCTCTTAAATAGTCAGCACTAACAACATATTGGCCTACTTTATCTGCTAGTATTTTCAAACCCAGTTCGTCAAGAAATTCTAAAATCGATTTGAGCCGGTTTAGGTGGGCAGCTAAGTGATACTCACTGATTTCAATGATCAGTTTACTTGCCGCATCAGGAATACTTGCCAACTTATGAAACAAACGTTCAATAAAGTCTTCATTTAATAACGAGTCGACTGACATGTTAATACTGCACGCTTCTTGTTGTTTTTGCTCATATTGGATTAAACGACAAACCTGTTCAAACACAAGCATATCAACTTGGCTGGCCAAGCCACATTTTTGTGCCATGGGTAAAAATACCCTTGCACTGATCAACTTACCTTGTTCATCTCTAACTTTTGACAGTACCTCATGATGCAGAATTTCATCACTATTGTTGGCAATTACCGGCTGAAAAAATAACACAAACGCATTTTTGTTAATCGCCCTTGTTAAATATGTTCTCCATTTTAAAGAGCCTTTGGCACTTTCTTGAACAACTTCGCCTGAGTCATACCTAAACCATTGGCTAGGGCCTTGAAGTTGCGCGCTTCTGAGGGCCATATCTGCCTCAGCCATGATTTGATACCCTTGTTGTTGCTGGCTAAAGCAACTAACGCCAATATGGCAAGACTCCTCTTCATTGATCCCTACTGGGTATTTTAAGGCATCTAAGCTTCGCAGCAGTTTGGTTGCTAATTTTTCGGTTTCGGCGATAAAGATCCCTGGCACTAAAATGGCAACATCAAAGGTATCACGACGGGCAATAAAATAATGAGCGAGGTTTTCCATTCGGCGATCAATTAATGCAATTGCTGATTCTAAGATAGTCATCGAAGCATGATTTCCGTATAGCGACTGAATAACCTCTAGCCCATTAAAGTTAATCAACAGCACAGCTCCTCGTGGTTCCTCCTCACACAACAGTGCGTCAAGCCGATTATTGAAAAATTCGCGATTACCAATACCCGTCTCATGATCAAGTAATGCCTGCTCTCGGATCAATTGATCAGCTTTGCCATGTACGCGCTTAGCTTCTTGTAACTGTTCAACAATTGAACCTACTGCCTTCGCAATTACACCTGTAGCAGGTAGCGGCTGGATTACACCTCTAATGGTTGATAAATAAGCCCAATGTTCGAGCGCGCTTAGTTGTTGTAAGCTGTTGTTTATCGACCGATAGATGAGCAATCTAGTAATGAACACAAGCACAGAAAAAATCAAAGTCACAGAAAGAAATATAGGAGAGGTTAATAAAACCCAAATAGGATGAACAAAAATTAATGAAGTTTCAGCTGCGCTGCTTTCAATTATTCGTATCAGCGGTATTTGTTTTTGAGGTCCGGCATAGAGTACTTGGGCAGTTTCTAAACTACGGACTTCGATCAATTGATCTGATGCATATTGATAATTTTGACTTATGAGCAATATTGTCGCGTCATTATTTTGCTGCTGCCAAAATAAAGTCAGTGTGACCACCAAACAGAACATATATAACGCAACACAAAATAGGTCAAAACGCTTTACTACTGCGATGTTGGTTTGTTTGGCCATTTCAGACATTGGCAAACGACTCTTATTTCATCCCTTGATATAGTTTCAAGTGTAGTTAATCTTTTAAATTTTGAACAAAAAAAAACGCTGAAATAAAATTTCAGCGTTTTACACAAAAAAGTCAGTTAATTATGCTTCAGCAATAACTACAACTTTAATGTTAGTATCTACATCGTTATGTAAGTGAATAACGATATCGAATTCACCTGTTTCACGAATAGTACCTAAAGGCATACGTACTTGTGCTTTTGCTACTTCAACACCAGCTTCAGTAATCGCATCAGCGATATCTTTAGTACCAATTGAACCGAATAATTTACCTTCATCACCTGCAGTTGATGCAATAGTAATTTCAGCTAATTCAACGATTTTAGCAGCTTGTGCTTCAGCAGCAGCTAATGCTTCTGCTAATTGCTTTTCTAAATCAGCACGACGAGCTTCAAAGTGCTCAACGTTAGCTTTAGATGCAAATACTGCTTTGCCTTTTGGTAATAAGTAGTTACGCGCGTAACCAGACTTTACCGTTACCTTGTCACCAAGGCCGCCTAACTTGGCGATTTTATCTAGAAGGATAACTTCCATCTTAATGCCCCTTTAGGTTACTTGTGTAAATCAGTATACGGTAATAATGCTAAGTAACGAGCACGCTTGATCGCACGACCAAGTTGACGTTGATATTTAGCACTTGTACCAGTAATACGGCTAGGAACGATTTTACCACTTTCAGTGATATAGTTTTTCAACGTAGCGATATCTTTGTAATCGATTTCGCTAGCGCCTTCCGCAGTGAAGCGGCAGAACTTACGACGTCTAAAAAAACGTGACATGGGATTTCTCCTAATTAATCATTTCAATCTGTTGAGCATGCAAAACGAGTAGCGGGTTACCATTTCTCGATTCATGTCGGTTAATAAAACCAGACACTTGAATTTGCATACCTTCAGTTAATTCACTTGCTAAGCTTTGTGACCATTCCCCCGTTGCCACAACTTGCATCCTGACGAATGCTTGTCGGTTCAAACCATCTTCAACTTGTATTGAGCGATGCTCAATTAAAAACTGGCAATGGTGCAAACCTGCTGGGCTTGTTGAAAGTTTAGGTTTCTTATACACCAAACCTATCAACACAAGGCAATTCTCTTTCATTAAAGAGTCAGTCACAGATTACTTATTCAGCAGCAGCTTCTTCTTGAGCAGGAGCAGCAGGTGCTTCAGTAGTAACCTCTTTCTTAGCTTCGCGGCGATCGTCGCGACGGTCTTCTTTAGCATTCGCCATTGGAGATGCTTCAGTTACCGCGCCTTTTGTACGCATGATCATGTTACGAATAACAACATCGTTATAACGGAAAGAAGTTTCTAGTTCATCAATAACTGCTTGAGGCGCTTCAACATTCATAAGAACGTAATGTGCTTTGTGCAATTTATTGATTGGGTAAGCTAACTGACGACGACCCCAGTCTTCAAGGCGATTTACTTTACCTTCAGCTGCAGTGATCAAATCAGTGTAGCGCTGGATCATACCAGCTACTTGTTCACTCTGATCAGGGTGAACCATAAATACGATTTCGTAATGACGCATTACGAGCTCCTTACGGTTGTAGTCTCGTATCTGGCTCAGCCAACACCAGTATTGAGACAAGGAACAAAAATTAAGGCTGAATTAAGGTCGCGTATTGTAGGGAAATTAATCATATAATGCAATTGATATCATAACTTTCTCTATTACCCATATTACACGAGCTGTTTGTCGATCTGTAAAACCATACTTCGAACTGATTTACGTCGCGCAATCGAGCTGTAACAAAAATGTTAAATGACACCAAGTTGTCACCATGATTTAACACAATCGTTACACAAAGCAGGTTTTTCGCGGCAATGTTTCTTTTCTATTGCAATTGACTGGCACTAGATATAACTTGATCTAGATCAAGTTTACATAATAATTATAAGTGGAAAAAACATGCCATCACGAAGTTTGTCTCTTAAGAAAAAGCTCCTTATATTACTCAGCGCAGTAATCATGGGACTCCTTTTACTATTGTTCTCAACAAATTACTTTTCAACACAAGTGAGACAACTGGAAGCATCAAAGAGTGAAATTCAACGGATCGGATTAATAGCATTACAATTAAGACGAAATGAAAAAGATTTCATCATTCGAAAACAAACAAAATACCTAGAGAAACACGCAGAAAATTTCAAGAAACTTACCTTAGCCTTAGCGTCACTAAAGAACTTAAACAAAGAGATTAATGGCAATATTCCTGTTGATCAGCTAATGCAAAGCTACCAACTCTACCGATCTAAATTCGTCGCACTTGGGAAAGCTTATCAGCAGCGAGGCTTAGATAAAAACTCGGGACGTTATGGTGAATTGCGCGCAGCAACCCATAGAATAGAAGAAATTTATAAGTCGTTAGATGACGCAAGGAATCAAGTTACACTGCTCACTATCAGACGTCATGAAAAAGACTATATGCTCAGAAGTGATGAAAAATATTTGGATAAACTGTATGCAACATTGGGCACATTGCGTGTCAATAGCACTATGATTCGAGGCACTTCGGCACTAATCAACGATTACGAGCACGCAATAAAGAATTACCATGCAATAGATCGCAGCATCGGATTATCGCCGCAAACTGGGCTTAATGGCGAGATGCGAAGTGCAATTCATGACGCTGAGTCTTTACTAAAAGTAGCTACCGAACAATCAACAGCGTACATTGAAGAAAAAGCGAGCCTTTCCTTTTGGGCCTCCATAATCATTTTCCTTATCATTTCAACCGCACTGGCTATTTTTATTGTTAAGCTAATCAATATCATTATCATGCCTATTAAAAGTGCAGTTAATAGCATCGAAAGAGTCATCGCGACACGTGATTTTTCACTTCAAGTTGAAAAAGAAACTGACGATGAATTTGGCCAAGTGATTGACTCTATAAATAATTTCATCAAATTTACCAATAAAATTCACAAAGCTGTCGAAGAGCTACGTCATGTGAGCGCAGCGGTTGAAAGTAATGCAAAACTAACGCAACAAAGCCTAAATATTCAATCTCAAAAATGCGAACAAGTCTCCACCGCAACGGTCGAATTAGACGCATCAGCTTCTGACATTGTTGAAAACACAACCGTAACCACTAAAACGGCGGAGTTAATTTCTACTCAGGCGAACAAAGGCCAACAACAGCTTAATGAATTAGGCGAGTTTCTTAATAAGAATGCAGAAGATTTAGTCTCATCTGCCAAAGACATTAAAGAACTAGAAGAAAAGTGCAATTCTATAGGGGGGTTCATTACTGAGATTCGCGGCATTGCTGAGCAAACCAACTTGCTGGCGCTAAATGCAGCCATTGAAGCAGCACGCGCTGGTGAGCAAGGCAGAGGATTTTCTGTCGTTGCTGATGAAGTTCGTACCTTGGCAAATAGAACTCAAACATCGACTGAGCAAATCACAGATATCATTAGTGAATTGCACACATTAACGTTGAGTTCGGTGGCGAAAGTAGAAGCGAGCAAGAACGGTAGTATCAATAACTTAACGCAGATAAATAACTCATCACAAACATTAGACGAAATCATCAATGAAGTGAGTTCAATTCACGAAATGACCTCAAGTATTGCAAGTGCAATTAAAGAGCAAAGTACTGCTATTCACGAGATTGCCGAAAATATTACCGAGATAAAAGACAATAACGATAAAAATGTCCAACAAGCGCAACTAAGTTTAGACTCTTGTACGCTGGCTAATCAAAAAACCGTCGGCTTGCTGTCTTATAAACTCAGCTAATCTACCAAGTAAAAAGGGAGCTCTAAGGCTCCCTTTTTACTTTGCATCAACATAATATCACGCGATTGATTTAACTAATCGTTGTCTGACAATCTCAAATAAACAAATACCACTTGCCACCGAAACATTTAAACTTGAAACACTGCCCGACATGGGTAACTTAACTAACTGATCACAATGTTCGCGAGTTAACCGCCGCATGCCTTTACCTTCGGCCCCCATCACCAGTGCCATAGGCCCATCAAGCTTAACATCATAGAGGCACGTATCTGTTTCACCCGCTGTACCAATAATCCAAACGCCCATACCTTGCAATTGCTTCATGGTTCTTACTAAGTTTGTCACCTGAACTAAAGGCACAGTTTCAGCTGCACCAACCGCCACTTTACGAACCGTAGCGGTAATTTTGGCGGCTTTATCTTTCGGAACAATAATCGCTTGAACTCCTGCCGCATCAGCATTTCTTAAACAAGCACCCAAATTATGGGGATCAGTCACACCATCTAAAATCAACAAAAACGGAGATTGATTCTTAGCACTAGCTGCCTGCAAGATATCTTCGATATCATTCTCATTGTATTGTTTACCCTGCTTAACACGTGCAACAATACCCTGGTGTTGCTCGCCATCACATTTATCATCTAGTACTTTTCGCTGTACCAATTGCGCAGAAATACCGTATTTTCTTGCCAAATTAATGATCGGTAACAGACGCTCATCTTCTCGTCCTTTCAACAGCCATATTTCAATGAACCTTTCCGGTGCTTGTTCAAATAATGCGCTGACCGCATGGATACCAAATACTAACTCTTCTTGCTTTGCCATAATGTTATTTAACTTTTATTACTTACTGATGATAATTCAATTTAGCTACTTTTAGCTTTTTTACGGGCATTTTTTCCTCGGCGCGATTTTCTATCGGCTCTTTTCTTTGCCTTAGATTTAACCGCCTTGCCTTTTTTCTTAGCACTCCCCTGCTTTTTGGAGGACGAAGGTCTTTTCTTTCCGTCTTTTTCAACGTGGTGTTTTCCGCCCTTACCAGATTTAGCTCGTGACTTGCCGTTTGACTCTTGAGAGGCACTTTTACTTCTGCGAACAGGTTTTGCTTTTTTCAATATTGCCTTGTCGCCATGTAGAACAAGGTCAATTTTTTTCTCATCCAAATTAACAGCTGATACTTGCACTTCTAACAAGTCACCGACATGATATTTTTGTCCGCTATGCTCGCCCGTTAAGCACATGCGCACATCATCAAAGTGATAGTAATCTCGTCCTAATGACGTGATGTGAATTAAGCCCTCAATGTGTAAATCAGTTAAACGAACAAATAAGCCGAAGTTGGTTACTGTAGAAATAACACCTGTAAAGGTATCGCCTACGTGATCTTGCATGTATTCACATTTTAGCCAATCCGAAACATCCCGAGTTGCATCATCAGCGCGACGCTCTGTCATAGAGCAATGCTCACCAAGCTCTGTTACTTGTTCTTCAGTATAATTCCAGCATCCTTGATTAACCGAGCTATTTTCCTGTGCCTGTAATATCGCTTTTATAACACGATGTATGACCAAATCAGGGTATCGGCGGATAGGCGAAGTAAAGTGACTATAAGAGCCTAATGCTAGGCCAAAGTGCCCTAAATTATCACTCTGATAAACCGCTTGCCTCATTGATCGCAGTAACATCGTTTGAATAAGTTCTCGATCTGGGCGTTCGGCAACCCGTGCTAAAATTGCTCCATAATCGGCTGGCTCTGGCTGCTCTTTAAACGGCAACTCAAGGCCAAGTTCAGCAAGGTATTTAACAAAATTTTGGTATTTTTCTTCACTCGGCTTATCGTGAACACGAAAAAGTCCCGGCATTTGATGTTTTTCAACAAATTTAGCGGTAGCGACGTTGGCGAGGATCATGCACTCTTCGATCATTTTATGCGCATCATTTCGCACCACAGGCACTATCGACTCAATTTTACGATCTTGATTGAATAAAAAGCGGGATTCTTCTGTTTCAAATGCAATAGCACCACGTTCATCACGGGCATAGCTCAGTGCAGTATACAACTGATGTAGATTAATAAGATCTGGCACTAACGGTTGATATTGCTCTATTAATGTTTCGTCGCCATCTAGAATTGCCGCCACTTTAGTATAAGTAAATCGCGCATGAGAGCGCATAACAGCTGGATAAAACTTACTGCCTGATAACTTGCCTGCAGCGCTGACCGTCATTTCACACACCATACACAAGCGGTCTACTTCAGGGTTTAATGAACACAAACCATTGGACAACTTTTCCGGTAGCATCGGGATCACTTGGCTTGGGAAATAGACTGAGTTTCCGCGTGAAATTGCCTCATCATCAAGAGCTGTGCCTGACCTAACGTAATAACTAACATCGGCAATCGCAACCCATAATCGCCAGCCACCTGATTTTTTAGGCTCACAATATACCGCATCATCAAAATCACGGGCATCTTCACCATCAATGGTTACTAGGGGTAAATCACGTAAATCAACACGATCTTTCTTGGCCGTTTCATCAACTTCATCGGCTAGATTATCAATTTCATCAAGTACATTTTGCTGCCATTGATGCGGTAAATCATGCTCACGTAGCGCTATTTCGATCTCCATCCCTGGTGCCATGTGCTCGCCTAGTACTTCATTGACTTTACCAACAGCACTTGCACGTTTTGTTGGCCGTTGAATGATATCAACAACGACCATTTGACCATGACGAGCACCCAATTTATTGCCCGGAGGGATCATAATATCTTGTTTTATACGAGCATCATCTGGAATTACAAAAGCTAATTTATGTTCAACATAGAAACGCCCAACGATTGGCGCTTTACGCGACTCAATCACGTCCAATACTCGTATTTCTTTTCTACCTTTGCGATCAGTACGATCCACTATCATCGCTTCAACAATGTCACCATGAATGACGCGCTGCATTTCATGAGATGAAATAAATAAGTCTTTGCCACCAGCATCAGGTACAAAAAAACCATAGCCGTCTCGATGACCGATAACCCGACCAGTAATCACATCATCTCGGCTTGCAATAACGTATTTTCTAAACTTATTAAATGATATTTGCCCAGCACCTTCCATCGCGCGCAATCTACGTTTAATGCCAATTTGAAGATCAGGATCATCAGCATACTTTAAGGCTTTTAGGACTTCTTTAAAGGTAAGACCTGAGGTTGATTTCTCGATTAAAGATAATAAGTGCTCACGACTTGCTACAGGTTTGTCATATTTTTGAGCTTCTCTATCGAAGAAAGGATCGGTTTGACTCACATTTATTGCTCATTGAGTTTTTGTTAAGTATATCTCAGTTGCGATAAATGCGCTTGCCAAATAAATGAATTTTAAGTAGATATTAATGTATATAGTAACCCAAAGTTAATATTGGGAATTTTTTGCTCGAGCAATCACATGCTCTGGCATTTTACTCGCAAGACCACTCAGCAGGTTCGCAATTTGCTTGTGTATTTTCTTGTCATCAGTGACTGCATGATGCAGTTGTGAATAAAGCTCAGGAAAATCAAGGGGGCTACCTTGCCCTTGGTTGTATATTTTAGCGAGTCGCATTTGTGCTTTTAAGTTATTCATTGACGATGCTGCTTTTAAATAAACAATCGCTTTGCCAGTGTCTGGCTGCATAAACTTGCCAACATGGTAATAACGCCCAAGTTGCTCTAACGCTTCAGGTAAGCCTTGGTTTGCTGATTCATGCATAAAATGTAGGCCAAGCTCTACATCCTTTTTAATACACACACCATAGGCAAGCATATCGCCCCATAAAAACTGATAAGAAGGCATATGAGCTTTAACAGCACGTGCCTCAATATCTTGTGTTAGCTGACACTCATCTAAAACAACTTGACTTAAATGCTTGTTCTCTTTGATTAATTCAAGCAATTGATTATCAGTATAAATTTGAACCGCTTGCAGGTTTTGTCCTTGGCTTGTCGCTGAAAACATCATAGCAACTAGGCACATACTTAAGGTAAGAAAACGATGATAGATAGACATAAAACCTCAATAATAAACTACTTCTCTTTGTATCGACGGAACGTTATTTTTCTCAAGGTGTTTTTGTCAAATCGATACATTCTACGACATCATTCAAAATTAAAAGCAAAAAAGATACCATTATAATAGATATTATCAGTGACAGATTGAAGTGCTTGCATATTTTTCACTTGCTAAATATGCTCACATATTGGACTATTTCAATGTAATTATTTGTCATCTTTAATATTTGCCGCGCTAGCACTAAAATGGACAACGTTGTAACTATGTCGCAATTAGAAGAACTCATCGAAAACTCAAAAGCAAACGAAGCGATAGCACAAAAGCTGTTTGATATTGAAACGGCAATTATTTCTAGTCAAACAAGCAAAGAATTATTGCACCGGTTATTGTTGTTAATAAAGGAAAAGTTTGAATTAACCAATATTCATTTATTACTTGCATCTCCGCCACCACTTAGTTATCTGATAAGCAATAGTGCTCAACCGGGTTGGCATGATAAGAATACCACCAAGTTGCCAGCCTCTAGACTAGAAGCATTACACCCGAATATTACCCCGTTGCTGACGAATGACCTTGAGCAACTTGAACAATTATTGCCTCCTAGCCTCGCAAAAGTGGCAAACTCTGCCGCGTTGACGCCGCTGATGCTTGAAGGGAAGTTGTTTGGTAGCCTAGTTTTTACAGACGCTGATCCTCAGCGATTTAGTCCAAGTTTAGGCATCTATCACCTTCAACAATTAGGGGCAAAAGTAAGTCTTTGTCTTTCAAATGTATTGATCAGAGAACAGCTTGAGTACATGGCCAATTTCGATGGCCTCACCGGTCTGGGAAACCGTCGTTTAATGGAGAAAACCCTAAAGGAAGAGCTCAATCGCCACCAACGTTATCAAGTACCATTTTCCGTTCTATTTATTGATTGTAATAAATTTAAACAACTTAATGATACCTATGGTCATGATTGTGGCGATAAAGTATTAGCGTATGTAGCGACTCAATTAAAAGACTTAATTCGCGACAATGACAGGTGTTTTAGATATGCAGGAGATGAATTCGTCGTGGCTTTAGCCAGCCAAGGCGAAAAAGAGGCGACATTAGCCGCCAAAAGGCTAGTTGAGTATTTTGAACAGAACACTATGCCCTATGAAAACCACCAACTTAAAATTACTATCAGCTGTGGTGTTGCAACAAGTGATGGAAAAAAGAGTATTGAACAGTTGCTAAACTCGGCGGATACACAGTTGTACCTCCATAAAAACAAAAAAATTGATTATGAAGTAAACTAACTTTTTCATTATCCTGTATGTTTTTTGACATGAGAACTACACTAACTTTAAGGCTAAGGATAAATTTTTAGTGATGAAAATGAGTTAAGTATTTATCAATCAGGATACGCTTTTTTACATGATAGTTGAGAAGAAAATAACGGAATTAGAGGTAGGCTATTATATCCTAGATATTGTAGAACAAGATGGTACTTATAGCCTTAAAAAACCTGGCCACATAAAAAATATTAACGTGATATCGCATTTAGCGAGCAACGGCGTTTTATCTGTATTGGTTGATAAATCAAAAACACTCATCACCTCTGTCGACAAAGATGGGAATACTACACTTGAGCCGGCATCAGAGAAACAAAGCAAAAATACTACAATCAAACTTGAGCTAACAAAAGCTAAGAAAATATTTAAAGAATCTAAAAGTATTCAACGACAACTTTTTTCAGATGTGCTTAACGGAAAAGACATTAACTTAACATCCGTCAAAGAAATAACTAATCGAGCGACAGATGCAATTTTCAAAAATCAAGACGCCCTCGCCTGTATTTTAAATATTCGCATCAAGGATGAATATTTGTTGGAGCATTCGGTTTCGGTCTCCATATTAATGACTATATTTGCAAAACATTTAGGTATTGAACGTCAAATTATTGAGCAACTCAGTATCGGCGCCTTCTTGCATGATGTGGGTAAAATTATGATACCAAACCAAATACTCAACAAGCCCTCTCGGCTGACAGAGGAAGAGTTTGTAACGATGAAAACTCATACTAACCACTCTATTAAAATTCTCAATAACACACCTAATATTTCAGAGTTAAGTCTTGAAGTTGCAGCACTTCATCATGAAAAGCTCAACGGCAGAGGATATCCATACGGGTTAAAAAGCAAAGATATTTCTCTCTATGGGCGCATGATCGCCGTATGTGATATTTTCGACGCGCTCACCGCAGACAGATGTTACAAAGACGGCTATCCGCACATTAAGGCGTTTAATATCTTAAGAAAACTGGCTCAAGACGGCGAGCTAGACAATGAACTGGTTGATAAATTTATTCATTGTATGGGGGTTTATCCGGTAGGCTCTTTGGTTGAATTAAAGTCTCATCGTTTAGCCATCGTGGAAGAACGTAATAGTAAAGAGCCGATCAAACCTAAAGTGCGTGCATTTTATAATGTTAATACCCGACATTATACCATGACGGAAGATATTGATTTAGCTAAAACAGAAGACACTATTGCTAAAGGTGCTCGAGCTGATGAGTTTGATTTAGACATGAACCGCATTGTGGAATTTTTGATGATGCAAGGGTAGTTATGTAAGATGGCGCACATAGAAAAAAAGAGCCTAAACGGCTCTTTTTTTTAAACCAATACTTTTCTATTTACGAAAATCAGTATTAGCTTGTGCGGTAAAATACGCAAACATGGTATACACCGCTGTATTTTGTTTTAGGTCAGCAGGGTTAATTTTATCAAATGTATCATTTTCTGTATGGTGATAGTCAAAATACCTTGAGCCATCAGGTGAAAAATTCACACTGGGCATACCTGCATCTGAAAGTGCCCCCATGTCTGATTGCGCGCGCGCTTTATTTTTCGGCGCTAAGGCGACCCCTAAAGGCGTGATCAACTGAGCAAATTCTCGCATTGCATTTAACGACTCTGCCCCCACACCAACACTCATTTTATAAATAGGGCCTAAACCAAAGTCCCATTCAGCACCAATCACATGATTGCTCATATTGTCTTTATGCAATTCGACATATTTTTTAGCGCCAAGTAAGCCTACTTCTTCCGCAGCAAATAAAATCACACGGATGGTACGTTTTGGACGTTCAGGTAATTGGCCAATATGGTGTGCAGCGGCCATTACCATTCCTATCCCTAAGCCGTCATCCAATGCACCTGTACCTACATCCCAGCTATCAAGGTGTGCGCCCAGCGATACTATTTGCTCAGGTAACTCGCTGCCAGTGAATTCACCAACTACATTAGCTGATTTAACCTGCACATCTGATTGAATCTCAGAGCTCATATTTAACGCAACGGTAACCGCCTTACCGCGTTTTAGCTGATTCACTAGTAAATCAGCATCAGGATTAGACAACGCCGCCGCAGGAATTTTTTTGACCCCATCTTTATAACGCATGATGCCGGTATGTGCGATACGATTATCGTCAGTACCCACTGAACGCATGATCAATGCAATAGCACCTTTTTCAGCTGCAACCGCTGCGCCCGTTACACGTGTACCCACCGCTTTGCCGTAACCATGGCCATCAATGTGCCTTTCCATTCGATACGATACAAAAGCGATTTTTCCATCGAGACTGCCTTTCTCTGCTTCTTTTAACGCCGCTAAGTTTTCAAAATGAACAACTTCAGCTTCAATACCTTTTTCACCTGTACCAACACTGCCGCCCAATGCAATAGCCACCATTTTTTGCGGGTAAGGTGAAACAATGCTCGCGCTAACTTCACCACGAATCCACTGAGCTTTAGTGACTTCTTCTGTCCATACTTTGTCAAAACCTAGCGATTTCATTTTATCAACCGCCCAAACAATAGATTTCGCATCACCGGGCGTGCCCATCATTCTGTTGCCGACTTCGGTTGTCAGCGACTCAATGATGTTATAAGAAAGATCTGACGAAAGGCTGGTTTGTTTCAACGTATCTAACGTAACCAACTCTTGTTCTGTTAATGCTTGAGCTGATGTCATCGCTGTCCACGCACAAGCCAATGCCGTCAGCGCAGTATAAATACCTTTACGCATCGCTAAATTCATAAATTCTCCCAGATTTAAGTGTAAAAACGGCCAAATTTTTTCAAATTTAGCCGCTTAAATTTCTATCAAAATATCGTGAATGATCACATTAGGCAAACCAACTTAGGCTGCATTTTCAACATTCTCGACAGAATGAGCATTATTTGCGTTAACTGACTGAAGTTTCTTTGCTTTACGCAAATCACGGAGCGCCAGTAAGCAAGGTGTAAGAATTAACGTTAACACGGTCGCAAAAGCTAAGCCACCAGCAACCGCCGTGGCTAGTTGTGCCCACCATTGCGTTGACGGTGCATTATATAGTGCACTACGATTGAAGAAATCAATGTTTACTTGCAGCACCATAGGCATTAAACCCAAAATGGTAGTAACGGTTGTTAACATAACAGGACGTAAACGCTGCGCACCTGTTCTTAAAATGGCGTCCATGATTGGATACCCTTCTTTTCTAAGCACATTATAAGTATCGATTAAAACAATATTATTATTCACCACAATACCAGCAAGTGAAATAACGCCAATTCCCCCCATCACAATACCAAAAGGTCGTTGCACAATCATTAACGCTAAGAACACGCCTATAGTTGAAAATAACACCGCACTTAAAATGAGTGCTGCTTGGTAAAAACTATTAAATTGAGTCACTAATATTAACGCCATAACAAATAACGCAATACCAAAAGCATTAATAAGAAAGTCTTGAGATTCTTGTTGGTCTTCATTTTGGCCTTTAATGGCTAAATCAACACTAGGATGCAACCCTAAACTTGGCAGTACTTTTTCAAGTTTAGGCAATTCCTGTACAAGCTGAGCGCCAGGGATTAAATTGGCGCGAACTGAAACCACTCGCTTACCATCAACGCGGCGAATAGTATCGACTTTTGGCGCAGCTTTTCGTTCAACAAAACTGCCGACAGGTACCAAGCCACTAGCTGTTTTGACGCGAATGCTGTCTAAACGATCAATGTTACGTTTCTCTTCCGGAAAACGAACACGAATATCAAGTTCGTCATCTACATCATCAGGACGGTACTCGCCTAACTTAAGACCATTAGTGACCATTTGTACGCTTGAGCCAACCAAAGTCGCATCTGCGCCGTAAGTCGCGGCTAAACTTCGATTGATTTTTAATTGCCACTCTATACCAGGTTTTGAACTGTTATCTTCAATATTGGTAAACTGACCATTGGCCACTAAGGCTTGACGCACTTTTTTAACGTTGTCATTGAGAATTGATGGAAAACGTGAACTCAGCTCAATGACTAAATCTTTACCACCACCTGGTCCTGGGCTGTTTTTTCTTGCTTCAATTTCAACGCCAGCTAGATGCGCAGTTCGCTGTTCGATATCTGCAATCACTTCATCCGCTATACGGCGATATTGCCAGTCATGAAAAACGATTCTAAAGCTACCTACGCGATCATTGCCACCGGTACGCGTATATAGACTTTTGATGTCCTCAATCGTCAGGATTCGTTGCTCGATATCCGCCATGATTTGATCTTTCTCTCGGATCGACAAATCACCATGAGAACGCACAACTATCGATGCACTGGTTGGCTCAACATCAGGAAAGAAAATAACCCCTAAGCCGGAATTCCCATAAGAAAACATCACCAAGATGGCACCAATAATTGTGCCCAGCAACACTTTTTTAGGGTTGTTGATTGCACTTGTAAGGACACGAATATACTTACCAGTGAAGCCTTTAAGCTTAGATAAATCCCCTTCTTCCGCTTCAATCATTTGCTGTTTGTCTTGCTTACTGATCACTCGCGCACGACCAAATACAGCACCCAGTGTTGGCACAAACACCAATGCCATAGCGAGCGATGCAGTTAACACTGCAATTAACGTGAACGGCAAATACTTCATGAATTCGCCCATAATGCCCGGCCAGAACATCAGTGGAGCAAAAGCAGCTAATGTCGTTGCTGTTGATGCGATAATGGGCCATGCCATACGGCGTGCTGCCATTTTGTACGCCTTTTTGCGAGGCACACCTTCACTTAACTGACGGTCGGCAAATTCCGTGACTACAATGGCACCGTCAACCAACATACCAACAGACATGATCAAACCAAACAAGACAACAATATTGACAGTTAAACCTGCCATGGCGATCACTAAGATACCTGTTAAAAATGCCCCTGGAATTGCCAAACCTACTAGCATTGCACTTCTTGTACCTAAGGCTGCAATCACTACAATAACGACTAATAAAACTGCTGAAAAAACATTGTTCTGTAAGTCGTTTAGTGTTTCTTTTACTTCTAATGACTTATCGCCAATGTAATTGACTAGGACTTGTTCCGGCCACTTCTTGCGACTCTTTTCAATGATGGCTTTGACTTTCTCGACCGTGTAGATAATATTTTCGCCTGAACGTTTTTTTACCTCAAGAGATAGTGAGCGCTCTCCATTGAGTCGAGCGAAGGAGTTAGGATCTTTGTAGGCACGGCGAACTATTGATACATCCTGAAAGGTAATAACCTTGTCACCATTAACCTTGATTGGCAGTTCTAGTAAATCTTGGATGGTTTCAAAAACTGAAGGCACTTTTATTGCAAAACGCCCTTTTCCGGTATCCATTGTACCCGCTGGTACTAGGCGATTATTACGTTCAACAAGGTTATAAATGTCGCTTTGATCTAAGCCGTAGCTTTCCATTAACAATGGGTCGACGATAATTTCAACCATGTCTTCGCGGTCGCCACCGATTTCTACTTCCAGTACTTCCTGTAGGGCTTCGATATCATCTTTTAAGTCACGGCCAATCGTTACTAATCCGCGCTCAGTCACCGGGCCAGATAAGACCACAGTCACTGCTGGCTCTTCATCTGCCATCGTCACTTCATGCACTTCTGGTTCTTCTGTCTCTGAAGGCAATTTCGCTTTAGCTAAAGTGACTTTGTCCCTTACATCAGCCAATGCTTCTTTAGGATCCAATCCTGCTTCGAATTCCAACGTAACCGATGCGTGGCCTTCGCTGGCGTTAGCCGTCATTTCCTTCACGCCAGCAATGGTTTTGAGTTCTTTTTCCATCGGGCGTACTAACATTCTTTCAGCATCTTCTGGTGAAATGCCATCATGTACCATAGAAACGTAAATAACAGGAATGGTAATATCTGGATTAGATTCTTTAGCAATATTTAAGTATGTCATTGCCCCAGAAAACAGCAACAAAACAAAGAGTAATAATACTGAACGGGTTCTTGTTAGCGCTGCATCAATTAAGGTTAACATTTTATTTCCTACTCAGTAGTTATTGCTGTTGCTCAGCGGATTTGACCGCTTGCACTTTATCACCAGCACGAACAAACCCTTGACCAAGAGTAATGATTTCAGCTTCTTCACCTAAACCACTTAACCAAATACCATCGCTTTCACTTCGCACAATATTAATACCCGTAAAGCGTACGTGCTCGTCAACTACAGATTTAATCCCTACATTGCCAACTTCATCAAGCGACAATAACGCTGGAGATACTTTAATAGCACTAACTTGAGCTAAGGCAATATCAACTTCACTGCTGATCCCCGCTTTCAAGTGATAGTCTTGATTATTGATCGCCACTTCAATTTTAAAGGTATTGGTTTCGTCATCAGCAACACTGGCAATATATCGAATATTACCTTGCTCAGCGTGACCATCGAGTAGATTAATTGTTGCGGCTTGCCCCACAGCAACTTTATTAATTTGCTGTTCGGTGACATGGGCTCTAACAACGAGTGGGTCAAGATCGGCAATCATGGCAATGTTGTCACCGTCTTTTACATAGTCGCCCTGCTCTACGTAACGGGTGTTAAGCACACCATCGAAAGGTGCAACAATAACGGTATTTGCAATATTTATTTCTAGTCGTTTGATGTCTGCTTTTACGGATTCTAACGCCGCTTGCGCTTGTGAAAGCTGTACTTTCCCTTGATAACCGTCTTTGTTTAGTCGCTGGGTGCCGTCAAATTCTAGCTCACGCTGTTTCAACAACGCTTTGGCACGTGCGAGTTGATACTCCAAATCATTTAATGCAATTTTTGCAATAACTTGCCCTTTTTTCACCTGTGCACCACGTTTAGCGAATACTTGCTCAATTTTACCAGCCACTTCTGCTTTTAATGTCGTGATTCTATCCGGCTCAGTTCGACCGTAAAGCTCAATCGTATTAGTCATCAATTCAGCGACCAATGTTTCCACCTTCACTTTAGGTACAGGCAACTCAGTAGTATCATTCAATGAAGGTACTTTTTCTTCTTTCATCAAGCCAGATGCCATCCAAAGCACGAGTAACAAGGTAATAGTAATAGCAATTACGTATGGGCGTTGCGCAAGCCATTGACGATTAAAAACGGACATTTTTATACTCCAAAAAGACAGGGGTAAAGTTTACAAGTTATAAAAATATATTACAAAAACAGTTAGTTCCAAAAATCCTCTTGGCGCTACCTCATTAACAAAAATTTTGATTAACCAACTGAAATTTAAGTGATATTACTAACGAATGCCTTCAACCTGATTTTGTTACAGAAAGTGTAAATCTGATGTTAATGATGGCTTTAGGCTGAATGAAGAAAAGCCGCTCAAACAAAACGCTTGGGCGGCTTTCACTCATTCCATCAGTTAAGTCAAACTAAGGTAAATGCTCACTCGCCAAATAATCATGAGACTGCATTTCTTGTAGTCGACTTAAGCATCGTTTGAACTCAAACTCCAAACTACCATGCGTATACAAATTATCCATGGCGACAGCAGCTGAAATAATCAGCTTAACATTGCGTTCATAAAACTCATCGACTAAGGCAATAAAGCGTCTTGCGGCATCATCACAATCCACATTCATTTGTGTAACGTTAGCTAAAAGGACCGTATGATAGAATCGGCTCAATTCCATATAATCACCTTGGCTTCTTGCACTTTCGCACAGTTCACTGAATTCAAAATGCACGACACCATCTGACTCTTGTACCGTGGTTAATTCGCGATTATTAATTTCAATAACCCGACATAGTTTGCCTTCTTCAACAGACAACTGTTTGAAGTAGGTGTCTAAATTCTCTTTCGCTTGTTGATCTAGCGGTGCATGATAAATCTCTGCTTGCTCTAGTGTTCTTAACCTATAATCAACACCACTGTCGACATTAACGACAACACAATGCTCGTTGATTAATTTTATCGCTGGAATAAAGCGAGCCCGTTGTAGGCCGTTTCGATACAGTTCATCGGGAATAATATTAGATGTCGCCACTAAAGTGACATTATGAGCAAACAGTTCTTCGAACAATGTTCCTAATATCATTGCATCGGTAATATCTGAGACGAAAAACTCGTCAAAACAAATAATACAGGTTTCATCAGCAAAGCGTTTTGCAATAACCTTTAAAGGATCAGATTGTCCCACTAACCCTTTCATTTCCTCATGAACACGGTGCATAAAACGATGAAAATGTACTCGCGTTTTGTTTGGAAAAGGTAAGCACTCAAAAAAGGTATCGACTAGGTAGGTTTTACCGCGTCCAACCCCACCCCAAAAATAAATACCTTGTGGCGTCTTTTTTTCTTGTTTAGCAACGACCTTCTTCCAACGATTTAGTACTTTTTTAAATCCCGTTACAGGCAAGGGCTTGCTTTGCAAGTCTTCGTATAAGCGTTGTAGATGCTTTACAGCATTTTCTTGCGCTGCATCATATTGGAAATCATCGCGGGTTAAGTCATGCTGATATTTTTCGAGTGGTGAAAGGTTAATCATTTAGTTGTAATTTCCGGTATTAGCGCTTGAAAAAAAAGAATTTGCAAGCATATTGCTATATATGCCGCGACATACGCGCTATATTAATATATCAAACAAACAAGATTTAATTGCTCAATAATTTTGGTATAAACGAGTTATTGAGTGTATTTTCACTAATTTTTTCATTGAATACAACGAGGGTTTCTCATTATGAGCGTAGTTATGAGTATTGTTCTTTTACTTGTCGGTGGTGCTATCGGGTTTGGTGCAAGTCGTTTTTTATCAAAATCTTCACAAGAGAATAAAAAGCTTAACGAACAAGTAAGCCAAAGTGAATCAGCATTAGCCCAGTATAAATTAGACGTTGCAGAGCATTTAGACAATTCTAGCCAGTTACTTGAAAAAATGAATGAAACTTGTCAGGTTGCAATGAAACAAATGGAACAAAGCACACAATTATTGCAACAGGCGACGCCCACTGAAGCGACTGTTATGCCGTTTTTCTCAAAAGAGACTCAAGAGCAACTAGCGCAGACGGTAAATTTACGTCATGAGAAAAGAACGGACAAAGCTGAACAAGAGCCAGTAACTGAAGCACCTCTAGATTATTCAGGTAACCCAAGTGGCTTATTTGCTGATAAGAAACAAAGTGTTACAAATGACGAATAATTGAATTATGAACTAATGACCTTATATAAAGTCTGTTATTAAGCTAAACATAATTTAATAGTCCAGGAGTTAATTTTATTATGAGAAAATTGTCGTTAGTGATTAGCGCAGCCTTAATTTCCAGTTCATTAGCACTATCGAGTGCCCCCGCTCTTGCAGCAGTTCCTGCATACGTAGATGGTCAAGCTATGCCAAGCCTAGCCCCTATGCTCGAACGCACAACGCCTGCCGTTGTGAGCATTTCAGTCAAAGGCACTCATGAAGTAAAACAACAAGTACCAGAGCAATTCAGATTCTTTTTTGGCAATCCTCGTCAAAGAAATCAACCACAAGAGCGGCCATTTCGGGGCTTGGGCTCAGGTGTCATCATTGATGCTAACGAAGGTTACATTGTGACGAATAATCACGTGGTTGAAGAAGCAGACGAAATACTCGTGACGTTAAAAGATGGTCGTCAGGTAGAAGCCAAGAAAATAGGTACTGATGCCGCCAGCGATATTGCACTGTTACAAGTGGATGCAGATGATTTAACCGCCATTGTGGTTTCAGATTCTGATGGTCTACGTGTGGGGGATTTTGCCGTAGCCATTGGTAGTCCATTCGGTTTAGGCCAAACTGTGACTTCTGGTATTGTCAGCGCACTTGGACGTAGTGGCCTCAACATTGAAAACTTTGAAGACTTTATTCAGACCGATGCAGCGATTAACAGTGGTAACTCAGGCGGAGCATTAGTGAACTTGCGTGGCGAGTTGATTGGTATCAACACGGCAATTTTAGGTCCAAACGGCGGTAATGTCGGTATTGGCTTTGCTATTCCAAGCAACATGATGAGTAATTTGGTTAAACAGATCATTGAATTTGGTGAAGTTCGCCGTGGTGTATTAGGTGTAGCTGGTCGTAGCGTTAATGGTGAAATTGCCAAGGCAATGGAACTTGAAACGACCCAAGGCGGATTTGTTGAGCAAGTGTCACCTGACTCTGCCGCCGCAGAAGCCGGTATTAAAGCGGGCGATGTTATCATTAAGGTGAACGGCAAGAACGTTAAATCATTCAGTGAATTACGCGGAAAAATTGGCTCAATCGGCGCAGGTAAGAAAGTCAAGTTAACGATAGTTCGTGACGGTGATGAAGAAGTATTTACCGTAAAGCTTAAACAGGCTGAAACCGCCAACGTTGAAGCATCTAGTATTCACCCTATGCTTGAAGGTGCTGAGCTTGATAATAACGCAGACAACAAAGGCATTGATATTTCAGAGGTAACACAGGGTTCTCCTGCGCACGCTGTGGGTATTAGAGCTGGGGATATTATTACTGGCATTAATCGAACGCGAACAGCCAACATTGGTGAATTACGTAGTTTCTTAAAAGATCATAAAGGGGTTTTCGCATTGAACATTATGCGTGGAGACCGAGCACTATACTTGATGATTAGATAACATTCGATTATCGGCTATTCATTTCCCCTAACAAAAAGGCCGCTTAGCGGCCTTTTTTATTTCTGTCATTTTCTAATACATCAATGTATATAACTTTCTTCTATACTTAGTCGCTAAGGCGTCACCTTCGGGTAAAGCCTTAAGTACATCTAGCAGGAGTTTTTTGCTTTCCTCATCATCTCGCACTGATTGTACTCGTCTGAAAAGTAATGTCAGGGCTTCTTCTTGACGGTTATTTTGATTATATTGAGCCGCCAATTGATGAATAAGCTCCACATTGTCAGGTTGTTGTGCAAATGCCTTCTCTAGCGCTTTTATTTCAGGAGAGTCAGCCGCTTCTATCGCTAACTCTAATTTAGCAATTAACGCATGATAGTAGCTGTCTTGATCGATCATCATGACGGTATCTAACAAAGCTTTTGCATCATCTATTTTGCCGACCATTAAACTTGCTTCTGCAAGAGTTAGCTTGATGTCTGCACGCTCTGGGTCTAAATCGTATGTTTGTTTAGCTAAGGTATAGGCTAAATTGGGTTCGTTCTCAGCAATCGCTTGTTTTGCTTTAATCAAGAGTTCATCTTGTGGCTTAGGTAAATGCTTCTCTAAAAATTCAGTGATGGCTTCATCAGGCAATGGCCCTGAAACACCATCAATAGGTTGACCGTCTTTAACAACAATCGCTGTCGGCAAGCCTTGAATACCAAATTGCATCGCTATTTGTTGTTGTGCTTGGCAATCAACCGTAGCATAAATGACTTGCTCGCCTGCAGATGCTAGTTGGGTGGCTAATTTATCTCTTAGCTCCACACTTTCAGGCACTTGTTCTGCCCAAAAATCCACGAAAACAAGCTTCATTTTAGAATCTTCCAAAATCACTTGTTGGAAGTTTTCTGGGGTGATGGCAACATTATTAGCGTTCACGACTTTATCTCTTTGAATATGACTTATTACTCATTTTGGGGTATTGATGAATAGTTACAAGGTTTAGTCAGAAATATATTACTCTTTTGCTTCCCTTACAGCATGAAAAAGCAACATAAAATGATAACATTGAAATAAAGAACTCTGCTATTTAGTTACGCCGTCTAAGACGTGATAATTAATTAAATAATAAAAAAGTGGCATTAGCCACTTTCTAAAAACAAGCTGATATCCATGCCTCAAAACTATTTTAGAAGCTCCCGAGAAATCACTATTTTCTGAATTTCGCTTGTTCCTTCATAAATAGAGGTAATACGTACATCTCGTGCGAACCGTTCGAGCGGGTATTCTTTGATATAGCCTGAGCCTCCCAGCATTTGCTGAGCATCGTAACAGGCTTTATTGGCTTTTTCTGAAGCAAATAGCTTTGCCATTGATGCTTCTTTACTAAAAGATAAACCTTTCTCTTTTAAGTCTGCCGCCTGCATTAACAGCAATTTTGCTGCTTCTAAATCAGTGTAGCGCTCTGCCAATTTCCATTGTAACCCTTGAAAACTCGATAATGGTTGACCAAACTGTTTACGCTCGGTGAGATACTGACGTGCGTAATCCATCGCTGCGAACCCTATACCTAAAGCCAATGAGCCAATACCGATACGACCACCAGCGAGTTCACCGACAGCAACCGCAAAACCTTTGTTTTCTTTGCCCATTAATGAAGTTGAAGGAATACGGCAATTCTCAAAATGAACTTCATTGGTTGGGGAAGCTTTTTGCCCCATTTTTTCTTCACTTTTACCAATGGTCATTCCCGGCGTTCCTGCCTCCACTAAGAAACAAGAAATGCCTTTTCCTTTTTTTGCTTCAGGATCGGTAACGGCCCAAACGACAAATACGCCAGCAAAGGTGCCGCTGGTGATAAAAATTTTGCTGCCATTGAGAATGTAATCGTCTCCATCTTTAACAGCAGTAGTTCTCATACCAGCAGGGTCTGAGCCAGCAGAGGCTTCCGTTAAACAAAAACCACCAGCAAGGTATTCACCACTGCACAGTTTAGGTAAATACTTTTGTTTCTGCTCTTCGTTACCCACTGCCTGAATCACTTCAGCCACCATATTAGTCACAGAGGTCGTCACGGCAGTTGAAGCACATGCTCTGGCCAATTCTGTGATCGCTAAGCTAAATGCAACAGAGCCTGCTTCAACGCCACCGTATTCACTTTTAACATTGAGACCCATAAAGCCTAAATCCGCCAACTTTTTTAAGTTAGCCTGAAACAACTGCTGGTCATTGGTTTTATCTAATTCTGCTGCGACAGGCGCCAGTTCAGCATCAGCAAATTTACGCGCCATATCCTGAATCATTAATTGTTCTTCATTTAGTGCAAGGTTCATTATGTTAGTTGCCTGTTGTTTAGTCGATATATGCTTTCTAGTTTACCTTAAAGTGAACTTATATTTTTTATTCAGCATAAAAAAACGCACCTAAAGTGCGCTGTTTTATGTAGATATTTCTATACAATTATCTGTTAGCCAAAAGCAAACGCCAGCAAAGCAATACCTAACACCAAACGATAGATTACAAATGGCATCATACCGACTTTATTGATCAGGATAAGAAATACATGGATACACGCGTAAGCACTAACAAATGATAATACACTACCTATGCCCATCGCCTGCCAATTGGTCTCTTCGGCAGCTAAAATAGCCTTTAACGTCAAATAGCTGCCCGCCATCGCAATCGCAGGAATCGACAGTAAAAATGAAAAACGTGCGGCATTATCTCGGCTCAGCCCTAACATTAACCCCATCGTCATGGTAATACCCGAACGTGAAGTTCCTGGAATAATTGCGATAGCTTGCGCAAGACCGATGAACATAGCCCCTTTAAAACCTAACTTTTCAATTGATACATTTTGCTTTGCTTTGATGTCAGCAAAGCCTAACAAAAAGCCAAATAATAATGTGGTTGCTGCGATAACTAAAATTGAACGGGAATAGTCTTCGATAAAGTCTTTACCAAAAAGGCCAAATAGCCCTGCTGGAATAGTAGCAAATAAAATCCACCACGCTAATGTGCCGTTGAAATCATCTTTTCGTCCTTTGAATGTCCCTACCCAAGCAACGAACATTTCGCCGACTTCTTTTCTAAAATAAAGTACTACCGCCAATAAGGAGCCAACATGTACTGCGACATCAAAAGTAAGTCCTTGGTCATTCCAACCAAATAATTGTGACGGAAGGATCAGATGTGCAGAGCTCGATATTGGTAAAAATTCAGTTAGACCTTGGATTAATGCCAAGAAAAATATTTCTAAAGTATCCATATTATTTGGGCTGCCATGCTAGTGGAAGTTGTGAAATTTTTTGCTTTGATTTATCAAATGCTGACCAAAGTTGTTGATAACTTTGATTGACTTCGGGGTGAATTAAGCCGCCGGCTATTTCTGTTAATGGCCAAAGCACAAAAGCACTATTTAGAATATCTGGACGCGGCACTTGAGTAGGTGATTGTGCAATAAGATCATCAAAAAGCAACAAATCTAAATCTAATGTTCTTGGGCTGAATTTTTTAGCGTCTGGGCATCGTCCATGGGCATACTCAATATCTTTTAATTTTCTTGCTAGCTGTTCAATGCTTAGCTCGGTTTTAGCACCAACAACTAAATTGTAAAATTCTGGCCCGTCAAAACCAACCGCTTCACAAGCGTATAAAGACGAAACTTCCAAACAGCCGAAGGTTTCACTTAATGCGGACAACCCCAAATCAACATAGCGCTCTTTCTCAACATTAGAGCCCAATGATATGTATATTTGCGCCATTACAGCTGTTTGCCTCTTTCAATTTCTACGCCTACAGTTTGGGCATTATACACAGCTCCGGGCTTTCCTATTTTTAAAGCAAGCCACGGAATTGAGTATTTTGCCATGAGAAACTCGGCCATACGTTCCGCTAAGGTTTCTAACAGGTCGACAGGGTTGTTATTAGCAAACTTTTCAATTTCTACTGAAATTGACGAATAATCGAGCGTTTTCGCAAGTTCATCATTCACTGCGGCAGGTTTAATATCCCAACCTAATGTTAAATCAATGACCAAAGTCTGTTTAATATGCTTCTCCCACTCAAAAAAACCAATAGTTGTTTGAATGCTGAGCCCTTTGATAAAGACTTTATCCACGTTTACACCTTCAATTAAGTCGTTTTTATTAAAATAATTGGCGAGTTTACCTTTCAAGGTCTAGAAAAACCAGTGAACTAAGAGATAGAATGAAGACATCAACCACTTTTGATTAATGACTTGCCTGTAACGACATGATGTTATTAACATTCGCAATGACAATAGGTGCCTATTTAATAGGTTCAATATCTAGTGCTATTTTAATCTGTCGAATGCTTGGGCTTCCTGATCCAAGAACTACAGGCTCTCATAACCCAGGGGCAACTAATGTCTTAAGGATCAGTAATAAAACAACAGCTGCTACTGTTCTTTTATTGGATGTATTTAAAGGGACATTTCCAGTGTGGGGAGGATATTTCCTAGGAATAGAGCCTATATTTTTAGGCTTTGTAGCGGTTGCGGCCTGCTTAGGGCACATGTATCCGATATTTTTTCAATTTAAAGGGGGCAAAGCCGTCGCCACGGCTTTTGGTGTGCTTCTGCCAATAGGCATCGATTTAGGAATATTATTGCTGTTAACTTGGATAATTATTGCAAAATCTACCCGTTACTCAAGCCTGGCGGCCATCGTCACTGTTTCTTTCGCTCCACTCTATGTGTGGTTGCTAAAACCGACATACGTATATCCTGTGATTATGTTATCAATATTGATCATATTCAGGCATAAGGAAAACATCATTCGATTGGTCAAAGGGACTGAACCTAAATTAAATCGAAACTAAGTCAGGACTATTTAGGTTCAAGTCAAATCACTCATTGTGCAAGTATAGATTGACAGTTTACTCAGCTTAGCAAGGCGCTAAAGTATCTAAAGGCCAGCGTGGTGTTGCCTTGAAGGTTAAATCAGCGTCTCCACCAGATTTAAGTCGTTGCAGACCTGCATAAGCAATCATCGCACCATTATCCGTACAAAACTCAGGACGAGGATAGTAAACCTTGCCACCTAATTTTTGTGTGATTTGTGCAAGTTTAGCTCTTAACTCTGTGTTTGCACTGACGCCACCGGCAATGACTAATCGTTTTAACTCACACTGCTTCAATGCTCTGCGGCATTTAATCGCCAAAGTATCAACCACTGCTTCTTGGAAGGCATACGCGATATCAGCATGGGTTTGTTCATCCATGGCACCATTTTGTTCAACTTCTTTACGAATAGCCGTAGCGGTTGCCGTTTTTAAACCGCTAAAACTAAAATCTAATCCGGGTCTATCGGTCATCGGTCGCGGAAACTTAAACCGCCCTTGAACACCTGATTCAGCCATTTTTGCCAGTACAGGGCCACCTGGGTAATCAAGCCCGAGCAATTTTGCTGTTTTGTCAAAAGCTTCCCCAGCGGCATCATCAACTGATTCACCTAGCAATTCATATTGACCAATACCATCGACTCGTACCAACATGGTATGACCGCCCGAAACTAATAAGGCAACAAAAGGGAAATCAGGCACATCATCTTCTAACATGGGTGCAAGCAGATGGCCTTCCATATGATGCACAGGTACAGCTGGTAGATTCCAGCCATAGGCAAGGCTTCTACCAATTGAACAACCAACAAGTAACGCACCGACCAATCCTGGACCAGCAGTGTATGCGACACCGTCTAAATCTTGTGGTGTTAGGTTTGCTTCTGCCAGTACTTCTTTTATTAAAGGGATTGTTTTACGTACATGATCGCGCGAGGCAAGCTCTGGTACAACACCACCGTAGTCGGCATGAACCGCGATTTGACTATACAAGCGATGTGACATAATGCCTTGCTCATCATCATAAATGGCTATACCCGTTTCATCACAAGACGTTTCAATACCTAAAATGCGCATAATTTTTTTAGTAAAATATTAAGATGGCGCGATTTTACCTAGATTAATTGAAATTAACTAGCGGCTTGACTGACTTTATAGAGACTAAATGACGAATTAGCCTTTACAAAGGCAGAGGTTCGGAATACAATTCGGCACCCATTTTTGAGATAGAGCGGGTGAATGTTAGGTAAATTTACTTAAAATATTCGCCGATTTATATAGATACACTAAGGTAAGAGGCAACATGCCAGTAATTAAAGTAAGAGAAAACGAACCATTTGACGTAGCATTACGTCGTTTCAAACGTTCATGTGAAAAAGCAGGTATCCTTTCAGAAGTTCGTCGTCGCGAATCATATGAAAAACCAACTTGGGAACGTAAGCGTAAAAAAGCAGCAGCGGTAAAACGTGCAGCTAAAAAACTTTCTCGTGAGAACGCACGTCGCGTTCGCATGTACTAATAACACTTTATTAGTAATTGCTTGAGACTGTAGCATGAGTTTGCTTATTCAACTTAAAGATGAAATGAAAGTCGCTATGCGTGCCAAAGATAAGGTACGACTAGGTGCTATTCGTATGGCTATTTCAGCTGTGAAGCAAACAGAAATTGACAATAAAACTGAGCTCGATGATGCCAGTATTATTGGCGTAATAACCAAAATGGTTAAACAACGCAAAGATTCAATTGCCATGTTTTTAGAAGGTGGACGCGATGAACTTGCAGCTAAAGAAGCTGAAGAAGTTACCGCATTAGAAGCCTTTCTACCAACGCCTCTTACCGACGACGAAGTCAGCACGTTAATCAACGATACCATTACTCAAGTTGGAGCCAGTTCAATGGCCGACATGGGTAAAGTGATGGGTGTGTTAAAACCTCTCATGCAAGGTAAAGCTGACTTAGGCGCAGTTAGTGGAAAAGTTAGAGCAGCATTAAACGCTTAGTTGTACATTCAATGTAGTGAGACAACTGATTGTTAAAAAAACCGCAATGCACAATGCAATGCGGTTTTTTTATGTCTATTTTTATCTGATATTTTATGTAAAAATAATCGCCGCTAAGAAGTTAAGTAGAGAATAAATGGCTGGTTTAATTCCCCGACAATTTATAGATGATTTATTGGCCCGCACCAATATTGTCGACGTAATTAATGGCCGAGTACCGCTAAAAAAAGCGGGAAAAAATTATCAGGCGTGCTGCCCCTTCCATACTGAAAAATCCCCCTCATTTAGTGTCAGTCCTGATAAACAGTTCTATCACTGCTTCGGCTGTGGCGAACACGGTAATGCGATTTCTTTTATGATGGAGTTTGATCGCCTCGACTTTGTCGATGCCATTGAAGAACTTGCCTCAATGCAAGGAATGGACGTACCAAAAGAAGAAAATAAGCAAACCCCTGCCCAGCAAAAACAATATGTGCAAGCCCAACAGCAAAAGCAAGATGACTACAAAATCATGGAGCAAATTGCACAGTTTTTTCAGCAGCAACTTAAAGTTGCTGACGACAAGCAAACAGCCATTGATTATCTAAAAGGTCGCGGCTTAACGGGCGAAATAGCGAAGCGCTTCGGTATGGGTTACATCAGTGACAGCTGGGACGGCATGATGAACACCTTCGCCAAAAATCAAATGTTATCCAAGCAATTGGTTGATTTAGGAATGGCGATTGAAGGCGACAAGGGCCGGCCTTATGATAGATTTCGTGGCAGGATCATGTTTCCTATTCGAGATAAACGTGGACATGTCATTGGTTTTGGTGGCCGAGTTCTTGAGGACGGCACGCCAAAATACCTCAACTCACCTGAGACACGTATTTACCATAAAGGCCAAGAACTCTATGGGTTGTATGAAGCAAAGCAAGCGAATAAGAACCTAAAACGCATCGTCGTCGTTGAAGGTTATATGGACGTGGTTGCATTAGCACAACATGGTGTTGATTATGCAGTTGCCTCACTTGGCACATCAACCACGACAGAGCAAATTCAAACGCTTTTCAGAACGGTCAATGAAGTCATCTGTTGTTATGATGGTGATCGCGCGGGCCGTGAAGCCGCTTGGCGAGCCATGGATAATGCCTTGCCACTGATGCGTGATGGCATATCGCTGAAATTTGTATTTGTTCCTGATGGTGAAGATCCCGATTCATTGATCCGCCAAAAAGGACAAGCCGCATTTGAGCAGATTCTAGATCGAGCTCAGCCCTTATCTAAATTTTTGTTTGAACAATTAATGTCGCAAACCGACATGAACAGCTTAGAAGGTAGAGCTGGGTTAGTAGATTCTTTTCAACCCTATATCAATAAGCTGCCAGACAGTATATTGAAAGACTCCATCATTAATGAGTTAGCCAATAATTTTGGTACTGGTGGCGAGCAATTAGCCACTAAATTGGCTAGAAATATCAATGCTTCAACGACATCGATTCAAAAAAATAAGACAAATAAAATAACTCCAGCACGATTAGCTATTGCATTATTGCTAAGTGACCCCAATCTAGCTAACAGCCTGTCAGATATCAACGCCTTATCGCACGTTGATTTACCTGGTGTGTCATTGCTCAACAATTTATTACAGTTGTGTAAGCAAAATCACAACATGAACAGTGCTCAGTTGCTAGAATATTATAGAGATACAGAGCAAGGTAAACAGCTAGCCAAAATACTGTGCTGGCAACATCATGTTGAACCTGAGAATGCTGAAGATGTATTTTTAGACAGTATTGAAAAACTATTCAATACATTTGTAGAACAAAGAACAGAATTATTATTACAGAAAGCGAGGAGCGGTCAAATGAGCGCTCAAGAAAAGCACGAGTTGCAAACATTACTCAACGCTTAACTCTTTCTGTATTTTTTAAATTTATCAATAGAACAGGCGATCTAAATGCTGGTAATTTCATCATCATTTTGCTACAATTCGCCGCTTAATGTTCAAATTTTGATAGCCATAAATAGGTGGACACTCGTCAATGGATCAAGCCCCACAATCTAGACTTAAAGAGTTAATTACCAAAGGTAAAGAACAAGGTTATTTAACTTTTGCAGAAGTTAACGATCACCTTCCTCAGGATATTATCGACTCAGATCAGGTAGAAGATATCATTCGCATGATCAATGACATGGGTATTCAGGTATTTGAAAATGCACCTGATGCTGACACATTGATGATGAGCGAGGCAAACACTGATGAAGATGCAGCTGAAGCTGCAGCACAAGCACTTGCAACCGTTGAAAGTGAAATTGGTCGTACAACCGATCCCGTTCGTATGTATATGCGTGAAATGGGGACGGTAGAGTTACTGACACGCAAGGGCGAAATTGTTATCGCCAAGCGTATCGAAGAAGGTATTAAGGAAGTTCAGCGCTCTGTGTCTGAATACCCACCTGCGATTAATTTTTTGCTTGATCAATGGGATAACTTTGTCGCAGAAGAAATTCGCTTAAGCGATATCATCGTTGGATTTTTAGATCCTGACGCGGAAGATGAGGACGTAGCTGCTGCTGCAACTCATATCGGCTCAGAGCTTTCTGAAGAAGAGCTTGCTGACGAAGATGCAGACTTGAAAAATGAAGATTCTGATGATGACGAAGACGAGGAAGAAATAGATACTGGCCCTTGTCCAGAACAAGCTAAAGAGAAATTCGATGCGTTACGTGCGGCATACGAAAATGCAAACAAGATAATTGATGCAAAAGGTCGTGGCCATAAAGATGCGCAAGAAGCTATCGACGGCATAGCCGAGGTATTTAAAGAGTTTCGTTTAATTCCAAAAGTATTCGATCGCCTTGTTAAAAACATGCGCAGCGTCATGGACAGACTTCGCGTCCAAGAACGTTTGATCATGAAGCACTGTGTTGTTGGTGCAGGCATGCCTAAAACGACGTTTATCAAAGTGTTTCCAGGCAATGAAACATGTTTAGACTGGTTTAATGAACAAAAAGCTGCGGGCGAACCTTATTCAGCACGATTAAGTGATATTGAACTAGACGTTGAACGTTGCGTACTTAAGTTAAAGCAGCTGGAAGAAGAAACCTTCTTGAACGTGCATGGCATTAAAGACATTAACCGTCGTATGTCAATCGGTGAAGCGAAAGCTCGCCGTGCCAAAAAAGAAATGGTTGAAGCTAACTTACGCCTTGTAATTTCTATCGCTAAGAAATATACCAACCGTGGTTTACAATTTTTGGATCTTATCCAAGAAGGTAATATCGGATTGATGAAAGCGGTTGATAAGTTTGAATACCGTCGTGGTTATAAGTTCTCTACTTATGCTACCTGGTGGATTCGACAAGCAATCACGCGTTCAATCGCCGATCAGGCACGTACTATTCGTATCCCTGTTCACATGATTGAAACGATCAATAAGTTAAATCGTATTTCTCGTCAAATGCTTCAAGAAATGGGTCGCGAGCCGACTCCTGAAGAATTGGCAGAGCGCATGATAATGCCTGAAGACAAAATTCGTAAAGTATTAAAAATTGCGAAAGAGCCAATTTCAATGGAAACGCCTATCGGTGACGATGAAGATTCACACTTAGGTGACTTTATTGAAGACGGTAGCGGCGAATTACCAGTTGATTCTGCAACTTCTGAAAACTTAAAACATGCAACTCACGAAGTATTAGCTGGCTTAACAGCGCGTGAAGCTAAAGTTTTGCGTATGCGTTTTGGTATCGACATGAATACCGACCATACATTAGAAGAAGTAGGTAAGCAGTTTGACGTAACACGTGAGCGTATTCGTCAAATCGAAGCAAAAGCGTTACGCAAGTTACGCCACCCTTCGCGCTCTGAGCAACTTAAGAGTTTCTTAGACGGCGAATAAACAGCCCGCTTTGTATTAATTTGTAAAATCCAGCTTAATCGCTGGATTTTTTTTACCATTAATTAAATACTTCTGTTTTGCACATTAAAGGAATGATCATGCGCTGTCTTACTGCTTTATTTATAGTTTTCACATTATTCAGTACACAACTTGTCGCACAGGAATCCATAGAGTTAGAGTTGACGCCCTTGTTTGGCTATCGATTTGGAGGTGAGTTTGACGATGAACAAAGCAATAGTACAATAGAATTGGAAGACGGCAATAGCTATGGATTGCTAACTTCTTGGGCTTACGATCAAAGTCGTCAAGGTGAATTATTAGTCAGCCATTACGACAGTGCCTTTTCATCTGAACTAACAAATAATGTATTTAATCCATCTGACATCGGTATCACTTACATTCATTTAGGCGGAAATATCCAACTTTCTGACAATAATCTGCCATTTTATCTATCTGGCGGGATCGGCATTACTCATCTATCGCCTGAAAATAATGGTCTTAAAAGCGAAACGAAATTCTCTGGTAGCTTAGGATTGAATACAAGGGTCGCCCTTACCGAATCAGTTCGTTTATATATTGGAGGCCGAGTGTATGCCACACTGTTAGACGCCGATAGTGAAATTTTTTGTGATAGTCAAAACTGTGCTATTTATGTTGAAAGTGAAGTGTGGGTTCAAAGTGAGTTATCAGCAGGCTTAACATTTAAGTTCTAATCATCTAATCAGTCCAACTCTTAATTTTCCGATATAGTGTCGAAGGGTTAACTTCGAGTAACGCAGCGGCTTTATTAACATTGCCTTCACATTTAGCAATAGCGCGTTCAATATTTTCTTTTTCAACTTGATGTAATGGCATTACCTCTGCATCACCAGCTACTGTATGTGCTGTGTTTGCAGTAGATTCAATATTCTCCATAGGTACCTTCGCATCAGTGATTAAATCCTCAAGCATTTTTGATGAAAGACTTTTTCCGTCATTCATAATACACGCACTATGAATCAAGTTTTCTAATTGACGCACATTGCCAGGCCATTGATGAGATATTAAGAGCTCTTTAGCACTTTCATCAAAAGATGTTATATTTTTATTCTGTTCACTATTAAATTTTAGTAAAAAATGCTCCGCGAGCAACAGTACATCTGAATCGCGCTCCCTAACAGGTGGAATATGCAAAGGAATGACATTAAGACGATAGAACAAATCTTCCCTAAACTCCCCTGATGTTACTGCGTATGCCAAACTGGTTGATGAAGCGCTTACCACTTGAGCATCAAAGGCAATTTCTTCAAGAGAGCCTAACATTGAATAGGTTCTTTCTTGGATAACGCGTAGCAACTTACTTTGCAAACTTAGCGGTAATGTCGTAATTTCGTCTAAAAATATCGTACCGCCTTCACCTTTTGAGAAAATTCCTTCTTGATCGTTAACGGCTCCTGTAAAAGCGCCTTTTTTATGGCCAAACAGCTGAGATTCGATCAGAGCTTCAGAAAAATTCGCACAATTAACCGCGATAAACGCACCGTTTCTTCGACAACCCAGCTCATGACAAGCCCGTGCAATAAGCTCCTTACCTGTACCCGTTTCACCATGAATAAACACAGGAACGTTAGCCCCAGCGGCCTTACCAACATTATCCATTAAGCTCATCATCGCTTTAGATTCACCCACTATGGCATTTCTTAGACGAATGGAGCTGTTGGTTGCCTGGGTCTGGCTTATGTTGTCATGAATAAGTGTTTGCAGTTCTACATTGTTCCAAGGCTTTGCGATAAAATGTTCAATGATTTTGCCATTAAAACCTGCGGAAATATCGCCGAAATCTTGATAAGCGCTTAGCATGATTCTTTTTGTATTTGGCCAAAGCGATTGCGAAAAGGTCAACAATTCAATGCCTGAGATATCCGGCATCCGCTGGTCGGACAAAATAATATCGGGTTCATTTTGCGCGAGAAACTCTTTAGCTAACCGAGGCGATGTAAAAGATTCAATTTGTATATCTAACCTCATCAAACAGCGCTTAATCGCTACTAGTATCTCAGGTTCGTCATCAACAATAACTAATAATGGCAACGCAGATGATTTATTCAAACTAAGCCCCTCCTGACGATTCAAGCATCGATTTAATGAAAACAACAAGGGGATAATCAAGTTGTCTCTGAATATTGTTCAGACGCATAATATGGGTCTCTTTTAGCACGGTGCCTTCAGACAAATATTTATGATGCTCTAAGTCCTCTATGTCTTGAGCAACGAGCATCCCTGCTTCCAAACCATTGACCAGCTTAGGATATTCGAATACTTCAGTATCTTGTGCTTTGCCCACCAGTACTTTTAGTTGCTCAAGGACACTTATATCGATTTCGTCACTCATTTGCTCCAATTTAACAAACGCTTCACTTGGCGCAATTCTGAGCCCAGTGAATTCACCGTTAATCATTAAATCGAATAAAACGGTGACTCTAAGTATTCTTGAACCCAAAGGAATATTTTGCTTTGTCAGTTTCTCGGGTACACCAGAGCCATTACTGTTTTCATTTAAATATTTAACTAGATCTAAACTTCCGGCTAAATAATCAGTCGATGACATGATCTCTGCGCTTAACACCGAAAACGCGTCGTAGTCACGGCGCTCTTGTGGTGAAAGCTCATACAAAGCCTTGTTTCGTAGCTCTTCTGTTAAGCTGGCTAGTCCTATTCGATGAAAAAGGCCTGCTAAATAAACATGGATACAATCGATATCTGACAATCCGCACATTCTCGCAATTATTTTTGCTTGTTGCGCAATTCTTAAACTATGTCCAGGTGCTTCATTTGTAGAAACAGCTATTAAGTTTACATTCATTGATACAAGATCATTATTGATGCGTTTTAAGCGCTTAATTTGCCCAACGGCATCATCATGCTTATCGCTAATGAACTCTTTTAGAAGCGTTTCAGAATGATGATCCAACAAAAGTTCTTTATTAGATGCCCTAAGCTTTTTAATGATCTTGTTTTTTTTATTCTCAGCTTTCAATTCGCCGACTAGGGAGTCAATCTTAGATACTAAATCTTTATTATCCCAAGGCTTATTTAAATAAAATGACACTTTGCCTTCATTCAGTACTTGTTTAGCTAGTTCCAAATCAGCATAGCCAGTAAGCGCCACTCGTTTACTATTACTGTTAATTGCCACAATTGATTTTAGAAACTCTCCGCCATTCATCTTGGGCATACGTATATCAGAGATAACGATATGCGTAGGAGACTGCTGATAATAATCGATGGCCTCTATTGGGTCTGTAAATGTAACGACGCGATATTCTCGGTGCAGTAATCGCTCTAATGCATTGAGTATTTCTATCTCATCATCTAGGATTAATACTGATGGTAACATTCGTTTCCCGCTATAAAATGTAATAAAGATGAATGACTTGCTTACTTTAATGCTAGCATTATATTCATAATTCAGTGAACTTTTCCTTGAGTAAGTAGAGATCTATGAAAGGTGCGATATTTTTGGGTTTTGCGAGTTATATAGAGCAAGAATACGATTTAACCACTTGGCTTAAAGCAGTGAATAAATGTGAACTTGGCTCTAATGCTGAGTATTTGGATACTGAACTCTACGAAGACAGCGAATTTAACGCTCTGGTAGATGAACTGGTCTTGTTAACGAGAGTTACAAAAGAAGAGCTCGTTAGAAACTTTGGCCGATACTTTTTCCCTACTTTGATGTCCATCGCACACACCCATGTTGAAGGTGTCGACGAGTTGTTTGATTTTCTGCGGGCTGTTGATGCGGTAATACATATTGAAGTTCAAAAGTCAGACCCGTTAGCGTACACACCTACTTTACTCTATGACCAACCTAATGAGTCAGTGCTGATCATGCGATATGTTTCACGAAGGAAAATGTGCTATTTCGCCGAAGGCCTGATTTTAGGCGCAGCTGATCACTTTAAACAGAAAGTTCAAATTTCCCAAACTCAATGCATGTGCAAAGGAGACCAGCATTGTCTGATACGAATCCAACAGTTATAGAATTAAAGGAACAAGTAGCATTACTAGAACAAGCTTTAAAAAGAGAGAAAAATGCCAAACAAGCATTAGAGCAGAAATTAAGCGCAAATATACAAGAAAACTTTGAGAAAAACAGAGCTTTCTTTTCTGCATTTGAACAAGCTAATAGCCGTCAAATTCAATTGAAATTTCTGGCGTCAATTACAGATGAATTGTTTTCAGTGCGCGGCCTAAACGAAATGCTAATACATTTCGTTTCACAAATTACACGAATGTTATCGGCCTGCAATACGTTCAATTTTATAAAAAGCAAAGGTGATGAATACTCGGTAAGTCAATTTGATACAACTGAAAAAACGTTTAAGCTGCTCCCGGCACAAGAATCCCTTAAAGATACGTTAACCTCAATCATAGCTAAATCTCCTAAGGAAGATTGTTGGCATAGAATCGAGGTAGATACGATATGTAATGGCGCACAGTTATTTGAAAATGAAACACTGCTAGTAGTAAGTATCCCGCTCTCCAAAGTTCAAACTAATTACATAGTATTAGATCTCGATCACTACTGTTACAGCGATAACTTTAAGCAAACATTAAACACAGCTAGCCAGCAGTTCTCCTTAGCGGTAAAACGGAAATTAACAGAATTAGAGCTCTCGTATAACTACCGAAAACTTGAAAAAACCGTTGAAGAATTAAAATCCACACAAAGCCAATTGGTTCATAGTGAAAAGATGGCATCATTGGGTCAGTTATCGGCAGGTGTAGCACACGAAATTAACAATCCGTTAGGGTTTATTGGCAGTAATATCCAAGTACTTAAAGAATACGCACAATCATTTGAACATGTTTTTGTTTCTATAGAGCAAACACCACAAAACGATCTTTTATCTACAAAAGACATCGCTTACGCCAGAAAAGACATAATATCTCTTATAGATAGCTGTATTAATGGTATTGAGCGCATCTCAGATATTGTATCTAGTTTAAAAACATTTAGCCGGAAAGGAAATCAAGAGTATCACCCTACTGATATTAATGAAGTGATCAGCAGTTCGTTAAATATTGTTTGGAATCAGCTTAAATATAATTACATCGTTGAGAGTCAATTGGATGAAAAGCTTCCCGAAGTAAAAGGCAATACGGGTGAGCTGCAACAGGTGTTCATCAACTTGTTTGTCAATGCCGCTCAATCCATGAAAGATACCGCTCAAGGAAAGCTGTCCATATCGAGTGAGCTTAACGGCGAGTACATCAAAGTTACAGTCAATGATACAGGCTGTGGTATGGATGAACGGGCCTTAAAACATCTATTTGAACCGTTTTATACCACTAAAGATGAACATGAAGGGACAGGTCTAGGGCTGTCTGTATCGTACGCTATATTGGAAAAACACAGCGCAATTATAGAAGTAGATTCGACTCCAAATGAGGGAAGCACATTTACAATACGCTTCCCAGCGATTGTGTAACTTTTGACTATAGTTTTGCGATGGAGTTTTGAGGCTTATAAATGTGAAATATAGAATTTCGGCTCGTACTTAAATTGTACTGCCCTGAATTTCTGAATGAGATAGACACTTCGACTTCTTCACCGTTAAAGTCAGATTTTTCGTCACAATATATCATGGCACTTATCGGGAACAGCCCTTTATTTAGCTCGACCTCACCAATAATGACTTGTTCGTGGCTATATTTGGTGACCAAATGCAGCCTCTTATCTATCACACGCTTTTGATTAATGTCGATACGTGCATAACAAGACGCTATTTGGCTCATTTTTTCTTCCATCAAAGCTTCGCTATTACTAGTCAGAAAAAATTCAACTCCTACCTGTAAACGGCCGTTTGTACGACTAGGAAACAAGCCATTCAGCCGGTACATACTAACGCTTGGCTGGGCAATCCCGTAACGACGATGGCTCAACAAGGAAAAGCGAGTTTCATTTAAGACAAACGAACCTAAATCACTTGCCGACAAGTCAATTTTATTCCCGTCTGGTACGGGGTAAACTCTTGTTATCCAACCAGGAAATAAATCAATGTTTTCAACCGCCTTAGCTAATATTTCATTACTACCGACATGGTAAGGATTTAAGGTACGTAAAATAGATAGCTCTTCTTCATATTGCTTGATCATTGCCGATTTTTGCTTGTTAACACCAGACAATTTGTCTGCTTTGATTAGCTGATGTACTGAGAAAGCTGAACAACAAGCTAACAAAGTCAATGCGAGCCCCCATTTAAGCCATGCGTATTTTGTGGAATGTCTAGAACGCGTGTACTTTTCTCTACGGTAGTAATAGCTCATAAAGTTCTCCTCATTCGTTCATTACTAATGAAGCAAAAGACAAACCAAAAATTAATTAATTAAATTTCAAAGAGATAGAGAAAACAGTTTAAATCAAGTTGCAATTTGCAACGCTCATCGTCTGTTTTTCAAGGCGTATTGCAACAACCATAAAATGCATAAATTCATCTTGTTGATTTTTAAGGAATATTTTTATGGCAAGGATAATGCCTGTGATTAATGCAAGCACAAGAGGGCTTTATGATGAAGCAGTTCATAATAAACACATGTAAAACTCTAGTGATTTGCACAACGTTAGAAGCGGCGGCATTAACGCCTGTTGATGTTGAGCTGCAATTGCTAATTGATATATCAGGCAGCATTGATGGTTCTGAATACGACACTCAGTTGCTTGGCTATAGTAATGCCTTTGCTAGTGACCGCGTTCAAAACGCGATTATAGAAGGCAACATAGGGCAAATAGCCGTGCAAATGATCATGTGGTCAGGGGCTAATAATCAAGAAATAATGATTGATTGGACCTTAATAGATTCAGCGGCTGCTTCAGATGACTTTTCTATCGCAATTGCTAATATCGCTAGGCCATTTTCTGGCTGGACAGCGATAGGGTCAGCTATCGAATATAGCTACCCGCTTTTTGATTCAAACGATTTCGATGGTGTAAGTCAGGTTATTGATATATCTGGCGATGGAACTAATAACTCCGGGAGTTCCCCTAGTTCGGCTGCGACAGCGGCCCTCAACCATATAGATACGATTAACGGTATTGTCATCACTGATGATCAAAATGTTATTGACCAGTATTATAACGATGTTATCGGTGGTGATTCCGCTTTCTTATTAGCCCCCGCAGGTTTTGATGAATTTCAGTTAGCTATCGAAAATAAAATAGTCGCTGAAATTGAAGGTACAGTTCCAGCAGGAGTTGTATCAATTCCTGCCCCAACGACTCATTTACTCTATCTAACGGCACTGATTATGTTAGGTGTCAGTACTAAAACGACTAGGAGAAGCCAACATGAAACTGCATGAATTTTTAGCTATTACTTTATCGCTTGTTCAATTTCCAATTGTCGCATCGACACTTGACTATAAATTAGATTTTGGTGTCATCATCCACAACGACAATGGTGAGCCAATAGGGTTTGAGAAAACCAGTACTATCCCTATAGATTATAAAGGTAAATCTTCTTTGTATGGTTTAGTGGTCACCAGCCCTGAAGATCAACAGTTTTCGCTGAATTCAGTTCACGTTTTTCCACACAGTGAAAATGAGATAGATGATATAAAGCTCATGGGTAAACCAATGTTAATTCAAAAACGGGGCGCTATATTACTTAGAACTGACCTAAGTGATATACCTGGCAACTATAAAATGGAAGTTTATATAGATAACAAACTTCACCAAACCATTAGCTACGAATTAGTCACTAATACGCACTTAAGCCGCTTATGAATAGCTCCTCGTAGATGAGACAAGGAAGTCTCGTTCCTCTTAAAACCACTTCTGAACAACCAAAATGCTCAATAATCCAGCTATCAAATTGAAGTTAGTAATTTTTTACCTTTTCACTGGTGACAACAAAATAAAAAATGCTTATACTGCCACCCGCTTATTCGTAAGGCCTTAACCAAAGCTTTACAAGCAATTTTGATGGCCCCTTAGCTCAGTTGGTTAGAGCATCCGACTCATAATCGGCAGGTCCCCTGTTCAAGTCAGGGAGGGGCCACCATTTTTCCAGTTCAAAAAATTAACCTTCTTTGTTTCTTTAACCTGAATATATCAACGTTATGTTCTTCGCTCTATATTGTTGAAATTCAATATTTTTGATTTCTCCCAGTAAATTTTCATAAAAGCTTAAATCGCAAAATACAAATCACTACCGCTATTTTACATTTCTATACAGAATCAAAGATTTTCATTAATTATGATGAAGACTCTAAAATATTATGATTTTAGTAATATTTCCCATTTTCTGGTTAAATTGTTTAGGGCTGTATGATGTATTTATTTAAATTGTTTCAAGCTAAGTCAAAACTGACTGACCACCAAAAACTAGATCTAAAGCGCACTAATATTATTCGTAAACGAACGGCTAAAGCCCTATTAAACGAAAAACAATATTTAGCTATGGTCAATAAAATTGAAATAATCAAAAACACCTACAATAAAGAAGAGCAGGCATATTACAGTAAACGCTAATTCACTTTTACTGATTACTTTTCTATAATTAATGCGCAATACCTAAAACGATCTATATCACTTTACGTATTGCTTTCATTTGAGCCCATCTAAAACACAATATATTTCTAATATAATTCTGAACTATTTACTTATTATTGACTCTACTAATTGCCAACAATTAGGAAGGTTAAAAAGTGTTTCAAGGACGTATCACTGCAGTTCTCTTTTCGATAGTCATTCATGTGTTATTGATTTTTCTGATCGGCAATACTATAGATAATTCGCCGCACAACCCACAAACAAAACCCAAACCAATTCAAAGTTTTCTTTATCAACGTCCTAAAATAAAGGAGCCAGATCCAGCGAATCTGAAAAATGAACTTAAGCCGTCAAAGACTATTGATAAAGAAGTACTGATAGAGCAACAACCACCAGAGAATAAGCCACCCAAAAAATCTCTGCTGCCTCAGGACGCCTCTTTGGCTCAACAACCAGCAGACCCTCTTGACGCCATCAGGCCACCTCCAAATTTACAAGGTAAACAAGTGCTGACGTCGAAAGGTATTGGTCAAAAGGCGCTACAGCAATTATCCCAGCTTAAGAGTAGTATTAATGATGATATAGCCGAGGCTGAAACGTTTGAACAGTTCAGACGGCGAAGTCCATCGGTACTTGATGGCGAACCCTATCCTGTTCCCCATTCAGTAAAAGCACTAACCATCATAGAGGAAAAAGAAAAGAACACGACAAAATACAGTGATGACTTATCCATTATTAAGGGCGATGATGGCAATTGTACGATTGAGCAAGACTTGTCTAACGTTGGCATCGAAGGCGTAAAAGCGGTTTCAGGTTTTCGTTGTGGCGAGACAAAATTCGATGCAAACTTCAAAGAGCACATGAAAAACGTACTTAAAAAGTTGGGAAAAAAATAACTATTTATCTTCTGGCCATGCAAAACCATGAAACGTATTAATATATAGCTGCTCCACTTCAGTTCTTGCCCAAGGGGTTTTTCTTAAGAACTTTAAAGAAGATTTGATACTTGGATCATGAGTAAAACAGCGTACTTTCACACATTTTCCCATCTCAACCCAGCCAATTTTTTCAACAAGCTCATTCAATATCGACTCTAGCTTTTTACCGTGTAATGGATTATTAGGTTGGTTATTCATGAATAATTTTCTGTGGAAAAAACACTAGTATAACATGTGCCTTTCTTAATATTGCGCTAACAGCAACACCAAATTCTTCAGAGATGTTATTACTGCATCATTAACATCTCTGAATTAATGATCGGAACAATTGATAATACTAACAGCAAAGCCATTACCCTATTAAACCACATGATAAACATCGGATTATCTAAAGCACGTTTGAGTCCTGCCCCCGCAAAAAGCCATACAAAAGAGCACGGAAGTCCGAAAGCTATATAAGCTAACGCCACAAATAACACTTCATTCATTGCAGCATCTGTTGCCGACGAAAATGCCACGATGGCGCTAATAGCCATAATCCATGCTTTTGGATTGACCCATTGAAACGCTGCCGCTTGTATAAAAGAGATTGGCCTTGCTTGCTCCTTAGTTTCAGCAGAGACCGGAGTTTTTGCTATTTTATAAGCTAAAAACAGCAAATAACCAATACCTATAAATTTCATTGCTAAATATAGGTTCGGATACCGGTTAAACAGTGACACTAGTCCAACGCCAAGCGCTACAATCATCACGGGAAAACCAAGATTGATGCCCAAAACATGAGGAAGACTTCGTTTGATACCAAAATTAACACCTGAACTTAATAGCATAATATTATTAGGCCCCGGCGTTCCAGATGTTGATAAGACAAAAAGTGCCAATGCAAAAACTTCCATTTCAAATCCGCTTTGTGTGTTTTATGTAAGCTTCATTTTACCTAAACAATGTCAACCTAACATATACAAAAAGTAAGAAATAATACCTACACAGTTGAATGGCAAGCATTAGAGAGCAAGATTAGTAACCTTGACGTGATGATATATACATAAGGAAACCGGATATAATCCGGCTTCTTATATGAATTTAACTGAGTAACTAAGCTTTGAATAAACCTAACTACAATCCTTACCGGTGTTGAGCGCTATACAAGCTCTTGTATAATTACCTGATCCGCTTTCTTTGTGTAACTTTCCATTTTATGGAAGTTTAAATAACGGTATGTATCGGCAGCTGTCGCATCAATCTGCTTAGCATATTCCATGTACTCATCGACAGTTGGAAGCTTACCTAAAATAGCACCAACAGCGGCTAATTCAGCTGAAGCTAAGTAAACATTTGCACCTGTCCCCAAACGATTAGGGAAGTTACGAGTAGAGGTTGAAATTGCAGTTGATTTTTCAGCAATGCGCGCTTGATTCCCCATACATAAAGAACATCCAGGAGTTTCTATACGCACACCAGATTTACCAAATGTGAAGTAATAGCCTTCTTCGGTCAGTTGATCTCTATCCATCTTCGTTGGTGGTGCAACCCACATCCGCGTATCTAGTACACCATTGTAGTTTTCAAGTAATTTGCCTGCTGCGCGGAAATGACCAATGTTAGTCATACAAGAGCCAATGAAAACTTCATCGATGGATGTTCCAGCAACGTCTGATAATAATTTCGCATCATCTGGATCATTTGGACAACAAACGATTGGCTCTTTGATGTCAGCTAAGTCGATTTCGATAACGTGAGCGTATTCAGCGTCTTTGTCAGCTTCCATTAATGATGGATTAGCCAACCACTCTTCCATGCCCTTAATTCGACGTTCAATCGTGCGTACATCACCGTAACCTTCGCTAATCATCCACTTAAGCATAACAATGTTCGACGCTAAGTATTCCTTAACGGCGTCTTCTTCAAGCTTGATGGTACAACCAGCAGCAGAACGTTCAGCCGACGCATCTGATAATTCAAACGCCTGCTCAACCGTTAAGCCTTTAAGACCCTCGATCTCTAAAATACGACCAGAGAATTCATTGACTTTGCCGGTCTTAGCCACCGTTAACAAACCATCTTTAATCGCGTAATAGGGGATTGCATGCACTAAGTCACGCAATGTAATCCCTTTTTGCATCTCACCTTTAAAGCGAACCAATACTGACTCAGGCATATCAAGCGGCATAGTACCGGTCGCGGCAGCAAACGCCACTAGACCTGATCCCGCTGGGAATGAAATACCTAATGGGAATCGCGTATGTGAATCACCACCTGTGCCAACCGTATCAGGTAATAACATACGGTTTAACCACGAGTGAATAACACCATCACCTGGACGAAGTGATACACCACCGCGGTTCATCATAAAATCAGGCAAGGTGTGATGTGTATTTACATCAACAGGCTTTGGATAGGCTGAAGTATGACAGAATGACTGCATAGTTAAATCAGCTGAAAAACCTAGACAGGCTAAATCTTTAAGCTCATCACGAGTCATAGGACCGGTTGTATCTTGCGAGCCGACAGTGGTCATTTTAGGCTCACAATATTGACCAGCACGAATACCATCAACACCACAGGCTTTACCCACCATTTTTTGTGCTAAAGAGTAGCCTTTACCCGAATCAGCTTTAATTTCTGGTTTAGCAAAGAAATCCGCGGCATCTAGATTTAATGCTTCACGCGCCTTATCAGTTAAACCGCGACCAATGATTAGTGGAATACGACCACCAGCACGTACTTCATCTAAAATTACGGGGTTTAACTTAAATGTTGATAAAACTTCACCTGTTGCAGCTAGTTTAACAACGCCTTCATATGGGTAGATATCAATAACATCACCCATATTCATTTTTTGCACGTCTAACTCTATCGGTAATGCACCTGAGTCTTCTAACGTATTGTAGAAGATTGGTGCAATTTTATTACCTAAACAAATACCACCACTACGCTTATTAGGGATAAATGGAATGTCATCACCCATGTACCATAGCACTGAATTAGCCGCTGATTTACGAGACGACCCTGTACCTACAACGTCGCCGACATAAGCTAAAGGAATACCGTCTTTTTGTTGTTCTTCAATTTGCGAAATTGGACCAATAACACCGGGCTCTTCAGGATTTATACCTTCACGTTCCATTTTAAGCATTGCTTTAGCATGCAATGGAATATCTGGACGTGACCAAGCATCTGGTGCTGGTGATAAATCATCGGTGTTTGTTTCACCGGTTACCTTAAAGACTTTAACCGTAATTTTTTCGGCAACAACTGGGCGGTCAGTAAACCATTTAGCATCAGCCCAAGATTGCATGACAGCTTTAGCTTGCTCATTACCCGCTTCTGCTTTTTCTTTCACATCGTGAAATGCATCAAACATTAACAATGTCTTAGATAAACCTTCGCCGGCAATTGTTGCTAATGCGTCGTCATCTAATAAATCAATCATCGGTTGAATGTTATAACCACCTAACATCGTACCGAGTAGTTCTGTTGCGCGTGTTGCATCAAGAATAGGAGAGCTAGCTTCACCTTTTGCAATAGCAGCCAAAAAACCCGCTTTTACGTAGGCAGCTTCATCAACACCTGCTGGAATACGGTTAACGAGCAAATCTAAAATGAATTCTTCTTCTCCAGCAGTGGGTGCTTTAATAAGCTCTATCAAATCTGCTGTTTGCTGTGCGTTTAGTGCTTTTGGTACGAGACCTTCAGCGGCGCGTTCTGCTATATGTGTTCGGTATTCTTGAAGCATGTCGTTCACCTTAAATAGAAAAGAAAATATTGTGATTAAACAGAATGAGCCATAATCACAAGCAAGACATAATGGATGACTATATAAAAATAAAAGTACCTAAACATCTAATCAGCTACTTAACAGAAAATCTATATATACCTTAGTCTAAAAATATGTATGCTTTTTCTGACAAATATAGAGAATTATAGAAGAGATTTAAACGACATATTAGAACAAAAAGATTAACAAAAATTGCTTTTTCACCAACTATTAACCCACTCCGTTCCAACAGGTATAACCACTATAACTTTTACTTCTACCATTCATAAGTTGCATGAATAGTGCTTATTAAACCAAATGATTAGTAGTCTGCACAAAATCAGGTAAAATACGCGCAAAAGTTTATCCAGCTAATATTCTTTATTAGCATCTTTCAGTCAAAGTGAGAATCGAATGAGCCTTTATTCAGATTATTTAGCGGAAATTAAAAACCGTAAAGAAGAGCTTGGTTTAGCGCCAAAGCCTATTGATAACGCTGATTTATTAGCGGAAATCATCGAGCAAATTAAAGATCAAGATAATGCACACCGTGAAGATTCATTGAATTTCTTCATCTATAATACGCTTCCTGGCACTACAAGTGCTGCTGGAGTAAAAGCAAAATTCTTGAAAGAAGTCATTCTTGGCGAAGCCACTGTTGCTGAAATTTCACCAGAATTTGCCTTTGAATTACTTTCTCATATGAAAGGTGGTCCTTCAATTGAAGTGCTACTTGACCTTGCACTAAGCGATGATGCTGCAGTATCTGCACCAGCTACCGAAGTATTGAAAACACAAGTATTCTTATACGACGCTGATATGGCTCGTATCGAAGCTGCTTTTAAGGCCGGCAATGCCGTTGCTAAAGACCTTTTAGAAAGCTTCGCAAATGCTGAGTTCTTCACAAAACTTCCAGCCATCGAAGAAAAAATCGAAGTAGTCACCTATATCGCTGGTGAAGGCGATATTTCAACTGATTTACTTTCTCCTGGTCATCAGTCTCATTCTCGTGCTGACCGTGAATTGCACGGTAAGTGTATGATCACTCCTGAAGCACAAGACGAAATTGTTGCACTTCAAGCTAAGCATCCTAACGCGAAAGTAATGCTTATCGCTGAAAAAGGTACTATGGGAGTTGGTTCATCACGTATGTCTGGTGTAAATAACGTAGCGCTATGGGCCGGTAAGCAAGCAAGTCCTTACGTACCATTTATTAACATTGCACCAGTAGTTGCCGGCACTAACGGTATCGCGCCTATCTTCTTAACTACTGTCGATGTAACAGGCGGTATCGGTCTTGACCTTAAAAACTGGGTTAAGAAAGTAGACGCAGACGGTAATACCGTAACGGACGCAAACGGCGACCCGGTTTTAGAAGAAGCCTATTCAGTCGCAACAGGCACTGTGTTAACAATTGATACTAAAGCGAAAAAACTTTACAACGGTGACAAAGAGTTAGTTGATGTTTCTTCTGCTTTCACACCGCAAAAACAAGAATTCATGAAAGCTGGCGGCTCTTATGCTGTAACGTTTGGTAAGAAACTACAAACGTTTGCTGCAGAAACATTAGGTGTTGAAGCACCTGTTGTTTATGCTGCATCAAAAGAAATCTCTGTTGAAAACCAAGGTTTAACGGCTGTAGAGAAAATCTTCAATCGTAATGCTGTAGGTGTTGCATCAGATACACCTTTACACGCTGGCTCTAACGTTCGCGTTAAAGTAAATATTGTTGGCTCTCAAGACACGACTGGCCCTATGACTTGCCAAGAGCTTGAAGCAATGGCTGCGTCAACAATTTCTCCAATTGTTGACGGTGCATTCCAATCAGGTTGTCACACTGCATCTGTTTGGGACAGTAAAGCAAAAGCAAACACGCCTAAACTTATGAGCTTTATGAATGCCTTTGGTCTTATCACTGCACGTGATCCAAAAGGTGTTTATCATTCAATGACTGACGTTATTCACAAGGTATTAAACGATATCACAGTTGATGACCGCGCAATTATCATTGGTGGTGACTCGCATACCCGTATGTCTAAAGGCGTAGCATTTGGTGCCGATTCAGGTACAGTTGCAATTGCACTTGCTACAGGCGAGTCTGCAATGCCTATTCCTGAGTCAGTGAAAGTTACCTTCAAAGGTGAAATGGCTGACCATATGGACTTCCGTGACGTTGTACACGCAACGCAAGCGCAAATGCTTAAGCAATTTGAAGGTGAAAACGTATTCCAAGGTCGCGTAATTGAAGTACACATTGGTACATTATTAGCTGACCAAGCGTTCACATTCACTGACTGGTCTGCTGAAATGAAAGCAAAAGCGTCTGTTTGTATCTCAAATGACGAGACCTTAATTGAATCTATCGAGCTTGCTAAATCTCGTATCCAAATCATGATCGACAAGGGTATGGAAAACGAAGCGGGTACGTTAAAAGGCTTAATCACATTAGCTGACGAACGTATTGCTGGTATCAAGTCAGGTGAACAACCAGCGCTTGCACCAGATGAAAACGCTAAATACTACGCTGAAGTTGTTGTGGATTTAGACACAATTATTGAACCAATGATTGCTGACCCTGATGTTAACAACGAAGACGTGTCTAAGCGTTACACACATGACGTTATTCGCCCTGTTTCATACTATAAAGAGCGCTCAGTAGATTTAGGTTTCGTGGGTTCTTGTATGGTGCACAAAGGTGATATGCAAATTATTGCGCAAATGTTCCGGAATCTTGAAAAGAAAAACGGCACAATTGAATTCAACGCTCCATTGGTTGTTGCTCCACCAACATACAACATTGTTGATGAGTTAAAAGCTGAAGGCGATTGGGACATTCTTTCTAAATACTCAGGGTTCGTATTCGACGACGCCAATCCAAAAGGTGAAGCACGTACAAAGTACGAAAACATCTTATACTTGGAGCGTCCTGGCTGTAACTTATGTATGGGTAACCAAGAAAAAGCAGAACCGGGTGACACGGTTATTGCTACCTCAACTCGTCTTTTCCAAGGTCGTGTTGTAGCTGATACGGCAGAGAAAAAAGGTGAATCATTGCTTGGCTCAACACCTGTTGTTGTGCTTTCTACCGTGTTGGGTCGTTTCCCTACAACGGAAGAATACAAAGCAGCTGTTGAAGGTATCGACTTAACACGCTTCACTCCACCTAAAGAAGCAATGACAACACAAGCTGTTGCAGTGAAAATTGCTGATCCAAGCTAGGAACTCTATTTTTGCAAAAGAGTTGAATTAGACTTAGAGAGTAAATAAAAAGGCTACTTATCATAATAAGTAGCCTTTTTTATTTAAGAAAGATTATTTATGTCGCGCAGTGCACTTTGACCTCAAGTGCTGGAAATATCTTATTGGGCATTGCGGCTTTATCATTAAATAACTCCACTCCTCCAATCACTTCCATATTGAAGCCATAATGGCCGCAAAGTTCAAATGACTTACGAAACGCAAATACAGACATGGTTTCGAAACTGACACCGTTAAGCCTTAGCACCTTTAATAGATAACTCGTTTCATCAATTTGGGTTTGCGAAAACTGCACTTGATGATCAAAATCTCGCTCCGTTACGGTGTTGGCAGAAACAGGATTGAAATACATCAGCAAGACAAAGAAAGTAATGATTTTCATAAATACACCTTAAGTTAGATTTTCATTCATTATGTATTTAAAACATAAAAAAACCAGCAAATATTGCTGGTTTTTAATAAGTTAATTTAACATCTCACTTGCTACATCTGACATTTGTTTTCTAAATAGGCTAGCATTTCAGAGTAGAATTCTGATTTGTGCTGATAAAACAAGGTATCGGAAAAATGGTCGGCATCTTTTAGCTCAACATATTTGTGATCTTTGTTGTATTTTTCAAGTAAATCAACAAACTCTCGACTGTGCTTAATCGGTACCCTGATGTCTATGTCACCATGAATCACCAAGATAGGAATGTTGACTTTATCCACATGTTCAATCGGAGATACACCAGCAATTGTTGGCTTTTGTAATTCTTTTAGGTAGATGCTTTCATTTAAGGTCGCATTGATTCGATCTAAATCACTGACACCGGCGCCAGCAATTGAACATTGGTAAATGTTATTTTCACGCATTGACGCAGCGAAGGCAGAATAACCGCCGTAACTCCAACCAAACATCGCCATTTTATCTTTAGCTGCCAAGCCTTTTTCGACCAAATAGAGTGCGGCATCATCCATGTCATCTTGCATGGTTAAGCCCCAGTTTTTATCGCCTGCTTTCCAGTGCTCAAGCCCATAGCCTTCAGAGCCTCTAAACTGAGGTTGAATCACGATATACCCTTGATTGGCTAAGAGCTGTGTCCATTCATCATAAATATTTACATCACGTGCCCAAGGCCCCCCATGAGGCATCACAACCGCAGAAAACGGTGGCTTGCCTTTAGGAATAGTAACGTAGGCCTTAGTTTTTCGACCGTCACGCGTGGTATAGGTTATATACTTAACTTTTGATAGGTGATCTGCGGTTAGCTGGGGACTACGCTCACCAATTTTTTCTAAGCTTTTCTTGTCTCTAAACAAATAGTATGAACCAGGATCTTTTGCAGACTGTGTAAATACAATGATAATACGATCATCATCTGAACGGCTGTCTATCCTGACATATTTCCCTTTAAATGATGGTAAAATCGCATCATATATGGCTTGTTCATCTTGGTCTAAAAGGTACATTTTCGGTTGCTTCGTGATATACCTATAGCCAAGTAGTTTGCCCCATTTATTAGTGATAATACCGCCGGCATCAACATTTTCTAGGCCAAATAAACGTTCAGAATATGATTTTGTTTCTAGGTTATAAAGATAGATACCTGTTTTGTCTTCACCTAAGTTCGCGTTTACATAAACCTGATTAGGGTTCTCATCTGAAAAACCAAGGAACTCGTAGTTAGTTCGATTTTTAGGCGAATTTTGGTAAATGAGTTGCCACTTATCTTCACCTTTTTTACGGGCAAAAAGATCTATAGCATCATCACCCGCATTCCAACCTGAAGCGGCACGTATATCACCGTCTTTATCGGCAACAAAGTTGCCAGAGATCTTTGAATTACCACGCAAAACTGTTCTAGTTCTACCGGTTTTAACGTTCATACGTACAACATCAGGAATGCGATTATCGTTGATATCTACCTCAACCAGTATTTCATTTTTCTTTTCAGGTAATAAGCTGATAAAACTGAAATCTACATCCTTCATATCTCTAAAAGGAATTAACCATTTTCCTTTACCGTCAGCATCAGTAATTGCAAATTTATTAACCCAATAGCTGCGGCTACCATCGCGCAGTATTTGACGAAACGATACTAAAATTCTGTCGTTATTAAGCCATGAAATACCACTAACTAACATTTTATCTGCGCCAAGCTTTACTGGTGCTTTTTGAAAGTTATTGGTGTCTCGAATTTCAATAAAGTAATCACCATTTTTAGTGCTTGCTCTGACAATGGCGAGCTGTTTACCGTCAGGTGAAACTGACATGCCTCGTATCAAAGGCAAGGTTGCAAAAGCCTCTACCGTTGCTTTATACGCATCGGTAGAAGCACTTACGGTATTGACTCCCAATAAACCGGCAAATAATACTAAAAAAGATAAGCTGGCTCGTATCTTATTCATCTGATTTCCTTGTAAAAATGGCCTCTTTCGAGGCCATGAACTTATTTAAATAGACAGCTTAGAAGGTCGCTGAAAAGTTAATATATGGTGTGCGACCAAAAGAGTCATAACCAACACCTAATGGAATATTAGCGCTAGAGAATGAACCGTCAGGATCAACTTTCGGTGGCGCTTCATTGAATACGTTGCGAACACCTACAGCTACACGCCAATCATCCGTTGTATAGGTGATTGATGCGTTGTGTAAAATGTAGTCATCTGTATATCCAACTTCACGACACAATACCGGATCTGTTTGAGCTGCATCATTCCACATGCCTTCGCAACCTACGGTGTCAGCAACATATGCACCATCAACGTCATCGCTTAACCAGTCTTCTTTACCTTCACCGATGAACTGTGTATACCAGTTAAATCTAAAGTCATCATATTTTACTGATAATTGCGCTGACGCTCTCCACTCAGGGTAATCTGGCTCGCCTGAGTTATCGTCACGTGTACCCAATACGTCTTCAACGGCTTCTGTCATACGCGTCGCTTGAAGATCTAATGAAACATCAAGATTTTTCTCGCCAACTAGGAAGTCTTTTTGGAAGTAAAGGTTGTAGTCCATACCTTTTGAGGTAAATAAACCAACGTTGATAAAGCTTTGGTCAGCGGCAACAATTTTACCACTTGAGTCACGATCAATTCGTGCACAGAACGCATCATTACCATCAGCTGAGTAACACTGATCGACACTATATGCAGCGCTAGGCTCCGCAATAGAGTTAGTCACTTCAATATCAAAACGTGTGATTGAGAACGTTAACTCAAACTCTTCTGAGAATGGTTGTTCGAATACGAAACCAAATGTTTTCGCCAATGATGTTTCTTCAACTAAGGCTAAAGAACCACCTGAAGCCACTTCAGTACTGTTGGTTGAATTAAACTTCTCAGCACCGTCCTGACCTAAGCCAAGCGAAGTAGGATCTAATCCATCAGCAGAACATGCAGCTAATTCAGCGTCTGAACGGCTTTCGTTAGCTGGGTTGTAGCTATCAGGTGCACTTGGATCGATAGGATCTGAATCACGTGCGCCATCAGGAACAACACATGGATCGCTCACGTTAACAAAACCCGTAGTACCTGCTAAGAAACGTTCACGTAAATTAGGCGCACGATATGAAGTACCTTTAGTACCACGTAATGTGAACCATTCAACTGGACGGTAAATCGCTTTTAGGCTGTATGTGCTTGCAGCATCATAATAGCTTTCTTTTGAAATACGACCTGATGCAGTAACGGTAAATTCTTCAATTCCTGGCTCACCACTAATAAGTGGCATTTCAACTTCAGTGAAGAATTCCTTTAGGTTACGAGAGCCGTTAGCGCCTTTATCTGAGAACCAACCCCACAACAAACCTTCAGTCGCTACATCATTATTTTTCGTCTCAATTTCATCACGACGGAATTCTACACCAAAGATACCACTGACCACATTACCGTTCCACGGTAGCTGGTATAAATCACCACCTGCAAAACCGTTTATAACCAATTGCGATACTTCTGTATCAGCAATACGATTTGTCATTAAGTAATCGTACTCTTCTGTAGATAACGTACCGCCGCCAACTTGATAAATGCTTTCATTAAATAAGTTAACTGGCACACAACCGTCTGCGCCATCACCACAAGTGATAGAACCATCGTCATTTTGTACCGTTGTATTTAATGAATGTACTAGACGGCTTTCGTTGATACCGCGGGTAACATACTTTCCTTCAGATGCACTGTAAGAGGCATATACGTCGTAATACCAGTTTTCTAAACCGTAGTCGGCCAAGCCACTTAAATCAGCAGTAATGCCCGTCACTAAACGGTATTGTGAAACGTCAACCTTGTGACTGTCGCGATCGCCATGAATATTGATAATTGGCTGAACTTGTAATGGGCCTGCATCACCAAATCCTAGTACGCCAAAACAGTCAATACCATTTATGCCATTCGGGTTACACGGGTTAAACGGGTTTGACGCTGGGACGTTTTCAAACAATTGAGCACCTGGCGAAAATTGGTCTGAGTTACGCTCTGCGTATAGTGCGTCAAAATATACCTTAGTATCATCTTCGTCTTGGAAATTGTATTCACCGTTTGCGACTAGTGAGATACGCTTGTTTTTACCTAAGTAATCACCTGAACGGAAGTAGTCTGATTGTTGGAAAGCATAACGTGGATCTTGGAAGTCAAAATCTCGTAAGCCATCACCGTCGCCATCAGGAATAGCTCCGTCTGGAATACCATCACCGTTAAAATCAGCTTCTATCCATGTAGGTAGTAAACCTGCATATTGACCTGGTACCGTTGACTCACTCCACCCTGGAATACCTGTATTAGTAAAACCAGGTGTGTTGTATACACTACCCCAGAAGCCGTTGTATATGTACATACGGTTTGTTAATGGGAAAATATCACATGAGTCTTCGCCATTTTTAGTTGGGCCAATACCGCCATAGCGTTTAACTATTTCACCATCTTCAGTTTCAAAGATCCTCTCTTCACAACCTTTAGTAAATGAGTTATCCGCTAATGATTGTGATTTACGATCGTAGTATTCTGCACCCACTGTAATGAAGCCATTGTCCGTGGTTTTACCCCACATGCCCGAAAGTACAGTTTCTTCACCGCCGTCACCTTTGGGGTTGTTGATAGAGCCTTGTAGTTCAAACCCTTCAACATCTTGTCTTAAGATAACGTTAGCAACACCAGCTACCGCATCAGATCCATAAACCGTAGATGCCCCATCATAGAGGTTTTCTACACGGTCAATCATAACGGCAGGGATTAGGTTCAAATCTGGAGATGTTGGCGCACCGCCTACCCCAGCAGGCGCCATGCGCTTACCATTAACAAGTAGCAATGTACGATCAGCCCCTAAACCACGGAAACCTACTGTCGCAGAGCCTGGACCATTATCTAGTACAAATCCACCGAAAGAGTTGTCAATTTGACTACCAGCGGCTTGGTTAGTGCTTTGCAACATTTCTGTTGCATCAAATAAACCAAGTTCTCGTGATATGTCACCGCTGATAACTTGTACTGGTGACGCGGTAGAGAATTCACTTCGTCTAATGCGTGAACCCGTTACAATAACGCGCTCTATTTCATCTTCTTCTTCTAATAGCGCATCAGAAGCATTGGATTGCTCTGCTACGACTTTTTGTTCAACTGCTACTGCAGCTTCTTGTTCTGCTAATGTCTGAGCGTAAGTGCTAGCACTACAAACAGCGCCAAACATCAAAGCTGTTTTTATACTTCGTGCCACAATATTGAGCTTACTCACTATGACTTCTCCCAAATAGAATAATTATTTTTTATTACATCCTGTAGAAGAACGACTCTGTCCTTAGATAAGCATTTGATCACAAACATGCGTTTATTATTATCTTGTTACACACATTAACAATTTTGCAACATCGATTGTTACATAGCTTATTTAGTATTCCAATGGGTAATGCAACTTATTTGTTACAATTTTGTAAAAAAATAGATTCGCAAAAGAACTTTTTAAATAAAACTTTTTATTACAACAAATTAAATTAAGAACATATGTTCTATAAAACGATGGATGTAACAATTATTTAACATACAAGGAGGTGTTGTGCATATAGAGGGAGGAAGTACACTGAAACATTTAGAAACAATAGGCATTAAAAAACCAGCGACCTGCGCTGGTTTCTAATAAAGTAATTAAAAACTACTTTTTCTTTTTAACCGCTTTCGCATTAGGTAAATCAGTAATTGAGCCTTCGAAAATTTCCGCAGCCAAACCAATTGATTCGTTTAATGTTGGGTGAGCATGAATTGTTAAACCAACATCTTCAGCATCAGCACCCATTTCAACCGCTAAACAGATTTCACCAAGCATTTCACCGGCATTAATACCAACGATAGCACCACCTAGAACGCGGCCAGATTCTTTTTCAAAAATCATTTTCGTTTTACCTTCGGTGCGAGCTGACGCAATCGCACGTCCAGAAGCAGCCCATGGGAAGTTAGCTACTTCAATATTTAAACCTTGCTCTTTTGCTTCACGTTCCGTGATGCCCACCCAAGCCATTTCAGGGTCAGTATAAGCAATTGAAGGGATACAACGTGGATCAAATTCATGCTTCTTACCGGAAATAACTTCGGCTGCAACATGTGCTTCGTGAACCGCTTTGTGTGCAAGCATAGGTTGACCAACGACATCACCGATAGCGAAGATGTGAGGTACATTGGTACGCAATTCCTTCGACACATTGATAAAGCCACGCTCATCAACGTTAACGCCTGCTTTATCAGCAGCAACTAAATGACCGTTTGGCTTACGACCAACAGCAACTAAAATCTTATCGTAGCGTACTTGACCTTCTGGTGCATTTTTACCTTCAAAGGTAACATATAGGCCATCGTCTTTAGCTTCTACTGCAACAACTTTCGTTGACAACATGATGTTGAACTTTTTCTTGTTGTAGTTATTGTAAATTTTAACGATGTCTTTATCAGCAGCAGGCACTAATTGATCAGCAAATTCCACTACTGATACATTTGAACCTAGTGCTTTATATACCGTTCCCATTTCTAAACCAATGATACCGCCACCAAGTACTAACATTTCTTCTGGAATGTCTTTAAGCTCTAAAGCCCCTGTTGAATCAATAACACGTGGGTCATCATTAGGGATAAATGGTAAATCAATAACTGAAGAACCCGCTGCAATGATTGCATTATCAAAAGTGATGGTTGTCTTACCATCAGCGCCTTCCACTTCAATAGTTTTATCTGAAGTGAATTTGCCGTAGCCTGTAACAGTTTTAACTTTACGTGCTTTGGACATACCGCCTAAACCACCAGTTAATTGACCAATGACACTTTCTTTCCAGCTACGAATTTTGTCTAAATCAATTTCTGGCTTACCGAAAGTGACACCGTGAGCAGCCATATCAGCGGCATCATCAATCACTTTAGCAACGTGAAGTAACGCTTTAGATGGGATACAACCGACGTTTAAACAAACGCCACCTAGTGTTTCACGGCTTTCAACTAATACTACGTCTAAACCTAAATCTGCCGCGCGGAATGCTGCTGAATAACCGCCAGGGCCCGCACCTAAAACTACTACTTGAGTTTTAATCTCGTTGCTCATGCTAACCTCAATTCTCATATTAAAGTTGTTGCTTTAATCTTTGCTAAAACAACAACAACTTGGGTTCATTTTTCTGGCACGAAGTTTACTTAAACTCAATAAACTTCGCCATCTTTTAATCAATAAATGTCGGTAAAAATAAAAACTTACTGTAAAGATTTCATGTTCACCGACAGTAGAATTAACCTTCTACAGGACTAACTTACGAATATCAGCCATTACTGACGACATGTGGACGGTAAATCTCGCAGCTACAGCGCCGTCAATAACACGATGATCATATGACACTGATAAAGGTAACATTAAGCGAGGTTCAAACTCTTTACCATTCCACTTAGGTTTCATTTCAGATTTTGAAACGCCTAATATAGCCACTTCTGGCGCATTTACAATCGGTGTAAATGCAGTACCGCCTATGCCTCCTAAGCTAGAAATCGTAAAACAACCACCCTGCATATCAGCTGCTTTTAATTTACCTTCACGTGCTTTGGCACTGATTGCTAACAATTCTTTAGATAACTCGTAAATGCCTTTTTTATCTACATCACGTACCACTGGCACAACTAAGCCATTAGGTGTATCAACCGCAACGCCAATATGTACATATTTCTTCATGACTAAGCTTTCGCCGTCTTCACTCAAACTAGAGTTAAACACAGGGAATTCAAGTAATGCATCGGCTGCTGCTTTCATCAAGAACACAAGTGGAGTGATTTTAAAGCCAAGCTTTCTTTTTTCACAAACCACATTTTGTTCTTTACGAAATGCTTCAACATCAGTGATATCAGCTTCATCAAATTGCGTAACATGTGGAATAGTAACCCAGTTACGATGTAAGAATGGCCCAGAAATTTTCTGAATTCGCGTTAGCTCCTTCGTTTCAACTTCACCAAATTTGGAGAAGTCTACCGACTTCCCTGCAATAACTTGTAAGCCACCTTCGCCACCAGCAACATTACTACCGGCATTTGCTTTCGGACGTGACAATTCATACTTCACATACGATTGAACATCCTCTTTTAAGATACGAGCTTTAGCACCTGTACCTTTAACTAACGTTAAATCAACACCAAATTCACGTGCTATACGACGAATTGATGGTGAAGCATAAATAGCACCTTTGGCTTTAAAGTCACCTGCATGAGGATGGTGAGGCACAGGCGCTGCCTTTGGCGCAGCTGTTGCCACCTTTGGCGCTGGGACAGTTGTTGCTTTTGGCGCTTCAACTGGAGCTGGCTGCTCAGCAGCAATTGGGGCACCGCTTGTCGTTTCAAGCTTAATGACAATAGCGCCTTGGCCAACTTTATCACCGACAGAAACTAGAACTTCTTTAACGATGCCGGCATGCGACGAAGGCACATCCATAGTCGCTTTGTCGGTCTCTAATGTGATCAAGCCATCTTCTTCAGCGATCTCGTCGCCCACGGCAACAAGTACTTCGATAATGTCGACTTCACCGTCTTCGCCAATATCTGGCACAGCGACATCTATTACTTCACTGCCTCCTGTAGCTATAGGCGCAGCGAGAGCTTCAGGCTCTGTTGCATTAACTTCAGTTGCTTCAGGTGTCTCTACAGGCGATTGAATAGGAGCGGCACTTTCTTCCCCGCCAGCTTTCATTTCACCGATTAGGTCACCTTCTTTGATTTTATCACCAACATTAACGTTTAAAGCAGTTAACACACCAGCCATAGGCGCTGGAATATCCATTGACGCCTTGTCGGTTTCAACTGTGACAATACCTTCATCGGCTTCTAAGGAGTCGCCAACAGCAAAACAAATTTCGATGATCTCTACTTCATCACCGCCCACATCTGGGACTAGAATTTGTTGAATATCTGACATATTTATTTTCCTAGTCTAATTACGCGTATAGCGGGTTAAGTTTGTTGGTGTCGATATCAAAACGCTTAATTGCATCACTAACAACTTTACGTTCAATTTCACCGCGATTTGCTAACTCAAATAATGAAGCTACGACAATGTATGACGCGTTCACTTCGAAGTGGCGACGTAAATTCGCTCGACTGTCACTACGACCAAAGCCATCAGTACCTAAACAGCGGTAGTCAGTGTCAATGAAGGCGCGAATTTGATCAGAGTAGCTTTTAACATAATCGGTTGCTGCAATTGCAGGGCCTTTATCTCTAGTGATCACTTGGCCAATGTATGCAACTTGTTGCTCAGCTTCTGGGTTTAACATGTTTTGGCGTGCAACTTCTTGACCTTCTCGTGCCAGCTCATTAAATGAAGTTACTGAGTACACGTCGCTCGAGATGCCGTAGTCACTTGCTAGGATTTGCGCGGCTTCGCGTACTTGCAGCAATATCGTACCTGAGCCTAGTAACTGCACATTTGCTTTTGATTTCTTCGCATCAACACGTTCTAGTTGATAAATCCCTTTGATGATCTGATCAGCAATATCTTTATCTTCAGGGATAGCAGGGTGTTGATAGTTTTCGTTCATCAAGGTTAAGTAGTAGAAAATGTTCTCATTTTCTTCATACATACGACGTAAACCATCACGCACAATTACCGCAACTTCATAACCATAAGTTGGATCGTAAGTAACACAGTTAGGAATTAAACCTGCCTGCACATGTGAATGGCCATCTTGATGTTGCAGACCTTCACCGTTAAGAGTTGTACGTCCGGCGGTAGCACCTAATAAGAAACCACGCGCTTGACTGTCACCCGCAGCCCATGCCAAGTCACCTACTCGTTGGAAGCCAAACATTGAGTAATAGATATAGAACGGAATAGTCGTAGCATTGCACGTTGAATACGATGTACCTGACGCTACCCAAGATGCCATCGCACCAAGTTCGTTGATACCTTCTTGAAGCACCTGGCCTTTTTTATCTTCACGATAGTAGGCTACCTGGTCTGCATCTTGTGGTACGTACTTTTGCCCTTCATGAGCATAAATACCCACTTGGCGGAATAAACCTTCCATACCAAAAGTGCGTGCTTCATCAGGAATAATTGGCACAATACGTTTACCGATCTTTTTATCTTTCAATAAACTGTTTAAGACGCGTACAAAGGTCATTGTAGAAGATACTTCTCGCTCGCCAGAGCCTTTTGTAATTGCATCAAAGATTTTTAACGGTGGAATTTCAAGCGCTTCTTCTGCTTGTTCACGACGTGCTGGTAATGAACCACCCAACGCTTCACGACGGGCCTTCATGTATTTGTATTCAGCGCTATCTTCTGGGAACTTATAAAATGGTAAATCTTCTAACTGATCGTCAGCAATTGGCATATTGAAACGATCGCGATATTGCTTGATTGACTCAATATCCATTTTCTTGACATTATGCGCTACATTTTGCGCTTCACCCGATTGACCTAAACCAAAACCTTTTACTGTTTTAGCCAAAATAACTGTTGGACGGCCTTTGGTGTTATTCGCTTTCTCGTAAGCAGCATATACTTTAACTGGGTCATGGCCACCACGGTTTAAGCGCCAAATGTCTTCGTCAGACATGTTAGCCACCATTGCTGCCGTTTCAGGGTACTTGTTAAAGAAGTTCTCGCGAGTGTATTTACCCCCCTTGGCTTTACAGTTTTGGTATTCACCATCAACAGTTTCATTCATCAATTGTAGTAACTTACCTGAGGTATCACGGGCAATCAGAGAGTCCCAGTATGAACCCCAAATCACTTTAATCACTTCCCAACCAGCGCCGCGGAACGTGCCTTCAAGTTCTTGAATAATTTTACCGTTACCACGAACAGGACCGTCTAAACGCTGCAAGTTACAGTTGATAATAAAGGTTAAGTTGTCTAGACCTTCACGAGCCGCTAGGCCAATCGCACCAAGTGATTCTGGCTCATCTGTTTCACCATCACCTAAGAAGGCATATACACGTTGCCCTGAGCAATCTTTAATACCACGATCGGTTAAGTATTTAAGGAAACGTGCGGTATAAATTGCTTGAAGTGGACCTAAACCCATTGAAACTGTTGGGAACTGCCAAAAGTCTTGCATTAAATGCGGGTGCGGATATGAAGATAAGCCATTGCCATCAACTTCTTGGCGGAAGTTATCCATTTGCTCTTCAGTCAAACGACCTTCGATAAACGCACGACCATAGATCCCAGGAGAAATATGCCCTTGAGCGAAAATGAAATCGCCGCCGTCTTTTTCAGAAGCCGCTTTAAAGAAGTGGTTAAAGCCGACATCGTAAAGCATGGCTGATGAAGCAAAACTACCAATATGGCCGCCTAACTCTAAATCTTTTTTAGAGGCACGTAAAACCAACGCCATCGCATTCCAGCGAATTGCCGCACGAATACGCGCTTCAATGGTTTGATCGGCTGGCATATGTGGCTCTTGCCCTGGCGGAATCGTATTAACGTAAGCCGTCGTTGCATCAAATGGAATATGAGTACCACCACGACGAGAACGGTCGATCAATTTTTCTAATATAAAATGTGCTCGTTCTGGACCTTCATTTTCCAAAACTGCTTCCATTGATTCCAACCACTCTTGAGTTTCTAATGAATCAATATCATTTTTTGGGAGCTCTGACATAGTTTTACTTAGTCTCCGATTATGTTTATTAAATTGTGTAAATTAATGTATTAATAAAGATAGTAAATAACTCACTATCTGCTTTATATTCTTTGCATTCTGCGCATAGAACGTTCCATACGACTTTGTTCTTCTGTTAGGTTGAGTAAAACCTCTTCGATAAACGCCAAGTGACGATGACTTGCCCCCCACGCTTTTTGTGGCTGACCGCTTATAATTGACTCTAATAGATGCTTACGATAATCCGCAATTTTGGCGAATATTTCAGGGCGTTGAGCCAATATCGTCAAATTTTGTTCGATACTGTCGATCATTAAACTAGACATACTTCGCGCTAAATGAAGCATGATAACGTTGTGTGAAGCGCTACAAATAGCCAAATAGAATTCAAAAACCGCTTTGGCTTCTGCTCGATAATCATTCTCAATTTGTGCATGACCAATAGCTTCGTGTTTTTCTTGAATTTCTTTAAAATCTTCAGAAGTGCCGCGCATGGCAGCATAGTACGCAGACATTCCTTCAATGCCATAACGAAACTCTAATATGTCAAATTGTGATTCATGACTTTTTGACATTAAATCAAATAACGGGTCTGATAGTCCTGACAGCAAATTATCACAAACAAATGTGCCGCCACCTTGTTTTCTAGTCACTAACCCTTTTGCTTCAAGTTTTTGAATCGCTTCTCTGAGCGACGGCCTTGAAACTTCAAACTTCGCAGCTAATTCACGCTCCGGTGGTAATTTTTGCCCAGCTTCTAAGCTTCCTTCCACGATCATGTCTTCCAATTGAGACAAGATGACGTCAGATAATTTTGGTTGCTTAGCTCTTACACTTTTAACACTGACCATGGGTTAGCTCAGGTTCCCGTTGATAAATAGCAAATTCAAACACTCGTTTTAATATTGGTAAATTGGTCTTACCAATGATTTCATGGGCAATAATTTATCAGTAAACAGTGCCTGTGTAAATCAATTTAGCCTATAAGGCGTAGTTTTCAATTATTACAAAGGTAATAATTGATTTAGGTCACGCTCTAAAAATACTACGATTGATGAAGGCTTAAGGTGAATAGTGGTGAAATGTGAATGGCCGTTAAATTTTCTGTAAGTAAGCCATTCACCTGTTGTGCATTCAATCAAAAAACAATGCTTGTAGTTTGATTAGTAAATAATCCCTGTTAATGTCAGCACCGCGACGGTAGCGAGTAAAAGCAAGACATTGCGTTTTGCCAGCCGAACCAATAAACAAGGCTCTGCCGTGCAATCTGACTCGTCAACCATGATATCTTCAGCTTGCTTGCCAACATCGACCAAAACACATTGTGGTCGTTTATCTATATCGGCGACATTTTCTAACCATGTAGGGAAGGCTTTAGAGAAGTGCCCAACAAGCACAAAACCAAATGTTGCAACTCGGACTGGCAGCCAATCGACCCAAAATAACACTTTCTCATACATTGAAGTAATAGCCAGTGAATCATCATCTTCTTGCTTCATCAACTGTTGTTGCTCATTGAGGCAACACAATAGCCGATAAAATAGTGCCCCCGCAGCGCCGAAAGCGACGAAAAATAGCATGATCGCAATGTAGTAACGATAATTTAGCCAAATCAAGGTTTGACCAAAACCTAGCGCTGGTAAGTTTTTATCACTGATCAGTTGCTGGTAATGTAAATCACACGTCGTTGTTTCGCCTCTAAAGGCCGAGTGCAAATATTGTTTATAAACGTCGCGAGTTTTAACACAGCCAAAGCACACAATCAGAATAGCCGTTGACAGCAATAAGTGTAATAGACTGTCATCTATCAATTTCAGCACAATAAAGCAGATTGCAACTGGCGCCCCTATTAAAACAAGCGGTAGCAATGTCCCTTTCACTTTATTATGCATGTCTAACTGTTTGGTGAATGCCATGTAGTGCGAAAAGGCATTGTTAAACTGCCAAAAAGGTGAGGATAGTTTTTTTTCTGCAACCAATGCAATTAATAGGCTAATTAGTCCCATCAATGATTCCTTTATTTAAGAGTGCTTTAAAATAAGGCCAATTAAACGCTTCACCAGGGTCTGTTTTTCGACCAGGAGCGATATCACAATGACCTACCAAATGATTATGTACAATTAATGGATAAGATTCTTGCAATTTTTGTACTAAACAGACCAGTTGTTGGTATTGCTCTTCGGTGTAAGGTTCAGTATCTGTTCCTTCTAGCTCAATGCCAATTGAAAAATCATTACACTTTTCACGCCCATTAAAATCAGAAACTCCTGCATGCCACGCCTTGTCATCAAATGAAACGTATTGAATTACTTGACCGTTCCGCCTTATCAAGCAATGTGCCGAGACTCTTAATTGATAAATTTCTTCAAAATATGAATCTTGCCTGGGATCTAACTTGCCTAAGAACAAATCAGTAATATAAGGGCCGCCGAATTTTCCTGGCGGTAATGAGATATTATGAACCACCAATAGCGAGACATCCTGTGCGGGTTCACGTGAGGTGAAGTGGGGTGAGGGGCGGTGTTCAATATCACTTAGCCAGCCATTATTGATGGTACAATCCACTAATAATTTGAATGTTGTTACCTTTGCTTTCGATTGTTCATTTGAGTCAGGTGTGGGTTTCGTCATACACTTTCATTAATACAAATTATTCGACTATTAAGCTAATGCTACTATGACAGAAAACGATTCATCAAATAACTTTGGAAAATTATTTATTTGGTTGGCTTGGATTATTGCTATTTGCTTATTGGTATTTGTTTTCAACGATGTACTAGAAAAGCAGTGGAACCCCAACCAGTCGCCTGAAAGCTATTTATCAGTCCAAGGAAAAAACCAAGTCATTTTAAAGCAAAACAAAAATGGCCACTATGTTTCTAATGGCACCATAAACAATAGCAATGTGCTTTTTTTATTAGATACTGGCGCCACACAAGTCTCTATCCCTTTGCAAGTGGCAGACAAATTGAAGTTAGAGAGTTTTGGCAGTTACCCTGTACAAACCGCCAATGGTCAAGTTTATGTCACACGCACTAAAATCGATACACTCTCAATAGGCGACATTGTTTTGCACGATGTAGCAGCACACATTAACCCTGGTATGAAAAGTGACGAAATACTGTTAGGCATGTCAGCCCTAAAAAGAGTAGAATTCCGACAAACAGGTCGACAGTTGATTTTAACTGAACAATGACCGCATTAATATTCTATGATTTGATGAGAAAAGCCCAATGCAATTAACAAGCCTTCAGCAAGATATTTCGAGCACAGTCACTTGGTCTTTAAAAGAAGACTTAGGTATATCTCCCGACGGTAAACTGGAGCAAAATCTAGATATTACGGCAGAATTAATCCCTGCTGAAAGTAATGCCGTTGCCAGTATTATTAATCGTGAAGATTGCATTGTTTGTGGAATTGCTTGGGTGAATGAAGTGTTTAAACAGCTTGATGCATTAAGTGGCGAACAAACGCACATCACTTGGTTTGTTCAAGACGGGCAGCTCGCCAAGGAAAATACTACATTATGCGAGATAAGTGGTAACGCGCGCATTTTACTAACAGGTGAGCGTGCTGGGCTAAATTTTCTACAAACGTTATCTGGCACCGCCACATTAACGGCAAGTTATGTCAATGAATTAAAAGACAGCAAGACTCAGTTGCTTGATACACGTAAAACTTTACCTGGGCTAAGAACCGCTCAAAAGTACGCAGTAAGCTGCGGTGGTGGCAACAACCATCGCGTCGGTTTATTCGATGCTTTCCTGATCAAAGAAAACCATATAGCAGCATGCGGAAGTATTGCTAATGCAATCGCTGCGGCTAAATCAAATCATGCTGACAAAAAAGTGGAAGTGGAAGTGGAAAACATGGATGAGTTGCAACAAGGACTGAATGCCAGTGCTGATATCATTATGTTAGATAACTTCACCACCGATATGATTGAACAAGCGATGCAAACCACTATTGCTTATAATAAGAACAATAATCAAGACACTAAAATTGAAGTTTCCGGCAATATGACCATGGAAACCCTCAAAGCCTATACAGCGGCCGGTGTTGATTACATTTCATCAGGCGCTTTAACTAAGCATGTGCAAGCCATCGACTTATCGATGCGATTTTCTTAGTTAAAGAAAAATGCGCATATATTTGTTTATGCAATGCTGTAGCTTATCTTGCTGATTTTCAATCATTTAAGGGAGCGGCAGAATTTGTAGGTGAAATGCCGTGAAATCAGTATAAAAATGATAAAAAAGCTCAAAAAAAGTGAAACAATGTTTTACATCTTATAAATTTTATCGCAGTATAGCCTCAGCCCCCGTAATAAAGATGGAAATTATTATTATGAACACAGTAAAAAATATGAAAACAAACGCACAAAAGGGTTTCACCCTTATTGAATTAATGATTGTTGTAGCAATCATCGGTATTTTGGCAGCGGTAGCATTACCGGCTTACCAAACTTACGCTGACCGTGCAAAGTTCTCTGAGGCAATCTTAGCGTCTGGCATTTATAAAAATGCAGCAAGTATTGCTGCACAAACTAAAGGTGCAGCTAAAGCAGATTTGGATGCAGGCGCTGTAGGAATCCCAGTTAAAGATGATCCTGGTGCCCTTGCTGCTACTCATGTAACAGGCGCTGACATGGCTGATGGTGTTATTACAATTACTTCTGACTTAAGTGCTGGTGGCGTAACAAACGCAACTTACACATTGACAGCTACTGTTGACGCAAATGGTGGTATTACTTGGGCTGAAGGTGGTACTTGTTTGACTGCTGGTCTTTGTTAATATAGCCATTTAATTTTTTAAAAAAGCCTCCATTTGGAGGCTTTTTTGTTTCAACAGACAAATTAATACATTAAGATTAACAAAAGTATAATTAACGATGCACCTTAAAGGCTTCCTGAAATGAAAGGAATTCATCAACAATCGAGTTTGTTGTCTGCGCTTTCTAAGCAAAATATCATTCCACAAGAAGCGCTTGATAACATCAGTGCTGATTTTATTCAGCAAGACAAATCCCTTATCCGCCACCTTGTTGAAGATAAGCACTACAATGCTCATAAAATTGCCTCTGTTCTTTCAAAAAGTTTTGGCTACCCATTAATCGACTTAAAACAATTCGATACTTCACTGGTACCTGAAGGGATCAGAAACGAAAAGTTAATTAGAAAGCACAATGCTTTACCGCTCTATTTAAGAGGTAAAGTACTTTTTGTCGCCATGTCTGATCCCACCGATATGGACGCCTTAGAAGATATTCAATTTAACACGGGGTTTAGCACAGAGCTTGTTGTTGTTGACGAGCTAAGTTTACAAGCAACAATTGATGTTGTGCTAGAAAGTGAATCAGAAGCATTAGATATCAGTGAAATAGATGCCGATGAGCTATCGGGCATCGAAGTACAAGAAGACAGAGAAGAAGATAGCTCCACAGGCGAAGGCGATGATGCTCCTATCGTCGTCTATATTAATAAAATACTGCTCGATGCAATTAAAAAAGGCGCATCCGATTTACATTTTGAACCTTACGAGCAAAGTTTTAGAATTCGTTTTCGAATCGACGGCATATTAACTGAAATTGCCAAGCCTCCTGTTGCTTTATCATCTCGAATGGCAGCTCGCCTTAAAGTCATGTCTAAATTAGATATTGCAGAGCGCCGTGTCCCTCAAGATGGTCGTATTAAATTAGCACTATCTAAAAAGAAATCTATCGATTTTCGTGTATCTACCCTACCTACTATGTGGGGAGAGAAAATCGTAATGCGCATATTGGATTCGTCCAGTGCCATGCTTGGCATTGATATGCTCGGTTATGAGCCTGCTCAAAAGAAAATTTATACCGAAGCACTGGCTCAACCACAAGGAATGATATTGGTTACTGGGCCTACCGGCTCAGGAAAAACCGTTTCTTTGTATACAGGACTGAATATTCTTAATACGGCAGAGCGAAATATTTCAACAGCGGAAGACCCCGTTGAGATAAATTTAGAAGGTATAAACCAAGTTCAAATTAATACTCGAGCAGGGTTAACCTTTCCTAGCGCGCTTAGGTCATTTTTACGACAAGATCCGGATATTGTCATGGTTGGTGAAATCAGGGACTTGGAAACCGCCGAAATTGCCATCAAGGCTGCACAAACAGGTCATTTAGTTTTATCAACGCTGCATACCAACTCTGCAGCAGAAACTTTAACTCGATTATTGAACATGGGCGTTCCCGCATATAACGTCGCAAGTTCAGTAAGCATTATTATCGCGCAGCGACTTGCTAGACGCCTTTGCAATCAATGTAAGACCGAAGAAGATATACCTGAAGATCAACTTATTGAGTTAGACTTTCCAGCAGATAAAATTGGCTCATTTAAGCTATTTAAAGCAGTTGGTTGTGATGAATGTACTGGAGGCTATAAAGGTCGAGTTGGTATATATGAAGTGATCAAAATCAGTAGTGAGATTTCATCTATTATTATGGAAGGTGGAAACTCGCTAGATATCAGCCGACAATGCCAAAAAGAAGGCTACAACAACTTAAGGCAATCTGGTATTTTAAAGGCAATGAACGGCGTAACCAGCCTAGAAGAAATTAATCGCGTAACCGCAGGTTAAACGTTTAACATTTAAAGACGAGTACAACTGGAAGGCGAACATGGCAGTAGCAAACGCAAGTAATAGCTCTCGAAAAGGTAAGAATGTAAAAACTAAACCAAATGATGTTTTTGTCTGGCAAGGTGTTAACCGAAAAGGAAAGAAAGTTAATGGAGAGCTTTCTGCTGCCAGCGCATTAGAACTCAAGACACAGCTGAGAAAACAGGGGATAACACCGGGCCGGATCAAGAAAAAGCCAAAACCATTATTTGGTCTTGGGGGTAGCGACAAAGCAATTAAACCAGCAGATATAGCTACAGTGACCCGACAGTTAGCAACAATGCTAGGAGCTGGCGTACCATTAGTACAATCAATTGAAATGATTGGTAAAGGCCATGACAATGGCAATATGCAAAAGCTATTAGGTGATATAGGTTTAAAGCTAAGTTCAGGTTTACCCCTTTCAGACTGTTTACGCGAGCACCCTAAATACTTTGATGACTTATATTGCGATTTAGTTGCTTCAGGTGAACAATCCGGCGCATTAGAAACTATATATGATCGAATCGCGACCTATAAAGAGAAGGCAGAAGCATTAAAGGCAAAAATAAAAAAGGCCATGACTTATCCAATATCAGTATTAGTAATCGCAGCGATAGTGACATCAATTTTATTAATATTCGTAGTCCCTGTCTTTCAGGAAATTTTTGCAAATTTTGGCGCAGAATTACCGGCTTTTACATTACTGGTGATAGGTATTTCTGAGTTTATGCAGGCTTATTGGTACCTAGGCTTAGCAGCGATGTTCATCGCTGGTTATATGTTTAAAAAGACCCACCAAAAGAGTCAATCCTTTAGAGACAAAGTCGATGTAAGTATCCTTAAAATTCCTGTCGTTGGTGATATTTTAGATAAAGCCGCGGTTGCGCGTTATGCCCGCACTCTATCCACTACCTTTGCTGCCGGTGTACCATTAATTGATGCTTTAGAATCAGCAGCAGGCGCGTCAGGTAATGCCGTCTATCGAAAGGCTATTCTCGAAATACGCTCAGAAGTATCTTCTGGTATGCAAATGAACTTAGCAATGCGTAACTCGCAGATATTTCCTGATATGGTTATTCAAATGGTGGCTATTGGCGAAGAATCTGGCGCGGTAGATGATATGCTTTCTAAAGTGGCTAACGTGTATGAAGCAGAAGTGGATAACGCGGTAGATTCATTAACCAGTCTATTAGAACCTATGATTATGTCTGTTTTAGGTGTAGTGATTGGTGGCTTGATCATTGCCATGTACTTACCTATTTTCCAAATTGGGCAAGTTGTATAGCAACATTTGCCACACGCACTTGAAAGCTCTTCTTTTAAGTGCGACGCTTGCACTATTATTGATTGTTTAAGACAATTACTTTTCTCCTATAACTACACTGGCGTTCCATGTTAGAAAATCTTATAAACACCTTCGAACTCTACCCCGCTTACTTCTATTTCTCTGTGGGTATATTCTCACTCATAGTCGGAAGCTTCTTAAATGTCGTCATTTATCGTTTACCTAAAATGATGGAATACGGCTGGTATCAAGAATGCCGAGAATTTCTTGCCGATGAAGTGCCAGATAAGCCAAGCCGTGATTTAAAGCCTATGTCACTGTCTAAGCCTAACTCCACGTGTCCTAGTTGCGGTCATCAAATTAAGTTTTACGAAAATATTCCAGTCCTGAGTTGGCTTTTGCTTAAAGGAAAATGCAGTCAGTGTAAAACTAAGATCTCTTTAAGGTACCCGGCAATTGAAGCAATTACGGCATTAGTAGGTTTGTCTGTCGCCTATTACTTTGGCGTCAGCTTACTGACCATTTGGGTGTTATTATTATCATATGGGCTGATATGTCTTATCATGATCGATTTCGATCACATGCTATTACCAGATCAAATTACTTTGCCTTTACTTTGGCTAGGGCTTTTGATCAACATTAATGGCTCCATTGTTCCATTAGAGCAAGCTGTCATTGGTGCAATTGCTGGGTATATGAGTTTATACAGTGTATTTTGGGCATTTAAACTGCTAACAGGCAAAGAAGGTATGGGACATGGTGACTTTAAGCTTGTCGCGGTGTTTGGTGCTTGGTTTGGTTGGCAACTGTTACCTTTATTAATTTTAATGTCTTCTGCAGTAGGTGCGATAGTTGGTGTTTCGCTGATGCTATTCAAAAACCACCAGCGTGAGCAGGCTATCCCATTTGGCCCTTATATTGCTGTTGCTGGCTGGATTTGCCTTCTTTGGGGCAACAATATATGGCAGTGGTATCTTTCACAACTTGGTATGTAAACAAGTGGTATGTGAATAATATGGTAAGGTTTTAGTTAATGATAATAGGACTCACTGGCGGTATAGGTAGCGGTAAAACGACCGTATCAGACATGTTTAAAGCACATGGTATCGATATTATTGATGCTGATATTGTTGCAAGACGAGTCGTTGAACCAGGAACAAAAGCTCTGGAACAAATAGCTGTTCAATTTGGTAAAGCTATATTGCTAGCAAATGGCGAGCTCAATAGAGCGCAACTAAGGACTATAATTTTTAATAGTTCATCAGACAAAGAGTGGCTTAATCAATTACTTCATCCATTAATCAGGCAAGAAATGCTCAGCCAGTTAAAAGCCGCAAAGAGTTCATATTGTATACTGGTAGCACCTTTACTGATAGAAAATAAACTAGAGCAGTTTGTTAACCGAGTGTTGGTAATTGACATAAATGAAGCTCAACAAATCGAACGCACAGCAAAACGTGATCATAGTGATGAAGGTGAAGTAAAAAAGATAATCGCCAGCCAGATCTCTAGAAGCGAAAGATTAGCCGCCGCCGATGATGTGATTGATAATTCAAGTAATAGCGCTGACAATATTTCTATTCAAGTAGGCAAACTGCACGAAAAATACCTCGAATTAGCCAAAAAAAGTGATCAAAAATAAAATCATTCGCCATTTTTATATCTAAAGCGTAGTATAAGTCTAAATTTTTCAATATATTGTATTAAAATTGGTTTTATACGAGCACCCGCTTAATGAGCGCATCCGCAATTATCTAAAGCTTGAGCAATTATTTGCCCAAGTTAAAGGTTATTCACCTGAGCAAATCTCTAATAACTACCAAGTCTTCTTTAATGCATTATTCGCCATCATTGATACCATGGAGCGTAATGACGTTCGGGGCGAATTAATCAAAGATCTAGAAAAGCTAGAACAACATTTGGTGGTTTGGTCACAATCACCAGAAATTGATGGTGGCGCATTAGAAGACAATTTAAAACATGTCATCGCCTTGGTTTGTCAACTGAAGGCCACCAAGCCTACTTGGTTTCAGCTTAGAAACGATAAATTACTGGCCAGCATAAAACAACGATTTGCGATTCAAGGAGGGAGCTCAGCTTTTGACTTACCTCAACTTCAATTCTGGCTTCATCAACCGATTGATAAGATTACAAAGGATATCGATCACTGGTTATTTTTACTATCACAAGTATATCAAGCAATTAAATTAGTATTAAAATTTATAAGACAACGCAGCGCATTTGAAAAGATAGAAACCGACTCGGGCTTTTTTCAAGATAGTGGTGAAGGACTCTTATTACTTCGCATTAAAGTAACACAAGATGCTCAATATTACCCGACAGTCAGCGGCAACCGTTTTAGATACTCTATTCGATTTATGTCACCTTGTGATAGCAGAGGGAGAAAGTACGCCAATCAAGCGACAAAATTTGAATTGTCTCGCTGCTGATTGCTATAATTCTCGTATTACCTATTCAAAGTTAAACAATCAAATTTATGTCTTTAAACGTTCCTTGCCCTACGTGTAAAAAATCAGTTTTATGGGATAAATCTAGCGAGTTTCGACCTTTTTGTTCAAAACGATGTCAACTAATCGACTTAGGTGATTGGGCTGATGAAAGTCATAAAATCACTCAGCCGATGCAAAGCCATGAGCCTCTAACCGAAGAAATGATTGATGCGATGGAAGAACAATTTTTACAACATAATAAGTTTTTTGTAGAGCCTGAATAACAAGCAGAGTCTTCTAACTCTTAATCCTGTTTACGCCTTTGTTAACAAGATTTTATGCCCTACTTTCATATTCCTTGTGTAGCTTTTCAATAATTGGCTGATTCGCTTTTGGAAATTGATAATTCATCAAGTTTGTTATGTCACACCATTTTTGTTCATTACCTTCTTGGGCATTCGGCTCACCGATGAACTGATCCACGATAAATATCTCTAGCTTCACATATTTATCACCATAATCATGTTCAACCAACATAAAGGGCTGACAGGCAAGTACCTCAATAGAAACTTCCTCTTGTAACTCTCTAGCAAGCGCCTGTGCAACAGTTTCGTTTGCTTCTACCTTACCACCAGGAAACTCCCATTTTCCTCCTTGATGCGCGTCTTGATGTCGCTTCGTAATAAATACTTTTTGCTCTTTTAAAATCACGCCAACAGCAACATGTACTTGCTTCATTTGAACCTCTTTTTTTGATATAAAAATGCCAGTCAGTGACTGGCATTCTTAACTCTTATTTCAGTGTGTACTATGACACGATGTTAGCTTAGCTTACCGTGACATTGTTTGTATTTTTTACCAGAGCCACACGGACAAGGCTCATTGCGCCCTACTCTTGGCTGCTGTGGTTTGGGTGCTGTTTCGTCGGTAGCAGTTTCATGTTGATAATTTTTTGGTAGCTCATCGGCTTTACGGTGTTGCTCTTCTACCACTTCAACATCAGATTCTGCTTGAATCTGCACTTTACTTAAAATACCAATGACATCGTATTTTAAGTTATCCAACATTTCTGAAAACAGTTCAAATGATTCACGTTTATATTCTTGTTTAGGATTTTTTTGCGCATAGCCACGCAAATGGATACCTTGACGTAAATGATCGACAGCCGCTAAATGCTCTTTCCAGTGTGAATCTAGGCTTTGTAACATTACCGCTTTTTCGAACTGTCTTAATACATCAGCACCAACAGCTTCTTCTTTAGCTGAATATACGTTTTCAAAGCTCTCAATGATTTTTTCACGTAATGTTTCTTCATGAAGTTTTTTATCTTCCTCAAGCCATTTAGCTATCGGCAGTTCAGTATTCAATTCACCCTTTAATCGATCTTCAAGACCTGAGATATCCCACATTTCCTCTAACGATTGACGCGGAATATGTTGATCAATAATGCTCTCAATAACATCGTGACGAATATTACCAACCACTTCTCCAATATCCGCTTCGTTAAGTAATTCGTTACGTTGTTCGTAAATCACTTTACGCTGATCGTTGGCAACATCATCAAACTCAAGTAGTTGTTTACGAATATCAAAGTTACGACCTTCAACTTTACGTTGCGCGTTTTCGATGCTGCGTGTTACCCAAGGGTGTTCAATAGCTTCGCCATGTTCCATACCGAGTTTACGCATCATGTTAGCAATACGCTCTGATGCGAAAATACGCATTAAGCCATCTTCCATCGATAAATAGAATCGTGTTGAACCTGCATCACCTTGACGACCTGAACGACCACGTAATTGGTTATCAATACGACGAGATTCATGACGCTCTGTCGCAACAATATGCAAACCACCAAGTTCAAGCACTTTGTCGTGTTGTTCTTTCCATTCTGCTTTAATTTTCTCAATCTGTTCATCAGATGGATTATTTAATTTTGCTATTGCTGCATCTAAATTACCACCTAGTACAATATCAGTACCACGACCGGCCATGTTTGTTGCGATTGTTACCGCGCCAACTTTACCAGCGTCTGCAACAATTTCAGCTTCCTGAGCATGGAATTTAGCATTCAATACTTTATGTTTGATTTTAGCTTTTTTAAGAAAATCTGATAAAAATTCAGACGTTTCTATGCTGATAGTACCAACAAGCACCGGCTGGCCACGTTCAACACAATCTTTAATGTCTTCTAAAATAGCTTCAAACTTTTCTTCACCTGTAAGGTAAATCAAATCCGCCATGTCTTTACGGATCATTGGCTGGTTCGTAGGAATAAGCACAGTTTCCAAGCCATAGATATGACTAAATTCAAATGCTTCTGTATCCGCCGTACCTGTCATACCAGATAATTTATTGTATAACCTGAAGTAGTTTTGGAAAGTAATTGATGCCAATGTTTGGTTTTCATTTTGAATGTTTACACCTTCTTTTGCCTCAACGGCTTGGTGTAAACCTTCTGACCAACGACGTCCTTCCATTGTTCGACCAGTATGCTCGTCAACAATAACGATTTCGTCATCTTTAACAATGTAATCAACATCTTTTTGGAACAAGGTATGAGCACGAAGTGCTGCCATTACATGATGTAATAAACCGATATTACCAGCACCAAATAATGAACCACCCTCTTGGATCAAACCTTTTTCTTGAAGGATTTGCTCTACATTAATTTGGCCACGTTCGGTTAGATAAATTTGTTTTGCTTTTTCATCAACGGTGTAATCACCTTCAACAAAATCGGCTGATTGACCTTCCTCGGCATCTTTATCTTCTTCACTTTGCACTGTTAGGTTTGGCACAATAGTATTGATCTGTCGATAAAGCTCAGAGCTATCTTCTGCCTGACCTGAAATAATTAATGGCGTACGCGCCTCATCAATTAAGATCGAGTCAACTTCATCTACAACCGCAAAGTTCAATTCTTTTTGCGCTTTGTCTTCAGGTCTGAAAGCCATATTATCGCGCAAATAATCAAAGCCAAATTCATTGTTTGTGCCATAGGTAATATCAGCACTGTAAGCGGCTTGCTTATCTTCTGGTGATAAACCAGGAATGTTACAACCAACCGTTAAACCTAAGAATTCAAATAATGGACGAGACCAATCAGCATCACGTTTTGCTAGATAGTCATTGACGGTAACAATGTGCACACCTTTACCTGATAATGCATTTAAATAGGAAGGTAGTGTTGCGGTAAGTGTTTTACCCTCACCAGTTCTCATTTCAGCAATTTTACCGTCGTTTAACACCATGCCACCGATCATTTGCACATCAAAGTGGCGCATACCAAAGACACGCTTACTCGCTTCACGTACAACTGCAAACGCTTCTGGTAGAATTGAATCTAATGCATCACCTTGTTCAAGGCGGTCCTTAAACTCTTGTGTTTTGGCTTTCAATTCTTCGTCATTTAAAGCTTCAAGTGCTGGCTCAAATGCATTAATTATTTTTACTTCTTTACGCATTTTTTTCAGTAATCGATCATTACGACTACCAAATACTTTTGTCATTAGTTTTACTAACATGTTTGCTTAACCACTATTAAGAGAATTCTTTCATTAAAATTAAATGTTATTTAACACAAGGTGATACTTGGTGTTCACTTTGCCTTTCTGTATACATATTTTATCGGGTTTATTTGTGCACCGTTTCTAAGGATTTCATAATGAACATGTGGTCCTGTAGAGCGCCCTGTACTGCCCATTTTCGCAATCACATCGCCTTTGGTTACGACATCCCCAACATTAACAAGGATTTCTTTGTTATGACCGAATCGCGTTTTAAAACCGTTTCCGTGATCAATTTCAATTAAATTGCCGTATCCATAGCGTTCACTCGACCAACTAACTACGCCAGAAGCAGTAGCAATGATGTCGGCGTCTTCTTTACCTGCAAAATCAACCCCTTTATGCATTGCGGGTCGACCATTAAAAGGGTCTTTACGCACACCATAATATGAGGACAACCAACCTTTTGATATTGGTCTACCAGATAGATAACTCGTGTTTTCTATATGGTGACCAAGTGTTAAAGATTCAAGCACCTTTAACTGTTTTTCTTCGTAATTGATTTTATTCGTTAATTCGTCAATTTCTAACAACAGTTCATTTATCGTTTTATGAGTTATTGCATCAACCGACAGCACCGGACCACCTGATGGAGGTAATGACTGAAAATTAAATTCTTTTTCAGAAATATTACTCTCAGCGGCTAGCCTGTCGCCTAATGCATTTAATCTAAGAATTTGACTTTGTAATTCAGCCACTTTGATAGTTAACGCAATAACTTCTTGGCTTTGCATGCTACCTTCATTTATTGCTGAAAGTGGTGGTGAATCTTTTTGTGAAGCGGAACTAGGTACTGCATCTGACGAAAAAAATAAATGAACAACACTGCCCGAAATCAAGGCAAAAACAATCACGGCAGATAGCCAACGAAGTTTATTTAGCTTCATTGAGAATCTAACGTTTTTTCCTCGATACAGTAATGTTAAACTCATGGGATAATATGCATTTGACTATAGACAGACTTGGATGACTCAGTGCGATGACTAGAAGATCTAAAAATCCTGTCGAAATGTCGACCCTATTTAAAACAACGTCCGGCACTTTGGCACAAATCAGTCAAAAAACCAACTCTATAAAAAAAATTGAGGTTATTGTACGACAAATTTGTCCCGACCTACCAGAAGAGTCTTGGCATATTGCTAATTTTTCACAAAATAAAATATTTATCGAAGTCGGATCACCTATTTGGGGACAAAGATTACAATTCGAAAAGAATCGCATTGCAAATCAACTGTCGATTGAGACCGAAGGCGCTTTTAGCCAAGTAGAACTAAAAGTAAACCCCTATTTTAATAAAGCAAAGCCTCAAGCTTCAGAAATAGCAAAACCGAAAAAATCAATGTCAGAAGCTTCCGCAACACAACTTAGGAATGTTGCAACTATTGCTCCTAAAAGCCTGCAGGAAAAAATATTAAAACTAGCGAAGCACGTCAATAACACTAATAATTAGTCAGGTGATTTCATCCAAAGCGAATGCTGGGTATAAAAAAACCGACATATTGTCGGTTTTTAGACATTCAATCTATTTAGAAAACTGAAGGGCTTGTTTCATGATACATAATAGGTGCTTCTGCTTCGTCTTCGTATGTCACCCATTCCCATGACTCGACTTGCTTAAATACTTCTCTTAAAAGAATGTTGTTTAACGCATGGCCCGATTTAAACGCATTAAGTTCGCCTAAGATACTGACGCCACCCATGTATAAATCACCAATAGCATCCAAGATTTTGTGCTTTACAAACTCATCGTCGTAACGGAGTTCATCTTTGTTAAGCATGCGGTACTCATCAAGTACAATCGCATTTTCAAGGCTTCCGCCTAAAGCAAGGTTATGCGAGCGCAAAAACTCGATATCCTTCATAAAACCAAATGTACGTGCCCGGCTAATTTCTTTAATAAAAGAACAGCTTGATAAGTCCATGCTCATTGCTTGAACTGTTTTGGCAATAACGGGGTGCTCAAATTCAATTGAAAAGTTAACTCGGAACCCTTCATGAGGTAGTAACTCCGCCCACTTATCACCTTCGGTGACACGAATTGGCTTTTTGATGCGTAAAAAGCGCTTTGCTACATTGAGAGTTTCAACGCCGACCGATTGGATCAGGTAAACAAAAGGTAGGGCACTGCCGTCCATGATTGGAATTTCTGGTGAATCAACATCAATAATCAAGTTATCAATGCCTAAGCCAGCCACCGCTGACAGAAGGTGTTCGACGGTGGAGATCTGAACACCATCTTCATTCACCAAACACGTACATAAAGTTGTTTCACCCACAGCTTCAGGTGTGGCTTTTATATCAACAACAGGATCTAAATCTACACGGCGAAATACTATACCAGTATTAGCGGCAGCAGGACGGAGAGTGACCTGAACCTTTTCACCTTTATGCAGACCAACACCTACGGTTGATACACTTTCTTTTAATGTACGTTGTTTAATCATAGTTCGCCTTAATTAGCCCGACAAATTGAACATTACCTACACCCTAGCTTTAGGGGCGGCGTAATATATCAAAAAATGCTAACAAAATCAAAAGTTCAGCATGTCTGTGTACTAAATGTAACAAATATATCAAATATTAATCTGCTTGCTTACGCAAAAATGCAGGAATATCTAAGTAATTGTCGAGCTCAGCATGCGTTGTTTTAACCGCTGCAGCTTGTGCATTTACTTCTGGCATTGCAACAGGTACGGCTTCAGGTTGTGGGCTAGTAATGTAATCACTACCAACGACTTGTGGCTCAGCCTGTGGCATAGGATTAACCAAAGTGATATCTGGTTTACGCTCTGCGCCAATGCCTGTTGCTACTACCGTTACACGCAGTTCATCAGTCATTTCCGGGTCAATTACCGCGCCAACAACAACTGTTGCGTTTTCCGAAGCGAATGCTTTAACTGCATTACCTACAGTTTCAAATTCATCAATACTGATGTCCATACCCGCCGTGATATTAACCAAAATACCACGAGCACCAGCTAAATCTACGTCTTCTAATAATGGGCTAGAAATAGCAGCTTCCGCGGCCTCTTCAGCACGATCAGGACCTGATGCAATACCAGAGCCCATCATTGCTGTACCCATTTCTGACATCACTGTTCGTACATCAGCGAAATCCACATTGATTAAACCTGGACGAGTAATCAACTCAGCAATACCTTGAACAGCTCCTAGTAGTACGTTATTGGCCGCTTTAAATGCATCCAATAATGATGTGCCAGGGCCTAATACTTTAAGCAGCTTTTCGTTGGGAATAGTGATCAACGAGTCGACATTTTTGGCTAAGAACTCAATCCCTTGCTCTGCGTAATTCATACGCTTTTTACCTTCAAAAGGGAAGGGTTTAGTGACAACTGCAACCGTTAAAATCCCCATTTCCTTTGCCACTTCAGCAACTACAGGTGCAGCACCAGTACCCGTACCACCACCCATACCAGCAGCAATAAAGATCATGTCAGAGCCTTGCAATGTTTGCTTAATAGTTTCTCTGTCTTCTTCAGCAGCGCGACGGCCTATTTCTGGGTTAGCACCCGCGCCAAGCCCTTTAGTCACATCAGTACCTAGTTGTAATGTAACATTCGCTGATGAGTTGCGTAACGCTTGTGAATCCGTATTTGCGGTAGTAAATTCAACACCTTCAATCGTTTGGCTTACCATATGCTCGACAGCATTACCGCCACCGCCACCGACACCAATAACTTTAATTACCGCTTCTTCGTTGTGATCTTCCATCAATTCAAACATTTTTATTCTCTCCGTTTTTTAAACGTTGTTTTTCCACCAAAATGAAATAAGTACCTGTCGATACCTTTTCAAAACTTTTAAAATTCACCTTTAAACCAAGCACTTAAACGTGACAACATACCTGTCATCGTCTCCGTACTTTTCTTTTTACTTTCTTCATTGTCTGCCGCTTGAAGCCCGTAATGCAGAAGCCCTACGACAGTTGCATAAGTAGGATCGTTGACATACTCTTTCAATCCTTCTACTTCTAGCGGTTTAGCTATGCGTACAGGCATCTGAAATACCTCTTCTGCAAATTCAACAACGCCTTCCATCTTCGACGTTCCGCCTGTAAATACATAACCTGCTGCAATTTGATCTTCTAAGCCACATTCACGTAGCTCTTCTTGAATTAATTCAAAAAGCTCGTGATATCTAGGCTCAACCACTTCCGAAAGCGTATGGCGTGACATCGAGCGAGCAGGACGCCCGCCAACACTAGGCACTTCAATGCTCTCTTCCATGCTCACCATTTGACGCAATGCGCACGCATATTTCACTTTAATATCTTCAGCGTGGCTCAATGGCGTTCTAAATATTTTTGCTATATCACTTGTTACTTGGTTACCAGCTACTGGAATAACTGCGGTGTGACGCAATGCTCCACCTGTAAATACAGCTAAATCCATAGTGCCTGCGCCCATATCAACAACGCAGATACCTAGTTCTTTTTCGTCATCGGTGACAACCGCATAACTCGACGCAAGTGCAGAAAAGATCAGCTGATCCGCTTTCAAATCACAACGTTCTACACACTTGACTAAATTCTTCGCCATGTCATTAGCGCAGGTAACAATATGTACCTTTGCTTCCATACGCACACCAGACATACCGATAGGGCTTTTAATACCGTCTTGGCAATCTATGGTGTACTCCTGAGGTAATACATGCAGCATCAGTCTTTCTGCAGCAATTGGTACAGAGCGTGCTGTGTGAATAACATTATCCACATCTTCTTGCACCACTTCTTTGTCATTGATAGGCACCATGCCATTTTCGTTTTGGCAACTGATGTGCTTGCCCGATATGCCAAGATAAATAGACGATATGTTGCAGTCTGCCATCAGCTCAGCTTCATTAACCGCTCGCTGAATCGATTGGATCACTAGGTTTAGGTCATTAACGCCACCTTTATCCATACCACGTGATGGCTGATTACCAACACCAACAATACTCATTTTACCTTCAGGCGTAATTTCGCCCACCGCGACAGAAATCTTTGACGTCCCGATATCTAAACCAACTACCAATTTTCTGTCTGTCACTTTAGCCATTATTAAACTCTTTCTTTTTCAGGTGCTGGCTTCCAGCCAACAGCTACACCAGTGTCATATCTTAAATCAACATAATCGACTAGCTTGTTATCTTGTTGTTTATCTTTGATCTCTTGATAAACATCCATAAATCGTTGAACACGCTCAACACGTTCTTCGCGTCCTAAGTTCAAACGCACGCCATCACTTAAAGTCAGTTGCCAAGAGTAGCGCTCTGATAACACTAACTCATCAATGGACAACACGTCGTACGACAACATTTCGTTTAAATTCCTATAATTTTCTAGAGCTATTTTCTCGCTACCTTCAGGGCCAAAAAATGCCGGTAAATGATGGTTTATCCTATTGGCATTGGCTTGAAAGGCCTTACCGAATTCATTAAGAAAAAACTCACCGTTCCAAAGCGCAACAGGCCTCTGATCGACAACGTACACTTTCAATTCGTTTGGCCACTGTTTTCGTACAGATACTGAGTAAACCCAAGGCAAATCCTGAACTCGTTGTTGAACTTCATTCACATTTACTTTAAAAAAATTGCCTAAATGTACTGACTCAATAGCAGCCATCACATCTTGTTTTTGTGTATAAGGCATTTCCCCTGTGATCAACAAAGAAGTCACAGGCACATTTTCTTCAGCGCCGACTCTTTTGCTAACAAACCAGCCCATAGATAACATGGCAATAACCACCAAGAAAAAAAACACAAAGCCTAGCCAAAACCCCCAATGTACTTGGGTTTCCTGAGCGCTGATGTCTTTCTTAGCTTTAGCCATTACTACTGCTCTTTACTTAATGAAACTATTTTTGTTACTAATGCCGGAAAATCTAAACCCGCCACTTTCGCCGCTTTAGGGACCAAAGAGGTTTCTGTCATGCCCGGAGAAGTATTCACTTCAAGTACCTGCCATTGTCCTTGTTCACTTTGCATTACATCAACTCGGCCCCAACCTTTAGCGCCAACGGCTTTAAACGCCTTTAACGCAATGGCTTGTAATTCTTGCTCTGTCTGCTCTGCTAAGCCGCTCGGGCAATGATATAAGGTACTTGTGGATTGATATTTCGCCTCGTAATCATAAAACTCCCTTGGCGTTTCCATATGAATAACCGGCAGTGCTTGCTCACCTAAAATAGCAATCGTGTACTCAGGTCCATTAATCCACGCTTCAATCAATACTTGTTCATCGTATTTGAATGCCTTTATCAGCGCATCATCCAATTCTTTTGAGTTAGTCACAATTGACATACCAATGCTCGAGCCCTCATTAGCCGGCTTCACCATTGCTTTACCGCCAAGCCCCTCTAGAATCGACTTACAACGACTTGTCTGATAAGTTGCCTTTTCGACTACTTCAAATGCCGCTGTCGGGATATTAAGCGCTTTAAAAACCAGCTTACTGCGTACTTTGTCCATACAGAGTGCCGAGCCAAGCACATCTGAGCCTGTGTATGGTATCCCAATCGTATCCAAAGCACCTTGCATTGTGCCATCCTCACCACCTCTGCCATGAAGTGCAATAAATGCTCTATCAAAGCCACCTGATGTTAAAGACATCACCGGCGTATCTTTAGGGTCAACGAGCTCAACGTCAAATCCCGCTTTTTCTAACCCTCGAGCAATAGCTTCACCCGACATGATTGAAACTTCTCGTTCAGCTGATGTGCCGCCATAGAGCACAGCTATTTTTTCTTGTTGTAACATAGAAGACACTACTTACTGCCCTCATTCATAGACGTAATATTAAGTAACGGGTGCTCTGCTAAGGTCCTTGAAACCGTGCCGATATTTCCAGCGCCTTGAGTAATAACCATGTCACCATCAATTAACTGCTTGGCTAATACCTCGGGTAATTTATCAATATCACTGACATAAATTGGCTCTACTTGTCCGCGTTGACGAATAGAACGCGCTAAACTTTTACTATCGGCCGTGGAAATTGGCGCTTCTCCAGCGGCATAAACGTCAAGTAACACTAAGCAATCAACCTCAGAAAGTACTTCAACAAAATCTTCATATAGATCTCGTGTACGAGTATAGCGATGTGGCTGGAACACCATCACGAGCCTTTTATCTGGCCAGCCGTTACGCATGGCTTTAATTGTTGCTTCTACTTCACGCGGGTGGTGTCCGTAATCATCAACTAGCGCCATCACGCCCGTATTTGTTTTTAAATCAGTAAGTTGTTCAAAGCGACGACCAATGCCTTCAAATTCACCCAGTGCTTTACAAATTGCTTGGTTAGATACACCTTCGTCTTTCGCAACGGCTATGGCCGCTAGAGCATTTAGAACATTGTGCTGGCCCGGTAAGTTAACGCTCACTGCCAGCGGTTCGTTTCCTGGCATTTCAACAGTAAAATGACTTTGACCACCTGACTGGGTATATGAAATTGCGCGAACATCAGCATCATCAGAGAAGCCATAAGTAATAATTTGGCGCGCAACACGGGGTAATATTTCTCGCACCACAGGGTTATCTATGCACATCACAGCCACGCCATAGAAAGGTAAATTATGTAAAAACTCAAGATAAGTTTCTTTGAGTTTTTCAAAATCCCCTTGATAGGTTTCCATATGATCTTCATCAATGTTGGTTACTACCGCGACCATGGGTTGAAGATGTAAAAAAGAGGCGTCCGATTCATCCGCTTCAGCAACTAAGTATCGACTTGAGCCTAATCGTGCATTGGTACCTGCACTATTTAGCAACCCACCGATCACAAAGGTTGGATCAAAATCGCCTTCCGCCATGATGCTCGCGATCAAACTGGTAGTCGTGGTTTTACCGTGCGTACCGGCTATTGCGATTCCGTGTCTAAAACGCATTAACTCTGCAAGCATTTCTGCGCGTCTTACCACTGGGATACGCATTTGTTGTGCTGCGGCAATTTCTGGATTAGCTGCGTCAATAGCCGTAGATACAACAATAACACTCGCTCCAGCAATATTTGATTCACTGTGGCCAATAAATACCGTTGCACCTTTGGCTTTTAAGCGTTTAACGACTGCATTTTCGCCAATGTCCGAGCCAGATATCTCATATCCTTCGTTGAGCAATACTTCAGCGATGCCGCCCATACCTGCGCCACCAATACCAACAAAGTGTATTTGTTTAACCCGACGCATTTCAGGAATTTTAATAGGAGCTGTTTGGTTCATGTTATTTCTCATTCGGTTACCCACTGTTTGCACGCTAGTGCAACGCTTACAGTTGCATCTGCATGGGCTGCATCAATGGCAGCTTTTGACATCGAGCGCAAGACAGCATCCGAAATGAAAAGGCTGTTTAACATTTGCGCCATTGTGGTACCGTTTAAATCTTTTTGATTAATTAATTTTGCTGCGCCACGTGAAACCAAATACATGGCATTTTTGGTTTGGTGGTCATCAACAGCGTGTGGCAAAGGAATAAAAATGGCAGGTTTACCAGCCATAGCTAACTCCGACACGGTTAAAGCACCAGAACGACAAATTACAACATCAGCCCATTTATAAGCCTTTGCCATGTCATCAATAAATTCACTGACTTTGATTTTATTATCTGGTAAGCCAAACTCTTGGTATTTCTCTTTGACCGCTGTTTCGTTGCCTTTTCCTGTTTGATGCCAAACATCAATATTTTGCACTTGAATTTGTTTCATCGCTTGAGGAATAGTGTCATTGAGTACTTTCGCACCCAGACTACCACCGACTACCAACACTTTTTTGGTTGATGTAGGTTGTTCAGGCATACTCGGTGTAATAGCAAGGATTTCTGCGCGTAATGGATTTCCTACTACTTCATGCTTTAGCGAGGCTTTGAAAGCATTAGGAAACGCACTTAGGACGGTGCTCGCAACACGCGCTAAATAACGATTGCTCATTCCGGCAACCGCATTTTGTTCATGCAAGACTAAAGGTTTGCCTAATAACCATGCAGCAATGCCACCAGGCGCACTGGCATAGCCGCCCATGCCAAGAACAACATCGGGGTTAATGCCACGTATGACTTTAATCGACTGCATTAATGACTGCATCAACTTGAATGGGATCTTAATGAGTTCTTTCCAACCTTTATTTCTAAGGCCAGCCATATTAATAAAGGAGATGTTATAGCCGTACTGTGGCACTAACGTAGCTTCCATACGTTTAGACGTACCGAGCCAATGAATTTGCCAACCTTCTTGTTCTAGCGCCTGAGCGACTGCAATACCTGGGAAGATATGTCCACCGGTACCACCTGCCATAACAAGCAACTTAGGCGCCTTGTCTGTCTTAATTCCTGAAGGAACGTTTTGATGATCATTGATCATTTTTTTGCCCCTTTTTTACTCTGCGTTTTTCCTGCAGACGTTGCCTGTATACTTTGCAGTCGAATCTCGTGATCGATTCTAATCAGAATGACAAAGGCAATAGTCATGATAATCATTGAACTGCCGCCATAACTGATTAATGGCATAGTCAGTCCTTTTGTTGGCACAATACCAGCGCTAGCACCAATATTTACCGCCGCCTGAAAACACAACCAAATGCCAATACCATAGGCAAAAAAACCTTCAAAATACTTTTCTTTATTGACCGCTTTACGACCCAGCATTAACGCTTTTATCACAACAATACTACTCAACAACAACACCGCGCTTATACCAATGAAACCGAACTCTTCCGCTAAAACAGCCATAACAAAATCGGTATGTGCTTCTGGAAGGTACTCTAATTTTTGAATGCTATTCCCTAACCCTTGGCCTGTCACTTCTCCGCGCCCATAAGCCATTAGCGATTGGGTCAATTGATAGCCACTACCGAACGGGTCTTGCCACGGATCTAAAAAGCTTGTCACACGACGCCAACGGTAGGGTTCAAAAATAGCGAGCGATGATAGCGCAGCAACCCCAACTATCGCAATAGCTATGAATTGCCATAATTTGGCACCCGCTAAAAATAGTAGTCCGAAAGTAGTAACAAACATCACCACAACGGTACCTAAATCAGGCTGCATTAATAGCAACATCGCCAGCACACCAAAGACAACCAATGGCTTGAAGAAGCCTTTGATGTTCTCCATCACCTCATCACGGCGGCGCACTAAATAAGCGGCTAAGTAGCAAAAGAAAAATAATTTTGCAGGCTCTGCTGCCTGAATAGTGATTGGACCAACAACAATCCAGCGTGTTGATCCATTTACCGAACGACCTATTAACAGCACAACGACGAGCAAACCAATGCCCAGTAAGAGTAATCCGCCAGAATTTTTATGCCACCAACTCATTGGAATTTGTAGTGCACCAATGGCGATCACAATACTTAAGCCAATGTAAATGACGTGGCGGAAAACAAAATGAAAAGGATTATCAAACAAGCGCTCGGCGACAGGCATCGATGAGCTCGCCACCATCACCAAGCCAATCATATACATTGCAAACGCAAGAACAATTAAGCTTCGATCGAAGGTTACACTTGCATTGGAGTCCACAGTTAACCAATTAGGCAAACTTGGCCACTTAAATGAGCCAACAGTGATATTAACTGTCATGGCGCACCTCATTAACTGCGAGTACTTCGCGCACGAACACTTCACCACGTTCACTAAAGTTTTTAAACATGTCGATGCTTGCGCACGCTGGTGACAATAGAACAATGTCTCCTGAACGCGCTAGTTCTTTAGCTTTAGCTACCGCTAAGCGTAAATCAGCAACATTGATACTGTTGTCATGTAAAGCCGCTATTTTTTGCCCGTCTTTACCCAAAGTGATTAAACTATCTACCCATTCAGTCAATGGTGGTACTAGTGGTGTAAAGTCAGCCCCTTTTCCTTCACCGCCCGCAATCAATATTAGCCGTTGTGAATCATTAATTGTCGAGGCTAGCCCATTGATAGCCGCTATCGTAGCGCCTACATTGGTTGCCTTAGAGTCATTAATCCACAAGATACCGTCGGCGCTTTTTACCGGCTGACAGCGATGCGGCAGTGTTTCAAATGAGGTTAGTACTTTAACCATTTCCTTTATAGGCCAACCAACACTTTGACCTATCGCCAAGGCAGTTAAGCAATTTAGCGCATTGTGCATGCCTGCGATAGGTAAATCACGAATCGATATTAAAGGACTTACGCCATAGAATAGCCATATTTCGTCTTTGCAGTTATCTAAACCAAACTCTCCCATTGCTGGCTTATCACTTCCTATCGATGTGACAACCGCAGGCTCTGAGTGACTGAGAATGGACCTTGAAGCGGTTGGTATGGTAGCTTCATCATCACGATTATAAATCGCTGTACGGCATTGCTGATAGATTCGCTGTTTTATTGCACCATAGTTATTCATATCGTGATGTCTATCTAGATGATCATCACTTAAATTAAGCATCGCGCCAGCAACAGCGTCCATACTCGTCATGGTTTCTAGTTGGAAACTAGATAATTCAAGAATAAGCAGCTCAGGCTGTTCATCGATGGTATCTAGTACTGGTACTCCAACATTACCGCCAAGCTGTGTGCTGTGCCCCAGCTGTTTACCGATATGATCAACAAGAGAAACCACTGTTGATTTACCGTTTGAGCCCGTTACTGCAACAGTCGGTGTTTGAGTCAGGCGACAATAAAGCTCGACATCACCCCATACTTGACAACTAGGAGAAATTGACTGATTTATCCCTGATGATTCTAAATCAATACCTGGGCTTACCAGCAAGATTTCAGCGCGTTCAATGAGTGACTGATCCCAATGCCCTTGAACTAAGGTGGCCTCAGGATACTGCCTACTAAAGATTTCTTCTTCAACAATATCGTCACGACTGTCATTTACCGCAAAAACAAACTGATGCGCGCTTAAAAAACGCACAAAAGACATCCCTGTTAGGCCAAGACCTAACACGACTATCTGTTTATTTCTTAATTGCGATAAACTATCCATCAAGTCCTTATCTCAACTTCAACGTCGCTAAACCAATCAACACTAACACCAACGAAATAATCCAAAAACGCACAATAACGCGCGGCTCTGGCCATCCTTTTAGTTCATAATGATGATGAATAGGTGCCATTCTAAAAATTCGTTCGCCTCGCAATTTATACGAGCCAACTTGTAAAATAACCGATAGGGTTTCCATCACAAAAACGCCACCCATGATAAACAACACCAGTTCTTGTCGAACTAAAACTGCGATAACACCTAATGCCGCGCCAAGTGCTAACGAGCCAACATCGCCCATAAAAACTTGCGCTGGATAAGTGTTAAACCATAAAAAACCAAGACCTGCACCAACGATGGCGGTACATACCACCACTAATTCGCTGGTCATGGAAATATGGGGAATGTTTAAATACGTTGAGAAATTGGCGTTACCTGTCATGTAAGCAAAAACTGCAAAAGCACCAGCAACCATAATGGTAGGTACAATCGCAAGGCCATCTAATCCGTCGGTTAAGTTAACAGCATTGCTGGTCCCCACAATGACAAAATAGGTCAATATAATGTAAATCAAGCCAAGTTGAGGCATCACGTCTTTAACAAATGGGATCAATAACGAGGTTTCTGCAGGATCTTGTGCCATGGCATACAAGAATATTGCTGTAGATAAACCAATCACGGTTTGCCAGAAATACTTCCACCTTGCTATCAGACCATTCGAGTCTTTTCGAATCACTTTTCTATAATCATCAACAAAGCCAATGATACCAAAGCTCACCACAACAAATAGCACAACTAAAACATAACGATTGCTTAAATCAGCCCAAAGCAACACGCTTGATACAATCGCCGCTAGAATTAAAATCCCACCCATTGTAGGTGTGCCAGACTTTGACAAATGACTCTCTGGTCCATCATCTCTAACCGTTTGGCCTATTTGCATACGCTGTAAATAGCGGATTAGTTTAGGACCAAAATACAAAGACATCACCAGTGCTGTCAGCGTGCTGATGATCGCTCTAAAGGTCAGGTATGAAAATACATTAAACCCGGAATAATACTGTGTGAGGTACTCGCTCAACCAAAATAACATTACGCGTGCTCCTCAGTTTGCTTGGCATTCTTCCAAGCAATAATATCTTGTACTACGTGCTCCATATGCGCACTGCGCGAACCTTTAACTAAAATTGATATTTGCTGTGATTGCTTACCCAACACTTCATATAAATGCATCAGCAATTGCTCACGAGAGCTAAAATGTTGACCATCCTCTTTAAATGCATCTGCCGTACTTTGACTCAACACGCCTAAAGTTAATAAGCAATTGATGCCAAGTTCTTTCGCATACTCGCCTACTTCTTGATGATACATACGTGCATCTGAGCCAAGTTCGGCCATATCCCCTAACACCAATACACGATAACCTGCGTAGTTAGCCAGTAACTCAGTAGCTGCTTTGATAGATTCAACATTGGCATTGTAGCTATCATCAATTAACTTAAAATCGTCGCCCAACTGATAGAGGTTTAAACGACCTTTAACCGGTTCCATTTGTGCCAAGCCTAAACGCACATCGTCCAAACTCGCGCCGCATTCAATTGCAATAGCCGCTGCGGCTACCGCATTACAGACATTGTGTTTTCCAGGGATAACCAATTGGATATATGTAGAGCCAACATGGGTATGTAATTTAAAATTTGCACAACCGTCTTCATCTAGTTCAACATCAGAGCTATAACTATCAGATTTGGTATTACAAGAAAATTTACGGACGTTTTTATCGGTTAAACGCCATTGCCATTTGTTCGCTAACTTGCAATCTTGGTTGTAAATGGCAACACCATGTTGAGGTAAACCTTCAAATATTTCACCTTTCGCTCTCGCAACACCACATAAGTCCCCAAACCCTTCTAAATGCGCTGCAGCAATATTATTGATAATAGCGACATCAGGTTTAACCAACTCCGTGGTATAAGCTATTTCACCGATATGGTTAGCACCCATTTCGATAACGGCAAAATCGTGTTCAGGCGTAAGTCGCATCAGCGTCAACGGTACGCCAATATCATTATTAAAATTGCCTTGTGTCGCTAGTACATTCCCTAATCGCGAAAGAATTGCAGCGACCATTTCCTTGACGGTGGTTTTACCGCTACTGCCAGTTATCCCAACGGTTTTAGGTGCTGATTTTACTTTAATAAACGCACCTATTTTACCTAGCGCAATACGTGTATCTTTGACTATAATTTGCGGTAAGGCTGAATCTACCTGATGATCGACGACGAGCGCACTGGCACCTAAATTAGAAACTTGTTCTATAAATCGGTGACCGTCAAAATTGGGGCCTTTTAGGGCTAAAAATACATCATCTTTTTTCAGCGCTCGGCTATCAGTGCCAACGTGACCGATAGTAAAGTCTTTTCCAACTAGTTGGCCATCAACTGCTAGAGACAATTCGGATAACAATAATGGGATCATGCACTTGCCCCTTGTTTATATATTGACTTCACCAATTTTCTTTCACTGTATTCAATTATTTCGTTTCCAATTTGAATGGTATCTTCGTGCCCTTTGCCAGCAAGCAATACCATGTCTTTTTCATTTGCATTAGCTAAAGTTGCTTTAACCGCTTGCGCACGATCGAGCATCACTGTGATTTTTTCTGGCTGCTTACAACCGGACAGAATATCGTTAACAATAAGCTCTGGAGCTTCATTGCGAGGATTATCGTTGGTCACCACTAAATGATCGGCAAACTGCTCAGCGATATCTCCCATCAAGGCGCGTTTACCTTGATCTCTATCGCCACCACAACCAAAAACAAGCCAAAGTTCACCTTGGCAATGTTGGCGACATGCTTTTAATGCGTTTTCTAAGGCATCGGGCGTATGGGCATAATCAACGATGCACGTAGCAAGAGTTTCGCCATCAAACGTTTCCATACGCCCATCACAAGGTGTAATGTTGGGGAGCACATCAACAATATCGTTAAGTGTAATACCGCTTGCCCGCAATACGGCGATGGCCGCTAGCAAGTTTTCCGCATTAAAGTCACCAATAAGCTTCGATTTTACTTGAAAACTGCCTTGTTCAGTTTCAAGGGTAAATTGTAACCCTGTCTGCCCGTGAACTATATCGGCCGCTCGCACGTAAGTGCGATAGGAACTGATACTTTCATCTCGACCAAACACCGTCAGTTTTTCAAGTGTATTGTTGTCGTTTAGCCATGCTTTTGCATATTCATCATCACCATTTACTACTGCATATTGTGCTGGATTTTTGATAAACAGTTTAAATTTAGCGCTCGCGTATGCTTCCATACTCCCGTGATAATCAAGATGGTCACGAGATAAATTAGTAAACACTGCAATATCCATCATCTCAGGGCTAACGCGATGCTGGTCCAATGCATGAGAGGATACTTCCATCACCACATGTTTAATGTCTTGCTGCTTGAACTTCGCCAACAAAGCACTTAGCTCTGTGGGTCCTGGGGTGGTATTTTTAATCGGCGTAAGTGCACCAATTCTCCCCGCTCCTGTGGTGCCAATAACAGCACTTGGGTAAGACAATGCATCAAAGCAATTTGCGAGTATTTGGGTCGTACTGGTTTTACCGTTTGTACCCGTTACACCGATCATATTCATTGAGCGATGTGGGTAACCATAATAATGTTGGGCTAGCGAAATAAGGTGTTTATCCAATTCAAAAAATTGAATCACATCAATTTTGTTTCCATCGATTACACGTTCAATGATATTACCGTGCTGCTGTACACTATGACACTGGCCAATGACAAGTACGGCTCCTTGCTCTAGTGCTGAATCAATATATTGGCGACCATCTTCTAAGCTACCGCTTATTGCGCAAAACACAGAGTCAGTCGTCACTTCTCGGCTATCATTTACTAAGCCATTTGAGGCAATCTCCGCAATATGAATATTAAACTGAGCCAGCGCAGAAGCAATTGAATAAATAGGCAGGTTAGGCATTATCCAGCTCCTTACGTGAAGTGGACTTTACCGCTACTTTGTTCAACTGAGGTGCAATATTTAGCACTTGTAATGCGCCTTTCATGACACGAGAAAATACCGGTGCGGCAACATCTCCTCCATGATATAAGTCGCCTCCAGGCTCATTTATCACTACAACGACCACAACTTTAGGGTCGTCGATTGGCGCCATGCCAGCGAAAAGACCGACATAATCATTTCCGTAACCACCGGCAACAGCTTTAATACTGGTACCTGTTTTACCGCCGACGCGATAACCGTCTACTTGTGCTTTTTTGGCGCCTTTTTCAACAACACCTTCCAGCATTAATCGTAAATCAGCAGTTAAATTTTCTGAAAACAGACGTTCCCCTTCAACCGGACGGTCTACTTTGGTAATCGAAAATGGACGTTTAATACCACCATTTGCCACCGTTGCGTAAAAGCGAGCCAATTGCATTGGCGTAATCGCCAAGTTATAGCCATAGGATAAACTGGCCAGTTCATGCTGTGACCAGCGATTGCGATCTGACATCATGCCGCTGCTTTCACCCACTAAACCGCTACCCGTATCTTCGGAAAAACCGACTTCAAAAAATTTATCAATTAAATATTCTTTTGGCATCGCTAGCGCAAGTTTTGCTGTGCCCATGTTTGAAGAGTGAATTAAAATCTCTTCCATGGTTAACTCGCCACGATTAATAGGATCGCCAATACGTCGACCGCCCAAGCGCATCCAGCCAGGACTGGTATTAACAACAGTTCCTGCATCAGCAATGCCAAATTCCATCGCTGTCAGCAACGACAACGGCTTCATAGTAGAACCCGGTTCAAACATATCGGTAATAGCGCGATTTCGAATGCGATTGGCTGGCGTATTACCGCGATTATTTGGATTGTAAGAAGGACTATTCACCAATGAAAGTAACTCGCCAGTTTCAACGTCAACTACAATGACCGAGCCCGACGTAGCTTTAAATGCTCTAACCGCCCCTTTTAATTCGCGATACGCTATCGCCTGAATACGTTGGTCGATACTTAAGGTTAAATCTTTTGGCGGCTGTGCTTCCTCGACAGATAGAATTTCAATTTTTCTGCCCTTAGCATCTTTACGAAACTTCTTCGCGCCACCTTTACCAGTTAACAACGCATCATAAACACGTTCAATGCCTTCAATGCCTTTATCATCAACGTTAGTAAAGCCGACAAGATGTGCACTAATTTCGCCAGCAGGATAGAAACGCTTCGATTCTTTTCTTAAGTGTATGCCTGGAATTTTTAATTCTTTGATGTAATTCGCCATGACTGGCGATACTTGACGCTCAACGTAAACGAAACGTTTGTTGGGCTGACGGACGATACGACTAGTCAGTTTATTAACGTCTTGACCCAACACATCAGCAAGCGCACGCCAATGTTCAACCATAGCTAAGCCGTTTTTGTCCATCACCACCTTAGGATCAGCCCAGACGGTTTCTACAGGAACACTGACTGCTAACTCTGTACCATTACGATCAACAATAGAGCCTCTTTGTACGGTTTTAGCAGCTGTTCTTAGCGAACGCATATCGCCTTGTTTTTTCAACATGTCAGGTTCAATCACCTGAATATATGCTGTTCTGGCCATTAAACCACAATAAATAAGCGCGACAATGCCAAGCACAACATAAAACCGCCATGCAACGGTTGTTGGCTTTTGATTAAGTCTTCTTTTCTTTTCAGTCGCGGTTGTCATGGTAATTTTATTACAACTTCCGATTTAGCGTCTGGTCGTTTCATATCAAGCATTTTTGATGCTTTAATCTCTATTGCGCTATGTTCTGCCAAACTGTTTTGTTCGATCAAAAGGTTACGCCATTCAATGTCTAATTCGTCTCGTTCGGTCAGCAGTACTTCTAAGTTACTGGTGGTTTGTCTGTTAACATGGGTGAAATAAATCACCGCCAATGCTGAAAAAACCACTAACGCCAACAATACATAAGTCAAAATGTGCTGTTGAATATCATTATAAATATCAACAACTAAGGCTGCATTTTTTGCTGCCATTTTTAGTCATCCAGTCGCTCAGCCACGCGTAGCACTGAACTTCTTGATCTTACGTTACGAGTTACTTCATCTTTACTTGGTTTGGTTTTTCGACCCACCAAGTTTAATTTTTTGCCTTTTTGTAATTCAGCTTCACTGATCGGCATTCCACGTGGTACTTGTCTGCCCTGTGAATGTTTTTTCATGAACTGTTTTACTAACCTATCTTCTAGCGAATGAAAGCTGATAACCGCCAAACGGCCATCAGTTTTAAGAACATTTAGTGACGCAGCAAGTGCTTTCTCTATTTGATCTAATTCACTATTGATATACATACGAATAGCTTGAAAACTCCGAGTGGCAGGATGCTTTTTAATTTCACGCTGCGGGGCAGTTTTCTTGATCAACGCCGCAAGTTCACCGGTTCGTGTTAATGGTGACTCTTCACGGCTATCGACAATGGCATTAGCAATACGCCATGCATGTTTTTCTTCACCAAAGGTTCTTAATACCCAACTGATGTCTTCTACATCAGCACGCGCAAGCCACTCTGCTGCTGTCTCACCACGGGTGGTGTCCATTCTCATGTCAAGAGGGCCGTCATTCATGAAGCTAAAGCCGCGCTCTGCAACGTCAAGTTGCGGTGAGGAAACACCTAAATCAAATAGGATGCCCGACACTTTGCCAACAATATCATTGCTATTCGCTATCGCTTCTAGCTCGGCGAATCCAAAATGTTCAATTTTAAAGCGAGCATCATCTTTGAATTTTTCAGCAGCTTCTATTGCCGTAGGATCACGATCGATGGCGATTAAGCGACCTTTATCTGAAAGTTGAGATAAAATTTGAGTTGAATGTCCACCTCGGCCAAACGTACAGTCGATGTAGATGCCATCCGGATCGATGGCTAGTGCTTGTATCGCTTCATCGAGCAATACAGAAATATGTGAATTATCTGTTGGCATATCGTTCTAGTTATAATGATAAATCAAGTAATCGTTCGGTTAATTCGATTTCGCCCGCTTGAATTTTGCCAATGCCTTGTTGCATTTGCGCCTGCCAAGCTGATTCATTCCAAATTTCAAATTTTTTCAATTGCCCTACCAACATAACGCCTTTTTCTAATGACGCGTGTTGACGTAATGGACCATTAATCAATAAACGACCGCTTTTATCCATGTCACAATCTGAGGCATTGCCCAGTAACACTTGTTGAAGCAGTCTTTCTTGTGGATTCATACTTGATAAACCACAAAGTTTTAATTCTATTTCTTCCCATTCAGGGAGCGGATAAAGCAGTAAACAAGGATGCTGGATATCAACGGTACAAACCATTTTTCCTTGGCAATCAGCAAATAGCTCCTCGCGATACTTCGTTGGCATCGTGATTCTATTTTTGCTGTCGAGCGTAATTGCGCTAGTGCCTCTAAACATAACCTTATTTATTTTGTGTGAATCTTTGAGATCCACAATTACCCACTTTTTTCCACATTTATACAGTTTAGTGATTTATATCAAGATATGTCAAGCAAAGTTTGAACTATTTGATCTGCTCCGAGACTAGAAAAATCAAGGGGTGCAAGGAAGTGGATGAAATTGTGGAAGTTTGTGGATCTGTAGCCCAACAAAATGGGGATCATTCCCATTTTTAGGGTTTTTACGTAAAAAAATGTTGGTTCTGTGTCAGAAAATGAATACCTATGATCTAGGAATGACTACAAGCGCTTAATTTTACTTTAATAGAAAAGGTTTCACACTCACTTTTAGTTTCATGTTGCTAAAAAGATATTAAACCCACATTCTATAAATATTCGTACTCAAGTTAAATTTAAACTACTAAATACGTTAGCTCACCATGAGTCGTAATCTTAAAAGCCAAAGAGAAAACACTTTTGATTTCATAGATCCAGTTTTAAATCAGAATATGAAAATTTATATATCTCGTCACTTCCTGTTTTAGAAAGCTCTGTTGTAGTCTCTGTACCACCTATATAGTTATACTTATTCCTTATAGAATCCTGTCTTAATTTTATAGCGATATCACGTTCTTCTTTATATTCTTCAAGCCTGCCAAGGGTAATTTCTTTATCAAGTTTTTTCAGATCTATTCCAAAAGGATTCTTAATAAACTCTCTATCTAGCCCTACAGGGTAGAAACTAAGTAGTCGGCTTAAATAACCAGTAAAAAAGCTTATATAATAATAAATAGCTTCTGAGTACTTGATTGCTGGCAAATATAGCTCTGCCGTTATCGGATCATTATTGTGCCTAATCAGATCTAATTCACAGGGTTTAGGGTTGTATGTGATAAAAAGGTCATCACAAAGTTGCCTTAGTTGAACTAGATGACCTAACTCAATCATCAAATTCAATATTTTATGATGATGGGAGCCCGTTAGTTCTCCTCCACCTTGATTAAGTACAGAACTGAATTTGATAAAAACCTTATTTAGCTTTTCTATAACGCCAACATTAAATCTAAAGTCACCATCAATAGCATTCGGGTAAAAATATTCGTGGGATGCTCTAGGCTTTGTGAGGTACTTAGATAAATTTTCAGTATCCTCTATGTACTTCTCAAATTGAGATAAATGCTCAAAATAATTGGAAAAACAATTTTGTTGTAACGTTGATTCCAATGACTCTTCCGATTTTTTGAGCATTTCTTCCGTTAGCTGAGTTCTATAAAAGAGGTTAAGTAAAATTAGTACCGTTATCAGCCCCGAAGAGAGCCAAATGGGTTGCTTAAAATGCTCAAAGAAGCTTTGGAGGCAAGCTGAATCTTGGCAAAGCGTTAGGGAAAATTGGTAACTGGTAATAGTTACAAACAATGTTATTAAGAATGCAAAGCCAAAAAGAATAAGCATTCCTATCGAAAGCGGCTGCGTTAAAAAGTGCTTGTTTTTACCTGCCATTATGTTTCCTTACATACACGGGATTTGCGTCATGCTCAACCTATGAACCTATACGAAACATTATCTATACTGATTTAAGTATATTCAACATTAAAATTTGATGGGCGCAGCCTATTAAGCTGAAATGTTCAAAGCTATAAAAAGCAATCACATTTCCGAATGAGTTACTTGTTGATTAAAAACAAGTAATTTATGTGGCTTTAACGATACGGTGAGCTGCTGCCCTAATTGGTAGACGGATTCACTGTATAAACTCAGCTGACTAAATTTGAGCTGCGGATCACCGTCAATGCTGTCAATGCTGTCAATATGGTAATGAAATCCCTGCTCGGTTACACCAATATGCACCACTTCAGCATTTACAGGCTTATCATCATCAAGTGACAAGTGCTGTGGTTTAATGAGCAGTTTGGCCAATGATTCAACTGAATGATCTTTATCATCATTAAAGTCAAACTCACCTAAGGCTGTTTTTACATGCGACGTCGCTATTTTACACGGAACCCAACTGCCCAATTGTAGAAAGTCTGCAACCAACCAGCTTTTAGGGTTTTGGCAAAGTTCGGTTGGCGCCCCTACTTGTAGTAGCTGCCCTTCATTCATCACCGCCATTTTATCGGCAAAAGTGAACACCTCATCTTTATTGTGTGTAACAAAAATAGCACTGATGCCTAATTGTTTAAGCAAACGACGAATTTCTAGCATCAATTCGTGACGTAAACGGGCATCGATATTAGAAAAAGGCTCATCTAATAACAGTAATTTAGGCTGAGGTGCTAAAGCACGAGCAATAGCAACACGTTGTTGCTGTCCACCAGAGAGTTGATGAGGGTATCGGTTAGCGTACTCTGACAGTTTAAGTAACGTTAATAACTGTTCAACCCGCTCTGATTGAATATCTTTCGCCAAACGCTTTATACCAAACGCAACATTCTCTTGTACTGTTAAATGCGGGAACAGCGCATAATCTTGAAAGATCATGCCGATGTGTCGATGCTCAGGTTCAACAAATTGGTTTTGATCGATAACGATTTTGTTACCCAAAGAAATACGCCCGCGCTCGAAACGAACAAAGCCTGCAAGTGTATTTAATAGCGTTGTTTTACCACAGCCACTAGCGCCAACTAACCCCATAATTTCGCCCGCATTAAGCGTCAAATTAATATCCGATAAAATATTATTGCCATCAAGGGCAACACTGAGTTGTTCAATTTCAAGTAGTTGAGTCACAAATATTCACTTTTACGGGTTAGACGCATAGTCTAAATCAATGCTTATCTTTATTTAGCCAGATAATCGGTAATAGGCCGAATAATACTATAAAGATCGCTCCAATAGCACCTTGCTCTAGTTGTTCATCTGAAATTAGCTGATAAATAAAAGTGCTCAGCGTTTCAAAATTAAACGGCCTTAACAACAGTACTGCAGGGAGTTCTTTCATCGATTCAACAAAAACCAATAGCCAAGCGACCAATATTGAGGGTTTTAACAGAGGTAAATGGACACGCTTAATGGTGGCAAGCAGACCGGCACCTAATGTTGCTGGCGCAAAATCTAAAGATGCAGGAATTTTATCAATTCCAGCGCTTACTGTGCCATTGGCAATAGCCGCAAAACGAACCACAAAGGCGAATATGATCGCAAAAACAGTGCCTGATAGAATAAGCCCCGGCTTCTCTAGACTAAGTAACACAGCAATGTCATTCAACCAATGATCAATAGGAGCAAACGTTGCCATCAATGCCATGGCCAATACAGTACCTGGCACGGCATAACCAAACCCTGAAAGTTGCAGCGGCCACTTTGCTGATTTGTCTTCGTGCATTCTTTTGTAAAGCGATAAAAACACCGCTAAGCACACTGAAATTGTAGCGGCAATGCCTGAGACGTAAAGCGTGTTCATACCAATATCTGTCAACGCTTTAAATTGGCCAATGTCGCTATACTTTATCGCCATTGAAATCAGCAACGTTATAGGGAGTAAGAACCCGGCAATAACTAAGAACCAGCAAAAACTTAACGCTAAAGCTTGCTGGCTTGCCGACAAACAAATTAACTCTGTTTCCTTGCTCGGCCGACTACTTTGATGTCGCTGTTTTGCACGGCTTTTTTGCTCGGCAACAACAACAAACAGCACAAACAACATCAACACACTCGCCAGTGCATTTGCCGCCGCCATATCGCCATAGCCTAACCAAGTATCATAAATCGCTGTGGTTAGTGTATTAACGGCAAAATATTGCACGGTGGCGAAATCAGCGATGGTTTCCATCATCACTAAGGTTGCAGACACCATGATCGCAGGACGAGCTAATGGCAATCCTATTTGTATGAATGCTTTCGAAGCAGATAACCCTAGCGTGCGGCCTGCACGAATTAAATTTCGGTCTTGTTGCTCTAGCGCCGTTCTCGTTAACATATACACATAAGGAAATAATACGAGCGCAAGAACAACACTGGCACCAAAAAGGGTTCGAATATCAAAAAACCAATAATCATTGGCGGATTGCCAACCGAAACTTTCTCTTAAAAACCGTTGAACAGGGCCTGCATAATCGAACAAGTCCGTGTAAAGGTAAGCCACCAAATAAGCTGGCATCGCTAATGGCAACAACAACATCCAACGAAGCCATTGTCGCCCTTTGATATTAGTTTGCGTAACTAGTGCGGCACTGGGAATTCCAAACAGCAACGCCAACATCACCACATAAGCACTAAGCTTTATAGTGTTTTCGATGTACGTTGGAAGAACGGTTTGCCATAGATGTGAAAAGAGGGAATCAGAAGAGCCAATACTGGCGATTAACATCACTAGCACGGGTAAAATTAATACCAGTGCTAGTATCCAACTTGTTAATCGCCAAAAGGGATTTTTCCGTCCTAAACTCACAGATCAAATTTAGCCTGATCAAGTAGCTTCAACGCTGTTTTACGGTGCTTAGCGATGGTTTCTAATGACAAAGTATCTGCTTTGAATTCACCCCATGATGCAACCAATGCCGATTTTTCAACACCTGCGCGTACCGGATATTCCATGTTTGTTTCAGCGTAAAGTTGCTGTGCAGGTGCCGACACTAAAAATTCCATCAAGGCTTTTGCTTCTTTTGTATGCGGTGCATATTTTGCCATGCCCATGCCTGAAATATTTACGTGAGCACCACGATTAGCTTGATTTGGAAAATTAATATTGACGCCATCAGCCCAAACTTTTTGCTCTTCATTGGTCAACATTTTACCGAAGTAGTAACTGTTACCAATTGCTAAGTCACACAGGTTTTGGTGGATCGCCTGAACCTGACCACGATCATTACCTTGTGGCTTACGTGCTAAGTTTTTCTTTACACCTTCTAACCAAGTTAATGTGGCTTGCTCGCCGTTGGTCGCAACCATAGAAGCAACTAATGCAACATTGTAAGGATGCTTACCACTGCGCGTACACAGGCGACCTTTATACTTTGGATCAGCTAAATCTTCATAGCTTAATTCAACATCTCCTAATCGTTTGGCAGAATAGATATTACGAACACGCGTGGTTAAAGCAAACCAAGTATCATCTGCGGCGCGGTATTGACTAGGGATAGCGTCAGTAATTTCTGATGAAGTGACAGGTTGCAATAGCGACTTCTCATGCAATTCAATTAATCGGCTAATGTCTGTTGTTAATAGTACATCCGCAGGGCTATGCTCACCTTCACGAGCTAAACGCTCAGCCATGCCTTTTTTTGCAAAAACAACATTGACCTTAATGCCTGTTTTGTCAGTAAACTTTTGAAATAAAGGTTCAACCAAGAACGGTTGACGATAAGAGTAAACATTCACTTCGCTTGCAAGTGTCGAAGCAGATAGCATTAACAATGCGGATAAACCAATAATTTTCTTTAACATAGTAAGCCTATTTGTCAGGAAGTTTGTTGTTATTATCAATGCAGGCAAGCCTAATTAAGTCGCCATATTCTGTCAAGGTTTCTGAGAATAATTCTCATTTAAAATTGTTTCAAATCATATTCCGACAATGCCGATTACCAATAGCCAAAACGCGAAAAATAATTTCAGCTTAGTTGCCGACAGGTAACCCACTAAAGTTTTAGCAAAGATCCCCCCCATAACGGCGCCAGGCCCAGCAAATACAACTACCTGCCAATATACCTCAAATGACGCTAGGGTATATTGCCCAATAGCAGACCAAACCGTAAATGCAGACACTACCACCGCAGCCGCCACGGCCATAGTGACATCAAATCGACGTAATATTAAATAGATGGCGAGTAATTCACCTACGCCTACCGATAACCACGCGGTTATTGCCCCACCAAGTAAGCCAATCAAGATTAGAGCGAGATAATCAAACCAGGTAATTTGGCTTGATTCGCGGGTTGGCTTAATCAAGTATATCGTCGCTAATATAAAAGCGCCTAAAAGCAGCGAAAACCAACTGAAGCTTTCATGCAAAGAAGATGGCGACTCAAGTTTGAAAGAAAAAGTCAGCCATAAGCCTATGATGGAAAATATGCTGGTCACTGCGATTATGCGTTTATAACCTTGCCATAATCTTAAATCAGACTTTTGTGTTTTATAATGATGCCACCAAGTATAGGAGCCCGCTGTCATGCCAAAACATTGAATACCGAAACTGGTTGCAATCGCTTGAGTTTCACTGAAACTTAGTTGATTGAACATTGGAATAAAGACGACACCGCCACCTGCCCCAGTGGAGTTCGCAAAAATTGCACCTAAAACGCCGAGCAAACTAAAATAGCTATAACTAACAAGCTCACTAATATTGGCGGGCGCCATCACTAACATCAAAACCCATGCGGTGAAAAACAATAGCAAAAAACGTGGGTTAGTCAGTGAAATAGGATTTTTCTTCGGTATTGACACTAGCTTTTTTCCGAAGCATTTAACGCGGTTTGTTCTACCGCACTTTGTTGCCCTACCAAAAATTGCTGAGCCTGCTCATTCAAGCTGCGATCAGAAATATAATGCTGAGTGCCCTGACAAATAAATACCCACCCCAACGCTGACTTGCTAAGTGATTGGATATCACGCCAAGCAAAGGTTAGATTAACGAAGGAAGATTGAGTGGAAATCCCCTGTTCGTCAATAATTAACGTGACTTCATTATTGGCCGCTTTTGATAATAGCTGACGGTAAATCCACCAAGGTTTGCGGTAGTAAACCCCCAACGCCTCAATAATACCTAAGCCAAATACGAAATATGACATATAAGCACTAATCTCTGTCGCAATCATAATGGTCAAAGAAAATACGATTAAAACAGCTGATTTTGTATATGGACGAAACGAGTCATCTTGAACCGCAGTTTCGCTATAACATTCACTAAAATGGCTTTTGTCTAAATGAAAGGTGTTTTCGAAGTGGAATGAATCGGTCATGAAAAATGTTGAATGCAAAGTTTTCGCTAGTGTAGCTACTATCGGGGATGATTTGTAGTGTTATCATTTAAGCTTTTGCTCAAATCATCCGCGTATTGATGCTCGACTTTGCAGTTTATTGCTTGAAACTTTAGCTAAGCTTCAAGCGTTTGTTTTGCAAGCTTTCCTTTAAGCTCAGTGATTTCTTGGCTCAGTATGCTTTTATCAACAGTCAATTCTTCTCGTTCAGACTCTAATTGCATTACTTTTTTGACCATATTTTGCTTGTCTTGTTTGAGCTTTTTAATTTGCTCTTTCGCATCAGACAATTTAACTCGCGCGTCATCTAATGCTGAAATCACGCGCTTTATATCCGTTTCACTTTCAGTTTCTGCCAAAGTGCTATTTTGAAGTAGGCTTGTTTTGTTTGGACGGTCTTCATTGTTAGCAAGGTCGCCTAAATAATCAAAACCATGTCTTAACAAAATCACCAATAGAGTCAGCAGAAAAACAAAGAAGTATTGATTGTACTCGACCGCCGCAATTGCACTATTGATTCTGACCAGTAAATCACCGTTAGTATTAATTAAAGACAGCGGGAATTCGTTATGCCACAACAGCCAAACAAACAGATAAATTCCCACAAAACTTGGTGTTGGTTTTAGATGGGGAATAATGGCGAGATAAGATTTATTCATTGATTTTTAATCCTTTAATATCGAAAACAAGTGATATCCATTGGCCGGATAATGACAGGTTTAAACTGAGCAAGCAATAGCTTTAAAGCCATAAAATCGACACAGTAATTAGCAACTAAAACCTTTCAATATCAGTAACTAGCGTTCATTTCTTCACATGAACCAAAAGACTGTATAAAAAACAGCCTTGCATACCTATAGATTCTATGTATCATTATACCTAAGACTTATAGGTATAAATATATGACATTATCAAAAGACTTTGTAGCAGCATCCACTACCCCATTGATTTTATCCGTGCTCAGTATCGAAGAAAGCTATGGTTACGCCATTATCGCGCAAGTGAAAGAACTCTCTGACGGCGAAATTCAGTGGGCCGATGGTATGCTCTACCCTATTTTGCACCGATTAGAAAAAAAAGGCTGGGTTGAAGCATTTTGGGGTGTCGCAGAAACAGGACGCAAAAGAAAATATTACCGCCTGTGTGACGAAGGGAAAACAGAACTTACGCATCAACGAGCTCAGTGGCAAAAGCTCAACGACATGCTTAAAACACTAGAGAGGAAAGCCAATGTTTAATTTAGAACTCGCAATTCATCAATGGTGTGTTCGCGTACTGCAAAGCCATTCAATTAAAAACAATAAAATAGATGAGCTCAAAGACCACCTTTATTGCTCGGTAGAAGCGTTGCAGGCAGAAGGCTTGTCGGAACAAGACGCGTTTAATCAGGCGATTAATAAATTGGGTGAAGATAAGACACTGAAAGAAAGTTACGACACTAATTTAACTGCACTCAATAAATTGTGTGCTTTCGAATATGGAAAAGTAGGCGATTTCGCCGGTTCAACATCTGGAGATAATTTGATGAAAATTTATAAAAAAACCATGTTAACTAATGCGGTGTTATGGGCCGCAGCCATGATAGCTACAGCCATCATATTACGCGGTAATGAAGAGCAAGCGCAGCCAATTTTGTTTATTTTAGTGGCACTGAGTGTCACCAGCGTTATCACGTTAAAAAAGAACTTTAAGAAAAATGACAATCAACAAAGTTGAATCGATTAGACCATCAGGTTTGATTATAGAAATAAAATCAAACCTGATGGTCTAAGAACTACTGTTAATTGGTGATTGATACTATCGTAACCCAACGTTAAATTGTTGCTCAACAGATTTAAAAAAACTGGTTATACTCACTGCTCTTATCAAAGCCTCCTGATCTTTCCAGCCCTAAACTACTGATGATTATGAATAGAATAACCTACCTTTAGGTTTTCCTAAGCTTAATGACATGCCTACTTTTTTACACCAATTTCTCAGTACGACTCTAACCAACTGATTATTAAGGATTAAAAACAAGGATTAGAAATTACACTGTATTTAGGAAGTTCCAACAAATAACAGTCTAGAAGGATGTACCATGTTGAAATTCAAAAAGTTAGCGGCCGTTTTGGTTAGTTTTCTATTGGCGATGCCAACTTATGCCACACTGATAACCTACACTAATCAGGCTGACTTTCTAACGGCAATAGGCGGCGCAGCTGACATTACTGAAGACTTTAATAGCTATGCAACAGATCAATCATTTAGAAACGCTAGTTTTGATGTTGGCCCATTTACCTTATCTTCCACTGGTGCAGTGCAAAATTCCAATACACAAAACCAAATAGACGCCTTGCCTTTTTCATTTGGCAATTTTGCAAATGTGAACGACACAACCTTTGCTCACTTTTTCTTAGCAGCAAATGTAACAACAGCTACAATTGCCTTTGACGATGAAATCACTGCATTTGGCGCATTTTTTAAAGAATTATCCAGCACGACTAGTCTTACGCTAACAACATCAGTAGGTGTCGAAGTGGTAACAAAAAATATCGGTACTGGTGTTGCTTTTTTTGGTTTTACGCTTGATCCAGGCATTACAATGAGCAGCATGTTGGTCAGTACAAGTAGTGCAGGTGATGGATTTGGAATAGATGATGTATTATTAGCCACAAGTGATAGTACAACTATTCCAGAGCCTAGTTCGTTAATACTGTTTTTGTCAGCTCTTTACCTATACAGAAGAAAAAACGCTTAATTATTTACCACACTAAAATCAGTGCACCAGCTTTTTGCTGTTGCGGTGTACTGTACTTAAATTAAGCATATGCGGCGATGCGCTTAATTTGAGTCAATGAGAGCCCGTTAAAATACGTGATAGTGCTCTTCTCCACAATTGCTTATTCACCAGCATCAATTATTGATGGAAGTAATGCTGATAGATGTCTAGCGAAATCAAGGTGGGCATCTGCATCCCAGTGAACACCATCAACGGGGCTTGTTTTGACGATTTTTCCTGCATCTAAAAAGTGAATACCGAGTTCACGACTTAAATGAAAATAGGCCGCAGCCAATTTTCGTGATGCTGTTAATGCGGTTTCAAATTCTTCATCAAGTGCCGCTGAATCAACCAATGGCGCTGGCGCGACTAATAACACTTGTGGCGCTTGATACGGTGAAAAATCAAAACTCTGCACTTGCTCGCACAGTACTTTCGCGCCAGCTTTTATCTCGTCTACTGATAAAGACAAGCTTGCCTTTAAATCGTTTGTACCTAAACTGATGATAACCAATGACAGTGGTCTGCAACTTTCAAGATACAAGTTAAGTAACTGGCTGCCGCATCGAAAGTCCCTTCCAGCATCATCACTATTGGTGGTTCGCCCATTTAGCCCTGCTTCATAGAGTTTAATGTCATTATTTAACAATGTTTGCGTAAGTGCTGTCCATCGAACGGTGTGATCAAATCGTAGGCCGGTGCCGGGCTCATATCCCCACGTATTAGAGTCACCAAAACATAAAACCGATTGCATCAATATTCCTCAATAGTTACTCATATCTACAAGTGCAGGATTAACGCCGCACTAAAAACCGTGATGGCGACGAATGTGTTTTATTAACCCGTCATCATTATATTCTAAGGAAACAATGTTGGTTGCGGTATATTCTATAACTTTGTCCAGGTGGCTTGGTTGTACCTTGCCTTTTTCAATCATTTTGACAAAAACCACATTTGAACCAACCATCATCTCTTCTACTTGGATAGAACTTGAGATCACCTTGTCTTTCAGTTTTTCAACCATGCCTTGGCGTAGTTTATTTTTGTCATTAATGATGACATTATATTTTATATGTTCATCGATAAAATCATCGGCCAGCAGCGATAAGTAATGTTCGATATCATCAATATTGGTCTCTGGTTGCTGCCGTGCATTTTTTGCCTCAACAAATGAATGTGCTAGCTCTGTTAACTGTGCTTGGGTGAATGTTTTCCCATAAGATATGGATGAAAAGATAACAATAAAAATGATTAAACAATATTTTTGCACCAAATTCTCCTTGTGTATCTGCTTTTGATAAATTGATATTAACGAGGTCGTTGATGGATGTAAAACCACAAGTTGTCAGTATTTTTCTATTTTAGTGGTACATTCTGGTTTGCTGCTAATACCAGCTACTTCTGTAGATTCTTACAAGGCTAGCTCCATCATGCGGGCTTAAAATAAAGCTTACGGGGGGGTAAAAATGCTAGCATTTAATTGTCACTTGTTGATAACGATAAAAAACGACATAATCTTCTTTTTGTTTCTTGTATCTATTGATGACTTCATCCCTTCGCTCGCTTGCCCTTACTGAAAAAGTAAACGAAATATTCGCTCGTAGTGAATTACCTGCGTCAATAACAATTGAAGACTGTGTCGCTACTTTAGCAATGAGTACGACTTCTTTTCGACGTAAGTTGTCGCAAGAAGAAACAAGTTTTAAGCTAATTCAACAAAAATTTCTAAATGAACTCTGTGTAGAGGCACTCCTTACACAGGAATATCATATTGATGAATTGGCCGCAAAGTTAGGATACTCAGAACGAGCGACATTTGAGCGAGCCTTTCGCCATAAATTTGGCATCACAGCATCACAGTTTAGAGAGCTTTCATCACTTAATGATACGCAGCAATGTAAGCATACCTTAATTAAAATTGCCCAGCACCTTCCCCCTATGTCAGACAGTTGCAAACAGCTGATAAAAGAAAAAGAACAAGGGCACCTTGATACAGTGATGATCACCAATATCATCAATAGAGATCCTGTATTATCGGGTCGAATCATTGGCCTCGCGAGCAAAGCCATTTATGGTCGAACGCCCAAAGACCTGCAAGATGCAATAGGTCGAAACTTAGGTGTCACCACGGTACTGAATGTCGCGATGTTATTTTCGATGAAAGATGCGTTGCAAGATCATGTATCACCAATAATAATCAACAGTTACAGCGACGCATTTATGCTCGCCCCGAAACTATTTCAGTTGCTCAGAAAATCATGTAGCAAAACTATCAAGTGGGACATTTCATTAACCGAGCAGGTGCTTATCTTTGGCTTGTTAGGAATATTCTTGCTAACTCATAAACAAATGCTTAAACGTGACTTAGTCATGCATTCACTGCAAGGGATTGACTGCCTGCGCTCACTCAATCAACACATCAAAGCCTGTACAGGAAAAAGCATTTATTCCGCATCCGCTTTAATGTTGTCGCTGTGGCATCTCGATGCGAGTGTTATTAAACAGCTTGCCCATATCGATAGGGTTAGCTTAGGTTTAACCAAGGGAAGTGAGCAAGATCGTATTGTACTGTTTATGATGTCTTGTTTGTATCGAGCCGCTGCAAATCACGATGAAGATGACGAAATGGCACAGCAAGCACAGTTATTGAATATCACTTGTATTGATGACATCAACTCATTACTACACGCATAGTGATTAGACTATTGGCTTAAAAAAAATCTGTTAGTTGAATTGCTTTTTATTCGATGACAAGTTTAGCGGTAGTATTAGATTATAGGCTTTCCCCGCCAGCAGAAAATGGGGGCTTGCTGCTGACGGAAAAGCTATAAAAAAGAATACGTTACTTCTGCTGTTGTTTCCGTCGACGGAAAAACAAGAAGCTTAGTGGTGCAAACAATATGGCTAGCATTGAAGGTTCAGATACTACAGTCGTGTCGACTAACGACACATTATCTATCAATCCACCCAGCGTATTTTGTCGTCCAAATGAGCCAAAGCTTAAGTCCATAGATGAAGCAGTCGCGGTAAAGTGTACAGACTGTTTTTGCCAGTTTGGCGTCACTGAACGCGTGCTATCAGCAATAAACATTGCATTCATTTTTAAGTCAAAATCAAGTGATGAATTGTACCAATAAACATTGATGCCATTATCGTTTAAGGCGTTTGTCCGGGGTTTATAATAGAACTCTAGCAAGTAATCATGGCCAATGGTCAGCGAATTAACCGTTTGTGTCATGACACTGTTAGATGTCCCTCGGCGATGAGAATCTAACTCTACATGATTCGTACCTTGCTGAGATTTTGTCACCACATTCTTCTGCAACTCAATACCACTGCCGGAAATTGTTGTCCAACCGGGTAAGCTTGAGAACACGTCCCAGCCACGCTTTTTAGAGTTAAAAGACTGAAGTTCTGTATTGTGTACAGCTCCTATAGATGATGATTGGTCGCCAAATGTTAGCTGCTCAAAACTACCATTAATAATTAATGACGCATTAGACAATGTACTTACTGATAATAGGCCAGCAGCAAGTGCCATTGATTTAATGAATTTTTGCATTGTTAGTCTCCCAAATTCACTTCCATGAGAGGCAAGTATATGAACCAAAGCCTCTTTAATGTATGGCTAAACTGTCCAAAATTGACTAAACACAAAAATGGCGTGGTGTGATACGAGGCGTAATCCACTATTGAACATTATGGTCCGATTCGATATTTTGTAAGAAACAGCGCCGAGACATATATGTCACAACAAAAAGCCATCGATCGGTATATTAAGAGCAAGCCTGAATTTGCTCGTCCAATACTCAAAAAACTACGTGTGTTAGTCAATGAAGCCTCTTCTGATATAGAAGAAGCCATTAAATGGCGACAACCTTGTTTTTCTGAGCAAGGATTGGTGTGTGCAATGGCAGCTTTTAAGAACCATGTGACTTTTTCGTTTTTTAACGGTAAATCGCTCAATGATACTCATCAATTGTTTGAAGAAAGTGACAATGAAAACCTTGCTGCATTGAAATTTCGCGAAATCGGAGACTTACCGGTTGACGCAATATTGATTGACTACATTAGACAAGCTATTGCCGTTAATCATTCAACAGATAAAACCAAATCCCAGGTTAGCAAAAAGAATAAATCAGAATTGATTGTACCTGACGATCTTCAACAAGCGCTAGCCACCAACATAGGCGCGAGCCGACATTTTGCTGATTTTAGTTACAGCAAACAAAAAGATTACATCGAGTGGATCACTTCCGCAAAAAAAGAGGCGACCCGTTTAAAGCGTTTATCTACTGCCATTGAGTGGATTTCAGAAGGGAAAGGACGCAATTGGAAGTATGAAAAATGCTAATCACGCCCGACTCAACATGAAGCAAACGTTATTTATCTATCCGATCTAAGATAAAACTCAAATTACCTACAAATGCTAGTTCCGTCCAGCCATCACTCCGCCATCTACATCCCAAACTGCCCCTGTTACCCAATCTGCATTCGGTGACAATAGAAAGTCCACGGTATTGGCAACATCTTCTGCACAACCAATGCGGCCAATCGGGTGAAATTCATCAAATGAGCTTAATGCTTCATCTAGTTCAGCCGATGGTATAAACGTCTCATAGATCGGCGTCTTCACTACCGCAGGCGCAACAGCATTAACGCGGATTTTGTGTTCAGCTAATTCCATCGCCATATGCTGAGTCAATGCGTGCAGTCCTGCTTTTGCCATTGAATATGCAGATGATGGCGTAGCTTTTATGGCTTGCTTTGCCCACATTGAGCCTATATTGACGATAGAACCACCACCTTGTATTTTCATATGCTCGGCGACAGCTTGTGAGATAAAAAACATCGCTTTGTTTAGATCATGATAAATATCATAGTCACTCGCACTATGATCTAAAAAAGAGGTTGGGTTAAAATAACCTGCTGCGTTCACTAAATACTCAATCCTGTCCGGTTGAGTATTGATGAACTCAATCACTTGCTGAACATCTTGCCAATCGTACAAGTCAGCTTGAATACTACGGGCCTCACCGATAGCAGATAAAGCCTGTGTTGCATCGCTCAATTTTTTGCCGCTTCTACCAATAATAACCGGGGTTATACCTCGAGTAATAAGCTTTTTAGCCGTAGCGAAGCCCATTCCACTTGAGCCACCAATAATTAGAGCGAGTGATTTATTTGTTTTAGTCATTACGTTATCCTGAACTTGTAAGTGTAAAGTGCGCTCAGTGTATGCAAGCATCAGTCACTTAAAAAGTAAGCACAAATCAGTTAGGTAGGCACAAATTGGTACATCTTAATGAAAGATAAAGAAAAAATAATTTCACGAAAGTTAGCCCCAGAAAAAGGCGCACGCATGGTGGAAACGATTTACGGCTGTAAATGGTCATTAACGGTTTATCAGTTACTGCAAAACGGCATCAATCGCCCGGGCTTGATGGCGCGTTCCGTTGAAGGGTTAACCACGAAAGTACTCAATGATTGCTTACGGAAGAATGTTGAGTTCGGCATATTGCAACGCATTGAGTACCACGAAGTACCACCCCGAGTTGAATATAAAATTACGGATGTTGGCACCAAATTCATCGACATCCTAGAAGAAATTGAAAAGTTACAATTGCTGCTCGATAAGACACCAAGCTAATTGCTCATTCAACTATCAAACCGCCTCCTTAACGACTCGGTTTATTTTTCTAAATTGAGCAACTGTATAGGTTCAAAAAACCTAAATCTGTTGCTGTAACAAACCGCTGTTTAAATATATAGTACTTATACCATAAGTCACTCGAGTTACAAGGAACCTGTGTGTTTACAAAAATAGCTAAAATTGCCCTACTTTCTCTTAGTATGGGATCTGCCTACGCTACTACAGTGTCAACTTTAAGTCAGGAAACGGCTCAATATGCCGTTGATACCTATCAATCAGCAATGGTCGATAGCCTCGCGCAATTGGTAAGACATGACACCAGAGCCATTGATGGCGTGTTAGCCACAGAAAACCCTGCGCATATCGCCTTTAAAAATGACCTTAAAAAGCAAGCATTAGCACTGGGCCTAGATTATAAAGACGAAGGTTATTTGGTCATTATTGGTTTAGGCGACAGTAAAGATCGTGTCGGGGTAATCACCCACGGTGACATTCAACCGTACAATGCCAGTAAGTGGGCAAAATCGCCTTTAGAACTCGACACTACCTCAGAGCCAGGTAAATTAATTGGTCGTGGTACCGAAGACGATAAAGGCCCTATTTCAACCGCCCTTTATGCGATGAAATCAATCAAAGATAAACACATTAAGCTGAATAAACGCATTGAGCTATATGTTTACATGGCCGAAGAATCTGACTGGGCGCCATTAGAAGCATATGTCGCCTCGCATGAATTACCTGAAATTAACATTACCATTGATGCAGAATATCCTGTAGTTACCGCAGAAAAAGGCTGGGGATTAGTCAAAGTCGCCTTCCCTAAATCAAAGTTACCTGCCAATATCGCCAACAATACGCCTTACATCAGCGCGTTTACTGGCGGCTATTTTGTTAGTCAAATTCCAGAAGATGCTAGCACTGTTATTGAACATGCAAATCCAGCACTTCTCGCTCAGTTACAAGCACGAGCTAAATCATTTAAGAAAATGAAATTTCACTTTGAGTTAAAGGGCAAGCAGCTGGCCATTAGCGCCGTAGGAAAGTCAGCTCATTCTTCTAAGCCACAGGAGGGTATCAACGCAATCCCTCACTTAGCGGCATTGCTTAACCTTGAAACCATTCAGTGGCCAAACAATGGTGCTGGCACCATGGTGAATTTCATCAACGACAATATTGGCATCGGCCTTGAGGGGAAACAGTTTGGCAATATCGCTTATCGCGATGATTTTATGGGGCCAATGACGGTTGCAGCAACCTTAATCAAGCAGCAAGAAAGCGCAGTTGAATTACACATTAATTTACGTCGCCCGAAAGGCAAAGAAAAACAGCAACTACTCAATGAGATTGATCAAGCGATCACTGCTTGGCAACAAGAAAATAACGCGCCGTTGACTCAATTAGATCATTACATTGGCGACCCGTTTGTACAATCTGATGCGCCGCAAGTAGATACACTGCTGTCAGTCTTTAAACACTTTACCGGTATCAAAGACGCTAAACCCATTGCCATAGGCGGCGGCACAAACAGCCGGTTATTCCCTACAGCTGTGAGTTTTGGTCCTTCCATGCCAGGTGCCGATTACACGGGACATTCAGAGCACGAATTTATCACTGTTGAGCAGTTTGTTTTGAACTTAAAAATGTACACAGCGACCTTTATTGAGTTAGCAAAATAGATTTGTCTTGTTGAGTTAACGGTGAATTGCCGTTAACTCACATAGAATTATCCTGCGTTCATTATTTGATATACTTGATGCTAATTCCTCATTCATCAAAAATAGCTTCTAAACGATTACCGACTGGATCTCTAAAAATCAATTGAGCCAAGTTTGTGTCCGGAACTTGGCTTGTTTCAAATCTTATCTTCATCTCATTAAGTTTATTTTCGAACCTTGTTCGACCTGATAGGCTAAAGGCAATATGGTTTAAATAGCTCTGTTGTGGCGTGTCAATAAACCGCGTACCTTCGGTTAGGTGTACAATCGCACTCTTTGTTTTTGTATATTGATTTGACGACAAATAAAGCCAAAAGCCTGCTCGCTTAAAATCAGGCCTAGCTCCTACTTCTAAGTCGAACACTTGACAATAAAACTCCTTAACTTGCTCCAACAAGTCCATAGGCGCAGTAATATTAAAGTGATCAAATTTCATTAAATAGGCCTTTAAGTTTAACTAACGTTTAGCGTATTACAGGCAATAGCCTGATTGCAATTATCACCGTGACTTAGTAAAAATATCGTGGTTTACTTTACCTTGGTTATTAGAATTAGTAATAGTTGCAAGAGAATAAACGCACATCGAATCAACACGAGCTAAGCCGAGGTAGAGCAATGAAAAACCGTAAATCATGCTAGAATTTTATTGTCGAGCCGCCAATAGGCTTGTTGCTTTTCGCGCAGCTTATATCTTGCTATTCGTCATTAACATTGGCTTTATTTGCTATGCCCTAATCTTCCCTGACTCTGCCGCTTTTGACGTAGGATTACTACCTGCATTATTGACCTTTTTATGGCTATTGTTGCTTTTTTTATTTTGCCAAATGTTTGGTTCAGTAGGGGACTTAACAACCCAGAGCAAGGGCTTGCTTAAAAAATCAAAACAAAAACTTAAACGCTTTATTTATGGTAGTTTTGCGTTGTTGTTTTCCTTACTGAGCATTGCGGTTGTATTGCTCAGTATTCGTTCACTCAATGTCTGGTTGCAAACCTGAAATTCGTGCCTATATGAGTTTGGCTACTCTCGATAACCTTTGAACTTGGGTAATTGATCGTTAAATTGGCACCAATTAACTTGTGAATCTGTATAGATATGGGCATCAGGTTTTACAGGCTCTAACGTGTCAAATGCGGCAAGGGAAATTTCTACGGTCTTCGTTTCTCGGTTAAAACAAGACTCAAACAGCAAGCTAGAGCCACAATGCTGGCAAAATTTTCGCACGCTACCATTTTCGGCGCAATAACTGGCTAAACGATCTTCCCCTGCAAGCCATGTTAAGTTGGTCAGTTTGACTTCGCCAAAGGTTGAAAATGCCGCGCCGTGAAATTTTTGGCACATCTTACAGTGGCAATGGCCAATCATTGGCTCAAACTCTTGCACTGAAAACCTGATATCACCGCACAAACAAGATCCACTATTTTTCATGTTCTCACCCAGTATTGCTTCACCTTCTTATACCCTAGAATAAAACGAAAAAACTGCCAGTTCATGTCTTCAATGTCGTGGCATAATTCATTCTATGTATTACCATGTTTTTTTGTTTCTCGTCCATAGTAGGCAATAGCAAGCGCCAGGAAAAAAGGCAATACACGTTCAAGAATATCTCCGGGTGAATTAGGCTGCCAATTAAACCATACTGTTAATCCAAAACCGCAAATAATCGCCAACAAACGATTTATGCCTTTGACTTGATAGCCCATAAGCAAAACAATCAACAAGGGACCAAACGCTGAGCCTATCGCAGCCCAAGCAAACAACACTCGAGAGAATATCGCTTCAGGCGCATATAAAGCTATTAACAAGGAAATCAGACACATACCCACCACTGTTAGCCGAGAAATAAGTAACTGTTTGGCCGCTGAGCCTTTTAATTTTAAGTCATACGACAAGGATGAAGCGGAAACCAACAATTGGCTGTCTGCTGTCGACATAATGGCCGAAAGTACCGCCGCAACAAAGATTCCAGCAACTACAGGGTGAAACAGCAAATTTGTAACACTGAACAGCACTTGCTCATTATCATTGACGTCATTGAGCAATACTCTTGCACACCAACCTAAAATAAGCATACCGCCGATCACTATTATTGGCCATGCAATACCAATGTAACGCGCTACTTTGACCGAATGGGCATCTTTAATTGCCATAAAGCGATTAACCACATGAGGTTGACCACAATTGCCTAATCCCACACCTAGCAAACCTGCAATAAATGCCAAACCTAACCAACCGGTATGCGCACCGGTTAGCGACATTTGTGTTTGGGAGAGTTCATGAGGTAACTGGCTGAACAATTCACCATAGCCGCCAACACTGATCAAGGCTGCAAGTGGCAGAACAAAAGCTGTTATCGCCATTAATAGCCCTTGCAAAGTATCTGTCACACTGACTGCCCAAAAACCACCAAGCAAGGTATAGATCAAGATGATCAGCGTCCCTAACAAGATAGCCTTGTTGCTGTCCATATTAAAGGTTGTTGCAAATGTACCGCCCGCCGCTTGAAATTGCGCGGCGATGTAAAATGAAAAAGAAAACACCACAATAAAACTACAGCAGTAGACTATCACTTTGCTGTAAGAATCTTTGCCTGCGAGCAAGTCTGCTAAAGTTATAGCACCTGATTGATTGCCTAGCTGCCGAATACGTGGGGCAATCCATAACCAATTAAAGGCATAACCTAAGACAACGGCTGGAAACAACCAAATAGCCGATAACCCCATGGTATATGCCGCCCCACTCACGCCGAGTAAGCTCCATGCAGACGACGCACTGGCAGAAGAACTCGTGGCTGCAACCCAAGGACCTAATGTTTTGCCGCCGATAAAAAAATCTTCAGTATTTTTGGTGCGTTTGCTGGCCCAAAAACCAATGGAAATCAACAGAAATTTATAAAAAACTAAAGTGATTAAAACGACATTCTCACGATCCATGAATCATTCCATTTTGATTACAAGCAATAAAAAAGCGACACTAACGCAAGTCGCTCCACTAATGTACGCTGTTACATTATCTTATTGCAAGCCGGCGCAAAGCTCGGCCTTTCAGCCGTATACTTTGAGTATTGCCGGAGGACATTCTAATCACCTTGCTGGTGTTTGGTTGCTAAATTGGCCAACGCAAGCACCCGATATGAGGCAAGAATAATAGGTCGATCAACCATTTTACCATTCACCACCACCACGCCAGCATCAGGTCCCTCTACCGCAGCGACAACAGACTGCGCATACGAAATTTGGGCATCCGTGGGCATAAATCCTTGATGAATTGGTTCTATCTGGCAGGGGTGGACCGCCGCTTTCCCGGTAAAGCCTAGCGCCTTTATTTTCTGCGTTTCACTTAATAAGTCTTGGGTATTTTTAAAATCAACAAAAGGCACATCAATCAAGTCGATTTTGGCCTTTGCTGCCGCCATCACTAATCGACTTCTGACTAACAACAGAGGCTGATAACTGAACTCACAACCAAGCTCTGCAGAGAGATCGGCACCGCCAAACATTAAAGCGCTAACCCTGTCAGTTGCAGCAATAGCATCGGCATTTTCCAGCCCTATAATGGTTTCAATCAAGCCAATGAATTGAGTCGACTGTTCAAAATACTCACTGACTTTATCTATGTTCTCAGCCGAGCTACATTTGGCTAACATGATAAAGGCTGGATTTGCTTTAGCTAGAGCCATCGCATCCGCTTGCCCAAGATCTGAATCAATAGGGTTAATGCGCACACAGACGTTTCGATTAACCGTTTGGATGTAATCAACAGTTGCTTGCCTTGCCGCGTCTTTATCTACGGGTAACACCGCGTCTTCTAAATCGATACAAATAAGATCAGCGTTGCTTGCATCCGCTTTACGAAATCGCGCAGGCTGAGAGCCGGGAACAAATAATAATGAACGTAAAAGAGTGGCCATGGTTCGCTCGTCGCCATAATCGCTACAATGAATGTAGTAATGTAGTTCAAAGCATAGCCCCACTGCAATGCAAGCAACTGACTTTTATAAATTAAGTCAGAATACTAAGTGCTAGCCTTTTGAATTAGAAAGGCGATAAGATGACGAGGAACCGCCACTGTGTGAAAGATCAAATCTCAAAGGAATAACATGCTAAAAGGAATACATCATGTCGCGATTATTTGCTCTAACTATGAGGTTTCTAAGTATTTTTATCACGAAGTACTAGGCCTAAAAATTATTGCTGAGTCTTATCGCCAGGAACGAGATTCTTACAAATTGGACCTCGCCTTACCTGATGGCAGTCAAATTGAGTTATTTTCATTTAACGACCGCCCTAAGCGCCCAAGTTACCCAGAGGCACATGGATTGCGCCATTTAGCGTTTTGCGTTGAGAATATTGATGTGATTGCCGAGCGATTATTGCAACAAAACATTTCCGTAGAGCCTATTAGAGTCGATGAACTCACCAAAAAGCGCTACACTTTTTTTTCAGACCCAGATGATCTACCGCTCGAACTGTATGAGCAATAAGCTGCCAAGGAACATGGAATGAGTAACCACGAAAAAATCAATTATCTTGAATTTCCCTCTCAAAATTTAGCCGCTACCAAATTATTTTTCGAACAAGTATTTGCATGGAAATTTACCGATTACGGTCCTGATTATTGTGCTTTTAGTCAAACAGATGCAGGAATGGATGGCGGATTCTTTCAATCATTACTCAGCAGTCACACAGAGCAAGGTAGTGCTTTAGTTGTTTTTTATAGTGATGATTTATTACGTACACAACAAAAAATACTTGAAGCCAAAGGCAAAGTGATTAAGGAAATTTTTAGTTTTCCAGGCGGACGTCGCTTTCATTTTACTGAGCCAAGTGGCAATGAGTTTGCTGTGTGGTCGGATAGATAGCCGTTATGGCGATATAATTGGAGGCATTAAAAAAGCTGGCATCTGCCAGCTTTCTTTCATTCAATTTATGGGTTAAATAGAGAATGAAGAGCCACAACCACAAGTTGACGTGGCATTCGGGTTTGTCACTAAGAAACGACTTCCTTCGAGTCCTTCGGTGTAGTCAACTTCGCCGCCCACTAAATATTGAAGACTCATTGGATCAATGACCATTGAAACCCCTTGTTTTTCTATGGTCATATCGCCTTCGTTAACTTTCTCATCAAAAGTAAAGCCGTAAGAAAATCCTGAACAACCACCGCCCGTGACATAGACACGTAATTTAAGGTTTGGGTTTTCTTCTTCCGTCACTAATGCTAAAACTTTGGTCGCTGCAGCGTCAGTAAATTGGATAGGGAGTTCTGGGTTAGACATGTACTTTTCTTCAACAATACGACAATGGTGTGAATTATCTTAAACCTGACTAATTTAATCAAGTATTACCTAGTTATATTTACGGAACATTTTGTTCTAATTTAGGCCAAGGCATAATCTCTTCGATACGACGGTACTTTTGCCATTTACCTTTTGGCAATACCACACCAACCGTTACCGATTCAGGCCTAAACCCTTTAGGCAAGGTAAATGCACCGCTCAAGCGTTGAAAATACTGAAAACTAAACGAAAGTTCTTTTTTGGTCAGGCTTGATATTTTAGACAATGCTATTGTTTTAGGGCGTCCATTCTCACTGCCATTAATTGATACTTCAATAAAGCCTTTGGCATAACGCTTTTTAAGTTTTTGCTGTACCAATACCACGAGAAACTGAAAGTACTGTTCACTTTCTGTTGGTTGAATGCTGATTTGATCAATCACCACGCCATCGGCTTGTTTTTCTGGTGCCATGATTTTGTGGTAAAAAGCGAGTTCTTTTTTCACCTCAAAATGAACTTGTTCTAGCTCTTTGATGGTGTTTTGCGCATTAAGATTTGCAATACGTTCAACATCTAGTTCCACTTCTAAGGTGTGAATGCGTTTTAGCGTTTCACCATGCTGCAAATAAAGATCATCTAAACGTAATTTTTGCTGCTTCATCGTCTTAGCTTGATAACCGTGATAGTAGTTACCTAGCCGGTAGCCAATGAATAAGCACAGGCCAATAACCGAGAACAACAACAAGGCAGATTTAAAAGGACCGAGCTTTTTTGCAACGATAGGAAGATTTATTTTTGCTAACCAGTTCATTTATTAAGTATTATTGTCTGAACACCAAACAAGATTGTTTTTTCAATTGATGAAACTAACCTCACTAAAACGATTTGTCGAGCAATATAGTCTTGATGCTCGTATAAAACTAGGGCAACCCAAAACGTCATGGCAATTATGCTTGTTGGCCATTATTGGCGGCGTTTGTTCTGCGAGTTTAATCGTTTTGTTTACTTGGTGTATCAACTCCATTCAAGGTCTGTTTCTAGAAGATGTTGACAACTATAACAGCTTAAATGCATCAAGTCGTTTGTTATTACCGATCGGTGGCGCCGTCATTATCTTGCTTTTTGCTCGCATGACCGGCTACCAATATACCCGTACAGGCATTCCGTTTGTACTTCACCGGTTAAAGGTGGCTTACGGCGTGATCCCGCTGAGAAACACAGTGAACCAGTTTTTTGGTGGTATGGTCGCCTTAGCCAGTGGTTTTTCAGTTGGTAAAGAAGGTCCCGCTGTTCATTTAGGAGCGGCTATCAGTGGCTATATTGGTAAAGCACTCGTATTACCTTACAACAGTGTCAGAACTTTATGCGCCTGTGGTGTCGCGGCAGGCATTGCTGCTTGTTTTAACACTCCCATTGCGGCGGTTGTGTTTGTAATGGAAGTGGTGCTGCGAGAATACAAAGTGCATATGTTCATTCCAATCATGCTTGCTGCGATTATTGGCTCAATGATGACCAGCAGTATTTTTGGCTTTTCACATGAGTTTGAATTCTTTTCCCGCATTTCTTTGGAAACCGCACACTACCCCGTACTGCTTATTTTTGGTGTGGTGTTAGGGACGCTAGCTTCACTGTTCAACCGCTACATTGTGATGATTATTGAACACTTTCAACACGTTCATATTTTTAAACGTTTCATGAGTGTTGCCATCATTACAGGTATTATCGGGGTTATGCTCCCGCAAGCATTGGGGACAGATTTAGGCGCCATATCCGTCTCACTTTCTAATGAATGGCATTTTTCCCTATTATTTGCATTACTGATTTCCAAGTGCTTACTTACCATAGTTGCGATTGGCTGTGGTATTCCTGGCGGCATCATCGGCCCTATTCTAGGTATTGGTGCAATAGCCGGTGCTTTTACCGCCAGTATGATTTCTGGCTTTGTTCCTGGAGAAAACCTCACCAGTGACTTTGCCTTGATGGGGATGGCAGGATTCATGGCCGCTACCTTAAACGCTCCATTGGCGGCACTATTAGCGGTGGTAGAGCTTTCTCATCAGCTCGATATTATGCTACCCGCCATGATTGTTATTTCAGCTTCTTGTTTGGCCGCCGGCCAGTTTTTCAATAACCGCTCGGTATTTGTCATGCAACTTAACGTGCAAAACCTCGCTTATCGCAAACCGCCACTGGAAAATACCCTCCAACGTATTGGTGTACTAGGCATGATGGATAGCTCCTTTGACATGATTTGCTCGGCGCAAAAGGAGCCAAACATCAAAGGAAACGAAACCACGGGTAAGCCATTGATCATGCGCAAGAGTGTCGAAGAACAAAATGAGTATTATTGGAATGAAGAAATAAAGTCGGAAGGCGAAGAGCGGCGCATTAGACAACATAAGCTCATCCCGATAACGAGCAAAGAAACTTTAGCTGAAGCATACTGGCTACTGAAAGAGTCTCGTTGTGGAGGCGTTTATATTTACGATACCGATCCTAACCAAATACTAGGTATAATTACCTTCGATCGCATCCGTACATACTTGATAGAAGGAAAACTGTATTAATGACGACTTTACTTTGGCTTAAAGCCTTTCATGTGATTTTTATGGTGGCTTGGTTTGCCGGTATATTTTATTTACCTCGACTATTTGTTAATCATGCAGAAACCACCAATCAAGACATCGCCGAACATTTAAAAGGCATGGAGAAAAGGTTACTGTATTTTGTCACGCCTTTTGGTGTCCTTACCATCGCGTTAGGCATAGCCTTAATTTATCACTATGGCATGGCTTGGTTCGCCGCTTCACATTGGCTGCATGCCAAGTTAACCTTGGTCGTTTTACTTGTTGCCTACCATTTATATTGCTTTAAATTGGTCAGGATTTTTCGAGAAGATAAAAACACCCGTTCCGGACGTTTTTATCGCATTTTTAATGAAGTACCGGTACTGGCACTTTTTGCTATCGTGATATTGGTTTACGTAAAACCTTTTTAACAAGAAATAAACAATCTAGATCAATGTTGTTATTGGCAAATGTCGTGGTTCTTCATTAACTTCATTTGCCTTTTGTGCTATATTCTCGCCGGTAATTTTTCAGGTAAAATGAGATGATGAAATTTCTAGGTAATCACATTCTATCGGTATCGCAATTTGATCGCGATGCCATCGCCAAAATACTTGACGTTTCAGCGCAAATGGCTCCTTATGCCACGCGTCAAAAAAGATGTCATGTATTGGATGGCGCCATCCTCAATAATTTATTTTTTGAACCCAGCACCCGTACCCGAGTCAGCTTCGGTAGTGCTTTTAACCTTTTGGGAGGGTTTGTTCGAGAAACCGTTGGCGAAGAAAATTCATCATTAAGTAAAGGTGAAAGCCTATTTGACACTGCCCAAGTCATCAGTGGTTATTCTGATGTGATTGCCATGCGTCATCCGAAAATGCACTCGGTATCTGAGTTCGCACAAGGCAGTAGCGTTCCAGTCATTAATGGCGGTGACGGCGCAAATGAACACCCTACACAAGCGTTACTGGATTTATTTACGATTCAGTCTGAGATGTTTCGTTTTGGTAAAAGCTTAGACAATTTAGATATTGTTCTGATGGGTGATTTAAAACACGGGCGCACCGTGCATTCATTATCGAAACTGCTGAGTTTATATAACAACGTCAAAGTGACCATGGTGTCGCCGCAAGCACTGCAAATGCCAGACAGTATTGTTTCAACACTGACAAACGCGGGTCATCAAGTGATCATTACCGATCAAATTGCGGGCAACTTGGCTTGTGACGTGATCTACCAAACTCGCATTCAACAAGAACGTTTTGCCAGTAAAGGCGAAGCAGATTTATACCGCGGTCATTTCAGCCTGAATAAGGCGGTTTATCAGAAATACTGTAAAGAAAACACCGTTATCATGCACCCATTGCCGAGAGACTCTCGTCCTGAAGCAAATGAATTGGACACAGATTTAAACGACTTAGCTAACTTAGCTATTTTCCGCCAAGCCCAAAATGGGGTATTAGTTCGCATGGCGTTATTTGCTTTAACCTTAGGCGTTGAAGATAAATTGACCCAATACGAAAAACCCATCACTTGGCACACCAATAAAGCTATCTAATTAAATTAGCAAAGACATTGAGCAACTTTTATTATGCAAAAATCACAACAACTTTTCGAACAAGCAAAATCAATCATTCCAGGTGGCGTTAACTCACCAGTACGCGCATTTAATGGCGTTGGCGGCACACCTTGTTTCATTAAACGTGCGGATGGCGCTTACATTTATGACGCAGACGACAAAGAGTACATTGACTATGTCGGCTCGTGGGGCCCAATGATTTTAGGTCACAACCATCCAGCGATTCGAGATGCTGTACTTGATGCGGTACAAAACGGTCTGAGCTTCGGTGCACCAACTGAGCTTGAAATCACCATGGCAGAGAAAGTGCGTGAATTAGTACCATCAATGGAAAGTTTACGTATGGTAAGCTCTGGTACTGAAGCGACGATGAGTGCTATTCGCTTGGCGCGCGGCTTTACCGGTCGTGACAAAATTTTGAAGTTTGAAGGTTGTTACCATGGCCATGCTGACTCTCTTCTGGTTAAAGCAGGCTCAGGCGCATTAACCATGGGTGTGCCCAACTCGCCTGGTATTCCTGAAGACTTTGCTAAGCATACCTTGACGGTTAGTTACAACAACCTTGACGAAGTGAAACAAATCATCAATGAAGTTGGAGATGAAATCGCTTGTATTATCGTCGAGCCAGTTGCGGGCAACATGAACTGCATTCCTCCGGTAAAAGGATTCTTGGAAGGCCTGCGCGAAGTGTGTGATCAAAATGGAAGCGTGCTCATTTTTGATGAAGTGATGACAGGTTTCCGCGTTGCCTTAGGCGGCGCACAAGCTCACTATAATATTGTGCCCGACTTAACGACACTAGGTAAGGTGATTGGCGGCGGTATGCCGGTTGGCGCCTTTGGCGGTAAGAAAGAAATCATGGATTTTATTGCTCCTGTTGGCCCTGTTTATCAAGCGGGCACTTTATCAGGCAACCCTATTGCGATGACTGCTGGCCTAGCATCATTAAATGAATTATGCCAAGGCGATAAACATGCTCAATTGGCCCATGCAACGGAAAAACTAGCCTTAGGGTTTAAAGCTGCTGCTGAAAAACACAATATTGCTTTGTCTATCAATTATGTTGGGGCAATGTTTGGTTTCTTCTTCACTGAGGAAGAAACGATTACCAGTTATGCCCAATCAACGGCATGTGATGCTGAACGCTTCAAAAAGTTTTTCCACTTGATGTTAGATGAAGGTGTATATTTGGCGCCTTCAGCATTTGAAGCGAGCTTCTTGTCAACCGCACACACAGAGCAAGACCTAGAGAAAACCTTAGCAGCTGCCGATCGCTGTTTCGCCCAACTCTAACGTTAAGCTCAGCTAATCCCCTCTTCTAGTGATGAGGGGATTTCACCCACACTCTAGCGCAAACATGGATCAATGATAATTTTACGATCTTATTTGGCTTCATTTGTTGGCTTGCTTTTCTTTAGCCTATTTGCTGCCAATGCCAATGCCGATGCAAAAGCCTCCGATTTACATGACAGTGATATTGAACATATTCATGTCATAGGGCAACGTAATTGGCTAAAAAGCAACGCGTTAGTAGAAAACAATGCTCACTTTAGCGAATTTATTCAAAACCAAGCGATAAAGCCCACCATTGCTCATTGGCTCGTACAAACCCCTGGGCTTAGCTTAAACGGACAAGGGGGTTTGTTACAAAGCTACAGTGTTCGTGGCTTTAGCAAATCACGTGTTCACACTGCTGTTGATGGTGTGCCGATTTACACGGATCGTAGGGCCGGCAATTCAGCCTCTTTTTTACCGGCAACCTTAGTTCACGGAGTAGATGTTCAAAAAGGCCCTAGTTCAACGCTGTATGGCTCTGACGCGCTCGGTGGTGTGATCAACTTACAATCATTAGCGTTTGAAAATAAATTTATTGCAGCCAGTGCTCAGTCAAACGATCAACACAAAGAACTAACGTATGCCTACGGTAATGATGACTGGCAAAGTGCGGTAAATTATCGACATGCCAATAATGCTAAAAGTGCCGATGGTACAGTACTAAATACTGGCTTTGAACAGTTTGCCATGGTACAGAAGTTGAAGACGCAACTTGATGATATTGATATCAAACTCACTTGGATACCCAGTGTAGGCAAAGATATTGGTAAAAGCTCAATCACCTATCCAGATGAACGACTTACCCAATACCCGGATGAGCAACATTCGTTATTTGTCGCAGAGTTTACCCAAGAGCATAATTGGTATGGCAAGCTTTACCACCACTACCAGAATTGGGATAGTGATATTATTCGTGTCGAGAAACGACGTAATTTAACCGAATACCAATCCCACACTATAGGTGGCAGTTTTTTAACCTCAACTCCACTATTACATGGCCAAGCACGGTTTGGCGTTGACTGGATTAATCGCCAAGGTGTCAGTATTAAAGAGACTGAATTTAATCTAGACAATCAAGTGCAGTTCTCAAAACAGTTACTTGATGGCCAACAACATAACAGCGCATTATTTTCGGATGTGCATTGGCAACTCGATGACGTCGGTATTGCGATGGGAATACGTTACGATCATATTAGCCAACGCCAATTCATTGATGCTCAAAACAAATCGGACCAATCGCTTAATGGCAGCCTGCTAGTTAACTGGGCCGTGAACAACACGTTTAACCTACAAGCCGAAATTGCCACAGGCTTTCGCTTCCCAACATTAACAGAGTTATATTTTGAAGGCGAAACACCGCGTGGCACCACCGAAGGCAACCCTTATCTTGACCCTGAGCATAGTAGAGGCTTACAACTTGCGGTGAGTTATCAAGCGTCTTCAATAGTAAGCATTGAATTTTCGAGCTATTACTATCAAATGGATGATTATATAGAGCGATATTCCATTGATGAAGACACACGGGGCTACCGAAACTTAACGCAAGCTGACATTTATGGCTTTGAGTCAACTGTCGCCTGGATATCTTCAAATCAATGGGTTCATCAATTAAGCTATCAATGGCAACAAGGTGAAGATGAAGAGGGAAGTTCATTGTCTGATTTACAAGTTCCAACATGGAAGTTAGCCAGTCAATGGAATAAATACGACTTTACCTTCAGCAATCAACTCAATTATCGCGTATCTAGACAAAGCCACTCAACCCAAGAGCAAGCCTTGGGCAGTTTTCTAGATTGGCGTATGACTTTGACCTACCAGTTGATTGACGACACCAGCATTAGTGTTTGGGGCGAGAACTTACTTAATCGAACGGCATTCACCACGGCCGATGAAGATGCGCCATTGGTACAAGGGATAAGCTTGGGCGTAAAACTCGTCCATCAATTTTTATAAAAACATTATTCGTAATGACAGTCGCCATACTCTTCAATACTTTCCGATGCGACCTGCCTTAGCAAGGCTTGAGTTTCAAAGGGGACATTAATGCTCTCAATATTTGGCAGTAAGTCCGCCGATTCACCAGTGATCACCTGATAGAACACCAATGCAGTCAAAAAAGACCCCGTCAGTGCCGCATGATTACCATCACTACTGTGGAGAGGCAAAGTAAAGTCGATTGCAAGGGCTTTGTCCCACGCAGGACCGATTGGCGCGACACAAGCAGATTGTTTCTCAGCAATCGACTGATGTAATTCAAATACACGCATCCCTTCTTCGTTGTTGCCCGCCCTTGGGTGTTCAGGAAATAAAATAGGTGTTGCCCCAGCTTTTTTAGCAATTGATGCCCAACGTTCAGTGCCACGCGTTGGATAATCGACAAAACCTGACTGTGAATACTTTTGCGCTTGAAGAATAATATGAGTCCATTGTTCGCTGGCAATTCGTTGCTTGGTCACGCCATCATTAAGACGATCTATTAAATATTTTTGTGAGCCTGAAATACCAGAACTGACAGATTTTTCCGGAAGTCCATGTTCAATGAATGTGCTAATGAGACCTTTGAGGTTATTGGATCCAACATGACTATTGCCAATCATGAGAATATTATAAGCTGGCAATGCACGGTTATTAGGAATGGCCAGGTTACTGGTATCACCTACCGTGTCGTCTTGAACGACCACTGGCTCAGGTGAATTTGTACTCGAACTGCTACTGCCACAGCCAATCAACAGTAAACTTCCCAATGCTAAAACCACACACCTCATACTCACACTCCCATCAACTTTCTATCATCAACACTATTGGTTGTTCTTTACAGAGTGAAATATACCAGCTACAACCGATGAATAAATCTCACCAGTAAAATCATTATAAAACCATTATCATTTCATTATCGAACTTATGATTGACTACAACCCTTATACAGCCTTAATTACCGCTGTGACTAAGGAGTTTAGTTCAAAGGCATGAAAGTAAATCATTGCATATAAAATTATCCATTTGTTTATTCGAGGATTGACCATAAAAGCGAGTAATTTGTAATATAGTGGACTTTTCAACAAATTAAGGCGTTTTATGTTTTTTGAGGGTTCAGAAAAAAAAGCAGAGATTACCATTGATGCTACGCAGCTTTCTTTACTGACCGACATATCTGACGACTTTTGGCCTACCTTGGTGAATCACAGCAATGCAAAGATATTGTCGTCAATTAGCAATGACCAATGCAAAGCCTTCTTGCTCTCTGAGTCAAGTCTATTTGTTTGGCACAATCGACTGTTAATTTTAACTTGTGGTGAAACCCAGCTAGTAAAGGCTGTGGAGTATTTTATCCAAACGCTAGGTCAAAACGTTATCAAGCAACTAACCTATCAGCGTAAGAATGAGTACTTCGCCAATGCACAACCCAGCTGCTTTGGCAGTGACATAAAATTAATCAATCAATATTTATCTGGTAAAGCCTATCGATTTGGTGAAATGGACAGCCATCACAATTACGTTTTTCATTTAGATAACCGACATGAAGCAACTGAGGTGAGCTATGAATTGCTGGCTTACCAGATCAGCACATCCGCATCAGCACATTTAACCCAAGCAAATTTGTCTGCAAGCGATATACGTGATTTTTTGTGCATTAGTCAGATCTTGCCAGATTTTACTTTGGATGATTTTGTTTTCAGCCCTTATGGCTATTCACTTAACGCGATAAAAAATAAACAGTATTTAACCATTCATGTCACGCCACAAGCAGAAAGTAGCTATATTAGTTTTGCCTCAAATATTGATTTGATGACACTCGCACCAACTCTGCTTGAGATACTAACCCCTAAATCATTTGATCTGATGACTTTTAACGAACACGAATTTGAAGACAAGCTTAAACACCATATTCCAGCTCAATATGTCTGTAAATCAAAGGTTGAACAACAATTAAATAATGGTGATTTGGTGAGTTTTACAAATTTTATATTACCTCAATCCACTTATGTTGCTCCCGTGGAGTTAAATATCGCTGGAGATAATCATGCGCTTTAACCAAGTGAGCTCAAGCTACTTCTAGACACAGCCTAAACACATTCGCTAGCTAAAGGTTATCTTGTTTAGAATAAAATGCGTAGGTGAAAACACACCTACGCATAGCCTAGTTAATTAACAGCCATTAACTTCAGTAGTGGCAATCGCTCTTTCGGATTGATCGCCACTTGAGATAGAGGCTTCGTTAACAATAACATCACTGTCACAATTTGCCGTGGCATCAAAGTTAAATGTCGCAGTACCACCGGTAAGCGCATTTACTTTTAGCGAACTACCAGGTCCTGGCAATGTACCCGCGCCATTATGATAGTAGGTATCACCCACTGTACCGGTGTGGTTTTCTGCGCCAATTGTCGCTGTACCACCGCTTACATCATTGTAAACATAGAAAATATTATCTGTTCCATTGACCACCCAAACTTGGAAAGTAGCCGTGGTAGAGTTATCACCAAACAGCGGCACATCTTCCCATTCATAAATGGTAAACTGCGTTGGGCCAGCACTTAGCACAGCAATATACATGTTGCCGCCAGCACAGGCATTTAAGTCTGTCCACCACGGTGCTAATAAGTTATTCGGCGCTAAGCTGTTGGGTAATGCAGAATTGCCTGCACTAGCTGCTGAGCCACTGGCACTGCCGACTTCCAAGGTACCGTTTACCGACCAAATCACTTGCGAGTATGTTTGGCCGTTATAGTTAAATGATGGCACATTATAGATCAGCGCACCATCATCACAATTAGCCGGTAAGCTAATAGGAGCCACACCGAAGGGTCCTAACGGGAAATAGCCAAAGAGACCAGGATCACTAACAACCGCTAGGGCACTTTCATCAAGCATACCGCTCCAAGTGAGCACACCATTGTTTTCACTAAACGGCACACTAGTTGAGCCATTAACGATAGAGGCCGTTGCAGAACCCGGAACGTAGTCAACTCCGTCAGGCAATGCATCATGTAAATCAATAACGTCAGTAAGTAGGCCATTCATAATGTTGATTTCATAACTTAAGGTGTCACCATCAGATGCTACAGCTTTGTCTACTTGCTTGGTAAATAATGCAGGATTAGTGCTTACTGCCGCCATTACCGCAATCGGCATGTGTAAATCAGGGCCATCTCCTTTTCGTTGAATATCAACTTCTGCAAAACTCCAATCACTGGCCAATGTCGTATCAGCAGTTACCGTAAACGATGCACTCTGACCTTTTTTAATCTTAAGGCTAGAAGGTGTAATGCTATAATTCACATCTGAATTATGCTCGATTGACAAGTCCACATGCACTGTGTGATGAGTCACATTAGTTAGTGTTCTTGTCCAACTACAATTTGCAACACAGGTACTGTCCTGCATGCTGGCAATATTCAACGTTTTAGGATCACCACCGATATCCGGATTGGCTAATAAGAAGTTTATTGGTGTTTCATTTAGCACAAGGTCTGCTTCTGCTGCACGTGATAGATCAACACGACCAGCACCATAATCAAACGCATCTGCTGTTGTTTGGCCATCTTCTTTTAGCCCAGTATCGTTATTGGCCGTCATCATAATCGCTGATTTTACTGCGTACGGCGTCCAATCAGGACGTGCCGCAGAAACAATAGCCCCTGCACCCGCATTATGAGGGCTAGACATCGATGTGCCAGATAAGAACATATAGTCATCACCACCTGGAGCTGCGGCCATAATGCTCACACCCGGTGCGCCAATATCAGGTTTTACTATATCTAACGCTAAATTAGGTCCTCTTGAGCTAAACCCAGCCATGATATCTGCATTGGCAGTACTGATATCCAATGATGAGCCTTCGATCGTACCCATTGGGTTTGCGTTGCTCGCTAACCAAGCTGATAATGTGGCACCATCACTCTGACTAATATGAACGCCGGGTAACACGTGCGCATCACCGACAAGACCTGCACCATTGTCCATTAAGATATAACCACCAGCACCCGCAGCGAGTACGTTTGCACCTTTTTCAACTCGGCCAAATGAACCGCGCGTACAGGCTACAATTTCGCCGTTGAACGTGCCAGGAGGCCACGGAGGATTAAAATCACCTATGCTACCAAGACCACAAAGTGTTGACCCAGGAAAAGCGCCTTCTAAGTCGGCAGAATTAATAATAGGAGCAGGTCCATAACCTGCTGTAAAGCCTAAGCCATCAATACTGGCTAGTGGCGCACCATCACTAGTTAAGTCAGTCGCACGATTTACGAGTTTACGGTCGTGAGTCATAGCCGCTGTAGTACTAACCCAAGGGGAATTGTGTCCGTTGGTTGAGGCGCCTGGACCTGAATTTCCTGCTGAAGCTGATACAAATACACCTGCTGCTGTCGCATTAAGAAATGCTAGTTCGACAGGATCATTGTAAGGGTCGCCACCACCAGAAATTGAATAGTTTAATGAGTGAATACCATCAGGTAAATTCGACGCATCAATAATAACTTGGTTTACCGCAGCAAGTAACGCGGCGCCAGGACAGCCATCCACACAAACATCATAGGCGATGATATTTGCATGAGGTGCAACACCTGAAATATCACGAGAGACATTTGTAGTTGGGGCAAAGACAGTAGCACCTTTAATGGCATTACCAGCTACAGTACTCGCAGTATGAGAGCCATGTCCGTCACTGTCTTCAGGTGTAACCGCTTCAGTAACAAAACTCCACGCACCAATTAACTTATCATTACAAAATCCAGGGTTCGCGTCACAATAACTGCCAGGAATATAATTGCCAGATCCTAACGGGTTTGTATGATCATAACCGTCACCACCAATATCAGCAAAAGATGGGTGATCATGATTAATACCTGTATCTAAAATAGCAACAACAATTCCTTCACCTTGTGAATGTGGAACATTATTAGGTGGTCCCTGCCATATCACATCAGCATTAATGAGCGCAGGGCCGCTGTCAGTCAGTGGCACTTCCATTCGATCCAGTGTAACGCTAGCAACGTCAGACATGCTAGTCATGGCTTTGGCTTCTTCTGCGGTCATCTCAACCGCCATGCCATTAAAGACATATTGATAGTCATAAGTAACGTTGTTAGAGATACCAGCACTATTGGCCACATTACTCTGTTTGTTTTTTAAGTACTTCCGATACGCTTTGCTCTCTTTAGAGTTAACATTTAATTTTTTGGCACCGGTTATTTTATTACTTGTCGCTTTAAGCTTATCTATTCCACCCTCGTAAGTTGCTACCGGGCTATCCACTAAGCGAACAATATACGTATTTTTTTCGCCTGCTGAGTTTGCCGACGCTTTAGCTGTTTCGCCCGCAACAGAAAGACTGCCGATAGCAGTGGGTTGATTAGATACCTTAGATAGGTTACTTGAACTATTGTCATCTCCTGCTACCGCTTGAAATGCGACAAGACAGGAAAATCCAACTATTTTTGTATAATTCAATTTCATATACCTTTCCTTGCAATTCTATTTTAACGTACAGAAAAAGGTATATATCAAAGCAAGAGGCCGACTCATTAATAAGAACTATGGTTTATGCTTAATTTGATTTTTATTTTTTTCCGAAAGCAACGTTTTTTTTATTGTTTTAAATACATTAATTAAAGAAATAAAACAGTAAGACATAAGTAATGACTGAGCGAATGGGATTGCCTAACTAGCTTTAGTTACTAAGCAATAAAGACAACCATCATTAACATTTTTTATTTCCTCAACCGTGAGGCAACATAATTTGGTTATAAAAAAGTAAGGACAACAAAAGCACTTAAAATGCTTACCTCAGCTTTTCCTTAAATAAATTACATGACACAAACTATAGCTCAAATTTGTAAGAATGCTGTTAACAGTGTTGATCGAGATCTCATACCTTTATTTAATGCGAATAGCGAAGTTATTTTGGGGACTCAAATAAAAATTAATTCTACGAAAATCTATTCACGCATAGGACAATAAAACTCGATAAATAGGACATTTATACAGCAACTCAAAGCAGTCTGCCTTGCCGCTGTTTATCATGACAGCATTCATCCTAAACCTATTGAGGGCTCGCTACCTACTTTTTCTGCGACTGCAAAAGCCACTCGAATAATAGAAATAACCTGGAATGGGTTGACCTAGTTAGTAGATGCAACCCCTATAAAATCATTTCGTCCAAGGACAGGTGAGGAAAGAATTACAACACCAACCCCAAAACCTTTGCGTTTTTACTCAGCATGTCCACAAGATACCTTTGAAATGCTTTCATTAACCGGTTTGATCGCAATTTGGTGTATTTTCACTGTAAACTCCCTATTGCTTGACAACTTAAACGGTACTGTTACCTTTGACATATCCAAGCCTTGTGCTGAAAAGCAGCTTAATGGAATGGCAAGAGACCACCATTTATCTTGAGGTTTTGAGGATAAGAAGGCGGTAATATCCACTTGAGCTGCACAATCACCTTCGCAATTCATTTCTACAAACACCTTGCCTTTAGGTGGCTCGTTGACCTGCAATTCGAGCACCAATGACGCATCGCTTTGAGCAAAATCTCTGAGATCTTCACTGAACGGATTGGCCACAACGTAGCTCGCTTGCTCCCCTAAGAATTTAAGGCTGATTGTATCTTCCTGAACAAAACGATCTAACGTTCTAAAACTTATATTCTCAAGTTGTGCTGTGCTGCTGTTGATTGCCATGGTAATTTTTGATGAGGCAATACTCGCCTGCCACGGAGGTAAAGTTGCTCGTTTAAAAATCGCCATTTCATTATCAGCATCAGGTAATGATGCCACTTGTTCATTCAGTGTGTTTGGCAAGATGCTCAACTGGCCATAGCGTAAACCAAAGCCAAAAGGTAAAAGTGGGGCGTAACCTTGGTCACCTTGATTTAATGACGTTTGATAAGGGGATTTAGGCCATGAGAACGATAATTGACCAATAAAGTCATATTGCTGTTGCTCTGCCTTGCTTTTCAACAAGACATCCGCCACCGCTTTGCCTTCAGAGCCGGGCAACCATGCTGCAACGAAAGCATCGCTGGCATTGAGTTCAGGGTTAACCCAAAGTGGTCGTCCACTAATAAAGATAGAAACAACTGGAATACCTTGAGCCTTTAGTTTTCTCAGTAGCGCTAAGTCTTTTTTGTCGCCACGTTGATATTCAAGATTACTGATATCACCATGCCCCTCGGCATAAGGATCTTCACCAAATACAACTATTGCCACATCCGGCTTTTCAGTAAAGCCCCCTTCTGTGTCCAAGGTAATTGAGCCGCCAGCTTTACTTACTTGCTCTGCTAAGCCATCATAAATTGAACTACCATCAGGAAAATCATTGTTATTGTTTCCGGTTCCTTGCCAAGTGATTGTCCAACCACCAGCTTGCTTGCCAATGTTATCAGCAGCATCTCCAGCAACTAATATGTTCAACTTAGGTGATAAAGGTAAAATGTTGTCATTGTTTTTCAGTAAAACAAGGGATTCTCGTACAGCTTGCCTCGCTACTTCGCGGTGCGATTCACTGCCAATCAGCTCAGTTTTTCCTGACAACGGTCTATTGGCAGGACTTGGTTTATCGAATAACCCTGCCCGATATTTTACACGCAAAATACGTGACACCGCATCATCAATTCGTGCAATGGGAATAACACCTTGCTTGACTTGTTCAATGGTATTTTCCAATAATGGTTTCCAGGCGTCGGTAGGAACCATATACATGTCCAGCCCTGCGTTTACCGCGTTTGGACAATTTTCATTTGAACAGCCTGCGATTTGACCGTGTCCGTTCCAGTCACCTACAACAAAACCGTCAAAGCCCATGTTGTTCTTGAGGACTTCGGTCAACAAGTAATGGCTACCATGAACTTTTTCACCTCGCCAACTATTGAACGATGCCATGACGGTTTGCGCGCCAGCACTGAGTCCACCGACATAACCTTGCCCATGAAGATCAAACAGATCCTGCTCGGTCGCAAGATTATCACCTTGATCATCACCGTTTGATGTTCCACCATCGCCAATGAAATGTTTCACCGTGCTGATGACATTTTTATCACCAAGAAAATCTTTTTCTGGATACCCTTGTAAGCCTTTAACAATGGCAGATGAATAGCTTTTGACAATTTCAGGAGCTTCAGAGTAACCCTCATAAGCTCGCCCCCAGCGGTCATCTCGCACAGTTGCAACAGTAGGTGCAAATACCCAATCGATGCCTGTTACCATCACTTCAGTGGCGGTTATTTGGGCTATTTTTTCGATAAGTTCAGGGTTATTTGCCGCCCCCAAACCAATGTTGTGCGGAAACAACGTTGCACCAATAACATTATTGTGACCATGAACAGCATCAGTTCCCCACATGGTAGGAATACTAATATCATCAAGCGAGTCATCAATAGACGCTTGATACATGGCTTCTGCTAGGTTGATCCAGTCAGCTGGTGTAGAGCTTTTGTTATTGTTAGGAAAAGCGCCGCCGCCATTTAGATAAGAGCCAAAACCATAGCGTCGCATATCCTCCACAGTAATATCTCTGATTTCAGGTTGGATCATTTGCGCTACTTTTTGCTCAATGGTCATCGATGCCAATAGCTTTGCCACCTTGCGTTCAATCTGTGGTTCGGCTTTTACTGCGGAATCAATTCGAGGCCATATACCTGAGGCATGACGTGGGTTCACATTATTATTCTCTATTTTTTGCTCAACATCATTACAAGCAAACAACAATGAACTTGAAGCAATCACGCATAATAATGTTTTGACATATTTTTGATAGCTCATAGTTCTTTTCCTTGCAGTTCTATTGCGACCGGAACTGAGCCTTTAATGCCATAAAAAGCGATATAGAAATAACAGACTGTAGGTAACAAGAAGGCAAGCTGCACCCCTAAAGTGTCTGCAAGTACCCCTTGAATAAGAGGCAAAATTGCGCCACCGACAATGGCCAAGCACAGCACACCTGCACCGCGGCTCGCAGCATCTCCTAATCCACGTATCGCCAAACTGAAAATGGTTGGAAACATGATTGAATTAAATAAACCAACAGCCAAGATTGACCACATCGCAATTGGGCCATCAAGCATAACGGTACACAGCAATAACATGATTGCCATCAGGGCATTAAAACATAAGACCTTACCCGCTGATATGTACTGCATCACAACAGCACCGACGAAACGGCCAAGCATGGCTCCGCCCCAATAATAGGCAATATACTTTGATGCTTCAGCTTCAGAAAGCCCAGCAATATGAGGCTCACTTAAGAAGTTGACTAGGAAACTACCAATCGCAACTTCTGCGCCTACGTAAACAAATATAGCAACAGCACCGAACTTAAGGTGACGATGTTTTATTGCCGATTGATAGCTAACATTATTGTTGGTAGATTTACCCAAATCAGGCAAGGTCAGTTTTGAAAATATCAGTGCCAAAATAAGTAGACTTGCCGCTAACAGTAGGTAAGGAAATTTAACCGCTGCGCCATCACCGACTGCACTGTGGTCTGCCCCTGAGAATATCAAATAAGCGCCGAAAAATGGGGCTATGGTGGTTCCTAATGAGTTAAACGCCTGTGTCATTGTTAATCGAGAGGACGCCGTTTTCGACGGGCCAAGTACACTCACATATGGGTTTGCTGAGACCTGCAATATTGTTATCCCTGCCGCCAAAACAAATAGCGCCAAAAGAAACAAAGGATACAACTTAACAAGTGCGGCGGGATAAAAGAGCAAACACCCGACTGCTGCCACAGACAAGCCCGTGACAATACCGCGTTGATATCCAATTTTGGCCACCAAATTTCCCGCCGGTATGGAAACAATAAAATAAGCGCCAAAAAAGCAAAATTGGATCAACATCGCTTGGGTATAAGATAAATCGAATGCCCCTTTAAGGTATGGGATTAAGATATCATTTAAGCAAGTGATAAAGCCCCACATAAAGAACAGTGATGTCAGTGATGTTAAGGCAAAACGATAATTTTTAGATTCGTTAGCTGATGAGTGTTCAACAGACGAGTCAGTTGAAATTGAAGCCCCTGCCATAAGCAAGCTCCTATGAAAATTTGAAGTTTACGCCGCCCAAAACCTCAGGCGGCAGCCACATTGTTTTCACAATGATTAAAGAAAAGAAGAGGCAACTAAAACAGTTGCTTTAGTTACTTATTGGAAGCTATAACGCACACCTAAGATATATCGAGGACCGTACTCTCGAGCGAATAGAAATTGCTCTTCATATCGACCATAGCCTTGTTCAGTTTCGTTATTAAGGTTTATGCCATCGAAGAACACCGTAAAGTTTTCATCAATGTCATAGTTCACACTTAAGTCCCATTGCGCGTATGATTTTGCAAACTGAGGCGGGTTATCAGACGAGCCTTGATCTTGACCAACACCAATTAAGTATTCATCACGCCACGCATAAGTCACTTTGACTGATAGCCCATCCTTTTCATAAAAGCCTTGGAAGTTGGCGGAATCACTCAATCCTGTCAACGGTGTCTGCTGCGCTAGACTATCAACATCAAATTCAACATCGCCATCTACAAATGTGGCATTAACGCCTACACCAAAGCCCGTTTCACCGATCAAGTGCTGAACTGCCACTTCAAAACCATCAACGGTTTTAGTGTCTGGCGCGTTAAATGGCTTGCGAATGTCCCATTCAATCAAAGGGTCATCTGAGTTAGGCTCTAAATACCCTTGGCTGTTAAGTGACGAGCCATTTGCTTGTATTTCGGCAAATATTGCATCATTGGTTGCTTGTTCCCCTCGGGCTTCAATGCTGGCAATCGCTTGATTCCAACGTGGCCCTAAGTAGATATCATTCATGCCGTCAATGGTGGTTGGGTCAATTTTACTGCCGATAAAGTTTTCAACATCTTTCCTGAAATAACCGACCGCCGCATAGCTACCTTCGGCATAGTAATATTCAAGGCTTAAGTCAAAATTCTCTGACTCGAAAGGCTCTAGGTTAGTATTACCTTCGCTACCATTTCTTGAACCAATTTTGGGACTTCCTGATAAATTTCTTCCGCCCGCTAAATCGCCTAATGGCGCGCGAGTAATAGTTTTACCCCAAGAAACGCGTCCTACAATCTCTTCGGTGATATCTACCCTAAGATCAACCATAGGTAGAAAAACATCATGCTCACCGGTTAGCGCTAAACTATTGTTTTCACCAGGTAAATATTGTGTATGCCACTCACTACCACCTTTCCACCAAACTTCTGTAGGAACGGGCTGTAACACCTTACTTGTAACATCTGTTTCTTCGTACCTAACACCAACATTTAACTGTACAGGAAAATCTGCAACATCAAATTCCCACTGAGTTTGCACATAAAAACTTGTTGTTTCTTCTTGCACAGATCCCTTAGAAAAAGTGCCCATGTCATGATACGCCGTGGTCGCAAAGTAGTCACTTCCACCTAGTAGTTCATTGGTTAAGAACGCTTCAGAGCGAGCCACCACTTCATCAAAGTCAAAGGTATAGTAATAATTGGGATTTAAGGCACTACCACCGCCGTCAAATTCCTCAAGAAAATCCCCTGTGCCGTGGCGCACAAACATGCCATCAGGAAATATTTCAGGCCAAGAGGGGTTAAACAAGAAGCCACCAATTAAACCACTCCATGCATTTGAACCACTCATTGTTTGATCGGTATAAGCTGCGCCAAATTTCACGTCAACCAAAGGTATATCAAAGACATCATTCTCCCATGTTCCGTGTAGTTGAAATTGTTCAATCTCTGATTTGCCAGGCGAGTGAACAAATTGGCTAAAATGAGAGTCCATCTCGCCCGCCGCTAACTCTGTCGTGCCATTATTCCAATAGATTTGTGCATGTGGCACTTCGCCGTTTCGGTAATCATATGTCTTAGTTCGGAGCTGATCTGAGCCCAAGACTAATGATCCGTAACTTCCTAGGCCTTCGTCTTTACCATTATCGATTTCACTCGAGGAATCATGGTAATCAAAGACCAAGCCTAAGGAATCTGTCACTTGCCAATCAACGTTAAAACCAACCGACTCTTCTTTAACCTCTGTGGTACCACGAGACGCAGTAAATGAACCATCATTGCCACTGATATCAGCGAATACTGCCGTGCCATTATGATCGAGTTCATAGGCATTAATATTGCCGCCATAATCATTCCACATCCCCCAGCCAATTGAGTTCTCTCCTGTGGTTGCGTCTGTTCGAGTGTAATCGACGGACAGGATCAGATCGTCTGTTGGTGCATATTGAGCGACAATATGACCATTAGTGCGGTCACGTTCTAGGTTATTAATGCCATAGTTCATATCGCGTGGGAAAAAGTGGTTTCCAACTCGGTTACCTTCGGCATCTATTGCTCTTGGGTCTATAACATTATCAGCATCTAAGTTACTCGGCAGAGCGACATTAGCTTGCCAACCTTGTATATTCGCCGATTGTTGTTGAAAATCTCTTTCGTGATGAGTTAATGAGAACGCAAGGCCGAACGTGTCATCCAAAAAAGTATTCGAATACAGCGCAGACAATTCTGGTGTTACATCGTCACCCTCTTCATTGGAAGAGTCATGAATAGCTTTTGCCGAAAACGTATATTTTTCACCAGGATTGGCCAAAGGCTTACGCGTTACAATGTTAACTGTTGCACCTAAGCCACCACTTGGATTTTCTGCGCGTGCGGTTTTGTATACCTCCAATGCAGAAACGCCATCAGAAGATAAGTTTTCTAAACTATATGAACGAGTGTTACCGGTGCCCGGCATTTGACGACCATTTAGCGTAATTAAGTTAAATTCTGGACCAAAACCACGTACAGTGATTTGACTCCCTTCACCATTACTTCTGCTTACTGATACACCAGTAATACGTTGAAGTGATTCAGCTAAGTTAGTATCGGGGAATTTACCCATTTCTTCAGCAGATATAGCATCAACAACACCTGACATATCGCGTTTTACATTTAATGAACGAATTAAGCTACCACGAATACCGCGTACTTCAATAACTTCTACTTCGTCTGCTGTCGTATCACCTAATTCATTTTCTTGAGCAGATAGGCTTGTACTGATATTGCCCGCTAAAAGTGCAGAAATAACCAGTGCTAATCTTTTTTTAGTAAATTGTAAGTGTTTCATATTAACCCTACTAAATTTAATTTGATGTTAAATTGGCGATAGGCGTCTACCGCACAGTCATTTTTAATTAAGAGGTTTGAGCCTATGGCACCGTTATCGCAGCATTATCTATACGATATACAGCCCCATTTCCCGTCCCCCAAGCAGGGAATACCATAACGACATCTATCGCACTGATATCTAAACCCGCATCAAACAAATCCAATAGTGAATATGTAAAGGTTTGCCACTGTCCAACAACAGGATCAACACCTTCCAAGCTCGCTGACAAATCAAGTTCAACAGCTGAAGTTGCATCACCAGATTCAATTTTGAATTTCCAAACTGAGTTTGCATCGTTTGGTGCGCTTACGACTTTCATGTCAAAGCGAACCACGCCACCTTGTAATAAAGCACTTGCATCATAGTAAACACCGTCATTTGCTAAAAAGCCCATGACAGTAGGTGATTCACCAATCGAAAACTCTGCAACCATTCCATGTGATGCATCATCCTCTTCTTCCGTAGGAGTAGAACCTGCGCAACAGTCCCAAATAGGCCATTCGCTGTGTTGTGCATTCTCATAAAGTGTTAGTCCCATGGCTTGTGGAACACTTGAAGGATCGTAAATCATGACATTATCCAATCGATAAACCGCGCCTTCTCCAGTTCCCCAGGCAGGGAAAACCATCAAGACATCGATCTGGCTAATGTCCAACCCAGCATCAAAAAGATCTTGAAGTGAATAAGTGTAGGTTTGCCACTGATCTTGAACAGGTGCCGCTCCCTCATCACTTGCAGTTAAATCAAGCTCAACCGCTGAAGTGGCATCACCTCCTTCGATTTTGAACTTCCAAACTGCACTGGTGTCATTGGGCATACTTGTGACTTTCATTTCAAACTGTACAACGCCCGTTGTCAGCAGGTTTGATGCATCAAGATAAACGTCATCGTCCGCCAGCAGTCCCATCACTGTTGGGCTTGCACCAATAGCAAACTCTGCTGTCAGTCCGTGGTCTGTATCATCATTTTCAACAGTAGGTGTTGAACCGCCGCAACAGTCCCAAATTGACCATTGCTCTAATGCTTGGTCAGCAAACAATACGTGTCCATTGAAACCGCCAGAGGCATTTGGATCATATATTTTGACGTTATCGACGCGGTAAATAGCGCCTTCACCACTGCCCCAAGCAGGGAATATCATAATGACATCAAGTGCACTTACGTCCAGCCCACCATCGGCAAGTTCAGACAAGTTAAACGTGTAAGTTTGCCATTGACCTTCAACCGGGGCTAGGCCCTCAACACTGGTAATTAAATCCACTTCAATCGCTGAAATAGCATTATCGCTTTCGACTTTGAATTTCCACACAGCATCTGCATTCAAAGGTGCTGAAGTCACTTTCATTTCAAATTGAATAACACCATTGGCTAAAATCGCACTTGCATCAAAGGGCATCGGTTCTGAGTTTGGTTCGGTAATAAAATCAGCGCGTGAGATAAATCCCATAACAGTTGGACTTGCTCCGATCGCAAACTCTGCAACAGCACCATGGCTATCATCATCCGTTTCGACGGTTGGCGTAGAACCGCCACAACAATCCCACATTGGCCAGCTGCCATTTTCTGCATCAGCGAATACAACCAATTCAGGGGAGTTTGTATCTGCAGCTATTTCAAGTGTTGAAATTCTATAAACAGCGCCCTCACCAGATCCCCATGCAGGAAATACCATGACTACATCAATCGCACTGATGTCTAAACCTAAGTCCGCTAACATTTGTAATGGGAAGGTATACGTCTGCCATTCGCCAGCACTTGGTATTTGTCCTTCAAGACTATCGCTCAATGGGATTTCAACGGCTGTTCCTGCGCCTTGGCTTTCAATTTTAAGTAACCACGGTGCGGTAGCATCATTCGGCAATGAAACAGCTTTCATCCTGAAGGTCACGCTACCATTTTCAATAATAGGGCTTGCGTCAAATGGGGATGCTTTGCCATTAGAGTCTGTAATGAATTCATCGCGGGAGATAAAACCATTAACCGTAGGCGAGCTACCTACAACAAATTCCGTACTGTTTCCTTGTTGTTCATCGACCACCACTTCCGGTGTTGAACCGCCACAGCAGTCCCAAGCTGGCCAATTGGCATTTGGCGTACCATCGAAAATAGTCAAATTAGCAGGAATACCTGTTGAGGGAGGAGATGGGATAGGCGCTTTACCTTCGACTAGCGCATCATCTGTACTGTCGTAACCGCCACGAACGGTTTCACATCCTTTGCCAGAGTCGGGATTTTGCTGACACTGATAGACACGAACATAGTCAACTTCAAAGTGCTGGCCGTCAGCAAACGCGCTAGCATCTATACCAAGGTTATTTACATTTTCAGGCCAATCACCACCGACTGCCAAATTTAATAATAAATGAAAATCTTGATCAAATGGCGCGTTATCCCAATGAGTTGATAGCTCGCCAGAGCCTTGATCGAAATATTCAGCGAACCAACCTTGATGTGAAAGGCCCACAGGCTCATCTTTGCTGTTGTAACGCACTTGGGAACGTCTCTGTGTTTGGTAGAGGTAGTCGTCTACATACCAACGTATTTCACCTTCCTGCCATTCAATAGCATACGTGTGGAAATCATCCGCTGGATTAACTCCCTCTGGTAGCACGTAGTCTTTACCACTGTGCACATTGTCCGGCCAATCCTTTCCGTAGTGCAACGTACCATATATACGGTTTTCTTCAGCACCCGCTTCATCTGCTGCTTTTAAATTGACGGCCTCTAATATATCGATTTCACCGGATTTTGGCCAACCACCGTAAAATTCATCAGTTGGTAACATCCAAAATGCTGGCCAGCTTCCCTGACCACTGGGTAGTTTCGCACGAACTTCAAAGCGTCCATATTTGAAGTCGGCTTTATATCGTGTATTCAGGCGCGCTGATGTATAAGGTTTTTCTGCGCCGTCAGCAGCGGGTAATGCAACGATGTGCAAATGCCCTTCTGAAATGTACGCATTTTCTTCGCTGTCGGTATAACATTGTTTTTCATTGTTACCACCGCCAGCACAGTTAACTTCACGAGTCCACTTTTGCTCATCAATCGATGATGTATCGAACTCATCACTCCAAACTAATGCCCAATCTGTCACTGGCACTGCTGGATCAACTGCATTAGATTTGGTGTTAGTTTCAGCCCCACCGCCACAACCAATTAAGGTTGCTGCTGCAGTTAAGGTTAGTAACTTTGTTATGCTTTTAGTTGCTTTAATCATTTTATTGTTTCCAGTTTAAGCAAGCTATGAGTCCAACATGGCAAGGTTTAGCAGATGAAATCTCTCATTTGTTCGCCTAGTGTTGAACCTCTCCCCACCTTATTCTTGCCAATATTATTTCTATTTTTTTAGGCAATCTGCTTGTAGTTAGCTACAAGTCGCAAGGCACCGATTAGATATCCAATCGGTTACATATTGTTACACTGTTGTGCAAGCCACAATCAAAATGCGGTGTTAGGAATTTTATTTGCGGTATGAAATGGATTTATGGAAAAACTACGACAAAGCGAAAGAAATACGCGACAAAAATTATGAGTGTCGCGCATGAATAATTTTTTGCACTGCCTCACTATAATTGCGGCTTACTTTCAGTTTTACTTCGTTGCCAAGGTCTAGCAAACTTTCATGATTTCTCAGTGTTTTTATGCCTTTAACACAATGAATATTGACTAGTGTTGATTTGTGAATGCGCTGAAATGTATTTTCATCGAGGTCAGCTTCAAGCTTCTTCATGGTGATGCGAACAATAAAATTATCTGTTTGTGTATGAATACACATGTAGTCTCCTGCAGCATCAATCCACCTAATATCGGTTACCGGCACGAAAACTTTTTCATTGTTTGAGTTTTTAATCACGAGTTCTTGTCGATAAGGAGAAGGTAGTGGCTGCGCTGGGTTACCTAGCCATTCTTCCAATTCAGCAATATTGAGCCCAGAACTCTCTCCCAGCGCTTTAAGCAAACGATATTTTTCTTGTTGACGTTGCAAAGGAGATAAACGCTCACGTATGCGCTGCATGGTTTTTTGCAACCGTCCTAAGTTGGCGGGCTTAAGAATATAATCAATAGCATTGAGCTCAAATGCGTCTAAAGCATATTCACTGTAGGCACTGACAAATACCACAAGCGGCATGATATCTGACTGTAAAACCTGCACAACCTCTAAGCCACTTAACCCTGGAAGCTGCAAATCAACAAAGAGCACGTCTGGCTGGAGCTCTTGGCATAGTCTAATCGCTTGATCTCCATCGGTTGCCTCACCAATGATAACCACATCTTCGATATTTTCTAAGCGAAGCTTCAGGCCTTCAATCGCAAGAGGTTCATCATCAACAATGACTGCTGTTATCTTACTTTCGCTCAAGCTTTTCTACCTTTATAAATGGGACTTCAATGCTGACACAGGTTCCACCGTCAACCTGTCTCACCATAAGTTCAATATCATTATTATACATGGTCATTAACCTATCTCGTGTATTACTAAGGCCAATGCCAAAACCAGAGTCTTGTTGTTTGTTTTCAACACCATCGTTAAATACAGTGACTTTTAAGCGGTTATTATGTTTACTGGCAGAAATATTGATATTGCTTGGTTCTTTTCTAGGCTCTACCCCATATTTCACCGCATTCTCGACAATCGGTTGTAAAAACAGCGGCGGTACTTGAGCAAAGAGAGTGTCATTTCCTACGTCAATCGACACACTAAGTCGCTCTCCAAAACGAACTTTCTCAATTGATAGGTACAACTCTAGCAGTTCTATTTCCTTGGTTAAGTTGCTTTTTTGTGCGGTGTTTGGCATTAATGAGTAACGAAAGAAAGAGCACAGTTTATCTAGCATCTCGCCTGCCGTATCGTTGTCCTTTTTGTAAATTAAAGTAGAGATGGCATTCATGGTGTTGAACATAAAGTGAGGATTAAGTTGGTATCTGAGCATTTGTAGCTGCGCTTCTTTAGCTGTTGTTTGTGCTCGAAGTAACATTTCATGCTCTTTTTGAAGCTTATGGTTATAAAGCATGATGAAATAGATTGAAGTCCAAACAAACATAGTAGTTAATGAGAACACAAACCAGCCACCAAATTCGAGCATGTTCCACGCTTCATTCCACTGCTGGTTAAACACAATAACTTTGTAAAAGCTCAACTTAAACACGTTATATATCAGCCCTAAGATGGTAGCTGATACAAAACTGAGTATTAAGGCATTTCGATTAGATAAATGCACTATTTTGCTGATCAATCGCCACTGAAAATACGACAAGGCGAATCCACATAATGTTTCTGCAAATAAGTTAATAATTTGTCCAGAAAAATTGAATCCAGGTGTATCTAGTTGTGGCCTAACGATCGCAAGAAAAACAACAAGCGCGTATGCCAACCAGCCACCAAATTGCAGCATCCAAAACTGCTTTCGTTGACTGATCAGGGAAAGCCCTTCAAGGGTGATAGGTTCATTTGACTTGTTGAACTTCATGATTCAAACCATATGTCTTGATTGAATTGAATATTATTAGCAATAAATAAGGTGAAGCGCAAAACGAATTCCTATCAACGGAGCTATTTTTCGATAACACGTTATTTGCTTGCGGCAACAGGTGCACAGACAAACTTAGGAAACATTTCTCATGAAGGGATCGAATTTCTGTCACTTGGCGATAAATATCACGCAAGAGTAGCTTTTTAATTGAGCACCTGTAATGTAATTCAAGCCAAATAGTAACAAGCTATGACTTACTTACTTCAATAGAAAATAGCCCAATTCATTATTAAACGTGAGAAAAAATGAACAAAATCGCTAAAAACATTCTATGATTTACCGCTGCTCTACTTTTATTTTCAGACATACAATGCAGCTTACATACACAATCTGTTAAGCAAGCCAATGCAACGTTTGGTTTATTTTTTATTAGTGCACTAATAGTGTTATTTGTTTTATATAATAAAAACGTAAACAAGTTTAATTTTAGAAAATTAAGCTATAAATAAAATGAAGCAAACATTAATTTTGAGCAACTTACTATGTGTACTCTTTTGTTAATAACTGACAAAAATCAACAAATGAAAGTGGCTTAGCCCAGTAATATCCTTGCCCTAATGCACAACCATTTATTTTCAACCAATCTGCAGTTTCAAGGTCTTCGACACCCTCTGCTACATTTTCAATCGCTAAACTTTTACTCAAACTAATGATTGCTTTTACTATATGTTGATTATGGGAATTATCGACAATATTTCTGATAAATGACTGATCTATTTTCAGTATTGTTACATTAAACTGATTTAAATAACCTAAGTTTGAATAACCTGTACCAAAATCATCAATTGCAAAAGAAATACCTCTCGCACTCATTTTATTTATTTGCTCTTGAACATGATCTGTATCTTCGAAGATTGTTGATTCTGTAATCTCTAATTCTAATAAATTAGGATTGATGTTATGCGAACTTAAGGCCTTAAAAACGATCTGAGGAAGCACTCCACTTCTAAAGTCAACTATCGAAATGTTAATAGCTACCGAAACATCGCCATGGCCAGCTGCTTGCCACTTGGAGATATCCTTACAGGCGTGATTGATTGCCCACTTAGTGATATCGACAATTTGCCCTGACTCTTCTGCGACAGGAATAAATTCATTTGGCGCGATAAGCCCACGAGTAGGGTGTTGCCACCTGATTAATGCTTCCACACCTACAATTTGGTTATTTTTAAAATCAATTTTCGGTTGATAAAATAACACTAACTGGCCAGTTTTCATCGCATTTTTTAATTCGTGAATATAGAAGTATTTATCGGCCTCTTTAGTTTTCATAAAAGGTTCAAAGTAACAGATGTTGTTAACAGAATGTTCATCTGCATATTGCTGGGCTAAATAAGCATTTTTCTGTAACTCTTCTACACTGTGACCATCAAATGGAGCAACGGTCACCCCAATAGAACAAGTTAAGAAAATTTCAATACCGTCAACTTCAAATTTTGTTGTCATTGCTTGTAAAATTTTCTCTCTAAAAAAGTCCATTTCTTTTGGACTGCCCGTGAGTTTTAGCAGAGCAAAACTATAACCTGATAGTCGATAAGCAAACTCTTCTCCTTGTAAAATAAGGTTTAATCTCTTTGCAACTTGAACCAAGGCCATACTGCCAAAATGATGACCTAATGTATTATTAATTTGTCTTAAATTACTAACATCAAGAATAAACAAGCCTAATTGCAAGTTATTGGCACGTGTTAACAATGACGCGCACTCTTTCTCAAAAACTGATTCATTTGCCAATGACGTTAACTCATCGTATTTCAGTAACTTATCAGCTTGATTTAATTGATGCTGTAAAAAAGTAATATTCTCTGCTCGTTTTTTTAATGCCAGTTTAAAATTACGAATAAATACAAAACTTATAGAGCCGAATAAACTTAACACAACAAGTAAGTTGACCGCTCTGTTCCGATATAAGTAGGGGCTATTTTGATCGACATTAACTAAGTTGGCTTCATGTGCATAAACTAATATGATTATTTGAATAGAAATAGCGATAAACATAGGAATAACGAGCAACCTAGAACCCATGATATAAGCAAGTAATATGATACAAGGGTAAGCAAATAAAGCCGAATTATAGATACCGTCGTAGGACCAAGACAAATAAAAGACTAAGGTTGATATTCCCCACAGGATTAAACCACTAATTACTTGAACAGTATCTGAATTAGACCATAAATACAGCAACAACATGCCAAACATTGTTACCATTAAAGCTGTTTCTACATTGTCATATTGGGTCAATAGTATTTCATTAACCAACAACAGGCTTAATGCAATAACCGCTATGATGATAGTTTTTCTAACCCGATAAACTTCTTTTGAGGCAAGATATCTTAGCATCATGATGACTCAATAATGTCTCGATAAAACGCTATCGATAAATTTTCATTTTGCTTTTCTTTAATAGTGTACATCGCTTTATCTGCCGCTTTCACTAATGAAGATAACGTTGTCTTATCTTCTGGAAAAAAGCTGATGCCAATACTCGTTCCAACCGCTACATTGATATTCTCATCAGAAAGGAAGTAAGGCTTTGTGATTTTTACGATGATCTTGTTACAGATATCCATTGTTTCATCAGCATTAACTTTAGGTAATACAACAACAAATTCATCTCCCCCCCAACGCGCCAAAATATCATTTTTACGTAATGATTTTTTTAATTGTGAAGAAACATAAACAAGTACTTTATCACCCGCCTCATGACCATATACATCATTGATTTGTTTAAATTTATTCAAATCCAACAATAGAATTGCAAAAGGAGCGTTTAACCCTATTAATTTTTCAATTTGCTTCTCACAACCTCGTCGATTAAATAATAAGGTTAAAGCATCGGTATTGGCTTTAATATTAAGTTGCTCAACTTGTTGACGACGAAGTGATATATCATGCAAAGTAATTTGATGATATTCATAAAAATCATCCGTTACTGCTACATTCATTATAACTTGCACCCAAAGCGAGTGTTTTGTATTGCCGCCTAACTTAAACTCTCCACTTGCAAACTCTTCATTACCAAACGCTTCCTCCACCAAAGCAACCAATTGCTGTGGTTCTTCGAACAAATTTTTTAAATATGGGCCAAATCCCTGCTGTAGAGTAATATCTATTCGCTCAAGTAATTCAATGAATGCTTTATTATAAAGCACAATATTACCGTTAGGTTCAGTTAGTACTATCGGCGAGTTGGCGTTTTCAAAAAGCAATTTAAAATGATGAGATAATTGCTCTACCTGCTTACGCAGACTTCGTTCTTTGACGATTTGTTTACTTGAACGCTCAAGTAATCCATTAATATCTTTTACGAGCAAGCCAACCTCGCTCTTTTGATGATATTCTGGCAATGGCACTCTTGCGTCAGTTCCAGGTTTGATCTCATGTAATGTGCGTGCAATCGTTGTGATAGGCCTTGCAACGACGACAATAGAAATAATGATAACGGCTAGAGTAATAATGGCGGCTTGTATTAAGATGGCAAGTTGGTTATCACGACTAATATGCAATGCACGTAATTCAATAAATTCAATATTAGGCGTAATAATTAACTTACCCACTTCACGCTCTTGTTCAAAAGGGGAATAAAGTAAAAAAGTTTGGCTAAATTCAGTTTCTTTATAATTCTCAGAAGCTTCATAAACCTTTTCAGTTGATATTGAAACGCTTTGTACGATGTCATTGCTAGTTAACCCAGCAATCACTTCACGTATCAATTCTTGATCATTTAGATATGTTGCGATTGAAACGGTTGATGAAACTGTTTTATATAATTGGCTAATTTTTACTTTACTTGACTCATATTCATCTACATAAGTTAGTTTAAGAAATATTTGAGATACAATAAGGCCAACCGACAAAGCAGCAAAAATTACCACGATAGCTAATCTTAACGTTAATGCACTTTTATTCATTTAAGCGGTAAACTACTTTAAGGCCACTGGTCATTGCGCTAGCAGGAATATACCCAATAGCTAAAGGGTTTTTCTCTAAGTAAGAAATAACATCATTAATCGTTTCTTTATCAACAACAGTTCTTTTTCTACCAGAAAATTTTAACCTTGCCCAATAGGCATTTACGCTAGCCAAGTTGCGATTAATCAATTGTTTATAGAAAATTTTCTTAAGTTCACGACTCCCAATGAACTCAACGGGCACAGCCAATTCTCCATTTGGAAATGCAGCATATTTCCCCATAAAAATGTCAATAACCTCAGACTTACTTAATTGCTCGACTGCTGTATCTTTTTGCATGACAATAAGCATTTCTTCTTGCGCAGATAATTGCGAAGAAAAGGAGAACAAAAAAGTAAAGAGAGTAGTTTTTAGCTTACTCATAAAGCAAAACTCAAGGTAAACATAAAAGTATTGACCGTTTCCTCAGGGGATCCCGCTGAGGTATTAATCCATAAAGTATCGCCATTTGCCTCTATTTTTGTTCGAATGTATTGCAGTTTTGATGCAAGACTTGGAGTTATGTCCCAACGCCAGCCCATAGACATTGAGGTTTGATTTGAGGAGTAAAAATTTCCGACTGTTTCAATAGCTTCGATTAGAGGAGCAATAGGCTCTTGATACACTTCTGGTTCATCAAAAGAATAATAATTCGAATCGGTTTTAGAAAATAAACTATAAAAAGTATGCTGATTATAGTGATAGGCAGCACTTACATATCCACTTTTTAGATCACTGATCACTTCACTCTCAGAATTAACTTTTGCTAATTCAAAACCAAATAACCAATCACCTAGATATTTCTGCCCACTAAATGACAAATATTTCGCTAACTTGTTTTTAATAGAATAGTCTGAAATAAAACTTTCTTTATTTGGCCAGATAACTTCAGGTATAAGGGCAATTTGCCGATGTAATTCACTGATTGCACTTGACTCATCACTCAGCTTTCCCTGCGTATACCTTGCTTGTAAATTCCAATCATTTTTATCATAAATTAATGATGTACCAACCATATTTTCAAGGGCAATATTTTCAGACTGACTATCAGCTGTAATGGTTGAATCACTCCAACCAAGATAGAATTTTGTCTTTAAAACGGCATCATTAATACGCGTCGAATAAGTTACATCACCACCATCGTAATATAGGTATGGAATAATGCCGTAGACCTCAGTTGGTACATTTGCCCACGTGTACGCAACATTTATGTTCCTATACTCGGTTATGGTAAATAAATTTGGCGATAGTCGCCCAAGCCTAAACGACCAATTAGAGTCAGGGGTATATCGCATAAACGCCATAGAGATGTAATCATCCCATTCAGGTTTGGCTATATCTCTAAATACAACTTGCCCTACCAAATCAATGTGATTGTTGATATTAGTTTCTAGCTGCCCCCCAATAAGGCTAAATTCTTCTAAATCAATATCGCCAGAATAAACACCATTATCACTTCGAATATCACGTCTATAACCATAACGCTCAGAATCAGACAAGGTTAATGCTAAAGTACCAAAACTACTCCATTGAACATCATTAGCATTTATTTGATTATGCAGAAAAAATGATAAAAAAAAGATAAGCTTTCGAAGCACAATAAATACTCGACCTGTTATTTCTTTTAAGATTAGAACATATATATAATGTTGCAACTTATTGAAACATTAACGAAACATCAGTACGAGATGTCGATAGATATAAAAATTTTATACTGTAGAAGAATTAAGCACACTGATTTTTATCATAAGTCAGAGCCTTATCATTAGAACGACAAAAATAAATTTTAAGTAAACTGCCTGTGACATAACTACAAGCGGCTAATAAATTGAATAAGTTAGCCGATAAGTTAACTAAATAAGCTAAAAATAGCCCGGTTCTTTCACAGCCCAAACATTATCAAATTAGCAAGCAATACTTACATGATAGAATACTATCTGCACAATAACGTTCAGCCTTCCTAGAACCAAAAATAACACTAATTATTAGCTTTTATCTTAGGATAAATAATGCTAAAAGTTTTCACCGCACTTGCGCGTTCCTTGTGATCGCAAGCCTTACCTTGATAGCACTGATAAAAACTATCGAAACTTCCCCAGTAAGTATGCATTACTCCAAATAAGCGATTTTTAATAGTGTCGTTGCTGCTTGCGCGCATAGCTATCATATTAGCTACCTGAAATTCAGCAACACTGGGCACTTGATATGATGCACTAATAACATTTAGGCCTTTTACCGCAAAATAGCCCGGTGTTGGTGGCGCAGACTCATATTGCCAGTCACAAATAATAACGTTTTTAGATATCAAATCGATTGCACTGTCAGTATCATTTTTTGAAGCGCCCCACATGCCAAGACCTGTGGTGTGGCCGTTTAGTAACCTGTCGCCCCATATATACATAGCAATATTTTTTCGTGCCAAATGCGCTTGGAAAAGGTTTACTTCATTGGCAAACAATTCAGCTTTATTTTGTCCTCTACAGCGTTCACAACCGTCTTCACCCAAAATAAACACTTCATCCATCCCCAAATGTATACCTTTAGCGCCAAACACTTCAACCAATTCGTCGATCACCGCCAAAACCACATCATGAACATCAGGATGGTTAGGACAATAAGCGCGGGTATAGAAATCTTTATCAAGTACTTTGAGACCTGCATTTTCTTCGAACTCAGGATAAACCCTGAGCAATGAATGAATATTGTCTTTCTTCCAAGATTGATGTCCTAACATATTAATAATTGGAATAATTTCGATATTATATTGTGCCGCCGTTTTAACAATTGTTTTTACTTGCTGCTCAGATAAGGCATTTTTTTCTGCTAGCTCAGGATGAGACTTAAACTGATAATTGTAGTTAATTCTAAGAAACAACTGATTAACCGCTGTCTTTGACAAATCATTGTTAACAAAAGCAATAAATTGTTCAAAATTATCAGGCGCTGGTGAAGCAATGGCAAAACCACGCACAGGCAGTTTTTCTGCTTCTGAAAAAGCCCATACGGTTACAGGCAGTATGATTAAAATTTTAATCAACAGCTTGCTTAAAAATCTTCTCTTTCTTTTCATGAGAGTGCCTTTATTTTATCTCTGCTGGGTTAGAATGCTTTTAGTTATTTTTCTCTAGTTTATTTTTTAATCTCACTTATCCAAGCCTATAGCCAATAACAGCGTGCGTCAGGGAGTTTTTTAGTTCCTTCTGCCTACTTTTCAACAAAACTACGACCTGAAAATTCACTGACAAATGCCTCTATCGCACCACGTTTTTGCATGGTAATAAATACGGTTTTACCATCGCTGCCGCCAAAAGCGACATTGGTTGGAAATTGGCCTTTAAGTTTTACTTCACGTAAAAGCACACCTTGCGGTGAAACAATAGCGATAACTCCTTTACCATAACGCGCGATATATAAGTTGCCGTGAGTGTCTGCTCTCATGCCATCTAAACCATGTGTATCAAAGTGAATCAAAAGTTTTTTATTACTAATGCTGCCGTCGGCAGATAGCTGATATTGCCAAACGTTACCTTGCACACTTTCATTAACGTAAAGCGTTTTATTATCCGGGCTCACTTCTATGCCGTTGGTCGTGCCCATATCTTTTTCCAATAAAGCCACTTCACCGTTTTGGTTAATGCGCCATAACTGCCCCGTATTGTTTGTCCAGTTAGGATCACTCGCCAACAAGATCCCATTTGACATAATGGCAATATCATTTGGCTGATTCATTAAGGGGGAATGAGCGTATACTTCTGCTATCGGTGCTTGCTTATTACTGGAGTTGATACCTGAGGCACTGACTTTTAAAATATTATGATTAACGTAGTCCGCAATATACATATTGCCATTGCGGTCAAAACGAATACCGTTACCAACCGAATTGTTGCTAAGCTTTAGCAGTATTTCACTCTTATTCCTGCCAATAACTTTTCCGATAGTGCCTTGTTGTTGGTAATTTACCGCATATAACACGCCATTTTCATCAACTGCTGGGCCTTCAACACCATGAGTAAAAACACCATCAGTTATCCAATCAGCGCTGCTATATAACTTATTTGAGTTATTATTTAATTCATGACTTGCTACCTGCAAAACAGCCAACATGGAAATGGCAAACGCCAGTGATAAAGTTTTTAACATAAATTCTTCTCATTAAAATTGTGTGAATAAGCTTTATTCACTCGTCATTTGACAATGTTTTAATAAGCTGCGCGCCAGAGGTACTGCAGCTATCACTATCTCTTTTGATTTTTGTTGTAAGGCAAGCAATTTGTTATCCAATCTCCTTAGCGACTTCTTGTGGTAGAAATTATCACTCATACAACCCTCTACTATTGTTGACGCTAGGCGATTAAATTTTTGCAGATCAGAAACAACTGCTGACAACGAAGATAACTTACCGTTTTGAGTTATTAACATGGATAGTTTTTTAGCGTTTTCTTGCCAAGACAAGAACTTCTTCTCCAGTTTTAGTAATGCTGATTTATCCCCTAACTTATACTCCCTTAAATAGCCTCTCATCATGATCAGGCTATAGCTTTCAACTGGCAGGTAATCAACAAAGTTATTCAAAGCTGCATTTTGATGGTACTGATGTTTTTGATATTTCAGATGATGGCGAGTGTAATAATGCGCAGGCTCTAATGCCTCAGCTAAAGTAACTAGCGCAGCAAGTTCTTGATGCTTTTCAGACGGCTTAGCAATTAAATTAGTAAATCCTGCCAGTAGTTGTTCTTGATGCTGTAAACCAATAATATCAGCAGCATAGTCATCAATAATCATTAACCTATGATACATATCATCACTGTCTTTTAGCGACTCGGGTGACCAAAAACGTTCGGCGATGGCAAACAAGCGTGGCCAAGTGCGTAAATCGATATTTTGTTCATCAACCAGCTCTGACCATAATGTCGCTTCGCCGCCTAATATATTTTTAGCCTGTTCAATAGCAAGCAGTGGCTGCAAGGTAATTTTTACTTCCCCTAGAATAGCTTGACCATTCGGCTCTATCGGGTAATAGCTATTTCCAAGCAAAGTAAAGCCACTAAGCGCTCCTGCTGCTGACAGTGATAATTCAAAACGCATTGGCCCCATCCAACTGTCGTGCGAAAAAACAACCTGATTATCTTGTAACTCTTGGAGTGAAGAATGAATTGCTACTTCTTTATGGTGATGTTCATTAAGCTTCAAATAGCCAATAAACTTATTGTTTTTTTCATTGGAGATTAAGGTTAATGAGCCTTTCACCGCACTGCCCTTTAACCTAGGCATAGTAAACGACCACGTGCGCCACTGCTCCGCGTTTTGCATCTGTAGCTGCAGTATTTCATTGGCTTTTTGGCTCGCTAATGCAATATTGGCTAATGGGTCGTTACGATAATGATAAGCTGTCGCTTGCGGTTGGTCGATATAAAATCCTGCTGATAATAATGCTTGGTAACCACTACCCGCTATGCGATTTAATGACTCTAAGCCTCGCCATGATTGCACAACAATATCTTGAGGCAAGTCTTCGTGATGAATTTCATCCCAGCCCATCATTTTTCGTTTATGTTTGCTAAGAATTTTTTGCAGCTTTACGTTGAAAAAACTTTGCACATCATCAGCGTCTTTCAAATTGTGCTTTAGCATTAAGGCTCTGACATCTTTACTACCAAGCCATTGCTTTGGATTTACTTCATCGCCACCAATATGTAGATACTCATCAGGAAACAAATCCGTTAACTCTGTGATAACAGCCTCAATAAATTGATAAGTTTTAGGATTGGTGATATCAAGTAATGGCTCAAATACTCCCCATTGACGCTCCGCAACGTAGTTGTTTTTTTCAGCGATAAGCTCAGGGTAAGCAACCGCAATCGCTGAAGCATGACCCGGCAAATCAAATTCAGGTACAACCCTGATGCCTAAATTATTGGCATAAGTCACTAGTTCTTTGATTTCTTGTTGGGTGTAATACAAGCCATCTGAGGCCAACAGGTGCAATTTAGGGTAAGTTTTAGACTCAATACGCCAGCCTTGATCATCGGTTAAATGCCAATGAAAAACATTGAGCTTAGCCGCCGCCATACCATCAAGTTGCCGTTTAATGGCATTAAGCGGTATGAAATGCCGAACACTGTCAATAAGTAAACCTCGCCATTGAAAACGTGGTTGATCATTAATTTGTATCGCTGGTAATGTTAAGAACTTTTTTTGCGTCACTGTCGCTGAAAGTTCAGGTATAGATATAATTTGTAACAAGCTAGTTAATGCATGCAAAGCGCCAAAATCACTGACCGCTTCAATATGAATAACTGCTTTAGTGATAGTCAGTTGATAGCTTTCGTTATCACCTAACTGAGGTAAATAATTGCCCTGTTCTGCATTATTACCGCTCTCAATAATTAATTTAACATCAGCCAAGTCACTATCTTCAACCGGTATAAAGCCTTGAAAAGCAAAACCCGGTACCCTTTTAACTTGCTCAGTAAAACGTTTGAGCGCAGCATGTTGTCTTTTTTCACTCATACCTGAAACAAACAACTTAGGTGCCTGCGTTAACATAAAACTGCCGTCAGCTTTTATCAGCTGCTTAGGGCATGGCATAAGTGTCAGGCAGTTATCATTAGCCTTATTAACATTGTCTTGTTGTATCGAGTCGCTCGCAATACCACTAAAAGAGCAAAGTATTAAACTCAAAGAGATAACGAATAGTTGCAGGAGCGATACAAGCTTTCTTATTTTAATGATTATTTTTGTTAGCTTTTTCAAAGTTAGTTCAACCTCTAGTTTTTTCGGGGGCGCTAAACTGCATTAAGTCACTCATATCTTCAGGCGCAATAATGGCGCCGGAATACTGGATAACTCGACCTGCAAGTACATGAGCAAATTGCGCTGATAAAGATATTGATTCGCCATTTAAGCGCCTTGCTAAGTAGCCTGCGGCAAAAGCATCGCCGGCGGCGCAAGTATCAATAATTTTTTCTTTAGCTAGTTCAGGACTAGAGATCTGTAACAGAGCAACATCCTTTTCTGCCGCTCTAATTAAACAAGGCTTTGCACCTTGTTTAATGACTAGTTCAACTCCGTCACCGAGCGAGGACAATGGATAACGGCTCAGTATCGATGCAATAGTATCGCCACCATAAAGAGCATACTCATCCTCGTCGGTGAGAAAGGCGATATCAGCTAAGTTCATTGCCTGATGATAAATCGGTAAAGGTTGACGGCTTTGCCATAATATCGGTCGGTAGTTGTTATCAAAAATAACTCGCCCACCTTGACGCTTAAACGTTGTTAGCAGTTGAAACAGATACTGGCAATCTTGAACTGATAAAATCGCTAGACTAATACCGGTAAAATAAAAGTAATCTATCTTGTTGTTGAGCAAGGCGGCTTCAAAGGCCTTATGGGAATGAGAAAAGTAATATTTAGCGGCACTATCATCACGCTCATAACGAAAGCTGCGTTCTCCTTGTTCATTATTGCTTATTGAATATCGCCCGAGCGGTTTTCCTTCTATCTGGCTGACAAAGCCAGTATCAATGCCTTCTTGCTGCCATTTTGCCAGCAGTTGTGAACTTTCGTTATCTTGACCTATTGCGGTCGCATAACTCACCATTACTTTTTTTGGAGATGTCACCCGAGCAAGATAAAGGGCGCTGTTTAAGCTATCTCCGCCAAACCGAAACATGCCCTTTGCATGATTTTCAATCATGCATTCGCCAAAAAACAGGATATTTATCATTTCGCTGCTCTTTGGCTGGGAATACTCGCTTGACTATCTGTCACTTGATAGCTTTTCAGTAAACGAGACGTCAGTAGCGTTACCGTTATACCGGCTAGCGCCGAAAAAAGAATAGCCGGCAATATCGGATTACCAAAGTATTCATGTAAAGGTTTATTGGTGCTAACAATAATGGCAGTCACCGTGCCGAAAAATAACGTGGCTATCGCTCCATACCAATTATATTGCGACCATAAACGCCCCAATAAACCACAGACGCACATGCCTGACATTAAAATAGCAATCATTTTAGTAATATAGGTAATAATGTCATTTGACTTCATCGCCAGTAACAAGGCGGTTCCAATGGTAAAAAACAGTCCAAGGCGAGAAAATAAAATCATTTTATTTTGCTCTGGTGGCTGACCCACTACTAATCGATATATATCAGTTAACAATACGCTTACGCCCGCAATGGCATCAGAGCTAGCACTCGATAAGGTGGCCGAAATACCAGCGATAATAATTAATACCCCTAGCGCCAACGGCATCACATTTAACGCGATATAGGGAAAAGCAAACGCGGCATTATCTAATTCATTGTTGATGCTATATGCGCTCATGCCGATAATAGCTGGGATAATTGAAAAGCCTAAATAAAGTACACCAGAGTAAATAAATGATTTGCGAATCGTATTAACGTTTTTGCCAGAATATATCCGTTGGCGAAATGAGGGAGTTGCGAGTACACCAACTAAAACAGCGAGTGCCAAAGAAAATGCCGATAAGGGGCCCATTTTTTCAAAAGCCAAAAAACTAGTATTTTCGGTAGGCTGTGCTGACATCATTGCTTGCCAACCATCAACATATTCAACGGAGAAATAAGCCATCGCAATAAAGCCGATAAAGAGTATTAAAGCTTGAATAGAGTCAGTCCAGATCACAGCAGTGTAACCACCAATGATGACGTAAATGGCAAAACTTAATGCAATGAGTAACTTAGCCCATTGAAGGTCCATACCAGTCAACCAAGACAGATACATACCTCCACCAATAATGTGGGCGCCAAGCCAACCGATACTGGCCGCATAAATAATAAAAGCGACAATGTTTTTAACATAAGCATTATTATCCACATAATAGCTAAGCTCTTCACTCATGGTGGTGAATTGCAAACGTCGTACAGGTGCAAAAATCCACGCTAATAGTAAAATGCCGCAAGCGCCACCTAAGCCATATAAAGCACCAGCCCAGCCATTATGATAAGCAAAACCAACCGCACCCATGGAAGAGCCTGTGCCTACCATAGTAGCAACGGTGGTTCCTAATGACAGTAACAAAGGCACATTTCGCCCGGCGAGGAGAAAGTCATCGCCAGATTTCTGCTGTCGAGAAACCCACCAACCGACCGTTATCATTAACAACATGTAGCCAATAAAAGCTAAGGTAAATACGATACTCACACTGACTCCTTTCAAAAAATGTTCACTCTTTCGCTGATAGTTATACCCAAGCCACTTGAAAATGCAGTTTCAGAGTTAAGCTAGGAAATCAGAGCAAGGCGCAGCACGCAGGTAATGGTTATTCTCGATAATAGCTCCTGCATTATCCTAATGCCCCACATCCCTGTGGGAACCTTATCAAGTACTGCAACGCTGCACTGTTTTTCTAGCTTAGCTCCCGCAGGGCAAGGCGATAAAGGCTCATCTCCGGCGTTATTGATTTTCACAATGGAACAACCATTCCTTTCAATCAATGTCTTGGTGCTAACCCTTTTTCGACTTGCTGAACCCTGCATTTTCAAGCGGTTTGGGTATAGTTAAGGTGCTTTATAGCAAGTCACATCCACTTCGACTTTACAGTCAACTACTAAATCTGCCACTAAACAGATACGTGCTGGTGGATGTTCGCCAAAAAACTCTTTAAATACCTTATTAAAAGACTGAAAGTAGCGGGCATCAGTTAACACCACTGACACATGGGTAACATGCTCAAGGCGATAATTTGCTTCAGTCATAATTTCAATGCAGTTTTCAATTGCAATACGTGATTGTTCAATAATACCGCCTTCAATAACTTCACCATTACGCATGGGAGTTTGACCTGAGACTCTAAGCCAACCACCCGCTTCAACTGCTCGTGAAAAGGGTAAATGTTGCCCACCAGTACCTTGCCCACCTTCAATGCCATAGCGCTTAATTGTCATTTCATATTCCTTAACTAAGAGTGTTTTTGTTAATCGTTAGGTGAAACCACTTCGTGTTTCAAAAAGCGTCCTGCACCTTTATTTTTTCCGAACATTTGTTTGTCGCTACGTCCCGCTTGATAGCTTAATTGCCCATTAACCCAAACATATTCTATGCCCTTAGATAGTGTTACTGGATGAGAAAAATCTGCTAGGTCAGCAATAGTATCAGCATTAAAAAGCACAATATCGGCGTAATGTCCGACGCGAATAAAGCCTCTTTGCTTTAATTTAAATTCACGCGCAGACAATCCCGTCATTTTGTGAATAGCTTTAGATAAGCTTAATAATTTTTCATCTCGACAATAGCGACCCAACACGCGGGGAAATGTTCCCCATAATCTTGGGTGAGGATGCGGATCACAAGGCAGGCCATCAGAGCCAATCATACTATGAGGAAATGTAATAAACTTACGGACATCATCTTCATTCATACCATGGTAAACCGCACCGGCTGGCTGCAAGCGCAGAGCTGCATCTTGCAAAGAAACTTGCCACTGTTTAGCGATTGCAGCCAATGTTTGTTTAGCTTTTTCAGGATGAGGATCAGACCAAGTGATCAAAATATCAAAGTCTTCTGTCACTTGTTGTAAGTCTAACGTGCTAGAACTGGCATGATACGGGTAACAATCACAGCCAATTTTTTGTGCTTTTTGATGCTTCTCTATGTGAGCGATGACCTCATCAGCTCGACCCCAATTATTTTTACCTGCGCATTTTAAATGAGAGATTACCACTGGAACTTCTGCTTGCTTGGCGGTAAAAAATGCCTCATCTAAGGCATCTATAATTCCGTCAAATTCCGTTCTGATGTGAGTACAATAAATGCCACCAAACTCCTTAATTTGCTCTACTAGAGCTGAAATTTCAGCACTCGAAGCCGCCTGCGCATTTTCATAAGCAAGCCCAGTACTTAAACCTTTTGCGCCATGTGCTAACGCCTGCTTAAATAATTCCATCATGGTCATTATTTCTTTTGCTGTTGCCGGTCGATTTAAATCATCCATCACCTGTGCACGTAAGCTCGTATGACCGACTAATGCAGCGACATTAATACTCGGTTGAACCTGATTATACTGCTTAACAAAATCTTGCAAGGACGGAAAGATAAATTCACTTGCGTGACCCAGTAAGTTAACAGGATCAATGGGCGGGTTTGCCGATTGATACGGGCTCGCACTAATACCACAGTTACCAATAACGACGCTCGTCACTCCTTGGCTAATTTTGTTTGGCATACTTGGATTACGTATCACCTCTAAATCATCATGAGTATGAACATCAATAAAACCAGGTGCTAACGCTAAGCCTTTGCCATCAATTACTTTTTTAGCGGTTAAGTCCTTTAAATCCCCTATTGCAACAATTTTATCGCCGGTAATAGCAATATCTTGCTTAATCACCGCCGTACCACTGCCATCATAAATGTCGCTATTGATAATTAAATAATCACATAGGTTCACCTTAGAACTAGAGGAATTAACATCATTAATCACGCAGTTAATCTCCTAATGGCAAGCGATTAGAACAACTATCACAGCTAGTGCTATCGCTGCTTTCTTCTCGATGGCTATCAAGTTGGATCTTTAAACGTCGTAGCTTTTCGCGCGATTTTCTTTGATTTTTCATTGCCAGCTCGCTCGACAATATATCAATTGCTGCTAACATCACATATCGGGAGGCACTAGGTTTGAAGATGTAGTCACTTTCTTGGGTTTTTATCGGCAAATGATAATCTGCAAATGCCGCCAACTTTCCGTCAGGACAAATAGCAACGACAGTCGCGCCGTATTCTTTCGCTATAACGGCTGAACTATATACATCAGGGCTGATACCACCTAATGACAAGCAAAGCACAACATCATTTTTATCAACAGTAGATGCTGTCATTCGCATCATCATAGGATCCGAATGCGAATTACTCGGAATACCTAAGCGAAAGAATCTATTTTGACACTCTTTTGCCATCATACTACTACCGCCACCAACACCAAAAATTAAACAATGCTTAGCGGCACAAATGCTTTGACTGGCGGCATGAACAATTTCATCTTTAATTAAGCCAACATTGAGCGACAAAATGTCATGAATCGATTGATAAACATGTGAAATATCTTGCTTAGCAACCGACTTTTCATTGGTAAACCTTTCTCCAACCGCTGCTGACTGGGCTATTTTTAGCTTAAATTCCCGTACATTCGCACACTTTAAGGTTTTGGCTAAACGCGTAATGCTGGCATGACTTACCTGCGCTTTTTCAGCTAACTCATTAATTGGCGCATTGGCAGCATAATTTAAATCAGCCAAAATAAAGCGTGCCACTTTTTCTTCGGCTGGACTAAAATGCCCTAAGCCTTCTTTAATACTATTAACAATATCCATTCAATTTACTCTTTGGCTATAAGCACAAGCTCTTATAGCATTTAAAAATTCCGGGTTAAAAAAAGGTTTCGATGGTTTTATTAACAACAAAATTATCGTCAATAAGCCCGATATGACGCCATTTATCCATGGTTAAGCAAGGGTGAGAGCTGGAAAAACAAATGATATCTCCAGGACGCAGTAATGCATTGTCAGTAGTTTTCATCAAACAATGTTGATCCATAATACTGATCACCTGCCATGCTTTATCAACGCTTATCGGCTTTTCTGTCCCTGGCCGATAAAAATATTCCGGCGTAGGTAAACCGGCATCAAAGGCAACATCCCTCTTACCTAGTCCTATCACTGCCAGCCCTGACTCTGGTACGGAATGCACATAGGCCCACAAATGCAAGCTTGAGATTAATTCACCAGATACGTCACAAGCCAATTGACTGCGTTGCACAATTTCATCCTGCGCACTCTGATAAATTCCGGTATCGTGTATTAAATAACAGCCTGGTCGAATAATGGCAGTGTAATTAATATTCCGCATACTCTGGCTAGACATCAACTCTTGAGCGACAATGTCATACCAAGCAGAGCCTGCACCAGTAATAATTATCTGATCTAAATCGAATAAATCTCTTTTGTATAACTTACTCACTAATCGGCTAATGCTTGCAATAAACCTTTTAATTTCTGTTTCTGCTTCATTACCATGAATGACACCCTCATAGAAACTCACGCCACATAATTTTAAATGAGGAAACTGCTTTATAATCTCTAATAATGGCTCGATATTATCAGGGTCACGCCAGCCGCACCGTCCTTGTGCAACACCAACTTCGATCAAAATATTTAAAGAAATATTTCTTACGGAAAAATATTTTCCTAAAGCCAAGGCATTTTCTTTTGAATCAACAAAACAGTAAAACTCTAAATCTGAAGTTGATAGCAAGTCAGCAAGCAATTGCATGTGAAGCTTACCAACTAATTGGTTGGCTAAAATGATACGTTGAATACCATGTTGGGCAGCATTTATCACTTGTGCTATTGTTGCTAAGCTTATTCCCCAACACCCCTGGTCTAACTGCACTTTAAATAATTCTGGTGCCATCGATGTTTTGCCATGGGGGGCTAACTTCACCTCAGCTTCATCACTAAATTTTTGCATCCATATGGCATTATTCAATAGTCTATTTTCATTAATCACGGCAATAGGAAGGCTCACTTCCTCCGCTAAAATACTCCACCCTTTGTCTGCCAGTGAGCTCATGCAGCCACTACCTTTTTCAAACACAGTTGGCTGATGTTGACTATATTGACATTTTAAATTCTTGTTCAACATTCTCTCCCACATCATAACTAGTTGTTTTATTTTAACTTTTACTATTAACATTAAAAAATAGAACAAAAAACATTCAAATAACTGTTGATTTCTCATACATACTAATGTTAAAAAGTAACGAGTTCAAGATGTATTTTTAGTTACTTTATAACTCAACAGATAGTAATTAACACAACATGCTTGGACTAGAAGTGGCGACTTGCTTATGAAGTAACTTCAAAATAGCTATAACATTAACCAGATGACACTATTAATGTTACACGGAATAAAATGATTGCTGTTTAATTGTTTAAGCTTCCCTTACACAAAGCTTATTATTCAAACTATTTTTATTTTATTAGCAGGTCGCCTTCTTCATAAAACGTAATTATTTATAAACTAGTACCGAATACAAATTGTATATTTTATAAACGATATGTAGCTTTTATTTTTTGAGAGTGTATTTTATAACCAACAAATGACAGCGCTGTCCTAGCATAAAAATAAAAATAAGCCATGAATAATTGAATATTAAGATATAAAAATGGAGAGGGGATAAAATGTCTAAAACATTTGAAAAAAAACGTCTTGTGATAGCAATATCTGCAGCTATTACTTGCTCACTTTCATCTTTAGTAATTGCCGAAGAAGCCGAAATTGAAAAGAAGAAAGCTGAAGAAGAAAATTTTGAAGTTATTGAAGTTCTCGGCATGCGCAGTAGTATTGAGAGTGCCCAAAGTTTAAAGCGTCATGCCGATACAGTAATGGATGCAATTACCGCCTCAGATATTGGCGCATTGCCTGATGCATCAGTTACCGAAGCCGTGCAACGTTTACCTGGTGTAACCATAGAGCGCTTCGCGTCATCGAGTGACCCTAAACATTTTGCCGATGAAGGTACCGGTGTACTTGTGCGCGGTTTAGATCGTGTGCGCAGCGAAATTAATGGTCGAGACTCCTTCAGTGCCAATCCGCATGGCGGGCTGAGCTATGAAGATTTCCCATCCGAATTATTAAGTGCCGTAGAAGTTTATAAAAACCAAACCGCAGATCGAATTTCTGGCGGTATCGCTGGCACAGTGAACTTAGTCACTCGTAAAGCTTTTGATTCTGACGAGCAAATGTTCACGATTAGTGCAAAAGCAAGTCATGGTGATTATAGAGAAGAAACAACTCCTTCATTTAGTGCACTTTTTTCTGATAATTGGGATACAGACGCAGGTAAATTCGGTGTTCTTGTGGCGGCATCTCAATCTGAATTTAAGACCCGTGGTGATGGTTTCGGTTTAGGTAACTTTCATAGCCGTGGCCCTGCAGATACTTTTTCATACGATCAATGGGGCACACCAAGTCCTGGAGTTATCGCTGGTCAGTACTCCAATCCTTGTATTCCTGGCGCGACAGATTGGCGTGCTTGTGGCGATAGCCAAAGTGATACTGTGCAATATTCAGCAGACGACGCTGCAAATTATACTGCACCGTATGAAGCAGAAGAACTTGATGGACAACCTGAAGGCGTCACATGGTATGCCCCCGCAAGTTATACCATGACAAGTGCAGAAAATGACCGTAAGCGCCAAGGTCTCACGGCAAGTTTACAATGGCAAAGTAAAGATGAAAGAATTACCGCTACATTAGAACATATCAATTCCAAAGCGTCTTTAGAGTGGCGGGAACATGTTATTGCTTCCGGTGATCGTGGCTTTTTACCATATGCACCTAATGCTATTCAGTGGTTTAATGGCTACGATGGAAATGAGCAAGACTACCCTTTGACTGTCGATAGTAATGGCTACCTCACTTCCGGTGTCGGTATTTCAAATCACCCGGAGCTACCGTTACAGTTCCGCTCACGTTATAATTTCAATGAAAGTACTGTTGACGATACCTCGTTAAATATTGTGTTTAAACCGACAGACTTGTTAACCATTGCTGTCGACTATCAGCATATTGATTCTGAGCAAATAGTTCATAACAATTCGCTAACCTCACGCATTAATGGCAATCAAACTGCAGAGCATGCGCCATTTTTCTTAGATTTAAGAGGTGATACCCCGACTATCGAATACTTAAATGCCAATACGTCTAACCCACCAAATGTAGACCCAGACACCAATCCAATTTTACGATTAGCCAGTGGCATGCAACAAGAAGAGCACAATGAAGCAGACTCTGACAGCTTTAAAATTGATGTAGAGTACAAATTAGACGGTATTTTTACTGCTATAAAAGCAGGTGTTTATTATTCTGAAAAAGAACTAACGGTTCGCGATACCGATTATGAAGGTTGGCAAGCTTTAGGTACGCCTTGGAACGCACAAGCCTCTTACAACGCTTCGCCGCAAGTGGTACCTGAATTATACGATCGCATTAGCTTTGCAGACCATTATAATGGCAATACGTTAATTGGCGCTAATAACAGCTTTTTATTCCCTCGTATGGATTTAGCAGAAAATTACGCACAAACACTACGTGAGGGATGTGGCACCTGGAGTGCGGTAGGCAATGCAATGGATGGCAGCGGCGGCTGTGCAGTGCCATATGAAGACTTAAGCGACCGTGTTCATAGCCATTTTGCCCCTCGCCATATTAGCTCAAGTAAAACAGAGCGCACTGAATTTTATCTTCGTGGTGATTTCGACTTTGATATTGATAATTCAGATATGATACTCAGAGGTAATATTGGTTTACGTTATGTTAATTATCAGCTGCAATCAACGGGGGGTATCAATACCCCTGCAACCGCTAGGCGCGGTACCGATCCATCATCTTCACTATACCAAGTAATGCAAAATGACTATCCAAGTATTTTTGCCTTAGCTTCAGGTGAAAGCTTTAGCAGCACAATAGATGGAGCAGATTATACCACTGTACTACCAAGCTTAAACCTTAATTTAGCTGTTACTGATGATGTCATTGTTAGGTTTGGCGCATCTAAAGGTCTTTATTATCCAAGCCTTATTGATTCAGCTAATAAAATGAACATTAGTCTGGATTACGAAGAAGTTCTTCTGAATCCTTCTGAAGGTAAAGATGAAGAGACTAATCCTGTTGTCGACCTGCGAAATATTGAAATCAGTGCTAACGCACGTAACGCTTTCTTAGAGCCTGAAGAGTCGGTTAATTTAGATTTAACAACCGAATGGTATTTTGCCGATGCTGGTGCGGTAACGGTTGGCTTATTCCACAAAAAACTGTCCAATATCATTCGAAATGAAACACGTTCGACTGAGGTTGAAGTCGACGGTAACGTTTACCCTATATCAGCTTATGGTCCGGCTAATACAGGCTCGGGCACTATTCGTGGTGTTGAATTAGCATACTCGCAGTTTTACGATATGTTACCTGGGATTTGGAGTGGTTTAGGTTTGCAACTGAACTATACCTATATTGATCAAAATGATTTGGAAGACCCAAATACCAACCCAACCCGCACGCTTTCAACCACAGGTGCCGGTGTGCCAATTACAGACAACCGTAATTCTTTTCGCCAATTTACCGGCTTACCGTTGCAAGGTTATTCAGATCAGAATTTCAATATTGTCGGCATGTATGAGAAAGACGATATCTCTTTCCGTTTAGCTTATACGTGGCGTTCAGCATACCTGCTAACTTTACGTGAGTCTGAAGAGTTTGTTCCGGCTTATTCAAAAGATCAAGGCATAATGGATGCAAGCTTCAACTATAGAATTAACGACAACTTTAAAGTCAGTTTACAAGTCAATAACGTCTTAGGGACTGATACAGAAACTCAATATCAACAGAATCAACAAGGAACATTAACTGATGCGTTTTCTTTCACATCAGACCGTCGTTATTCGTTAACGCTTAGTGCGGTTTTCTAATAGCAAATACGAAAAAATGTAATATAAACTGCGTACAGGCAACTGGGCGTAGTTTATATTATTTTGATAAGAATAAAGCACATTTAGTCTAGCAATAGCGAATGATTACTGGGGAATATAATTTTGTTATGAGTAACTCCTTGAAATCTATCTGCATTACAGGTGGTGGCACGGCTGGCTGGATGGCGGCAATATTGCTTTCAAGCGCCTTAAGAGGCAGTAATATTAAAATTACTGTAATTGAATCGGCCGATATTGGCACCATTGGCGTTGGAGAGTCTACTGTACCGTCAATAATGGACTTCATCCAAGCTTGTCAGATCAACCTCAAAGAGTTTATACAAGCGACGTCTGCCAGTTTTAAATTAGGCATTCGCTTCGATGACTGGCTAAATCCAGGGGAAAATTTCTTTCATCCCTTTGGCAAAGTAGGTAAAGATATTAATGGCTTTGATTTCTATCAGGCCTGGTTAAAGTCTCTTGCAGATGGGCAAAAAACACGTTGGCTTGATTATTCACCAAGTGCCATTATGGCGGAAAATGAACGCTTTATGCTGCGACCTATTCAGTCTGAAAACTGGGTATTATCGAACTATGCTCACGCTCTTCATTTTGATGCCGTGCAAGTTGCCCGATATTTACGCGACATTTGTCAGCAGCGTGGAGTCAACAGAATAGAAGCAACAGTAAAAAAGGTTAATCTTGATAACAAAGGGTTTATACGCAGCCTGACGTTAGACAACGACACGACTGTCAGTAGTGACTTTTTTATCGACTGTACTGGCTTCAACGGACTTTTAATCGATAAATCACTCAAGGTTGGTTTCGAAGATTGGTCGCATTATTTACCTTGTAATCGAGCAGTGGCAGTACAAACCGAACAAGTAGATAAACCTGTGCCCTATACCATAGCAACCGCTCAAGCAGCTGGCTGGTCATGGCAAATTCCTTTGCAACACAGAACCGGCAATGGCTATGTTTTTTCACATCAATTTTGCAGCGACGAAAAAGCGATTGAGACTTTGCTGAGCAGTATTAATGGCAAAGTGCTTAATGAACCAAGAATTATCCCATTTGTTACTGGTAAACGTAAAAAGCTTTGGCACAACAACTGTTTAGCACTAGGGCTTGCCAGCGGTTTTTTAGAACCTTTAGAGTCTACCGCCATTCACTTGGTCTATAAAACCTTAGTGCATTTTATAAAGCATTTTCCTGATGGCGATTTTGATGCTGATAACGAACAAGCATTTAATCAGAAAATTGATGCTGATTACCAAGAAATTCGCGATTTTATTATTTTACATTATTGCACGTCAGATCGAGATGATACGGAATTTTGGCAGTGGTGCCAAACGATGCCAGTGCCAACATCATTGCAAGAAAAAATACGCATATTTCGCAATAGAGGGCAATTAGAAGATCACCAAGGGCAATTTTTTACTCATGACAGCTGGTGCTCTATTTTAGAGGGAATGAAAATACGCCCACAAAAGCACCACCCTTTGGTGAATGGCTTTCACAGCCAAAACTTAGCCAATACACTAAATGAAAATATTAAAAATATTCGAGATACGGTACTAAAAATTCCTAATCACTATGAATATCTTCAAGCAAATTGCCCAGCGTATATTAAGAAAAACAGCTAGCAAGACGATGAATTCGTTGATTCACATGAGTGTGGTGTTATAAATGAGTGCAAAAAATCATGACAGCATATAAAGTTATTCCAGAATATTCGACGCTAAGTGCGGAGCAATTTTTTAACGAAGTTGTGCCAAGTCAAAAACCAATAGTGCTACGGGGATTTGCTAAAAGCTGGCCATTCGTTGCCTCAGCCAAACAGTCATCAAATGACTTCGTCGCCTATCTCAATCAGTTTTATAACGGAAAAAAAACCACTATGATGGTTGCTCCTCCGTCTGCCAATAAACGTTTCTATTACAATGAAGCTATCACCGACATAAATTATTTAAGCGGTGAAGAACGCTTAGACCTATTTTTAGGGCGTCTTATCGAGCTGATTGATAGAGATGTTTACCCTGCTATTTCGATGCAAGGCACACCTATTAACGAAATTTTACCGGGTTTAGTTGCTGAAAATTGTTCCGATTTTTTTCCCGAAATAGAGCCGCGCATATGGATTGGTAATGAAGGGATAGTTAATACCCATTATGATGGCTCAGATAACCTCGCTTGTGTTGTCGCTGGTCACCGGCGCTTTACACTTTTTCCACCAGAGCAAACATGCCACTTATACCCTGGCTCGCTAAATTTTACGCCAGCAGGTGCTCCCACTAGTTTAGTCAATATCAATAAGCCTGACTTTGAGCGTTATCCACTGTTCAAACTTGCACAGAGCGAAGCCTATAGTGCTGAACTTGAACCTGGAGACGCCATTTTTATTCCTATGCTTTGGTGGCATAACGTTGAATCGTTAGCAAAAGTGAACGCATTAATGAATTATTGGTGGAATGGCTCTTCTGAGCCAAATTCAGTGTCACCCAGCGCAATTGATAGTTTGAACATAGCAATGTTAGCGATGCGAAATTTAACGAAAAAACAACGTGATGCCTGGCGCTGTATGTTCGATCATTACCTGTTTCATCAAGAAATAGATCCAAGGTCTTATATTCCAGATCACCCGCAACATATACTTGGCGACTTATCGGTTGAAGACGTTAGAATGATCAAAGACTTTTTTGCTGAGAAATTACGAAAATAGGCAAAATTAGCAAAATAGTAGCCTTTAATATTATCAATTATGAGCAGATAGCAATGTTAAATAACGACGGAACACCGACAAAAGTACTGATTGTTGGTGGTGGCACAGCGGGATGGATGGCGGCAAACTTATTGGCGTGTAAATGGCAAGACACTGAAATTTGTCTAGTTGAATCTAAAGAAATTGGCATTATTGGTGTTGGCGAGGGCAGTACGCCGCACTTAAAGTTATTTTTCGATGCTATTGGTGTCGCCGACTCAGAGTGGATGCCCCGTTGCAATGCCACCTATAAAAATGGCATTACCTTTGATAAATGGTCAACTAAACCGGGGTTTGAATCCTACTTTCATCCTTTCGCCGCACAAACAGACGATATATTCACCGTACCTCTTTTTTATAAGAATATTCAAGCTCGAATGCAAGGCTATAGTGTTAACGCACATCCTGACCGATATTTTTTAGAGACTTATTTATCAAGCAACAATTTGGGCCCGTTGCCTGCGGAGTCTTTTCCTTTTGGCATTGCATACGGCTACCACTTTGATTCAGCACTTTTAGGACAGTTTTTAGCAGAAAAAGCACAAAATCTTGGAATAAAAAGAATTTATGGAAATGTCGCTGACGTTTTAGTGACAAATGATGGCAACCTAAGCGCGGTAAAACTCAGCGATGACAGCCAGCTAGAGGCAGACTTTTTTGTTGATTGCTCGGGGTTTAACGCCTTACTGATGCAAAAAACCTTGAAAGTTAGCTATATAAGTTTTAAAGACAACTTAGTCAACGATGCCGCTGTGGTCATGGCCAGTGAAATATCGAAAAATCTGCCGCCAGAAACTAAAGCAACGGCACTATCTAACGGCTGGGCTTGGCAAATTCCCCTCAGAAACCGTTTTGGTAATGGTTATGTTTATAGCAGTGATTACATCGATTCACATCAAGCGGAAACGGAACTTAGACAACATTTAGGTTTATTGGACCCTAGTGTTGAAGCTAGACATTTAAAAATGAAAGTTGGACGGGTTGAAAAGCACTGGCACAAAAACTGTCTTGCCGTAGGACTATCTCAAGGTTTCATAGAGCCTTTAGAGGCAACGGCACTGGCACTTTCATTCAATACTATTACGCAATTTATGCAGTGTTTTCAGGAAGGTAAAGGGACAAATCTATATGAAGATGCCTTTAATAAAGATATTAACTCAAGATTTGACGGTGTCCGAGATTATATTGTTTGTCATTACAAAGTGAATCAACGCACCGACAGCGCCTATTGGCGAGATAATGCCGCCAATAACAATCTTTCAGAAACCTTAAAGAAAATTTTAACGCTTTGGCATAATAGTCAGGACTTCGCCGGCGAAATGCACAAATACAAATTAACCGCGAGTTATCAAGCGAAATCATGGGCCTGTTTGCTTGCGGGTTATGGTACTTTTCCGCAACTAAATCAGGACTCGTCTATTGATTATTCTGCCCATCAGCTGGAAATTGACGGTTTAAACGATTTTATTAGGCGTTGTGGTTTAAACTTTAAAAACCACAACGAACTTCTCACCCTTTGATTACTCAAAATAGGAACAGAAGTTGTTATTGCTCAAGACCCCATTGAATGAGGAAAATCCAACCTAACTTCTGCTTAAAATATACTTGAATGATATAAGACATCAACCTGTTGATATATTTTAAAAACCACATAGAAAAAATATCTAAACAACTATATAGATTAAACGTTAATGTGGATGGTGGTCTCTTTATGCGTTTAAGCTAAAAATGATGATTCCACCGATAAGCCGCTTTCCTTCGGGAATAAGCGGAGTGGGAGATCATTATTTCAGAAAAAAAGCCTCAACATTACTGCTGAGGCTTTCTGTATAAATTTAGCGAGTCAACCGATAAGCCGGGTTTTGTCGTGGACAATCATTCGTCTAGGCCTTAAATCGCTCTAAGGCTCAAGCAACCTACCCGGTTTCAACGCGAGCCACGCCATATGAAACCCTATTTGGTCTTGCTCCGGGTGGAGTTTACCCTGCAATTACTGTTACCAGCAATCCGGTGCGCTCTTACCGCACCCTTTCAGCCTTACCTGTGCTATTGCTAGCCATCGGCGGTCTTCTCTCTGCTGCACTTGTCGTCGGCTTACGCCGCCCAGGCATTACCTGGCACCCTGCTCATTGGAGCCCGGACTTTCCTCCCGCTAGAAATACTTACGCAAACTAGCCAGCGATTGTCTGGTCAACTCGGTGCGCATTCTACCCCATTCTATAAACATTCGCTAACGAATTTACTGATGACTATAAAAGCTCTGATAAAATGTCGGTTTCCATGATCGTACGCACACGATATTCTTCCATATCACCTTCTTGGTAGCCGTTACCCGTGAACACGACAACAGCATCCAGAGTAGGTAATACAAAAATATATTGCCCACCAAATCCGTCTGCATAAAAGCTTGCAATACTTTCCCCTGCCGCATTGAAATCTGTACTCCACCACTGGTAACCGTATCCCCATGAGCCTTCGTCATGATATCGCTTAGTTGACTCTTCTATCCAAGACTCACTGATCACTCTCTCACCGTTCCACAATCCGTTGTTTAAGTATAACTGTCCAAATTTGGCCATATCACGCTGTGTTAAATAAAGCGCACTCCCTGTATGTATTTGGTTATCTAGCGCCCAATAGGTGTAATTAGTAATCCCGAGTGGCAAGAATAATTGTTGTTCCATAAAGCTAGTCACACTTTGTCCCGTGGCATGCTCTAACAAACGACCTAAACCAAACGACACGCCAGTTGAATAGGCAAAGGTAGTTCCCGGCGTTGTGGTTAGTGGTCGAGAAAGCAAGAAATTAATTGGGTCTTTGCTGTTGTTCATTTGGCTATTAAGGTTTCGACTATCAAGATAAGAGACATTCCATTCATCCCAACTGTAGCCGTGGCGCATGGTCAGCCAATTTTTCAGTGTAATATTCGCTTTGGTTTCGCTCCAATTTGACACAGGTGACTTATGTGCAAAATAGTCATGAACTTTAACCTCGACACTGTCGATATAGCCTTTATCTAGCGCAATACCAATTAATGAAGAAGTAAAACTTTTGGTCACTGAATTGAGAATGTGTCGGTTGATGTCTTTATTGTTAGCCCAACCATCAGCTAAATCGAGTTCATCTCGAAACATTTCATCAAGCACTATCTTTTTGTTTTTGATGATGGTGATCGAGTCTATATGACGATAACCGTTTTGTTCACTCGCTATTTTTCTCACCAATGCTTCGAGTTTGGTAATGTCCATCGAGAATTCATTGGCGTGAGCTACTTGCCAGCCATCGTTCTTAGCTTTGGGCACTTGATAACTGTATGTTTGTAAAGTTTCTTTGACCGAGGGCTTGCTGTTACCACTGTCTGAGCCACACGCTGATAAACCAAGTAACTGCAACGCAAAACAGGCACAGATGAATAATTTTCTAAGTTGCCGATTTGAATATGCGATGTTCATGTAATGCTCCGCAAATTTACAATATTTTTAGCTTAATCTGCCATGCTGCATTGCGACAGTCTGCCACGAAAAATACCTGTTAATAGTTGTAAGAAAATATGAAAAACTAATATGAAATAATTGAATGTTAGGAGAGAAAGCAACACTGATTAGACTCGGGTTACAAAGCAGAGTCTAATCGGTTTTAGCAGAGCTGTATTAACGCAGTTGACTAGACGTGGTAAAAGGTTTTACCCCTAAGACTTGGTACAGCTCATCGGGCTTATAAAAATAGCCTCCTTTAACCACCAAAGAAACATTTCTAATGGTAGACATGTCTTGTGTTGGGTCGCCATCAATTAATACCACATCGGCGTGTTTTCCTTCAGTAATCGAACCTAAGTAATGCGCTGCGCCAACTAGTTTCGCCGAATTGATACTGGCAATTTTGAATACTTCCATGGTCGGAATACCCGCCTCTGCATAGAGCTCTAACTCACGATGTAGAGTGAAGCCTGCAATATTATCTGTGCCGGGCACAATAGGTACACCGCTATCGTAGAGCTTTTTCAGCAGTTTATTCATTGCTTCGGCGCCCGCTTGGTAGTTGTCTAATAACTCTGGGGCAACATTCATTTCAGCGCCTTTCAACTGCCTTAACACATTTGGCGGTAAGTGCTTAGCGATGGCACTAAATTCTGGATCAACTTTCTTGTTCTCTTTTAGTAATAAACTTCTGAATGTCGAAACAGTTGGGTCAATCACAATTTGCTTATCGGCAAGGAGTTTAATGAAATCATTAAACTCCTTGCTGTCTAAATCCAATTCTCCGGCTTTTTCGCCAATGAGTGAGAAACGTAATTGTTGACGAGTATCAACAGTCGTTCCTGCGAGAAAATTTAAAAACAGCATATTGATATGTTGGATTTCATCATAACCGGCTTTAACCGCCTGCTCTGCTGTCATAAAGGCAGGAATATGACCACTTAGCCTCATCCCCCTTCGATGAGCATGTTCGGCGATAGATTCAACCCATTTAGGATCAATAGAGCTATACAGTTTAATCTGTAAATAACCATTATCGGCAAACCAGTCTATTTTCTCATGCGCTTCTTCAAGAGACTTTACCGATAACCCCGCCGAGAATTCACTCATTTGGTCGAAAAATCCGGCGCGAAACACGCGATTACCTATTACGGTGTTGCTGTTAAACAATTGCTCTACTTCCATGATGTTGTCGTGACTATTGCCAATATCACGAACATTTGTCACGCCAGCAGCAATATTGAGCAGTCCATCATTTTTACTTAAATGACCATGCATATCCCACAAACCAGGCAACAAGGTTTTCCCCTTACCATCAATAACAGGCGTGTCCTTACTTACCGACAAGTTAACGCCAACTTTAGCGATCTTGCCATTTCTTAACAGTACATCCGTTTTCGGTAGCTTTTTGGCGTTGATAACGTCAATCACCTGTGCATTTTGAATTAACAAACTGGAGTATGAGTGGCTAAGTTTATCCGCAATATTTTCTAAATATTCCTGCTCAGCATCGTTTTGAATATCGCGAAGTTCATTAAATTTTTCAATTGAATAGCCGTCTCTGATGATGCGCAGGAAACCGGAGATGTCTTTTGCAAAAAAATTGCCTTCACTATCGTACCAACTAAAATCAGGCGTAAAGCCAAGCCCGCCAATGGCGTAAAGTGAAACAGATTCTTTGTGCTCGCCATTGTCGATAACAAAGGTTTTGAGTTTGGTTAACCTTGCCGTCCCCGATGGAATTAAATCAACAGAATTAGACATTGACTTAAGCATTGCTTGTACCGTTAAATTATCTACAGTTCCCGCACTATTCGCAGGGAGGTAAAACAGTGAACTATCAGTTTTTAGCCGGCCATCTTCTTTGTTACTCGACCATGTGCCATAGCCATCTTCCCAATGATATTTCTCATTGATAGGCGCACCAAATGGGGAAAGTCCTGTTGATTTGTATTTGATCAATTCGCCCTGTTGATTGAGTGTTACTTTCTCATCGACCTGATAAATACGATTATTCCATCGTACATCGATATTGGCTTCGTATTCAGTATTCGACAATTTTTTCATGACTTGCTTACCAGCCAAGCCTTTTTCGGTGTAGATAATATTCGTAACTGACTGCTCTGCAGCGATAACGAGTGGCGCGATAAGTAATAATGGAATGACAAGAAGTAAAGTATGTCCGAATTTCATGCGAGTTAACCTAATGTAATTATTATTAATTCATTAGGGTTACAGTGTAGCCAACAATAAGCGAAACGCGAATGTGAGAAATCTTATAAGAACCATGCAGCTGCACGTTACTTACAAGCGCTGTTCACTATAGCAAATGAGGCTATTTCGCTAACTCTTGCTTTAGCCAATCCAAAGCCTGTTGCCTGTCCATGAAAAACTCAATATTTTGAGTCAATAAGGCGGGAGAATGTTTTAATGTCAGTTCTTTTTGAAGATTAGAGTGAACCAAAAGTGCTTTTGCAACTATATGTTGAGTATTAATCCAAACATTGTGTTCATCCAGTGCAGCATAGGCTTCAGGAGTCCCTCCTTCTAGCTCTAGATCATCAATAAGCATGGCGAACGGCGCTTGATCTAACTCTATGACTATTTCTCTAACCTTTCGAGTGTAGGCTTTGCAGCCTACTTCATTGAAACTGCCCTTTAACCGACTGATTATGACATCGTCGGCTAAGGCAACGAAAGATTCACCATGCTCTAACATCTTGTATCCTTATTACAGCTACTTTAAAGATAACGCTAAGTCATATAAGGCTTTCTTCTTTAAACTATATATTTCTGCAGTGATTGCGCAAGCTTTTTTAGGAGGTAGTTCAGCAACAAGCAATTTCAATGTTGCTTGTGCTTCAGGTGAAATCGACTCAGTGTCTTTTTTTGCCCCTTCAATCATTAAAACCATTTCACCTTTTAACTGATTTGGATCTTGAGCTAGCCAAGTTTTTAAATTTTCAGCGCTATCAGAATGTACTGTCTCAAATGTTTTAGTGAGTTCTCGCGCGATGGCTACATGTCTGTCTCCACCTAACACCGAAACAATATCTTCAACGGTATCTAAAGCGCGCCTTGGCGCATCATAAAACACCATGGTTCGTGTTTCATTTTCCAGCGCGCTCAATACGGTTTTCCTAGCACCTGACTTCGAAGGTAAAAAACCTTCAAAGGTAAAACGATCAGTCGGTAGTCCTGACACTGACAAAGCGGCGATTGCAGCACACGCCCCTGGAATAGGTACAACATTTAATTCTTGTTGACGTAAATGCTTCACAATATGAAATCCAGGATCGCTGATCAGTGGCGTACCTGCATCAGACACGAGTGCAATGCTTTTTCCTTCAGTCAACATAGAGGCTATTTGATCTTGTCGTTGTCGCTCGTTGTGATCGTGCAGTGACATGGTGTTATTTTTGATCGTGAAGTGAGACAGTAGTTTTTGCGTATGACGGGTATCTTCACAGGCTATTACATCCACGCCCGCCAGTATGTCTAAGGCTCGTTGCGTAATATCGCCCAAATTTCCAATTGGTGTGGCGACAATATATAAAGTACCTGCTTCAATCACTTGTGATGACATTATGCGTTCTGTATGTTGAGACTCGAGTAGATGAAGTTTATTATAAACAACCTAATCAACGCACGGATTTATCGCTGGTGAAGCAACAATTTAACCTAAAATCACTAAAAAAAGCCTTTTTTGTGACAATCATGTCCTTTTTGCTAATAAATTGTGCAGGCCAAAAACCGGTGACCACTATACCTGCAGAGATAGTCAAAGGTTCTCCTGATATTCCAACGCAAGATGATGCCCCTTCCGCACAATCTTATGTTGAACAAGCAAAGCTGTTATCCAGCGAGCAAGCCTTGCCCCTATTATTGCAAGGTAGTGAGCAATTTATCGTTGAAGGTGACAATCAAAAAGCCTTGTGGTTAGCCAATCAAATTCAACCCTTGCTTGAAAATCCAGAATTAAGTTATCGAGCAAGGCTCGTTAAAGCACAAGCTTTGTTTGAAATGACACAGCTTAGTATGTCCCTTAATCAACTGACTAGCGCAGCAGAGCTTGTACAAGCGAATGAACTTACACATCAGCTCCGTTATTATCAATTGTTAGAGTCAGTTCAATCTGCACTGGCTCATCCCGTAGAAGCTTTGTCTGCCAAATTACATGCTTTTGCAATGAACCCTGATGCGAGTGAACAAGACAGCCAAGTTATTTGGTTGCAAATCAATCAACTGGCACATTGGCAGCTCCAACAATTGATACGAACTAATCCACCACTAATGAATGGCTGGGCAAGACTTTCATCATACGCTAGGCGCTTTGGCGCTAAAGAGGCGCAGTTTGAGCGCTATTTAGCGCAATGGCAAAAACAATTCCCGGTACATCCTGCACAGACTGTTGTTCAGCAGATTTTAAACGAAGGTCATCTTGATATAACTAGTGCATTGCGTATTGCTGTAATATTGCCGCTATCCGGTAAACAGATGAGCGCGGGCGAAGCGGCACAGCAAGGCATATTGGCGGCCTATCAACAAGACAAAAGCAAACAGTTCCATTTTATCGACGCTAATTCGCTCGATTGGGAGACGCTTGAACAAACGCTAAATGAAAAAGACATTGAGTTCATTATTGGGCCATTGCTTCGTCAGCATGTTAACCGTTTTTTATCTATTGAGACTATTGAAATACCCTCATTGCTGTTAAACCTACCAACTAACATTGAACTGAAAGCTCATCAAAGCGCGATATCGATGCGACCAGAAGATGAAGCAATACAAGCCGCAGCGAGTTTGGCCAAAAAGAATTATCTACACCCGTTGTTAATGGTACATGAAGATAAAGTCAGCCAACGTATCGCTCAGGCTTTTTCTAAAGAATGGTATCGGTTATCGGGCAAGAACATTGAAAACATCTCTTTTGCTCAAGGCAAAAAGATGCAAGAAAATTTGAAATCGAGTTTAGATGTCGATAAGAGCCAAGACAGGATCAATGGCATTGACTCACGCATTAAACAAACGATTAAAGCAGAGGCAAGAAATAGACGAGACGTCGATATGATATACATCATCGGTTCTCCTGTGCAAACTCGTCTACTAAAACCATACATTGATGTCAGTATCAGTCCATTCGCCGATGCGATTCCTATCTATGCTAGCTCTCGCAGTCATAGTGCGAGAACAGATGAAAGTGAAACACGAGATTTAACAGGTCTCACATTCACCGAAATGCCTTGGATGTTACCCAGTAAACAACAAAACCGTGCCTTGTTTAACTTAACCAACTCACTGTTTCCGAATCGCAGTGATAGCCTTCAGGGTATATTTGCCATGGGTTATGACAGCGTTGCTTTGATTGACATCATACCGCATATGCAACAACGCAAATACGTTCGGCACTACGGCCAAACGGGAATTTTGAAACTAGAGTCGAATAATGTTCTTACTCGCAGTATATTGTGGGGACGTTACCAAAAGTCGCGAGTACAAGAAATTGTCATGGATAGATAAATTTACCACTAAAGCGAAAGGAGATATGACCGAGCACATGGCGGCAACCTATCTCCAACAACAAGGACTCAGCATACTCTCCAAAAACTTTCATTCTCGTCATGGGGAGATTGATCTCATCATGCAAGAAAATGACATCATAGTGTTTGTTGAAGTTAAATATCGTAAATCTGCTGGCTATGGCGGGGCTATTTCTGCAGTGTCCGCAAAAAAACAGCAAAAATTGAAACTTTGTGCTGGTTTTTATTTCCAACAGTCACAATTAAATGAATATAATACCGCATGTCGTTTTGATGTAGTCGCCTTACAAGGTGATTTAACACAACCTCAAATAACCTGGCTGAAAAACGCCTTCTAAATGGAGTCTTATCGTTTATGTTAGATCGGATCAAAAGCAATTTTACCGAAAGCATTCAAACAAAAATCGCCGCGAGTGAAGCTTTAGCTGTCCCTATCGAACAAGCAGGCATGGTTATGGTGCAAGCCTTATTAGGTGAGAAAAAAATACTATCCTGTGGTAATGGTGGCTCTGCCGGTGACGCGCAGCACTTTTCAGCAGAATTGCTCAACCGATATGAAACAGAACGCCCAAGCTTACCAGCAATTGCACTGACTACAGACAGCTCAACAATTACATCTATCGCTAATGACTACAGCTATGATGAAGTGTTTTCGAAGCAAATTCGTGCCTTAGGTAACGCTGGCGATGTGTTACTTGCCATTTCTACTAGTGGTAATTCAAAAAATGTCATCAAAGCTATTGAAGCAGCCGTGGCACGTGATATGCCGATCATTGCCCTGACAGGTCGAGATGGTGGTGATATTGCTGGCTTATTAGGTGAGAACGACGTTGAAATTAGAGTCCCACATGCAAGAACGGCTCGTATTCAGGAAGTGCACTTACTTGCTATTCATTGTTTGTGTGAAATCATTGATACAACATTATTCCCTGAAGGAGACTGCTAACAATGAAGTTCACTAAGCTTGCCGCTTCGCTAGCTATTATCTCACTACTTCAAGGTTGTGTTGCTGCCGCTGTTGTCGGGGTTGTTGGCGGCGCATCTGTTGCCTCAGATAATCGTACCGTAGGCACTCAAATTGATGATCAACAAATTGAAATCGTAGGTTATGCCCGTTTAGCGGAGCACCAAGGGTTAAAAGAAAACGCGAACTTGCAGATCACGGCAGTTAATGGCTCAATTTTACTCGTCGGCCAAACCCCGAATACCTACTTACGTGATGAAGCAATCAAGATCCTTAAAGCTGTCAACGGTGTGGAGCAGATTCATAACCAAGTACGAATTGGTAATGAAATCTCAGTCACCACTAAAAGTAATGACTTATGGCTCACCTCAAAAGTAAAAACGGCCTTGTTTGGCAACGACAACCTTGATGCTACTAACATTAAAGTTGTCACTGAAAATGCAGAAGTATTCTTAATGGGATTAGTCACCGAACAGGAAGCAACAGAAGCAGTTAATGTTGCTCGCAATATCAGTGGTGTAAACCGTGTCATTAAAGCTTTTGAGTATGTAAAATAATGCTCATTTGTAGATATAAAAAAGGCCTCAAAAGAGGCCTTTTTTATATCTACAAATGAGCATAAAGCGACAAATTTATAACTGTTGTTTTTTATCTATCGCTAGCCATAAAGCTTTGATATTGGCTTTTGATGTCTGTTCAAAGTTTGCTAAGCCATCGGAAGGCCATACTAGCGACAACATCAATTTTTCAAGCCGGTCATTTTCCAGATATATATGACTAAAGCGAGGATATTCCTTTGACATCTTCGCTAGGTGAGCAGACATCATGTTCATAACATTTAAATGACTTTCTTTACTTTGCATCACTATTTTTTTTGCTACCGGCTCAACTTTCTTTGACCAGACCTCATCTAAACTTTGTCGTCCTAATTGATTACTTAACAATGACAATAAGTACTTATTTTGTTCACTCATATGCTGAAACGCGGCAATGAGTTGCTTTTTGTAAAGCCATAGCAGTACTTGAGCAATATCCTTATTTTCCTCAGAATATGCTTTTTTATCGATAACATTGTCATTTGTCGTAATGGCATTTAATGCGACGATTGACGTAATAACTTGTTCATTTAGCTGAAATTGCGTAGCAAAGTTTTTCGCTATGGCTTCGATTTGAAAACCATTTAAACTTTTATCACCATGGACACTATTGAAGGATCGGATGTACTGAGAGAGCAATAAATAAGGCTTAATATGTTCAAGCTTCATATTAGTTTCGTAAGTGTTAACGTGGCTGGGTGTCGTTTTCATTTTATCGACTAAAAATTGCTTTTCTTGCGCAAGGGCAGCTAAATTTTCCTTTATCACACTAGCCAGCTTTTCTTTATCTGATATATATTTACGAATAAAACTAAAGGATGAATTATTCGGTGAGAATTTGATAATCTCCTTTAGAGTATCATCACTTATACCCGTAAGGTTTTTCGGTTTATCCATTATCTGTAAAAGAAAAGGTAATAATTTTTCTTTTTGTGCAGCAAGGTCACCATAGGTCTCGATATCTAAACTTGAAAGCTCATCAATAAAACGCAGTTGTTCAGTTAAATTTCCTGAAGACAGCGCCGATTGGTAATTACTCTCTGCTATTGGTGTTTGAATTGCATCGCAACCGGATAAAGCAATAATCGATAAAAATAGAATTAGAACGTTCTTCATTGGACTCTTTTTAGTTAGGTATGTCACAAAAAGCTGCGCAATCATAAGTAAAATAATAACAAATAAGTAGTTTTTTATTATTTTTGTTTTTACCTTACATATAGCCCTTGTCCATTGTTATTGACACTCTAAAAAGCTATCTCTGTTTCAATCCCTTTGTTCTCTCCCCAACTAATGAAAGATTTGTTGCGTACGGTTCTTAAATTTAACCTTACTTTTATAAATCAAAGAATTAAGTTCGCTACACTTTGAAGTTAGTAACTAATAGCTATTAAAAATGTCAACGCATACATTTACGCGGTATATGGACTGACAATCGCTATGTAAAATACCAATGTTCAGAAATACGCGTTTAATGGATTGGTTTATACCATTTAAGAGTAACAAGTCTGTATCAACCTAACGAGATTGAATATGGTGTCCTATACTATGTACTGACAGCTATAAAACGACTCTCATATTAATGATTTAAAACAATATATTATTAGTGCTATTGATTAATTTGAAAGGATTATTGCTCGATCAATAGATGTAAGTTAAGGGGTATTACATGGAGGTATATTGAGAGGTTTTAGATGAGCAAAGAAGAACTATTTTCAGATCATGAAATATTACTATCAACGACAGATTTAGACAGTAATATAAAGTACGCAAACAAAAGTTTTTGCAATATTGCAGGGTTTTCTTTAGAAGAAATGAAGGGCAACCCACACAATATGGTACGCCATCCCGAAATGCCTAAGGCTGCCTTTAAAAATATGTGGGAAACAATTAGAGCAGGCGAATCTTGGATGGGTCCCGTCAAAAACCGATGTAAAAACGGGAATTATTATTGGGTTAATGCGTTTGTTACCCCGATAAAAGACGAGTCTGGTCAAATACACGAATATCAGTCCGTTCGTACGCTACCGGACCGAGAGTTAATATCACGTGCCGAAAAACTCTATGCGCAACTGAATCAAAATAAGCCACCTCTACAACTGAAATTTCAAACGGATATTACTGCATGGCTCCAAATAGCGTTACTACTAATGGTAGTGTTATCAGGCATGCTTATTTTTATGGGGAGTAACCTTTTAGCAAGTATCCCTTTATGTTCCGTGTCATTAGTGAGTAGTCTGTTTTTTTATCAATGGCGCATGAAGTATAAAGTCGTCGTCAGTAATGCAAAAAAGATCTTTGATAACCCATTAATGAGTTACCTATATTCAGACAACAATGACGACATCGGCGCTATAAATCTCGCACTTCAAAAGAAAAATGCAGAAATTAAAGCTATCGTAGGCAGAGTCAGTGATGATTCTGAGTCCATAGTTGATACCGCAAGCCAGTCTGCAAACCGCGGTAGCGATGTCGCAAATATTTTAGGCGAACAACGCGCACAAACCGAGCAAATTGCCACAGCTATTAGCCAAATGTCTTCAACCATACAAGAAATAGCTCAAGTGGTCACACTGGCCTCTCAATCGTCTCAGCAAGGGCTAGACATTAGCCAAAGCGGGCAGTCTGTTGTTGCAAAAACTGTAGATTCAATTAATGAGCTTTCCAGTCAACTAACAGAAGTAGACGCGGCAATAAATCACTTAACTAACGGTAGCCAAGCAATCGAAACTGTTTTAAGTGAAATCAGCAGTATTGCTGATCAAACCAACTTATTAGCACTAAATGCAGCGATTGAAGCAGCGCGAGCCGGCGAACAAGGACGAGGATTTGCGGTTGTTGCTGAAGAAGTAAGAGCGCTTGCAATGCGTACTCAACAATCGACAGAGGAAATCAGCAAATTACTCACTCAATTAAGAAATGAGTCAGAGCTTGCCACGAGCGCAATGACTCGCGGTAATGAGCTGTCAAAAGTGTGTGTAGGGCTTGCTGAAGAAACAGGGAATTCACTGTCAAAAATCAATAACGAAGTGAATGAAATTGCAAACATTAACATACAAATAGCGACCGCTGTTGAGGAACAGTCGGTTGTTGCTGAACAGGTCAATCAAAATATCGTTACTGTGAGTGACATGTCAGCAAAAAGTGAAGAGCATGGCCGTGAAGCAGTTAGTCTAAGTGACAATTTACTTAAACGCCTTCATGAGCAAAAAGGGTTAGTATCACAGTTTTAAGATTGAAATGACTGAAGGAAGATTGTCGCCACATGATCTATCCCTGAATCTTGTTGAATGGCTAAACAAAAACACCGACATTTCGTCGGTGTTTTAATATTAGAATTCTTCTTTTAAGAGCGCTTATTCAGTAACCGCTTCAGCTTGATTACTTGATGCTTTATTTAAAAATATTTCACGTAAGCGGTCATCAATTTCTTTCGCCATTTCCGGGTGTTCTTTCAAGTACTTAGTAGCATTGGCTTTGCCTTGGCCAATTCTGTCGCCATTGTAGCTATACCAAGCGCCGGCCTTCTCAACCATTTTGTTTTGTACGCCTAGGTCAATTAATTCACCTAAGCTGTTAATGCCTTCACCATACAAGATTTGGAACTCAACCTGTTTAAAAGGAGGAGCAATTTTATTTTTAACCACTTTAACACGAGTTTCATTGCCGACAATTTCATCGCCCTGTTTAACCGCGCCAATACGTCGGATATCTAGACGAACAGAAGCATAGAATTTTAATGCATTACCACCAGTAGTTGTTTCTGGGTTACCAAACATCACACCAATTTTCATACGTATTTGGTTGATGAAAATCATCATAGTATTCGATTGTTTCAAGTTACCCGTTAGCTTACGCATTGCTTGTGACAACATACGTGCTTGAAGACCCATATGTGAATCACCCATATCACCTTCGATTTCTGCTTTTGGTGTTAATGCCGCAACCGAGTCAACAACAATCACATCAACCGCGCCTGAGCGAGTTAACATGTCACAAATCTCTAGCGCTTGCTCACCAGTATCCGGTTGAGAAACCAAAAGCTCATTGATGTTTACACCAAGTTTTTCGGCATAGATTGGGTCTAAGGCATGCTCAGCATCAACGAATGCACAGACTTTACCGTTACGTTGCGCTTCAGCGATAACTTCTAACGTTAGCGTTGTTTTACCACTGGATTCTGGACCGTAAATTTCAACAACACGCCCCATTGGTAAACCGCCAGCACCTAGTGCAATGTCTAGTCCTAATGAACCTGTCGAAATCGTTTCAACATCCATGCTGCGGTTTTCACCTAATTTCATGATTGAGCCTTTACCAAATTGACGTTCAATTTGACTAAGGGCAGCAGAGAGTGCTTTTTCTTTATTATCGTCCATTTATCGCTCCGGATAATTTGTTAACTTCGTTTCAATGATTGCAAGTATACTGTATGACCGTACAGTATCAAGTTTTTTTATAATTTTTTTTATTCCACAGAGTTTTTTCAATTGACGATACTTTTTAGCCATTGATATAAAAGGGAAAAATTGGACTCGATAACTTTTTCAAAAATCACATCAAAAAGTTATACTTTGGAAAGAAGACGTCAATAGCACAATTTGTACAGTAGTTTTTTTCTAGCGTATTTTGATAAAAATAATTGAGTACCTGTCATTCCCTTATGGCATAATCAACGCATTAATTTATCCCTCATTCACAGCGCTAAAATAATCGATGACTAAAGCAACTCCAGATTTATCAGCTCACACCCCAATGATGCGTCAATACCTCACCATAAAGGCAGAATTTCCCAATATCTTGGTGTTCTATCGCATGGGTGATTTTTACGAGTTGTTTTTTGATGATGCAAAAAAAGCATCAGATTTAATGGATATTTCCCTTACTGCTAGAGGAAAAAGTGGTGGCAATGCCATTCCTATGGCCGGCGTACCCTATCACGCGGTGGAAACTTACTTGGCTAAGTTAGTTCAACTTGGCGAGTCGGTTGCCATATGTGAACAAGTCGGCGATCCAGCGACAAGTAAAGGGCCGGTAGAACGTAAAGTTGTACGTATAGTAACGCCGGGGACTGTCAGCGATGAAGCGTTGCTAAACGATAGGCAAGACAACTTAATTGTAGCTATTTGCGAAACCAAGCAGGGATTTGGCTTATCGTATTTAGACATGACCAGTGGCCGCTTTGTGATTACAGAGCCACAATCACAAGAACAACTACAAGCAGAATTGCAACGACTGTCGCCAGCGGAACTTCTATACCCTGAAAATTTGTCCTGTCCACAACTATTGGATAACTACAAAGGTTTACGTCGTCGTCCTGAGTGGGAATTTGAGTTCGATACCGCGACAAAATTACTCAACAAGCAATTTGGCACAAAAGAATTAGCTGGGTTTGGTGTCGCTGATAAAGTACGTGGTATTTCTGCTGCTGGTTGCTTATTTCAATATGTGCAAGACAGTCAACGAAGCGCCTTACCGCATATTCGCTCAATAATTTGCGAATCTTCTCAGCGTGGCGTGATTTTAGATGCTGCAACACGTCGTAACCTAGAGCTTACTCAAAACCTGCAAGGTGGCTTCGAAAACACACTAGCCTCCGTGTTAGATAAAACAGCGACAGCCATGGGTTCTCGTTTGTTAAAACGCTGGCTGCATTTTCCTCTGCGCGATATCAATGTGCTGCACCAACGCCAAAATGCGATTTCGTCTGTCATTCAAGATGAGCTATCGTTTGAATTACACAGTTGCCTTAAAGGCATTGGTGATATTGAACGCATCGTGGCACGTATTGCCTTGCGCTCTGCTCGTCCTAGAGATTTCGCCCGATTACGTAACGCCTTACAGCAACTACCGCACCTGCAAGAATTATTGACACAAGCTCAAGGCGAGCACTTGACGGAAATTGCTCAGCACACCTTGCCAATGACAGATGTTCAACAGTTGCTAGAATCAGCGATTATTGATAATCCACCTGTATTGATCCGTGATGGCGGGGTAATCGCACCGGGCTACCATGAAGAATTAGATGTTCTAAGAGATTTAAGCCAAGGCGCCACTAACTTTTTAGAGCAAATTGAACAAAAAGAAAAAGAGCGTACCGGCATTCCTACCTTAAAAGTGGGCTATAACAAAGTACACGGGTTCTTTATTGAAGTGAGCAAGGCACAAGCAGGACAAGTACCTAACGAGTATATACGTCGTCAAACACTAAAGAACAACGAGCGCTTTATCACCGAAGAGCTAAAAGCACACGAAGAAACTGTATTAAGCGCACAAAGCAAGTTCTTAGCCCTTGAAAAGCGTTTATATGAACAGCTATTTGATCAAGTATTACCGCACTTAGTAGATCTTCAGCAACTTGCAGACGCCATTGCTGAACTGGATGTACTAAACAACTTGGCTGAGCGCGCAGAAACACTGAGTTATGTTAAGCCGATAATTGTTGATGAAAAAGGCATTAACATTGAAAGTGGTCGCCATCCAGTGGTTGAGCACATGACCGATGAAGCGTTTATCGCCAACCCTGTTGTACTTGATAAGAACAGAGAAATGCTCATTATCACTGGGCCAAACATGGGTGGTAAATCGACCTACATGCGCCAAAACGCCTTGATCGTATTAATGGCACACATTGGTGCCTACGTGCCGGCAAATGCAGCGAAAATCGGTTTAGTTGATCGCATATTCACAAGAATTGGTGCTTCTGATGATTTAGCTAGTGGCCGCTCAACCTTTATGGTAGAGATGACCGAAACAGCCAACATTCTCCATAATGCCACTGAGCGCAGCCTAGTGTTGCTCGATGAGATTGGCCGTGGTACCAGTACATACGATGGTCTTTCTTTAGCGTGGTCTTGTGCTGAAATGCTGGCGTTAAACACCAAAGCATTCACCCTATTTGCCAGCCATTATTTTGAATTGACCTTACTTGCAGAGCAAATTGACACCTTAGCGAATGTGCATTTAGATGCGATAGAACATGACGACAACATTATCTTTATGCATACAGTGCAAGAAGGTGCAGCTAGCAAGAGTTTCGGGTTGCAAGTGGCGCAATTAGCCGGCATTCCAAAACCTGTAATCACGCGAGCAAAACAACGCTTAGCCGAACTAGAAACACAAGCGCCGCCAACGATTGCTAGCGAGCCAAAAGCTTTTGAACAACTGGCCTTAATGGATGTTGAGCATCCAGTGGTTGAACAGCTTAAACATATCGATGTTGATGACTTATCGCCACGCCAAGCACTTGATTTACTGTACAAACTTAAAAAAGAGTTATAACAATGCCTATTTCAAGTGATTTACCTATAACCATCAATGCTGATCAAGCATTGATTCAGTCGTTAGGATTATCAGGTGGATTGCTTGAAAAACTTGAAGCATGGGCAAACTTTTCAACGTTAAAAGCCAATTGGTATGGCGATGACAGCAAAACTATCTCAATTAAAGTTACGTTGGTCAGCCAAGCGTTTTTTGAGCAACATTTCCAATTGAAAACAAATGATAAGTGGCAACTTAATACTCAAAGTAATACCGCTTTATCTAGCTCAGCCAGTCAAAAAAAACATAGCGTATTTATGGCGCTGTTAGACATCAGTGCCACGGCTAATAGTGCTAAATGGGTTGAGTCAAACATCCAAGGACAACTACAGCATCAACTGCAATTGTTTTTGAATGAACTTGCACAATCTCTCGGCCTTGATCCTGTCATTGACTAGACAACGACCAACAGACCTAGAACAATTCAAGTTTGGGCAAATCCCATATCGACTGAAATTTCTGGTACTGCCTTTTAGTTAAGGTCACCAATACTGGCTGTTTGCTGGCATCTAACCATGCGAGTAAACGATCCATTTGCTTTTCAGGCATGGCTGTACAACCTGCTGTTGGTTTGTGTGAAGCCCGCCAAATATGCATAAAAATACAACTGCCGTTCGGTGCAATATTATTGGGGTTGTGGTGCACAACAATGCCCTTTTTATACAAATGATCATTGCTATGGATATCACGGCGCATAGGCTCAGAGCTGCCTTTTACCGCTGACTTACCTACGTCATCAGTAGAGACTATTTGGTTGTATAAAGGAGAAGCAACAACATCCATACAATAGTCATTTGCTGTCATTGGAGTGTATTTAAGTTGTGTATTTAAGCCACTAAGATAGCCAAAAGCATCGCCTAAACGAAAAACCCCTGCCGGCGCTTTGCCATCACCTTCAACTTTCTGATTACCCGATTGTTCAGGATGCAATCCTTGTCCCCACGCAATACCCGTGCGGCCAACAACAATACCCGTTTTGATGCCCTGTGCTTGCCACTGATTGTTAGCCGCTAGTGTAAAGGTGGATAGCTTTCCTTGTGTAGCTTGTTCATTTTCAGTAATAACGACCACCAGTTGTTGAGTTTTTTCATTCAAAATGGAATAACGATTTTCTTTAGCATTCAGCCCAATATGAGCAAACAATAATAAAAAAGCCACCCCCAACAACACTCCTTTGCAATTGCTCATTTACCCAACCTCTGAATGTTATACATAGTAGAAATATAATGTGTAAACGGTAAGATTGGCGTAACAGATACACCATTGAGCACACCTTTAACTTGAGTAGCGCTTTCTTTAGCTACGTTATCCGTTTGATACTGTAAGCCGTACACATCATGAATAATAAAAGGCTGTTTCGCCTCATCATAACCTATGACCATAGCGACATGGCCTGACAAATAAATTAAGTCCCCCACTTCTAATTGAGCTAATGCATTTTGCTTAACTTCTATCGAATCTTGTTTTGTAAATCGCGTATTGATGCCAATCTCGCCATAGCCTTGCTGGCTAGTATTTCTCGGCATGTGCAAACCAAAGGTTTTAAAAATTTCACCGATAAAGCCGCTACAGTCACGGCCATTAAAATCATGCCCCCAACCATAGCGTTCACCTAAGAATTTGAAACTTTGTTTGATCACATTAGAATGACTAAAAGGTAAATAACCTAAGTTCACGTCAGCCGATTTTGCAATGAGTGCAGGTACTATGGCTAGCTTGCCGGTTGGCAAACGAGATGGCAGTATAACAACATGACTAGCATAAGGGTTCTGACCCGATAGTTGGTATTGCGCAAATTCCTCATGGGAAAGCAGTGGCAAACTAACCCCCATGTCTAATTGAAGTTCAGAAACTTGTTGATGACTAGGGTTGTAGTTGGTGAATACTTTAGCTCCCGTAACAATGAGCCTAGATTTTTGCGATATATATTCATCGACTTGTGCTTTGCTACCTATCGCTATCGCAGAGGTTTCCAGCCACGCACGGTAATGGTAGTTTTGTACAAATGCCCATTTTTTGTCTTTGCTGTAATGCAGCACTGCTACTGCTTCTCCTGGAAATACCGCTGTTTCTTGAAAACGGTCCAGATCCGTATTGATGTCTTTTTTAAATACTCTGTCTGTCGTTGGAAATGTACGTAGGCTGGCCCTTTTAGTGACTAAACCAAACGCTATGGTTTGTTGTTTGCCAATATCGGTTAATGCCATTTTGTCGATATAATGCTGATAATCTTTGGCGCTGAGCTGTTGTTTATTTTGATAATAACGAGGCGCGCTTGCTGGCTTACTGATGCGATTAATCATCGCTTTAATTTTGCTTCCTTGTATTTGCTCAGAATACGTCAGTGGATTCTTTAAATAGCGCTGTGAGTCATACTGTTTTTGATTATATCTGTTGATTTGTTCACGCGATAACATTAAGTCATCAACAGAGGTATTTTTAGTCGAAGATGCCTGATTCTTTTGAGTCAGCCAATATTCCGGTGTTAGTTTTTGCTGCGTAACCTGTGGCACGTTGGTGAACAAAGAAGGCGCTGTGTTGGCAAGAGCTGTATTGGACAACAGTAGTGCGCTTGCAAATAGGCTAATAAACTTAACAGTAAATGAGTGCATTGTTTTTAATAATTATGGGGAGAACGATATTAGCTTCATCATCCATAAAAATTAGCGTAATGTAAAATCAATGGATAACTTAAATATTTAGGATGATATGACGAATAATTCAATACCGTTAATTTTATTTGCGGCAGCGACAATGCTAATGCTCCCCAAAATAGCATTAGCGCAGCATGAAGATAAAGATCAATTTATCGACATACAAACAGTACTTTCCACACTGAAATACGACATTAAATACTACAGTAATGACAATTTTGTTGGTACACGCATTAACGGGTATCAAGCGGAAAAATGTTTTATTGATAAGCGTGCTATCGCCGATTTAAAAAAAGCATCCGACGCTTTGAATCAGCAGGGTTTTCGTTTTAAGTTTTTCGACTGTTATCGTCCTGAACGCGCCGTTGCACATTTTATGCATTGGGCCAAAGATCTCACGGACCAAAAAACCAAGACGCAATACTATCCCAACATTGATAAAGACACGTTAGTTGGCCCTTACATTGCGGAAAGGTCAGGCCATTCTAAAGGCTTTACCGTCGACTTAACCATTGAAAAATTACAAAACGGTAAGTGGACAGAGGTCGATATGGGCAGCGCTTTTGATCTATTTGATGAAAAATCTCACACCCTATCCCCCTTAATTAGCAAGCAACAACAGCAAAGCCGACTCTTTTTAAGAGATCATTTAGCACAGCACGGTTTTAAGAACTATTCGTTGGAATGGTGGCACTATACCTATAATAAAGTGCCAAAATCACAAGCAAGCGAAGCTTATGACTTTGTGGTGAAATAAACAGGAAAGGCGTTAGCCACTAGAAGGTTGAAAACGTTTTAACTGTATTGATTGGCGTTGACTTTGAGCCTCTATCAGCAGTTGCTTTGCATGCTCAGCGGTTATTTCTACAAAATTAATTTTCGCTCCCTGACCACATTGCGCCAATTTGTCTCCATCCAATGAGAAAATGCTACCAAGTTTAGGGTAGCCCCCTAACGTTTGGCGATCATTGAGTAAAATAATCGGTTGGCCATCTGGCGGAATTTGAATAGCACCATAGCAAATGCCTTCAGATTTCAACGCCTGTACGTTTGAGTGAATTTGAACTCCGTGTAATCGATAACCCATACGATCAAATTGCTTTGACACTAGGTATTCATTGTTGAAAAACACGTCACGTTCATTTTTTTCAAACGCTTGATATTGATAACCTAAAACAACCCGAATAGTCACCGTTTGGTGATAACGAGGGATATCCATCACGCCTAATGCAAAGCATTTAACATGAGTAGTTTTCTTTTCACCATTTGTTATTGTTGATAAAAGATCACAACCGAGTTCGTCGCCTACTTTCAATGCTTGCCCGTTTAGTCCCCCCAATTGCTCTCTTACCACGGTTGAACAACTACCAAATTGAGGCTCAAACTTAAACCCTCTGTGAACACCAAAATAGGATCTAAGACCCGATTTAGCATAGCCCACTGCTATAACGTCGCCAGATTTCACCTGATGAGAACACCAATTCCGCTGTAATTGGCCATTGATAGTTAACGGCATATCTGCCCCAGTAAGACAAATTACCTGCTCACATAGACTGTGCAATTTTAGTCCGCCAAAGGTAATTTCAATACACGCAGCATTTTGTTCATTTTGCAGCATTCGGTTTAACCAATAGTAGGCTTGCTTATCCGCAACGCCCCCGGTAGTGACACCTAAATGCGCGAACCCCACTCGGCCATTATCTTGAATAAGGCTATGTACTCCCGGATGGACAACCTTGAATTTCGACTGCATTAATTGTCTTCCACCATGTATTCATCAAGCTTACCACCCAACTCTATAAACTGCTGTTTATCAATGGCTAAAAATTTCACTTTATCCCCCACAGAAAGTAATGAGGGCTGCTCAGTATTGGGATCAAAAAGCGTTGTTGGACATAAGCCGATAATGTTCCACCCGCCTGGAGAGACTTGTGGATAAATTGCGGTCTGATTATTTGCGATAGCGACAGCGCCTTTTGGCACTTTTGTGCGCGGGGTGTTAAGTCTTGGCGTGATGATTTTTGGGTCAACATCACCTAAATATGAAAACCCTGGCGCAAAACCAATTGCTTGTACGGTGTAAGTTGGTCTTTGGTGTATTTTAATGACATCCTCGATCGATATCTTTGCCTGTTGTGCAATGCGCGATAAATCTGCCCCAACACTTGAATGATAGTAAACAGGTAGCGTCACTTCCTTAGCACTATCAACATCAAATAATGTCACCTCTGCTGCAAGAGCATGAATTCGCCGCGACAATGACAAATGATCAACTTTAAACAAATCAAAGCTGATCAACATTGACTGATAGGACGGTACAACTTCTGTTATCACTGATGAAAGGTGTGCAGCGAGTTTTTTAGCGAGTGCTGCAATAAGTTCACTAGTATTTCCACCTTCATATTCTGCCATGGTCAAATAGAGGATAAGCGCACTTTCTCCAGCAATTTCTGTGCTGATGTAATTTGAAAGGTTTAAGGTCGACTGGCTCATGAATTCAGCGGCTTGAATGTAAAAATATAAAATAACAAAAGGCATAAATTTAATACACCTTTTCTATGATGAGGTTGCGGGTTTCCTATCTAAGTATTCATTTGTAGCACACATGAGTTTTCTTCGGCTGCTATACTGGTAATACTATAATAACCTCAAGTTTATCAAGTCGTTTGCGACTTAGTTTTTTAACATAAAGCAAGCAATTACACCGTGCATTTCAATTCATTAACTTTACGATTGTTCTATGTACTGGTTGTCGTGATAGATTTTCGTTAACTTGAGGTAGCAACTTGATGTTAACGGATTGTTATTATAAATTACGCAAAGCATTAGTTATACGGGATTGATAGCTGAATATTATCGACAGGATTTGATAACCACTAGGAAAAAAAATTGCCCATACGTATTAGACAATTTCTCATAGCCCTTGCAGGTATGGCGACTTTTATTCCTCATGTTTTTGTTGCTAACACGCTGTCTATTTCGCCTGTTGTAATTTCATCTGTTGCATTATCGACAATACATCTGTGCAGCCTAGTCATAGTGTTTAATTGTTTCAGAAAAAACACAACCCGTTCATTTAAGTTGTTTTGGCAATATATACTATTGGCAATATTAGCCATCATCACCAGTAAATTTTTAAACGGGTCACCTACTGGTATCAGCGAACAGCTATATCAAGACTTCACTTCACTTTTCGTGTATTTTTTTATCTTATTGGCAATTGAGACCAACCCCCACTTAAGTGATGTGCCAGTTAACAAATATATCAATGGTCGTGTACCTATTATCTTTTTTACACTCATTTGTTTTTGTTATTTTGTTTTGCTGCCGGCTGAGTTTTCCGGTCAAATTTATCAACAAGGCAAGCCGTCACTATTTTTTGAGTTATTGATCACCAGCCTCATTATTACGCGGCTAGGCTTATGCTTGTTCGCCAGTAAAGACAATTTTTGGCGTTATTTTTATGGCTTGTTAATGAGTAGTTCAATTGCATTGTTTTTTGGTCATATTAATGCATTTATGGACAGTAGTGTTAACTCAGTAGCCATGAGTTATTACCTTCAACTCACTATTTTATTGCCCTTTTTCTTCCTTGTAATTTGCGCAAATGTCACGTTAAAAATAACTCAATTTCCAAAGGCTATCAGAAAGGCCAATAACCCCGAACTATTTTTGCTGCTGTTGATGATCATACCGATCGCTCTTCATTTATACGGGTATGAACAGTCACTTTTTTACAGTACTTCATCCAACTTACAGTCCATTGTTATACTGTTTTGGCTATTTGCTGGCTCGGTCTTGCTTTACAGCAACGCGTACAGTCGTCGCAACGACTTGAGAAAACTTAAGCATAATTTACGCTCGACACAAAGTCAGCACCTACAATTGAAGAGCTTAAACCATCAATTAACTGATGCGCTAACAAACAGCGAATACAAAGCAATTGTCAATGCGTCAAACAATGCCATATTAACTACTTCCGTCGCTGGCGAAATATTGTCAGCGAATCCTGCGGCTGTACAAATGTTTCAAAGCTTAGAGCAGGAGTTAAAAGGCTTGTCGGCAAGTACTTTGTTCGCTGTAAAAGATGAAATGCATTACTTTTTTGACTTCCAAAGCAATGTTTACTCATTACAACGTAAAGAGTTAGGCATTTCAGTTGAATGTACATCGCTGCGCTCCGACAGCACTGAGTTTCCAGCGCAAGCTGAATTGCAATGGGCAGACCGAGCGGAGCAGCCGTTAATCGTTATTACCTTTATTAATCTATCCGCACGAAAGCATGCAGAAAAACAAGCTTTGGAATTGAAAGATAAGTTCATTGCCAATATTTCTCATGAATTTAGAACACCGCTTACGATTATTAATGGCATCATTGATAGGTATTTGGCCAAGGTTCCAAACGATACGGAAAATGAAGATTTCACTACAGCGAAACGCAATGGATTACGATTGGTACGTATGGTGGAACAACTACTTGAGCTTTCACGACTGAGCGATAATCCGCAGCTGTCACTTAGCACGTACCGATTGAACAATTTAATGACAATGCCTATTGATTCATTTTCGCGTTTAGCGCTGCAAAGCGATTTAACCTTTTCAAGTCATATACCTGACGACTTATGGCTAGATTGTGACGGGCAAGCCTTTGAGAAAATCATTTTCAACCTACTGGCTAACGCTGTCAAATACACTCCAAAAGGGGGCTCAGTACAGGTCAATGCCTATACCGAGCAAGACACCATTATTCTCGATATTATAGATTCAGGTATTGGTATAAACAAAAGCTCTCAAGATAAAATTTTTGAGCGATTTCAACGGGCTGATGATGTAAAAAATCAAGCTACTTTTGGCGTAGGTATTGGATTGTCGCTGGTCAACGAGCTTGTTAAAGCACATGGCTGGCGCATCAGCTTAGTCAGCGAGCAAGGCCATGGCAGTAAATTCAGCCTTTCAATACCAAGGGCGTCCGCTAATCATTCAGAAGCTGAAGTCGCAATCAGCGTTTCAGAAAATGAAGTTGCTTCCTTGCTGACTGAACAACGTTCCGCAACCAGCACACAGGCCGATCATTCACAACAAGTGGTGTTGGTGATTGAAGATAATTTAGATATGCAAAGCCACATCAAACAAGTAATTGAACAACAGCATCACTGTATTCTTGCTGGCAGTGGCGAATTAGGCCTTAAATTGGCGCAAGAGTATATCCCCGATTTAATTGTTTGTGACTTAATGCTAACCGGCATTGATGGCTTTGAAGTACTCAGTCAATTAAAACAAGACGAGTTAACGGCGCATATCCCCGTAATTTTACTTACGGCAAGGTCTGATCTTGAAAGTAGACTACATGGCCTTAATTTAAAGGCAGACGAATACTTAAGTAAGCCATTTAATCAACACGAATTACTCTCAAGAATTCAGAGTTTAATTGCCAACAGGCAACAGCTTCAACAGCGCTACTTGCAACAATTTTCAGACGAACAAAAGGCAGAGCGGAAAACTAATAGCCAAGAAAATGTATCTAAACTCGCGCAAGATACAACAGAGCAAAGTAGCCTAGATGATAAGTTTTTGCATAAGCTTGAAGCTTTAATTGCCAAATACTATACCGAGCCAGAATTAGATATATCATTACTTGCCAAAGAACTGGCAATGAGTGAAAGGCAATTGCAGCGAAAAATTAAAGTGATTCTAGGCACCACGCCCAACAACTTTATTAAAGAGTTTCGACTGAAAAAGGCGCAAGAATTACTAATCAAAGGTACTCAAATTGGTCGCATCGCACTCGATGTTGGCTTCTCGTCGCAAACATATTTTGGTCGTTGTTTTAAAGAAAGCTTTGATTGCACGCCAAAACAATATCAACAACGTATCGCCCAGCAAGATGATCCTTCCTAAGGCGTTCGGATAACAACGCCCCTTAACCTTTTTTCATTTTGATCAATTTACCCAACTCTTCAACGTCGTGTTGCTGAATGACATCAAGGTAGTTAAACGGTTGTACTTTCGGTGCATAAAAACCCAACCAGTTCAACCTATTACTTTTAGACACTTGCAGTGCATGCTCGGTCAGTACACTGACTTGATCCCAAGACAATGCCATGGGTTGTTCAAAGTTGAACGGGTAAAAAGAATAGGCAACCCCAGTGTTAATATCCTGTCCTAACACTTGCTCAAAGCGATCCACTAAACGAGTGACAAGCTCACGCACATTATCGTCTTTTTCATAACCAATGATCACAAAACTATCATCAGCCCAGCGAATCACTAAATCTTCATTGTTTCGGCTATAGAGTAGTAAATCCGTCAGGTTGACTAATTGGCTATTAGACACCTGTTTAATATTGTCGAGTTTAACCATCACAAGGTACAGTCGAGGTAAAATACTGCGTTGAACTGGCAGAATATTCTCGTGAATTTGAGACATAAGTTGCGTAGCTTGTTCAATATAGATATCTAAATAACGACGACTTTTAACCCCCGTCACTTTGTCTATAGTCGCCGCATCTTCTAGTTGCTGATTGGCATGTTCAAGTTCGACATTCTTCAACTTGAATTCTTGTGTCTTTTCTTGAACTTGTTGTTTTAGGTATTCTTTTTGTTGCTGTTCAATAAGCAATTTACGATTCAAGAACCGAGAATAGGCCAATAACAATAAGGCAATTAATACAGCATAAAGCAAATAGGCCCACCATGTATTCCAAGGTGCTGGCTTGACGATAATATCTAATGATAGTCCTGGTTCACTCCAGACATTGTCATTATTTCCGGCAACTATTTGCAGCTGATAATGACCTGATGGCAGGTTGGTATAGGTAGCTCTACGAGATTTTCCTGCATCAATCCACTCATCATCGAAGCCACTTAAACGATATTTGTACTGAGTCGATTCAGGATCAGCATAGTTTAAACCAACATACTCAAATGAAATTAGCTGATCAGTATATTCCAAGGTTAGCTCGGTCAATTTTGACAACCTAGTGCCTAAATTCATCGGTTCGTTTAATTTTAAAATATTAGTTAAGCGAATAGCTGGAGCTGAAATATTGGTATTAATACGCTTAGGATTAATACTATTCATGCCCTTGCCCGCACCAAAATATAGGGTGTTATCCAAACCATGAAAAACTGATGAATGGGTGTATTCTAAATCTACCAAGCCATGGGTAAGATTAAAGTGTTTGAAACTTTTGTCATCAGCAGAGTAACGAGAAATCCCTTTACTGGTGCTGTACCAGATATCACCATATAAATCCTGTACAATGCCATACACTGTCATACTTTTCATGCCATCTTTTGAGTCCAAATGATTAAACGAAAAGTTATTGTCATAGCGATTCTCACGACTGAGTATGCTTAGTCCAGCCGCTTGAGTACCCACCCAAAGGTTTTTTTCCTCATCAAGGAGCATTATCCATGTGAAGTCGTCAGGCAAGCTGGTTGGATTGTCCTGCTCATGACGCAAATGCACAAAAGCTTCTAATTTGGAGTCGTATCGGCTTAGCCCACCACCAAATGTTGCTGCCCAAATAAAGCCTTGATCGTCTTCCAATATTTGTAATATATGATTACTTGAAGGCCCTTTCGCAGGCTCCGATTCGTTTTGCACAAAGCGTTTAAACGTGCCATTGCTGCTCAGTAAATTAAGTCCTTGATGAAAGGTAGAAACCCAAATGTTACCGTTACTATCTTTAATAATATCGGTAACACTATTAGCCGAGAGCGACTGTTCATCACTAGCATCATGCTGATAAGGCGTTATTTGATGTGTTGTCATATCAACCGCATACAGTCCCGACGCCCGCGTCCCTACCCACAGCGTATTCTCATCGGCCAGCAAACTCATGATCCGGTGTTCACTAAAAGATTGGCCCAATTCTAGTTGCCTAATAGTGCCGTTAGAAGTAGATAACTGATAAATGCCACCGACATAGGTGCTAAATATCACAGACTTATCGTCGAATTGAGTAAAGCCCGTGATGTTATTATTCTCTAACTCTGGACTAGTATGAGAGCTGTATTGACGAAAAGTAGCCATGTTGGGATCCCAACGGTTCACCCCTGTAAAAGTCCCAATCCACATCATTTTTTTATCATCTTCAAAAAAGCTTAAAATGTAGTCGCTGCTTAAACTGTAGGGGTTTTCTGGAGAGTGGCTATAGAGGCTAAAACTATTGCTGTCATCGCTATAAATAGACAAACCATTGTCGGTAGCAATCCAAATCCCTTTGCTAGAATCTTGATAAATGTCATTTATCGTATTGCTACTAATGACGTTATGATCTTGAGCTGAGAATTGATAATGATTAACTGTCTCAGAATCAACATTATATTTAAGCAGCCCACTGTCTTCTGTGCCTATCCAAACGTTTCCTTGCTTATCTGCATGTAAAGCATTAACAAATTTATTAACGTAATGACTTTTACTACTGTCGCCGTATTTTACGGTTTTAATAAAATTTCCACTTAAATCAAATACAGATACACCACCACCATTTGTGCCAACCCATATTTGATTATCACGGGTTTCAGTGATGGCATGTATGGTATTGTGAGATAAGCTATTGGGATTACCTAGCTCTTGAAAGATCTGTTTAATAAGCCACTGACCGTCAACAAAAGACAAAACATTAAGGCCATTAGCAGTGCCAACCCATATTTTCCCCTCGCTGTCCTCAAACAAAGCGTTAACCGTGTCATTGGTTAAAATATGCGCTGGTGTTTGGGTAGTAATACGGAGAAAGTCTTGACTATTTTCTCGGTACAAGTTGAGCCCTCCACCAAAAGTGCCCACCCAGAGTTGCTGCTTACTATTGATGATTATTCGACTAATAACATTGGAACTCAATGAATTAGGTTTTGTTGCATCGTGATGAAAGCTTAAAAATTGGTGACCATCAAAGCGATCGAGTCCTTCTGATGAACCAAACCACATAAATCCATCCCTATCTTGCGCAATGGCTCTGACGAAGTTATATGACATAGGATTATCAATGCCAAAATTTTTGAATCGCTTGACGTCTTGGGCAAGGCCTGAAGAACTGGCTAAAATAAGTAGCCAAAATAATAGGTTATGTTTCACAGAGGTAATTCTTTTTAAAATTTGAAGTACTAGACAAGTATAACTAGGAAATTGATATATAAAAAAGCCACTGCTTTACACAGTGGCTTTGGTTGCGTTATTGAGGGTCCACCCAAGTATTAATATTGATACCTGTTGACTCTGGACTATCCAAGTTCAATCGCCATATAACCGCGTCAGTTTCAAAGTTCAAGCGCCAAATAACTGCATTCGTTTCAAAATCTAGTCGCCATATTACCGCGTCGGTAGAAGCAGTATTTTTCCAATCAATTGCATTGCTGTCGTAGTTCAAGCGCCAAATAACTGCATTGTCGTCAAGAGACTTGTCACCTAAGCGCCATACATATTCCTCACCTAGGCCTTCGACATAAAAATTGCCATCATCATCAATATTTGCGGGGCCATAAAAATGTTGTTCACCAGATAGGTCTTGCTCGATATTCAAGGCTTGGTTGGCGCAATCGGACGCTGTATTTTGTAACGCTCCTTTTGCATTAACTAAACCAGAGCCTTGCTGAAAGACACTGTACGCTAATTTACCGTCTTCGGTCATGGCAGTGTGAGCACTGTCCATCAAGCGACATTTTACTTGATCTGGCGTTAACGCTGGATCTTGCATCAACATAAGTGCTGCTACACCTGAAACAACAGCCGCGGCTTGTGATGTACCCGACATTTCAAAATATTTACCACCGTCGTGATATTCAGGATGCGCACCGACAATCTCAGTATCAAACGCCATTAGCCCTGGAATATGTCCTCCAGGTGCAACAATTTCCGGCTTAACAAAGCCTGCTGGAGTTGGTCCAGCAGCGCTGAATGTCGCTACTTTATCATCGCTTTGATCAGATTCGGTAAAGTTGTCTGTCATCGCACCAACAGTAATAATATACGGCACGTTACCTGGAACACCGATAGTCATCGGTTCAGGGCCATTGTTGCCCGCAGAAGCAACAACTACAACACCTGCTTGCCATGCTTTCATTACCGCTTGGTTTAATGGATCTTCCCAATAATAAGAACGCTGTTGACCACCAAAAGACATGTTCAATACACGTAAGTTAATTTGATCTTTTACCTGAAGCGCCCAATCTATGCCACGAATAACATCGGCATATGTAGCCTTACCTTCTGCATCAAACGCTTTAATACCCACTAAAGCAGCGTTCGGCGCTACACCATATACATTTCCGTAAACATCGTAGTCAGCATTGCCGGCGATACTGGCAACATGAGTACCATGCCCGCTTTCTTCGTTGCTGTAGTTGCTCACGGTATTATTGATGGCGTCGTATGTGCCCCAAAATTTATCTCGTCCATATAGATCAGTTGATAGACCTAAGCCTGTTGATGTTCCTTGTAACTGATCGAGGCCAGTATCTAAGAACCCTATAGTGACACCATCACCGAAATTACGCATTTCATGGGCAAAGTTAGCATCAATATAATCGGGAACAATTGATTTTGGCTGCCACTTTCTTTTTCCCCAAGCATTACCACCAGTAAGCTCTACTTGATAGTTCTTGCTGACATTGACGTTAAGGTTTTGCTCTATCAGCTCTAGCTGTGTCGACGTTAGTTCAATGGCAACGGCATTGATTATTGCGAGCTCATGAGATGGTTTTAAGTTAAGTTCGCTAATTTTTGATTTTAATTGTTGGTAATTGTCAGAGCTAACAATATAGGACTGTGTCCCCTGCTTAACTTCGCTTTGATTAAATAGTGATTGGCTAATTAACCAAGCTGATAAACCAGCAAAGCTTAACAAACTAAGCTGTTTGATTTTTCTTTTTACTGAATTATTCAACATTTTAATTCCCCTATGCCCATTACATCTTTTTTAAAATACTTAGGTATTTTTAAAAACATTAGGGTGTTTTCTATTTACACTGAGTAGCGAACATTTTTTGAACGTCGTCTTTGTTAAAAAATTGTTACAAAACTATTTCACTACGAAACATAAACTAAACACACCTCAGTCTCAATAATTTTATTTCGCTATGACGACTGTCTTTTAAAAACTAAACCGGCCTAAACGAAAAATATCCAGCCCAATCAATGGGCTGGATACCAAGTACTTGAAGGGAACTACATCAAGTACTTAATTCATTCAAAAAGTTAGAAGTTTACTGTTACTTCACTTGAACAATTGTCGCTACCTTGGTCACACACTTTGTAAGTGAATGAGCCATAAGACTTAAAGCGATCTTGGTATGAACCATCATTTGAAGTAGTTGTTAACAAAGAGCCGTTACGGTAAATATCTACACTTGAAGTTGCTGCACCGCTCCAAGATAGGTTGACATAGTTTTTACCTTTAGAGCGACCTGTACTTGTGTCTAATGAGATATCACCAGTTGGAGGAGGAGTAACACCACCACCACAACCGTTCGCCGTTAAGTAAGCATCTGCTGCTGCGGCTTTTGCAATACCGTGACCAAAGTTAACGTCATGCCCAGTGGCGCCACTGTCTTGTGCAGTAGCTTTTAGTGCATCACGAATTTCAGTACCTGTACATCCGTTATGGTTTGACCAAACTAGTGCAGCAATACCAGATACAGCTGGTGTTGCCATTGATGTACCACTCATAAATCCGTAGTCACTTGTACCAATTGTGATATCCACTGTATTTGCAGCTAACAACGCAGTGCGGTCTTCAAACGCAGCACCAACAGCCGGAATAGAAGTCGCATTCGTATCGCCTAATGTACCGAAAAGCATACCTGCTTCATTGTTGATAATAACAGCACCAATACCGCCTGAGTTCTCACAGTTTTGAACCTTGTCATGGAATGAAATAGCACCACGGTCAATCATACAAATGCTACCATTAGCGCCTGAGTCAACAGCTTCAGCTGTACCCATGTAGTAAGTATTGCCAGCGGCGCTACCTGAGTTTTCCATTGATGATGAAGCAAAAGCTTGACCATCAGCTGACATAGATGCACTTGTTGCCATACCTGCTGGGTAAGTCGATAACGTGTCTACACCGCCTGCAGTAATTTCAACACAAACCGTATCGTCTGTTGTCGTCGTTCTGTTCTTGCCACGACCTGTCGTTACTGTACAGCTTGGGTACTGTGAAAAATCAGCAATATTGTCATTGTTGTCATTTGCACCGACCATCATTACTGACGAATAACCTGCAGGGTATGAACGAACATCGTTTCCGTCATTACCTGCTGCCGCTAGAACTAAACCGCCAGCTTCTGTAAATGCTTTAAAAGCATTCTCTTCAGTACTATTCGCACCACCGCCACCTAAGCTCATGCTGATGATGTTTGCACCCGCTTGTGCACATTTATCAGCAGCATGCGCTAAATCAGAAGAGTAGCCCCAACCATCAGCGTTAAATACTTTGATGATATGCATATCAACACCTGGAGCCATACCTACAACACCAACATTGTTGTCAGCCGCACCAATAGTTCCTGCTACGTGTGTACCATGTGGACCACCGTGCTCATCCCAGTTACCAGTACCAGAATCGTTATCACCTGTGATATTTCCCCAAACAAAATCTTGGTTTGAACGGTCTAAACCTGAATCGATTACACACACTTTCATGCCTGCATTGCCATTAAATGACACTTGATTAGCTTGAGATTGGTAGACAGCATATGGTGTCAACTGTTCTGTCATCGCATTACCAGCATCATCACTATATAGAGAAAATGGTACACGACGCAGATCTTCTTCAACTAACTGAACATGCGGATTATTTAATAGACCTTTAACTTCTGACAAGCTTTTACCCGCAAACGATGCCGCGAAGAAGCCATTTCCGTCTACCTTGAAATCAGCACCAAACTTTTTAGCCAATGCTTTAACTACACCTTTTTTACTTTCATCAACTTTAACAATGTATCTGTCATCTGCTGCTTGAGCTGAAAACGCTGTTGTTACTGCTAAAGCAAGAACTGAGGTCGCAAACTTAGAAATCTTCATATGTACTCCACTATCTCTTTATGTTTATTGTTGCGTCTTTTTATTATTTGACAGGGTGACGCTAATTTTTTTTAGATGAACTATCCATTCCTATGCATTTGATACAGATATATACACCCGATCTGATTGGCATCTTGCCTCTCGCATACTTCGATAGTAACAGTTGCTAATTTACCCCCTAGTAAAAACACGACAGGTTTTCAAACAAAAACGACAAGTGAACACAAATCACTTTAAATTCAATCGGATATAGAAACACAAAACAAATTACAGGTCGTTTTTTTATTAAAACTTGTCGATTAATTGCTAGTTAAAAAAGCAATTTAAGCTCAATCTTTCTACTGTTGCATTTTTGTTAACAATACAAATCAACATTCAAAAACGCTCTGCTACAAGAAATTGTTATTTAGGAGCGTCAATTACAAATGATGGAGTTAATATCAGATGAGAAATAATAAGAAGCTTGCGCTAAATGCGATTGCTTTATCAGTTTTAGCCATGACCAGCACAGCAAGTAATGCTGCACCACAGGCAAAACTAAACAAAGCCGCTAAAGCCGCCACTACCTCAACATCGTCATCGATTAGCTTTGCCGAATGGCGAGCTCAACAACAAATCAACCGCAACGACTACACCGATCGATTGATTGTTACTTTTAAGGATAAGAACCAAGGTAAAGCTATTCCGCCTGGTTTAGCCAAGAAAATTGGTTTGAACTTAAAGCATGTAAAAATTTTAAAAAACAACAGCCATGTCATTGCATTAGATGAAATGCATTCGATAAAAGATGTTGAGAAGTTTATTGAAAAATTACGTAAGCATCCATCTGTTGAGTCAATAGAGCCTGATTATCAGCGTTACTTATTCTCACAGAACCAACCATGGGGGATAAGCCAAACCCAATCAGACCAATTAGCTGATACCGACGCGTCTAACATGACTGTCTGTATCATTGATTCAGGTTATGAGCAATCAAACCCAGACTTAAATGCTAACAACGCTGCTGGCACCAACAACTCTGGCACTGGCAACTGGTACCAAGCGGGTGGCTCACATGGTACTCACGTGGCAGGTACTATTGCTGCTGTTAATAATGCCGAAGGTGTTGTCGGTATTATGCCTAACACCAACGTAAACTTGCACATTGTAAAAGTATTCAACGAAAGTGGTTGGGGTTACTCGGGCGATTTATCAGATGCCGTTGATACTTGTGTTAATAATGGCGCAAAAGTGGTTAACATGAGCTTAGGTGGCTCAGGCTCTTCAAATACAGAGAAAAATGCATTACAAGCAGCTGCTGACACCGGCGTATTGCTCATAGCGGCATCTGGTAATGATGGTAATAGCACCATGTCATACCCAGCATCTTATGATTCAGTTATGGCAGTAGGTGCCTTAGACAGTAACAATCAACATGCAGAATTTTCTCAATATACAAGCCAAGTTGAAATATCAGCTCCAGGTGAAGCCATATTATCAACGGTTGCTGGTGACGGCCGACTAGGCTATATCACGGTTGGTTCAACAACTTATGGAAATGATGATGTTGTGCCACAAACTCATTACATTCAAAGTGGCGGTAACTATGTGGTTAGCAATACCAATGGCAGTGCTAATGGCGTGCTAGCCAGTTGTACCATTTCAGGCAGTAGCTACAGCTGTAATGATGTCAGTGGTAATGTTTGTTTAGCTGAGCGTAATGACAACCAAAAAGGCAGTAACTACCCTGAAGTCAACCCTGCCAAAGCATGTGCCGACGCAGGTGCATCAGCAGTCATTGTTTACAGCAACACAGATCGCCCTGGTTTACAAAACCCATTCCTCGTTGACGCTAATACTGATGTTACAGTACCTACCGTTTCTGTTGATCGCGCTTTAGGCCAACAACTAATGACTCAGTTAGGCTCGAACGCAAGTGTTACCGTAAATGGTTCACAAGATTATGCATATTACAACGGCACTTCAATGGCCACACCACATGTCGCTGGCGTAGCTGCTTTGGTATGGAGTAACAACCCGAACTGTAGTGCAGATGATGTACGAAGCACATTAAAATCAACAGCTGTTGATTTAGATGTTGCGGGTAGAGATGACAAAACAGGTTATGGATTAGTACAGGCAAAAGCGGCTTCTGATGCATTAGCTAATAGTTGTGGTGGTACGACTCCACCACCAACAACAGGTAATACACTTGAAAACAGTGTGGCTAAAGCCAATTTAGGCTCTAGCTCTGAACTTAGCTTTACCATGGAAGTACCTGCAGGCGCTACGAACCTATCATTCGATATGACAGGCGGTACAGGCGATGCTGATTTATACGTGAAATTTGGTTCAGCGCCAACAAGCAGCAGTTATGATTGTCGTCCATACGCTAGTGGTAACAGCGAAAGCTGCCCAATATCTAACGTTCAAGCAGGCACTTACTACGTTAAGGTAGTTGCTTATTCGACATTCAGTGGTGTTAGCTTAACCGGCAGCTTTACCGAGCCTAGCACAGGTGGCGGCGCGACTGGCGGTAGTGCTTCAGTAACAGACATCAGTGTTGGTCGTCGTGCATGGACTTATTACACTATTGACATTCCAGCCGGTATGGCAACATTAGATTTTACCATGAGTGGTGGAACTGGTGATGCAGACATGTACATTAGAAGAGGTGCACAGCCGACCTCATCAACCTATGATTGTCGTCCATACAAGGGTGGTAACAATGAAACTTGTTCATTCACTAACCCAACAGCAGATACGTGGCATATCGGCATTTACGGTTATTCAGCAGCAAATGGTGTTAGCTTAGATGTGACATATAACCCTTAATTATTATCACTAGTTATCAAGAATGCTAAACCCGATAGAAGTATCCTTCTATCGGGTTTATTTTTAATAGCAAAACACTTACTCATAAGTACAGACGGTTAAGGGTATCATCCCGAAAAAGACCAGTGAGCCCCCCTAAACAAGCACCGGCGAATATGAATTCAAGCAAATCAAGCTGGCTAAGTGCACGAACAAGCTTGCTGATTCAAGTTTTTTTTGTTGAGCGGCTATCAGCAACTTTAATTGCTAACTCGTCTTGGCTCATACTTTCTCCCCTAGTTGCTAGTACATGCAATCCCAAACTTTTTAAAAGTAGACTTTCCTTTGCTTAATATAATACCCATTAGCTACCGAATGGCTCATATATTAACCTTTAACAAATAGGGGACAAGAAAGCTACCTGAATAAAGGTGCTTTGCAATATTATCGAATATGACAACGAATTTAATATATGTTTTAGAACTAAATACCAAAATCGTAGGTAGTGATTGATCACAACGGTAGACATATTTTTATAAATAGTACCACTGCATTGAATGATATTTTTCTTGTGTGAATTAATCCGAGAAGCCAATGCTACAGTAAAACCTTATGATCTTCATATAAGATCAAATTAACTACTCATCAGAATTATTTTTGGAGTTCCTATTATCAGGGACAGAAAACTTTTCAGATAAGACATCATTCAAAGATGAGAATGAAAAGTTTTACGCTTCCTAAAGTGAACCTGTTCAGCTGTCTAATTATAAAGAGGATCTAGAAATCATTAACTTGAAGCAATCTCTATTAATAACATATATAAAGATAGCCATATTTATGAAAAATCTAAATCCGACACTTTTTATATAAAACAACTTATATTGAACCAATGTCGAGATACTAAAATAGTGATTTCATATAGTAGCCAATGAGCCCTTGAGTTGAACTATCATGCTCAACATTAATTTCGCTATTAACTAGTTCTTGCTGAATTTTGTTAGCTAATCCTTTACCAAGCTCAACTCCCCATTGATCAAAAGAACAAATTTTTAATAATATGCCCTGAACGAAAATTTTATGCTCATACAGCGCAATTAAACTACCGAGGCTTTTAGGGGAAATTCGCTTCATCAAAATACTATTGCTAGGTCGATTACCTTGGTGAACTTTATGTGGTGCTACATTATCAATGTATTCCTCGCTGCGGCCTTTAGCGCATAGATCAGCTCTTACTTGCTCTTCATCCACTCCTTGCATTAACGCTTGAGTTTGCGCGAAAAAATTAGCCATAAGTGTTTCATGATGCCCTTGTACCGGTGTCGCACTTTGAATAGAACCAATAAAGTCAGCTGGAATAACGTTATTGCTTTGATGTAAGTATTGATAGAATGCATGCTGACCATTTATTCCTAACTCTCCCCATATAGACGGAACTGTAGGATAAGAAATATCGTCGCCATCCCAACTAACAGATTTACCATTACTTTCCATTTCAGCTTGTTGTAAATAAGCTGATAGCATATGTAAAGATTGATCGTATGGTAAAATAGCCTGTGACTTGGCTCCTAGAAAAGTACAATTCCAAACACTTATTAGTGCTAAAATGACAGGTGCATTTTCATTTAATTCAGCTTTTTGGAAATGTTGGTCAATCTCATAAGCTCCCTCAAGCAGTTCGATAAATTTATCGAAACCTAAATCTAGAGCAATAGGCAGACCAATTGCAGACCAAAGAGAGAAACGTCCACCAACCCAATCCCACATATCAAATATATTTTCAGCTGCAATACCAAATTCAAGCGCATTAGTTTTGTTGGCTGATACTGCGACAAAGTGCTTGCTAATAGCAGAAGAATCAAATGATGCCGCAACTAGCCATTTCATTGCTGTTTGAGCATTAGTCATGGTTTCTGTGGTCGTAAAGGTTTTACTAGAGACAATAAAAAGAACTTTCTCAGGGTTAAGGGGCCGTAAAACATTGGCAATCTGAGTACCATCAACATTCGAAACATAATGAACATTAACGCTATTATCACTGTATTGCTTTAATGCTTCAGTTACCATTTGCGGCCCTAAATTGGACCCCCCAACGCCAATGTTTACCACATCAGTTATGCGCTTACCACTATAGCCTTGCCATTTCCCTTGACGAACACAGTCAGTAAATGCTTTCATTTTATTCAGAGCATTCGTGATATCTTGCTTGATGTTTTGTTTATCAAGGATAAAAGGCTCTTCACTTCTATCTCGTAATAATGTGTGTAAAACAGAACGCTCTTCGGTACTATTTATTTTGTCACCGCTAAACATTTTTTCTCGCCACAGCTCAAGCTGACACTCTTTTGCAAAATCAAGTAGTAGCGTAATCGTTTCTTCAGTCAGTAAGTTTTTAGAGTAATCAAGCAACATTGAGGGTAATTTAATTGAAAAGTCATCAAAGCGGTGCTTATTTTCTTTGAACAAATCATTCATGTGTTGATTTTTCATTTCGGCACTATGATTGACCAGTTTTTGCCAACTAGTTAAAGATTCTCTGCTATTCACTTTATTTCCTTAATACTAATATTCCAATAATTAGCCTAGGGCTACTATTTTTTTGTTTATGATGTTTTTTAACTGAAGCCAATATTCTTGATGCCACACGCCTTCATGAGGTAGCATAGAAAAATGGTCGGCTTGTGATAAAAATGTTTTTTCCACATCCGATGAGGCATTTTCGCAGTAACTTAATGCTTGGCTAATTTCTACGCATTTATCTTTATTACCATGCACGATACTAAGATTTACGCCAGAAACATCTAACAGGTTAGGGTCACAGGCTTTATAACGCTCAGGAAACTGTTCATATCCTCCCCCCATTAGACGACAAACTTGCTCAGGTTGGTCAACATCTTCGCTGTTAGATAAATTCAAAATTCCAGCAATAGATAAGACGCATTTAATTTTTAAAGCTGACGTTTTAAACAAAACACTAGTACAAGGAATTTTGTCTCTACACCCTGCCCAAGTCGCTAGATGTCCACCAGCAGAATGACCGATAATTAAAATACGCGATAAATCTAAGTTCTCTTCGATTGAAATGTCTGTTAAAAAGTCTATTCCGTCAGCTATATCCATATGTAAAGCTGGCCATGGCGCTTTTGTATTTTCACCAATGGCCTCCATTCGCCTATATTCCAAATTCCAAATAGCAACATCAAAAGACTTTAAATATTCAACAATCGCTGTAGTAGGATATGTGTCTAAATCATGATTATCTTTCCAATAACCACCATGTATAACAACGACAACAGGAATTTTTTTCTCGAAGTTCGCCTTAATCAACCGGCCATACTGTTGCTTATCACTACCGTAATGAATAATTCTACTAATGTGCTCAATCATCAATATGCACTCTCAACATAACACACTACGCAATGGTATAATAGGTACACCAAACAAGTAAACAACAAAATATCGAGCATAAAGTAAACGAATTTAATAAATTGAAATTTTTGATATATACATTCAAGTTTCACTTGGTATAATAGTAAAATAGGTGAATTTGTTATTATGTAAGGATTAAATTATGCCGATTACCATCAAACGTCCCGTAGAACGAAAAAAACTATCGGAAACGGTGGAAGAAGAATTAGAGCTGATGATTCGTCAAGGCGAAATAGCTGAGGGAGATGCATTACCCTCAGAGAGAGAGTTGATGGTAGCATTTGGCGTAGGAAGACCTTCAATTAGAGATGCACTTTCAGCATTAGCTCGTAAAGGGTTAGTAAAAATTAGCAGTGGTGAAAGAACACGAGTAACGAGACCTTCGGCGGATACTATAATATCTGAACTATCAGGTATGTCTAAGGACTTTCTAGCACAGCCTAATGGCCTCCAATACTTTGACCAATTGAGAAAGTTTTTTGAGTCTAGTTTAGTCAGATATGCTGCAGAATTCGCCACTGAAGAACAAATTCAAGAATTAGAAAAAGCGTTAGAACTTAACGGAAAGTCAGTAAATAATAACAATCAATTTAAGAAAACCGACATTTACTTTCACAGAGTTATAGCTTCAATGCCAGGTAATCCAATATTCTTAGCGATTCATCAAGCATTAGTTGACTGGGTGATCGATGCAAGACCAGAAAAAAGTATTTCCGAAGAGTTAAATGCTAAAAGCTATCAAGGTCATGTGGAAATATTTAATTGTATTAAAAATCATGATGTTGAAGGCGCAGATAAATGCTTAACAAGGCATGTAGAGTATGTATTTGATAAGTATTATAGTGAACAATAGCGATCACCTAAATAGATACAGCCTTAATCACTTAACTCAGAGCCAATAATTTAAGTTTTATGGAGGCTACCAATAAAGGTAGTCTGCCAGTTTCACATATTCCCATTCAATAACTCCCCTTCTGTTTTATAAGGCACTATTCCAGCAAAGCTTTTGATATTATTTTCTAGCTTTAATCTCTCTCTGGTGGTATAACAGGTATACAGCACAAAACAATATTACTTGAGCCCTTATGATAAGAAAATTATATAAATCCACAATTGTTTTACTTTTAATGATGCCGTTGATTTCAGTTGCAGAAGTCCTTATCAATTGGCAAGAAATAACGCCAAACGTCGTTAATGAAATAAAGGTAGGTCACGGGGCTTATATTAATGAGCAAAATAATAATTTACTTATTTCTTCAGGGCTAAAATCGAATACTCCGCCTTACGTTGCTGAGCAGTTAATAGGCACAACAGCTCCGGCAAAAAGCATGCTAGTAGTTCATGGTCAACAACTTTTTGAGCATGATTTGGCAGAAACTCTCGGCAATCGAGCTTTTGCAGCCACTACGAGTTTTTATGGTTCGACTGTCGTTATTGGAGGGATTGCCAATAATACAGCTTCGAACTTAGTGAATATTGTTACTTGGCAAGCCGAATCCCAAACATTGAACAGTTATGCTTTACCTTCATTACCACGTGCAGCAATGTCTCCCTCGTCAGTTATCATCAAAGATACGCTCTATGTGTTAACGGGCTCTGACGCAAAAAATAACTTTTATTCGATTGATTTAAGTTCATTGGTTGATAGCAAAAATGAACTTATTCACGATAATAATCTAGTAGAACAATTTAATATAAACGTTTCATGGAATACACTTCCTTCATTGCCTTTAGCCAGCAATACATTCCCTTATCAAAACGGTGTTAAGTTAGCAGTTCAGAATGATGGTAGCGGTAATAAAATTTTTGCAATAGGTGGTTACCTACTGCCGAATGCTGCTAACTCTTATCAAGATGATTTAATAGCCATTGATGGCTATTGGAAGTTCGATCCTGCACTCGAAAGTTCTCTTCAAAAGTGGCAACCTTTCAGTGGCATTATTAATGCCAAAGAAAACAATATAGCAAAAATTAATAGCGTAAGTACCTTAGGCCAGTCACATATTTTAGCCTTTACAGATCAAGGTAATACTTTGTCGTACAATGCTATTACGAAGAGTTGGACAGAATATTCAGCCACGCAACCTAAAAATAGCGTTGACACCAAGAATTACCTTATTAGTGAAAGTGTCAGCAGTACTAACGGCGATATTTTTTCATTAAATCGCACTGTTGATGACCAAGGCTCATTAAAGCTCTATCAAATGAAGGCTGTACTTCCGGCAAAAGACTTTGGTTGGGTGAATATGACTGTATTAATCGTCTACTTACTGTCGATGGTTTTGGTCGGGCTGTTTTTTGTCTTTAAAAATAAGAATACTGATGATTACTTCCGTGGTGGTCAAACAATCCCTTGGTGGGCAGCTGCCTGTTCAATTTATGCCACCATGCTAAGTTCATTAACATATGTTGCATTGCCTGCTGTGGTTTACCAAACTAACTGGCTACTGCTTATCGGTATCTGGATGATCATTGCTGTGGCACCAATAGCGATTTATGTTGTTATGCCATTTTTTCGCCAAATTGATGCAACCAGTGCTTACGAATATCTTTCAAAACGCTTTAACATGGGCGTAAGATTATTTGCGAGTGGTTTATTTACTCTGTTCCATATTAGTCGTATGGGCATTGTAATGGCAGTAACGGCCCTAGCGTTGTCTGCAGTTACACCATTATCGGCCAGTGAAAGTGTCTTAATTATGGGTGTGTTGTGTTTACTCTATTGCACCATGGGAGGTATTGAAGCAGTAATCTGGACTGACACCATACAAACCGTAGTACTACTTGTTGGTGCAATCGTTTGTTTTGTTGTCATTATTTTAGGTTTAGATAACGGATTAAATGACTTTATTACTATAGGCTTTCAAGATGATAAGTTCACTATGGTCAATGTTGACTTTAGTGCTAGCAGTATAACGTCTTTATCTATTTGGGTTATAATTCTTGGCGGTATTGGTCAAAACCTTTCAAGCTATACATCGGATCAATCGGTTGTTCAGCGCTATATGGTCACTAAAGATCCTGCCGCAGCGAGTAAGTCTATCTGGGCAAATGCGGGACTTGCAGCCCCCGGCGCCCTACTGTTTTTCTGTCTCGGCACTGGGCTTTATGTATTTTACCAATTAAACCCAGGTAAATTAGACCCTACCATTCAAATAGATCAAATATTTCCAACCTTTATAGCTACAGAGTTACCTATTGGTCTTGCTGGTCTTATTGTGGCCGGTATTTTTGCCGCCGCGCAATCAACAGTATCAACCAGTATGAACTCAATCGCAACTACCGTTGTGACGGATTTCGTTCGCCCATTTAATTTAGTAAAAACTGAAAAAGGGTATATGAATGCTGCACGTTGGTTAACCTTTATTATGGGGGTACTGGGAACGCTCGCTGGGCTTATATTTATCAACCCAGAGATTCGCTCATTAATGTCCGCTTATTTTAAAGTTATTGGTATGTTCATGGGCGCTTTAGGGGGCTTATTTATTCTCGGCGCTTTAACCAAAAAAGCTAATGCATTTGGTGCTCTGGTAGGTATTTTCTCTGGTGTCGCCACCATGGTATCTGCTTGGCTAATGGGTTGGGCTAATGGTTATATATTCGGCACAATAGGTATAGTCTCCTGTTTAATATTTGGCTATTTGGGCAGTTTTTTAGCACCCAGTTTGAAAAAAGATTTAACAGGGTTGACTTTATACACAATGCAATCCCCTGCTAATGAATCATCTTAAAATTCTTATAGGAAACACGAATGTCTGTAGTCAATAAAACATTAGAAAAACAACTGTTATCTTCATTAAAGCAGTCTTTAATTGCTTCCTGTCAGCCCGTTGATAATGGACCAATGGACAAAGTTGAACACGTTGTTGCCATGGCATTGGCCGCTATTGATGGCGGTGCAAAAGGGATTAGAATAGAAGGGGTTGAAAATGTTCGTGCGGTTGCGAAATCAACCTCAATACCTATTGTAGGCATTGTTAAAAGGGACTTAGATGATAGCCCAGTACGCATTACCCCCTTCATTGAAGATGTAAAAGCCTTAGCAGAAGCTGGTGCAAGTATTATTGCTTTTGATGGTACAGATCGTGAGCGCCCGACAGCAATGTTGGATCTGCTTGAGGCTATTCACACTGCTGGTTGTGTAGCTATGGCCGATTGCGCAGATTTTGATACAGGCATGATGTTAGCAAAACATGGTTGCACTTTTATTGGCAGTACTATGTCCGGTTATACAGATTTAGATAACACTCCCAGTGAGCCCGATTATGCATTAGTAACCCGTTGGGTAGAACAAGGATTAAATGTTATTGCTGAAGGAAGGTATAACTCTCCAGCGCGCGCAGCAAAAGCCATTGAGCTCGGTGCTTTTTCAGTAACCGTTGGTTCAGCAATTACACGCGTAGAGCATATTGCGCAATGGTTTGTTAATAGTATTGACAGCGCGAAGAAATAAGGTAAACAACTCGATGATTATAGCAATAGATGTTGGCGGCACTAAGATATCTGCCGCTCTCATGGACAATGGCCAAATAATTGAGCAGCGTAAAGTTGAATCTATTATTCATAGTGACCTAGTCAACCTGCCTGAACATTTAGTAAAACTTTGTCAAGGTTGGATAGAAAAATCAGAATATGCTGCTATTGCTTGTACCGGTCAAGTAGGTAGTGAGCACGTTAATTTTCTTTCTGCTAAAAAAAAGCTGCCATTAAAGTCGCAGCTTGAAGCTGGCTTTAATATGCCGGTATTTTTACTCAATGACGCAGCCTCAGCAGCATGGGCTGAATACTGTTTTATTAAAAATAATAAAACCAATAGCATGACTGAATATACGGATAAAGCTGGTGAAACCTTAGTCTACATTACTGTATCAACTGGCATTGGCGGCGGCATAATTCAAAATGGCCAACTCGTGACATCCGGCGACGGGTTCTGTGCTCATCTAGGTCATACATCAGTTCAACATATAGCTCAGCATTCAATCCCTTGTCATTGCGGTAGAGTAAACTGTGCAGAAGCAATAGCATCAGGTACAGCAATAGCAAAACAAGCTTCAGTACTAATAAATAAGACGGTGAATTGCAAAGAAGTTTTTCAACAATATGCCGATTTACCCGAAATAGCAGAATTAATTAATCAATGTACAAGTGCTATTACAGATTTGATTGCCAATATAAAAGCAACAACAGGTACAAATAACATTATTTTAGGTGGGAGTGTTGGTAGTGCTCCGCTATTTTTCGAACAAGTTACTAAGAAAGTTGCACAACTGCCAGAAATCTATCAATTAACCGTGAGAGCACCACAATGTGGCGCTGATGCCGACTTAATTGGCGCTTATTATTATGCAAAGCATATCAACAATCACAGTATACAAAGAAAATAGTAGGATTTTTATGCAAATTATTATTTATGATGATAGCCAAGAAGTTGCTATTGCCGCGGCGACTTGGGTACAAAGCCTTATCAAAGAAAAAGAAAATCCGGTATTAGGTTTGGCAACAGGAAGCACCCCCATTCGCTTATATCAAGAGCTAGTTACGATGCATAAAGCAGGAAACTGCAGCTTTACCAATGTGACTAGTTTTAACCTTGATGAGTATCACTCAATAAATGAAAGTGACCCCCAAAGTTACCGCAGTTTTATGAAAGCTAATCTTTTTGATCACGTTGATATAAACCAGGATAATACTTTCTTACCTACGTGTAACCAAGATCAAAACCCACGTGAACAAGGCCTATCATATGAAAAAAAAATCAAGCAAGCCGGTGGCATTGATTTACAAATACTTGGCATAGGTGCTAATGGTCATATTGGTTTTAATGAACCAACATCTAGCCTAACCTCTAGAACACGAATTAAAACACTAACTCAGCAAACCTTAACGGATAACAGTCGTTTATTTTCTGAAAATGAATTACAACCCGCCATGGCGATGACTATGGGTATTGCTACAATAATGGATGCTCGCTATGTGCTACTAATGGCAACAGGTAAAAATAAAGCTCAAGCAGTTAAAGATATGATTACAGGCGCGGTTAGTGCTAACTGCCCGGCGTCAATATTACAAATGCATGAAAATGCAGTGATATTAATAGACAAAGAAGCCGCATCGATGCTTAACGATCAAAGTTATTATCAATGGGCAGATAAACAAAATAGAAAGCTCAATGACGAGTTTGGTTTTTATCACAACTTTTAAAGAGTCTGTAAGACCTTTTGTGTAGCAGCCCAATTTTAGTAAAGCTCTTTAAACGGTCTTCAAATTCAATCATAAGTCGATTTAAGGCCGTTTTCCAATTTCTTATTGGTATTGTAAATTTTTTTTGATATCACTTCTATCGCAAGATAAACCACTTTCTTCGCTGATTCGTCAGAAGGAAACAGCTTACGCTTTTTGAATTTCTTCCTGATAACACTATTCAGCGATTTGATGGTATTCGTGGTATGTCGCTATAGGGAGTTCTCGAGGGAATTTGAACAGTATATATAAGTAACCCCAGCGCACACGCTATAACCGACTGACTTTTTAGTGCTTTTACCATCACGGCGGTTAGCGAAATTATCGAATTCAAGTAACATCTCTTCTTCTATCACCAATTAATATATCTGAATCGACCACACAAAAAACTAAGGTAATGTCATCTCAAACCAACGTAATCTGCGAACGGTTTCACAAAACGATACTTAACGAGTGCTATCAGGTTATGTTCCGCAAAAAAGCTCTACGGCACGCTTAAAGAACTTCAAAAAGATCTGGAGGGTAGGATGGTTTATTACATTAATGCGCGAACATATCCGAGAATAGTGTGCGGTTGCAAAGCACCATTTGAAACATTCCTTGATGGAAAGTCGATTTGGGCTGATAAGAATTTAGCTCAAATCTAAACTGACAGTCACCCATAGAAATACAGGTCACTGTCAGATTACGTCTGAGCTAGTAATGCTCAATTTATAATTGTTTTCTAGCAGAATTATAAATTTTTAGCTGTTTTAATTAACATTTACGCCCCTTATAAGATGTAAAATCATCACATAGATAGATTTACATGACGTTTAGTAATCTTTTGCTCTTTCAACATGCGCTTAATGGTTGCCACAATTTCTGGGTACTCTCTGGACATTTCTTCTTGCTCGCCAATGCCATTTTTATCATGCATCATGCTGTAAAGATGAAATTCGTCTTGTGCGGTCATAATGGCTTTATATTCGTTATAATGAATTAATTGTTTAAAGCGTGCATCAACAGGTAACAGCTTTCTGTAATTCACCAATTTCTGGCGATATTGTTCTTCACTAGCTAAATTTTTCCACTCGTTCGGATCTACAGACAAATCGTATAATTCTTCACTACCGTCGTAATAACGAATAAATTTCCAGTCGTCTATACGGAGTGCATAACTTGCACGCCCTAGTGTCGTAATATTATAGTTTCTTACTTTATCTTGTGTACCCGCGACAAGGCTTTTAAGTGACTTACCTTCTAAATTAGCCGGGATAGGTAGATTGGCGTAATCTGCAATTGTTGGGTAGATATCAAGTAAGCTGGTAAAACTTGTTTGTGCGCCTTGTTTTAATTTTGCTGATTTGGGCGGTACGATAATAAAAGGGACACGAGTAGAGCCTTCCCAAGGTGAATGTTTACCCCAATGTTCTTTTTCGCCTAATTCCCAACCGTGATCGCTCCATAAAACAATTAAGGTGTTATCTTTGTATTGACTGTTATCTAAAGCATCTAATACTTTTCCTACTTGTGCATCTGTAAAGTTAATTGAGGCTAAATACCCCAAGACACCTGCTTGCCATACATTATGCTTTTGTACGCGGTCAAAACTGCCTGACCAAGGATAATGAGCGTACTGACGGGCCGTTGAGGAAAGATCTGATAAATCATTTCGTTGTACTTTAGGTAAGGCAATGGTTTCATTTGCAAAAGCATCGAAGTACTTTTTAGGTGCATAAAAAGGTTGGTGTGGACGATAAAAACCAAGACCTAAAAAGAATGGTTTTGTGTGGTCTTCTGCAAGTTTTTCAGTCGCCCAATTAGCCACTTTTCCATCGGGCATTTCAGCGTCAGTTACGTTGACAGGGCCCCAATCAAAAGTATTATAACCATTTAAAGGTCTGTCTAAGGTATTGTCAATACCATTTAATGGTAACGTTGCTTCTAACGTGCCCCGCTTAATCACTTTACCTGGGTAAACATTTTTTACTATGCCGCTTTGCTCTTTAATCGTAAAACCAAGTATATCCTTTCTCACTATTTTTTTACCTGGTGTTATATTTAACTCTTCTCGTGTAAAAGGGCCGCCAATAGCGCCAGAATCTGGTCCGTATTCATTATAGTTTTCAGGTACAATCATACCCATAGCGTGATTGATTTTACCCGCCCCCATCACATGGTAGCCATTGTTCATTAAGAATTTGGGTAATGCTACTGCGTCAGGTACATAGTCTTTATACATTCCCTTATTATGATAAACCCCAGTCGTTTCTGGTCGCATCCCCGTTAATACACTGGCTCTAGAAGGCCCACAAATAGGTGAAACCGTATAGGCCTTAGTAAAATATACACCTCGCTCAGCAATTCTATCTAAATTAGGTGTTTTAGCATTAGGGTGCCCCCCTAGAAACCCTACCCAATCATTGAGATCATCAATCGCAATAAATAAGACGTTAGGTTTTTTCTGACCTGTATTGATATCTTTAGCCATAACCTGCTTTGGTGAAAATATAAAAATAGTTAACAATATAATACTTAGGAGCTTAAACATTCTTACCTCTGTTTGAATTTGAATATACGGCTATTAAATTCCCGAAAAGAAATGTAAATAATCGGGCAATTAGAAAATTTTTATTCCGCTTTCATCATTTTAATAAAATTATGCCATGGTCTTGCGCAAGTATCACCGACCTAGTGTTGCCACTTAGCAGCAAATGCCGCGACTTTATCAGGATGAATTTTTGCTAAGTTTTTTAATTCAGTATGATCTTTAGCTATGTTATATAGCTCCTATTTACCTTTATTCGGATACGCTCGCACACTACTCCAAGAACCTGCATATTCTGCAACTAATTTCCAATTACCTTTTCTAATCGTTTTGTTACCTTAATGTTGCCGACAAAGAGTACGTACACATATTGGTTTTTACTTAATTAACACTTGGCTTATATCTAGCCCTAAGAAGGCTTGAATTGATTCATCATTAAAGGTTGTTGGGTACTTAACCTGTGTGAAGCTAAAACTTGAGCAATAGTCACTGAGCTTTTGCCCAGTTCGCCACCATAGCTTTTTAATCCTGAAAAACCTAAATCATCCACCATAATCACAAAAATTTTAGGTTTTTTAAATTCTGTAACAGTACCGCAATGAGTAATAGCTAAGCTCAACACCAATAATATGAGTAAGAGTAATTTAATTTGCATTGTTTTATACCTATAAAAAAATTAAATTTTTTCTAATACCCGTTGCACGCAGTTTCTGATTTTGTTGTTCTAATCAATAAAAGCCGCATTTTTGCGGCTAATATATTTAAAATGCTTACACACAAGACTTATCCGATGATTAGCCTGACATTTCTCACCATTAACTGTGTTTAGCAGGCACATGTTCCATAAAACCAGCGGCTTTCATTTTAGCCACAACACTTTCTTTATCTTCAGCCGAAAGAGCGCGAATTGGACGACGTGGATCACCTACATCTATACCATGAAGAAGCATTGCAGCTTTGCCTGCAGCAACACCACCATACTCTACCAATGGACGAATAAGACCAATAACTTTATCCATAAGAGCCGCTACTGTTTCTTGGTCGCCATCGTTGAATGCTTCGATAACTTCTAAGTACAGCGGTGCTGCATAATTATAAGTACTACCCACTGCGCCAATGGCGCCAACAGCAAGGCCACCAGGAAGAAATTCATCAACACCAAATGGAATATCGAATTTTTCATCGCAAACACGCTTACAGCGTTGATACTCATAAAGGTCGCTATGGTTGAATTTTATACCCGAAAGATTAGGAATAACTTTGTCAGCTTTGATAAGAAACTCTTCCATATCAAACATGACACCAGACATACCTGAGTGGTAATAATAGAACCCCTTTGTTGGAGCTGCTGCTGCAACGGTGACGCAGTAATCAACAAGCTCATCAACGGAGCCTGGCTTAAAGAAGCAAGGGGCGATAACTGAAGTCGCAAAGATATCCAATGTTTCTGCGTGCTTGGTTAATTCTAGGGTATCAACAATCGATAAAGCACCAGTGTGGATTGTGATACTAAGCTTACCTTTGCCAGCAGCAACCCAGCGCTCAGCTACAGCTTTACGTTCGACAACTGAACAGTTCAAACCTTCACCTGTAGTGCCACAAATATATACACCGTTGACACCTTGAGCGATTAGGTGATTAGCTATTTGATCGATAACAGGAAGATTAACTTCACCATTCTTGCCAAATGGCGTATGGGGAGCCGCGATCAGTCCGGTAAGTTTTTGCATGGTAAACCTCTATAAATTAGAATATTGCATTGCCATTAATCCATGTGTTTTTCACATGAAGTGGCGAGTCAGTTGTTGAAAGTAAGGTGAAATCAGCATTAGCGCCGATTGATAAATGTCCCTGCTGTTGGCTAGTTCCCAAAAATTGTGCAGGATAATAGCTAGCCATCCTTAATGATTCTTCTAGAGATACATTCAGCATTGTTTGAGCATTATTAACGGCAGTGATCATATCTAAGGCTGACCCAGCAAGTTGCCCTGTTTGACTCGTGAGTTTATCCCCTAATAACTGGATATTATGACCATCAAATTTAAACTGAGCTTGGTCACTGCCTATAGTTGACATAGAATCTGTTACTAGCATCATCTTGCGTCCAACTTTTGCTTGTGTGGCTAACTTTGCCGTAGCAGGGTGAACATGATGGCCATCAAGTATTAAACCGCACCAACTATTTTCATCAAGTAGCGCTGCACCAATCATGTTTGGTTCACGTGACGTCAGTGCTGACATAGCATTAAATAAATGAGTAAAGCCAGTAGCCCCAGCATCAAGTGCTGCTTGGGTTTGCTCATAACTTGCATTGGAATGGCCTAGGCAAACAATCACGTGATTAGCAACTAACGTTTTAATCATAGCAACAGATACATTTTCAGGAGCCACAGTAACAATTTTGATCCCTAAATCATCACGGCAATAAACATCTAGTTCTTGTTGGCTTAGCTCTCTAATGTGGTCAGTACTATGTATACCTTTTTTTGGCACGCAAATGTGTGGCCCTTCAAAGTGTACGCCAATAATCCCTGGAATCTGTTTTGATCTAGCCTCACTGATAACATCTGCTGCACAATTTAACGTTGACAAATCACTGGTAATTAACGTGGGTAATAAAGCTGTTGTTCCAAATTGGCTATGAGCTTTAATCATTGCTTTTAATGTTTGCACATTAGTCTCATGGTTAAACAAATAGCCACCACCGCCATTCACTTGTACATCGATAAAGCCAGGTACCAGCAAGCCTGAAACTTTAGTTTCTTTTGCACCTTCAACTGTGTCGAAAGTGATAATTTTTCCATCCTCAATGCTGATTGGACGATGGCGATGAACTTCTTTACCATCAAAGAGTTGCTCGGGTATTAGCGTGGTAATCATGATAAATTTAATAAAGTTGTGCTTAAATTACGAAATAATGAGCTTAAGTTTTCAAAAGCTTTACTTTCGGCAAAATTTGATTTCAATTTAATATCCTCACATCTCGTCATTGTCTTTACAGCTATGTTCCCGCTATGTGTTGTTAACCTTTGAATAGGTTGTGTGAATTAGGCTTTTTATTGACATCTACACATCAAAATCAACCTAAATAATTTTAAAATACTTAGTCGCCACACAATGAAGCCTCCCCATCCAAGCCCTTAATCGGCTGTGACATGCATCATTATTTGAATGTAAAATACCTTTCAATCACCTTTACACCAGCAGTCACCGGCAATCTTTTATTATTTTATTTTGTAGTTTGTTACTGAGCTGCTATGCAAAGACAGAAGGATTAGTAGCTTCACAAGTATGCTTATCTCGTATCGTCCTGTTAACGCTGGCACCCTGTTTTCTTTAGTGTCTGCAATCATGGCTTCATCTGCTTTAACAATACCTTCCAGTAAATTCACCTTCATGGGTACAGTAAGTAGAATGAGAATGTGCCGCCAACTAAACGATATTTTTAAGTCACAATCAGTTGCTAACTTCTTAGCAACTTGCCATTAAGTAAATCGCTATAAGAATGAGGACACACTAGTTCATCACCGTATGTTGCTTAATTTCACCAATGATGGACTGAATCCTTGTGAAAACTTCTCTACATCCATATCTTGCCTATATATCTAGTGCTCTAACGCCACCAATAGTTTTTAAAATTGTGCTGATATCACAATAAAACGCTCACCACTGACTATTATGCACAGCGTGGAAAGGCACTCATTCACACAGCAAGACAGGGAAATAGCATACCTGTTACACCAATATACCACTTGAAATGTTAATTTGTCAAAATTAAAACATCAACTTTTGGCTTTGTGGGGAAATAACCTAATAATTGGATTTATGGTCAATAAAGCGAGGTTGAAAACTATTTAATTTGAGATGCTAAAGATAATAAGCGTTAAGCGAATTATCAGTATTAATACAACGTAAAGTAGCGTACCTTTTGAAACAATGTTCACTTGAAGTAGGCATTGTTACTAATGGCAAGGGCTGTTATAAGACATCAAATTGATGAGGAAATTGGGTTCGGTATCCATCAGGGCTAAAATCGTCAAAAACACTTTAGACAAAATACAAATATATGGCTCCAATGCCCTTTATTTCAAAATTAAAGTTGGCTGGCAATCGGAGGTAACACCTAGATGCTATTAACTAAACTTGATGCACAAAAAAAGCATGCCCTTCACTCGCGGCATGCTTATTTTACTACTTTACTTCAAATTTTTAGTTTGCAATGCGGGGAGCACTGCTGAGCGCTTCTGCTTCATTTTGCGATAACACCGTATCGAAAACTTTAACTTGGTCAATAACACCATCAAAATACCCATTTAGCGAATTGGTTTCTTTAACACCGACCCACATAGCACTTAGGTTGTTAATGTCAGTAAAAAAGCCGCTAGTTGTGCCGCTTTTTTCCAATTGACCATCAATGTACACTTTATAGCCTGTATTGCTCACCGTTACGAGCATTTCATGCCAATTATTATCAGCATAATTTACGCCGCTGGTAGAAAAATCAGACACCGTTGCACCGGCTTCTTGTACCAAGTAACGCAAATTGCCGTCGTTTATGTTCATCAGTAATTGACTAGAACTATCACCTACATCGGTCGCAGAAAATAATTGTTGATCAGCATTTGACGATGTTTTAAAACGTACATAAAGCGACCCTTGAGCTAAATTCTCAACCTTATTTAAATCGTCGGTTAACGAAATTTTTTCGGCTTTAGCGGCATCAAATTTACCGTAAAGGTAATAATCAAGCATTTCCGTTGGTGCTTCATTACGAGCCATTTTAGAGGCAACATTAGGCACGATTGGATAGTCGTAAAGCTTAATGGTATCAATTTCACCACTAAAATAACGTTCATTAGCGCCACTGCGTACTAATTTACCTATATGTAACGCATCTAGGTTACTTACCGAAGAAAATAACGCTTGAGCTGTCATTGTTTTGATTAATACACCATCAACATAATACTGCGTACTACTTCCCTCCACAGCAATAATAACTTCATGCCAATTACCATCAGCCAATACCCCAGTAGCATAATCAGATACTATTTCGCCAGCTTCAGTAACAATAAAATGTCCTTTACCTGAAGCATCCAGTTCAAAAGATAGATAACTATTGTCATCGTTTTTATCTGAAGCACTAATAATCGTACCGCTACCCACATTCGCTTTAAAACGAGCATAGATAGAACCACGCTCAAGTTGCCTTAAGCTTGATAAATCTGAACTAACGTTAACTGAAGTATTAGTGCCATTAAAATTTTGATCTAGGTTATAAGTAACTATAGGCTCATCTGTTACCACTACAGGGTGATCGACAGCGATTACATTGGCACTGATATTGTCAATAAGATAACCATTCAAATCTTCTGCTTGAGCAGTACTGCGTAAACGTATGGTATTAATGCCATTAGGTGCTGCATTTAATAATGGTAAGGTTTCACTTTGTAAAACATTATCAACGTAAATTTCAGCAATATCTTTACCGGTACGGCTAGAGCCGTTCCAGCTAAGTTTAACGTCATACCACTGGTTTTTATTCAAGGTTTTACTAGCAGTAATCGCTCCGTTACTTGGGATATTAAGTACATACATAGCATTTTTTTCAGCGGTATTATCTGACGGGTTATAAAACCTATCAATTAACGAAACTTTACCGCCATCAAAACCATTATTAAGCAATACTTTAAAAGTTACTTCACCCTGGTGACCTGTAGGGAAGTTCCATGAAGCGCCATCCTGTTCATTTAAAACCGTTGAATCAGTTTCTCTTCTTATCTGTAAAACTTTTTCGTTAGCGATGCTTGGATGATCAATAACTTCAGCGCCAATGGTACGTCTAAAAGTTTTATTTTGTTTAACTTTTAATAACTTCCAAACATTTAAATTTTCGTAGTCATTTGAAAAATCGATACTATCACTTGTTTCAAATAACCAATCTGGATCAAAGGTAATTGCATGGCGATGTGATTCGGTTTGCCCCGTGAAAACAAATACTTTTCCATCACTATTAGTTCCAGAGCGGGTATGTTGCATGCCATGATCAGAAGCTGAATGATTTCGGTAATTGTATTCATGACGACGTGGGTCCCAACCAATTTCTCTAAAACCATGATAACTTGCGCCATCATCGTCTGAAATGGCGGCATGCAAAACATCTCGGTTGGAATTAAAGGTGTAAGTAGAGCCACTAGTATATTCAGGTGGTTGTGCTTCAGTTGGAAGCATTTGCGTATTTAACCAGATCAGTAATAATCTACCGTCAGGCATTCTTTCATGCTCTAATAAGGTTAGTGCACCATAAAAACGAGAGGGGTTACCAGGCGACCAGTTGATGCCACCATCCGTCGAAAAGTTCTCAAATATAGTATCTTGATCATTACGAGTTAAGGTTTGCAAAAGATCACTACCTAAATTGACGGTTTGTGCTGATGTACCATCGTTGTGCCACCTTTTTTCGTAATCACCAGTTGAAAATTTATTATTAGATCGAGTCCAAGTTAAGCCATTATCTGTCGATAAGCTAGAGGTAAACTTACTACCTGAGGCTCGATGTGACGCGAAAATGTCGCCATTGTTAAGCCATAACATGCTGGTCCCATGTTCCATTAAGAAATCAGTATCAACTACCTGACTCCAATTTTGTTTATTATTTGAAGTAAATACTAATTCTCTATCACCATTATTATCGTAGCTAGTCACAAGTTCCTTAGTGTAAGGATTTAAGAAAACTGCATCGCTGCCATTTACTTGTTGATTCTTTATCCAGCTATAGCCTCCATCTGTTGATATATCCGCTAAGGCTATTGGTGGATTACCACTGACATCAACATTGGTGTGATAATAAGTAAGGGTGTCACCGTCAACCACGACATGACCAAAGTCACTATCATGCTCATACATTTTAATGGGGGACCAGACATCTGCTACGGCAACTGGCAAAGTGTAATCAGCTTGCGGAACCGGTTCACCATCACCTTCAGCAATAATAAAGGTAACATTTTTAAAGTTTGCTACTCCATCTGTTCCTGTTGAGCCGTTCCCCCAAGAAATAAAATTGTGACTTGAATTTTGTCCAGCCCATGTTGCAATAGGATCGCCATCAAAGCTAAACGTAGCTTGTTGAGTGCTAGGATCATAGTATAAGCCATATTGATGATAATCCGTTGCTGATGAGCCACTTGCTAATGTATAAGTTGTATCACCTAATAGATCAGCGACTAGATCACCATTGGTGTTTAAAGAGATTACAGGAATATAACGTGTTGCCCCATCACCAAAATAAATATTCATTGAGTCGCCTGACACCACGCGCATGTCAGAGATTAGCGTCCAACCATTGGCCATTGCTTTTGCTTTTGAGGTTGCAGACAATATTTTTTTGAAACCGTATCGGCCGTTTACACCATTGACTTGCCAAGCATTACCGCCATCATTAATTAAGTTACCATTGCCGCTTCCGCTAAAATCGACATTCCAACTTTGATTAGTTGGGTCACCATTGCCCGTATTGGCATCATAAGACGCTGCTATTTCACCTGGCGGAGTATCGTCTATAATTGAAAAGGTAACTTCTTTTACATGAATAACACCATCGATACCCGACGAGCCATTCCCCCAACGAACATAATCATTACTTGAGGATTGTCCAGCCCATGTAGCAATATTATTACCATCAAAAGAGAATGTAGCTTGTTGCGTATCAGGATCATAGCTGAGATCAAATTGATGATAATCGGTCGCCGATGAGCCTGTTGCTAATGTGTAGCTTGTATCACCAGCTAAAGAAGCAACTAAGTCACCATTGGCATTCAGAGAAATAGTTGGGATGAAACGCACTAAGCCATCACCAAAATAAGTGTTACTAGCTCCGCCAGACACCATGCGCATATCGGTTGATAAAATCCACCCCTCTGCCATAGCTCGTGTTTTTAGTGTTGAAGAAAGAACTTGCTTAAAACCGTAACGCCCGTTTACACCATTGACTTGCCAAGCATTGCCATTATCATTGGTTAAATTACCATTGCCACTGCCGCTGACATCAACAGTCCAACTTTGATTCGTTGGATCGCCATCACCAGTATCTGCGTAATATGAGGCGATGATTTCATCCGCCTCGGCGACACTGACTGACATAGCCGCTATACCAAAAAGGTACATTGCGCCATAAGCTCTTCGTAATAATATATTAATTTTCATAATCAACCTTATTCTTTTAATAATTTGTTCTAAATTAATGTATAAAAATAAGATAAACCTAATAGATGATTCGCAGAACAGCCAATCATTTAAGTAGCATATCTAAGTGATCAAATACGCACACGGTCCATGTCTGTTCAAAATTTAATCTCTATTACCCTATCATACCATCACATATACATACCAGTATAAAATTACACCTTCTGTAGGGTTTGTGATGAATGGATGTTATGAGTTATAAATCCCTTATGTCTAAGGAAACGAACGTATGTAAGTCTGATGGTACTTTTCCATATAAAGGAAGGGTTACACGAATAATCCATACACAGTGAGAAACCTCAATATTAACCTTGGTATTGTTAACGATTGACTTAGAAGTTTTTATGCTCATGGACTTGAGAGATTGGAATCAAAACCTTGCTCCCCTCGTCATTGCAGTTTAGATAAAGCCCTGCCTGCTCAATTAATCAATTACACTCCCTTGATTACCGTTTGCTCGGCAGCAGGGGATATCGAAGCATTTAATAGCGCCCTGCATGAACGTGGGTGTAGTGGAGAAAATCTAGCGTTAGCTTTTAAAAAGGCCTGAAGTACCACGTGTAGTGAACGTTCTATACGGTGCAACTTGGCACCACTGTTAATTAACAGATGGATTAACAGCTTAACTATCATTAAGTTTTAACCTTTTTCGCCAGAGTTGAATCCAATAGAGTAAGTTTGGCAGTGGCTACACTAAAATGAACTTGAAAATAGAGGCTTCACTGGTATAGCCATATTGCTGATGAATGCAGTCGATACTAATTCAAATTAAGGTATGTGTCTTGCCAAATCTAAGCTCCCCCATTTTTCTTAACCTCTCTCCTTTTAAAGAAGTAGTTTTGCATTTTAACTATGCTTTTAATTCTTATCACAGGCTAATCAAGTGATATTTTTATCGAATCTAATATTGGGAAATTATCACCGTTGTTAGAAATAAAACGAGCTCGATACTGTAATACTCGATTGGTTTCGTCAACCAAAAAAGTATCACCTTTTAAAGCTAACCAAGGGCTTGATTCAAGCTGTGACAATTCATTAGCTGAACGAATATCAAACTCAAGCTTGGCGCCATTTAATATCGAAGCTTGATACTTCAAATATCCTTTTGATTTAGATTCATGCCAAGTAAAAACAGAAGATTGATAACTTTGTTGAAAACCACGATTATAAATATGTCCCATATCTTGTGACCACATCCAATGTGCACCATGTGTGAGCAGTTTCTTCATTTTTGGCGCTGCAAAACGTTGACCGTCATTGTAAAAAACAACTGAGTTAGTTGTATGATCACCATTACTTGCATGGCATGAAACTGCAATATCTAATAAACCATCGAGATCAAAATCGCCGGCTTGCGCATCATGGCCAGAATCGCAAGCTAAAGACGTACGTTCCGTGGCCAAAAAACCATCTTTACTACCCCAATAAATAAAGTTAGGTAAATTTTCTCTATTAAGTTCAGCATGATAATTAGGTGCAAAAATATCAAGGTAACCGTCATTATCAAAATCAGCAATGGCTGGCGATATAGGTGCAGTGCTTGGCAACCATTGTGAATTCCATTGCTTAAATCCATACTTTGCTCCCCAAAAGACGAATAAGCCAGTATCACGATTACTCGTAATGGGGTCTTTATAACTGGTTACAACTAAATCTAAGTAGCCGTCATCATTTAAGTCTGCAACATCAATTCCTACAGGAACAGGAACATCCAATTTAAATGAGTCTTGCTGAAAACCTTGCTCACTTCCATGATAAAAACGAACAATATTTTCATGATAAACTGGGACAACAATATCTAACCAATCATCACGGTTAAAGTCGGCAATCATCGGCTCAGCCGAGCGCCCTGTTGACCCTTTGATATCAATACCGCCATCATAAGGGAAGCCTTCCGCGCTGCCATAATGCACGCTCATGGGCAATTTTTTATCAAAAACGCCCAAAACAATATCAAGATAGCCATCACGATTGAAATCCGCTACGTTTGATGTAGCGCGTTTTTTCTCATGGATAACGCTTCGCTGCTCTTTTGTATCAAATCCTTGCTTTGAGCCCCAAAAAATATTGGCACCAACGGTAGGGTCTACTTTAGATATTTCACCTGCATGCCCTGTATTTAAGGCGAGTAAATCAACATACCCATCGGCATTAAAATCAGCAGCACTTGATTCATAACCACTGCGCATCGGAATGACCCACTGATTATTTTCATCGAAGCCTTTTTCTGCCCCCCAAAAAAGCTGTAATGGTACTAACTCTCCAACAGAGCCTCCTAGGCTATTGGCGTACACAAAGCTTGTATCACTATTTTCAGTTAATCTTACTTGTTTAATATCGGTCACACCTTCAGTGGGAGCACCTTTCTTACTCTTCACAAAAGTTCTATTTGACCGACCATAATAGAAAGGGGATGTTGTTTTATATTTGATGGTTCCTTGGTGTACTGCGATGGCTAAATCTTTATGATTATCTTGATTAACATCAGCAATAGCAGTAGCAACAGCATTATCCACATTTAACGAAAGTGCGGTGTTGTCAGCCCATTTTTCTCCCCCCCATAAGATATGGATAGGTGCGCCCTTTTGACCAACAGCGCCAGTGGCTTCACCACCTGCCGCATGGTTTTGAATGAAGTTGGTTAGCACAATATCCATCGTGCCATCGGCGTCTAAATCATCAATACTGATGTGAGAAGCAGGAAAAGCGTCATATTTTTTTGCCGTTTTAAATGTTAATTTATTGCTGCCTGCCATAAATATCAATACGTTATTATCGGTACCAATAATGATGTCCAATTTTTCATCTTGATTAAGGTCATGAACATAAGCTTTAGTGAGGTGCGCATTAGGTAATTCAAATTCATATTCGCTAACTAGCACTAACTTTTGTTCATTTTTTTGTTGATATAACAGCAGCTTATTGTCAGACGTAGTGACTAACAATTCTGCTTTATCGTCTTCATCAAAATCATAACTGGCTAATGATTTAGCGCCTTTTACCGCGGTGTCTTGATAGCGAGTTAATATGAAACCTTGCTCACTTCCCCAATAAGTGCGAATAATATTGCCTCCGCTCGGTTGACCATACGACCAACCAGGGGTGTTAAGCGTTACGATATCAGGCCAGCTATCGCCATTGAGATCGGCAATAACAACATCTTTACCTTTATTTACTGGTAAAACGCCATTGCTGCGACGTTGTGACCAACCATCTTCGCCCCCATAAATAATAGTAATGAAGCGTCTACTGGCTTGTACGCCTGACTCATTAGGTAAAAACACTAAGTCTTGATAACCATCTTTATTTAAGTCACTGACTTCTGTTCTAATGCTACCTTGTACGGCAAGACTTATATTATTTATCCTACCTTCGTTATCAAATGAAGTTAACGTTGGTGCGATGTAACGAATTGAATCATGGGTATTATTGAACATAATATCCAAATAGCCATCTTGATTAATATCAAAACGATGAATAGTGCGAATGTCTCCTTTGTGCGATACATAAAGATTATGTCCACTAGCTTCTAATTTACCGTCAGAAAAATCTTTAAAACTTGTTTCATGCCAAGTCACACTTGCCAATACCGGTGGCATCACCATGGCGTGAAGAAACAAAATGGTAAAAATAATCACATTTATTCTTAGCAACATATTGGACCTTAATTTTCTACAACTGATCTGAGTTTAACTTTGACTGTTCTGTTTTGAGGAACTCTGCAGTGCTCTTCCCATCCCGTGTTGAGTCTTTGACCCATAATAATAATTGAGATTTCATACTACTGAAAATTGAGGGAAACTGCTCTACAACATTTTTTGATTCTGTTGGGTCCATTATAATGTCATATAATTCCCAGGTAGTACCGTTGTCATAACTCGCTAATTTATAGCGATTATCTGACAACGCATATGACAAACTACCTGCAACTGCATCCGCACCAGCACTTCTAATTGGGGATTGAAATGCTATGGGAGAAGGACGCTCCATTATTTTTCCTGTAAGTAGTGGAAGTACATTAATACCATCTAAAGGTAATTGATTTTTCGGTAAAGCAGTTTGAGTCGCGGCCAATATAGTCGGGTAAATATCACTGGTTGATATTGGGGCAAGAATTTTCCGTCCCCCAGCTAAGGTGCTAGGCCATTCAATAATACCGGGGACTCTAATACCGCCTTCTTTTAGGGTACCTTTCTTACCTGAAAAATGACCAGCCGAATTATAATTTTGAATATAAGAAGGGCCATTATCAGAATTGAACATCACAATGGTATTATCGGAAATCCCTAATTCCTGCAAATTGTCACGCATACGCCCTATTTGTCGATCCATTGCGCTTACAGCGCCGTAAAAATGCTGTGCTTGGATAGGGTGTTCAGCATATGGAAACCTATCTTCATTACCAGCAACTAAAGGAGAGTGTGGGGTATGTAGCCAAATTACAGCTAAAAAAGGCTCACTGCTTTTTGATTTTTCTTCAATAAATGTCAGGGCTTGGTCCATTACAATTTCAGCAATATCTCCTTCAAGCCATTGATCTACTATTTTACCAGGACCGGTCCAGAAAAAATCACGCCAACGAAAGCCGCCGGTTTTCTGTCCCTTTGCTACGGGCTCAGATTGTAACTTACGATAATCAGGTGAGCCAAAATTCCCGCCAATATGGTAATAGGGGTTGTACGTTGGCATCATGGATTCTGTTGAAAAACTTACCTCAAAGCCATTTTCCCATGGTGGTGAATAACGCTTAGGATCTGCTAAATCACCAGGGAAATAGCCTTGTTTAACGGCTTTACTTAATTGTCCTAAATGCCACTTGCCAAAATGCCCCGTGCGATAACCTGAATCTTTGAGCACTTCTGCAAGAGTACTTTCTCGTGATGGCATATGCCCTTTACCAGCCCATGGGATACCTAAACGAAAGGGATGACGCCCGGTTAAGACACTGCCTCGAGTCGGTGAGCATACGGGGGCTGCGGCATAAAAACGATCCATTTGGACCCCTGCTTCAGCCATAGCGTCTAAATGTGGTGTTTTTAATATCTTATTGCCATTGTAGCTTACATCCCCCCAACCCTGATCATCAGACATAACCAAGATAACATTGGGTCGTACATTTCCAATAGATACTACATCCTCTTTTTCTATCTCTTTTGCAACTGATGAACACGCCACAATATTTACGAGTATTAGAACTATATACTTTAATGAGTAGTCTCTGAGATTAATCATATTTTCCCTACATAAAAATGTGGCGCATCACCTAAATGATACGCCACTGTACTAAACTATTAATTAAAACTCAGCTGTTACACTAGCAAAGAATCTGCGACCCTCTGTATCCCAAGCCGTGCCGTTAGTCATTGCACCTTGCTGCTGATATTCATGTTTAACACTCATTTTATAAGGAGATTTATCGGTTAAATTTCTAATACCAAAAGCAAAGGTATAATTTTCATTTAGTGCATATTTAGCCGAAAGGTCATGATAATAAACAGCATCAAATTCATTTAATTCATCGGTGAATTTTTGAGTTTCTTTATTGTTATCATCAACAACATCATCCCAATAACGCAGGCGCCAGCTAACATTAAAGTTATTGTAGGTATAACCAATAGTAGTGTTAAACCTTAACTCAGGGTATAAAACCTCACCGGCTCTTTCATCAACATCACCATTTTCAATACCCGTAATAGTGTATTCATCTAAAAAATTAGCTACAAGAGCAAGACTTAACGTTCCATCACCTATCTCTTTTCTATAATCTAACTCAACATCTAGGCCAGAAGTATCGATATTGTTTAGGTTATTGGCAATTGAATTAACCGTTAACAATGCACCGCTAGCAACTGAACGAATAGCATTACCACCACAGGTTTGATCAAAGCTCGCTTGTGCGTAGCATCGATCAACAACCGTAGTTTTACTGTCAAAACCTATCGCATCTTCAATACCAATATCATAATAATCAAGTGAAAGAGAAAGGCCCTCTATAAACTCTGGGGCGTAAACGACACCAACAGTTAATGATTCAGCGGTTTCTTCTTGCATCTCTTCGTTACCACTAGTAAAACCACTTGTTCCTTGTTTTTCAGTTTGGCTTAATGTAAACGCGTCAGTGTCGGTAATTCGCTCTTGAATACGAGTAAATGAACGACAATTATCTGCCACCGTACCGCTTGTTGTTGCGGTTACACCATCACATGGATCAAATACTAAGCTTGCATTTGCCGCACCACCTGCATACAAATCACTTACATTTGGCGCACGTACCGCCGTAGACAGCGCACCACGCAAGCGTAATGAATCAGTTGGCGAAATATCAGCGCCTAATTTCCACGTTAATGCACCACCAATTGATGAGTAATCACCGTAACGAATAGCAGCATCCATGGATAACCATTCCGTAACAGGTACTTTAAGTTCTCCAAACACTTCAGCTACATCAAAACCTCCTTCAGTTGGTTTCATTTGTAGACCACGTACCACCCCTGCTTGGCTTAAACTATCAGGTGTTTCTAGTCCGGTTTCATCACGGTATTCAATACCAACAGCGAATTCCGGGTAGCTTTCAAGAGAATCCAATTCAATTTCTCCTGTTAAAACCAGATTTACCACAGTTTGTTCAACTTCACCTGTAAGAGTTGTTTCAACACCTAAATAATCCGATGCGGCTTCAGTCCAACCAACACCCACTTCTGTTTCATCACCTGCATTAAACGGATTAAAAGGCACACAACCTGCCAGTCGTGCAATATCATCAACACATCGGTAACCGCCGTTGTCAATGTCTGCTTCAATATCTAAGGCGTAACGCGCTCGTTCTAAATTCATGTCACCTTGTGAAACTTCATCTTGATGAGTACGACCATGGGTAAATGAACCGATCAAATATAGACCATTATCAAAACTATAATCGATAGAGCCTGCCACTCTAAAAGTCGTACGCACATTTTCTTTTACGCGCTCACCCAGTTCAACCGTTCGTCTAAAAGTAGCACCAACAGAATCGAGAGATGTTTTACCATCACTTAATAAACTTGCTTGCAAAGCTGTACCATCAAATAAAGGATGAACTGCTCCTAAACTGGGATCTAAATTTATGCCAGATACCCCGCCTAGGCCTGTTTTGAAAATATCTTTTAAAGTATGTAACGGTAATGGTTCAAGCTTAGTAGTACTTTCTACTCGCGAATATGTTGCTTCTAAATTTAGCGTTGATTGATCATTAAGCTCGAGCGTGGCACCCGCGGCAAATAAATTACGCTCAATTGGCGTAACAAGATAACGATGCTCCTGAAAATCAAATTGGTCTGAAGTAGCTTTTACTTGGCCAGATACATATTTTGAACCATCTCCTTTATATCCCCCCACCCGTGCACTAGGGATGTGAGACGAACCGCCATAGCCCAATGCGTTAAGTAGTTCAGAGCCATCATTTTTAAATGCGTTTATATGCTCGGCTGAGAAATCACGTTCGCTGGCAAGCAAGCCATCGTGCTTAGAATAAGTGTAAGATCCCCAAATGTTACCACCTTCAGCAAAATTTTTGCCTAATGTGAGTTCAAAATCTTTTTTCTCGTTATCGCCATTTTCCATCCCTTGACCAACTTGAGCCAAGACTTTTACACCTTCAAAATCGTTTTTGGTAATAATATTTATTACCCCGGCAATAGCATCTGAACCATAAGTTGCTGATTGATTTCCTGTTAGTACATCAATACGCTTGACGATAGACGTTGGGATAGAGTTTAAATCTACACCATAACCAGCACCTGCTGACGTTCCTGAAACATGACGACGACCGTTAACTAGTACTAAGGTTCGAGAGCGCCCTAAATTTCTTAGTGCCACGGTATTTATACCCGCAACTTGAGGTGCGTTGGTGTTATTACTTGAGGCTGTATCTTGTCCAGTAATTGAAGGAACGCTGGCAAGAAATTGACCAACATTGGTTTCACCTAACTTGGATATTTCTATAGCATCAATAGATAAAATTGGTGAAGAAGAATGAAAGTTGGCCGATTTAATATAGGAGCCAGTTATATTAATTCGTTCCACTTCTTCATCTGGTTTAGCTTCATCTGACCAAACTTGACTTGAGGCACTAGCAATACAAATGGCTAGTAAGGTTTTAGTAAAACCTCGTTTAAGAAATTGACTTCCTGATGTGCTAGTTAAACTCATATTATTTTACCTTTTCAGTTAATTGTAATTATGCAACATGCTACTTTAGCTTCTATCTCGCTTTTATTTCGCTTATTCGAAAGACCTGTTGTGAAGTATAACCACAGCCATCATGCCGGCATGCTGTCATACCACTATACCTTGTGATTATTTAACCTGTCAATAGAGTCATACATAATTATTAATAAGATTTTATTGATCATCTGTTCCTTTTTAACTTTCTGTTTTTTAAATAGAAAGTTCGGAGCGTAGAACAGAGTGTTCAGATCAAGCAGCATAAAACATATTTAATATGGACTACTCAAACTCAATTGGAGGACAATTTTTGTTTGATGTATCCAGCCTGATTTGATTGTGATATCTGATATAAGCTTCAATACCTTTTTTCATTCCATGATGTATTGAATGATAAAACAGACCCTGTTTATTAAACTTCCAACAATAAAATAAGAAAGCTCTGCCACCTACAGACATTGCGACCTCTGGCACTGAAAAAACTTGTTCGATGACTAAAGCTACGGCTTCTTCTTTGAAAGCTTTTGTGTAAATTTTGTATTGTCATATTTAATTCATAATCACCTCGATTAACTAGGATATTATTTTTTGTCAAAATTTCCTATGCCAATAAACCAGATCATGAACGGATCAACAAACGAGAAACGAGTTGCCTTCTTATAATTTTTATCCTGAAGTCAGGTTAACTAACACAATTGCAATTGCATACAACTACTGGTATAACAGGTGCAATAGGTATACCATTCATACCTTAACAGGTATTAGATTAGTTCGCTTAAAAATCAACAAGGTAAGAAAACAATGTGAGTAGACACTCTATTATTGTTAGCCAGATAGAGCTAAGTTTTATGGTTGGCAAAAAAACCACAGTAGATTCTCTTGATGCATATACTATTGAGTAAATTAATGAGTTTAAAATTCACATCAAAGCACTTATGTTTTGTTACTTTAGTGCTTACTACTTTTATATTCTCAGTTAATGGTAAAACATTAACTTGGCAGAGTAATTTACCTAATTTACCTGCCCCTGCTGGAGATCACACTCAACATGGAGTTGCAGGAGCTTATTCTGGCACGTTAACTATAACAAACAAAAATGGAGCTGAAGAAAAAGCACTACTTGTTGCCGGCGGCTCTAATTTTCCCAAAAAAAGTTTACTTACCGCAATACAGGAAGATGTTGCCGCCGAAAAGGTTTATCACCAAGATATATTTTTCTTAACGCAAAGCGCTAATGACCAATGGCAACAATCTCAATTAAGCTTACCCTTAGGCGCAGCCTACGGAGAAAGTTTTACTACAGAACAAGGTATATTGCTCTTTGGCGGCGAAATAAAGCAATATGATGGGTCTGTTACTGCATCATCTGACATTGCTTTAATATCGTATCAAGAAGGCTCATTAAGTTATAAAAAAATAGGTGAAATGCCAGTCACTTTTGCCAAAGGCGGCGGCGCTTATTTTCAGGGAAAAGTTTACATTATTGGCGGTATACAAAATGGTGCAGCATCTAACAATGTTTATAGCTATGACGTTAACAGCTCCACTTGGCAAAAAGAGCTTCCATTACTTGGTAAAAACCGTATTTCTCCAGTGGTAACTATTCATGGCAATAAGAGTACTTCTACCAGCCAACTTTATGTTTTTTCAGGATTTAGCATAAACAGCGACGAGAACATTGCTCTTAACGATGGTTTGTCACTAAACATTTCAGATAAATCGGCAAAATGGCAAACAATCGCACCAATTCAAACACTGCTTGATAAACAACTTTCTTTAATTGGCGCAGCTGCAATTAAGGTCAGCGCGCAACAAACTTTGTTTTTAGGCGGTTATAACAAATCGACGTGGGATAATTGGCTATCAACATATCAAAAAGTTAAAGGAACAAAACAAGAAAAAGCTGAAAAGCTCCGCTTTTTTTCACAAGCGCCATCTAGTTTTAAATGGAATAGAGATGCTTTGTTATTCGATAGTAGTAATCAAAGTTGGACAAATCTAGGTGAAACACCATTTTTGCCTAATTGCGGTGCAGCGATTGAGCATTGGCAAAACAACATCGTACTAATTAATGGTGAAATAAAACCAGGAGTACGCACAAATACTGTAAAAGTGGCCCATTTCAATAATAAAAAATGAAACAAGGAAGTAAAAATGAGTTATATCGTTGGCGCATACGCAACAGCCCCATCAACTTTTGCTTGGGATGAAAATTTAGAGAGCGAATATTATGAGCAGCTAAAATCAATGGATAATATTCAAGGTATTGAACATCCCTTTGTTGGCAAACTACATCCTTTTGATGATGACTGGTTTCTGGCCAATATAGATTCCCGTTGGCAATTTGTATTTACTTCAATACCGGGCGTTATGGCAAATTTAGCCCATAACCCACATTTTGGTATTGCCTCAATAAATGAAGACGGTAGACAAGCCGCTATTGAGTTTTATCAACAAGCTCGATTAGCCATTTTCAAACTTAACAAACATTTAGGTAAGCATGCGGTAAGTCATATGAAAATTCATACCGCTCCAACAATTTCGGCTAAAACATCTTCCTCAAAACAGGCCCTACATACTTCATTGGAAACCATACTGTCTTGGGATTGGTATGGCGCAAAATTGCTCATTGAGCATTGTGATGCTTTTATACCTGAACAATCTCCAGAAAAGGGGTTTCTGAGCTTAGAGGATGAAATAGATACAGTAACCACCATTAACAAAAAACTTAGCTGTAACATGGGTGTTAGTGTTAACTGGGGGCGTTCGGCAATTGAAACTCGATCTGTCCAAGGGCCTATTAAGCACATAAAAATGGCTTATCAAAGCAAGCTATTAAGAGGAATTATTTTCTCTGGCGCATCAGGTGAAGATACCCCTTATGGACAATGGAAAGACAGTCATATGCCTCCAGCAAAAGCATTTAATATTCCACATTATGCCAAAAACTCATTGCTTACTATTGAGCAAATAGAGAAATCACTTCAACATTGCGACTGCGACAATCTAGACTTTATCGGCGGAAAAATATCTTTAAGCCCTAACACTGCAACAGTTTCAGAACGAGTGTCTTACATTCAAAGCTTACTCACTTTACTTGATAAGGCGATTAAATAGCTCTGCTTATTCTAAGTATGTTCATTAGGGCTGGTTAATCTTTCGAGTTTGAATTTTATTCGAATTAAATATGTTTTGTGCCAGATATAAGGCATGTTGCATGGTTGTTCTATGCTTAATCTTCGCATCGACGTGCAAGGCGCATTTAAAAGTAAAAAACTGCAAAACAAATGTCTGCCTTGTATCAAAGGCTACGGCTCTGTTGATGTCGGACTCATTGAGCAATTCGAATTAATCGAAAAACTCAATCCGAGCCATAAAGCAAAATATTCAACCAAACTATTGTGCGATGTGTTTGATGTTCACCATAGCAGTTATAAATGTTGGCACTTAGGTGATACTTCATTACGGGCCGACGACGTAATTGCTGGGATAATGCACCAATGGAGCGATTTTTCAGAAATTTAAAGACAGAATGGGTACCATTGATAGCCTATCGCAGTTTTAACGAAGCTAAGATAGATATTACGAAATATATTATTAGCTATTACAGCCAAGTTAGACCGCATCTACATAATGGCGGTTTGACACCAAACGAGTCAGAGAAAGTGTACTGGCTAAACTATAAAATTGTAGCCAATTTAACTTGACCATTACACACTCACATATAAATTAAACCACGATAATTTAGATGAAGTAATACAACAGTCCGATAACGTAACTACAACTCCTCTATGTTTGACAAATAAGTGGCTGTTCTTTTTTATTTACGCCTTATAATCGCCCTCAGTAACTGCAAAAAAACTCTCATTTTCCATTTATTCTACCAATAAACAATCTTCACGAATTACCTAAAGATATCAAGAGCATTACTAGCAGTAAAATTAAGTTGAAACTATAAATATCATCAACAGAGTCAATAAATCACCAAACAAGCATAGCAAGAATAATAAGCTTGGCTAAGTCGGCATAAGCGACTTAGCCAATGGTTGTTACTCTATTTCACTCAATTCAATATTCATAAACTTAATTAGCGTGTTACCGGTTGCCTCATAAATAATACCAATTGAACCGTCACTAAGGGTAATAACGTCTGAATAGGCACTTACTCCTTCAACTAATTGGAAAGGTGTACCAAAAGTAACACCTTCATCAGTACTTGACCACAAGCCTAAATTTCGTCTATTGCTACCTACAGGATCACCAATAGGACCGGATAAAATAATTCTATTTTCATCATCACCAGAGCGAATGGCAGAGAAACGAGTGATTCCTGTGTCTACTTTTGATATCACAATATCATTACTTGTATGAACCCAAGTAGCACCGCCATCAGCACTTAGAAAATGAATCCTATTGCCAGATATGCCCTGCCCATTATTACGCGCAGATAATAGTAGTTGTCCGTCAACTAATTCAACAATATCTGCTTCTGTTGAACCAATTATTGGTGTTCTCGCACCTACTTGCCATGTAGCACCATTATCATCGCTGTAAATAGTGTGTACTGACATATTGCTATCGCCTTCCCGTATAACCGCGGGGAATATCAATCGTTCGTTGTGACCGCCTTGTGCTAAAGTTTGCCACTTTAATTGAATTCCATGTCCTGGACCTGCATTGATTGATCGCCAAGTAGGATCCTTAACTGCGGAACTAATATTGACCATATCAGACCACGTAACTCCATTATCGTTACTGGTGCGATATAGTAAGTAGTTAGGATCTCCTGGACCAGTACAATCGCCGTTTTGTGCACAACGATCTAGCCATTGAGTATAAAAAACATAAATGGTGTTCGTCGTTGTATCAACTAAAGGACGTGGATCAGAGAAGTCATACAATGGATTTTCATCAATAATTTGAATAGGTAGCCAAGTACGTCCTTTATCAAGTGAACGCTTTAATGACACATTGATCAAACCTGCAGCACCAGGATCAGCGCCACTAGGCCTCCCTTCAATAAAAGCTAATAGAGAGCCATTTGGCGCTTCTATTATAGAGGGAATTCTATAATTACTCGTACCATCAACACCTTCGTTATTACCCTGAAAAACAATACTTTGAAAGTAACCTTGCCTATCAGCACTACCAAAAGTCTCAAAACTTACTTCTCTGTAGTTTGCAATACCGTCTGTACTCGATGAACCATTACCCCATACCACGACATTTTGACTACTATTAGCACCTGGCCACGTTTCAATCACAGTACCATCAAAACTAAAGGTCGCTAAGCTGGTTGTTGGGTTATAAAGTGTTTCATACGTATGATATGAATCAGCACCAGTTTCAGAAACTAAAGTATAAGTTCCGGCACCTTCAATTTCTGCGATTAGATCGCCATTACTATTAATACTCAAAAAGGCTAAAAAACGTTTATTACCATTAGCATAATAATTAGTTATTTTATTGCCTGAAACAACACGGCTGTCTACAGTTAATTTCCAACCTAATGCCGACGCCTCACTATTATCTTCATTGGTAGGAATAACTTCCCACTCTGCACGGCCATTCGTACCATTGGCCTGCCAAGCCGGCTCACCTAACTCAGTTATAAAACCTCCGTTACCTGAATCTGCAGAATCATTAATCCAATCTAAGTTAATAGGATCTATATTTAAACTGGCATCAAAGCTGGCAACAACATTTGTGTGAGTGGTTAATGCCACAGCTTGACTATCAGATAATACTGAGCTGTATATAGTGGTTTGATTAATATTACCTTCAAAATACCATTGCCCACCACCACTATCGTAATTACGACCAATACCCATAGTATCAAGTCCTGTCACGGTATTAATAAAGTTAGTACTGGTGCCTTCAGCTTGTAATTCTCCATCTACAAATATTTTTGTGCCTATACTGCTAACTATGACTGCAACTTTGTGAACGAGATTATCATTATATATATTGGCCGTTTGTAAATTGTTTACAAAGGTTCCATTTTCACGTGCATGCACACGTAAAGTACCATCACCATTAACAATCAATAAAAATTCACTTGATGCATTTGAAGAGTTTGAGGCACTAAAGATAGCATCCGTAGTACCTGAGGTTCTAAACTCTGCATAAATACTACCTTCACTAAGTTCTTCAACCAAGGGTAAATCGGTATCAACAGCGACAAATTCTGAACTGCCATTAAAAGTAATATTTGAAGTATCCCACTGTGCAGCAATTGCAGGCTCATTTGGCGTATTTGAATCGAGTATTTCAAAAGAAACATTTTGATATAAAGCAACACTGTCATTGCTTGATGAACCATTGCCCCAAACAATCATGTTTTGCGCACTTGGTTCACCTGCCCAATCAGACTCAATAATAGTGCCATCAAAAGTAAATGTTGCTAGATCTGTATTTGGATCAAATTCAACCTCATATTCGTGGTAAGCATTTGCCCCAGTGTTTGCTATTAATGTGTGAGTACCGCCACCGCGAAGAGCAGCAACTAAATCACCATTAGCGTTAATACTTAATGTGGGTAGAAAACGTAATGAACCATTTGAGTAGTAATTTGTAATTTGTAAACCTGACTCAACACGGCTAGTCCAACTCATTTTCCAGCCTAAATTTGTGGCATCAGCGTTATGTTGAGTCGTGGGAATAATTCTCCATTGTGCTCGCCCTGAAATGCCATTCGCTTTCCATGAAGATCCCCCTAAATCTTGCACTAACACACCATTCCCTTGATTACTTGAATAATCAGACCATCCCTGCAACAAGGGACTAGTACCCTGGCTAGCATGATAATCTTCTAATACTGTTGCATTGACATTGCCGACTAAAAAAGTAGAGGTGCTTATAAACAGCAGACCTATTTTTAATATGTTTTTCATAATAATCCCTATAAATGTGCATTTATTGTTATCTTTTTTTGAACACGAACTATCTAGTAATATTTAATCCGTTCAGTTGGCTATATAAATATTCGATCAATCATTTTTATGATTTTAATCACTGTTAAATAATCTCTATTTAATTTAAGTATTCCACTCATGTAGAACCGAACATTTATCATACAAAAATATATCATACAGTCAACCCATCACACCATCACACTAACACATTGAGATTTAGCACTCCAAGGAAAAACAAAAAATACCGCCCCCCTATTTAAGAACAGAATAAATTTAGAAAAAGAAGCACAAAGTCTTTTAAATTCAGTGGTATACTGATATGGATATTTGTTTTAACGTTTCAATTAGAGATAAAAACAATGAATTCAATAATACGGTAGGCTATTTGTATCCTTAGGAAAAAGACCTAAGATTATAAATTAGTTAATTGCTATAACGGGGCCATTTTCTTACCAGTGTGGCACAGAGAAAATCATCCTAAAAAGACTGAAACGAGGTAAAAATCGTTTGGTTTATCTTTTCGAGCTACAGTTCAAAGTTGAACGTCTATCTCGCGGGTGTCCATGTCAATTTCGCCAACTTCCGTGCTAAAAGCTTTAGATGAATAACCGTTATGATAATTATCTTTATGGGGTTGTTCATGACGGAAATAACCAAGCTGCTCGTCAAGTTCAGCATTAAGCGCTGCTGCAATAATGACCTTGGGATATTTTACTAAAATAAGTAAAATCTGCCTATCCTAAACCTTACATAGATATTAGTGTTAGGCAGATTTTGTTACACGGTCTTATTTGATATTAAATTCTACCGTTCTGAAGTTTGACACACCATCAGTGTTTGAAGATGAATTTCCAAACTGTAGCAACCTACTACTATTAGGCGAGCCATTCCAATTTGCTTCAATAACAACACCGTCAACACTAAATGTTGCACCGCTACCAGGCGTATAGTCTATTTTATAGTCATGATATGCACTATTTCCTGTAGCGCTCACAAGTGTATATGTTCCCCCCCCTTCTAAAGAGGCAATCAAATCATTATTTCCATTTAATGAAATAATAGGTAAAAATCTTTTAACGCCATCACTATAAAAAGTAGTGTGTTGATCGCCTGATGTTACTCGCATATTACTGGTTAACGTCCAACCTTGAATATTAGCTTCATCAACGGTTTCTTGAGATGGTAATTGTCGCCATGCTGCTCGGCCATTAGTACCGTTAGCCTGCCAACTATTAGCATTTAAGTCAGTGATAATACTACCAGTAGCTGAGCCACTTGTATTATCAATCCACGTTTCAGTAACCGGTGAAGTACCTATACTTGCATCATAATCATAACTCGTAACAACACCATTTAAAGCAGTCCCCTGTGCTGCTAAGTCTAAATCTGCCATGGTAAAGTGCATACTCACTACATCGGGATCTTTTACCCCATTTGCACGCACATCAACATAAGTATTTACAACTATAGTATTGTCAGGTAGTGAATGAATCGTACCGTAACCTGTTTCATTACCTGATGCTTTATTATCAATCAAGCGAATTTTGTATTGCCCCGGCCTATGATTAATTATGTCATCAAATGTACCGACCCATAATACAGGGTCACCGTGAGCGACTGTGGGTTGTTGATCGTTTTCATCACGGAAAAAAACTAATAAACGTCCATCAGGAGCATAATGAAAAGCGTGCCTATCTCCAGAAAGAGACGGGTGTGCTTCGGCAGGGGATGACCAAGTTTCTCCTGCATCTTCACTGTACATAATTAACGAACTTGGTTGTGACACATTGGTTCTTATAATACGTACCATTTTACTATGATCTGGTGAATCAATGGTCGCCGATTCATCATAATTAGCATCAGGGTACGGGTTGTAAGTATCAATTTGCTTAGGTATATCCCAATGTAATCCACCATCATGCGTAATACCGGTATACATACCCCGAACACCTGAATAGCCATTTAAATGCGCAGACCAACCTAGAAGGTATTTACCCGGAATAGGTAAACCATTTACATCACGCTTTTCAACCAATGACTTAGGTGGTGAAAAACCCGTTGTTCCCCCAGGAGTTCTATCAGAAAATTGAGGGTATTGACTATCAAATGCACTCCACGTTAACCCTTTATCATCTGAATATGCGACCTCCATATTCCATGGTGAACGCTCAGTTCTCAGCAACATAACTCGTTCAACACCTAAATGATCGGTTAATGCATGTATAGTGGGGGCTGTGACTGTCGAATCAATAAAATTACTGGGTGTACCCGCTAATCGACCATTCCATGTATAGCCGGCATCAGTGCTTCGTTGCACTATTGTATTTGGCTTGCCATGACCTTCAGGGTATCCAACAATCATTGTTGTATTATCTAACATTAACGCGCTATCAGGTTGGCCTAAATATTCACCGTCAAGCAAGTCAATATAAACTAAAGAATTGAGAAGCTGACTATCCATATCAAAAATAGGAAGGTTTGGCGTTGGATCTCTATAGTCATTCTCAACAACATTCACACGGATATTCTTACTTAAACCATCGTATGCAGTATCAGTACTTGAAACTATATTAGAAATAACTACACCTTCAGTAACATTCGGCGTACGTGTATCCTGTACCGCATTTATAGCAACCGTTTGAGGCTGATCCCAATTTGATGTGGTAAAGATTAAAGCGCTACTTACACCATTTCCTGCTCCAATGTTGAGCTTGTCTGCAGGAGCAGTACCCGCTGCAGGGTCAACGACAACAGTCACTGTATCAGTAGGTTGTTTTCTTAAAACTACTTGATAACTATCGCTAGTACTAATATCTTTTTCAGATACCTGACTGTAATTATCGGTCTCAATAATACTTATAGGATCATAAATACTAAAATGAACGCTACGATAATTTGCCAAGCCTGCTATTGACGAGCTGCCATTACCCCATTGAATTTGGTTTTGATTTGATACATCACCAGACCACGTCGCAATAGGCTTGTTATTAAAATAAAAGATTGCTTGTTGGCTATCAGGATCATAAAAAATTTGATAATTATTATACCCAACATCACCTTTACCAGTATTTGTTAAAGGATATATCACACCATCAATTTTAACTTGTAAGTTATTATTAGTATCAAGAGAAACAACAGGCAAAAAACGAACACTGCCATTACTATAATAGTTGGTTAAATAATCACCCGAAACAACACGAGCAGTATAAGACAACTGCCAACCATTCGCCGCAGCCTCAGCGTTAAACGCTGCACTTAAATTAGCTTTTCGCCACGAAGCTCTACCATTATTACCATTCGCTTGCCATGCTTGCGTTCCATAATCAGTAACAAGATTACCGCTGCCATTGGAGCTTGTATTACTAGTCCAACCTTGGGAGGTCGGATCACCATTGCCAGAATTTGCAGAGTAATCTAAATCATATACATTAGCCAATGCAGCATTACTGATTAGCAAACCAGCTAATACGCAAGAAAGATTGCGATAAGTCATAATTCCCCCTCTAGTTATAATTTCAACAAGACATTATTGTTGCTTTTTTATACATCACCAACCTATCATACAGTCACACAATCATGCAATCACACGATTGCGCAATTATTCATTCAAGCATAAAGATAAATAATCACACAATAATACAAAGAACAGTCGCACTAACAGTAACCATGATGCATGTGCGTATATGATAGCCACTTGAAAATTACAAAAACGAATAAAGAAAACAGCGCTTATTAATTGCATCATATAAATATATTCAGCAAAACATGTTGTACAACTAGGTGATGGCGTGATAGGTTGGTATGATTTAGAGGGTATTTATTAGATCCATAGAATCACCTATACAGTGATGATATCGATTGCCGCTACATTAGATTATAACAATGGCAGTGGATGGGTAAATGCATGGCCTCAGGCTTACTAAAGGAGTAGCATACCAAGTGGTTATATTGAAATAACTGTACCGATTAATCAAACTGGCAATATCCAGTTAAGATGGGGAGTCCATGGAACTATAGGCTTGATTATTGAAGACGTTGAAATTAACCGATTGTAAGCTTCATGTGTCATAAACTATTATTCAATATAGTGAAATCGTGAGCGATATTTAATAGTATCTATACTAAAGAGCTTGTCCTTAAATTAAATATCATATGATGCCAGCAAATTCAAAAAATAGCGGTTTTACTCTAATAGAGTTAGTTGTAGTTATTGTTATACTGGGTATATTGGCTGCCACAGCGGCCCCCAAATTTATGGACCTAACCAAAGATGCTAAAGCGGCTAACCTCGAAGCTATAGCAGGGGCAATGAGAAGTGGTCTTCAATTAATACACTCTCAAGCCGTAATTGATGGTCAAAATAATGACTCGGGTGTGATCCAATTTAATGGGACAGACATATCACTTTATAATGGGTATCCATCTGTGCATGGCAGTGATAGCTTTGTAGAGATTAATACACAGGTAAAAGCTTGGTTGGATATCGATGTTGTTGATCGAAATACTGCTAATAATAACAGAAATGCAGCTATATTTTTCACAGATAAATCATCAGCGAACAATCAAATTTATATTTTCTTTACTGCAGATTATGACCAAAAAAGTGTCAATTTTAAATGTCATGTGCTCTATGAAAATCCGGAATCTGATAATCCAGAGAAGCCGATAGTTAATATTGAAGCGAGTGATTGTTAATAAGTGATAGTCAGTTTTACAAATTACTCAAACTATAGTGTCAATCGTATTTCACAAAGAGACTTAAAAATATAATGTATGCTTTGATAAAAAAAAACTCACTAAAAGCACTATTTGCTTAATATTATTCTTTTTACCTACGGCATATGCAGCAGGAGATGCTCTGTCGATTTCCATCTCAACTTCCAATATTGAAGGCTCATGTGCAGCCACTATCCTAACAAAAGCATACAGTGAGATAGGCTACCAACTCATATTTCATGAAATACCAGCACAAAGAGCGTTAGTGGAGGCAAATAGGGGGCATCTTGACGGCGTAATGAATAGAATTGCTGGGCTTGACGAGTATTATTCAAGCTTGGTCCGTATACCTACCCCAATTTGCATTAATACCTATGCTCTTTATATGCTCTCAGGTAGTACTTTGAAGTCCCCTCAAGAAATTAATACTAAATCCCTAGGCATAAAAAAAGGCAATACCCCCCTTGAAAATATTTTTAAAAATTTTTCACTTTTTAAAGCAACCTCTTATCAACAATTAATCAATATGCTAATAACTAAACGTTTAGATGCGATTGCAATGAGTGAAGCCGCTTTTACAAACGCAATACGCAATATAAAACACACCGAATCAACAAAAAATATTATCAGAGTAGAGTACCCATTTCCGATTTATTACGGCTATAATTATTTACATAAAAAACACGTTAATTTAATTCCATTAATTAGTGAAAAATTAGCAAACTTTGAAAGTAATGGCTTCATTAAAAAAGCGAACGAAGAACATAGAAACTACATTTTAAATGGGCAATAAAAATAATTGTAAAGTACACCTTTAATCGGCTCTTTGAACGGTTCAAAATATCCTAGACGTTTTCTTGGTTAGTCTGGTCAATTCAACATGAGTTATCAACTAAGTAACATTGATAACTCATTAAAATAATTACTACTTATTAACTATTATTGAATCTCACTCAATTCAAAGTTCATGAATTTAAGCAATGTATTGCCCGTCGCTTCATAGATAATACCTATTGAACCATCATCTAATTTAATAATATCTGAATATGCTGTAAAACCATAAACAAGCTGATGCGGCGTACCAAAACTCACACCTTCATCAAAACTTGACCAAATAGCTAAGTTACTACGGTTAGGGCCTGACGATGTTCCCATAGGGCCAGATACAAGAATGCGATTTTCACTATCTCCTGAACGAACGGCTGAATAGCGCGTCATACCTAGATCTACTTTAGATACTGCAAGATCATGGGTAGTTTGTACCCATGTTTCACCACCATCAGTACTTAAGAAGTGATAACGCGTACCCGAAGCGCCACCGTCATTTCGAGCTGATAACAGTAATGAGCCATCAGTTAATTCAACCATATCAGCTTCAGTTGGACCGGATACAGGTGTAAAACTACCTTTTTCCCATGTTATGCCACCATCATCACTAAATATAGTAGCAACATAAAAGTTCGAATTACCGGCGCGGATAATAGCAGGGAAAATCATACGGCCATTATTATTACCTTGTCCGGTTGTTTGCCATTGTAATTGAATACCTTGTCCAGGGCCTGGATTAATAGAGCGCCAAGTTGGATCTTTGACTTGCGAAGTAACATCTACAGGAGCGCCCCAAGTAACACCATTGTCGGTACTTGCACGATAGAACAAAAAGTTGTCGTCTTCTGGTCCAACACAATTACCATTTTGCGCACACAAATCAGGCCATTGAACATAGAATACATAAACCGTATTCGTTGCTTTATCAACAAAAGGACGAGGATCTGAATAATCATAAGCAGAGTCTTCATGAAGCACCTGTACTGGTAACCAGTTTCTCCCATTATCAATTGAACGCTTTAACGAAATGTTAATTTGACCTGCTTGCCCTGGATCGGCACCGCTAGGTCGACCTTCAATGAAGGCAAGTAAAGTACCATCTCCTGATTGAACCATTGCTGGAATACGATAATTACTTGTACCGTCAACACCTTCTTGACCGCCTTGAAAAACAATACTTTCAAAAATAGCAGGCCCTGTACCAAAGGTTTCGAAGCTTACTTCTCGATAATTAGCAATACCATTCGTACCTGACGAACCATTCCCCCAAACAATAACATTTTGACTGCTAGCGGAGCCCGACCATGTTTCAATATCTGTTCCATCAAAGCTGAAAGTAGCAAGCCCTGTTGCTACATCAAAAGATGTTTCATATGTATGGTATTGGTCGGCACCTGTAGTACTAACTAAGGTATGTGAAGATCCACCTTCTAAGTTTGCAACTAAATCACCATTACCGTTAATGCTTAATGAGATTAAAAAGCGTTGCAAACCATTTGCGTAATAATCAGTGATTGAACTCCCCGATACTACTCGGCTCGTTGTTGTCATTTTCCAGCCTAAATTGGCTGCATCAGTATTTACTTGCAACGAAGGAGTAACTTCCCATTCTGCTCGCCCGCCAGTTCCATTGGCTTGCCATGCAGGTTGACCTTGATCAGTAACGATACTGCCACTTCCTGAGTCGGCAGAATCATTGATCCAACCCACATTTACCGGATCGGTATCTATAGCGCTATCAAAACTTGCTACAATTGTAGATAGTGTTGTTAAATCTTCAGCCTGATCATTAGTCATCACATTAGCATAAACGCGAGTATCATAAATATTGCCATTGAAATACCACTGCCCCCCATTCAAGTCATAGTTACGGCCAATATTCATAGAATTTAACGAGGATACTGTATTAATAAAGCTGGTATCTGCACTAGTAAACGCAAGGCTACCATCAACATATATTTTTGTACCTTCACTATTTACCATTATCAGGGCTTTATGTTCTTGATTATCATTGTAGGTGGTGATGGTTTTTGAGTCATTTACAAAAGAGCCATTATTACGAGCATGAACACGTAATGTTCCGTCACCATTAATTACTAACGCAAATTCACTTGAGTCGTTAGATGAATCCGAGACACTAAATAATGTAGCAGTTGTACCACTTGCTTTAAAATGAGTGTAAATACTACCTTGTGCTAGATTTTCCACTAAAGGTAAATCGCCATCTACCGCTGAATACTGGCCGTTTCCATCAAATGTTAAACTTGAAGTATCCCATTGTGCTAAGGGGGAAAGTGCAGCTGGGGTAAGAATTTCAAAGGAGATATTCTTGTAGTGCGCAATACCATCAATGCCTGTAGAGCCATTTCCCCATGCAATGATGTTCTGTCCACTTGACGACCCACTCCATGCTGAATCGATGACAACACCATCAAAGCTAAAAGTAGCTAAATTAGTACTCGCGTCAAATTCAACCGCATAATCATGATAAGCATCACTACCTGTGCCACTAACTAATGTATGATTACCGCCGCCCTCAAGTGATACCATCAAATCGCCAGCAGCATTGACGCTTAATATGGGGAGGAAGCGTAATGAACCATTTGAATAATAATCAGTAATGTAAGCACCAGAAGCTATTCTACTTGTCCAAGTCATTTTCCAACCACTTGTGGTGGCTTCTATGTTATTTTGGCTGCTGGGCACATAACTCCATTGCGCACGTCCAGACGTTCCATCGGCCTTCCAACTTTCTGAGCCTAAGTCTTGCACTAACGTTCCTTGGGCTTGTTGATTACTAAAATCAGTCCAGCCTTGTACTGTTGGCGCTGTTGATGCACTAGCGTCATAACTGACGATAACAATATCAGCATAAGCTGTACTCCATATAAAACTGCATGATGTGAGTAAAACACCACATGCTTTAACTATTCTTCTCATAATAAAATTATCCTTTTTATTCCATTTGTTTTGAAAGCACTTAGTTAGCTAGTGCTAATGTAACTGGCGTTTAAATAAGCAGTATCAATACGTTGAAATAACATATATACAAGCTATTACATATCAACCTATTACACCAACATAAGAACATGTGAACAAAAAACATACAAGATATTTCGGTATAACAGCGTCACTACGTAATGACTTAACAGCTAATTATAGTTAGTTAATTTGTAAAAATTTTCGGTGGGTAGTGCAATGAGTAATATTGTTACAGTGCTCAATACAAAAGAAACGAGTAACAATAGAAGTCACGTTATAAAGCGCATGAGCACGATAAAAATGGTTATTGGATTATTAAAAGGTATTTTGGGAACCTCTTAAATCAAAGGTTTAGCAAAAAAAATAATTTATGAAATATGGAATATAATGAAAGACGAAACATATAAAAAAGCCTAATCAAATACAGACTAGGCTTTTTTATCGTTTTAAATGCATCCTACTCATTAACAGAGGTAAGGCATAGTTTAAATTCTAGGATTAAAAAGTTAATTTTAATCCAGCGAATATTGTACGACCTACCACGTCATAAGCTCTTGGCTCAGTATTAGTACCTATAGAAGCACCACGTACTAAGATATCAGGTTGCTCGTCAAATAAGTTGTTTGCACCAACATAAACATTTAACGAATCCATCATTTGATAACTAGCAGTCATATCTAAATACATTACAGCATCCATGGTATTTAAGTCTTCTGTGTAACCACCGTTATCAGCATCAAGATATGCTTCTGTTTCGCTGCGATAGGTTAACTGAGCAAAAAGATTAAAGTCTTCAGTAATATCATACGAAGCATTCGCCGTAAGGTTTATTTCAGGGAACTGTGGACGACCTGCAAACTCTTCAACCCCGCCAACAGTTTCTTGGGTGTAATCACCTAAAAAGTTAGCATTCAAGTTTAACGATAATTCATCTATTGGTGAATAAGCTACTTTAAGATCAATACCGTTTGTAGAGATTGTGTCGGCGTTAATTGGTGTGGTAGTTAAAAATAAAATTGGACCTTGATTAACATCTCTGGTCAAGTTTCCACCACATGTTGCATCAAAGCTACTAGGAGCAACTTCATGACATCGCTCAACAAAAATAGGGGCACTTACTGTAGCGATACCATCTTCTATTTCAATATCATAATAATCAATTGAAATAGACACGTTATCTAATGGCGTAAATACTGCTCCTAGTGTAAATGAGTTAGCTGTTTCTTCTTGTAACTCTACAGAGCCGGTCTTTTTAACCTGAGTATTATTAAGCTCAGAGCCCCCTAGCTCATACACACCACCATTTGCAGCCATACGCTTAGCAATTGCGTCAATAGAAGCACAGTTTACATCGATATTGCTAGAGCCTGTATCTGTTGCGCCATTACAAGCATCAGTCGTTGTAGGCCCTACAGAGGTTGCGCCAGATGCGAATAAGTTACTAATATTAGGCGCACGCACTGAACTTGATACTTCGGTACGTAAAAACAACCAATCATTAACTGGTGCATCAAGACCTAAACGGTAAGTAAAGGTTGTACCAACAGTAGAGTAATCAGCAACACGACCCGCCAAACTTACGTTTAACCAGTCTGCTACTGGTATATATAGCTCACCAAAGGCTTCTGCAACATCAAAATCACCTTTGATAGCCTGAACTGCAGGCCCCCGCGCTAGACCCATTTGACGGAAACTATCCGGCGTTTCTATAGCTTCTTCTTTTCTGTATTCAATACCAACAGCAAAGCCCATATCAGCGAAGTCTAACTCACCAGAAAGAACGCTAGTGATAACTGTTTGCTCAACTTTTGCAATTTGGCTTGCATCAATTTGAATATATTCCATTGCTTCTTCAGAGAAGCCTACAATACCGGCTTGGCCAGCTAAGCTATCTTCCGTGCTAAATGGGTTTACTGGTATACAGCCTTCAATTCTAGCAAGTTCATTAGCACACTGATAACCACCATTACCATCAGGCTCAATAGTTACCGCTTCACGCATATGAGGCAAAAATGTTTCACCTGTCATAACGTATGATGAATTAGTAACACCGTAAGTTCCGCTAGTCTTCCATTCCATATCGTTATCTAAAATGTAGCTATAACTACCAGCAACACGGAAAGTATCGCGACTGTTATTAACTCCACGTTCACCAAATTCCCATAAACGTCGGTTAGTTCTTACATTAGAAAGGCTAGTATCACCATCATTAGCATTCATTGCAGCAACAAGCTGTGCACCTGCACTACTTCCGACAAAGTATGGACTTGTCGCGACATCTATGGGGTTAGTACCACCAGCTCCTGTTCTAAAGAGGTTACCATTCACATCAATTGGCGCTTCTTCTATCGCTGTTGATGCCGTTGTTGATGCATAGTTAACTTCAAACTCAGCACTAGAGTTATCAGAAATATCAAAACTAATACCTGTTGCAATAGTAAAGCGTTCATATGGTGTAACTATAGTACGGCCAGCATGTTGGTTATCAAAATCAGTAGTACCGATACGATTATAATTACTATCAAGTAATGGTTGATTTGTATTAAACGCGTCACCATTACCGAAAATATTCACGTCTCCATAACCAAGAAATGCACCGTCTACATGGTTAGGGCCATTGCGCACAGCAAGTGAGTCTCTTAAACCATCACCCGTAGTATCAAGGAATCTCAATTCATTAGCCGCGAAGTCTCTGTCCCTTGACATAAGCGAGTCTTGTTTTGAAAAACCAGCAGAAATCCAAGCATTTCCAGCATCAAAGTTTTTACCGTAGGTAAAGTCAATGTTAGTTTTCTCAGCACCTTTATCGGCACTTGATCCCATAGCATTGACTTCAAAGCCTTCAAATTCTTTTTTAGTAATAATATTAATAACACCAGCAACTGCATCCGAGCCATAAATAGCAGATTGACCACCGGTTAATACATCAACTCGTTCTATAATTGCTGTAGGGATTGAGTTTAAATCAACGCCGTAGCCATTGTTAGCCGATACTCCTGAAACATAACGACGACCATTAACTAATACTAACGTACGCTCTTGCCCTAAATTACGTAAAGCTGCTGTTGCAACACCAACATCGCCCGCGCCACCGCCAACAGATACGTTGCCAGATGAACCATTCATCTGCGAGGTAACCGATGGTACATTGCTCAATGCATCGCCAACAGAGATAGCACCAATACCTTCTATGGCTTCTTTGCCGATTTCTGTGATAGGTGATGATGACGTAAAGTTTGCACTACCTTTGAATATATTTGATCCCGTAACTTGAATGCGTTCAATTTCTTTTATGTCTTCCGCAGCCATTACTGTTGGACTAAGCAACGCAGCAATACAAATAGATAATGCCTTTTTATGGAATATTTTTTTATTGGTTTTCATGACTTCCCTTCTTATATACACGTTTTTATTTTTGAGTATGGACACCAACCTCCCGTGTCACACAGTTAACCTATCACACCATCATACTGCTCACAACGTGTTTATTTGATAAATAAAAAGCATAATAATTACAGAAACTTACGAAGGGTTTAATATTAAAGAATTCAGTTGAGCAGCATTTGGCGAATTAAAAATGTATCGAGATTGGTGTTGAGGAGTGGCTATGCCTTCCTTTCTGTGACGCTAAAATAAAGGTAATTCGTATTTTATTGCCGTAGAAATGATGACATAAGCTGAACACTTCATAGCCCTGAATTACAGTTTATGATACCGGTAGAAACTTTTTATTTTCCCTGAACAAGGCAGGTATGTTTTCCGTTAATATAATAAGTATGCTCAACAGCTCCATGAAAACAGTGCTCCAGAACATATAGCCCTATTGTGCTATTTCATACCCTATATACTTTTAGGTCTGCTCATTATCTATTTGATATATCGATTAATAGAGAGGATATACGGCTCTGTCACTAACGACATTATTAATACACCTAACAACATTGAACAACTGATTAAAGAGGAGAATGGCTACCTTGGCAGAAGCAAAAACAACTAATAAGATATAAACGGAAAATATACTGTGAATGGTATTTTGTGTAGGGTCTACATGACTTTGTAAAGTAATTGAGAAATATTGGTACTAAATTTTAGACATAAAAAAACCTTGTATAAACAAGGTCTTTATATGGTACCGGAGGACGGACTTGAACCGTCACGCTCGAAAGCAACGGATTTTGAATCCGTCGTGTCTACCAATTCCACCACTCCGGCGACACATGACTAAAAGCAAGCTTGCTTGAAGTGATTGGCATTATACGAGAATTGAAACGTCAATCAACAGTTTTATCTGTATAGTTTAGCGAATGAAGAGTGTTTGCTTAATTTTTATGCTATATAATTGCCTAAGGTGATAATGCATCGACCAACCACTCTTTTGCATCATCACCATTATCGAATATTTCAAAATGAATGTTCGCTAAATTATAGGCTTTCGTAAACAGCTTTTTAGATATTGGCGACGATTCACAGCAAGAAAAATCCAATGCCATTGCTTTGACATTTGATTTACTAACGAACTTGCTATGTATTTCTAAACCGCCTTCTACGGCAATGGCTTGCCCTGATAGCCTGAGCAATACACCGTAGTGCTTAATATTAATATTCTTAGCGGCTTCGTTTAAAGACAGATGCAACTGTGTGAAATACTCCATATTCCATGGACCTGACGCATCTATGATCATGATATTACCTTCTATGTGAATATCACAGCCACCATGTATGGGAAATAAGTTATCCAATATTGTACTTTCCTTGAAAACAGCAAGAAAAAGAAAAGGGCTACTGCTTAACGTTTTATATCGGCTTTGATAGACTAGCGCAAATTTTTTCGAGTATTGTTTGATGTCTTCAACTGAATATAGCCAATTTCCACGGTCAGGTTTTGTGCGACGTTTTGCGTCTTGGGTTTACGATTTGCTGTTAGCCATTGCAGTGTATATGGTGGCAGGTGCCTTTGGCTTTGGCTTATTTGCTTTAGCCGCTAATACAGGGCTTGTCATCGTGAACGATCAGCAACATCTTATCGACGTGCAACAAAACTCGTTGCTTTACAGCGCACTTATTTACACTTGGAACCTAGCCTGGGTGGCTTATTTCTTTGTTTATTTTTGGGCACGAAGTGGGCAAACATTGGGCATGAAGGCATGGCGTTTACGCTTGCAAAACCAAGACGGCAGTTTAATTAGTAAAACAACAGGCCTTAAAAGGCTGTTACCTACCGCATTCGGTTTAGGCAATTTATTAGTGATTTTTGATCGCAAAAACAAACTCAGTCTTCAGGACAGGCTAACAAGCACTGAAGTGGTTGTGTTATCGCTTGAAGCCAACAAAGGCAAACATTGGGTTAATTAATTTATCACACAGTAGAGGGCGTCAAGTCGCCCTTTTATTGATGAAATACATCGCAATAGCGATAAATATCACACTGGGCATGATTGCACCAAATATCGGTGGTAGCTGGTAAACCAAACTCAACGAGCCAAACACTTGGTTAGAGATATGAAATAACAACCCTGTCAAAACGCCCATCATAATACGTGCGCCCATAGAAACAGAGCGTAACGGACCAAAGATAAATGAAAGTGCCATCAATAACATCACAGCAACGGTAAAAGGCTGCGCAATTTTTCGCCAAAAAGCCAACAAATAACGGCTATTGTCCTGTTGATTGGTTTCTAGGTAATCCAAATAACTAACCAAACCCGTAACCGATAAGGACTCAGGTTTAACCGTCACTACACCAAGTTTTTCGGGGGTAAGGCTGGACGTCCAGGCCATCTGTTCATGCTTACGTTCTTGAATTTGGTTATTAAAAATAAATGTATCTTTAACATTTTGGAGTTGCCAGGCATTATTATTGTATGTTGCACTTTCCGCAAAGAGCCAACTCTCTAACTTCAACTGTTCATCAAAACGATAAATTTGCACCTTATTCAGCGTGCCTTGATCTTCCACTTCGGTGATATGAACAAAGTAATCTCCGTCTTTGGCCCAAACCCCATTTTTAGAAGAAATTAAACTACCACCTGAGATGGCTTGTGCCCTAACTTCTCGCGCCTTGGCTTCTCCAACAGGACCCAGCCACTCGCCAACAGCCATACTGATCAGAATCAAAATCACTGCGGTTTTCATTACCGAGCGAATAATATCAAGCTTAGACAGCCCCGCTGCTTGCATCACGACCAGTTCAGAGTTACTGGCCAGCATGCCAATGCCAATAAGACCACCGATAAGCGCCGCCATCGGGAAAAATATTTCAACATCTCGTGGGATGTAATAAAGAATGTAAAGTGCAGCGTGTGATAAATCATAGTCACCACGACCGACATCCCCCATTTGCTCAACAAATTTAATGATGCCAGAAACACTGACAAAAACAGCTAAGGTGATAAAAGTTGTCGAAGCAATTATGCGACCAATGTATGCATCAATTATGCGCATTATGCTGCTCCTGCTTTACGGCTGCGCTTAGGTAGCTTCGCTTTAATTTTTAAACCACTGCTGCGGTTTTTCAACAACAAGCTAATCCCTAACACCAAGGCAACGATATGCACTGGCCACAAACCGACATAAAACGGCAATGCCTTACCTTCTACGCCAGAGCGCATCGCAGTCAATAATAAAAAATAGGCCAAGAATAGTAATAATGCAGGTAGCATCTTGGCAAACTTCCCTTGTCTTGGGTTAACAACACTTAAAGGCACCGCAACAAAGGTTAAAATCAGACAAGCAAGAGGAAAAGCCAAACGCCATTGGATAGCCGCTTGTGCATCTTCGTTTGCATCCCCGATTAAATCTTCTGTAGCAACAGCGCTTATCTTTCTGCGCTTGTGTTCTACTTTTTGATCTTGAATTTGGATATGATATTTATCAAAGGCCACAGAGCGAAACTCACCACTTTTAATATCACTTTGATAACGCGTGCCTTTTTCCAGCACTAGACGTTGAGAGCCTGACTCTTCCTCGACCACACGCCCTTCTTCCGCATACACTAGGCTTGAGTTAATAACGCTTTCTGCCGTACCATTTTCATCCGGTAACTGCGCTACAAATACCTTTTCTAAGGAATTATTATCTCGATTTTTATCGTGGATAAAAACGACCGCTTTTTTGTTACCTGTTTTTTGAAAGCGCCCTGCAATCATGGCACTAATACCTGAGTCAGCCGCTATTTGTTCTTTGACTTGATATTCATATTCCGCCGCCATGGGAGCTAAATACAAAGTAAAAATTCCGGTAAAAATCGCGGTCACAAAACTTAAAATCAAGGTAACGCGAACCACATACCATTCGCTGACTCCACAAGCGTGAAGTACAGTCATCTCACTATCAGCATATACTCTGCCATAAGCGAGTAAGACTCCAAGAAACAAACTCAATGGTAATAACATGCCAGCCAAATCAGGCATTTTCAAACCAATGAAAATCATGACTAAGTGCCCTGGGATACCGCCTTCGGACGCATCATCCAGCACACGAACAAATTTTTGACTAATAAAAATGGTCATTAATACAAAGAAAACAGCCAATTGTGTTTTGGCAACTTCCTTTAATAAATAACGAAATATAATCACTTAAGCCCCAGGGTTATTTTTAACAGTAAAAACTTAGTTTTTTTCTGACATCTGCACAATTTTTAAGTAAACTTGCTATTTCTATAATAGTAATTAATCAAGTTGTGCATAGTAAACTTGATGAATGCGGCTATAATTATAGCCCTTAGCTCTATCAAATTCATAGTAACCTTATCTGTTAATTATAGATTTTATCAAGTTAATTAACAGTTGGTCACCGATCAGAGCACTATTAAATTGCATTTATGCACAATTAAAGTCCGTAGGAGAGCTCATGGAGTTCAGTGTAAAAAGTGGCAGTCCAGAAAAGCAACGCAGTGCATGTATCGTTGTAGGTGTTTTCGAACCTCGTCGTTTATCGTCAATTGCCGAGCAGCTGGATGAAATTAGCGAAGGTTACATCAGTAACTTACTTCGCCGTGGTGATTTAGAAGGAAAGTCGGGGCAGATGTTATTGCTACATCATGTGCCAAACATTCTCAGTGAACGCGTTTTACTTGTTGGTTGCGGCAAAGAGCGAGAATTAGACGAGCGCCAATACCGTCAAATCATCAGCAAAACAATTAACACCTTAAATGAAACTGGTTCAATGGAAGCCGTGTGTTTCTTATCTGAGTTACATGTAAAAGGTCGTGATACATATTGGAAAGTGCGTCAAGCAGTAGAAGCAACTCAAGATTGTCTATACAGCTTCAATAGTTTGAAAACCCGTAAAGAAGAGCCTCGCCGCCCTTTACGTAAAATTGTATTTAATGTCCCAACTCGTCGTGAATTACCTATTGGAGAACGCGCTATTGCCCACGGTTTAGCAGTTTCTGAAGGTATCACTACCTGTAAAAATGTGGCGAATATGCCACCAAATATTTGTAACCCTGCCTACTTGGCTGAACAAGCTAAAATTCTTGAAAATGATTACGAAACCATCACCACTGAAATCATTGGCGAGAAGGAAATGGAAGAGTTGGGTATGGGATCATACCTAGCTGTTGGCCGCGGTTCAGTTAATGAATCTTTGATGAGCGTTATGAAGTACAACGGTGTAAAAGATGACTCAGCACCTATAGTGATTATTGGTAAAGGTCTTACATTCGATTCAGGTGGTATTTCACTTAAACCCGGTGAAGCGATGGACGAAATGAAATATGACATGGGTGGTGCCGCCAGTGTTTTGGGTGCAATGCATTCATTGGCAGAGCTAAACTTACCAATCAATGTCATCTGTGTATTAGCGGGCTGTGAAAATATGCCTGATGCTAATGCATATCGCCCAGGCGATATCTTGACCACGATGTCAGGTCAAACCGTAGAAGTCCTTAATACTGACGCAGAAGGTCGTTTGGTACTTTGTGACGCCCTTACCTACGTTGAACGTTTTGATCCAGAAGCCGTCATTGATGTTGCAACATTAACAGGTGCGTGCGTTGTAGCATTAGGTAAGCACGCTTCGGGCTTATTAAGTACGCATAACCCACTAGCACATGAACTTCTTAATGCCTCAGAACAAAGTGGTGATAGAGCGTGGCGTTTACCTATTTGGGATGAGTACCACGAACAACTTGAAAGTCCGTTTGCTGATTTTACAAACCTAGGTGGCCGTGCGGCGGGCACTATTACTGCAGCAGCGTTCCTGTCTAAATTTACCAAAAAATACCATTGGGCTCATTTAGATATTGCAGGTACAGCGTGGCGCAGTGGCGGCAAAGATAAAGGCTCTACAGGTCGTCCGGTAAGCATGCTAACGCAGTTTTTACTGAACCGCGCTGGCGCTGAGCAAGGCGAATAAGCAAGATGCAATCAGCGGCAAACATACAGGCAATTTTTCATATAATGCCAGAAGGCAGCAGTGATAGTTCACACCTACACTACGCCTGTATGCAAGCTGCGCAGTATTACCGACAAAACCAACGCGTCTTTATTTATGTTAGTAGCCAAGAACAAGCTCATGAAATTGATGAATTGTTATGGGCTTTTGACGCTGACAGCTTTGTGCCTCACAATTTAGTAGGTGAAGGCCCAAAGCAAGGCGCGATGGTAGAGATTGGTTGGCAAGCACCGAAAGGCCGTCGACCCATTCTCATTAATTTAACCAACACAGTACCTAATTTTGTTGGACAATTTTCACATTTTGTAGACTTTGTGCCAAACAATGAAGCAGAAAAAATGCAGGCACGCGCCCGCTGGACAGCTTGTAAGCAATGGGGGTTTAATCCCACTGGCCTAAAAATTGACAGCACTCAATTATCTACTTTATCAACCACTAGTTAAGTAACACTCCGATGGAAAAAACATTTAACCCCTCTGACATAGAACAGACGCTGTATAACAGCTGGGAAGAAAAAGGCTATTTTAGCCCAACAGGCGATGGCGACGGCTACTGTATTGCTATTCCGCCACCTAATGTCACTGGCAGTCTTCATATGGGACATGCCTTCCAACAAACAATCATGGATACCTTGATTCGTTACCAACGCATGCAAGGTAAAAAGACCTTGTGGCAATCAGGAACCGATCACGCAGGTATCGCCACACAAATGGTGGTTGAGCGTAAAATTGGAGCAGAAGAAGATAAAACACGCCATGATTACGGACGTGATGCGTTTATTGACAAGATTTGGGAATGGAAAGCAGAGTCAGGCGGCAATATTGGCCAGCAAATGCGACGCTTGGGTAATTCTATTGATTGGTCTCGTGAACGCTTCACCATGGATGATGGCTTAAGTAACGCCGTTCAAGAAGTATTCGTTCGACTGTTTAAAGAAGATTTAATCTATCGCGGTAAACGTCTAGTTAACTGGGACCCGAAATTGCATACCGCAATTTCAGATTTAGAAGTTGAGAATAAAGACAAAAAAGGCCACATGTGGCAATTACGCTACCCACTGGCTAACGGTGCAAAAACAGCTGACGGTCAAGATCACTTAGTTGTAGCGACAACACGACCTGAAACCATGTTAGGTGATACAGGCGTAGCCGTTAATCCAAATGATGAGCGCTATAAAGACCTTATCGGTCAGCACGTGTTATTGCCCTTAGTAAACCGTCTTATTCCAATCGTTGGTGATGAACATGCCGACATGGAAAAAGGCACGGGTTGTGTAAAAATCACACCGGCACATGATTTCAATGATAATGAAGTCGGTAAGCGTTGCGGTTTGTCGATGATCAACATCTTTGATAAAGATGCTGCGATTTTAAAACAGGCACAAGTATTTGACACTAAAGGTGAAGAATCTCAAGAGTTCGATCCGTCATTACCGGAGGAGTTTGTTGGCCTAGATCGCTTTGCCGCACGCAAAGCTATTGTTGCTAAGTTCGACGAACTTGGTTTGCTTGAAAGCATAAAGGATCACGATTTAGTGGCGCCCTACGGTGACCGCTCTGGTGTAATTATTGAGCCTTTATTAACTGATCAATGGTACGTTAGAGTTGAAAAACTTGCCCAACCAGCTATTGAGGCTGTTGAAAACGGTGATATTGAATTTGTGCCTAAACAGTACGAAAACATGTATTTTGCATGGATGCGTGATATTCAAGACTGGTGTATCTCTCGTCAATTGTGGTGGGGTCATCGCATCCCTGCTTGGTATGACAATGAAGGCAACGTCTATGTTGGTCGTGACGAAGCGGAAGTACGCAGCGAAAATAAATTGTCTGATTCAATTGAATTACGTCAAGACAACGATGTACTTGATACTTGGTTCTCGTCTGCATTATGGACATTTTCTACCTTAGGTTGGCCAGAGAAGACGCCTGAGCTGAAAGATTTCCATGCAACAGACGTTTTGGTGACGGGTTTCGACATCATTTTCTTCTGGGTTGCTCGCATGATCATGATGACCATGCACTTCGTCAAAGATGAAAACGGCAAACCACAAGTACCGTTTAAACAGGTATACGTTACCGGTCTTATTCGTGATGAAAGCGGCGATAAAATGTCCAAATCTAAGGGAAATGTTATTGATCCGTTGGATATGATTGATGGCATATCGCTAGATGACTTACTTGAAAAGCGTACTGGTAACATGATGCAACCAAAGCTTGCAGCCAAAATAGCCAAAGCAACCAAGAAAGAGTTTCCTGATGGCATTGAAGCCCACGGTACTGACGCCCTTAGATTCACCTTAAGTGCCCTTGCTTCTACAGGTCGTGACGTTAATTGGGATATGAAGCGTCTTGATGGCTATCGTAACTTCTGTAACAAGCTGTGGAACGCTAGTCGTTATGTGTTGATGAACACCGAAGAAGCTGATTGCGGAAAAAACGGCAGCGAAATGACACTGTCATTGGCTGATCGCTGGATCATCGCTCAATTTGAAGAAACGGTTAAGACAGTTCATGAAACGTTTGCCAGCTATCGTTTTGACCTAGCATCACAGGCACTTTACGAATTTACCTGGAATCAATTTTGTGATTGGTATTTGGAATTGACTAAGCCAGTATTGTTTAAGGGTAATGAGGCAGAGCAACGCGGAACCCGTCATACCTTGGTTAATGTGTTAGAAGGTTTATTGCGCTTGATGCATCCAATCATGCCGTATATCACCGAAACTATATGGCAGCGTGTTGTACCGCTAACGAGTTTTAAGCCGGCAGGTGACAGCATTATGCTGCAAAGCTATCCACAATACGATGAGCGTAAAGTGGATAAAGAAGCACAAAGCGATTTGGAGTGGGTGAAAGCGTTTATTGTTGCAATCCGCAATATCCGCGGAGAAATGGACATTGCGCCGAGCAAACCACTCCCTGTATTACTTAAGAACGTCAATTTAGAAGATCAACGCCGCTTAGACGAGAATACGCAGTTCATTAGTGCTCTTGCCAAGCTTGAGTCCATTCAAGTTCTTAGTGAACAGGAAGAAGGTCCTGCTTCGGCATCTGCGGTGATCGGCAACTTGACCGTTTTAATCCCAATGGCGGGTCTTATTGATAAGGATGCGGAGATTGCGCGTCTGAGTAAGGCCATTGATAAGTTAACGCAAGATGTTAAGCGCACGCAAGGCAAGCTAAGTAACGAAAGTTTTGTCAGTAAAGCACCAGCAGCAGTTATTGAAAAAGAAAAAGCTAAGCTTAGTGACGCAGAATCACGGTTAGAAAAAATGGTTGAGCAAAAAGTACAAATTGAAGCATTATAATTTGTCTATTTTTTGAACGCATTAAAAGCCCGTCATCCTTTATATGACGGGCTTTTAATTACCTGTCATATATTTATCATAAAAACTTTCTAATTTTTTAGAGAAAAATAGAAATCACTATGTTAGACTATGTCCGCGTTGAGTTTTTGCGTTTCGGATGAAGGTTTAAATTGACTACCTGAAGTTTAGTTGGTTCACCTGACGCGCTAGTGTTATTGGATACCTTCCTCTGTCTGTACTTTTGGGTAGAGGGCATTTACTCCGTGAACGGCTAATTATAGCCACTTTTTTTTATTAATGACTCCGGAGAAATGGTATGTCAGAGCAAGTAACTGGTAAAGTAAAATTTTTTAACGAAAGCAAAGGTTTTGGTTTCATCGAGCAAGAAAACGGCCCAGACGTTTTCGTTCATTTCAGCGCTATCACAGGTTCAGGTTTCCGTACTTTAACTGACGGTCAAGCTGTAACTTTCAACGTTAAACAAGGTCAAAAAGGCCCAGAAGCTGAAAACGTAATCGCTTCTTAATTTAACGCTTTAAAGATTCTAAAGAGCAGCCTAATAGCTGCTTTTTTTATGCCTGAAATTCAAGTAAACCTTACGCGTACGCTCCGCAAATTCTAATTAGGCTGTGAGCCTAGTTAACCATCAAGTTGTACATCCAGATAACTACACGCTAATCTATTACGCGCTGAACAAGCCCACTGATAGCCTCTATATGGTCATCTCTTGAGTTAAGTGCAGGAATATAACGATAGCTCTCTCCACCTGCCTCAATGAATATTTCACGATTTTCGGACTCTAGTTCTTCCAAAGTTTCTAAACAGTCAGCACTAAACGCAGGACTAATAATTGCGACGTCCTTCACGCCCTGTTCGGGCAATGATGCTAAGGTTGCGTCTGTATATGGCTTCAACCATTCAGCCTTACCAAAACGCGATTGAAAAGTCATGACATAGTCTTCGTCAGCTAATCCTAATTGCTCTATTACAAGTCGTGTTGTCTTAACGCAAAAACAATAATACGGGTCGCCTTGGCTGTGAAATAATTTCGGCATGCCATGATAAGAAAAAACTAACTTTTTTGGTTGACCAAATTCAGCAAAGTGTTCGCTGATGCTATTAACCAGAGCTTTGATATACATAGCATCGTCATGATAGCTACTGAGGAAATGTAAACTAGGTATCCAACGCCAAGTCTTTAACTCATCAGTTATCGCATCAAATGTTGAGCCTGTAGTCGGTCCTGCATATTGGGGATAGAGTGGCAATACGATAATATTGTTGACACCTTGCTGTTGAAAGTTTTTCAATGCCTTCGCAATAGATGGCTCACCATAACGCATGGCTAAATCAACGATCACAGTATCACCATACTTACTTGTAATTTTCTTTCGTACCTTTTCCGTTTGTTGCTCACTGATGGCCAATAAAGGGGAGCCTTGATCCGTCCATATGCTTTGATACAACTTCGCTGACTTCGCTGGTCTAATTCGCAAAATAATGCCATGAAGAATTATCATCCAAATAAAACGAGGGATTTCGACCACACGAGGATCAGATAAAAACTCCCGTAAATAGGTCCGTAAAGCGCCGGCGGTTGGCTCAGATGGGGTACCTAAATTGGTGAGCAATACCCCAGTTTTAGCCTTGGAATTATGAACAGATTGGTCAATACCGTTAAAGCGAGACATACTAAATGATCAGTCCTTATTCTTTATAAAACGGCTTCAATAGCCTGGATAAATTCTTTGTCTTCGGGTTTCATTTTGCTATTAAAGTGTTTCACTGTCTTCTTATCTCGACTAACAACATACTTATAGAAATTCCACTTAGGGGAGGTAGTTTTGTCACCCAAATGTTTAAATACTGGGTTAACATCCGATCCACGAACAGCAGATGTTTGTAACATAGTAAACGTCACACCATAATTGACAAAACACACTTTGGCGGTTTCTTTTTCTTCGTCCTCTTCTTGGAAAAAATCATCCGAAGGAAAACCGATAACCACCAAGCCACTGTCTTTATATTTTTTGTGAATGGCCTCTAAAGATTTAAATTGCGGTGTAAAGCCACAGTTAGAAGCCGTATTTACCACCAATATTGCTTTCCCTTGCGTTAATTCACAAAGGTTTACCGACTCTTTCGAGTGTAACTTGCGCATTTCGGTGTTCAAAAACGCAGGACAAGCAGCTTCTGCTTTGTTGATAGTTTGGCTGATTATTTCACCTGAATGAGCATAGGCATTTAACGAAAGTCCAAAAAATAAAAAGCCCAATATCTTGAATTTATTCACTCGTAATCCTTTAATTCCCTTAATTTAAAATCGACAAAGCCAGTGTGATGAGCACTGGCGTTTTTATTCACTATTTTATCAAACCACTATGGTACGACTTCATCTATAACTAATTCAATGTCTTGTGTAGTTGTCACATTAATATTGGTTTGCTCTGCCTTAAAGTCTCCTGATTTAATGCCCGCACCACCGAGTTTAGAAACCACCGCATACACATGAACAACGCTAACATCACTCAGTTTTGCTTGTGGGCTCATTGCGGTTGCATCACTTAGCACAACCTTTGCAGGCAAATCGCTAGCCATCATTTTAACAGCAGCAACCGGCATTCTTGCTCCTTGTGCTGGCACCGCGTAGATGAACACGACCTTGTCTTCACTTTGACTCAGTTTTTCTATAATGCTATCGCTTAGCGAGACATCAACCGATAATTGTGGGCCTGCTACTTCGGTATTGTTTGCAACTTGCTCACCGGAAGCCGTTAATCGATTTTTCGCTTCAGAGATAGCTTCTCTAAGCGCTTCAACGTTGACCGTGCTACGACCTGAGTTTATCACCACTGTCCAATAATCAATGGCTTGCTGATATTCCTGAGCCATAAAATTATGCATACCTAATAGGATATTGGTTGAAGGGTCGTTCGGGTCTATCGATAAGGCTTTATCAATAAAGCTTTGTACTTCTGGCGTAATATGTTGATCAGCACGATAATACATTGCTTGTGCTTTAGCACCGTACAAGTCGGCATGTTCACCTTCAATAGATATTACGGTGTCAAAGGCTTCAATAGCAGAATCAAAACGACCTAACCCAACATAAGCCTGTCCTAAAGCGTACCATGCCTCTGCATTCTGTGGGTTTTCAGTTGTTTGCTTTATTAAAGCTTCCATTTGCTGATGAACCTGCATTTGTTCACTATCCGCTGGGGTAGGTGGCGATTGAGATAACTGCTCTAATGCACCATGCTGGTTATAAAACACAATAGAAAAAACTAACACAAAAATACTTAACATGACTGGCCACATCAGCCCTAATGGGCGATCTTGTGATAAATCAGCGGCACTGGTATTTGACTGGTCAATGTCTTGCAGTAAGCTTTTATCTAGCTCGGCAAGCAAGTATTTGTAACTTTCATCATCAATAGCGCCATCAGCAAAATCTTTTTCAATTTCTGCCTTGTGCTCGTGATACAAATCAACGTTCGTATTTTCACGGCGTTGACTGGTGAATGTTTCGTCTTGATCTTTATTCTTATTTGCAAAAATAAAGTGACCCCAAATAATCCCTAAAATTAACAGGATAAAAATTACTAAAAGGCTTAAAACTTCGATCATGATTTATCTTTATCCGTGAGTACTTTGTCTAATGCTTGTTGCTGTTGTTCTGAAAGTTCAACATCACCCTTATCAACCGTTTTTCGTCGAGCAATGCTGACCACGACTATGACGCCAATCAGCAATAAAATCGCTGGAGCAAACCAAAGAATATAGGTCAACGAACTAACCCGTGGACGATATAAAACGAACTCGCCGTAACGATCGACCATATAATCGGTAATCTCCATGTCCGCCTTGCCTTCATTTAGCATGCGATACACTTCATTTCTTAAATCGATAGAAATCTGTGAATTTGAATCAGCTAAATTTTGATTCTGACATTTTGGGCAGCGCAACTCTTTAATAAGTTCACGATAACGCTTCTCTGTCACCGGGTCATCAAAACTGTGGGTATCGCTCGGCGTCGCATTGACAGCTAATGTTGTTAAAAACACAGCCACTAATATGAGTATGGCTTTAATCAATTGCATTATTCACCTCGCGCTCGTTCTTGTTCGATTTGCTTTATCAGCGGCTCAAACTCTTTTTCCCACACTTGGCCGACAATCGGGCCAGCAAAACGTTTACGTATAATATTATGATGATCGACAACAAAAGTTTCCGGTGCCGCATAAACGCCAAGATCTAAACCCAACTTTCCTTGTTCATCAAAAATGGAAAAACGATAGGGGTCGCCTAGGTCTCGTAACCACTTCAATGCCAATTCACGATCATCTTTATAATTGATGCCGTAAATAGTAAAACGATTATTTTTGGCCAGCTCTAACAAATCAGGATGTTCATGACGACATGATGGACACCAAGTTGCCCAGACATTCAGTAATTTAATACCAGAATCTAGTGATTCGGCGGTTAAAGTTGTAGAAGGGTCTTTAAGTTGCGCCAAGGTAAACGCTGGCACAGGCTTACCGACCAATGCCGACGGAAGTGCTTGTGGGTTTAAAAATAAACCACGATAAAGCACAACACCTAATGCAATAAATACAATGAGTGGTAAGAAACGAATGATTTTGCCCATATTTTTAATATTCTTATGCTGTTGTTGCAGAGTCGATAACAGGTTTAGTTGTTACTGACGCGACTTGTTTTTTAGCTACTTTACGACGACGATAGCGTTTATCCAATATCGCCAGTAAACCACCAATGCTCATGAAAATAGCCCCTAACCAAATCCAACGGACAAACGGCTTAATATGGACACGTATCGCCCACGCGCCGGCACCTAACGGATCGCCCAGTGCAACGTAGACATCACGGAATAACCCAGGGTCAATCGCGGCCTCTGTCATCCCCATGGTTTGTACACGGTATTCTCGACGTTCAGGTTGCAACAAAGCAACAAAGTCACCTTGTTTAAATACTTCTATTTGCCCTTGTTCAGCCGAATAGTTTGGCCCTTCAACATGTGTAGTGCCATTGAAGGCAAAGGTAAAGCCAGCAATAGTCGCTTTCTCACCTGGAGCCATTCTTACGTTCGTTTCAGTCTCATAGCTTGATACCAACGTAACACCAACGATGGTCACTGCTATACCAAAGTGCGCAAAGGTCATACCCAATTGGCTCATGGTCAATTTACTGGTTTGTTTTTTCTGGTTAGCCAGTTCCTTTAATACGACTAATCCAACCCATGTAGCCAAACCTACACCGACACTCACTAACCAATTAAACTCACCCGCATAGGCAACTGGGAAGACTAAACCGACAATGACACTGATGATTGTTAATGGGTTAAGCTGTTTTCTTAACTCGCCTTTTTTCGCTTTTTTCCAGCGGATCAAAGGACCAATGCCCATCACCACAAATAAGACTGCCATCATTGGAACAAATACGGCATTAAAGTAAGGAGGACCTACAGAAATCTTACCTAAACCCATTGCATCAATGAACAACGGATAAAGCGTACCGAGCATTACAGTTACGGCTGATGAAACCAAAATAATATTAGCGATTAACAACGCCGTTTCTCGAGAATATAAAGAAAAGCGTGAAAAGCTTTGCACATTACTTGCTCTAAATGCGTATAAGGTCAATGAACAACCGACGGTGATAGCAAGCAATAGCAAAATAAACGCACCACGGCTTGGATCTGCAGCAAAAGAATGCACAGAAGTAATTACACCTGAGCGCACTAAGAAAGTACCTAACAAACTTAAACTAAAGGCAAATATAGCCAATAAAACGGTCCAATTTCTAAAGGCGCCACGTTTTTCAGTCACTGACAGTGAGTGAATTAATGCGGTACCGACAAGCCATGGCATAAACGAAGCGTTCTCTACTGGATCCCAGAACCACCAACCACCCCAGCCAAGTTCGTAGTAGGCCCACCAGCTGCCTAAAGCAATGCCCAAGGTTAAGAATATCCACGCAGCAACCGTCCAAGGACGAGACCAGCGTGCCCATGCCGCATCCATTTTTCCACACATAAGTGCTGCAACCGCGAAAGCGAAGGCAACAGAGAAGCCAACATATCCCATGTACAGCATTGGTGGATGGAAAATAAGACCTAAATCTTGCAATAAGGGATTTAAATCGCGCCCTTCAATTGGCACATTCGGCCATAATCGCTCAAATGGGTTCGAGGTTAATAGGGTAAATAGCATAAAGCCAACCGCAATCATGCCCATGATGGCTAATACACGGGCAATAAAAGCTTGTTCGATGTCTTTGCTGTATTTCGCAACCGCCATGGTCCATGCGGTTAAAGAAAATACCCAAAGCAATAACGAGCCTTCATGCCCCCCCCAGACGGCACTTATTTTATAATAATAAGGTAAATGACTGTTGGAGTGACTGGCGATATATTTCACTGAAAAATCATCAAGTACAAAACTATACCCCAACAATGAAATACTGATAGCAGTAAAAATGAACATGCCGAACGTAAGCGGTTTAGCATAACTGACTAATTTAGCATTATTGGAATAGACACCAACCATTGGAATAACACTTAAACAAACTGCAAATGCGAGCGCAATAATTAAGGCAAAATGGCCTAACTCAGGGATCATTAATTTCTCCATGCCAATTGTATTGAAAAGTAGTAAAAATACACGAATTGATACAATTTGGTGATCTAAAAAATTGCATCAATTCTAGCACTATTTAATTGATGATTTCAGCATTAAGCGTAGGTTTTTGTATTTAGATCAAATAATGTTCGGAAAAGGAAAAGTGAAACACTGCCCAAGCGAATAATTTGTAGTATGATACGTTCAACTTAAGTCATCCTATTGTTTAACAAGCTATAAGTAAGTGAGTTCCGTTGTCGTCTGAGTCCATCCCGCTAATATCTGCTGATCAATTAACTTGCATTCGAGAAGACAGAATCCTTTTTGAGGAGTTGTCTTTTAGTATCAATGCCGGCGACATTGTTCAAATTGAGGGTCCTAATGGCGCAGGTAAAACCAGCTTATTGCGTATTCTTGCTGGTTTATCCGAACCATATGAAGGCACGATTGCGTTTCGCGGTGAGTCCATTAGCGAACAACGCGAAGAATTTCATCGCAACCTACTCTATTTAGGGCATACGCCTGGAGTAAAAAGTGAGATGACAGCACAAGAAAACCTTGCCTTTAACCTTTCTTTGCACGGTTATGATCCAAGCGTGGCTGAAGAAACGTTAAGCAAAGTTAATTTATTAGGTTTTGAAGATGCCCTAGCCTCACACTTAAGTGCTGGCCAGCATCGTCGTATCGCACTAGCACGATTATGGCAGAGCCAAGCAAAAGTATGGATTCTCGATGAGCCGTTTACCGCCATTGATAAGCAAGGCGTGAAACATTTGGAAGATTTATTCATCAAGCACACCAACGAAGGCGGCACTGTGATATTGACCACCCATCAAGACTTATCTTTTGAACGTTCATTACTAAGGAAGATCACTTTGGACTACAGGTTGTACTAGAGACTGATGATGCATACACCGACTCAACTTTCTTACCGCAGTGCTTTTATGTTGATTCTCAAGCGAGACTTAACCATCGCATTTCGACACAAAGATGATGTTATTAATCCTCTGCTGTTTTTTATTATCATAGTAACGCTGTTTCCGCTAGGCATAGGCCCTGAGTCTGCGACTTTAGCCCGAATTGCTCCCGGCATTATCTGGGTTGCGGCGCTATTATCGTGCTTGTTGTCGCTCGATCGATTGTTTAAATCTGACTACCAAGATGGCTCTCTAGAACAAATGTTATTGAGCCCACACCCTGTTTTCATCCTTACATTAGCGAAAATTACAGCGCATTGGCTACTGACAGGGTTACCTGTATTGCTAGTAGCGCCTTTACTTGCTGTGCTTTTACACTTACCGGAGCCGGCATATGGCGCCCTGATGTTAACGCTATTGTTAGGCACACCTGTACTCAGTTTCATCGGCGCGATAGGTGTCGGGCTAACCGTTGGTATTAAGAAAGGTGGCGTACTACTGAGTTTGATTGTTTTACCTTTATATATACCGGTATTGATTTTTGCGACCAGTGCCGTGGATACCGCAGCACTGAGCTTACCCTATAGTGGCCAACTTGCTATAATTGGCGCACTATTCTTTGGCTCTTTAACCCTTGCACCCCTCGCAGTAGGTGCAGCTTTAAAAGTGAGTACTAACTAAATGTGGAAATGGCTACATCCATATGCAAATCCTGAAACGACCTATCGTTTTACAGGAAAAATTAAACCATGGTTTTCATGGGCAAGCTTTATTCTTTTAACCATTGGCCTTGTTTGGGCGCTGATGTTCGCGCCAGCTGATTACCAACAAGGCGATAGCTTTAGAATATTTTACCTTCACGTTCCCGCCGCAATGCTGTCGATGGGCATTTATGTAGGCATGGCAATTGCCGCGCTATCGAGTTTGGTATGGCAGCTAAAAATGGCAGATGCCTCAGCAGCAGCGCTCGCTCCAATCGGCGCTGTATTTACCGCTATCGCCCTCATCACTGGAGCGGCTTGGGGTAAGCCTATGTGGGGGACGTGGTGGATTTGGGACGCACGTTTAACCTCTGAACTTATTTTATTGTTTTTATATCTTGGCGTCATTGCTCTGCACAATGCTTTTGACGACAAACAATTGGCAGGCAAAGCGGCAGGGATTTTATCACTGGTCGGTGTGATCAATATCCCCATCATTAAGTATTCAGTAGAATGGTGGAACACCTTACATCAAGGGGCCACAGTCTCTAAACTAGGTAAACCAGCAATGAGCCTAGAAATGTTTTGGCCATTTTTATTCTGTTTCTTTGGTTTTTCATTTCTTGTCGGCGCTTTAATGTGTACACGTTTTCAAACCGAGCTACTCGCAAGAAATCGGATGCGCCCGTGGGTGCGCCAGCTGGTTGAACAGGAGAGTAAATAATGCAATTTGATAGCTTTAGCGATTTTATCAATATGGGCGGATATGCCTTTTATGTTTGGTTTGCCTTTGGTGTCTCTGGTGCGTTATTGGTGCTACTTACCTTAACGACTAAATACAATCATAAAAAAATCAAAGCAGATATTATTCAACAAATTAAACGTGAGCAAAAATTGAAACAAGCCGCGAAAATACACAAGCAATCTCAAGAGGTAGCAAATGAATCCTAGACGTAAAAAACGATTAACCATTGTTATATCCATTCTTGCTGGGCTAGGCGTCGTTGCAGCCTTGGTGTTATATGCATTAAGCCAAAACATTGATTTATTCTATAAGCCAAGTGAAATCCACTACGGTAAAGAAGACACGGGTACTAAGGCATTTGTTGGACAACGAATGCGCGTCGGCGGTTTAGTTGTTCCTGGTACGGTGATTCGAGATGAGAATAGCTTAAAAGTCCGTTTTAAATTAGCCGACATGAAAATGCCAATTGCATTTGACGCTAATGATCCGATGATCACAGTTGAATATGACGGCATTCTTCCTGACTTATTCCGTGAAGGCCAAGGTATTGTCGCCAACGGTACACTTGAAAAAGGATTTATTATTGACGCCAGTGAAGTACTCGCCAAGCATGATGAAAACTATATGCCTAAAGAGTTAGCTGACGCCGCAGGCGAGAAACATGAAAAGCCAAGCTATACCAAAGAGCAGTTAGAAAATAACTGATTTATGTACCAGTAATTCATTAGAGCCATAGCAATGATTGTTATGGCTTTTTTATTAGTCTGACAAAACACCAAACCAAAAAGCTAATTCAAAGAATACGCCCGCCCCGATAAACAAGTAAAGACCTTGTGTAAAACCTATTCCATAGGATGCTAAAGCCGTTAATAGAAACGTCATGAGTACTAACCAATTTTTCAACTAACCACCCCATATGCTCACGTGAAACATGACATAATGGTAGAGTCTAGTTTATAGACTGGCAAATCAACAGTCAGAGCAATGTGAGTCAACAAGATCAAGATGATGCAAAAGATAGTTAAAAATAATCTTTAGCCGAGATCGCGTCACACCTGAATTTCAGTTATTGTCGGGGTAAGTCAACTAGATGTTTTTTAACAAAAATAAACAAGCGCACAATCTATTATGCCATTTTCACAATTTCTATCCACGACGCTTATCATATTATCCTTGACTGGCTGTGCTGTTGTACCGTCGGTTAATAAAGAGTATGACAAGCAATGTAACATCGTGAAAAAGAATATTGAGCTTTCTATCGAACAAGTTGATGCATTCGACCAACTTCATTGTTCGAGTAACCACGAATGTAAGGCCGATTTCTTAGGGCAAGTAGCTGGTGCAGCTCTGATATTCCCCGTAAGCGCAGTTATTTCTGGGTCAATTGCCGTTGTCGGCAACACTATGTATTGGCTAACAGAGCTGGGAGAATGTTCGCCTAAAGTGGAAGAAAATCACGACAATTCAGACGAAAAAAAACCTAAGCAAAATACTTAGGCCGACCAAATATTGATCTTTTAACGCACCCGGAAAGGTTAACGAAGCAATAAGTATAAGCTAAACCTCACTCCGCATTGTTTAAACTACCATTGCTTAATTTTATGACCTTTAATCGCATAAAATAAAATATAGATATAAAGAGGTAACATCATAGCGTAAGCGGCTTGTCCGCCAATGGTTTCAGACAATACCCCATAAACTAGCGGCAACAACGCACCACCTGAAATGCCCATGATTAACAAGGCTGAGCCTTTCGCGGTAAACTTACCTAATCCTTCGAGCGCCAGCGGCCACACAGCTGGCCATACTAAGGCATTAGCAAAGCCCAGCAAAGCAATGAACGCGATGGTATCAGGTAGTAATGGTACGCCCATCCAGCCCCATAACATACTCGACACCGTTGTACTTGTGCTATCGCCAAAAACCACCAGTAATGAGAAAATCAAACCTGAAACTGCTGATGCTTTAAGCGCAGTTTCTTGGCCAACAAAACGAGGAATTAACACAATACCTAAACCATAACCAATCAACATAAAGGCCATAGTATATGACGTTAATGATGTAGCATTAGCAACCCCCAAGTTAGAGGCAAACAAACCAATAGTGTCCCCTGCTATCACTTCAGCACCAACATAAACGAAAATCGTAACAGCGCCTAATATCAAGCTTGGGAACTGCATAATGGATGTTCTTTTTTCCGCAGCACTTGTATCACCTACCGCCTCCACTTCATCATCATTTGATGATAATTCAGGTAATGGCGATAATTTCAATAACAGTGCCAACACAATAAACGCGATAGCCATGCCCAAGTACGGATTAATTAACCCATTAGATAACGCCGTGATTGTGTCTGACTTTTCTGGCTCTGCCATTGCTGCAATTGATACAGCTGATACGCCAGCGAAGTCGCCTAGCACTACAGCAGTAAATACGATTGGCGCTAGAAAGCCTGCTCCTTTGTTTAATAGTCCCATAAACATGATACGTACAGCAGCGCTTTCAACGGGCCCTACTTTAACCACATACGGGTTTGCAGCTGTTTGCAACAAGGTTAAACCACTACCAATTACAAATTGTGCAATAAGAAAGATCACAAACTCCTGTGACATGGCTGCTGGAATATAGATTAAGAAGCCCACTACAAGGCCTAATAGACCAATCGCCATACCATTTTTGTAACCCAGCTTTTCCAATATCATCGCTGATGGAAGGGCCATAGCGGTATAGGCAAAATAAAACGCTGAAGCTACTAGTAGTGCTTCGGTTTCTGAAAGCTGGCAGACCATTTGTAAATAAGGTACAAGCGCACCATTTTGCCAGGTCACGAACCCGAAAATAAAAAATAATGCACCGATGATGGCAAGTGGCACCATATTCGTTTTGGGCGCTGTTTTTGACATTGTCATCTCCATAAATTCCTCACATTTTCGTTATCGTTTTATTTGTAATTTTAATTATTGGTTGCTTTGGGCTATCGCCTGTATAGCTGATTTTCCATTCTTCAAACTTTATATACTTCTAGTTCTCTAGGTCATCATAAACAACTTGCCCTTCAATCCAGGTTTGAGATACAGATAATTCACCATTAAGTACAACAAAGTTGGCATTCGCACCGTTGATCAGTTGCCCGTGAGCATTTTGCAAATTGATGTAGTCAGCAGGATATAAACTTGCCATGCGAATTGACTCATCCAGCGGTAATTTTAATTCATGATGAGTATTTTTTACCGCCGTGGCCATATCTAGAACAGAGCCTGCAAGCTCACCTGTCGTAGAAGTTAACTTGCCTTCACTGAGCAAAACTTTACGGTCGAAAAAATCAAAGGATTGTTGTGCTGTACCGACAGGTGGCATGGCATCTGTCACCAAGAACACTTTACCTGTCGGCTTAGCATTAATTGCTGCTTTGCAGCTAACAAAATCAACGTGGTGTCCATCGATGATAATGCCACAACTCGCATGGTCATTAACCAACGCACATCCTACAACGCCAGGCTCTCGAGCATTAAGCGGCGACATCGCATTATACAAATGGGTAAAACCATCAGCGCCGGCATCAATCGCGTTTTGTGCAACATGGTAGTCGGCATTGGTGTGACCTAGACATACTTTAATGCCCATGCTTACCATCTTAGCAATGTCTTGTGTTGAGATGTTTTCAGGTGCTACGGTCACTAGAATCTGACCAATATCCTGCCTAGCTAATACTCGCCACTCTGCATCAGAGATCGGGCGAATAAATTCCGCGCTGTGTGCACCTTTCTTGGCGACAGATAAATGCGGCCCTTCAAAATGAATACCGACAATACCAGGAACGTGTTCTTCTATAGCTTGAGCAACGGCATCAGCTGCTTTTTCCATGACCTCAACGCGATCAGTGATCAGCGTGGGTAACATTGCCGTTGTGCCGTACTTTGAATGAGCGGCCATGATGGTTTTAACTGCTTCAATCGAGGGAGTGGCATTCAGTAAGCAACCGCCACCACCATTGACCTGTAAATCAATAAAGCCTGGTACAACAAGACCACTTAGTACGTGATCACCTACTTGCACTTGAGCATGACTTTCTATCGCCAACACCTTGCCGTTTTCAATCAGCAATCGAGCATTGTCATGATAATTTTGGCCATCAAACAGCCGATGCGCAAATATCGAAGTACCGTTCATTTTATAATGTCCGTGTTACTTTCTTTAAGCCTTTAGGCTCATCAGGATTAAACCCCTTGCTCACTGCAACTTTTGCCACGTCAAGGTAAAAACGTTGTAGAACCACCAATGGTGCCAAACGTGGATGAACGTCAAGATCGATTTGACGCAGATGAACCATATCCGCACCGCGACTAGCCACTTCATCGATTTGCTCTTGATGGGGTTTTGCACTTTCATCATGCACCGCACAATTGAGTATGGCTAAACCCTGCTCAACTAAAGTAACTGGGCCATGTAAGAATTCTGCACTGCTAAAAGCTTCGGCATGAATACTACTAACTTCTTTCAGCTTTAAGGCCATTTCTTTACTCACAGCAAAGCCTAAGCCGCGACCAAGCACAACCATATTTTTTACTTCAGCCAGTGACTCTGGTGTTAACTGATGACCACTGTCAATCATCGCCTGCATCGCCGAAGGAAGTGTGTCCAGTGCAGAGATAAGCGTCTGATTTTGCGTCCAATAGGCCGTTAACTGCAATAACGCTGACAAGGTCGCCAGATAACTTTTCGTTGCAGCAACAGACACCTCAGCGCCGGCTTTAAGTGGTACGAAGTCGTCAACTATACCGGCAAGAGGAGAAGATTCATCATTGACCAAGGCAATACAATACGCGCCTGCATCTTTTGCCATTTTGGCCTGAGCCAGAATATCAGGAGAACGGCCAGACTGAGAGATTACAACCACTAGGGCGTCATTCAAATTAAGTTGCTTACCATAGACACTTGCGACTGAGGGAGCGGCAGAGCTAACAGGTACACCGGTTTCTATCTCAATCAAGTATTTACCAAATACACCGGCGTGATCAGACGATCCACGGCCAATGATCATAACCAGTTTCGGCGCCAACAGACGAAGCTTCTCACCAACGCGTGTCATCAAAGCTTGGTTTGATGTTAATTGATGTTCTATTACTGATGGCGACTGCTTCGCCTCTTGTTCCATAATTGTTTGCGTCATGTTGTTAAACCTGTTTACTGACTAATTGAAAATTGTTTATTGCTGTTTAGCAAAAATCACCGAGCCCACTTCGGGGGGGTACAACGGCTCAGCCAAAATGGCTTGAATATCGTGATCTAACCAAGGAGAAAGTAACGGTGTAAGCCCACCAATAAGCGATAAGCGTGGCGGCTGCTTTGTCAGTAACTGTCTTGCAACTCGGCTGATATAATCAGCACCTTCTTCAATAATAGCTTTTGCGACTGCGTCGCCATTATTGGCAGCTTCAAAGACAAACCCTGCCATTTTGGCGTAAAACGCCGCCGGTTTTCCAGCAATAATTTCTACCATTTGAACCGCGTCTTTAGCGCCTAAGAAGTTCAATATCATGCCGGTTAATGCCGTTGGCTCTACCAGTTGATCAATGGCAAGCAAAACTTGCTTAGCCGCTTGAAGGCCTATCCATGCGCCACTCCCTTTGTCACCATGTGGAAAACCATGAGCACCGACGATTTGGCTAACACCATCTACATGTACAAAGCCACATGAACCAGTGCCTGTTATCATGACAGCGCCATCTTGACCATCATGAGCACCTAGACAGGCAATTAGTAAGTCAGTGGCTAAGTGCATTTTTTTAAACGGGTGAGCCCAGTCATTCATTTGCTCAAATAAGACGGGTAAGTTAACGCCAGCAAGACCAACGCCCGCCGTAATGCTCGAAAGCGGCACATCAGAAAGGTTTGCATCAACCAAGGCCAATCGTGCTGATTCAGCAATGTTGTTGGTTGCTTGTTCAAAACCATGTAACGGATTTCCTGGTCCGGCGATGCCTGTACCCAAAATGGTATTGTTACTATCAACTACAATGGCTTTGCATTTGCTGCCACCGCCATCAATACCTAAAAAAAGCTCTTGGTTTTTGTCATCGCTTGTAAGCATTTTGACCTCGCGTCCTTTGTTTACGTCATTAACATTGTATTTAAAAATGATGTAACCACTTCGTTATTGATTTCATCTTACCATAAATGACAGCGTTGTCATTTGGTTTTTTAACATTATTAAAAATGTTTTGTATGATATTACTTATCGTTTTGTTATATCTATGTTTATTTGTTGATGGTTTGTTGATTATTGAGCAGAAACACGAGTCGGTCGACCTGCCCGCTTGCCATCTAGACTGCGGCTCCTCACTAGTACCTCTCCACTAACATCAACCGGCTGGCGGTAACTCTGCCATTGAGCGCCTTGAGTTTTGTACTCGATAGGGAGTCCAGGAAAGGCTATGTTTGCATTAAGCTTCCCAGAAATGATTTTAGCACCGACTGTTGGCAAGCGGTATTGAACATTATCGAGTTCAAGTTTTGCCAACTCTTTTGTACCTATGGTATGGGCAAACAATTGCCAAGCATTATCCCGAGTGGCCTTTAGCGTATCTGTAAACGTGTTACTTTGTTGGCTATATTCAAACCCTTGGTATTTATAAGGTACGGCCCAATTAGCCTGATGCCAGCCGCGCTCAGCCAATGAAAATAATCTTGGAAAAATTTTGTGCTCTGCTGTGGCATCAGTACGGGTATTTTCGCTCCATAACTGTCCCTGCACACCATAGAATCTTACACCCGGTTGTAGCGGTGAAGAAGTTATTTTTCCCTCATCGTCCTTCGTTAATCGATCATCAGCAACATATGGGTTATCTTCACGGTCTAACCAAAATTCGGCATGGACCGGTAAATTATCAGGCATAAATTGAAAGAGTTTCTCTGTGTTGCTGCGACGAGCCGCCCAATAGTAACCGTGCTCTTTAGGATCCGCCTCGTAAGGAAAGTCAAAATAGGTTACATCTGGACTTGATACCACCACTTGCCAGTTATAATTTGCGATTTTATGGCTAGATTTATGGCCACCAGACGCCAACGGGTGCCATGCATTGGCTTGGATAACAGCCGGCATGTTTTTCACATTGGTATGTTCTAAACCATCTATCCAGGCCGCTGCTTCAATATCAAGTTCAGCTAAAATATTCGCAGTACGTTCGACAAAGTACGCCCCTAGCTCTTTTGCACTACTAATTTCAGCGTTGTGTTTGGCGAGAAACTCCTGACATTTTGGTGAATTTACCCACGCCCCTGCTGTTTCATCAGCGCCAATATGATAACGGGTTAATGGTTGACCTGCTTGTTCATGAATCGCTTTTACATCAAGCATCACTTGTTTAACAAACGCATACGACGATTCCATACAAACATTAATAGTATTGTCGTTGTAGTATTGAACAGAGGAATACTCAGTCTTATCTTGCATGTCATGCAGCAAAAATTCTACCGCCTTGTCTTCTTGCTCTTTTGCCATGTATTTTTCGTAGCGAGCGTTCATCGCTTTTACGGCTGCACGCGAATGTCCTGGCATGTCCAACGACGGTATGACCTGAATAAACCTGGCACTGGCAGCTTTGAGCAGCTCTTGATATTCCGCGACGCTGAAATAGCCATTAACACGACTTTCATGATCAACACCGGCGCCTAATTGTGGCATCAAACAAGTAGTTTCGCTGGGATCGAAACAGCGTTTGCTGCTCAGCTCTGTTAGTTCAGGCAACGAAGGGATTTCTAATCTCCACCCTTCATCATCGCCTAAATGTAGATGGAGTTTATTTAACTTGTAGGCTGCCATTTGATCCAGCAATCTGAGCATAAATTCTTTACTACGAAAATTTCGAGCAACATCAACCAACATACCTCGAAATTCATAATGCGGCTCATCTTTGATAGTCACTAACGGAACAGAGGTTTGCCCAATAGAAATCAGACTTGCTAGTGACTGCAGCCCGTTAAACACGCCATTATCATCAACACCGGTTATAGTGATTTTATCTTTAAGCACATTCAGTTGATAGCTACCCATTTTTTTAGTGTCATCTTTGTTCACTTTAAGGTTGAGTTCACGTCCTTGTGTACTCCTAGAAATCCCGAGTTTTTCAAGCCGTGAAATTGCGACACTAACACGCTCAAGCTTTATGTTTTCAGATGTAATATTGATACCTGTGGCGAGATCTAGCCGAGCCCTTGCCGGGTTAAAAGTAATACTCTTTGGGGTTGGAATAATTTGGTTTACTGCATCTGCTTGTGGTGCTTGCACAGCAAGATTCCGTTCAAATAAGGCTTCGGGAGTTAACCATTGAGTGTTGTCGGTTGCCTTTCGTTTGAAATGTTTAGCGACATCCGTATATGGCGCAACATAAGGGAGAATTTCAAGACCCGTTTCTACATCTATTTTTGCTTTTGTGCTTTCGATAACTCTTGCTTCTGTAGACTCACTGGCAACAATGTAATTTGGCAGCGCATCAGTTTCAGATAGTGACCAATAGTTTGCTCTAAAGGTTAAATGCTTAGTTTCACCTTGTTTAAAGCCATTGAAACCTTCTTTTAGACTGATCAGATGTAAGTCACCATTAATATGCTTTACATTAAACCAATCACTTTCGCTCGATTGAATAGGCGAGATTTGGCTAAAGTAAACAAACCAATCGTCCACAATAACCTCTTCTGTGGCGGTAAAACTCAGCTCCACTGTAAAGCACGCACCATCAGCTTTGGTTTTATCACATTTTTCATCTGGGATGTTAGTGATCAAGCGGTAGGTAACATCCAATGCATTAGCAAGTAAATCAATATCTTGTTGTGTGGCTAGTTTGACGTTTAAATTAGATTGATTAGCATGTTCGCCGTTAGCCAAGGCTGTGGCAGGATTTTTATCTGTTGCTACTTCATGTTCTTCGGCTGGTTGGCAGCCAATTAAAGCCGTATTTACGATTAAAAAAAGACCCGCTGCAAAGAAACGCATGTAATCACTCTTGAATTATTGTTGTCAAAAATTTACATTACCATACCAGTTATGACAGCGCTGTCAAAAGTTAATTTTTGTTTTATGGCAAATAATTGATAGCAATATTCTTTATGTGATGGTTAAAGTACTATCACACTTAATTTTTCTTATTGATGATAAAACGCTCGATAATGGATAAAACAATGCAAGTTGAAGTGAACATTGATGGAGAAAGGAAAACAATTGAACTGAGTCAAGCTATACAGCTGACTCGCCAAAAATCTCGAAGATATCCTCAGGCCGCTATCGATTTGGCTAACGCTATATTAGATCAACAGCCTGCGATATTGCCGCTGTATCACTTACTATTTGCACTGCTCAACAAACATACCCAATATGTGCTGTTAGAGTCATCAGCATTACAGGCAATCAGCTATTTTCCAAATGATGGCGTCAGCCATTTCGCTCTAGCCGCAGCGCAACGTCACGCGCGAAAACCAATGCAGAGTTTGGCGTCCTTGGAAAAGGCGACGGTATTAATGCCCGAACAAATTCACTGGCTACTACAACTGGCTATTCAGTACAAAGAACGCGGCGACTTTAGTAAGGCCTTATCTCTATTCAATCAATGCGCATTGCATGAACAAACAATGGCTGAAGCTTTGTATTGGCGATATAACATTGATAAAAAACTGCGCGCAGTAGAAGTGGATACACTCGTTGATAGGCTACATACGCAGCTGTCTTCACCCAATCATTCGGCAATACATGCCGCATTTTGTTTATATCAATATTTTGAGCAACAAGAAGATTTTGAATCTGCATGGCACTACCTTGAAATAGCAAACAAGTTAAAACATCAACAGCTAAAACAGCAATCAGCCTACTCCATCGAGCATGAGCTAAAAGAACACCATTTAATCCCTAAGTATTTTTCTCAAGATCTAATTGCGCACTCGCACAGGAATAAAACGTGCCCGTCCACCTCACCATCAATATTTATCTGCGGGCTACCGCGTTCGGGTACCACATTAACAGAGCAAATACTGTCAGCGCATTCTAAAATTTGTGCAGGTGACGAATTATTCGCACTAGCGCAAGCCAGCGCAGATGTGCTACATGAACATTCCATTACAGCTAACTTCCCTACTTGGTCAACATCACTTGAAGGTGGACAGTGGCAGAAGATAGGCAAGAAGTACCAACATTTGACTCAGCCGATACTCAATGCAGATGAAAAAGCGGTATGGCTAACTGATAAAATGCCACTAAACTATAAAGCCATTGGTATCATTCGGTTAGCGTTGCCAAGTGCCAAAATTATTTACTGTCGACGAAATCCTATTGATGTACTTTTTGGCTGCTTTAAGCAATTGCTTGGTGACGGCAACCCCTATTGTTATAACCTTGACGAGCTTTGCGACATGATCATCGCGCATCATCGGGTGATGATGCATTGGTTGACGGTATGCCCTGAGCATATTCATGTGTTTGATTATGAAAAATTGTTAGCAAACCAAACACAACTTACCGATCAGCTACTTAAGTTTATCGGCATAGAGTGGCAACAAGACTGCCTTGATTTTCACCAAAATAAGCGCATTGTCCACACCATCAGTAATGTTCAAATAAGACAACCACTGTCAACGTCCAACAATGGAGCTTGGCGACCATATCAAGCTCAATTACAGCCCTATATCGACAAGATCAAGAATGCAGGGATAGCGTATTAGATTTTCTGTAAACCAAATTGCTGTATTTTCTCGATAAGCTCTCGGTGTTTTGGCAGTCGAGTTGACGCCTGCTTAGCATGATTTTGCATCTGCTTGATCATCTCACTCGCCTGAATTGGTTGACGATATCGATGAGAGATTGCGGCAACGTCGGTTTGAAACTCCATACCATAGAGTACATACAGATAGTTTTCTAAATTGAAAATTTCAAAGCCGCTGAAAAAATCATACTGGCTAGGCGGTTGATACTTCCATCGCGCTAAGCGCTCTTGTAGCGATTCAGGAATAGAATTGAGCGCTCGATTATCTAGCCAAAACTCGCTGTCATCACGCTTTGAAATACAATAATGAAGCTTGATAAAATCAATCACCTTTTCCCAACTATATGACACCCGTTGATTAAAGAGTTTTGCAATCATTGGCATATCATCCATGGATGCAGGAAATTGCTCTGCGAGCATTTTTGCAGTCGCATCAAAAACCAATAAACCAGTTGCCTCCAGCGGTTCAACAAAGCCTTGGGATAAACCAAGCGCAACACAGTTTTTGTGCCAGAATTTTTCTCGGTAACCGATGTTCATCGAGATCACGCGCGTGTTGATGTTATCGCCTTGCTGACCAACATAATCCCTAAGAGTCTGCTCCGCTGCTTGGTGGGAGGTATGCGACGAAGAGTATACATGACCTATCCCACGGCGCCGTTGTAAACCAATATCCCATATCCAGCCAGCTTGCTGAGCAGTCGATATAGTATATGAGGGGATGGGAGTATTTTCTTGCTCATACGGTACTTGCATAACGACAGCATGATCAGCAAAAAGCACATCACTTTTATCAATGAAGTTAACGCCCATTGTCTGACCAATTAACAGCGCTGAAAAGCCCGTACAATCAATGAATAAATCGCCCGCTATTTCACCTTGTGTGTCGGTGATCACAGACTTGATGTCGCCGTTGTCACTGAGTACAACTTCCTTAACTTCAGCTAAGACATGCTTAACGCCTAACTTTTCGGTCGCGTTTTTAGTCAATAACGCAGAAAACTTTCCTGCGTCTAAATGATAGGCATAGGCCGACGCGCCCTGAAATTCAGGGGTAGTGATAAGCTTGGGAGCTAAACCTAAATCACACACCTTACCTTGTATGGCAACAGAGTCAGCAAAAGATAATCCATGATTTTCCATCAACCAATATGGGGTTAAATCCAGCTCATTGACATTAGGGTAATCAAATAAGTGATGATAATAGTCTGGCTTACCTACCACTGGATTATTGACCCAATCAACAAACTTAATGCCTTGTTTAAACGTTGCGTCACACTGCTGAATAAAGTCGGTTTCACTGATACCAAGCGCCTGTAATGATTGACGCATTAATGGCACTGTACCTTCACCAACTCCTATAGTAGGAATATTAGGAGACTCAACTAGCGTAATTTGTACTCCGTCAGCGTGCTTTGCAGAAAGATTTTTGGCCAGATGATTAGCAGCTAGCCAACCTGCCGTGCCGCCACCAACGATCACCACTTGTTTGATAGGTTGTGCAGCCATCATTATTGCTCCGCCCACATTTTTGCGATTTCAGCGAGCGACATATCATGCAAACTCTGTAAAAAATCTTTATGGCTTAAAGTTTGATTGACGGTGTGTACCCCCTTTCTAGCAAGTTTTTCAAACACCATGTCACTTTGCTGATGGCATATGTTCATGTTTAATTTGGGGTAATGCTGCATACCGTAAAGGATGAAGCGATAATTTTCATCCGTAAATGTTGTCGAATAGCCGCCAGCCAAATCAAAGTATTCACACACTTTGTGCTGCCATACGGCCAAATTGCGTTTCAGCTCAGGGCAGTGTTCAACGCTTTTTTGCGCTTGTTGCCAAAACTCAGTGTCGTCGCGATCCGTTAAACAATAGTGAAGCACAATAAATTGTTTTAAATCTTGATACGCGCCATTCATTAGTCGGTTATAAGAGTCTCTGACATCCTGCGCGACCTCTTTGGACGAAAGGTGTGTGGCTAGCAGGCGTGCGCCAATATTAATGATGTGTAATCCAGTCGACTCAAGCGGCTCGATAAACCCGCCGGACAAGCCAATGGCAATGCAATTGCCAATCCAAAATTCAGGCCTACAGCCGACTTTCATGTCCAAGTGAACGGTTTTTAAGATTTTCGCATTTTGACCGTTATGCGCAATTAACTCGGCCTCAGCTTGTTCTTTGGTTAATCGGTTTCCATCGTAGACATAACCGGTACCACGACGATTAACCAGATCTATTTGCCATGCCCAACCATTAGTCAAAGCAGTGGCGGTTGTATAAGGATTAGGTACTTGCTCGTTATTGTAGGCAATTTGCATGGCAACGGCTTTGTTGCAGGGCAATGCCTCTTCAAATGAAGTCCAGTTGTCTTCTTTTAACTGATTAATTAACAAGCCTTTAAAGCCAGTACTGTCAATATAGATATCGGCGCAGTGCTCACCGTGCTCAGTGATTATTTTGTCAATATTTTCGCCATCAGTGACGACTTCTGAGACGGTACCTTCAATATGAATAACGCCTGCTTCGACCGCTTTGTTGCGTAAATAGCGCGACATTAATGTAGCGTCGAGATGATACCCGTAAGGCACCGCGCCTTCATAAGGGCGTGCATTTTCCATTTTGGGGCAATGCCCTTTTTGGATCAGATAAGATGAAAGTGAAGCGCCTTGATCAAAACGCTCTATTTGCTCTCGGCCGCTGAGTAGCCATCGACTTGCTAGATCAAGACCTGGGCCTAATTGTACGTGTTCAAAAGGATGAAAATATTGATGCATTTTACCATCAACGGGCTTCATCCAATTGTTAAACATAATGCCCGTTTTCAACGTTGCATTGGTTTCTTTTAATAATTCGGCTTCATCAAGTCCCATGGCGGCGAAGAAAAGCCTGATGCTATGAACGGTTGCTTCGCCTACACCAATGATACCGATATCTTTACTTTCAATAACGGTTATCTTTACTGTCGGCTTTTGATGATTATAAAGCTGATTAAGGTATAGCGCGCTCATCCAGCCGGATGAACCGCCGCCAACAATAGTAATAGAAGTGACGGCTGATTCGTTCATAGATAACTCTTTATTTTTGGGTTTTAAGTGTCGCTAATCTGTTTAACTGATGTACAGATAGCATATGGGCGTAAATCGAAGGTAAATAGCCTCGTCTACGTACTTCACCAAAATCTTCATCAGACAATGCATTTAGCTTTTTCTCATCAACTAAATATAAGCCACTGAGTTGACGTTTCTGTTCATTAATATCGATGTTAAGCGTTTGCTCAACCAATAATTCTTTTTCTTTAAGAAAATCGACAAATGCCGTAGTTATGTGCATGTTTTCATAATAAGTACCAAGTGCATTTTTACGTTTAGCCATGTACTCTGTTTCAGTGCCGTCTTCTTTAAATAAAGCTTCACCGTCTGTTTCTGCCATTACGGTATCAGTTTCGATTAAGATAACTTGTAAATTGTTAGCATCTTCTTTTGATGGCATTAATGCAAATGGATGATGCATGATAGCTGCTGGTACATAATGACCGCGCCATTTTGGCTCACCGTAGAATAAATTTTCACCTTCTTCAAAGCCCATAATAGCCACTGGCTGGAATGAACCTGTTTCTGCATTTTTAACAAAAACGACCGGCATTTCTGCTGCGGCACTTGAAAATTCGTGAATGATCAATGGAACAATTTGCTGGCCTTGAACATGAGGAAAATGTCGAGTCGGTTTGATTTTGATTTGACCATGGTCGATAAAGTTAAGTGGTCTAGCTGGAGCGCTCATTGGAGTTCCTTAATAATTATTGTTTTATTTCTAACTGGATAGTTGTAATAGCGTTATAACAAATATTATTGCTTGTGGTAAGCAATCACCAAATAATTTAATGATTAGTTTAGCGCCAGTGTAAAAAACGAACAAATTAACATCTAAGAAGAACGTAAAAAATAACAAGGGGGAGTAAAACTCCCCCTTGTTTAATTAACGCTAAGTTGGTTTAAAATTTAAGGCTGACACCAGCGTTGATTCTTGTCGCAACTGCGTATTGGTATACAGGGAAACCATCAGCAAAACCAGTGTAGTGGCTGTATTGTTGGTTGTTACCAAATTGCTTAGACTCTTCGCCAGTTAGATTCACCACGTCAAGCTTCAACGTAACATTTTCATTGACGTTATAAACAGCGCTCAAATCCAAAGAACCGAAGTCGTCGTGTAAGCGATTACCGTAAGCACCTGTTTCACGTAACATGTACTCTGAACGCCAGTTATATGATAGACGAACGTACATATCATCGTTTTCGTAATAACCGGTCACGTTATACGTATGATCAGAGGCATCGGTTAAGAATGGGTTTTGATCGCTAAAGGTCAAATCGTCAGTATCAGTGTCTGTGTACGTGTAGTTGACCATAGTACCAAAACCATTACCAAAGTCTTGTTGGTATTGGAGTTCGAAGCCAAAGATATCAGCGTCTTCGGCGTTTTCAGTGGTTTGAGTCGTCCAGCCAAAAGCAGCTTCATCAGCAGGCAGCGGCATCGGCACTTCAGACGCAGGAACACCCGTCGTTTCAATCACTTTAACGAAGTTATCAACATTTTTAGCAAAGAAAGCACCTGAAATGAGTGAATCTTGGTTGAAATACCATTCCAGTCCTATATCAAATTGGTCAGCTGTATACGGCTCTAAGCCTACATTACCCGCCACCCAAATTTGGTTGTTTGGCGTGTCATCGTTAACACCTAATGGGCTTGGATTTACATACATATCATTGTACTGCGGACGCGCAATCGTACGTGCAGCACTAAGACGTAAAATCAAGTCTTCTTGAAGGTTGTAGGCAAAGTTAACACTTGGTAACACTTCACTGTAGTCCGCCTTTGTAGATGACTTAACGCCGTCAACATAGTAGATAGACTCAGCATCCGTCTGGATGTAGCGAACACCAAAGTTACCACGGTAGTTATCACTACTAAAGCTAGCCATAACGTATGCAGCCGTGTTGTCTTCTTGAATTTCTGAGTAAGCGCCTAAGTCTTCTGTTTTACCCGTAATGCTATTCTTAGCCCAATCCTTCAAAGCACCGACATCAAACTTCATGATTTGCAAGTCGTCTAGACCAACATCATAAGAGCCCTTACCTAAGCCATCCGTTGAAATAACGTTGTTAAAGCCATCCGGTTGGTTGAAGTCGAACTTACGACTCGTTGTTTCATGATCCGCGTAACGGAAACCTGTCTTAACTGAGTTAATAATACCCCAATCTTCCACTTGGAACTCGATATCCGCTTGAAAGTAAGTTTCTTCATCAGTTTTAGGTGTGGCATTGAAGTTAGCGCCTGTTCCCATTGCTAAAGAGCCGGGATCGTAAGTTTCGATATCAAAACCATTGGTGTCCCATTTTTGAGAGCTACCAGTAAAGTCATAAGTACCACCTGGGATTGGCGTACCACCGGTACCGTCATCAACCACCATTTCGAAATCAGTACCGCCATCAGACTCTGTCGTACCAAACTGTACTTCTAGGGTGTAGTTTTCACCTTCGTACGTTGTTTTTAAATCGATAAGATCTGAGTTCATTGTCGCTTCACGAGGACGGGCTTGGTAGTAAGCTACATTTAATGGACCTTTCACTGGCGTACCAGGACCATCTGCGCCACCACCAATAAATTCTTCTGTTACACCACCACCCCATGTGGTATCTGCTTGGGTTAGCCATAACGCGAAATTAGTGTTATCAGCTTCCATTTCCATATCCATTGCATTCAATACAAAAGATAAGTTTTCTGTCGGTGCCCACTCAAGCGCTACAGTAAAGGCATTACGTTTACGGTTTTGTTCAAAACCTACAGGGCCAGCACCCCATTGCCAAAATGCTTCATTACCTTGGCGTTGTAAATGACGCTCTTGAGCAACAGCAGACACTAAGATACCGAAGTTTTCTTCTTCGTTTTTCCAACTGTACATGCCAGAAAATTGTGGATCTGTTTCTTCTGAATCATCTGAGTATTGACCTTCAATCGACACATACGCTGTGTTTGCATCAAGCTCTAGGGGGGTACGTGTATTAACCACAACAGTACCACCAATACCACCTTCAGAAATATCAGCTTGAGAAGACTTATAAACCTCAAGACCACCGACTAACTCAGATGGTAGTAGCTCGTAATTAAAACTACGTTTTGCAGGCTCTAGAACGAACCAACCAGTAGATGCAACGTTTTGACCGTTTAGTGTTGTTTTCGTTAAGTTTTGACCTGCACCACGAATTGATACAGATGAACCTTCACCAAATTGACGTTGAATAGTGATGCCTGGCACACGTTGAAGTGATTCAGCCACGTTTTTGTCTGGGAACTTACCAATGTCTTCTGAGTTAATAACATCGACAATAGAATCTGAAAAGCGCTTTGCATTGAGGTTGGCTTTCAAGCTTCCGCGAATCCCGCGTACTTCAATGACTTCCATTTTATCGTCTTGGTTTGACGCTGCATTATCGTCAGCAGCAAAAGCTACTGAAGCTGGCACGCCAGCAAGCGCAAATGCAATGCTTGTTGCTAAAGCGCCTTTTTTAAATGTTAAAGTTGACATCGACTTTCCCTTACACACGTTTTATTTAATATTTTCATTATGTTAGCTTGCGCCAAATGACAGCGTTGTCTTTTTCTTTTATGACAGCGTTGTCATTTAACTGATAATAACCATACACAGAAAATAACAATCTGGCTACTCTTTGTTCACATTTTTTATTCCATATATTTTAACTATCTAATTTTATTGAATAAAAAGTTGTACTATCGTTGTGAAATGGATGACAATTTATTATCAATCAGGAATGAGTTTGTTGAAAATTTGGGCCAATAGACGTAGGGAATTATACAAAAAGCCGCAAAAAGCGGCTTTTTAATAGTGGCTAAGCTTGATCTCGTTTTCGATTAATTTAGCTTATTGCTATGATAATAACGGATTAACTGCTCTGTTGAGCTATCATGATTTCTTTCTTGATGTTCATTTTCTAACTGCTGCTGTATGGTTGCGGCTAGTCCTTTACCCAACTCAACCCCCCATTGATCAAATGAGCAAATTCCAAGAATAATCCCTTGAACAAATATTTTTTGCTCATAGAGTGCAATTAAGGTACCCAAAGATTTGGCGTCTATTTGTTTAAGCAACAAGGTATTCGTTGGTCTATTGCCTTTATGAACTTTATGTGGCGCAACCATATTGATATAGGCATCGGTGCGTCCTTTCGCTTTCAAGTCGGCACGTACTTGTTGTTCATTGACCCCAGTCATCAAGGCTTGTGTTTGAGCAAAAAAATTGGCCATTAACGTTTCATGGTGGCCTTTAACCGGCGTAACACTGGCGATAGAGCCAATAAAGTCAGCGGGGACCACGTTATTGCTTTGATGAAGGTACTGATAAAATGCATGTTGGCCATTAATCCCTAACTCGCCCCAAATAGAAGGTACCGTGGTATAGCTTATTTCTTCACCATCCCAAGTAACCGATTTTCCGTTACTTTCCATTTCTGCCTGTTGCAAGTAAGCCGAGAGCATGTGCAATGTTTGATCATAAGGCAGTATGGCTTGAGACTTAGCGCCTAAAAAAGTGGTATTCCATACACTGAGCAAGGCCAAAATCACCGGCATATTTTGTTCAAATGGTGACTCGACAAAATGTTTATCGAGCTCTTCTGCTCCTTGGAGCAATAATTCGAACTGCTGGTAACCTAAATCTAACGCAATCGGGAGGCCAATTGCAGACCACAATGAGAAGCGGCCCCCAACCCAATCCCACATATCAAAAATGTTACTTTGTTTAATACCTAATGACATCGCATTTTCTTTGTTTGCCGTCACCGCCACAAAATGTTTGCCAATAGCATTTTGATCAAATGATGCGGCAGTTAACCAATTCATTGCCGTTTTGGCATTGATCATGGTTTCTGTGGTGGTAAACGTTTTACTGGAAACAATAAACAATACTTTTTGAGGATCTAAAGGTCTTAAGATTTCTACAATTTGGGCCCCATCAACATTTGATACATAGTGCACATTCACACTATTGTCGCTGTAGTGTTTTAGTGCTTCAGTCACCATTTGAGGACCTAAGTTACTGCCACCCACACCGATATTAACCACGTCAGTAATTCTTTTCCCTGAATAACCAAGCCATTTTCCAGAGCGCACCGTGTCTGAAAAGGCTTTTATTTTTGCTAATTGCGCCTTAACACACTCACCAACATTTTCACCATCAACAATTAGATTGTCATTATTGCTGCTACGCAACGCGGTATGCAGAACAGCTCTGTTTTCCGTTTTATTAATTCTTTCGCCTGAGAACATTTTTTCTCGCCAAGTTGAGACCCCCGTCTCTTTTGCAAGCAAGATGAGGGTATCTAACGTTTCTTGATCGATAATGTTTTTTGAGTAATCAAGCAGTAGTGACGGCAGTTCAAGTGAGAACTTATCAAAACGATTATTGTCATGAGAAAATAAGTCATTCATATGCGTATGTTTCATACGTTGCGCCAATTCATTGAGTTTTTGCCAACTTGCTAGCGTATTTCTTGAAGCCATTATACTTTCCTAGAACGAGATTAATAACGAATTTGATGACACATTAACCGCAAATGACAGCGCTGTCAATTTCGATTGGTGTGAATGAAACAACGACTCACTCTGTGATCAATAATAAGGAATCCTCATTTTGTTATTGCCAGTGTCAGTAATAACAAATACTCTAATGCCGCGCCGATGAATATCTGAATAATCAAAAAACGAGTTAAACATTTAAATGAAAGCTACCATCAATGACGTTGCCAAGCAGGCTGGAGTCTCAATAAAAACGGTCTCTCGTGTAATGAACAATGAACCTTCTGTTCGCGCTCTAACACGTGAAAAAGTCATGGCAGCTGTTGAAGCACTCGATTACCAACCTAATCTGGCAGCACGTAATTTAGCCGGCTCAAAGGCATATAGCATTGGCTTTGTTTACGACAACCCTAATGCCTACTATGTCATTGACATGCAAAACGGGATTTTGTCTGCTTGCAAAAAGCAAGGTTTTGAATTGGTAATTCACCCCTGTGATTCAACCAAAGAAAATACCATCGACGAAATTACCAATATGGTCAAAACCTCACGAATTGCGGGCTTGGTGCTAACACCACCCTTTTCTGAGATGCCTGAATTTGTTGAAAAAATTAAACAGCTCGATGTCAGCGTGGTTAGGATCATGTCTGGTGACGTCGCACCAGATGATATTACACCTTGTGTCATGATCAATGACCATCAAGCAGCTTATACCATCACGCAACACTTGATTGATTTAGGTCACCAGCAAATCGGTTTTATCGCCGGCGGCAAAGAACATAGATCAAGTATTGAACGTCTAAATGGTTATAAACAAGCACTGGTTGATAATCAAATATCAGTGAATAAAGAATACATTGTCGAAGGGGAGTATTCATTTGAGTCTGGCGTTCAAGGTGCCAAATACTTAATGAATGAAACCGACAAGCCATCTGCGATTTTTTCTTGTAATGATGAAATAGCTGCTGGAGCGCTTTTCGCCGCTCGATTAATGAATATTGATATTCCGGGACAGCTGTCGATTGCAGGATTTGAGAACAGCCCGTTTTCGCGCCAAACCTGGCCTAAGCTGACAACCGCAGATCAACCAAATAAATCGATTGCTGAAAACGCCGCCAATTTACTGATTGCCCATACGCGTAAACTCAATACCTCGTCATTTATACAGCAATATACACCACAACTGGTTGTTCGTGATTCAACGGATGCTAGCGCTTAGCATAACCACGAATAAAAAAGTTGACGCTATCAACAAGGTAATCATAAATTTCTTGCTGTGATAACTGACAAGAAGTATTAAATTCAACCCGCATCCACGCTTCACCTTTCATCATGTGTAAAAACTGTATCGCTGCATGTCGAGGATGAGTAATGGTCAAGAATTCTTCTCGATGAAAAGTTTCCATGATTTTAGTCATTTCATCAGCTAATCGCTCAGGGCCAGCCCGAAAAAATAATTCTGATAACTGTGGATAGGTTTTCGACTCAAAAGCACAAATTTTATGCACAGCTAAAGCTTCTTTTGAGGTCACCATGGTAAAAAACCGCTGAGCAATTTCAAGTAAAGTTGCATAGGGGTTCGAGAAATCAAACGTACTGTAATCAAACAATACTTGATTCTGACAAAACTGTGCAATGGATGCAGAGAACAACTCTTCTTTATTGCCAAAATGGCTATAAACCGTTTGTTTTGATACGTCGGCAGATTTAGCAATCAATGCCATACTGGTAGAGGCGTAACCATTTTCTGTAAACAATTGTGTCGCAGATTTAAGTATCTGCTGACGTTTTACTTCATTTTTACTACGATTTTTAATCATATACCAATACAACGCCCCATATTTGTAACTACTTTATCTAAAATGGACTAGACAGTCCACTTTGGTTACTTTAAACTAAAATAGACTACCCAGTCCATTTTAGTTTAATTGTGAATTTCGCACAAAGGAATATTATGAATTTATCTCATCCCTACATTCATCAGCGCACTAAAAAAGCCATGTTGCTTTTGATCGTGCTAACTAGTGCTTTCACATTATCATCTTGTTCAAAGGTAAGTTCTGAAACAAATGCAATACCCTATTATCAAGCAGCAGAAATTATCAAGATTGATAAACAACAGCATTTCTCTATTGAACGTGAATATGTGGGTCGTGTTGTCTCCAAACAACAAACAAACTTAAGCTTTGAATACGCAGGTCGCCTTAAGACTGTGTTAGTTGATAGCGGTGAGCACGTCACTAAAGACCAAGTTTTGGCTGAACAAGACACCGAATTGTTATCTATAAAAGCTGATGAGTTAAGAGCCCAAGTCAAACAAGTAGAAGCACAAATTAGATTAAATAAAGCTAATTTAAAGCGTATCAACGCATTAATTAAAGATGGTTACGCGTCCGAACAAAACATCGACGAACTTCATGCCGAACAAGGTGTACTTGCAGCGAGCAGGGAAGGCTTGTTGGCCAATCTGGCCTCATTGAATTATCAAATATCAAGAGGAAAACTCACCGCACCTTATGATGGCGTCTTGAGCGAGCGCTTTATTGCAGAAGGGGACATTGTTTCCAGTGGCGTTCCAGCGTTTAAATTAATCAAACAAAGCCATCAAGAAATCTCTGTGGGTATTCCTTTTCAAGTAGCCAAAAATATTAATCAAGGCGGTGCTTTAACTGTCGAAATTAATCAGTTGCGATTAACAGCAAAAGTGCTTTCTATTGGACAAGAAATTAACACCATCAATCGTACTGTACAAGTACGACTGGCCCTTGAAATAATAGATGCGCGTTACAATGGGCAACTAGCACGAGTTTTTATTGATGACGAACAATCTAAGTCCGGTTATTGGGTGCCTATCAGCGCGTTAACTGATGGTATACGCGGACAATGGAACATGTATCAGACCAGCCTTACTCCAGAAGGTAATTATCAAGTTTCGGCTGTCATCGTTGACGTTTTGTATTCCACGCAAGAGCATGCATTTGTTGACACTGCCCACAGTGAATCAATGGAGATTATTGGCTCAGGGTTACATCGATATGTACCGGGGCAAGTAGTTCGTAAAGCTGAAACAGCCTCTGTTAGTGAAGGGACGAGATAATGATCCGCTCATTTGTTCGCAATGGCCGTTTGATGTCATTGGTCATCGCCCTGTTAATTGTTTCAGGCTTAGCGGCTATCACGACGTTACCACGCACCGAAGATCCCCGCATCATGAACCGTGTCGCCAGCGTATTGACCAAATTACCAGGGGCAAGCGCCGAACGCATTGAAGTACTTATCACCGAAAAAATTGAACAAAAACTGAGAAAGTTGTCAGAGATCCTAGAAATCACATCAACATCTAGACCTGGAATTTCTGTTGTTAAAATTAAATTGAAAGATGAAATCACCAACACTCGACCTATTTGGTCAAGGGTCCGTGATTTAATCAGTGAAGTAACGCCAGAGCTCCCGCCTAATACCATTACGCCCAACTTGATCGACGATCGTGGTTATGCGTTTACGCAATTGATAGCATTGAATTGGACTGGCAATGGTGAGCCTAACATTGCCAGTTTGGGTCGCTTTGCCAATGAGCTGCAGAATCAACTCAAACAAGTACCTGGCACTGATTTAGTATCAATATTTGGCAATGGCCAAGAGGAAATTCGTGTCGCCATTGATAAAAATAAAACCAGTCAATTACAGTTAACTAGCGAACAGCTATCACAAAAAATTCTCATGTCTGATGCCAAAGTCTCTGCTGGCCTATTAGTTAACCCGCAAAATCAAATGCAAGTAGAGCTTACAGGGGAATTAAGTAGTACAGAACGTATCAACAACATACCGATAAAACGTAACAGTAATGGCAGTATTTTAAAGCTTGGTGACATTGCTACTGTGACTAAAACACTCTCTTGGCCCGCGAGTGAAATGGCCATAGTAAACGGTAAACCAGCAGTTGTCGTTGCAACACGCATGTTACCTGATTTGCGTATCGATCAATGGAGCATCGATGTACAACAAAAACTAGCGGGATTTTCTCAACAGTTACCACAGGCAATCACACTTGAAGTACTATTCGATCAAAATGTCTATACTGAAACTCGTCTAGGTGACTTGCTCAGCAATATTGCAGTAGGGTTTGCTTTAATCACTACCGTGCTTTTCATTACCTTAGGCTGGCGCTCAGCACTTATTGTCTCAATCTCACTGCCTTTAACCGTATTATTTACTCTCACTGCCATGAGCTTTTACGGGTTACCTATCCATCAAATGTCAGTGACCGGCCTAGTAGTGGCCTTGGGGATCATGGTGGATAATGCCATTGTGATGACAGACACCATTCAAACAAAACGCCAAGAAGGTATGCGCAGGCTCGACTCTGTAGGATATGCCGTACAGCACTTATGGATGCCACTGCTCGGTTCAACCATTACAACTGTCTTGGCGTTTATGCCTATCGTGTTGATGCCTGGACCAGCGGGCGAATTTATTGGTGGGATTTCACTCAGTGTTATTTTTGCCTTGATCGGCTCATATCTCATATCACACACCATAGTTGCCGGATTGGCTGGGCGCTTTATTGCCAAAGGTCAGCCGAATAGCCAACGACGTTGGTATGTGTCCGGGATTGATTTACCTAAGCTATCTCAAGCGTTTGAACGCAGCTTATATTGGACATTAAAACATCGTAAAGTTGCGATAGCGTTTATTATGCTATTGCCTTTGGCTGGATTCATTTTAGCCGGACAGTTAAAGGAGCAGTTTTTTCCTACATCAGATAGAGACATGTTTCATATCGAAGTTTTCATGCCCGCCCAATCAAGCATCGAAAACACTAAACGTGTGACTGACAGCATAGGTCAATATCTTGATGCTCAAACGGGAATTGAACAAGTGAGATGGTTTATCGGTACAAACTCACCTTCATTTTATTACAATCTGGTGCCAAACCAAGATGGCTTACAAAACTATGCTCAGGGCATGGTAACAGCAACCGACTTTAAACAGGCTAATCGACTCATAAAAACTCTGCAGACTGAGTTGGATGACAACTACCCTGAAGCTCAAATAATAGTTCGTAAACTAGAACAAGGACCTCCATTTAATGCTCCTGTGGAATTTAGAATATTCGGGCCTAATTTAGACCGTTTGAAAAGCATAGGAGATGATATACGACTTGTAATGAGCAACATTGAACATGTGACTCATACTAGAGCCACACTGCAGCCTGGCACTCCAAAAGTATGGGTAGATACGGATGAAGAAGCAACGGCACTTTCGGGTTTAACTTTAGTAGAAATAGCGACTCAACTGAACACCACACTATCCGGTCAGGTCAATGGTTCTATAATAGAAGCAACAGAGTCAATACCTGTCCGTGTCCGCCTAGCAAATGAAAGCCGAAATGAAGTTGCAGATTTAGCGAATATTAATTTGTTAACGACACAACCTGATCAAGCTAATGGCGTCATCCCATTGACCGCAATCGCCGACTTAAAGCTAAAACCTAGTCGAGGTGCAATTCCTCATCGAGATGGGGTTAGAGTAAATGTTATAGAAGCCTACATCCGTGCAGATATTTTACCTTCCATTGTTTTAGCAAACATTCAAGCACGTTTGGAACAGCAAAATTATCAGCTTCCTGCTGGTTATCATATTGAAATAGGGGGAGAGTCGGCAGAGCGTAATAGTGCCGTTAGTCAATTATTGGCAAGCGTTGGTATCATATTAACTTTATTGATTACCGTGGTCGTACTTTCTTTCAACTCATTTCGCATCAGTATTATTATTTTCCTATCTGCCTTTCAATCAATTGGCTTAGGCTTACTCAGTGTTTATGCGTTTGGTTATCCTTTCGGCTTTGTTGTTATTGTTGGCTTAATGGGGTTAATGGGTTTGGCTATCAATGCTGCCATTGTCATCATTGCAGAGTTAAAAGCGGATCAGCAAGCGATTGCAGGTGACGCTAATGCCATCGTCAAAGGTATACAAAATTGTACGCGCCATATTGCGTCAACCACAATCACAACCGTTGGCGGTTTCTTACCCTTAATTTTGGCAGGAGGGGGCTTCTGGCCACCGTTTGCTATTGCAATTGCTGGCGGCACTGTGTTGACGACACTATTATCATTTTACTTTGTACCCGCAGTATTCAGTCTATTTAGTCAGCATAAAGTATTCGAAATAACGGGAGCGCCTGCTTCTGCACCGCTCAAACCATAGTTGCCGATAGGATATTGAAGGCATAAAAAAAGCGAGTTAAACTCGCTTTTTTCTTACTCGTCCGGGTTAAAGCCTTGCTTTATTTTTTCAATTCGCTCTTGATGCTTATGATGAGCGCTTAAAGCAGCTACGGCAAAGGCGCCAACTATCGCGATAATGGGTATTAACAACGATAATACTTCTGGCTGAAATATTTGACCTAACCAATCCATTGGATCATCCCTAATTTAAATTTTATTTAGCTACTCTTCGAAGTAGGTTCCCCAGCCATCATAATCTACTTTATTCTGTTGTGCTAGTTGTAACATTATTTTGATTTCATCAATTATTACTTCATCGTCTAGATAGTGTTCACAAATAATGTCAAAGGCAAATACCTTTTCACCTGTTTCTAATTCAGCTTCTTCAGGCTCTTCAACTTCAAGTCCCATTTTAAATGCTGCAATAGCAGCTTTTTCAAGCACCTCGAAATCAGGACTAGAAAAGTGGTGCTCGATCGTATGTACCGCTTCTTCGTTGGTACCATCTTCAAGCAATTCCTCAATTAATGACTCGGAATATTCAACCCACTCTTGTAATTGATCATCTTGCATTATTTTACCTTTTTTACGTTTTGAGGTAACTCTGTACCCGCTTCATGACTTAACTCAATGATTTTTTCCAGCATCGTTTCTCGCACTTGATTTGTTGATTCTCTGATACCAGATTTATCCGTTGCTGATAGCCTAACCGGTGGTAGAAACTCTATTATCATCTTACCATTATTCCACCGATTTAAATCAATGACATTGTGGGTATTACTGGCACATACTGGCACGATAGGTACCTCCGCCTGTATAGCCGTTCTAAATGCACCAGTTTTAAAAGGTAATAAACCTCGGCCGTAACTTCTTGTTCCTTCTGGAAATAGCCAAACAGAAATGCCCTTCTCTTTAATTTTTTTTGCGGCTAAATCAATAGTGCCTAACGCTTTTGAGGTATTGGCACGATCAATCAATATATTACCTGTTAACCAGTACATTTGGCCGAAGAAAGGGATCCACTTTAAACTCTTTTTACCAATGCTGACAGTCATTGCTTGCACTGCACCGCTAATGGTAAAAATATCATAAGAATTTTGGTGGTTACAGATGTATACCACGGGCCCTACGCCCTTTAGTTCTGGAGGCAAACGCACCTCTACCTCTAAGCCTATAACTTTTGATAACTTCCCTAGTAAGGCAGCAGCGTGACGAACATTGTTTGGATGAAACGGTCTTAGCAGGCTATATAAGCAGGTATAAATTGATATTAAACCCAACGCTAACGTCAGGATGGTAATTCTAATTACAGCTAACAAAAGGAATTCCTCTAATTTTAGGACGCGCAAGTATACAATGAAACAGACAATTTCCCTATAAATATACCTACTGATTCAATTCTTTGCCCCTAGCTACTTAGCCTCTGCGCATAAAAAAAGCCAGCATAGCTGGCTTCTTAATTCATTTACATCTTAAAATGAGTAGGTTGCGCCAATCAACGCTGTTGTAGGCGTATCATCATCAACTATGGCACTGTTACTAATTTCATCATCAAGTGAAGTCGTTGTTACAGCTCCCATCAGGGTCCACTTTGGGGATAACCGGTAAGTTCCTACTAGACTCACCGAGTAGTTAGTGGCCGAGTCATAACTCTCATAATAATATCCAACCATATCGTCATCAAGGCTTTCTATTTTTGCGCTGGCAGACAAGGTATAATGCTTATTAGCAAGAAAAGTATAACCAACTTGTGCTTGCAGTTTCGTCCCTTCCGAATTATCTGAGACATCCTTAAGTGCAGCAACTTCAGCTCTAAACCTGCCTTGATTAAAGCCCATGTTAAAACCAGCCATAATTGAAGGATCTCTGTCGCCATAACCCTCTAATTGATTAGGGAGATCGTCTTCATCAATACCGCGGTGTGGACTAATTAATGCGCCAACACGAAAATTACTCTCAGATTTAAATAGCCAGGCACCTAAGCGATTGTATTTAAAGTATATAATATCATTGTAGTTAACATTTATTAGCGGTAGCGCTCTAGTTTCATTATCACCTGAACCCACGTACTTAGCTAAACTAGCCGCCGCGATCCCAACTTGACCGTGAAAACCTTTATTTTTGCTGGCTCCGCTGTCAGGGATTTCCGATAATTCACCAATAGTTGAAGTGGCAAAAACTGAAGTACTTATAAGCCCTATTGCCAAAGTTAGACGTTTAATCATTATTTTTTCCATCATTTATATTTAAAATGGAGTTGCCTGTTTGTCTACCAAGCAACTCATCAGCGATACCTAAAATAAAAGAATCTACAGTTAACGAGCGACCTGCAACTCTCGGTATTTTAAGTACAAAAGTCTTAATTTCTCATATTCAAATGCAGAGCCGGATGCATAATATCTAAAAGGGATACTGGCTCTAGTATCTATTCCCCTTAGTAGGCTTAAAAATGCCTCTTCTTCACTTTTCATTCCTAACTCATCGACAGCGGCACTGAATGCTACCATATCAATACTAGCACCAACGGCATCGCGCAAGGACGAAGGCCCCATCAGCGGTAATACCAAATACGGCCCGGAGCTTACTCCCCAATACCCTAATGTCTGACCAAAGTCTTCTTGCTGCTCCTCAAGACCAATAGGCGTTGCTACATCGAATAGACCGGCAAGGCCAATCGTTGTATTCACAGCAAAACGACCGAATGTTTCTGCCGCAATACCTATCTTTAATTGTAGAACAGAGTTGATAAAAGTGGGGACCTCCCCTAGGTTGTTGAAAAAGTTGCTTACACCTTTTTCGACAAAATCAGGTGTTACAGCTTGATAACCCTTAACTACAGGCAAAATAACATGCTCATCTGCTTTCGCATTGAAATAGTACATACGGCGATTAAAACCTTCAAACGGATCTAAAATATCATTGTTCAAGTTTTCTTCATTCGTGTCTTTTGGTAGAGCGACTGTTGGCGGTATGGCGTCATCACCTAATTCTGGTTTAGACGAACATGCAGAAACAAGTAAGGCAAATACAGTCACTAATAGTAACTGGCAAGTGGGCTGAAATTTTTTCATTATAATGCTGCTCCTGCAAATTGACCTGAGATATAGTTAATAAAATCTACTCTGTCGATATTGCCCATGTGACCACCGCGCTCAAAGACTTTTGCTCGCTCACCAAATACTTGTTGAAGATACTCAATTTCTCCATCAGCCAAAATAATGTCATCGGCATTATGTACAACACTAATTTTTTTCGCATTAACTAGGTACTCTTCAATGGAACGTAAGCTTAATCGCGCAATTAATTCATCACGGTTAACGCCGGGTTCTATGTTTTGTGTCCATGGCAGCATGCCTTTGTCGAAGTAATTTTCAAAAGTCAATGTATTCGCTCTGTGCATTGAGTCAGTCAAGCTTTCAAATTTACTGACTTGATGGTTTTTGTACTTAATCGCACCAACATTATAAATAGAATCTATAGCGTAGAGCATATCGGACGAGGATAACCTAAACGATGAGCCAATCAGTAGTTTCAACTCCTCATCACCCATGTCAGCACCTTCGAATAGCTCATAAATAGATTCTTCCGTAAATTTTGAAGATTCTTGATCGGCGTAAACATCAGCAAAGCGTTCGAAAATACGGTCAAACATGGCACTGATTGCCGGACGGTTATTTTTAATATCGATATAACTGTCTAATATTCGAACAGAGTTCAATAAACTGACCGGAGGATTTATCATTAACACCTTTTCGAAATTGAACTGTTGTTCAGATTCATCTAATTTGGCCACGAAAGCCGCATGAGCTCCCCCCAAACTGTACCCCGTTAGAACAAATGAACTTGCTTTAATATCTTCATTTTTCTGTACATCTTTTAAGATAATCTGCATTGTTTTGTAAAGACTAACCGCATCTTTAGTTAAATCACCGATCATCTGATCATTATTTGAATTAATAATATAGTTAGCGAAGGTTGGTGAAGATAGACCAATCACATGGTATCCCTGCGCAAAAAGTGTTTTCTGTAGAATAATGTTCTTCGCACTGTTATGGGCTGCACCTGTGCCGGCTATAACAAAGGCTAACGGAGCTTCACCTTGTTGTTTTACCAGCGTGTAACTCATTTTTTGCGAATACCAAAAAATTTCCGGTATTTCTTCAATAGGTCTAATTTCTATTTTTCGTTCTTCGATGGGAACGTTTGCCAGCAACTCAGCTTTCGGCTCTTGGCACAACCCTGTTACGGTTGCTTGGTAACGAGTATATGTAAGATCACATGTTGGTGATTTTACGGTTTGAATTTCCTGCTCAGTAGCGCTACATGCCTGTAACAAGATGGCAATCAAAATAATACAATTACGCACTTAAAATCCCCTTTAATACCAATGATTTCACTTTAAAAAGCAAATATTTACAGTGTTGTTTCATTTTTGAGTCATAACTTTCGTCCGCTAGTGCAGCGCCAATAAACAACTCGCGCCAGCAAACATTTTTTTACAATCTTATCTTAACATGACTTTTATGTAACGATCTGAAATTAGCGTGTATCAATATGTAAGCAAGGCATAGAAATCATTCGTTATTATTGGTAATAAAATTTCGATCTCGAAAAGCTAGGACGTAGGATTAATATTATTTACATTAAAAAAACAAGAAAAATAAGTGAGGTTTGCTGCAAATTATGCGATTGATGATCAGATTAATTAATAAGGGGAAAATATTTAAACAAAAAAGCTAAAGGTCTATCAGTCAACCTTTAGCTTTATGGGAATCAACTTAATAGATTAAGCTATATTCAAAGATGAAACTTCATTAAGCACATAGCCTTCACCCCAAACGGTTTCTATGTGAGCGTGCTTCAATCCGATTTCGTCTAATTTTTCACGCAGCTTGGCCATACGAACATCAACTGTTCGTTCTGTACCGTTATATTCTCGACGTAAAAGCACATTATAAATGCGATCACGACTCATCACTTTACCCGTATTATCAACCAGTAAGTTAAGGAGCTTGAATTCAAATGTGCTTAGTTTTAAATCCTGTCCACCCACGTAACATTTATGAGCGTTAGGATCTAAACGTAAATTGCCCACTTCTTTCTTACGATTATAAAGGAGATGATTTTTCTCTTTGTACCTTCTGATCAGTGCTTCAGCGCGTACTTTTAACAATGAAGGAGATACAGGTTTAATAACATAATCATCTGCGCCGGAATAAAAGCCGTTGATCTGCTCTTGCTCTTCCTGATGTGAAGTTAACATCATGATTGGACCAAGATAAGATTCACGTAAAATACCGCACACTTGAAATCCATCGATATCAGGAAGGCCAATGTCTAGAATGATCAGATCTGGCTGAAACTTATGAACGGAGATTTCAGCAAGTTCACCTTGATATATTTGATGTACGATGAAATTTGCTTTCTCAAAATAAGATTTAAGCAATGTAGACACCATACGATCATCTTCAATGATTAGAACCGTACTACCTTGCTCTATTAGAGAGTTATTCTCATGCGTATGCTGCATTAGCAAACCACCCATATTATGCTACTGATATTAAAGCTGGGATTATAGAGAAGGTCTTCCTAAGTTTCTGTATTTCTTTGTAATAAATGAAACAACTTTGTTAAACGATTTGTTATCAATTGCTACTAGTTGTAAACATTGCTGATGAAGTGTAATTGGTAATTAATAAATTGCGAAGTTGTCGATACTTATTAATTGCGTACTAGTAGTCGATGAATTTTACAAGAATATGATAGCGCCTTTGTTCCGATAAAATCGGCTCATTTAGGCAACATTGTACTTACCGACTATTGTAGACATAAAAAAAGCTACTAAATGTAGCTTTTTTGTAACCTTTAGTTATTGATTAAAACAACTCATCTTCAATATCAAACAAGGCATCACTTGATTGGCGCGCTGTCGCAATCAATGACAGTCTTCTTGGTAATAATCGTTGGAAGAAATATCTTGCTGTTTTGATTTTACTTACATAAAACTCATCGTTTGTGTCGACCTTGGTCATCGCCACTTGCGCCATTTTAGCCCAAACGTAAGCCATTGCGGTATACCCAACAACGTGAAGATAATCATTAGCTGATGTGCCAACCATATTAATGTCTTCATTCGCCTTTGATAAAATGTCATCGGTTAAGAACTTCAAGTCCTGGCTTGCTTCAGCCAATGGCAGAATAAATTCTTGCATCGCTTCATCTGTAGTTTCATCAATATAACCATTAATTTCAGCTAATAAAATATCCATTAACTGACCTTTTGACGGAACCACTTTACGTGCCAGTAAGTCCATTGCTTGGATGCCATTGGTGCCTTCATATATCTGTGTGATACGGGTATCACGCACCAACTGCTCTTGACCCCACTCACGAATAAATCCATGCCCACCGAAAACTTGCTGACCTGCCACTGTCGCTTCAAAACCAAGATCGGTAAAAAATGCTTTTGCTACAGGCGTGAGCAGTGAAGTTAACGCGTCACCATGAGCCTGTAATTCCCCTTCGCCATAGGTTGCTTTATCTAACTGCATTGAAATATAAGAAGTCAATGCACGCGCACCTTCATTCATAGCCTTCATATTCAACAACATACGTCGTACGTCACCGTGGACCATAATTGAATCTGCTTCCTTATCTGCTTGTTTCACTCCAGTTGGCGAACGGCCTTGAATACGGTCTTTAGCGTATTCTAATGCATTTTGATATGAGCGTACTGCGGCACCAGTTCCTTGAATACCAACACCAATCCGTTCGAAATTCATCATCGTGAACATACAGGCTAAGCCTTTATTCAATTCACCAACGAGATAACCTTCGGCGTCATCGAAGTTCATCACACAAGTAGCAGAGGCATGAATACCCATTTTATGTTCAATAGATCCACAAGCAACACCATTACGCTCACCTAAGCTTCCGTCTTCATTTACCATAAATTTCGGCACTAAGAAAAGTGAAATACCGCGGGGGCCTTTAGGTGCGTCCGGCAATTTAGCCAATACCAGGTGAATAATATTGTCTGTTAAATCATGTTCGCCAGCAGTAATGAATATTTTGTTACCGGTAACCCGGTAACTGCCGTCATCTTGTGGAATAGCTTTAGTGCGAATAATACCTAGATCAGAGCCGGCATGAGATTCTGTAAGACACATCGTCGCAGCCCACTCACCAGAGTACATTCGAGTTAAATATGTCTCTTTTAATTCTTCACTTGCATGTTTGGCAAGTGATAAACCTGCTCCAGCAGTTAAACTCGCGTAGAGATTAAACGAAATGTCTGCAGAGCAGAGCATTTCCTCATGCAATGCAGTTATCATTTTAGGCATCCCCATGCCGCCATATTCCACATCACCGCCTAAACCTGCCCAACCACCTTCAACATAGGTATTGAATGCTTCCTTATACCCAGGAACGGTTGTCACTACACCGTCTTCAAATTTAACTCCGGTTTCATCACCAATACGATTTAATGGCGCTACTTCCTGCTCTGCTATTTTTGCACATTCTTGCAAAATAGCTTCAGAAGTCTCTTTGTCTACATGTTCAGCAATATTTGGCAGGTTTTGCCATAGTTTGTCGGCTTGAAAGACATCAAACAAAAGGAAATTCATATCTTTTAAAGGCGCTTGGTAATCGGCCATGTGACACTCCAGAAATTAAAACACTCAATTAAAACAGTTGTTTTAATATATAGATTATAGATAAAAAGTAAAGAAAAATCCGTGCAATAACTTGTCCATTGGTCATACTTTAAGGTAGCGTAAAGTGTTTGAAATAGAAAAATCATGCAGATAGAGCAAGTTAATGACATTGAATGTATCAAAATTGGTAATGCCGCTTATGATCATTTGGCTTTGCACATTGCCTTTACCTGCCCAAGCCAAGCAGCTTCAATTCGATAAATCAGCCAATCAAGGAGGCTATACCTTCAGCTATCAATGGCTGGATATAAATGAGCAACCACTTTCTTTTAGTTTCTTTATAGACAATCAATCACTTTTTTCGCGATTTAGAAGTTTTCGTGCATTTAAGCCTGAAATAGCGCAAGTTGCTATTCAGCGCAATATTAGGAAAAAAATTAAAGCGGAGCCTATTGAAGGAGTACAGGCACAATTTGCTCGTAATGGTCAACAAGTAAAATTAACCAGCGCAGACCCAGATAGGCTAAGCGAAGCCCAACAAACTATCACGCTATGGGAAGATGAGTATTTTGAGGAGTATCTGCATCGAAATTACTACAAAAAATTTTTGACACACGAATATTTTTCAGGAATTAAACCCGATCATGTAAGGATAGCCTTATCTTCAGTCGACATCTTCAAACCATTTAAGAACTCTATTATTGAATTAGTTTCTATCAAAGATGTTCGAAAGGTAACTAATTTCATCTTGGGGTTTATTCAATCGATTCCCTATTCCACCCTTGAATCACGGGTAGATTCCTCTGGCGCTGGGTTTAGCGTTCCCACAAAAGTACTATGGGAGAATCAAGGGGACTGCGACAGTAAGATGGCACTTACTGCTTCAATGATGCGCGCGGTGATGCCGCGCATTGATTTAGTTTTTATCTATTTAGACGGACACGCAATTTTAGGGGTTGGTATTGAACCTAAAAATAACGACAAATACATCAGTGTCAACGGTAACGTATATGTACTGGCCGATCCAACCGGACCACGATTGATGAATTTAGGTGACGTTGGTTTTGACACTGAACAGGCCATCAATGGAAATTTATACACAACAGAAATCTTCGAAAAAGTTGGGAATTAGTTCAGTAGGCTGATTAAATAGAAGCAATCTTAGTGATCAATTGTTTCTTTTGCTAGTACTTGTAAAATACTCTCACACAAGTGAATTGCGCTGACGGGTTTAGCAATATGTAATTCCATACCGGCGGCTAAACTCGCCTCTTTATCTTCAACACGAGCATGAGCTGTCATGGCTATGATAGGTATTTGACTGTGTGCTTTTGACCTTTTAATTTTTCGTGTCGCTGTCAACCCATCCATCACTGGCATTTGAATGTCCATTAGCACTACATCAAAGGTATTAGCTTGCAATTTGTCTAGCGCCACTTGACCGTTTTCTGCAATTTCGACTTTAGCTCCCATTGAGAAAAGCAGCTCTTGTGCCACCATTTGGTTAACTAGATTATCTTCGACCAACAAAATATTGACATTGTTAAGACGTCCTTCAACATTTGAATGTTCAGCATAATCCTTATTATTTGCCATCGCTTGTTTAGCATTAACATCAATATTCAAAAGACTGACATGGCTCTGTTCCATGTGTTGTATTATGCGGCTTAAACTGAATCGATAAAGGGGCTTTTCAAATAATAAGTAAGGCGCCGTTAATTCAGGTAATTGACTGAAAATATGCTCACAGACATTCGCCATCAACGGTTGGCATATCCCCATTAACTTGATGTTCGGAAACTGTTTTTCAATATTAAGCAATGAGATATGCTTGTTGTCAGCTAAATATTGACCATCTATGAGCAGCACTGTTTCCTTGTTAACAACTTGCTTCGATAATTGCTCAATCTGTTCGATTGGTTGATAACACCAGCCCATTTTTTCTACCGATTCTGCGAGCGTTCTATTAAACGGACATGACAAAGTCACAACATTAAGTGGCTTTAACAACACTTGATTATTGTGCACTTTAACTGGCAATACAAAGCTAAATTCACTACCTTGGCCCAAGTCGCTCTTTACACTAATTTCCCCACCTAATGCGCTTACAATTTGTTGGCAAATAGAGAGCCCTAAGCCTGATCCACCGTACTCACGTGTCATCGAGTCATCGGCTTGGCTAAAGGCATCGAAGAGCTTATCTTGTTTGTCTTTTGCAATGCCGATACCTGTGTCTTTAACGTTAAATCGAATAAGCGCATTATTTTTATCATGAGCGGTGGCCATAATATTAATAGTAATGGAGCCATCATGAGTAAATTTAACCGCATTATTGAGCAAATTGGCTAGCACTTGAACCAAACGCATCTCATCTGTGTCAATGCGATAAGGCACATCGCTTTCAATATCCACGCTCAACGAAAGTCCTTTTCTATGTGCATTGACCGCATTAAGCTGCAACACTTTATCCAAGATAGAGTCTAGTTCTGTTGTTTGAATATTAAGTTCTAATTTGCCTGCTTCAATGCGTGATAAGTCAAGGAGTTCATCTATTAAATGAAGCAATGCTCCTGATGCGCCTTGCGCATTTCTAAGGTATTGATATTGAAATGCAGATAGTTTCGTCTTCTCCATTAATGTCATCATACCTTTAATAGCGTTAATGGGCGTCCTGATTTCATGACTCATATTAGCCAAAAACTGACTCTTAGCATCATTAGCAAATTCGGCCTGCTCTTTTGCTTGTTTAAGGGCAGACTGCACAAGGTACTGTTCAGAGACATCACGAATAATACTGATACTACCTAAACTAGTGCCGGCATCGTTATAGAATCTTGTGCAAAAAATATCATAGGTGCTTTGCACAGTTTCCACTGTTTGACTGTAGCCAAATTGAGATTGCCTAACAGGTAACGCTGCAAATTCTTCAAGTGTTGCCTTTAAAGAATCTGGCAGCAAAGAACTGACCTTTTTCCCTAATAAAGAAGGCTCCTCTTGTTCAATATATTGCTCAAACGATTTATTACAGCCAATTAAGTTGCCATCATTATCATTGAAAATAATGAACTCTGGGATAGCGTTAATGACCGAACGTAATAACACGTAATCACGCTGGTGTTGCTCACTGGTTTTTATTAGCGCTTGAGTTTTTTGTGCGACGCGCGAATCTAACAGCGCATTTTGTTCTTTCAATTGTTGCAATAATCGACGGTTCTCACCAAAAATGTTCTCCACAATTTGAAACCAAGGTACCCAATCTCTTTTAGGTTGTATCTTACCTGGATCTCCTTTAGCACAATGTTCAATATGAGCAACAAACTCGATTGCCGGTTTGACAAATGCACGTCGAGTGATAAAAAAAACCAGCGCTAAGAAAATCACTAAGCCAACAAAAAACAGGCCAAAAATAGAAATAAACTGGTTCAATAACGGAGAAGTAAAATCACTATAGGGTTGATACTTGACCAGCAGCCAACCGTTATTCTTCAGTCGATATTTTTGAACTAACCAGCCATTGAACTTAATATTTTGAGCTGGCGACATTAATTGATCTTGAGATAGCGTTTGCAAAGGCTCAGGTACAACATTTTGCCAATGCTGTTGCTCAGAAATATCATCATTCTTTAGACTCTTATGCAGCATCATTTGCCCAGAGCTATTGAGTAGAACATAACCATGTTGTTCTTGACTGATTTCAGGTAATTTGTTGTTAAGGCTGGCTAAATCAACATCAATAACCAATACACCTTTAAACTCTTCATCATAATAAACCCCGGTACCCAATGAAGCGATGATACCTTTGCCTGCGGTATCTTTAAATGGCATAGACCAGACGAATTTATTGCCCGCCAAGTTATTCTTATGTATTTCCCTGACGTAGGAATTTTGGAGCATTTGTGGCGAAAATTGCCATGCATTGTGACTAATCCATGGAAAGATACTAACGAAATCACTCATTGATAAATAGTAAAACCAAGTAGCGTCTTCATTATTAGCACTACCGGTGATAAATGCCGGTGTTAATGCTTGAGCCATTTTTAACTCTAACCAATAGGTGTCATCAAATTGCTCAATGTTGCCGATACCAGTTACGTTACTTTGCAGCCGTTTACTTTGACTAAATACATCACGAAGAGACGCTTTTAAATGAAACCGATCGCCCTCTTGTTCGAGGCTTGGCCTTTGAGCGGGTAAGTCATTTGGATGGTCCAAGTAATATTGGGCAAATTGTCTCAAGCCTTTTAACGTTTGCTCAGTGTTATATAGACTACGATCAATGATATTGGCTTGCTCGGCGAGTTTAATAAGATCAGTTTTATGGTGGGACTCAAGCCCAAATTGGTAGCGATAAGTTGCGATAGCTGTCGCAAAAACAATAATAATTAGAAAGACGAGAAAAACCACTAAATTATAGTGGTTGAATAAATTAACTTTTGGAATGTTGCTTTGCAAAACACTTCTCCGCCCTAGAGCTACAAAATAACAGGCAAAAGGGCGCATGAAAACGATTAATTTAAATCAATCTATCATTTTTTGGTTTAGCTAACACTTGTGCTTTATTGTCATAAGCAATCTATGTCTCGCTATAAGTTCTCTTCTGCAAATGATGCTAGACGACTACGAACTACGCCGTTTAGGTTTATGGTGGTACTGCCGGGGAAATCCTTGAAACGCTCAACAATATAGGTTAACCCTGAAGTCAGTGCCGATAAATAATTACTATCAATTTGAGCCAAGTTACCCGAGCACACTATTTTAGTGCCTTCACCGCAGCGGGTAATAATTGTTTTGAGTTGTGATGCGGTGAGGTTTTGACATTCATCCAAAATCACAAACGCATTTTGTATGCTACGCCCACGCATAAAGTTCACCGACTTAAATTGAATATTTGCCTTATCCATAATGTAATTTAGACTGCCATTCATGTTCTCGTCTTGTTTATGTAACACTTCCAGCGAATCGGTTATTGCCGCTAACCATGGCGCCATTTTTTCTTCTTCTGTACCAGGTAAAAAACCTATAGATTCTGCAATTTCAGGTGTACTGCGGGTCACGATCACTTTGTCATATAAACCACGCTCTACAACTTGCTCTAAGGCGGAAGCCAATGCTAGCAATGTTTTACCACACCCTGCTGGGCCGGTTAACACAACTAAATCAATTGTAGGATCAAGCAAGGCGTCCATCGCCATGCCTTGATATATGTTCTTAGGATGAATACCCCACGCATTTTTAGACATTAACCGCTCACGCCCTAAATCTAAAATCGATACTCTCTCATCATCATAACCGGTCACCTTACCGGCAAAATGCTCTGTATCATCAATGAGATATTCATTAATATAGCTAATTGGAACACTGCTTTTACTTACATAATGAGTTGTCGTACGGCCTTCGGTTTCACTATCACACTCTTTAATGCTTTCCCAAAAATCCCCCTCGAATTGGTGATAACCTTTAGTTAAGAATTTAATATCATCAATAAGTTGATCAGTTCGATAATCTTCAACATGTGCTAAACCCGCTCCTTTAGCTTTTAGGCGCATGTTAATGTCCTTCGTCACCAACACCACTTTTCTCGGTTTTTGCGTATTTTGAATATGAACGGCAGTATTAATAATGCGATTATCGTTTTCGTTCTGGGATAAACTGCCCGCGGTTTGCTCTAACCCAAAGTCATTAAAAATAGCAAGAGTGCCTCTTGGAGCATTATCACCAGATTGTGGTAGATTCACCCCTGCTAGTACTTGTTCCGGTGTAGCATCGACCAAGGTATCTTCCAATGCACGAATAGCAATGCGAGCATCTCTACTAACATCTTTGTGACGATCTTTAATGGAGTCTAGTTCTTCTAAAACCGTCATCGGCACGACGACGTCATGTTCTTGGAAAGATAAAAAGGCAAAGGGTTCGTGAAGCAAAATATTGGTATCTAAGATATAGATAATTTTTTCATCGTCCATAAAAAATCTCCAAAGTTTACACAATTAAATTTATAAATACGGCAATGTAGTGATGAGTCGTTGCCTGTATTTCCGCTCAAATTAATCGACGAATATGATGTAATCACATTCTTTTAAACCAGTATTTTCATTTCCACTTTGACAGTCTTTCGTGCACTATTCAAGCAGCAAAAGACATTTTCCAGTTATTTTATTTTTCCTCTGTTTTACGGTTTCAATCTAGCCAAATTACAGGCATGATATCTAGATACCAGACAAGGTTTATCCTCATATGCGAATCGTTTGATACGCTACCTCCAATGTAAAATATAGAATCGACAAGAACTAAATATTCCGTGAATCGAACATACATACAGATCAATTCACACGAGTTACGTTGTGTCTAACAACCATCAGCCAAAAAAAATAGCAGTATAAGCTTATAAAATTCAAAGGAAATGTGCTCAAACTTATCACTAAACGTATCAAAAATTGATGCAAATCAACAATGCTTCAATCAATAATTCGCTGGCACTAAATGCAAATGAGAATGTATTGCATTTAGATTTAACTCAGGTAGAATCTGCACACTTTTGAATCCTTAGATGATTACGTAAGAGCAGTAGTAATGAAAATAAAGACAATATCTCTGGCAATATCGTTTGCAGTGTCCGCCCTTTCCCCCCATACCATGGCTAAGAATGCCGATATTGAAGTTATTCAAGTAACAGGGACTTATTTCAACGATTATCAAGTAGACAATGCTTCGGGAGCGATGCGCACAAACACATCACTTCTTGAAACAGCACAATCAGTTACTGTCATTCCAGAAACAATTATTGATGAGCAATTAGCAACTACATTGGGTGAAGTATTAGTCAATGACGCGAGTCTATCGCCCGGTTCAAAACAGCGAAACCGTGAAGTTTTTATTTCCCGTGGTTTTGAATTAAGTTCATCAAATGGTTATTTAAGAGATGGTCACCAGCATTGGTCTCATTATCAACAGCCTATAGAAACATTGTCGCACGTGGAAGTGATCAAAGGCCCATCAAGTGCTTTATATGGACAGTCCGCTCCTGGTGGTCTTGTTAACATGGTAACCAAGAAGCCAACGCAAACTTCGCTCTTCGACTTTGGCGCGGATACCGACCAAAATGGCTCGACAAGGTTTATGCTAGATGCAGGTGGGAGCATAGCTGACAAATTAAGCTATCGAAGTGTTCTAGTTAAACAGGACGTTGTTTACGATCGAGAATATGCCAATGGAGAAAGCCGAGAGCGCGACAGATTTCTTGGCTATCTTGCAATAGACTATACCATGACTGAAGACCTCGTCATTAATGTTTATTATGATCAAACTAACGATAAAGCAGGACTTGATACGGGTGCATGGCTAGATTCAAACGGAGATGTTATTGGCAGCACCAAAGACATTTATGACTTTTCTTGGGCCTTCACTGATATAACGGTAGAAAACATTGGCACTAAGATTGATTACTTTATCAACTCAGATTGGCAAGTCACATTTGGCTACAACGAGCAAACGTTTGAACGGCAACGATTTGAGTCCGCTCCTAAAAAACCTTCCGATTACGTTGTTGGTGACAGTTATACATCCGCCCCCTATGACCGTTTCGATGATTGGCAGTTTAAAACCATGTTCTTTGATGTCAAAGGAGAGCTTGAAATTGGAGATACTCAACATAACCTGTTAATTGGTGCTAATAGCCTTGACTATTATTATGGGCAATTGAGAGTAAAATCGAGTCCAGTTGACTATGTTCCGGGAGACGTTGAACCATCGAAACCAGGCATCAGTTATAAAACAGACGACAGTCTATATACTAGCGAATACGAATTTTACGGCTTTTACTTCCAAGATTTAATAACAATAAATGATCATTGGCAAGTCGCTTTAGGGGGGCGGGTTGACCGACAAAACAAAGAGAATGCTGATAGCGACTCGTTTGTTCCTAAAGCCGGCGTGCTTTATCATCCAATAGAAAATGCCACGATTTACCTTAACTATTCAGAGGGCTTTGAACCACAACAAAGTGAAACATTGAATGATGATACTGACAAAAACCATGGAATGGACTTAGAGGCAGTAACTTCCGAACAAATAGAGATTGGTGTTAAGTGGCAAGTATCGGACAGACTGATGCTAGAAAGTGCTGTGTTTGATATTGAGAAAAGCGGTGTATTGGTGACTGAATCTCTAATTGATGACCCAACACACGACACAATCACCACTCAAGCAGGATTGCAACGTCACAAAGGTGTGGAATTATCTGCTCAAGGTGCGATTACTGATACATTATTTATTATGGCATCAACCATGTACTTAGATGCAACGTTTGAACGAGACAGTAATTATGAAGGCAAAACACCAATGGATGCACCGCAATGGTCAGCCTCCGTATGGTCACGTTATGAGCTCACGCAATCATTAGCATTAAATGCTGGCCTTTTGTATCAAGGCGAACGTTATGCTGACAACAATAATAATATCACCAAGGACAGTTATTACCGCCTTGACCTAGGCGCAACATACACTACGAAAATCAGCGATCACGATGTCGACTTTAGACTCAATGTAGAAAATGCGTTAGACGAGGACTATCTTGCCGGCGGCGGTGTGAACAACGTAACCGTAGGTGATGAACGTTCGGCCCGATTTGAAATTAAAGTGTCGATATAGTCGATTGAGCCGTTACGCAAAGCGGGTCCTTTCGGCTCGCTTTTTCTATACAAAAGTATAAACGACAGAGCAACATGAACATAAGAAATCTATTTTTTTGGGGACATTTGTCCATTGGCTGCATAGCCGCATTGTTTATTTTTTTAATGTCGATCACAGGTGCAGCCCTTACCTATGAACGCCAAATAATTCACTACGCTGAATCGCTTGACTACCAAGCTTTACCCAATAATGCATCCAGTAAACTGTCCCTTGATGAAATCGTCAGTATTGCTAAAACCTATCCTCATGAGAAATCTCTCAGTGTTGCCATTAAGAATGAAGTAAATGCTTTTGTACAAATAAAAGAAGGTCGAAAAACGCTTGCCTATTTGAATCCTTATACTGGTGTCGAAGCTTTGACTCCAGGAGAAGGCACTAAAACATTTCTAAGCAAGCTCAGAGCGTTCCATCGTTGGTTAACTCTTGATGGAACTTTCAGTGACACGGGCCGGTGGGTTAATGGTATTGCTAATGTAATATTTGTATTATTGGTGATTAGCGGGGTATATCTCTGGCTGCCCAAGCGTATTAATAAACGCTCAGTTAAACAAAAGGCAACATTCTCAAAAAGCTATGTATCAAAGCACGCTCGAGATTATCAATGGCACAATGTGTATGGCATATATCTAACGCCTGTACTTTTAGTCATTGTTGTCACCGCTATCTTTTTTTCTTTCAAATGGCCAGGTAACAGCCTAAAAAAAATAACCTCTACGGTTCCTGTGGTAGCACCGTTAAAAGCTAATCTCTTGCAAAGCAAGCAAAGCCTGACACATCAAGCTCTATTTAATAGGTTGACGGCGTCTTATGAAGATTGGCAACAAATTCAATTCTCAGTTCAAAAGCAATCAATGGATGTTCAGCCATTTCAAGTAGACTTAGGCAATGGCGCACAACCACACAAACGATATACTGTAGCGCTAGACCGAGTCACAGGAGAAGTAGCACAAACTCTTTCATTTAGTGATATGTCGACCTATCGTAAAGCGCGAAACTATATTCGCTTTCTACATACGGGTGAAATCTATGGAATATTAGGCCAGACAATAGCAGGCCTAGCTTCATTGCTGGTGTGTTTGATCATCTATACGGGAACAATGCTGTCAATACGTCGTTGGCAAAATTATCGTAAACGCACCAACACTCGATAATTATTGCCATGTTCCTGTATACAGCCAATGCCAGATCCAATTTCTGGCATTAGCCGTTTAATAAAAAAATTACGCGATGATTCTCTTTTCCGCCTATTTTTTATTCCCTTCTTAGCTAAAGACAAATACACATAAAATTCATTTACCTGAGCTGTCTAAAAGTTGATTGGTGAATTGAAGATATTTTTAATGATCACAACTATGATTAACGGTACTATAGCGCCCTTTTTTTCCCCTATTAGTATTTTTAGAGCTTTTTGGAGACATCGGTTATGCAATTTTTCCCCGGCCAACGTTGGATCAGTGACAGTGAATCAGATCAAGGACTTGGTACCGTAACCAATGTGGAAAATCGTTTTGTTACGATCATATATACCGCCACGGGAGATTCTAGAAAATACGCCATAGCCAATGCTCCACTAACACGCGTGGTTTTCAATATCGGTGACGTAATCCCTAGCCATGAAGGCTGGCAATTACAAGTTGAAGAAATTGATGACAGCGAAGCCATCATCACCTATCACGGTACTCGTGCAGACAACGGTGAAAAAACCACACTCAAAGAAGTAATGATCGATCATTTCATCAAGTTCAATAAGCCACATGACCGACTCATTAACGGCCAAGTGGATAGATTAGATTGGTTCCGTTTGCGCAAAGACAGCTTGCAACATCAATTCGAGCAACAACAATCTCCACTTGTTGGTTTAAGTGGTGGTCGTGTCAGCCTGATACCTCATCAGCTATACATTGCTGAAGAAGTGGGCTCTCGATTTGCACCTCGTGTGCTTTTAGCGGACGAAGTAGGGTTAGGTAAGACCATTGAGGCAGGTTTAATCATTCATCAGCAACTGGTGACAGGTCGAGCACAACGCATTCTAATCATTGTACCTGAATCACTGATGCACCAATGGCTAGTTGAAATGCTGCGCAGATTTAACCTCAAGTTTAGCATTTATGACGCTGAGCGCTGCCAAGAGAGTACTAGTGAAAATCCATTCAGCGACGAACAACTGGTGTTAGTGAACTTAAACTTTGTTGCTGACAACCCTGATTGGTATGAATCAATGATCAGCGAAGATTGGGATTTAATGGTGGTTGATGAAGCCCATCACCTTAATTGGTCTCAAGAAGCCCCAAGTGTTGAATATTTATGTATAGAGCAGTTGGCACAAGTGATACCTGGGGTATTATTATTAACGGCAACTCCTGATCAACTAGGCCATGAAAGTCACTTTGCTCGCTTAAGACTGCTAGACCCTGATCGTTTCTTTGACTACCAGGCATTTATCGAAGAAGAGCAACACTACACGGCAGTGGCAGATACCGCCAATACCTTAGTGGAAGGTAATAGTTTGACCACAGCACAAGCTGAAACATTACAAGAATTATTAAAAGAAACAGACATCACTACACTGCTGACTGAATTGAGCGCAGGAGACGAGCAGAGCCAAGCACATGCAAAACAGCAATTGTTAAATCAACTGCTCGATCGTCACGGCACAGGTCGCATTCTGTTTAGAAACTCTCGCAATACAATAAAAGGTTTCCCAGAGCGTATCGCGATGCCAGTAGCACTTAAGCTACCTGAGCAATACGATAACTGCATCAATGATTTACTCGTTGATCATGACCTTGAATCCTTAAAAGCTCTAAAACAAACCGCGTTTTTTCATACTCCTGAACAATTGTATGCCTTGGATAATCATGACGCATGGCATAGCTTTGATCCACGTGTAGACTACCTAATTGAGCTTTTAAGAGAGCACCGTGACGAGAAAATTTTAGTTATCTGTGCCCACGCACAAACCGCCATTGACTTAGAAGAAGCACTACGCACCAAAGAAGGAATGCGAGCTGCGGTATTCCACGAAGGCCTATCTATTTTTGAGCGTGACCGCGCCGCTGCGTATTTTGCACAAGATGAAGACAGTGCCCAAGTATTACTATGTTCTGAAATTGGCAGCGAAGGTCGTAACTTCCAGTTTGCTCATCACATGGTGTTGTTTGATTTACCGACCAACCCTGATTTACTTGAACAGCGTATTGGTCGACTTGATCGTATAGGTCAAACACAAACGATTAAAATTCATATCCCTTATTTTAAAAACTCTGCGCAAGAATTGTTATTCAATTGGTATCATCAATCACTTAATGCCTTTGAACACACGTGTATTACAGGTCGCACCGTGTTTGAACATGTTGGCGAGCAACTTCACAATATTATGCTTAGTCATGACTTTACATCAGAGACAACCACACAACTCATCAATGACAGCCATCAACAGCATTTAGCAATCAAGGCAGAACTTGAATCAGGGCGAGACAAATTACTTGAACTTAATTCAAGTGGCCAAGGTAGAGCGCACCAGATTGTTAAAGACATTGAAGCCCTTGATGATCAAACCACCTTGCCACAGTTTATGTTTCAAGTATTTGACGTATTCGGAATTCAACAAGACGATAAAGCGGACAATGCCATTGCATTAAATCCAACCGAGCATATGCTAAACCCCAACTTCCCGCATTTGCCGGAAGATGGCGCAACGGTAACCTTTAACCGTGATACGGCTTTGAGCTGCGAAAACTATCAATTGATGACATGGGATCATCCAATGGTACGTGGCGCTTTGGATTTAGTATTGTCTGATGAAATCGGAAATGCCAGTATCGGCTTATTGAAGAACCCAGCCCTGCCAGTAGGTACCTTCTTCTTAGAATGTATCTTTACTATTGAAGCAACGGCGCCATCAAACTTACAACTAGGACGTTATTTACCTACTACGCCAATTCGTATCCTCGTTGATAAGAGCGGGAATAATTTAGCGGATAAAGTGTCAGAGCCAGTACTTGAAAAACAGCTTCAGCCAGTGAAGAAACAAGTTGCATTACAACTCATTAAAGCGCTGAAAAGTGAAATACAGCCATTAGTGAATAAAGCAGAACAACATGCAGAAGTAAAAATCCCTGCTATTCAAAGTCATGCATTAGAAAATATGCACCATACCCTTGACGAAGAATATCAACGACTAGAAGCCTTGTCAGCGATCAACCCGAGTGTTCGGCAAGATGAACTCGACTTTATAAAACGCCAGCAACAAGAGCTCACACATTACATTGAAAAAGCACAACTGACGTTTGAGGCGACGCGTCTTATCGTTGTGACGCATTAAATTTAAGGAACCGAATATGGCTGCAAACCCTGACTTTATTTACCGCCCGCCAATGACGCCCTATCTTGATATCGTTTATCAAGATGATGATATTGTCGTGTTAAATAAAGGCAGTGGTTTACTCACGGTGCCAGGCCGATTGCCTGAACATCAAGATTGTTTACAAAATCGTGTGGCTCGCGTACTACCTACAGCAACCATAGTGCACCGCTTGGATATGGCAACATCTGGCTTATTATTGATGGCCTTAAATAAAGACGCTCACGTCGACATCAGTCGTCAATTCGAAAAAAGGCAAACTCAAAAAAGTTACCGCGCCCGTGTTTATGGCAAACTGGAATATTTGCAGGGTGAAATTAACTTACCATTAATTTGCGATTGGCCCAACCGACCAAAGCAGAAAGTCGACCATGAACATGGGAAGTCATCAAAAACACTGTACAAGTTGCTTCAACAGGATGACGACAGCGCTTTAGTAGAGCTAATCCCTATTACCGGTCGCTCCCATCAACTTAGAGTACATATGCTGGCGTTGGGCCACCCGATTTTGGGTGATCGGCTTTATGCCCATGAAAAAGCATTAACCCAATCAGAACGACTACAATTACATGCCCTATCTCTGACAATTTCTCATCCACGAACAAAACAAAGCATATCCTTTAAGGCGCCTTGTCCTTTTACGTAATATTTAAGACATTGAATAAACTACTCAAATACACATGACCAACAAAAAAACATAAAGCTTTAGTTAATTTGGCCGCTACAATATTGAGTCCTTTAATGATGCAGTCGCGGTCTCTTTGCATTAGAATGAAAGCGCCTTGTCGTTTAAAGCCGGAGAAAGTTCATTGCGTTTAAGCCAACTTTTTTTTTCAATTATTGTTTTCTTTTTCAGTGAAATGGGCCTTGCACAAGAAAAGAGCGAAATTGCCGGCGAAAAAACATTACAACTTAATCCCAAAGAAAATCAAACCGTCAATGAAAACAATCCGGAGTCAACAGATACCGAGCCCGCCGAAAATGATAATGAGTCGAAAGAGTCAACTCAACCTTTAACCATTCTAGCGCCTACATCTGAGCAAAGCATTTATCAGTCAGATTTAGAAAAATATGTCCGTAAAGGCATTTTAAAACCGATGATGGTAGGAACGGAAGATTTCATTACTTTGACGCAAAAAGATTTACACGCAACAGATAAAGGGGTGATGATATTGCTCCCAGAATGGCAACAAGTGGCAACTAGTCCAAAGGCGATTAACTATTTGCGCCAACATCTGCCAACACAAGGTTGGACAACTATCGTATTACAGCCCTTAGACAAACCAGCGACCTACCCATCACAAACTGAAAATGCAAACACCCGTGCAGCAGAAAACCAAGAGGCGTTACAAGCATATCAAGAGGCTCTCATTCCTAAAATGAAAGCCGTGTTTGATGAAGCAGCACAGTATCCGGGCATCTTCGTTGTCATTGCGGAAGGAAACAACGCGGCCAATGTATTAAATCTATTTGAGCAACAACAGCTGCCCTTGCCCAATGCTTTTGTCATGCTTAGCGCTCACATGTTAACCGAACAAGGCAATATTTCTCTCGCAACACAAGTGTCTGAAACTGAACTGCCTATCTTGGATTTATACTTAAAGAAAGATACTCAGTGGGTAGAACACTTCGCTAAAATTAGAAAACAATACGCCGCTAAAGAAATGAAAATCTACTATCGTCAGCGACAACTTAACAATTTTGCCCCAAGCTATTACCCAGAAAAAGACTTAAGCAGAGCAATAAAGGGGTGGTTAACGGCCATTGGTTGGTAGTTGATACTACAAAGCTATTTCACACATTATGAAATGGCCCTGATTGATGAACGAGCCCCAGAACAAAACAAACATGCGCTAATTGATCACTTAGGTGAATTACAATCTGATAGAGAGGTCGCTGAAGATTTCTATTAGTCACTACTAAAAAAGAAAATCTGCTAGCTCAGAAAGCCGATACAACATCAACACTCACATCGGCGATCAAGGGATATTCGAATTAATCAGATAACTAATTCAAATCGCCATCTTTCCAGTATTTTGTGCCTTGCAATGTTGCTTGTAGTGCTAGGCCATTTTCAGTCATCTGGTATACTTCAACACCTTCAACAATGGTTGCGGCTTTGCTTGTTTCGCCCCCTTTTTTTCCTGACTTAGCGGCAGCATCAGCTTGTCCTGAAAAGTCCCAGCCGTGTTCTACAAAATTTTCCAGTGCCTCCTCAGTATAAAAAATAAATACCGCACTAAAATCTTTTACCCCTAAGCCAATACCAACACCTGCACTGACCATTTGCATGTAGGTTTCTTTTCCAGTTTCATTGTTCTTTACAATGCCACTACCGTTACCTGCGGAAAGAAAAATAATATTGACACCAATATTAGAAAACGTCGCATAACCAACGGCTTTTTCAATTTTCTTTTTCGCCCGCGGCTCTTCCTTGTATAAACGTGTCAGTATTTTTTGACGCATTTCCCGAATATCATTGCGGTCTTCTTCAGCACCAGCGATTACACTGCTAGGTAGTAACATTACAAACAAAAATACAATCAATTTTTTCATTCTAAATTCTCTTTTGAGCCAAAGGCAGCTAGTTTTAGTTAAGTTATTCAATCAGTTTAGTCTTTATTGTGATATTTCGATACTAAGTCATAAGCGGCTTGCACGTCTTGTGTTTTTTGCTTTGCTGATTCCATCATTTCTGGCGGTAATCCTTTTGCAATAAGTTTGTCAGGGTGATGTTGTGACATCAGCTTTTTATAAGCTTTCTTAATATCTTTTATCGACATATCAGGGCTTACCCCCAGAGCTTTATATGCATGATTAAGTTGCGCTTTCTCATTGGCAGGGTTAGCGTGCTGACCAGCGCCTGATTGACGATTAAACGCCTCTCCAGCCATGATCATTTCTAAAAGTTTGTCTAAATCTCTACTTGAAAAACCCAACCCTTGAGCAATTTCATGCAAAACTTTACGTTCTACGGGATCTAGCTGACCGTCAGCAAAAGCAATCTGCACTTGAATTTCAAGAAACATTAAAATTAAATCATAACGGGCACCACACGACTTCCTAAACTTCGCTAAACGATCTTTTAATGGAAACCCTGCAGCTTTTCCCTCTCTAAATGCCTCTTGTGCTTGCTCGCGCAATTCGCCTTTTAGCTTAAGTTTATCCATGTAGGCACTAGCAAAGGCGATTTCATGCTCTGTCACTCGCCCTTTGGCTTTAGCAAGATGTCCCATCACAGAAAAAGTAGTATAGAAAAATGTCGCTTGACGACTTTGTTCACCGTCTGCGTTGAATTTATCAAAATCATAACCACGGCTTTTATCAAATTTATGACCAAGCCAAACGCCTAACAAGGCACCGAATATATTTTTGCTCAACATAAACCCGAACAAGAAGCCCAGAACCTTACCCCAAATTTGCATGACTTATTATTTTCCTGATACTTGAAATGATAAAATATGTGCTTCTAATTGTTGTAACCGCTGAGGCGTACCAACGTCTACCCATAACCCCGATAACAGAGAGGCGCCAATCTGTTCTTTGTCGGCAGCAGCACGTAAAAGTGGTGCTAATTTTTCAAAATTATCACCAATAACATGATTAAAAAAGGAGCTGCGATAAAGAGCTAGACCACTGAATGTCCACATGGTTTCTGACTGATTAACTAAAATACCATTATTGATACCAAAATCCCCCTTTCGGTTATGTTCAGGGTTTTCAGTCAACCACAAATGGGCAAGTTGATGCTTTGGAAGTTGAGGTATTGTCGAGAAATCATACTCAAAATAGGTGTCGCCATTAATCACCAAAAATGGCGACTCACTGTTGTTTTGTGCAAGCAGATGTAGCGCTTTTTTTATCCCACCTGCGGTCTCAAGTGCGCCATTAGATTCAGCGCTATAGGTTATTTTGACATTCCACGCGCTACCGTCACCCAGCGTATCAACAATTTGTTGTCCCAGCCACGCATGATTAATGACAATATCCGTGATACCAATACGAGCCAACTTTTCAATGTGATAAACAATTAAAGGTTTACCGGCAACTGATAATAATGGCTTAGGACAGCTATCAGTTAACGGTCTCATCCGCTCACCACGACCTGCGGCAAGGATCATTGCTCTCATTGTTTTTGCTCCAATGAAGGAATGACAATATCGCGGACCACTTCATGCAAATATGACAGCTCACCATAGTGAGCACTTACATCTTTAATATAACATAATGTCAGTGGAATATCTGATAGATAACCTGGCTTATTATCTCTTAAGTATAAACGTGCAAAAATACCAGCAGCCTTAATATGACGCTGCAATCCCATCAGATCAAACCAACGATGCCAAGTTGATTGTGATACACCGCACGCAAGATCTGTGCTGGTGATATGATGCTCAATAAAGTGCTCCAGCAGTGGGTAAATTTTTTCATCGGGCCATCTAACGTAACAATCACGGAGTAATGACACCACGTCATAAGTTATTGGCCCCTTCACCGCATCTTGAAAGTCAATAACGGCTAGTTCATTGTCATGTTCGAGCATAATATTGCGACTATGAAAATCTCTGTGCATCACCACTTGTGGCTGTTCCAGTGCGTTATCAATTAACACGTCAAAACAGGCTTGCAGCTTTTCGAGGTCTATAGTTTTTATATCTAGATGATGATGCAACAGCCACTGTGAAAATATATTAAGTTCTAACTGTACAAAATCGCGATCAAAAACAGGGAATCTATATGCTGTAGAATCCTGGACAGTCGCTATCTTCGGAATAATAGCCATGGCACGTTTGTAATACTGTGCCATAGAATCCAAGGTCAACTTATCGGCAAGCAAAGTATTGCCCAAGTCAGTTAGGCAAAAAAAGCCTTGTTCTTCATCTTGGTCAATAATTTGCGGTACTTTGATACCTTGAGACAAAAGGCAAGCTTGAATATGAGTAAACGCTAAGTTGTTGCATTTATCTTTGGGCGAGTCCACGGCAATCACTGATTGCCCGCCACTCGTGCTAAAACGAAAATACTGACGAAACCCTGCATCACCAGTCAAAGACTCGAGTATGATTTGTTCAGTATCAGTTACAGCAGATAACCACTTAGTTAATGCTTTTCGTCGATTATCTTGGCTCAAATGCGTCCCTCTTACTTAGTAAAACTGCCAATTAATCTAATTAGCGAGATAAATAAAAATTGCTATATTATAACGAGTTTTAACAGTAGAATACTGATCTTATCATGCAAATAAATACCACTTTTATCCAATAGTGTTAACTAACGCCATTTTTAACGGAACATAAATGCATTTCTCGCTTCGTCACTTATTCACCAAATGCACTATATTGATGATGAGTCCATGGGCTTATGCTCAGTCAGCTCAAGCGCCAATGGAAGTTAGGGTTTGTCCTGTACCTCAATTCGCCCAATTAGGCTCAAAAGTTATTATTGATGATCCTGATGTTATTCAAATATTATCAAAACGTTCCAGTATTGAAAAAGATCAGTTTGCCATTTTTGAAGGTGGTGTGACATTAATTAACAAAGATAAGAAAATATCTGCACAGAAGCTTGAAATAAATAGAAATACGGCTGTCCTTAACGCACAAGGTAATATTCATTTTCAGAATGACGCTATTGATATATTTGCCCAGCAATTAAAAGCCAGTGAGTCGAGCCAATCGACAACTTTAAGTGGCACTGATTATCATTTAAAGGGCAGCTTAGGACATGGTAAGGCAGGCGAGCTCTCGGTATCTGACGACGGGCGCTTAACACTTTCTGATTCATCATTTACCACCTGTTATGGTGAAACACCTGATTGGCAAATCAGCGCCAGCGAAATTAATATCTCAGCAAAAGATAATAAAGGTGAAGCGTTTAATGCCGTTATTGAACTTTTTGATGTTCCTGTGTTTTATCTGCCATATATTTCTTTTCCTGTTACCGACGAGCGTAAATCGGGTTTTCTCTACCCAGTTATTGGCTCTTCAAACAAGTCAGGGTTAGAAATTGAGACCCCTTATTATTTAAATATCGCTGAGAACATGGACGCAACAATCACACCGCGTTATATGTCTAAGCGAGGTACACAATTATTAACCGAGTTTCGCTATTTAAGTGGCGAACAAACGGGCAAATTTGATGTTGAATATTTAAATAAAGATGATGAAATTACCACCAACGATGACGCTCGTTATCTTTGGCGCTTCCAACATGTAGGTAATTTTTCAGAGAATTTCAGAGCATATGCTGATTATACTTCGATTAGCGATGACGCCTATTTAGTTGATATTGGCTCTAAACACTACAATTCAAACGATGCATACTTATACCAAATAGGTGAACTCGCTTATTTTGGTGAAACGTGGAATGCCACAGTAAAGGTGCAAGATTTTGAAGTCATTGGTAATCACAATCAAAGCTATAAGACCGTCCCACAAATTGAAATCAATAATTACCAAGATCTACCGTTTTGGAATGGTAAGTTTGAACTATATTCAGAATTATCACGCTTTAAGTCTAACGATCAAACCCAAGCTCAAGCCGATAGATTTCATCTTGAAGCTGGCATGTCATTTCCAATCTATACACCAGCATGGTTTTTCAACTCGGAGTTTAAGTTGCTGCAAACCAACTATAAGCAAGAGCGATTGGAAAACTCACCAGAGCTAGAACGCCATGTTAGCAGGACGTTACCTAAAGTAAGGTTCCATGGTGGCATTAACTTAGAACGCGAAACTACGTTGTTTAATACTGCATTTACACAAACTATTGAACCTCAATTGCAGTACCTCTATATACCCGATAGAGAACAAGACAATATTGGTTTGTATGACACCACCATATTGCAAGACGATTATGCAGGTTTATTTAGAGATAAACGTTTTAGCGGTTTGGACAGAATTGCCGAAGCGAATCAATATTCTTGGGGCCTAACAAGCAGATTACTTGATAAATCTAATGTTGAACGCATGCGTTTTAGTTTAGGTCGTATTGTCTATTTGAACGATACCAATTTCGAAATTAACGACAATGGTACCAATGTCGACGAATCTTCACTTGCTGCTGACATCTTCGTCAGAGCAAATTCTCAATGGCAATTTAGCAGTAATATTCAATACAATACCGACTTGGATATTACTAGGCAAAGTCAAGCAAATATCGATTACCATTTCACCGAAACCGATCTTCTACAATTGACGCACCGATATACAAAAGATTTATCAGATGTCACTTTAGAGCAACTATCTTTACTTTCGAGTGTCAGACTCAACAAGGATTGGCATTTTGTCAGTCGTGTGACGCAAGATTTAAAACGCAGACGCAGCTTGGAAACCTTAGCAGGCTTCCAATATGAAAATTGTTGCTGGGGAATTCGCTTTGCTTATCAACGTCATATTAATTCATCAATTGATGAGTTAGGTACATTTAATGATAACCGCGATGAATTCGATAGTGGATTCGTGGTACAGTTTGTTATTAAAGGTTTAAGTGGCCAAAAAACCACGCTTAATACACAAGATATGTTTAACTCGAGTATATTTGGCTACAAACGCCCATATTATCTCAATAATTAATCAAGAATATAATAAATGAAAAACTCTTTGAAAATTTTCGCTTTAACTTCTTCATTAGTACTGAACCTATTCAGCACTGCTATAGCCGAAGAAGTAGCATTAGATAAAGTCGCCGCCATTGTAAACTCGGGCGTTGTATTAGAATCAGAAATCCAAAACTTATTAAAGAATATCAAAGCACAAGCTGAAAAATCAGGTCAAAGCCTACCTTCAGATAAAGCCTTACGTACTCAAGTTACCGATAAGCTTATTAACGATAGCTTACTTATTCAAATGGGTGAGCGCATGGGCGTTCAAATCAGTGACGCTCAACTTGATGACACGTTAAGCAATATGGCCGGCGAAAACAACCTGACACTAGAACAGTTCCGTGAAGCGCTGGTCAGTGATGGCGTTGATTATGAAAAATACCGCGAAACCGTACGTTCAGAACTAATATCAGGTGAAGTGCGTCGTGCTAGTGTTCGCCGTAGAGTTTATATCTCACCACAAGAAGTAAACAACTTGTTGGCTGATATGAAACAAAAAACTAATTTAGATGTTGAATATCGTCTGGGTCACATCTTGATTGAATTCCCACCAGAGCCAACTCAAGATGATATCAATGCTGCCAAAACTCGTGCCGATAAAGTGATCGAACTCCTTAACGGTGGCTCTGACTTTGCCAAGATTGCGATTGCGTCATCGGGTGATGCAAACGCACTTGAAGGTGGTGATATCGGCTGGAAGAACATCAATGAATTACCGACCTTATTTTCTGAACTTGTTGATGGCAAAGAGCAAGACACGGTAATGGGCCCTATTCGCACAGGTCTTGGCTTTAGTATTATTAAAATACTAGAAATTCGTGGTCGCCAAGTGGTTGAAGTGGAAGAAGTTAAAGCCCGACATATTCTTGTTAAATCGTCAATTATCTTAAGTGAAGCAAAAGCGGAAGCCATGTTAGCTGAGTTTCTAAAAGAAATAGAAGCCGGAAATGCCGACTTTGCTGATTTAGCAAAAGAGTTTTCTGAAGGCCCAACATCGGTGCGTGGTGGCGACTTAGGTTGGGCGGACCCTAAAACTTACGATCCTGCTTTTAGGGATGTTCTAGCTAAACTTAAAATTGGCGAATACCATAAACCATTCCGTTCATCATTTGGCTGGCATTTAGTACAGTTGACCGATCGTCGCACCTTAGATGCAACAGAACAAATGAATGAAAACCGTGCCTACCAGATTATCTATAACCGTAAGTTTGGTATGGAAGCACAGCGCTGGATGAAAGAAACCCGAGACGAAGCTTATATTGAAGTTTTATCAACGGGTGAAAATTAATGACCAAACGTATTGCAATAACGCCGGGAGAGCCTGCGGGTATCGGCCCAGACCTTACCATTGCAATTGCGCAACAAGACTGGCCCGTAGAACTTGTCGTTGTCGCGTGTCCAGAATTAATGATGGCGCGAGCTGAGCAAATTGGCTTGCCGTTGACATTAGTTGATTATGATGCGAGTAAACCTGCATCAGCTCAAAAAGCTGGTACGCTCACTATTTGTCCGATAGCCACCGACCAAGTACCAGTGGCAGGACAACTCAATCAAAATAATGGTCATTACGTGGTAGAAACTCTACGTGTTGCCAGCGAAAAAAATATCTCAGGTGAAATTGAAGCTGTTGTTACAGGCCCTGTACATAAAGGGTTAATTAACCAAGCGGGGATCGCTTTTAGCGGTCATACGGAATATTTTGCTCATCAGGCCAATTGTTCTGATGTGGTAATGATGTTAGCCACTGAAGGGTTGCGTGTCGCCTTAGTAACCACACACATCCCATTAGCTTATGTATCAAAGGCCATCACCTTTGAACGATTACAAAAAGTCACTCGCATCTTGCACAAAGACCTACAAGACAAATTTGGCATTGAATCTCCACGTATATATGCGTGTGGCATCAACCCTCATGCCGGCGAAGACGGGCATTTAGGGCGAGAAGAAATTGAAGTAATGAACCCAGCATTTGAAGAGCTTCGCGCTGAAGGTATGGACATTGTTGGCCCTTTACCTGCTGACACCATTTTTCAAGAAAAATACTTAGAGGATGCAGACGCTATTTTAAGTATGTTTCACGATCAAGGTTTACCCGTACTTAAATATAAAGGCTTCGGCTCTTCGGTGAACATTACTTTAGGCCTACCTTTTATTCGAACCTCAGTAGATCACGGTACTGCTCTCGATTTAGCCGGTACTAACCAAGCAGACACTGGAAGTTTTATTGAAGCCCTGCAAACCGCAATTAATTTGGCAAATAATCAACAATGAGTAAGAACTCCCATTTAGGCCATCAAGCTAGAAAACGCTTTGGTCAAAACTTCCTAAATAATGATGCAGTCATTAGTAGCATCGTTGACGCAATCAACCCTGAGCCAGGTGAAAATTTAATCGAAATTGGGCCTGGTCTTGGCGCACTAACTGAGCCGGTTGTTGAGCGTGCAGGGAAGTTATCCGTTGTCGAACTAGATCGAGATTTGGCTCATCGTTTACGCCATCACCCTTTTTTGGCTGAACATTTGACCATTCATGAAATTGACGCATTGAAGTTTGATTTTTCGTCTTTGGTGAAGCCCAATCTACCATTGAGAATTTTTGGTAACCTACCTTATAATATCTCTACACCGCTCATTTTTCATTTGCTGACCTTTAAAAATGATGTCAAAGACATGCATTTCATGTTGCAAAAAGAAGTGGTACAACGCATGGCAGCATCGCCAGATACAAAAGCATATGGACGATTGTCGATCATGACACAGTATCAGTGTCAGGTATTGCCCGTGATGGAAATAGGGCCGGAAGCCTTTACTCCGCCGCCTAAAGTCGACTCTGCTATTGTGCGCTTAATTCCACATGCTGAAATAAAGAACCCAGTAAAAGAATTGAGTATGCTTAATCAGGTATGTTTAACGGCATTTAATCAGCGCCGCAAAACCATCCGTAACAGTTTCAAAAAGCTTATTTCAGCAGATAATTTAGAGCGTTTAGATATTTCACCAACGCTAAGACCTGAAAACCTGAGTATTGATGAATACATTAAAATTGCTAACTTTCTTAGTGATAACCCAGCATCGATAGAAAAATAGAAAGCACATGAGTCATGTTACCCCAGATTTAAGTTCGCTGATCACCGTTTTGGCTCAGCCTAATTTTATCGAGTCACAATCCGATATCGATAACAAACAATTTGTGTTCAGTTACACCATTACCATATCAAATTGCAGTGATGAAAAAGTGCAGTTACTGTCCCGTCGTTGGTTGATTACTGACGCCAACGGCGAAATAACGACAGTGGAAGGCGATGGCGTTGTCGGTCAGCAACCAGTTATTGGCCCAGGAAAACAATACACCTATACCAGCGGCTCTATTTTCAAAACACCTCTTGGTATCATGCAAGGACAATATCATTTAATTGACAGCAACAACCGACCTTTCAGTATCGAAATTCCACTATTTCGATTGTCTGTCCCTAATTTGTTGAATTGATTGTGGCGTTATATTTAGTCGGTGATGTTCAAGGTTGTTTGAAGGAGTTACAACTTTTGCTTGCCCAAGTAAATTTTGACGCACAACAAGATCAGCTTTGGTTGACCGGTGATCTAGTAGCAAGAGGTCCTCAATCACTCGAAACACTCCACTTTGTTAAGTCTCTAGGGAAAAGTGCGAACTTTGTCCTAGGTAACCATGATTTGCACTTACTCGCCATTCATGCTGGGCATAAAAGAGCGAAGCAAGGTGACAAGTTAACTCCACTGCTTGATGCACCAGACGTCAATGACCTAATGGATTGGCTAAGCCAGTACCCATTGCTGCTGCCATTACCCGACGGAACGGCTTATATGAGCCATGCAGGAATCTCTCCTCAATGGTCGCTAGAAGAAGCCGTTGACCACGCAGAATTTGCCCACGAAAAAATATCAGGGCCTGAACGTAGCTACTGGCTCAACATCATGTATGGCGAGAAGCCCAACAATTGGTTTGATGTCAACACTGACGAAGATAAATTCAGATTTACCATCAACAGTTTCACTCGTATGCGTTATTGTTACTCAGACGGTTCGCTTGAATTTGATTGTAAAGAAGCGCCGCAATCTGAGCCTGAAAATATCGCTCCTTGGTATCAACTATCAACCATAGAACAACGTCCGCAATGGGTGTTTGGTCACTGGGCGGCATTGATGGGTTCTTGCTCAAAAAAAGGGTACTTCGCCTTAGATACTGGCTGTGTATGGGGCAATTATATGACTATGTTGCGTTGGGATGATAAAAAAATCTTTATTCAAGAATCAGTTGGATAAAACAGCTGCAAGAGCAAATATCAAGGTTGCAAATGTAACTTTTAATGAAAAAGTTCTAGTGCTTGTTATAATAACCTTTAATATGTCTAAAATATTTGTTAATACTGTCGATAGCGTCTAGTAATAACAACAGCAAAATAAGTATTTAATTCCTAACTTTAAAACTCCGAGTGGTGGTATATATGAATTTAACGGTAGCAGTAAAGATTATTGGTGGCTTCACGATTATTGCCATCTTGCTAGTGGTTACTAGTGTATCTTCTTTGTTAAATTTGAATAAAATTAATGATTCAACAACTAAGGTTAGTGACTTAGCTATACCTACACTTGTCAATAGTAACAAACTTGCATTGCAGTTAACCCAAATGGGTGGCTTCACGTTACGTGGCTATTACCAAGAAGAATTGGCACCATTGGCGACTAATGAATCAGATTTCAATTCAATTAATGACTCATTCTCAAAAGAGCTTAAAATATTAAAGTCTATTGTACAAAACGAAGGCACATTACTTGGCAACCTTAAAAAAGTTGACGGTGTATACGAATCGTTTACTAATAATGTTGAAGGTGTGTTTGAAAGCCGTAAAACCAGCATCGAACAAATAGCTTTGTTAAATGATAAAATCGATATTTTAGAAGAAAAATCCGATGACGCTGCCACTTTATTACTCGATTTAGCGGATCATGACCTAGCAGACAGCAAACTTCAAAAAGCCGTGGATATGGGTGAGTTTTTAGAAACGTCGCTAAATGGTTTGGTTAGTTACGCGTTTGAATATAGAGACGCCCTAGACCCAGACACAGTGAACTTAATTGAGCGCGAGTTAACAAACGCCCACAGCGAACTCAACAGAATGATGAGCGATGTCATCATTGAAATGAATGCTAATAGTGCCTCAGATGAAGCAACTGAACTAATTGATACCTTTGCGGAAATTACTGCACATATTACCGGCGATGAGTCAGTATTCACTAATAAGTCAGCTCAAATCAACGCCATTGCACAAGCAACATCAATGTTAACTGCGGCTGACAATGATATTAATACAGCTAATAAATTCCTTGCCAATCAAGTTGCTTTGGCAAATCAAACGACCAACGAAGCGAACAGTATGGTTGATGATTCGGTATCGACAGGTAACCGAAGAACGACCATTATCATGATTGTGTCTATTATCCTTGCCATTGTTATTGCTCGCATCACACTTATCAGTATTACTCGCCCGCTTCGTCGCGTAAATGAAATGCTGAATGTCGTTGCCTCTGGCGACTTATCTCATAAGTTGGATGAATCAGGCAAAGACGAATTTGCGCAACTATCTCGTAACTGTAATTTGCTGATCGACAGCCTACGCGATCTTATTCAAAGTATTGTTAGCCGTTCAACACAGTTGGCAGCAGCGGCAGAACAAACCTCTGCTGTAACCGCTCAAAGTACCACTGCTATTGAAGAACAGCGCTTACAGGTTGAACAAGCAGCTTCAGCAACCACTGAAATGAGCAGTACTTCACAAAGCGTATTATCAAGTGCAAACGACGCTTTAGGTGAAATTAAACAAGCAGACGATGAAGCTGAGCGAGTTAAAGGGATTTCTGAAAATAACCGTGAAACTATTCAGCAACTTGCTGCAGAAGTTGAATCGGCATCTCAAGTTATTAACAAATTACAGCAAGACAGTGCCTCCATCGGCAGCATCTTGGATGTTATCCGCGGTATTGCAGAGCAAACAAACCTACTCGCTTTAAACGCAGCCATTGAAGCAGCGCGCGCAGGTGAACAAGGTCGCGGATTTGCTGTAGTAGCTGACGAAGTAAGAACGTTGGCCAGTCGTACGCAGGAATCTACTCAAGAGATTCAAAATATGATTGAAGTGCTTCAAACCGGTGCTGAAAAGGCTGTAACTGTGATGGATACAGGTAAAGCACAAGCGGCAAACTGTGTTGAGCAAAGTGACGTAGCAGACAAAGCCCTTGAAACCATCACTCATGCTGTTCACGAAGCATTTGACCGTAGTTCGCAAATCGCAACAGCTGCGGAAGAGCAAAGCGTTGTGGCCCATGAAATCAGTGAGAATTTAGAATCTATTGTGACCATTGCAGAGCAAACATCGGCTGGCTCACAACAAACTGCAACCTCTAGCAGTGAAGTTGCTCGACTTGCTGAAGAGTTACAACAATCAGTTCAAGAATTTAAATTGTAGATTCTCAGGTGACTTAGAAAAAAACCACGCTCAATAGCGTGGTTTTTTTATGTCTCGATCATTGCCCTTTTATGTTCAACATTAACTGAAATGATGATTCTATACTGACTTCTTAGGATAAGATTTATCATCATCCTCACTACGAAGGGAGCCTACTATGGACAAACAAACACTCGATTTATTACCCGATCTTTGCGATAAATTCCCCTCAAAGGTTAACGTACTTGAATGCCAGTTTTCTCATTACGGTAAGCAGCCTGTATTTTCGGGACAGGTGGTTACTGTAAAGTGTTTTGAAGATAACTCGATTGTTAAAAATTTGGTGAATACCCCTGGCCATGGCAAAGTAATTGTTGTTGACGGGGGAGGCTCAACAAGATGTGCTCTACTCGGAGACATGCTTGCTGAAGCAGCGGTAAAAAATGGTTGGTCGGGTTTAATAATCAATGGCGTTATTCGAGATGTCGCCACGATTAATACTTTATCTATAGGTGTGAAAGCTTTAGGCACAACTCCAATAAAAACTGAAAAGCGCGGACTTGGCGATCTTAACATTCCCGTTCGTTTTGCTGGCGTAACCATTAGTGAAAACAACTGGGTTTATGCTGATCTTAATGGTGTATTAATTAGTGAGCATGAGTTAAATATAGGCGACAACTAATTCTCTAATCGTCTAGTAAACTGTTTTGGAACGAGCGAATCAAAATCGCTCGTAGACGCAGAAATTAAGGTCGTAACTATTTTTTTCGTCCGCAGATCTCTTTTCGCTACTTAACAGTCTCCAATCATGTTGTGTGTCATATACAGGAAACTGAGTATCTCCTTCGATGTCAGCGCAGATATGCGTGATATAGAGTCTATTAGCTGTCGGTAGACAATGCTCATAAATCGCACCGCCACCTATGACCATCACTTCCTCTGCACCACCAGCGACTTTCAATGCTTCCTCAACAGAGTTCACTACCTCAATACCGTCAGCTCGATACTCCACGTCTCGTGAAATTACGATATTTTGTCGGCCAGGTAACGGGCGGCCTATCGATTCATAGGTTTTCCGCCCCATAATAACAGGCTTACCTAATGTAGTTTTCTTAAAGTAAACCAAGTCAGCCGGCAAGTGCCATGGCATATCATTATCTTTGCCAATTATACGGTTGTTTGCATGTGCAACAATCATCGAAAGAACAGTCATTAACTTCCACTTATTTCAATAAATCAAAAACGCAGCTAGTATAAAACAAAAAAGGCGCATCACGTATAATAAACGCATGCACCTTTGCCCAATCATCAACAGAAAAATAGTATAACTAGCCTTATTGGCGATATTCCACTTCCACGTCGTAATCGTCTTCATCCCAATCTTCATCATCCAAATCATCGTCTAAGTCAGACATCGCATCTTGATGATAGTTATCCCACTTAAACTCAACCGCTTTTTCTTCCGCGTCTTCTTCAAGCTCTGGTGGTAAAGTATCAATGAAGGTCATTAATTGCTGACAAAGCTCATCTGTACCCATTTTATTGAACGCAGAGATACTATAAACAGGCCCCTGCCAATTAAGTGCGGATACGATTTCTTGCTTAATTTCTTCAGCTTCTTCTTCCAATAAAAGATCAAGCTTGTTCAATACTAACCAACGAGGTTTATCTGCTAGATTGCTCGAGTGACTTTCAAGCTCACTGATGATCGTTTTAGCATTTTCAACAGGGCTGGAGCCGTCAACAGGCATCACATCAACAACATGTAGCAATATTCGACAACGTTCCAAATGCTTTAAAAATTGTGTACCTAAACCTGCGCCGTCTGCTGCACCTTCAATTAAGCCAGGAATATCTGCTATTACAAAGCTATGCTGTGCATCTAAGCGTACAACACCTAAATTGGGTACCAAGGTAGTAAATGGATAGTCCGCTACTTTAGGCTTAGCCGCCGAAACACTGCGGATCAGAGTTGACTTACCAGCATTTGGCAATCCAAGCAGGCCGACATCAGCAAGTAGCAATAACTCGAGCTTCAAGTTACGAATTTCACCTGGCGTGCCATCTGTCTTTTGACGTGGCGCACGGTTTGTACTACTTTTGAAACGCGTATTACCTAAACCATGCCAGCCGCCTTTAGCTACTAGCAGTTTTTGTTTGTGCTTTGTTAAGTCACCGATTTGCTCACCGGTATCAACATCAACAGTTCGAGTACCTACAGGTACCTTCAACAACAAGTCAGGAGCTCCCTTACCTGTGCAGTCTCTACTTTGACCATTCTCACCGCGTTTTGCTCGGTGAAAACGTTCAAAGCGATAATCGATTAGTGTATTTAAGTTTTCATCTGCGATTAAATAGACATCTCCACCGTCTCCGCCATCACCACCATTAGGGCCGCCGAATTCGATGTATTTTTCTTTACGGAAGCTAACGATGCCATTACCGCCATCACCTGCTTCAACTCTAATTTCAACTTCATCAACAAATTTCATGAGATGATCTATAACTCCGAAATAAACTTAAATGTATTATAAGCCATTTTCACAACTTACAACACGTTAATACGCTAATCCACATCAAACAGATGCTTATTTTATAGCCAAAAAAAAACCCTGCAATAATTGCAGGGTTTTGCAAATCTTTTGGGTAAATTATTCAGCGATGATGCTTACAAACTTACGGTTTTTAGGACCTTTAACTTCAAACTGAACTTTACCGTCAGATAAAGCGAATAAAGTGTGGTCTTTACCAATACCCATATTGTTACCAGCGTGGAATTTAGTACCACGTTGACGAACGATAATGTTACCAGCTAAAACTGACTCGCCACCGAAACGTTTAACACCTAAGCGTTTACTTTCTGAATCGCGACCGTTTTTGGTACTACCTGCTGCCTTCTTATGTGCCATCTTTAAATGCTCCTAAATTAGCCGTTAATACCAGTAATTTTCACTTCAGTGAACCATTGACGATGGCCCATTTGCTTGCGTGAATGCTTACGACGTCTAAACTTAACAATCTTCACTTTATCGTGACGACCTTGGCTGATAACTTCAGCAGTAACTTTACCGCCTTCTACAAGTGGTGCACCCACTTTGATGTCATCGCCATTGGCAATCATTAAAACGTTATCAAAATCAACTGATGCGCCAACTTCAAGCTCAAGCTTTTCTAAGCGAACTGTTTGACCTTCAGTTACACGGTGCTGTTTACCACCGCTTTGGAATACCGCGTACATAGCTACTCCGTACTGCACCACATACTATTGGTGCTTAAATTTAAAAATATAGGGCGCGAATTCTACGCGAAGCATTCGGCGATCGCAAGTATAAATACGATCAAAAACAACATTTTTTATATAAAAGAGCGATAGCGCGATTGAAACCTTCATTATCATACTTTTTCGTGTAAACTTTAGCTCAAATTATTGCAAGTTAAACTACCAACAATAGGGCTCCCCTTCGCTCCATGGATTTAAAAACTATTCAAGCATTAGCTAGTGCAGACATGACTGCAGTTAATGATCTAATCTATCGCCAACTTCATTCAGATGTTGCATTAATTAACCAATTAGGTGTTTATATTGTTAATGCAGGTGGTAAACGAATGCGCCCATTATTGTCGGTATTAGCGGCTCAAGCTATCGGCTATAAAGGAAAGGATCATACAACGATCGCAGCGATCGTCGAGTTCATCCATACCTCAACACTGCTTCATGATGATGTAGTCGATGAGTCAGACATGCGACGGGGAAGAGAAACGGCCAATGCCTTATTCGGTAACAGTGCCAGTGTTTTAGTGGGCGACTTTTTGTATTCGCGTTCATTTCAAATGATGACGTCAATCAAAGATTTACGCGTCATGGAAGTCTTAGCAGATACCACAAACGTAGTTGCAGAAGGTGAAGTGTTGCAATTAATGAACTGCAATGACCCAGATACTACTGAAGAAAGTTACATGCAGGTTATCTACTGTAAAACAGCACGACTGTTTGAAGCAGCAACGCAGTTAGCAGCGGTGATCGCTAAAGAAGATCCTAAGATCGAAGCCGCTTTATCAGATTATGGCCGTCATTTAGGTACAGCATTTCAACTAGTTGACGACATCATGGATTACACTGCCGATGCTAAAGAAATGGGTAAGAATGTCGGTGATGATCTTTCAGAAGGTAAACCTACGCTTCCCTTATTATATGCAATGGAACATGGTAGCGATAAGCAGCGCCAATTGATTAGAGATGCTATTGAACATTGCAATGGCATGGCTCACCTTGACGAAATACTAGAAGCCATGCAGCAAACTGGCTCTCTTGTTTATACCCAACGTAAAGCAGAACAAGAAGCCGACAAAGCCATCAGCGCATTGCATACCATTCCAGACTCGAAATACAAGGAAGCACTGATTTCATTAGCGCATATCGCTGCGAATAGGACGGTATAACTAATGAGTAAACATTTTGGCTTTGTCTTAAATGTTATAGCGATTGCATTATTTGTTCCTGGTATTTTATTGCCCATGTTTTCTTTAAATATGGATGTGACCGCTCAAGTTTCAGGCCCTACCCTGACAACGGGACTGATAAGTAAAGAATTATCCCTTCTTGGCACTATTGAAGAGTTGTGGCAAGACGAGCGTTTATTGGTTGCAGGTTTGATTTTTGTTTTTTCAATTGCTATCCCATTAATAAAAGCACTGTTAGTGATTTGGTCGTATTTTACAAAAAATAGTCGTATTGAAAGGGCAATCGTTAATTTTGTCAGCAATATTGGAAAATGGTCAATGGCAGATGTTTTTGTTGTCGCGATATTTTTAGCCATACTGTCCACCAACCATGCAGAAACAGAAACACATCAAACGTTGGCGATATTTGGTTTTAAACTAGAAATGATAATCAGTAGCGAAACCCTTTCAGCGGTTGGCAATGGATTCTACTTTTTTACAGCCTATTGTTTAGTTTCTTTACTTGGCACCCACTTAAGCCAAACAGCACTTACTAAAAAATCTTGATCAATAGGTAGATTTATTCAGTACAAACACTTAATAAAGCTACCTAATCGTTTTAGACACGCATTAATCATTCAGATTGTGTTACCTAATGATTTCGTCAATAATGGGCCACGAAATATCGTGCCCTCATTAATCAGGTGACTTTTGACTTCCGAAATTAGAACATTACTGTCAGATTCTCAGCTTTTACTCAATGCAGTAGGCGAAGGAATATACGGATTTGATACTGAAGGAAAGGCAATTTTCATTAATGCAGCAGCCGAGCGATTGACTGGCTGGACGGCGCAAGAGTTGCTAGGCAAGAATATTCATCAATACCACCATCACAGCCATGCGGACGGCAGTCCTTACCATGTCAATGAATGTAAAATTTATGCCACCGCTCAAGATGGGCAATCTAGACAAGTTAACAATGAAGTCTTTTGGCGAAAAGATGGCAGCTCTTTTCCGGTAGAATATACCTCTACGCCTGTCTATCATCAAAATAAGTTAGTCGGTGCCGTTGCAGTATTTAGGGATGTCACTAAGCAAAAAAGCGACGAACAAGCACTCCGTTTCGCCTTAAATAAAATTCAACAGCTATCAGAACAACTACAACTTGAAAATAGTTACCTACAATCAGAGTTGAATTTAAGGTGGTCAAAGTCAGAACTCACAGGAGACAGCCCGCGTATAGAGCAGGTGAAGGCCAAAATATCGTTGGTGGCTAAAACTGACAGTACCGTTTTGATTTACGGAGAAAATGGAACAGGCAAAGAACTAGCGGCTCGGCAAATACATCAGCAAAGCTTGCGCGCCAACTCAGCGATGATCAAAGTCAATTGCGCCGCATTCACCCCCAGTTTGTTAGAATCAGAATTATTTGGTCACGAGAAGGGCGCATTTACGGGCGCTATTGAAAGGCGGAAAGGAAAATTTGAACTAGCGCACAATGGCACTTTATTTTTGGACGAAATTGGTGAGCTTAGCCAAGAAGCACAAAGTAAGCTGTTGCGAGTGATTCAAGAACAAGAGTTTGAGCGCGTTGGTGGTAATAAGACGATTAAGGTAAATATCAGAATTATTGCCGCGACCAACCGAAATTTGCCAGAGATGGTCGCTCAGGGTCAGTTCAGAATGGATCTTTATTATCGATTAAATGTGTTTCCTATTGAGATGCCCCCACTAAGAGAACGCAAAGAAGATCTTCCACTACTCAGCCAAGTGATTATTGCTCGTTTAAATAAAAAACTATCACGCTCCTGTAACGAACTTAGCCAGAAAAGTTTAGAGCTCATGAACGCCTATCAATGGCCGGGCAATGTAAGAGAACTGCAAAATGTTATTGAACGTGAAATGATCTTGTCTAACGACAAAAAACTAACCATTAGCGAGCTAACATCTGCACATCAAACAGAGCATATGACACACACCACACTGTCAATGATTGAAAAAGCACACATAAAGCGCGTACTTGAAGATTGTAATTGGAAAATTGGAGGCAACCAAGGCGCTGCAAAAATACTCGGCTTACCCGACAGTACGTTGCGATCACGCATGAACAAACTAGGAATAGCTCGTCCTTAACACCCTAACACACGATATACCGCGCAAGACACGATATATCGTGTAATGATAGACATATCGAATATCAAAATTAAAAAATATCCATTGTTAACAATAAGATAAAAACTAATACTTCATGGCAACAATATTGCTATAGCCTCTTTATATTCGTCAAGAGAGTTATCTATGAAGTTCGATATTAAAGAAGAAGACTTAATTATAAAGCCGTATAAGTCAGAAGATTCTATTTATGTCAGGCAGCAAAAAGGAAAGTTTCAATCCTTAAGAAAATACACCGGTACCTTGTTAATGATAGTGTTTGTATTGATTCCTTGGCTCACCTATCAAGGAGAGCAAGCAATATTGCTCAATATCGCTGATCAGCAGTTTCGCTTTTTTTCAATGACATTTTTTCCGCAAGACTTAACCATACTTGCAGCACTATTCATGGTGGGTGCATTTACGTTATTTTTCATTACAACATGGCTTGGACGAGTATGGTGTGGGTTTCTCTGTCCTCAGACCGTTTGGATGTTCATGTATGTGTGGGTAGAGGAGAAAATTGAAGGCACCCGCAATCAACGTATCAAATTGGATCAAGCGCCACTTAGTTGGCACAAAACACAGAAGAAACTGCTTAAGCACAGCGCATGGCTTGCTATTTCATTTTTTACGGCAACTAGCTTTATGGCATACTTTATTCCTGCAAAAGAGCTATACACCGGCTTAATAGAGTTTGATTGGTCTGCCATTGTCTTGTCCTGGATTGCCTTTTTCACCTTGTGTACCTATGGCAATGCTGGTTGGTTACGTGAAAAAATGTGCATCTACATGTGTCCTTATTCACGATTTCAATCAGCAATGTTTGATAAGAATACCCTATTGATTGCATACGATACGATAAGAGGTGAAAGCAGAGGACGTAGAAAGCGCAATGAAGACCCTAAACAACGTGCGCTAGGTGACTGTGTTGACTGTAATTTATGTGTGCAGGTCTGCCCAGCTGGTATCGACATTCGTAATGGCTTGCAATACGAATGCATCAGTTGTGGCGCCTGTATTGACGCCTGTGATCAAACCATGTCCCAATTTAACTACCCTAAAGGGCTTATCAGCTTTACGAGTGAAAATGCCCTCGCTGGCACAAAAGTAAAAACACTTCGCCCCAAAATACTCAGTTATGGCGTGATTACCCTGATCATGTTCATCCTGATGGGATATTTTGTTTCAAGTAGAGCCCTCGTCGAAGCATCAATACTTCGAGACAGAAATGTGCTTTATCGCGCGAATTTCGATGGTTCAATTGAAAACAGTTACCAATTGAAGCTAACCAATAAGATGCAAACCACTGAGTCATTCATTTTACATATTGCAGATCACGAGCACGTAAAATTCAGCATTGATGGTGCTATTACGGCACAAAAATTAGAAATGAAAATCATCCCGTTCACTTTGACTATCGCTCCAGATTACATCACAGAGCGTGTTTCTTCTTTTGAACTGGTGATATCAAACCCACACGATGAAGTTTTGGCAACCAAGCCTATTCGGTTTTATTCAAATTGAACCGATGCGAATAATTTAGACATAAAAAAGCCACCTTATCGGTGGCTTCATACTACAATAACCTAAACGTTATACAACAAATCCTTCAGCAAGAGATTTTAACTCTCTTGCCAGTTCAGCCTGAGAACGACTCGTCGTTGAAATCTCGCTGGCGGCAGTTGCTGATTGATCTGCAGCCGTGCTGATTTCAGCGACATTGTTGCTAATATCATTAGAAACCACGACCTGTTCTTCTGAGGCAGTTGCTATTTGATTGGCCATTTGTTCAATGGAGACGATGGCTTCCTTAATTTCATCGATTGAGGTGGTGATATCATGTGCAGAAGTCACACTGCTGGTCGCATTAGACTGACAATCACTAATTAATTCAAAGGCCTGCCCCGTGGCATTGGCAAACTGATTGATAATACTCTCTATTTGTTGTGTCGATTCTTGCGTACGTTGCGCTAGCGTTCTCACTTCATCGGCTACTACAGCAAAGCCTCGGCCTTGCTCACCTGCGCGGGCTGCTTCAATTGCTGCGTTTAGTGCTAATAAATTGGTTTGCTCTGCCACCGATTTGATGACATCAACCACATTAGTGATCTCTGCGCTACTTTCATTTAATTTCGCGACAATGTCGTGCACTTCTGAGACATTACTCGCTACTTGCTGAATTTTACTGATCGACTCAGTCACCACTTCAGAGCTCGCCGTAGCTATCTTGTCTGCCTGCTCAACTGCCGTTGCAGTTGAAACAGTATTACCTGAAACTTCACTTATCGTTTGCGACATTTGTTCAATTGCCGTTGCCACAAGGTAAGTTTGATCTTTTTGCAAATTCAGTGCGACACTTGATTGTTCAACGGCAACAGTATTTTGTTCTGACGATGCAGCCAAGCGATCGCTCGACTCTGTAATCTTTATTACCGCGTCTCGAAATGTATCCAATAGTGCATTTATCTCTAGGGCGATCTTGGCTATTTCATCGCTGCCATCTACTGATAACCTTTTGTCTAGCGCATTATTTTTTGCACAATATTGCAACATATCAATCATCATAGTGACTCGATTAGAGACACTTTTGGCAATAACAAAGGCAAATATAATGCCAAATAGAGTCACCAAAATGCTGGTCAGCAAATAGAACAGAAAAGCATTACTGGCTGTTTTATTTTTGCTGCTGGAGAGCTCGACAAGTTGATCTGCGATATAGTCTTCTGTTTGTTTTAATAAATTGATCCTCGCCGTTGCGCTGTCAAACCATTCGGTTGCAGAAACACCAAAGTCACCAGCCAAATTTTTGCTCCTTGCAATCTGCCGAAAATCATTAACTTTTTTAGTTTCAGGCGAATGCTCAATCTTGCTAAAAAATGTTAATTCCGCGTCAGCCGCTAGATTTTTGAATTCTTGGAGATAGGTTTGTTGAAGTAACACTAGCTCATTAAATCGCATATACGTAGGCAATGAAAAACTATCGGTCGCGAAAGAATTGCTCAACACGGCACGTTCAATGCCAGCTCTTTCTTTTGCCTGAACAAATTTATAGTAAGCAAGCGCTGCTTGCTTCGTTTCCGATGAATTTGATTGTTGGGCGATGATAGAAATTGACTGTAAGAGCTTTCCATTAGTAGAAGTATAAAACCCTAATGCCTCAGCCAGTGGTATCGATAGGTTATCCACTCTAGTTCGATAATTGGAAATCTGTGCTAACGCTTTTTTGGCTTCATTAAACTGTAAAGACAGCTGCAATTCTTGCACTAGTTCACCAAATCCTTCAGGTAAATTAGCATTTTCTTGCAGTTTCTCGTCAGTAACTTGTCGCTGGTTCATAAGTTTTTGCTTAAAGACTTCACTGCCATTGGATCCTAAAAATCCCGCTGTGAGTCCGCGCTCTTTTTGCAACTCATGCACTAATTCTGAATTAGCGACTGCAACCTCGAGCAATTTATTAACTTGCTCAGCATTTTTGGCGTCGCTTGCCGTTTGTGACACCAATGCACTGGAAAAGAACACTATCAACAAAAACGGAATTGCCGATAATATCAGAAGTTTGTATTTCAATGAGATCGAATTCAGCATGTTCTACCTTCCCTAGTGAGTGACAAAGAATTGCTTTCAATTATATGATATTGATTTCTATCGTGAGTAAATATATACATGGTCGATATGTACTAATTAGTTATTCGGTTACTCGTTATTGTACTGGTATGACATCTCTTAACTATTGAGATTAATCAACTTAAGTAATGGCATAATTGCCTAATTTGTTAATTTAAGTAATATTTTTTTATTAACCCCTTAATTATATTGAACTATTAACAAAATACTAATTTTAGTTACAAAAAAAGCCGCTTTAAAAGCGGCTTTTTTAAGGACATACTGTTATATATTAGCCGTTGATAAAATCAACACCTTCTTGAATGTCAGCTTTAAGCGTATCTAACATGTCGTCTTTCGCTTTTTGCTCAAATGCACTTAGCTCACCGTAGCCTAAGATTTCTTCGACGCCGTTTTTACCTAAACGAATTGGATGTGCAAAATAAGGAGCATCTCCATCTGCCACATCAACATATGCGTAATCAGTTACGTCTTCGCCTTGTAAACCTTTAACTAAAGACATACAAAAACGTGCTGCTGCTGCGCCCATAGATAGCGTAGCTGAACCACCACCCGCTTTAGCATTTACCACTTCAGTACCAGCATTTTGGATACGAGGCGTTAATGCCGCAACTTCTTCATCAGAGAAAGTAGCACCTTCAACTTGTGATAGAAGTGGTAAAATAGTTGTGCCTGAGTGACCACCAATAACTGGTACTTTCACGTCAGCTACGTTCAAGCCTTTAAGCTCAGCAACAAATGCTTCACTGCGGATAACATCTAATGTTGTGATACCGAATACGCGGTTTTTGTCATATGTACCGGCTTTTTTAAATACTTCAGCAACAATTGGAACCGTGCCGTTTACTGGGTTAGTGATGATACCCACTAATGCTTTAGGACAGTTGGCAACAATGCCTTCAGCCAATGTTTTAATGATACCGGCATTAACAGCGAATAAATCTGCGCGATCCATACCTGGCTTACGTGGCATACCTGCTGGAATTAGTACAATATCTGCACCAGATAATGCTGAAGCTAAATCATCAGCGCCAAAACCTTCAACTTTAACTGCAGTTGGGATATGACTAAGGTCAACAGCAACACCAGGAACAACCGGTGCAACGTCATATAAAGATAACTCAGAACCTGCTGGTAATTGAGTCTTAAGTAGTAAAGATAACGCTTGGCCTATTCCGCCTGCTGCGCCTAGAACTGCAACTTTCATTGGATGTCTCCGAATTTGAGTATTTACGTAAATAATTGTCGCCAAAAAGATATTACATTAACGATCAAAACACAATTAATATTGGAAGATAAACGCCGGGTCATAGTTTCTTCAGCTTTATAAAGGATCAGGCATTAATCGGAATTAGTTGATACAATACAGAATAGCGTATTATAAAAATTATGAAATCCGACCTAAGTATAAGATTTCACTATCTTGAATTTAAAGAAGTTTGAACAACATTATGTCAACACAACAAAAACAAGAAGCTCTTGTACAAGCATTTAAAGATTTATTAAAGCAAGAACAGTTTGGCTCACAAGGCGAAATTGTTGACGCCCTCAAAACCCAAGGTTTTGAAAATATTAGTCAATCTAAAGTATCGCGTATGTTAAGCAAATATGGCGCAGTACGAACCCGTAATGCCCGTCAAGAAATGGTGTATTGCTTGCCTGCCGAATTAGGGATGCCCACCGCGAAAAGCCCGCTAAAGCAACTTGTGCTTGATATTGAACATAATGAGGTGATGATCATCATTCGTACCAGCCCAGGTGCAGCTCAATTAATTGCTAGGTTATTGGATAGCGTCAGTAAAAGTGACGGTGTGTTAGGTACCATAGCTGGCGATGATACGATCTTTATAGCACCAACAGATGTGAAACAAATCAAGCAAACCATCGCGAAACTTGAAGCGCTCTTTTTAAAAAATCTTGGCTAAGAAATGTTGATTTAATAATGAAAAATCCGCACTTAATAGTCGGATTTTTTATTGTGTAACTAGCCTTCAGCTAATGATGCTAAGAAGTTTAAACTGGGAGCAAAGAATGCTACACCCGTTTGTGCTTCTGTGTATTTCAGCATGTGATCGAAATGACCTTGACCATCACCTTGTATCATACTTTTGAGCATAATGGTAAAAGGCTCTGATGAATGACAGTAAGAAACAAAAAACAACCCCTGCGTTTTCATATCACCATAAGGCATGCTCTGCCTTAGAATTTCAATACTATTACCATCATCATCCTTTAATGCTGTACGTTTTGTATGGGCAGTAGGTGCTTTGTCGTCGCTTTCATATTCGATATTATCAACTTTTGTGCGACCAAAGACATCCTCTTGGGCTTTTTCCTTTAACATATTCCATAGGTTCATGTTGTGACGATAGCGTTGAATATGAAGGTAACTTCCACCTGCAAACTCCGCATCATCTTCTTCTTTTACTAACGCTACATCACGTCTATGGTGACCTTGAGGGTTTTCGGTGCCATCGACAAAACCAGTCAGGTCACGACCATCTAAATAACGAAACGCTCTTGTTTGCTCTATTAAATCTACACTGTCCGCTAGTAATTCACAGATTTTAGTGCTGACAATATGGTTTGTATCTGCACGATCGCTACGCACTTCAATATAAATATCACCGCTTGTTGCAGGGGCAATACGATCGTCAGATTGCATCATCGGAAATGAGGTAAGCTCTTTGGGTCGTCCTTCAGGGTATAGTTCATCCCAGTAGTTTGCACCTATGGCCACTACGCTGGTAAGGTTTGCTTCAGAAAAGTGCTCTGCATAATGATCGATCATCGCCGGTAAACGAGACAACGCCTGACGCAAAAATGCGTTCTTATCATCCATTGCGTTAAACAATAAGTAGGTGCCATGTAAATTCGGCTCTGCGCATACACCAAACTGTTCTCTTGCCATAATATTAACCTAAAACCTATACACTGCTTTTCTAGGTTAATTCTAACCATATTTTCTACTAAATACTTAATCTATATTCATTTAAGCAAAAAAAAGCAGCTGAAAAGCTGCTTGAATTATTGAGGCTCCGTTATTCCTATCATTTATATAACAGCGAAGTTGAGCCCCGTTTTTTATTATTGTTTAGCTTGGTTAGCTGTTCACTGAAACAAACTCAGGATAAGCCTCAATGCCACAGTCTGATTTATCAACACCGTTGTATTCATCTTCATCGCTAACACGAATACCCATAACTTTCTTCAAGATAGACCACACAACGATACTCGCTGCGAATACCCAACCGAAGATTACTGCACAACCATATAATTGAGCGCCAAATGATGCGTCGCCATTATTTAGTGGAACAATCATGACACCAAAGAAACCAACAACACCGTGAACAGAGATTGCACCTACTGGATCATCAATCTTAATTTTGTCCAAACCAACAATTGAGAAGACAACCAAAATACCTGCTGAAGCACCAATTAACGACGCGGCAATTGGTGAAGGAGAAAGCGGGTCAGCAGTAATCGCTACAAGACCAGCTAACGCGCCATTTAGAATCATTGTTAAATCTGCTTTGCCCCAAATAGCTTTGTTTAATAATAACGCTGCTACCGCACCGGCTGCTGCTGCCGCGTTAGTGTTTAGAAAGATTTGACCTACCGCTGTTGCGTTTTCTGCGTCAGAAAGCAGTAATTGAGAGCCACCGTTAAAGCCAAACCAACCCATCCATAAAATGAACGTACCTAATGTCGCTAATGGCATGTTTGAGCCCGGAATTGGCACAACTTCACCATTTTTACCGTATTTACCTTTACGAGCACCTAGTAATAACACACCCGCTAATGCAGCTGCAGCACCGGCCATGTGAACAATACCAGAGCCTGCGAAGTCACTAAAACCTGCTTCAGATAAGAAACCACCGCCCCATGTCCAGTAACCTTCAAGTGGGTATATGAAACCCGTTAAAACAACAGTGAATACTAAGAAAGCCCAAAGCTTCATACGTTCAGCTACTGCACCCGAAACTATCGACATTGCCGTAGCAACGAATACAACTTGGAAAAAGAAGTCTGATTCTAAAGAATGATCAGCGCCTTCAGCTTGAGTGCCAATTAAAGCACCTAATGAAGGAATAATGCCGCCCTCTGCGTTATCAACATACATGATGTTGTAACCAATTAATAAATACATTACACACGCAATAGCGTATAAACAAATGTTTTTAGTCAAAATTTCTGTGGTATTTTTAGAGCGAACTAAGCCCGCTTCTAACATAGCGAAACCAGCTGCCATCCACATGACCAATGCACCTGAAATTAAAAAATAAAACGTATCAAGTGCGAAACGCAACTCTGATACTGTGGTCGTGACTTTTGCTAACTCTTCCATTTCTATCCCCTTAAATTCTTATAATAGTTTGGTCTTTAGATGGCTTGAGTATCTAATTCGCCGGTGCGAATACGTACAGCCTGTTGAAGGTCGTAAACAAAGATTTTACCGTCACCAATTTTCCCGGTGTAAGCGGCTTTAGAAATGGCTTCAACTAAGCGATCAACCACGTCTGAGTTAACAGCAATTTCTAATTTCACTTTAGGTAAAAAATCAACTTGGTACTCGGCACCACGGTATAACTCAGTGTGTCCTTTTTGACGACCAAACCCTTTTACTTCACTGACAGTTAAACCTTCAACACCAATTTCAGAGATAGCCTCTCTAACATCATCCAGTTTGAATGGCTTTATGATTGCATTTACTAACTTCATAATTATTCCTCTATGTTTTTCTAGTACAAGTTACAATCACTATGCCAATCATTTTTAATCATTTAAAAACAATGCATTAGCAGGATTCACTATAGCTGGCGTCTAATTGCACGCACGAATTTGGTGCAATAATTTATTGTCAGTGCATTGTTGCTGTGCGCACCAAATGAAGGAAATTCGTTTAACAGTGACTACACTAGTTGTAAAAAGGAACCAGTTCATCGTAAAGTTGAACCTGTACTATTTCATTAAGATATACAGCGATTTACAGGAGGTTTCGTGAATAAATCATCTCGGCTTATCAGCAAGCAAGATAATTTCATTTACTTGATGTTTGCCTTAGTTTTGTTAGCCTTTGGCTCAGCCTTAGCACAGCAATTTTTTGATGCATCTGCTCAACGCTTAGTTCAGTCATCTACCGTTGTAACTCTACTGATTGCGGTATGGAATACTAATGCGAATCATCGCCTCATTAATAGGATGGCGTTGTTTCCTGTGGCTATTGTAGTAGCCGCGGCGGCAGGTTATTGGCTAGACAAGGCAGGCTTGTATTACCCTCATTTACTACTGATGTTGGTATTTTTCATTGTGTCTGCAATGAAAACAGCAAAGCAGGTCATCTTCACCGGTGAAATAAATGGTAATAAAATCATAGGCGCAATTTGCCTATACTTACTATTAGGCCTGATTTGGACTTTGCTATATACGCTATCTGAATTGATGTGGAGCAACGCATTTAATGGCCTAACTCAGAATGCTAAATGGTATTTTATTTATCCCGACTTGATGTATTTTTCATTCGTTACCTTAACGACAGTGGGTTACGGAGATATATCTCCCGCAATTCCAATCACGCGATTTCTGGTCTATTTCCAAGCCATTTTTGGTCAATTTTACATGGCTATTTTAGTGGCGAGCCTAGTGGGGGCGCATATGTCTAAACGACAGAAGTTCAAGTTAGATCACATTAGTGAAACGAATGAAGGCAATAACCATTAACGGATATATTGGGTCATACAAAAAAGCCTATCTGTTGATAGGCTTTAAAATAAATGACAATTATCTATGACTAATAAATCATCACCGAGCTGGGTTTCAATACAGACAAAACACCTAAACGTTCCATGTTACAATAATTAACGGCAGAATTAACCAAAGTACTTTCCACGTCAAAATTTACAAGCTGCTCAGGCGTAATAAATGTTTCCAGCGGCATGTTAGGAAATTTATTGCTGTTTAACATCACACGCTTGGCGATATAAAGTAAGCTACTTTCCTGACTCACATCTTGTAAATCACTGTCGTCTTGATTGCGAATGGGCTCTATTAAGCTATATGGTAACTGCCATTGTTTTAGCAATTCCGCTGAGCAATCCCCAAAAGTGAACCCTAGTACTTCTTGCTGCTGCTGCCAAGGCATGATTTCAAGCTTGTCATTCACCGCACATGCTTCTACTTTCGCAGGCGCTAATTGTTTAACAATGAGTTCTCCTAGATTGTGTAACAAGCCTAAAATAAATAATCTTTCAGAATTAGGTACTTTGAGCTCACCACCTAAATATTTCACTAATAATGCACAATCAACACTTTGTTCCCAAAACTCTTCCAAATAATCCGCCGGTGCTTGGATTGCTTTGAATGCTTCTGTGGTAAAATACGCAATCACTAAGTTATATACTTCGGTGATCCCGAGAACCAACACGGCTTTAGCAATTGTGTCTATTTTACCGGGGTAATTGAAAAAAGAACTATTAGCTAGTTTTAAGATAGTACCGGACAAGGCAGGATCGATAATGATGACATCAGCAATGTCATCAATGGTCGATGTTTCATCATCGATAAGCTCTTTGATCCTGATAAACGAATCCGAAAGTACAAAAATTTCATTTGCTTGCTTAGCAAAATCAACAGCATTCATAAAGGAGATCCTAAATTAGTAAGCTTTTTAATGCATGAATATTATTCAACCAGCTAAAAATACGACTTCTTATAACGACAACTGATAGAAGATATTCAAAAATATAACGGTTAATTTCTACTACATTACATACAGCTTAGTATAGACATATTCATGAAAAATAAATTATTTATTGACCATACTCAGCACTAACATGATATGAACCGAATTTTCGAATATTGATCACACCAGAATCCAAGATCAAATACTGTCCTTTAATACCAATAAGCTCACCAGATACCTCTGGGGTTTTATCAAAATTAAATGAACTTATTTTGCTTAAATAACGTTCAACTGGAAAGTGCAGATTAACTACATCTTCATCCAATCTCTCGACAGCTTCTTCACCGAACTGCAATTTAATTTGCGCTAGGCGTTGCTCTATTAATGGAATCAACTCTGAGGATTTTGCTTTTAAATCAATATCTTCTGCTGAGCCTTTTAACATAGCGCGCCAATTAGTTTTATCAGCAATAAATTCTGCTAACGCCGTTTCAACCAAGCCAGATTGCAACCTTGTGCTCACTCTAAAGATCGGCAAAGCTTGTGTTGCGCCTTGATCTATCCAGCGCGTTGGGACCTGTGTTCCTCGGGTGATACCGACTTTTAAACCTGAAGTATTAGCAAGGTACACATAGTGTGAAGTCATGCAATGGGTTTCTGCCCACTCTGGCTCTCGGCATGTGCCTTTGTCGTAATGACAAGTTTCGGGTTTCATAATACACATATCGCATTGCGCTAATTTTTGCATGCATGGAAAGCAAAAACCCTGGGAATAGCTTTTTTTGGTTTTACGATTGCAGTGACGGCATCGAATTTCGCCATTGAAAATTAAGGTTAACGACTTTCCGATCAGTGCATTAAGTGGTAGTAATTCGTCACCAATAGGTAATTGATAATCAACATTGCCGTGTTGATCGAGCTTGCCAACCATTTTTGATAGTGGACCTGTATTTATTATTGTCATATTTAACCTGCATAACCTTATTCTACATTGAAATTTTACGGCGGTTTTGTTTTAACTGTTTTCGATTACTCTTTGCGTTTAACCGTCTGGTGATTGAACCCTTAGTCGGTTTTGTTGCTCGACGCATTTTTTGTTTTTCTGTCACTTTAAAAATGAGTTTAACCAATTTGTCAATGGCATTAAGTTTGTTTTGTTCTTGGCTCCTAGAGTCTTGAGACTTAATCATTATCACCCCTTCTTTGGTGATACGTTGATCAGAATACGCCAATAACTTTTCTTTATAAGACTCCGGTAATGAGGAAGCTTTGATATCAAATCTTAAATGAATCGCTGTTGAGACTTTATTGACGTGTTGACCACCAGCACCTTGGGCACGCATCGCCGAAAACGATACTTGATCGAGATTTAAGTGAACTTGACCTCTAATTGGGATATGCTCTGACACCAGAAAAACCTTAGACTATTTATAATATAATGGCAGAAAATTGGTACGTTTACCTGCTACGTTGTGCAGATCATAGCTTATATTGTGGTGTGACAACAGATACCTCTCGACGCGTTGATGAACATAATCAATCCAATAAATTAGGCGCTAAGTATACACGTGTTAGGCGACCTGTTGAGTTAGCCTTTGTAGAAGTATGCAAGTCACGCAGCCAAGCTTGCCAACGTGAACACCAGATAAAACGATTGTCTAAGGAAAAAAAAGAGCTACTTGTTATCACTTACCAAGCAACAAATAGTTAATTGTGATTGCAGATTCTCGACAATAACTAGACAGATGTACGCTTAATTTAGCACTTTTAGTGGTCAGCTTTGTTAAATAATACTTAGTTTTCAACCGATTCTGCTGTTAAAATGCGCGCCGCTTAACGGTTATCAAGGTATTTAGCCATGTTTATAGAAAATTACTACAATCAGTCTGCGCAAAAAATTAGTTTCACTCGCGAACAAGCCAGTGAATTTGCTAAAGAAATTGCTGATGATTTTAACCCTTTGCACGATATTGATGCGAAAAGATTTTGTGTTCCTGGGGATCTGTTATTTTCTGTCATTTTGTCTCAGGCAGCACTTCACAAAGAGATGGTGTTTGAATTTGCTGGCATGGTATCAAACAATATCGAATTGAACTTCCCACTGCAATTATCAAAAAATAGCTCAGTAGTAGATGATAACCAGAAAGAATATTTGCGTATTCAAGCGGAAGGTGAAAGTACACAGAACAAAACACTGATTGAATCATTGATCCGTGCCTATGTTGGTTTTTCGGGTCATACTTTTCCGCATTTGTTAGTGGCATTAATGAAAAAACACAAAGTAATGATCAACCCTGCACGTCCAATGGTGATGTATGAAAGCATGTCATTGCACATGAAGCGTCTTGATGTTGAAAAAGTTACATTGGAATATTCTTCTTCGACACTGACTATCGATGGTAAGCGTGGCAATGTTGAATTGGCGTTTGACCTAATGTCTAACGGCGAATGTATCGGTCGCGGTGAAAAGCACATGGTGTTAAGTGGTTTACGAGAGTATTGTTCAGAGACAATGGATAAAGTGTCAGAGCAGTACGTTGAAATGAAAGACGCATATTATAAAACCCGCTAATCCTTCAACTGTATATCTAGCACGGGTTGTTTGAACTCGTGCTGAACAATTCTAAGCGGCTTTGTTAATTAGAAGTCTGTTAGAAAATAACTTATCAAAAAAACGGCCGGCATAAATAAATGCTAGCCACCTCTATTGGCTACGACCTAAGCACTATTTGCGTATTTTACGACGACAAGTAGCAAAGAATTCATCTGTTTTTACTGCACTTTTTTTCATAACGCTTTGGCTTTTCTTCAACCATTTTTTTGCTAGCTCATACTCAAGACTAAGAATTGCTAAACCGATTGGGATGAATAAAAATGCGGGGCCGGGCAATAATATAAATAACGTACCAATTACCACTAAAAATCCACCACCGATGGTAATGAGCCATTTTTTAACTTGCTTATCCATATTAATCCTTAATTTTCCTCAATAACTTTAATTAAAGCAATTCCAAGACCAACTATTTAAATACAATAATAACAAGCACTTAAAATATTATTATTTAAGTTGAGTATGAGTTAAGGAGTAAATCGCACCATAAGTTAGTGAAAATGATTATTTTTGTCCAACGAGCAAAGTCTATATGTTCAACCAACGATACTTACACCAACGGATTACTTTATTTTACCTTGCTTGCATTGTTGCCACTGGTGAAAACTCTTTCTTGCTTTGTCCTTAAGTTGATTACTGCGTTTATTATTATTTGGTTGGCGCTGCTTTGCTTGAATATCTTCATATTTTTTCTTGTACTTGTCGCATTTCTTGCTTTTTGCCATGGCATCGAATTGTGCTGACATAGTAAAAGTCAAAATCAGCAATATAGACGCGGGAGAAAATTTTTTCATCATGCTACATCCTTGTAGAAGGTTAAACTTAATACCAGTGTAGAAGAGAATATTGCTTTATCAACAACTTAGGCTAACATTTTATTCACTGTGTCTATTTCAAGGATGAAAAATGAAGCCACGACCTCTATTTTATTTAATACTAGTTTGTGTACTACTTAGCATAACGCCATTAAAGGCAATAAAACTGCCGATTCAACTCGCAACCCCCTATAAAGAAAGCGCGAAAATAGAAGAACATTATATCAGTGAAAAACTTGATGGCATCAGAGGCTACTGGACTGGGAAACAACTTTTAACCCGATCGGGAAAGGTCATCAGCGCACCAGATTTTTTTACTAAAAATTGGCCTATGATGCCAATGGAAGGTGAATTGTGGAGTGCTCGTGGAGAGTTTCAAACCATCATGTCTATTGTCAGGAAAAAATCGCCCATCGCGCAAGAATGGCAAACTATCCGCTTTATGATTTTTGACCTTCCACAGCATACAGGGCTTTTTGAGCAGCGCTTCGCCGCTATGACTCGTGTTGTTAAAACAACAGACAGTCCCTACTTGCAATTAATAGAACAAATCAGTGTGGAAAGTAACACGCAGCTGCACGCCTACTATAGAAACATTATAAAAAACGGTGGTGAAGGCGTAATGCTGCATCACAAGCAAAGCTTGTATAAATCAGGACGCACACAGCAACTAATGAAGCTAAAACCATTTATTGATGCCGATGCCACTGTTATTAAGCATTTTGGCGGTAAAGGAAAATATGTGGGCATGTTAGGGTCGATACTTGTAAAAACTCCTGAAGGTATCAGTTTTAAAATTGGTAGTGGTTTTAGCGATCAAGAACGCAAGAATCCGCCGCCTATTGGTGCTATTGTGTCATATAAATACAGTGGTAAAACAAACGCTGGCGTGCCAAAATTTGCCAGCTATCTTCGAATTAAACAACTTGCTCAGGAATAATCATGGAATTTCATTTGTGGCTCTCATTGGTGCTGATTTGCATATTAGGCGCTTTATCACCAGGACCAAGCTTAGCCCTTGTTGTTAAAAACACCTTAAATGGTGGTCAACAACAAGGCTACGCCACTGCAATAAGTCATGGTTTTGGTGTCGCACTATACGCCGCCATAACAGCAACAGGTATTGGTATTATCATTGTTAACTCACCAGTACTGTACGCCATCATAAAATATGCTGGCGCGGCATTTTTACTTTATTTAGGAATAAAAGCATTAGTAAATAGCACTCGTGAAAGTGCCATTGAAAATGTTGAGCAAGTACCGGCTAACACTGTAAATGGCTGGCGTGATGGTTTTTTGATTGCGTTTTTAAACCCTAAATTAGCGATATTTTTTCTCGCGCTTTTCAGTCAATACGTGGACGCTGAAGCGAGCTGGCAACAAAAAGCCATTATGACAGCAACCGTAGGTGGTATTGACACACTATGGTACTGCATAGTTGCTTTTGGTTTTTCTCGTGGCCCACTGCTGAAAAAACTAAAAGCAAACAGCGCCATTGTCGATAAAGTCACCGGTGGTTTCTTAGTCTTATTAGCTGCACGAGTTATCTGGACTTAACTCATTCTGACTTGTCGCTAGTAGTCCCTGGATTATATTGAAAAATAAGTACTTTTAAACCTTTTCCTTGATGAGCTTCCTTGAAAACGTGTGGCGGCTCTATGCGTTCAAGCAATTGACACTCAGGGCATTCCCGCGCAACCTCTTCCAGCAAGAATTTATCATCAAGATCAGGAGAGTTTAGACATAACATGGCTAAGCCTTCAGGCTTTAATAATTGCGGAATACGGCGAATGATTTTGCCGTAATCACGTTGAATATTGACGCTGCCCTTTTGAAAGGAAGGCGGATCAGCAATTAATAACTCATAAGGTCCATACTTTTTTAATCGCCCGTAAGACTTGAAAATATCAACGCCTTGGAAGACAACACTTTCAGTTGAGTGATTATTAAGTCGATGATTTTCACGACCCTTTGCCAAAGACGGCTTACTCAAGTCGACATTGACCACTTGACGGGCGCCACCGTCGATAGCCGCAACGGAGAAAGCGCAAGTATAAGAAAACAAGTTAAGTACGTTTTTTCCCAGTGCTTTTTCACGTACCCATTGTCTGCCATGGCGCATGTCCAAAAACAACCCTGTATTTTGTGCTCGACCTAACTCAATGTGATAGTTCAACCCGTTCTCATCAACAGTTGTATGATTGATCTTTTCACCCCGAACCAATTCAAACGGCGCCAGTTTTTGCCAACGGTGCTGCACTTGTACCGAACGACATGATGGTATGCGTTGCTGCAATTCCTGTGCAAGTTGATCAATAAAATCTTCAGGTGATTCTTTGTATAAGGTGATCAGAATAACCGGCGATAACCAGTCAACATTAATATGTTCAAATCCAGGGTAGGCATGACCTCGTCCATGAAATATCCGCTGACATTGGCTTAGATCATTAATTTGAATGTGTTCAAACATATTTTTTTACCGCATATGAAAAGGCCGCATCATACCTTTGATACGGCCTTTTCGCTAGCTTTGGCACTGAGTAAACTAAGTATTTGAATCACAGTTCACTCAGTTTATCCTTGGTATTAACCAAAGATGTTAATACCAAAAAATTTCACTGCCACTGTATTTAAGAAAATACCAAGCAGAATAACTGGAATAAACGTGCTTAACGAGAAGTTAATATACTTTTCAGCAAATGACCCTTTGTATCCTTCACGGCCTGTTGCTAGTTCTTCTGATAAATTATGCTTTTTCCAACGGTAGCTGACAAATAAACACAGTAAAAGTCCATTTAACGGTAAAATAGTGTCATAGAAAATATCGTAAATGACATCAAAGAATGAGCGGGTACCACCTGCGTAGCTTGTAAATTCCGTAAAAAAGCCCACCATGCCAAACGAAACCGTTGCAAACAATGCTAATAGGCCACCTGTCATCATTAAAGTAGCCAGTGCTTTCTTACGTGTTTTACCTTTTTCCGTTACCAAATATGAAACAGGTACTTCAATGATAGACACCAACGAAGTGATAGCTGCGAAGAACACTAAAATAAAAAAGAACGCTGCTACACCGCTAGCTGCAAAGTAACCAATAGAAGTTTGCAAAGCTAAGAATATTTTCGGCAAGAAAGTAAAAATTAATGAAACCGAGCTGTCGCTTAATTCTTGCGGGTTAACTTGAGGATTAAATGAAAACACTGCCGGTAAGATCATTAAACCCGCAGTAAACGCTACAGCAGTATCGGTAATGGCTACTAATTTGGCTGAATTAACAATGTCCGTTGAACGGTTGATATAAGAGCCATAGGTGATCAATATACCCATACCTAATGACAGCGAGAAAAATGCCTGCGATAAAGCACTGTTAACCACTGACGGAGTAATTTTATCAAACTCAGGAATCAAGAAAAAGCTAACGCCAGCCAGCGCATTGTCACGTGTTAGTACGAAAATTACTAACACGACCAACATAATGAACAAAGTAGGCATCAAGGTTTTAGCAGCTTTTTCAATACCGTCTTTCACACCTGCGGCCAGGATGAAATTCACAATCGCAGCAACAATGATCATTGCGCCAAAAATATAAGAACTATTAATAATTTCGCCGAATGAAGCTGGTGATGCTAGGTAGGACAAGTTACCCGATAAAGTAATTGCTATGTAGGCAAATATCCATACGGTCAAAACCATATAGAATACCGCAATCATAAATGGCGTAAGCACACCTAATAAACCAGCAATATTCCAATTCATTCCGCCACCGCCAAGGGCTTTATATGCCCCAACAGGTTCTTTCTCCGTTTTACGACCAATCGCCATTTCAGCCATCATGACAGGCAAGCAAACGAGAAAGACGAAAATGGCATAAATCAGTAAAAAGGCACCGCCCCCATTTTTAGCGGCATTGACAGGAAAACCAACCAAATTTCCGATACCAACAGCAGAGCCGGCGGCTGCCAAAATAAAGCCAATACGGGAGCTAAAATGTTCTCTTTGTGCGCTCATAAGGTTCCTTGATTATAGTTATTATTACGTAGCAATTTATTTGTTTTCACCTTAGAAAGGGCGCTATGTAAGGAGTTGTTGTAATTTTTTATTTGCCCGATGCTAGCAAGGATTGATGTGCTTGTCTTGTCTTACGAAAAGGATTAAGTGCCCAAAGTGTATATTTTTCTGGGCACTTTTAGTACAAAACCGCAAAAGACTCTTTTTTTTCAATGAGATACGGTTACGAAAAGATTCATACTTTTCATCAATTAATTGCTCTTTCGATGGTTGAATCGTTTATTTTGCGTTCATAATAGATAATATGTTTTCCGCCTCGTTAGTGGCAAACTCTGCCGCTGCGTTTAAATCATGAGTTGAGATACCTAAACTAGCACAAAGACTTTCATCCACTGTTTCATCGTAAGTAAACACCTCAGGGTGGCTGTCAACCAGAGTCAATCGTGACGCTAGGTAAAGCACTTTAACGTCTTTATTAATCTGAATATCTTGCGCTTGGTTATAATGACGAATCGGCAAGATAATTTTTTCCGGTATTTGCCATATTTTCAATAATTCCGCTGAGACATCCGTATAGGTGAACCCCAACACTTGCTTTTGTAGCTGCCATGGTAGGTTGTTAGCATCATAGTTTTCACATTGTTTTGCTAGCTCAGGTTCAATTTTGGCCACAAGCAATTCGCCAAAGTTTTGCAATAAACCCGCAACAAATAACCGTTCAATATCACGAATTCCTGCGGTAATTCCTAGGTTTTTACAAGCCAAACCACAAAACACACTCATACGCCAAAAGCGCTTTAAGTCTATCGCTTGATTAGAAAAATGTTTGAATGCAGAAGCCGCGACATCAACAAGCATCATGTTATAAATAGCTTGCGTGCCAATAATGGTAATAGCTCTTGATATAGTACTAATTTCACCAGAAAAATTATAAATAGCACTGTTCGCAATTTTAAGCAGCAGTGAGGTCATAGATGGATCGGCTCTGATCACATTGGCGAAATCGTCGATTGTTGAAGCTTCATCTTCCATCAACTCTTTGACTTTAAAACAGGCATCTGGCAACGCAAATGAACCATTTGCTTGAGCAGCATAATCTATTGCTTGCATACTACAATTCCTCGCTAATACTTTTTATTCGCTAATAGGTAGTCCGACAAAATGGTTGCGCTAATAAAGCTTTCGCATCAATTTATGCCAAGATTGATTTACTTTACACTGCTTATAAAAAAAGCGCACGGAATCAATCACGTGCGCCTTCAATTACATCAGTGAACGTATTAATTACTGAGCAAATGTTTTACCAAAGAAATCTCCGTCGTTCCACTTGGGGCGCTCGGCTTGATTGGCGATTTCAAGTCCAATCATTAAATTAACCTCAGCAAATGAAGCTGCGGCCTGATAATTAATTGGTAAGTCAATTTGGTCACTGTGGTTATGATAGTGCGTGGACAAAAATTCTTTAAACACTTTACCGCCATCAATGTCAGGATCTTTAGATTTAAAGCCTGTCATTAGGAAAACTGAAGGAATACCCGCTTTAACAAAATTATAATGATCGCTACGGGTAAACAGTGCCTGCTCAGGCATCGGATCTGGGCTAAGGCTCATATCAACTTTTTCTGCGGCCGCTTGTACAATTGGACCTAAAGTAGAGTGAGTTGAGCCAAATGCAATAACATCCGCAGACGGATACAAAATAAGCGGCATGTCCAAGTTTACGTTTGCCACCATTTTTGTTGCCGGCACTGTCGGGTTATTGGCAAAAAATCCTGAGCCTAATAAGCCTTTTTCTTCACCCGTTACAACAACAAATAGCACCGAGCGTTTTGGTTTTGTTTCACTGGTAGCCATCATGCGCGCTGTTTCAAGTAAAATAGAAACTCCAGAGGCATTGTCTAACGCACCATTATTAATATTATCTTCATGATCACCGTGCTCACTAATACCGATATGATCTAAATGCGCGCTGTAAACCACATACTCATCTTTGAGTTGTGGGTCGCTGCCTTCAATCGAAGCGACAATATTCGGGCTAGTAATTTGTTCATGACGTGATTTATTCGACAAACTAACCGTAGCTGCAAGCTCAAAACCTTTGATTGTTTTGTTTTCGCTGTCATCATTGAACACTTCAGCTAAGCTGCGCTGTGCCCCTGCAAATAATGGCTGAGCATGTTCGTGGTTCACATAAGCACTGCCTTTTAGCTGCGGATGTTTTCCAAATGGCGTTCCGTCTTTTTTAAGCCAACTTAAACGTGGGCCGTTTGCATATTTAGCTGAAACACTGTAGGCGCGCACTTTCTCACGCTTTGGCGTGTGTAATGAAATAATCCCAACAGCGCCGCGTTCAGCCGCATGACGCGCTTTTTCAGACGATGAACCGATATGTGCCCCCTCTTCTGAGGGTAGGCTTTCAGGGCGGCCAGTCAACATCACCACCACTTTGCCTTCCACATCTAACCCAGCATAGTCATCCAGCCCAAAAGCGTCGTTCACTACGCCATAGCCTACAAAAACGGTTTCAGCGGTAATACTTGATTCAGTTGTTAATGCTGAGCCTGAAGCCAAAAACTGATCTGGATAGCTTAGTTCATGCTCCCCTGATTCAGATGAAATGCTTAAAGCCGCACCATTTTCTTCTAAGAATGCCTTTCTGAAGGTGACGTTTTGCTCGAAGCCTTGATGTTCACCCATTGGAGATAAACCATACTGTTTGAAGTATGATTTCACATAATTGGCTGCAATTTGGTAGCCTTCGCTGCCGGTATCGCGTCCTTTTAACATGTCATCGGCTAAAAACGCAATATGCGCTTTGATATTTTCCGCATTAACTACTGGCTGCGTAGCTGTGTTTTCTTGAGAGTCAGGCGTACAAGCCGAAAGTGCAGCAACGAGTAATAACCCCGACATTGCGGCTGGTTTGAAATGATTCATGTTTAAGATCTTTGTTGTAATTGACGCAACGCACTATATATTGCCGCATAATAAAACGCTAGAGTGATCAGATGTGCGGTTAAAATTACTCGATAAATCACATAAAATCGTTTACTGAATAAGCTAGTGCTGCACATTCAACATAGACATGACAACTGCCAGATGTAGTGTCCCGATAACATCGATCGAACACCATCGCATTTCCGCCAGCAGAGAGTACACTTTCTTTAAGGCCTTGTTTAACCGTTTGTATATTTGGCATATAGTCGCGAGGTCGTTCCTGACAATAATGACTTACCACAAGACCTAGTGGTTGATGTTGTAGTTGCCATATTTGATCGCGAGTCACTTCCCGCACCACGGTACGGCTGATTTCTTTTGTTACCTTACTATGACCATAATCACCAATATTGGTATTGATGTTGGCACATCCTGCTAAAAACAGCGAAATGCTCCCTAAAAGTAGATATTTCATGCATTAGTCCTTTAATTGCTGAATAGAGCTTTTACCTTAAGTTAAATAATAGATATACCCAAATCTTTTTTCACATGCTCCATGACCACATAGGTATTGGTTTGTGATACAGCGGGCAATTCCACAATAAAGCCTAACACCTCACGGTAAGCTTCCATATCTTCAAAACGCAGTTTGATCAAGTAATCAAAGCCCCCTGCTACCATATGACATTCTGCCACTTCTTTTATTTTAACCACTTCATCACGAAACTTATGAAAGACATCTTTGGTGGTTCTGTCTAACGTCACTTGAATAAACGCAGACATGCCATATTTGAGTTTTTTGGGATTTAAAAATGCGCCATAACGCTCGATATAACCCTCTGCTTCAAGACGTTTAACCCGATCAAGACAGGGACTGGCACTTAAGTTAACTTTTTTGGCCAAATCTACATTAGAAATTCGGCCATCTTTTTGAAGAGTGTCTAAAATTGTTAGATCGATTCGATCCAATATGCGGTCTCTATTCATAATCTTACTCAGTATTTATTATTGCAAATATCACATTAAACAAAATTATATACCGTAAAAATACGAATTACACCAACATATACGGATGTCATTGTCGTAAAATACAGCACTTATATTAAATTAAATAAATTACAAACGGGTGGTTATATGCTTTTTAACGGTTCACTTAAAGCACAAGATTCGATTCGTCAGACAATTCGCGATCATTATCGTGCCGATGAAAATAAAGTACTAGATACACTATTACCAATTGCTGAAATTGATGTAGAAGCAAAGTCGCGAGCATGGGATTACGCCCGTCAACTCGTTGTTAACATTCGTAGAGACCAAGAAGGTCAAGGTGGCGTTGATGCCTTACTGAACGAATTCTCACTTTCAACAGAAGAAGGTGTGGTACTGATGTGTTTAGCCGAAGCTTTGCTTCGTGTTCCTGATAAAGCAACGGCAGATAGCCTTATTCGTGACAAATTGGCCGAAGGTGATTGGAGCGCACATATCGGTAATAGCGACTCAATGTTTGTAAATGCCTCTTCTTGGGGTTTGTTATTAACAGGTAAGCTAGTTAATTACACTGACAGCAAGAAAAAAACTCAATTTGGTTTACTCAAGAAAACGGTTGGTCGCCTAGGTGAACCTGTAATCCGCAAAGCGGTACGTTATGCCATGAAAATTATGGGCACTCAGTTTGTTATGGGTAGTAACATAAACAGTGCAGTTGAACGTGCTAAAGCAGTTGAAGCGAAAGGTTATACTTATTCTTACGATATGCTCGGCGAAGGCGCTCGCACCATGAAAGACGCTGATCGCTACTTTGATTCATACATGACAGCCATAGATTCCATTGGCTATGCGGCAAAAAATAAAGGGCCTCAAAAAAGTCCGGGTATTTCAATTAAGTTATCGGCGATTCACCCACGCTATGAATTTTCACATCGTGAACGCGTTATTGATGAGATCATCCCTCGCCTTAAAAAACTGGCCATTGCAGCTAAAGCCTACGATATAGGCTTCACCGTTGATGCAGAAGAAGCAGACCGTTTAGATATCTCTTTAGATATTATTGAAGCGGTTTTCTCTGATAAAGATTTAGCCGGATGGGACGGTTTTGGTATTGCTGTTCAAGCCTATCAAAAACGCGGTCTATTTGTCATTGAGTGGGTTCGTGAGTTAACCCAACGCGTTGGCCGTCAAATGATGGTTCGCCTAGTTAAAGGCGCTTACTGGGACAGTGAAGTGAAGCATTGTCAGGCAGAAGGGTTAGAAGATTTCCCCGTGTTCTCTCGTAAACCTTCAACTGACGTTTCATACCAAGCTTGTGCGAAGAAACTTCTGGAATATCGTGACACCATCTATCCTCAATTTGCGACTCACAACGCCTATACTGTCGCCACTATTCTAGAAATTGCTCAAGATGCACGTGGCTTTGAATTCCAGCGCTTACACGGTATGGGGGAGTCTTTATTTGATCAAGTGGTCACCAACAAGAAAGTCCCTTGCCGTGTTTACGCACCTGTTGGTGAACATTCAGACCTACTGGCTTACTTGGTGCGCCGATTGCTGGAAAATGGCGCAAACAGCTCTTTTGTGAATAATATTGTTGATGACAACATCCCTGTCGAATCATTATTAGCTGACCCAGTGGAAACAGTACAAAGTTGGGAAAACAAATATAATCCACAAATACCTCAAGCTATCGACATTTATGGGCAAGAACGCGCCAATTCAAAGGGTATCGATTTAACCGATATCGACCAAGTTAGCCAAATGCGTGACAACATCGAAGCATGGGTAAACACCAACCAGCAAGAAGTTGCGCAGGTAAATACAGACATTGAAGGTTTAGAAGCAGTTACTAACCCTGCGAATCACAACGAAGTACTCGGTTACATCCAACATGCTGATGAAGCGCAAATGGCTGCTATTGTTGAACGTGCAAACAACGCCTTCAGCGATTGGTCGAAAACCAGTGTTGATGAACGTGCACTCATTTTATTAAAAACTGCAGATGCACTCGAAGCTCATCGTGATGAACTCATTGCACTTTGTACAAAAGAAGCCGGTAAAACCATTATCGATGGTGTATCTGAAGTGCGTGAAGCAGTTGATTTTTGTCGTTACTACGCCGCTCGTGCACATGAATTACTTGCCGATGGCACATTAGAAGCTCGTGGTGTTGTCCTTTGTATTAGCCCTTGGAACTTCCCATTAGCTATTTTCCTTGGCCAAGTCTCTGCTGCTATCGTTGCGGGTAACACCGTTGTTGCTAAACCAGCGGAACAAACCAGTTTGGTCGCCCTGCGCACCATTGAGTTAATGCGTGAAGCCGGTTTGCCAACTTCAGTGGTAGTGCCAGTAATTGCTCGTGGTAGCAAAGTCGGTCAAATCATTGTGCCAGACGCTCGCATTCAAGCGATCATGTTTACTGGTTCAACTGAAACAGGCGCTTGGATTTCTCAAAAACTAGCTGAGCGCAGCGGTGACCCAGTACCACTTATTGCAGAAACAGGTGGTCAAAACTGTATGGTCATTGACTCTACCGCTTTACCTGAGCAAGTAGTTGATGACGTTATAGCGTCAGGATTCCAAAGTGCAGGCCAACGTTGCTCAGCTTTGCGCGTATTGTTCTTACAGGATGATATAGCAGATAAAGTGATTGGTATGATCAAAGGTGCAATGCAAGAGCTACATGTTGGCGATCCTGCATTCTTCAGCACAGATGTTGGTCCGGTCATTGACCAAAAGGCATTAAACGCCTTAAATGCACATGTTGATTATTTATCAACTAACGGGAAACTGCATTACGCCTGCAAAGCACCAGAAATGGGTGATACACCGCATAATTTCTTCGTGCCTCGTTTGTATGAAATCAGCAACCTGTCCGTGCTTAAGAAAGAAGTTTTTGGTCCAATTGTCCATATTGTTCGTTATCAAGCATCAGAGCTTGAAAATGTTATTGATCAAATAAACGGAACTGGCTTTGGGTTAACCATGGGTATACACACTCGAATAGAAGAAAAAGCGCAATACCTTGCTGCACGCTCTCGTGCAGGCAATGTTTATGTAAACCGTAACATGATCGGCGCTGTTGTAGGTGTGCAACCATTTGGTGGTCGCGGTCTATCGGGTACTGGCCCTAAAGCTGGTGGTCCAATGTACCTAACGCGCCTCGTTAAAGATAAAGTCGCGGCGGTAGATGTACCATTAAGTGAAGAAAAGCTGGCGCATTATCTCGACTTATTTGACCAAGCATTGCCAACCGCTGGTCAAGTGGACGCATCACTTAAGAACATCAAGCGCATTGAACTAGTCTGGAGTTTTACCTCACTAAATGATCGCGTTTCAGTTTTACGTCAATTGCTTGCACAAATATCATCGAATAAAGAAGTTAAACAAGAAACTGATCTTGCAAAAACACTAACCGATGCCAGAGCTCAACTATTGTTAATTGAAAAAGCATTGGACAAGCCAACTGAATTGCCAGGCCCTACGGGTGAATCTAACATTCTTCACTTAGAGTCTCGCGGTACGGTTGCTTGTGTTCGTTGTACTGATACGTCATTTGATTTTTGGATGTTGTCAGTCATTTCAGCCTTAGCCACTGGTAACTGTGTGGTAGCCGTAGTTGATAATGCATACTTAGAAGAGACAAAAAGTATACAAGCGCAATTGGTCGACAGCGGCTTGCCTAAAGGTGTATTTAGCGTAGCCACACTCGGGCATTTACCTGTTTGTTTGAATCATCCTCATTTAGCCGGTGCGGTTGTCGACAATCAAAGCCCAATGAAAAAGTACATTGGTGAAACTATTGCCGCTCGCAAAGGCGCGATACTCCCGCTAATTACCGCATACACCAATAAGAGCTTATTCGAGCGAATGGTTACAGAGAAAACCATCACCATTGATACAACTGCCGCTGGTGGTAATGCTTCATTAATGACCATGGAAATTACTGATAGCTAATTTGAAGGGTAAACACGCTTTCGTTTGATATAAAAACGCTAAATGGTCTAAGCCGTTTAGCGTTTTTTATTTACTTGAACAATAAGTTATATGCTCAAGTAATAATTCACCTATTAACTGAATAACGTTAATTAATCCAATTGGATAAGTTTTTGAATTTTCATAGCTGGTAGAGGTTTATGAAAATAGTAACCTTGGCCATACATACAACCCATTTGCGCCAACAGCTCGGCATCCGCATTTTGCTCAACGCCTTCACCTATCGTCGCCATTTTTAAATTTGTGGCCAAATCGATAATGGTTTTGATAATTGCTTTGTTAGTCACTTTGGTACTCGCACGATCAACAAACGAACGGTCTATTTTCAACACATCTATCGGGAATCGATGTAAGTAACTGAGGCTTGAATAGCCAGTACCAAAATCGTCTAAGAGAATTTTTACCCCTAACTGTTTAAGCGCTTGCATATTAGCCAAAACGACATCAGTTTCTTCCAGTAACGCCCTTTCCGTAAGTTCAATTCGTAATTGCTCTGGCTTTATTCCTGTCACCTGTAGAATATTTTTAATGTCATCAGCCAAAGTTTGGGTAAAAAAGTGATCACAAAACAAGTTACAGCTAACGTATAAGTTATCCTGTTGATTTAAATTTTTCCATTGCTTAATTTGTCGGCACGACGCTTCTATTATTTGCAGATCTATCGCCATCACTAACTTGGTTTCTTCTGCTAAGGGTATAAACACTCCAGGGTATACTAGGCCCCTTTTGGGACTTTTCCACCTCGCTAACGCTTCAAAGCCAACAATTTCATTTGTTGCTAAACGTACAATGGGCTGAAAATAAGGTATGAATTCATGGTGCCTAAGTGCTTCTCGAATATCTGCTTCGAGGACAAGGTCATCTTGAATTTTTTGGTGCATGCTAGCATCAAATTCTTCATAGCGGCCCTTCCCGTTGTCCTTGGCATAGTACATGGCAGTATCCGCATCACGTAACATGGTATCGGCATCCTTATAACGAGGATCACTGAACAGCAGTCCAACACTGGTCCCGATAAAGACTTGCTGGTTTTCTAATTCAAATGGTCGAGAAAGTGCGAAGGTTATGCGCTCTGCTATTTCGTATGCTTCGTCTTTGTTATCCAAGTCCTCAATAAGTATGACAAACTCATCACCGCCTAAACGAGCGACAATATCTTTATCTCGAATAATTTGTTTCAATTGTTTAGCAACAATTCGGAGCAGCATGTCGCCAGCATGATGCCCTAAGCTGTCATTGACCATTTTAAATCTGTCTAGATCTAAAAATAGGACTGCAAATTCTTCACGGCGATGCCTTTTGACCGATGCGATTGCGCGATTTAACAAATCATTAAACACGACACGATTAGGTAACCCAGTTAATGAGTCATGTGAGGCATTATGGGTGAGCATTTTTTCAGCTTGCTTGCGCTGGCGAATTTCTTCTTCTAGTGCGATGGTTCTTAATTTAACTTGTTGCTCGAGTAATTCATGAGATTGGCGTTCGTTATCGAGCACTTCACGACGCTTAATGGAAGTGGAGACATGATGTGAAACGAAATTCATCAATTCAGCGTCGTTTTCATCATATATTGTTGATTCATGGTAACTCTGTACCACCATGACACCGATCACTTCATCAGAATATACAAGGGGAACACCAAGCCATGAATGAGTTTCTTGTTGAGGCTTTTTAGCCTTACCTTGATTATGCAGCTGTTGCATATCTTGTTGAGATAAAAGCTGAGTTTTACCTGTTCGAATAACATGAGCTAAGAATTGATCGGATAATTTTTGCGGTTGAAAGTCTTTCGCTAAATTAATTGCAGCTAAATCGACATAATAAACAAAATCTATCGTTTCACTTTCTTTATCATACTTTGTGATAAAAAAGTTCGATGCGTTGATCAACTGTCCAATAATGTTATGCACTTGACTGTAGAATTTATCTATTTCAATCGATGCATCATTGGTTAATTCTGATATGCGGTAGAGAGATTCCTGTAATAACTCAGCACGTTCACGCTCCCTGATTTGCTCCATAAGTTCACTTGTTCTAGAGCTAACGGCATGTTGTAATCGTTCTCGGTCTTGCAAGCGTAACATTGCTGTAACTACATGCTGTGCAGTAAACATCAATAATTCTTTATCTTGCTCTAAATATCGAGTGGACTCCGAATAACTCTGCACTGCCATCACGCCGATGACGTAGCCTTCGTGTATCAAGGGAACTCCTAACCAGTCCATGCCAACGGCACCAACATGACCTAAAATACCTTGTTCAACATATCCCGAAATAAGCTCAGGAGTTGCCAGCATGGCTTGTCCTGTTTCAATCACATAGTGTGTCATTGAGCCTTTCAATTTATCATACGGAATCGTTCCTATAGGCATGGTGTCTTCTTCATCGACATGATAAACAAATTCCAATGTTGCAAGTGTTTGGTCGTACATCACGACATAGAAATTTTTTGCGACCATTAAACCGGAAATTACCTGATGGACCTGCTCAAAAAAACTATTAAGCTCGGTACATTCTTGAGACAGTTTATTAAGTTTAAATAACGCAGTATGGCGATCTTGGAGGTTTTGATAACTTGCACGCAAACGCTCAAGTTCGCCTGACAATTCGTCATGGCGTTGATTCAATGTGTTACTTGCTGATACAAGTCTAGGCATGCTGATATTAGAACCTCTTAATCAATTACCTAAATTATAAAACGAAGCGAACCTTCATATATATATGCACATTAGTTACAAGTCTGAAAACAAATCAGCTCCACTTAACGTACATTCAAAAACAATGATTAATCATGTTACCAAGATGGCAAACCAATAATCACCAATCATTAGATTCAATCATACTGTCACTTCATTAATTATTTTGATCTGCAAGTGAGTTTACCTTTTCTTTGTTTGCACAAACTGCTGCTTGCTGATCATCACGATAATACCGTAAATTGATACAATCTTGTTCATATCGTCTTTCAAGCTCTGCTCTAACTATAGGGCTATCTTTAGTATTTGAAATTTGACGCTGTAAGACTTGGCATTGCTGTACTTGCTCAGCAGCCACAGTGACGTCTTCACAAATTTTTCCATGAGAAGAGCAACCAGCTAATAGTATAAAACCTGCACACATAACCGTCAAAAGTGGAAATTGGGCAATTTTCTTCATAATGGAACTTCTATTAATTATTATAGGTACTTGATCATTATAACCAGACAATAGCAAAGCGATAGCTGTTATTAAAGCTGACCAATTGGTTAACTTATGTTAGATTAGCTATAATTAACTATAGTTATTGTAATTTAGTATTAGTAATTTAATTACTCTTTAATAGGAATTGCCAGAATGAAGGTTCAAGTTGTTGATTATAAGGATGAAAAAGCCCCTGAGCTTTTTACGAAAAGTTTAAAGGAAACAGGCTTTGGCGTGCTAGTTAATCACCCAATCAGTCAAGAGTTAGTCGAGTCTATCTATAAAAATTGGTATGAATTTTTTAATGGAGAGCAAAAAACAGAATATGCTTTCGATCCTAAAACACAAGACGGTTACTTTGCTCCTGAAATATCAGAAACGGCAAAAGGCCATACCAAAAAAGACATTAAAGAGTATTATCACGTTTACCCATGGGGCCGAATCCCAGCCCAACTGACGGATGAAATCTTAAATTATTATAAGATGGCGTCGGACTTAGCTGCTGAATTATTAGATTGGGTTGAGCGTCACAGTCCAAACGATGTAGCAAAGCTTTATGCTGAGCCGCTATCAAATATGATTAAGGACACGCCAAACACGCTACTCCGTGTATTACATTACCCACCATTAACCGGCGAGGAAGAGCCTGGCGCGATCCGTGCAGCGGCTCACGAGGATATCAATTTACTGACCATTTTGCCGGCAGCAAATGAACCTGGTTTACAAGTTCAGCAGCAAGATGGTAAGTGGGTAGATGTGCCTTGTGATTTTGGCAGTTTAATTATTAATATTGGTGATATGTTGCAAGAATGCTCAGGCGGATACTTCCCATCGACTAGTCACCGAGTCATCAACCCAACAGGTAAGGCTTGCACTAAATCACGTATTTCTTTACCACTATTTTTGCATCCAAGAGATGAAGTTGTATTGTCTGAAAGACACACACAAAAATCATATTTACAAGAAAGATTACGTGAACTTGGTGTGATCTAACTGTATTTTTCGCCAGAGGTCATTAATTTACCTCTGGTGAATGATCACTAACAGCGATTGACCGCCGTTAGTGATTACATAACACAAGATTGGGTTTTGGTTTTCCAAATAACCGGCCCTGTGTATTTGCCAATATTAATGTCATGCCCTTTCTTATCTACCCAAGCTTTATTTCTTACGTAAGCAATATAATAATTTGTGTTAGCTTCAACATTAATGGACAGGTTTTTGATTTCCTGCGGCGTATCATACTTACTACCAATTTTTAAATGGTGGTTGCCTACCTTTAGTCTTTGCCTCGACTTGTTTCCCCATAAATCACCATTCACTTCTTTAATCACTGCTGTATCTTTTAAACCACTAAAGCGCGGTGGTGAAATGGATAAACTGTTGACTAAAATCACCTGACCGCAACTAGTGGTATCATTCAGTTGAGGAACCCCCCAGCTGTTTTCGCTAGAGAAAATTGGTTGGTCAACATCATTTTGCCAATAGGGAATTTGTTTGTATCGATTGGTGTCTAAAAACGACAAATGATCTGAGCTTAACAATTGCCATTGAGGGATATACTTTGCCTTAATTTTACCTTGCAGTTTAATTTTCTTACCTTGGCGATCAACCTCTAATGTCACACTCGAATCATTAGGCAAATATTGTAGTAACATCGACCAGTCTTCGCCTGCATCAGCAAGTTTAGTATCATTAATTGACAAGATTATGTCCCCCCCTCGCAAGCCTAAAGCGGCTGCTTGCCCTCGTGGGGTAACCGATAATATCTGGCCTAGTTGATTAGCACTTAAAACTGCACCAAAGCGGCCACTATCAAATCTCATCTGCTGAACAATATCAAGTTCAATCTCATCAACCGGGACACCAGAAGCAATTTCCAATGCGGTGATTTCAGCAATTTTTTGATTCACCAATTCCACCAACTGAGTGGCTAACTGCTTGGACTGAGCAGACTTAAGCTCATAAGCTTGAAGTGAACCGCTTAAAAGTATTAAAAGCCAACAAAATAACTTCATAATTACGCCTTTATATTTCATAAACATCGATAGGTTTTTCATAAAACTCTACCATCGTTTTTAACAAGTTGGTGCGCTGTATCCAAAGCTCGGTGTAGTTTGCTTTGCCTTGGCTTTGGTCGATGATTTGATCGATAACAGCGAGTTCATGATGCCAGTTCGTCATCACAGCACTGTGATGGTCCGACAACTGTATATGAGATAGTTGTGCTAGTTTTCGCTCATATTGATGCCCTTGAGCAATAAAACTCGGCGCTTGATTAGATTGTAGCGACAGTTGCAGCCAGTAACCAAAACTTAACAATGATAGGCACGCAATTAATGCGATAACATTGTTTGTTTTTCTGGCTTGATGTTTTTCCCAAATTTTTTCAGCTAAAGGTGGCGCAGGTTGAACTAACATCGACGTATCCGCCGTATCAATTCGCCATTTTAACTGTTCTTCAAAATGCGTCATACCCAACTACCTTGTTAGCCACTTTTTCAGTTTGCTCAATGCACGCCGATAATTTTGCCTTACACTGGTGTCTTTTACGCCAAGTTGCTGTGCTATTTCTTTGTGTTTAAGGTTTTGAACAGTGTGTAAATAAACAATCGAACGTTGAGCAACAGGCAACTCATTGATAAGTTGTGCCGTTTTAGTATCGTCAATGCTTGCTTGTTCATCAAGTAGCGAGGACGCCGCTTGTTGGACATCAACCGTCGATTGATAACTAGACTCTTTATTAATACGCCGAAAATAATCAGTACACTCATTAATTGTGCAACGCTTTAGCCATGAGCCAAGCGCATCAGGTTGTTTAATAGAAGCGCGTTTTCTCAATAAGATTTCAAACACTTGTTGAAGAATATCAGCGGCTTGTTGTTCATCACAAACAAGGTGAAGGCTTAGCGAATATACATGGTCGGCATACAAATGATATGCCGCATCAAAGCCACTATGCTTGCCTTTTTGCAACATAGTAAACTCCTGACGCGTTAACGCTTGTCCAAATCCTTGCTTACTCATTAATCTCCCACTTTCCTATAAGACGGGCGAATCCAATTTTTGTGACACTACTTTGATGACAATTAAGGTACAGAAAACAAAAAAGAGGATGATATATCCTCTTTTTAATCTTTATCATACAGTATTTTTAATTAACTGCGATAGCTTCTGTTTCACTCGTAGTTTCAGGCTGATTTTTCTTACGTTTGAAGACGTTGCGAGCATCTTCTATGACCAGATATAGTGCTGGAATCATCACTAATGTCACTATCGTCGCAAACAACACACCAAACGCTAGAGATACCGCCATTGGGATCACCATTTTCGCTTGCATGCTAGTTTCCATCATAATCGGCACTAAGCCAATAAAGGTGGTTAATGATGTCAGCAAGATTGCTCTAAAGCGGCGACAGCCAGAATACACCACCGCTTCTCGTAGCGGGATACCTTGCTCACGCGACTTATTAACGTGGTCAACCATCACTAAAGAGTCATTAATGACCACCCCTGCTGCCGCAATGATACCGAACATAGACAGAACGTTTAAATCCATCCCCAGTGCCATATGGCCGATCATTGCACCAACAATACCAAACGGAATTACCGTCATTATCATTAATGGCTGAGAGTACGACTTCAACGGTACCGCAAGTAAAGTGAATATCACCATCAAAGACAAGACAAAGTCACGCATTTGCTTATTCGCACTTTCCATCTCTTCTTGGATACGTCCAGACACTTCACTTTGTACTTGTGGGTACTTTCTCAATAACTCAGGTAAATATTCGTCACGTATCTCTTTGGTCACTTCAAACGGTTCAACTTGTGCGGCATCAACGCTGCCCCAAATATTGATTGTTCTGTTACCATTTTCGCGACGAATACGTGTCACACCGTCATGCAAAGAAATATCTGCCAATTCTGATAAAGGTAACTCAGCACCGTTTGGTGCTTGGATCATCACATCATCAACATGACCCACAGAACTGCGTTCATCGAGCGGGTAGCGTACCATGACCTTAATCTCTTCACTTTCACGTAAAATACGTTGTGCTTCTAAGCCATAAAAACTGTAGCTCACTTGAGAAGCGATATCAGACAAGGTCAATCCCATACTGTATGCCAAAGGCTTCAAGGTAAACTGAACTTCTTTAGCACTGGTTTGACGACTATCATTAACGTCACCAACACCTTTTAAGCTATTCAATTTAGCTTTTAGCTCTTTGGCTGCACCTAACAGCTGACGGTCATCGGTACTTTCTAATCTAAAGCTAATATCGCCATCATCACGGCCACCACCGAATAAATTATCATCAATATTGAAACGTTTGACACCTGGTAGTGGCGGGATAGCTTTACGCCATAAATCAGCCAGTTCAAAGGTATTCATTGCACGGTCTTTAGGTTCTACTAACTTCACCATGATACGGCCACTTATCCGGCTGCGAAGATCAACTTGCATATCGGCAATCATTGGTTTGCCATGCTCTGCTTCGATTTTCTTATCAACATCGTAAAGGATTTTTTCTAATGTTAACAAAGTATCTAGCGTTGTTTTCTCAGCAGTATCTGTGTTCATTTCCACTGCAACACGCGGGAAGTCATGAGGTACTTTAGGCTGACCAATAAAGCGCACCAAACCACCTGCGTATAAGCCTGCACTGATCAATAAGATACTGATGAAAAAAGTCATCACACCATAGCGATAATGCAAAGCGGTTTCTAAAAATGGTTTGTATTTGTTTTCAATGAAACGCTTTAAACCATTGTCTAATGCTTGACGGAAACGGTGCAGTGGATTTTTAGGGTTTACGGGTTTATTTTTCATTCTGACCAAATGCGCTGGTAAAATTAGCTTCGACTCAACCAATGAGAACAATAAACAAAATATCACCACGAAACCGATAGACTTACTCCAAGCAGAGCCCGGTCCATCCCCTAAAATTAGAGGAAAGAATGCTGCGATTGTAGTTAATACACCAAAGGTGGCAGGCATAGCAACGCGTTTTACGCCGCGAATAACGCTTTCTGTAGAATGGCCGCTTTTTTCAATTTCAGAATGGGCACTTTCACCCATGACTATTGCATCATCAACCACAATACCTAGAACTAAGATAAAGGCGAATAGGCTAGTGATGTTAATTGTTACGTTAACAAATTCCATTGGCATAACCAGTAACGTACCTAAGAAACATACCGGTAAGCCCATCATGACCCAAAAGGCTAAGCGAACGCGTAAGAATAGTGCCAACATTAAGAATACAAGCACCGCACCACTTTTCATGTTGTCTAACATCATATCTAGACGACCTTCTAAGTAATACGTTAAGTCTACCCAAGTTTCTAATTTAACACCGTCTGGTAGCTCTTTTTGCTTTGCTAGAACATATTTATTCATTACGTCAGCTACATTGGTAATGCTCTGTTCACCTGCCGCGCCAACAAAAAATGTAACGGAATTTTTTCCGTTAAATTTTGAGTATTGAATACCTTCTTCAAAGCCATCAATAATGGTTGCAACTTCACCTAATAATATTTTAGTTCCGTCGGTCAAGGTAATTAGTGGAATAAGCTCAAACTCATGTCCTTTGTACGCTTGGTTTTCAACGCGAAGGTTGATATAGCCATTTTGAGCACGGATTTGACCTGCTGACATATTGCGTGAGTAGCTTCTTACCGCTGTTGCAACATCATTAAAGCTTAGTCCGTATTCACGTAGTTTATCTTTACTGACTTCAATAGATATTTCGTACCCCAATCCACTATAGAATTCAGAGATATTAACCAGCGGTTGTTGTTGGATTTCATCGTGAATTTTCTTACCTAACTCTTTCAGCTCTTTAAATGTCAGGTCGCCATACAAACTGATGTACATCACTTCTTGTTTGAATTGTTCACGTTCTACTTTAACGCGCTCCATGCCATCAGGAAAAGTTGAAATGCTGTCAATCTTCGATTTCACTTCATCCAAAACAACCAGTGGATCGTATCCTTCATCAACACGGAACCAACCGTTAGAAAAATTCCGATTGGAATAAGTAATAACACGGTCTAGCCCTTCAACAGACTCTAACGATTCCTCAATTTTAATGGTGATCCCTTCTTCGACTTCCTGTGGTGCTGTGCCAGGATACACCGCACTAAAACTGATCCAGTTACTTTCAAATGGAGGGAACATTTGTTTACTGATAGTACCTGCGGTTAACAAACCACCGATAATGATAAATATCATCAACAAGTTTGCTGCAACACTATTGCGCGCAAACCAGGCGATAAGACCTTTATGTGTGTCGTCTTTCTCGATAGCCGTCATTAGCCTACTCCTGAATACTTGCTATTTGGGTATCAACGACGCTTTGTTCTGGTGTTTGCTCTTCATCTTTTGGCAAAGCCAGCGCCATACCATTAATTGGGTAGTCTAACGCCGATGTAATCATTCGGTCACCGGTTGATAACCCATTGGAAATAATAGAATTCGCGCCATCTTGACGGATAATTTCAACCTCGGCGAAGTGCAGTTTTGACTCATCATTAAGCAGGGCAATGCGACCATCCGAAATTAGATAATTAGGAATGACGCTTGCCTGAGCCACTTCAATACCAAAAATAGCGGCGTTTACATACGAACCAAAGCGCAATTCTGTTTTTGATTCATTTAATCCGTAAGGGTCTTTTATTTCTGCGACAAGGTAACCCATACGACTCTTGTTATCGACAACCCCTTCATTTCGAGCAACATGTGCAGACCAAAATCTTTGAGTGCCCGAAAATGTACCAGAGAGTTGAACTTGAGCCTGTTGTCCTTGGTCAATCAAGAATTTCAATTGATTATCCGCTACAGGTAATCTTACTTCAGCTATCGCGGTGCCTAGTACTTTACCAATATCAGAGCCAACCGTGACAAATGAGCCCAAACCAACATGACGTGACTCGATCATTGCATCATAAGGTGCTCTGATTTCAGTACGTTCGAGGTTACGCTGTGCACGTAAGATAGTTGCTTTTGCCGATTTAACATGTGCAAGTTCTTGTGCAAGCTGAGGCTTACGTAAACTTAGCTCCGTTGGAGCACTGTGAGTAATGCGCTTCCATTCCGTTTCGGCAACTTTACTTTTCGCTCGTTCAGTTTCTAACGAAGCAAGTGAGGAAGCGTGATTGGCTTGAGCATCAAGTAAAGCCGCTTCATAGTCACTTGGGTCTATTCTTGCCAGCAGCTGACCTTTTTTGACGAATCCACCACGAACAAATGCCTCAGACAATTCAACGATCTCTCCACTGATTTGTGAAACAAGGCGAGTTTCATATTTCGGCATGACAATGCCGTGGGACTTAACCGTTAATTGCATTGACTCAACGGTAATCTGCTCTACAGCAACAATTGGCGTATTATCAACTTCTGCTTTCTCTTCAGGTGGTTTTTTCATTGCAGAAAAACCAACAAAAGCTAATACACCAGCAGCTAATATCACAATAGGGACGATGATCTGTTTTTTCCGTGCCACTTTACTATCCTCAATTTTTATTCTTTGTACGCTCAATGTTTCAATATGTTAAGAATATCGAATTAAGTACATACAAATTGAAATGGTTTGTAACTGTCTATTACAAAAACTGAGCCGAAATGGGAAAAACAATAAAAATTCTACAAAAAACTTTATAAAAAACCTTTAATACAACTACTTACAGTCATATAAATACGAATAAATAGAGACGACAAAGCACCTAATCTGATTGTTACTGGAATAGCGGTTTAGTGGTTTTAACCACATTTTAAACTTTTATGAAAATATTTCGGCGATAAAGCCAATAAAGTACACCCCACTGCAACAACAAAATCACGCAGATTTCCAACAGTGACGACCAACCTTGCGGTAATGCACTGATCCATCCACCAGCCAAGCTGTGTGCACTAAACTTCCAATTGACCAAGCTTGCACTCAAATAGATGACGATGGAATTCATGCCGATCACCGCAAAAAATTTCGCCCAAAACTGCCACGCTAGTACATCAATAAGTAAATAGAATACAGCCAACAACAACACACTGTAGCCACAAGTCACTAACACAAAAGAGCTTGTCCATAGGCTTTTATTTATTGGAAATACCATTCCCCACGCAAAACCAATTGCTAACAGACAACAGCCAACAATAAGCAAATGCATAAATAACGTATTGGCGCTCTGCTGCATTTGTTTCATGTAGCGACCGACAAAGACGCCTGCCATGGCATTGATTACTGATGGAATATTTGAGAGCAGTCCTTCAGGATCCATTGGCAGATTTCGATACGTAGCACCGGGTAGAAAGTGTTGATCAAACCATACATTGAGTGACAAGGTTGCACTGTAATTTCCGGCACCGTAGTCGCCAATAGTGACAAAGCTTAATAGCAACCAGTAACCAATTAATACACTAATACTGACGATCCATTGCTGCCTAATGGTTAAATGCCAAACCAGTAAGATAGCCACAAACCATGCTACTCCTATACGCCCAAGTACACTTGCAAATCGAACCTCATCTGGGTTTGGTGGTACACCAGTTCCCCAGCCATGGTTGTATATTACCCCCAACAGCAACAATAGAAAAAGGCGCTTAAATGCGTGTTTGTATTGCTGTGTTCTTTGGTGTGGTGAATACGACTTTATTGGCTTTGCCGCGATACCAATACTGACGCCAGATAAAAATATGAATAACGGAAAAATTAAGTCATAGGCGGTAATACCATGCCAAGCGCTGTGTTTCATTTGTTGGTCAAATAGCTCCAAGCATGACCATCCGGTGATTACAAACAACGCAGCAAAGAGGCCTTCTGCCCCCATGATCCAGAACATATCAAAACCACGTAGAGCATCAACAGACAACAATCGTTTAGGCTTTGTGGGGGTTTCTGGTGCAATTTCGGGCATGACTTGAGACATAAAGTGCTTCAACCTAGCGTTTAATAAACAAGCTTTCACTCGTTGGTTCGGACAGTAATGACAACGTTGTCATTTATGTTATTCGCTTCATCTGAAAATAGCAATCTTTACTCACTCAATTGTTTACGTATAGGGTAAGTTGTAAAGATTTGCTACATTTTATTGCTTGTGAAATCATTGCTGAGCATTAGTATTAAAGCAAAGGAGTTCAATATGCTTAAAAAAATTCAGCAGTTTTTGGCGTCGTTAAATGAAGCGTCAGAAAACGCACAACCAGCCCATAGCTTAGAGACATCCTGCGCGGTTCTTTTATGCGAAGTAATGAAGGCAGATGGGTTAATGGCCGATGAAGAGCAGCAACATATGGCAACAGTGCTAATGCGAGAATTCACACTAACCCCTATTGAAGTCGACGATGTTATCGAGCAAGCAATATACTTGAGTGAAAATGCTACTGATTTTTATCAATTCACTTCAACTCTCAATCAACATTACAGTACTGAGCAACGAGTAAAAATGATCGAATTACTGTGGCAACTTGCATACTCTGACGGCGAACTGTCTAGCATTGAAGAGCACATCATCCGAAAAATCGCCGATTTACTCCACCTACGCCAAAGTGAATTTATCCAGACTAAGTTAACCAGCGCGCCACCTGTTCAAGAATAAATATGTCATAAACTACCAATAGCTTGGCTTTATCAGGTAAAATAGTGCTTTATTTTTCCAACAAGAACCCCTTATGGCTGACATTGGCAGATTTAATACTTTAAACGTCATCGCACTGACGGCAAACGGTGCTTATTTAGACGGAGGCGAGCAAGGCGAAATTTTGCTCCCTAACCGCTATGTGCCTGAAAATTGTCAGCCGGATGATAAAATTGAAGCGTTCATATACGCCGACTCTCTCGACCGCCTTGTTGCCACTACTGATAAACCATTAGCGCAAGTAGGTGAATTTGTTTCATTAAAAGTAGTGCAGGCAAATAAACTTGGCGCCTTTTTAGATTGGGGCTTACCAAAAGATTTGTTAGTACCAAAAGCACTTCAACACAGCCCGATGGAAGTAGGAAAGCGTTATTTAGTACGTGTTTTCTTAGATCAAAGAACAGAACGTATTGCCGCCACCAGCAAACTAGATAAATACCTAGATATTTGGCCAGCAGATTGCAAAGAAGGTGATCAGGTTGATTTGGTCATTGGCGGCAAAACAGATTTAGGTTACAAAGCCATTGTTAATCACCTAAACTGGGGCTTAATCTATGACAATGAAATCCATCAGAAAATTTTTGTTGGTCAACAACTCAAAGGTTACATCAAAAAAGTGCGTGAAGACGGCCGCATCGACTTATCCTTAGCCCGCTCAGGTAAAGGTAAAGTGATTGATTTTACCGATAAATTCATCAGCTATTTAGCCAACAATGATGGCGTAAGCCACATTAATGACAAGTCCAGTCCACAAGAAATATCTAGAGTATTTGGTGTCAGTAAGAAAGCCTTTAAAGCAACTGTTGGCCACTTATTAAAGCAAGGTAAGATTACCATTGAAGCAGATGGCATTCACTTGAAATAACATAACTTCAATCGAATAAAAAATGCGGCTAAGTGGCCGCACTTTTTATCTCTACTACATTTCAAATACGCCTAGAAACTGCCTCGAATACCCAAGCTAATGCTACGTCCTGGCAATGGCGCATCTTCTTTTAAGAATGATGAATGCACCCGTGCTTCTTCGTCCGTTAAATTTTGCCCTTTGACAAAAACTATCGTATCAGATGCCCAGTCACTATCGCTCACCCCGCTTAAGTAGTAATTAAAGTTTGCATCGAGCATGGTGTAGCTATCGGTACTAGTTTCATATGCCGCAATATCGTTTTGCTCAAAATAGTGGCTGACAGACAGCTCAGCAGCATATTGTTCTGCTTGGTAGTTTAATTGTCCACCGACACGCATTGGCGGAATTCGTGGTAAGTTACCACCATCAGAAAGTTCAGCACGGATATAATCACCAAACACCGTCGCTTTTAATGATGAGGTGACTTGATAAACAAATTCGGCCTCTAGACCATAAAGGTCAACGTCATCTTGACGATAGACAAACACAGGTAATCCCTCTTCTTCACCGTGATCTTCTTCTACCGCGTTATGTTCGTCGTGATCGTGGCCACCTTCCATAAATAAACCCGTATCTTGCTGATAGTAGTAATCCTCAATATGGTTGTAGAAGGCGCTGACAACGAAGCCGAAATCACCTTCAAATTTACGCCAAGTCATATCAAGGTTATAAGAGGTTTCAAGTTCTACATCTTGGTTGCTTACTTCAATATCTAGGTGGTCACCATGCGGCTCAACTTCATATAAAGCACCGACTTCAAAAGTATTAGTACCTATGTGAGGACCATTTGAGAAAAGCTCGGCGGCTGAAGGTGCTCGTTGAGAAAACGAGGCAGAAAATCCTAAATTGTAACCTTGCTGATAATCCCAAACTAAACCAACAGATGCACTGACTGGGGTAAAGTCTTGCTTTTCAATATCATGATGTTCTTCTTCATCATGTTCGTCGTGCTCCTCTTCATGCTCATTATCATGCATACCAAATGGTTCTATTTCAACATATTCAACTCGTGCACCAAGCTGTAACAACCATTGTTCATTTAAATGATTTTCTTCTAACCAAGCAAAGGCAAATGACGTTGTAGATGAAGGGGGCGTAAAAGCTTCTTCACCAAGCGCTTCAAAATCACTGTCTTTAAAATGCAGTGTCCAAGCACCGTTCCAGCCATTCCATTCTTGATGATAGACATCAACACGGGCTTCAATACTTTCATTTTTAAAGGTTGTGCCAACTTCGCCATTCTCAATTTCTTGATGTTGGTAGTCTGTGTACGCAAATTTCGACGCCAAGCGACTTAAGAATTTATCATCAAAATTTAAATCACTGATCATCTGAAAACGATTCTGCTCTAAGTCAGCAAAAACATTTTCTTCTACATGTTCTTCATCTTCATGACCTTCTTCTTCATGTTCCTCTTCATGATGACCATGGCCTGGAATACCGTATTCACGATCCATTCGTCCGTATGAAAAACCTATAAAACCATTTTCTAAAAGATAACTTGTACCAATGGTAAAACCTGAAGATTTTGATGCACTGTTCGCTAACGTGCCTTTTTCGCCTTCATGTTCATCATGCTCTTCTTCATGTTCCTCCTCATGGTCGTCATGTTCGTCTTCTGATGTGGCATAACCTGGAATGTCGTAATCATTAGATTCACGCCAAAATCCGTCAAGGTGTAAGGCAACTTGTCCACTACCTGTATTTAGCGCAAATGACGCCTCATTTTCATCGGCAACATCGTTGTGTTGGAGTTGCCATTCAGCCATCGTATCGGTGCTGGTCGGTACGCGATTATCCACAATATTGACCACGCCACCTATTGCGCCACTGCCATAAAACAAAGTCGCTGGGCCACGAAGCACTTCAATTTGTGTCGCAGTGCTCGTTTCGCTTGAAACAACATGATCTCCGCCAACACGAGAAGCATCCCCCACATCTAAGCCATTTTGACTGATCAATACCCTTGGGCCATCAAGGCCACGAATGATTGGACTACTTGAAACCGGTCCGTAATAACTCGAGTGAACACCAACTTCATTCTTAAGCGTTTCACCAAGGGTTGATGCTTGTTTTAGTCTTAATTCATCCGCAGAAAGAACATTAACGGGTAATGCCGACTCAATAGTCGACGAATGAAGCGGCGTGGCATGGACATCAATAATTTCCATCACCGTGTCATTTAAGCTAATTTCTAAACCACTGATGTCTTGACCAGCCACGGTAATCTTTTGATTATAATGAGAAAAGTTTTCCGCACTCACATGAAGTTCAGTAATACCTTCGGCGACATTTTTTAGTTCAAAGTTACCTTGTTCGTCACTAAAAACATGTGTTTTTTCTTGATCTAGATGTATTTCTGCAAAAGCTATAGGCTGACCGCTTTTATCGATAATTTTTCCTGTGATAGTTTGCGCCCACACAGGCGATGACACGAAAGATGAGATAGCAAAAGCCGCCATCAATTTATTGAATTTCATTTTTTTAACCTTGAATAATATTTCACGAAAGTCGTCAAACCGTTCGTTTTATAATTTTAATATTTGTGTTTGTCGTATTCAGGTTAAAAAAGGCGGGGCACGCAACTGTGGTAATCGGTAATATTGCGCAACATTTACTGCAGGCTTGCTAAAAGTGAGTAATGCATATTGACTAAAATCGGCAAAAGCGCCAACCAAATCAACATCTTCTACTCTATCTAAAGTGTTGTAGCATAAGTGACAATCAACGTCAGCGCCAAGATGTAAAAATGTTTCATTATCACCAGAAACATCACGTTCTAGTACTAATGCATTGAGACCATGACTTCCATGAGAAAATAACGCACATAACCACACAGTCAGTATAAACTGACTAAATATTTTCATATTTTTGTTGTGGATAGACATTACTTCATGGTTATCGGAGTTAAGAGTAACGTGATAATATAACACTACTGAACAATTCTCAACGAAATAAGATAACTGGAGTTTAATTTGAGGTGAAAGGTAATAAGTGGAGAATTAGTACTAGACATTTAGCTCAAAGCAGAAGACAGTGAACTCACAACAATATTGCATTAATATCCTATAACAAAAGCAAAAACAGAGAAATACAATGAGCTTCTACCCATTATTTATCCCCATGTTAGCGATGATGTTATTAACCATGATCGTATGGTTTTATATGTACACCCTGCGCCTTAACTACGTCATGAAAGCCCGCATACATGCAGATAAATTGCACGCACCAGAGCAAGTTTCATTATTACTGCCCGATCACGTTAATGCGCCATCGAACAACTTAAAGAATCTATTCGAATTACCGGTGCTGTTTTACGGTGTGATCTTAGTGGCGAGTCAAATTCCAGATCACTCTATCATCAGTAACTTAGCCGCTTGGTCATTTTTGTTTTTTCGAGTGATCCACTCCATTATTCATTGCAGCAACGGTAAGGTGCTCGCAAGGTTTATCGTATATGTTCTTTCATCACTGTCATTATTCGTACTTATTGCCAATGTTCTCTTGAGCTTGTTTAATCAGCAATAGCGAAACTAGCAGACAACAAAGCAGCCTTTAATGCTGCTTTGGGTTGAGGATAACACCTTATAGGAATAAATAATGTGAGCAAGGCAATGGTTAAGTAAGCTTGTCGTTGAAAAACGATAAGGTTCGTTGCCATGCTAATGCTGCGTTTTCTTTATCGTATCGTCCGGTTGAATCATTGTGAAAGCCATGTTTAGCGTTTTCATACATATGCATTTTATATGGCACACCGAGTGCTTTTAAGTCAGCTTCATAACCCGACCATGACTTATTCACTCGCTCATCTAAAGCGGCTAATTGAATAAGCAGTGCCGCCTGTATGTTTTGCCTTAATTCGGCTTTAGCAGGCGTACCGTAAAATGGCACACCAGCACTCAGTAAATCAGACTCTACGGCGGCGAGGTAGTTGACAATATAGCCGCCAAAACAAAAGCCTACTGCACCTAACTTTCCGTTACTGCGTTGATGCGATTTTAAAAATTTTGCTGCGGCAATAAAGTCTTGTTGTATTTTATTGCGATCCATCGAGCGCTGCATAGCTCGACCTTCATCGTCATTACCAGGGTAACCACCTAATGGATAGAGCGCATCTGGTGCAAAGGCCAAATAACCCGCTTTTGCCAAGCGGCGTGCCACATCTTTAATGTAAGGGTTTAGACCCCGGTTCTCATGAACCACCAACACCACAGGCAAATCGACATCAACGTTCGTGGGAGTAACTAAATAACCTTGTCCTTTGCCATGGCCGAGTGGCGAGTCAAAGGTCTCATATGTTGCTTTGATATCCACATCGTTAAAAGAAACTTGCTCTGCTAAGGCATAATTTGGTAGTAAAGCGGAAGTCAGCACACTCATCGAATAACCAACGGCGACCAAAGTGCCCAGTTTTTTCATGAAAGTGCGGCGATCCATACCACCATGTGCATATGAGTCGTACCAATCAAATGCTTCTTGTGGAATATCGCTTTTTATTTTTGCTAGCATGGTTACCTCAAGTAAGTTATTTATTACTCCGCTAGTAAACATATAACTACCTAAGCTGTTTCGCAAAAAATAAATTTTGTCGCCAATGCCGAATTCAGCCAACGCTATGGTTAAAGCGTAAAAAATTCACTAAAGACTTTGTAAAGCTCTGTCCCTTGATTAACGCTCGCCGACGCAAAATGCAATATTGGTAGCACCTCATGGTCAAGTGAGATGTAATGCAGTGCATCACCATCACCGTAATTGTCCATCCGTAAAATACGTGCCAAAGGCTCCCCAGCTTTTAATGGTTTGCCAAACTCAGCCAAATAATCCACCATGCCACCCATTGGCGAATAAAAGGCTTTGTAGTCTTTTAGATAACAGGCATAACGGATCATTTCATCTGGCACAAAGTCTTGCTGTCCATTCGGCTTTACTACGCCTTTGTACTGTAGATAGCACAAAATACTTTTGGCGTCGGTGAGAGCAATATCTAGATCAATTTGTTCTTGTGAACCAAGCTCCACAGTGAAGCTTTCTTTATTGAAATTAATGCATCTACCTTTGGCTTTAAACGCTTCACTTAAACTCCACCACGGACAAAAAGTCGACTCATCTAATGCGCCATCAAACTCATTGGGGATAAGTAGGGTGTGTTCAATATTAAAGTGTTTGGCACTCTCTTTGGCGTATTCTGGGCAGTATAAATGCTTACTTGATATAGGACCAGTGTGCAAATCTAAGACCAGATCCGCTTGGTGCGCGAGCTTTTGCAACTGATATGCGATACGTTGTCCCGTAGTTAGGCCAAATATGTTGTGATCAAGCTGCTCGTTGATATCATCCAATAACGATTGTTTAAATGCTTGCTCAATTTCCCTATCACTCTCTTCGATATATTGTTCGACTGCCACATCAACCAACTTAGGATTATTGTGGTACATACGATTCCAGTTTACACCGGTGATAGGGTCAAAGCGGCCAAGTGTATATTCACCGTTTTTATGATTACAGCCAACTGGATTGGCGTACGGCACTAATGTGACATCAGCAAATAGTTCAATATTGCCAATTAACTCAAGCAATTGATAAATAACCGCATTACCTTGTACTTCAGCGCCATGCATATTTGCTTGAATATAGACACTGGGCGCATCTGTAGCCCCTTGTGCTGTGAATTTGTATACAGGTACCGTCAACTGAGCGCCGCTAGCCATTTCACCAACGTGCATCACATCTTTAATCACTTTATTTTGCGTTTGATTATTCATTTGTTATCTTTAAGTTTTTATAGCTCGAATCAATTACTTGTGAGCTAACGTAAATACCAGCTCGCTGGCTGTTGTGCTCTTACCTGTATAAGCTTGCCTTGCTCAAATACATACTCAGCAGCAATCTCATGACACAAAAAGAATGGCATGCTTTCAGTAAATCCATATGCACCACAAAGACCGAACACAAGACTATCATCTACCGAACAATCGTTTGGTAATGCAAGTTTACCTAGATGATCTAAGCTGGTGCACAGCGGGCCATGAACATCAAATGGTTCGCTTGCCGCATTTGAGTCTCGCAACAGCGATGCAGGAAAAGGTTGGTCGGTTATCGCTGGTCTTATCAAATGATTGATGCCCGCAGCCAGCACTAGTTGCTGATGTTCAAAGTTGTTTTTACGATCAACAACCGGCGAGACGTAATAGCCACAATCGGCCACCGCATATCGTCCTAACTCCAACCAGAGCTCGTCTACTTTGGCCTTTCGTTTGACATCAGCCAAATCTGACATCGCTTGTTGCCAGCTAATACGTTCACCTGAATTCAGATAATCTACACCAAGCCCGCCCCCCAAATCGAGCACTTTTAGCTCCATGCCAATAGCGGAAGCCAGTGTGGTCAAAGGCTGAACCATTTGTTGCCACAACGAGTACATTTTGGCATTGCTTAGCATGTTGCCCCACTGAAAAATGTGCAATCCACACAAATCAAGCGACGGATAGTCCGCCACCTGGATTCGCTGCCACTGTTCACAGCCAAGTCCGAATGGCGTCACGGCGTTGCCACCTAGCGGGTTTTTATCTCCTTCAGGCCATTGTAGCTGCACACGCAGCAACACTGTTGGCTTAGTTATCGTAGATGAAGACTCGACGACTTCTTGCAACCATTGCAGTTGATTGATGCTTTCAACGACAAAGGTTGTGACGCCTTTCTCTAAAAAAAGACGCAATTGCTGCTTCGATTTGGCTGGACCGGTGTTGAGAATACGCTTAGGTTCAATATCTTGAGCCAATACATGATCAAGCTCTCCTTTACTGGCTACATCAAAATTGATCCCACTTTGGGATACTGAACGCAGAATGCTCGACAACGGGTTGGCTTTTACCGCATACCAAAGCTTTACAACGCTCTGATCAGTGAGGCATTGCAAATGCTGATTGAGTTTATCTAAATTATAAACGAAATAGCCATTTTCTTGCTCATCATCCAAAGTGGATTGCATTGCACTGTGCTGCTGCAATGCACTTTTTAGTTTTGGCTCAATCATGTTCATTATCTTAATACCGACTCCAATTCGAGCGATGCGTCACTTTGCTCATCACGATATTTCACAATTAACGCACAAGCCATGTTCAATCCTTGCTGCTTCGCCCATTCTCCATCGATAGGACGAGTCCCAGGAATCACTACCGCACGCTCTGGAATAGGCTCACCTTTTTCTAGACGGCGATTATTGACTAGATCAAATACCGGCACAGATGCTGACAGCGATACGCCGGGGGCTAATACCACACCTTTTTTGATCACAATGCCTTCAACCACCACCACTCCAGCACCTAAAAATGCATCGTCCTCAATAATCACAGGACTTGCACCAATTGGCTCTAGCACGCCGCCTATTTGTACCGCAGCCGATAAGTGAACATTTTCACCAATTTGTGCACATGAGCCAACTAAGGCATGGCTATCAACCATAGTGCCTTTACCGACATAAGCACCTACATTGATATACGCTGGCGGCATGATAATGACACTAGGGGCGACGTATGCACCGGCTCGTACCGATGAGCCACCAGGCACTAAACGAACACCATCATCGCGACTAAATTCTCTGGCAGGTAAATTATGTTTATCAACAAATCCTTGGTAAATCCCCGAAAACTCTTCATTTTCTCCAGCCTTAAATGCAGATAAAATGGCTTGCTTCGCCTCAATATTAGCGTGCCAATTTCCGTTTCCATCCTGATTTGCGGCTCTCACTTCGCCGGTCTGTAGTTGTTCTAGTATTTCTTTCCAATCTGACATGTTCTTTCTAAAACCTTATAAATTAAGCTGTTTTTAATACGTTTTGTTGAGATATTTGGCGACTTGAGTATTGTTGATGCCAATGAGTGATTTGCTGATCTGCATGTTCAAGCGACTGATGATTACTCAGCTCTTTATTAGTCAATGGTGGACGTAAAGTGGCGTTAGCAATATCATTATTTTTTGCCATCAATATTTTTGCAGGAATAGGGTTTGAGACAGCAAATAAACTGTCTACTGCATTTTTCCAAACTGGAAAGAGCCCTGTAGTTTCACCTGTTAAACATTGCTGAACATAAGCTCGTGTTTGAATAGGCCAAACATTAGCGGCAACGGAGACCAAGCCTTTGGCACCTTCTTCAACGAGTTTTGGTAACAAGGCGTCTTCGCCACTATAAAGCGCAATGTCAGGGCAAGCTTTTTGGTACTCTTTAAATTGAGCTACATCGCCACTTGCTTCTTTCAGTGCCCAGCATTTTGGGTGATGTTGCAGAGATGCTAAAGCCGATGTAGACAAACTGAGGCCACTTCGTGATGGCACGTTATAGAGCATGCAAGGAAATTTTGCTCTATCAAGCAAAGCTTCAAACCAGAGTTTTTGACCTTCCTCGCCAGGTTTTGCGTACAAAGGACTTCCTAAAAGGTAGGCATCAACAGGTAGCTGATTGCATTGTTCAATCCACTGTAATTGCTCTATAAGTTGAAAGCCGCCCACAGCAACCATTATGGGAACGTTTAATGATAATCCACAAACATACTCAACTATGGTGCGCTGCTCTTCTTGGATTAAAGCAAGACCTTCACCAGTGCTGCCAAGCAGCAAAATAGCATTACCTGCGCTGTTTTGTTGATGAGCAATCTTACCAAGACTAACAAAGTCCACTTTGCCTTGCTGATCAAAAGGCGTGACTAATGCAGTCCATAACGGATATTGCTCAAAAGGGTGTTCAGATGATATTTGATTCATTTCTCTCGAACTCATTTCGTTCGGAGAACTATAAGGCGTTTACAAAACACCTATAGTGAAATCTAAAGGCATTCGTAAAGGCCAGAAGCTCTCCACCTAATTGGTGACAGTCAGCAGGATTCAACCTGCTTAACCGACAAATACATCAATCAAAAATGTATTCATCTCGGCGTTAATCCCCCTCTTTAATGTTCAATGGAGTTTGATCTCCTCACATTAAATACCTGGTTAACGCTCCTCTTCTGACCCTTTTTCGACAATGAAATGACACTTTGAATAAGCGATCACTTCATTTGGAATAAGGAACTGGTGTATTAAACTCGTTTGCGCATTTTTTGTCAATAGACGTCTATACGTTTATTTGCATAAGATATTTATTTACGACATAGCTGAAAAACATACCCGATGATTTAGTAAACACTATAAACCGCCATTTTACTTTTTAGTTCCATACCATCAATTTCAATTTGCCATTTCTGACGAAACTTGACTATTAACAGGTACACAATGTGAATCCTCATATCCAAAAGATATGATTACTGATGAGTGTGCAGGTATGGGTGGCTATCTTAAGGCAAGTTCGCGTAAAATAGCCTACAAACTCGCTTTATTTTATTCATGGCAAATTAACAACATAATGGCACTTTCAAATATCAATCAAATTTTATTAAGAAATATCGAATTACTTGAAGGTTCAAGACCATTACTGATTAATCTTGAAGCCGCTGGTTTAGTTCCAGAGTTATTAGCACATTACCCTGATGCCAGTATCACTTGCTTTAACAATAACTTTTCACAGTATCAAGCGATTAGCGAGCGATTTCCAACCCAGATAGAGACTAGATTTGGTAGTCATTATCAAAGCGAACATTGCCACGATGTTATTGTCATTGCCTTCCCAAAAAGTAAACCCGAGTTAGCATTTACCTTATCGATGATTGCTGATGTTGTGGCAGATGATGCTACCGTTATTTTCGTTGGTGACAACAAGGGCGGAATAAAATCAGTCGCTAAGCAAAGCAGCGATTATATTGACTGCTGCATGAAACAAGACAATGCACGTCATTGTTTGCTGTTTACCGGCCGCTATATCAAGCCAGCACAAGCGTTTAAACTAAGTGATTGGTTCAGTTATTACGAGATCATTATCGCAAACGAGAGCATTAAAATAGCGGCTCTTCCCGGAGTATTTAGCCAAAAAGGGTTAGATAAAGGGACTAAGGTTTTGTTAGATAACCTGCCAGATAAAATTCAAGGCAAGGTGTTGGACTTTGGCTGCGGTGCAGGCACCATCAGTGTCGCATTAGCTAAGCTTTATCCGAATATTAAGTTAACACTGATTGATGTTAGTGCGTTAGCGATAGCAAGTGCAAAAGAAACCTTAGCAATAAATCAACTCAACGGAAGATGTATAGCGTCAGATGGATTAAGTCAGGTATCGGATAGTTTTGACACGATAATTTCTAACCCACCATTTCATCAGGGGTTAAAGACTTACTATGCCGCAACGGAAACTTTTCTTCAGCAATGTACAAAGCATATGACTCCCAACAGCAACTTAATCGTTGTTGCTAACAATTTTTTAAAGTACCAACCGATAATGAGAGAATTTATTGGTGGCACTGAAAAAACGACGATCAGCAATGGATTCACCGTCTACCTCAGTAATCGACAGTAACGTCTGTTAACAGAAAGTGAACTGGTAGTTGAAATAAACGCATTTTTAAACAATCATCTAATCATAGATAACAACATTACGGTTCGTGAAATTAGCATCAATGCCGACAAATAATAAAATACTTTCTTTAAAACACATTTTTATCACCTCGATAGTGTCTTTAACGACATTGTCTTTTTTGGTGACAGCTTCAGTTACTCTTTACTTTATTTTTTCTCACCTTGAAAAAGACTTCAAACAAGACATTATTGAACGTAGCGCTATTACAAGCAAAACAGCTAAAGCCTACCTGATCTCTAAAGATGTTATCGGCTTAGAAAAGAGGCTATCCCGGTTAAGTTCGATATCGAGAATGAATACTGTACATATTTACCACCTCAATAATAATCAAGTTTCTGTCACCTCAAGCTACAACAAAGACTACACAGGCAATCAAGGCATAAGGCACATACCATCACAAATTAATCGAAAAGAACGATTGAAATCTCCACAGATAAACGGCGCTATCATTGAATATATCCAGCCTATAACTGAAGGAAACACGATTATTGGATATGTTTATTTAGAGATGGATCTCCAGTCGCTGCAATCTTTAAAAAACAAAACCTATTTGTGCCTCAGCGTCTGCTTTTTATTCATCTTGTGTTTCTCAATTTTTCTGGCCACCCGTCTACAAAACAAAGTATTTAACTCGGTGGACTCTATTACAACTACCGTGCAAAAAGTGTCACATAAAAAGGCGTTCGATTTACGGTGTGAGATCCAAGATTATCAAGAATTTGAATTACTCGCTCGTAGCATCAACAACATGTTAGCCCGAACAGAAAAGCACGTTAAGCGTCAAGTTGATGCCGAGCAACAAATTTTAAAGTTGAATCATGAGCTTGAGGATAAAGTCAGCCAAAGAACAGAAGCACTAAAAGATTCAAATGAAGAATTGTTATCGACGTTAGAAAAATTACACCAATTCCAGGGGCAACTGGTCGAAAGTGAGAAAATGGCTTCGTTGGGTGATATGGTTGCCGGCGTTGCTCATGAAGTAAATACACCAATAGGCTTAGGCGTCACCGCATCAACCTTATTATCAGACAGGTTAGATGAAATTAAGGAGTGCTTTGACAGTAAAACACTTAAGTCCAGTCAGTTGAAACGATTTTTAGCCGACGGGCAAGAGAATATTGGTATCATTTATCGCAACCTAAACCGTGCTGCTGACTTAATCTCTAGCTTCAAAAAAGTGGCCGTTGATCAGTCGAGCGAAGAAGATCGACAGTTTATGGTGTCTGAACTTATTGATGAGGTTGTATTAACCTTGGCGCCCCAATTGAAAAATTCCCCTGTGACATTAGAAGTAGATTGCCCTGATGAGTTAGTGATCACAAGTAAGCCTGGACCAATCAATCAAATCCTTATCAATTTAATAGTGAACTCATTGATTCATGCCTTTGATGGACAACCCGATGGCACCATAAAAATATGCATTATGGTATTGAGTGGTCAATTACACATTCAATATAAGGACAACGGTAAAGGAGTAGATCAATCAGTAAAAAACAGAATATTTGATCCGTTCATCACCACTAAACGCGGCGAAGGCGGCAGTGGGTTAGGGCTGCACCTCGTTTATAATTTGGTTACTCAAGCTTTAAATGGCAGCATACAGTTTGACAGTGTGGTCAACAAAGGGATCAGCTTTGATATAGTCTTTCCGGTAATTATTGGCAGCAACTAAAAAGAGGAAGTTACAATTTCATAACATATTATTACGTCACTAGTATCCTTTTTTTAATCAACAGAGTTTATTATTAATGGAAAACTTGCTATAAATTAGGGTTATATCGTTATTTTTAATGATAAATGCCTTCGAAAACTATCAATAATTGGACCAACCCATGCACAAAGCTCATATTCTGATCGTAGAAGATGAAGACGTAACACGATTCAACCTTCGCAACTTATTTGAAGCGGAAGGTTACGACGTATCAGAAGCCATAGATGGCGAAGCCATGGATGAGCAATTAAAGAACAATCAAATTAGCCTTGTCATCATGGACATAAACCTCCCTGGTAAGAACGGGTTATTGTTAGCAAGGGAACTGACCAACAACCGTGAGTTAGGCTTAATATTCTTAACCGGTCGAGATAGTGACATTGACAAAATTTTAGGATTAGAAATTGGTGCAGACGATTATCTAACTAAGCCCTTTAATCCGAGAGAGCTGACCATAAGAGCAAGAAATATTCTGAACCGTATTTCAGTGAACAAGTCAGAACAAAGCTCTGCAATTATTACATTCAACGGCTGGGAGTTAGACAGTAATTCTCGTAAAATGACATCACCAGAGCAAGAAACTATTCCGATCCCTCGTGGTGAATTTAGAGCCCTGAAATTATTGATTGATCACGCTGGCCAAATAGTATCGCGTCAGCAGTTAATTAAAGAAATGACAGGCCGTGATTTACGTTCCAATGATCGTACAGTGGATGTTACGATCCGACGTTTGAGAAAACATTTTGAATCGTCAAAAGAAACCCCTGAACTAATCAATACCATCCATGGTGAAGGTTACCGCTTTATTGGCTCCGTATCCTAAATCACACGTTTAAGCAGTGGCTAACCACTGCTTAAACACTGTTATACCCTGGTTATTCAGCTGTTTGAGTTCTTCCAAATAACGCTGTTTTTGTACACTATTATCGCTGGATTTTTCAATCGCCATTATGTGTGCATGAACTTGCTTCACTCCAACACTACCAGCTGCACCTTTCATTTTGTGGGTATGTTGTTCCCACATTGCTTGTGAACCTTCGTTGATTGCCGATTGAATATCTGCTAAATAGATTTCAGATTGACCAATATACATATCTAACATTTTTTGAACTACACTCGAGCCAAGATTATCTAAGTAACCTTGCAGTAAAGCTCGATCAATTATTTCTGAATTTGGCACTGCTACCCACCTTAATCACTGTAAAATGACAGACTAAACACTATTTCAATTGATGTAAATCGCCTTATGCAACAAAAACGTCATGATCTTTCCAGTTTAAACTGCGCTAGATATCTTACTTTTATTGATTTTCGTGTGAATTTCGTTCAGAATAGCCGCCCTTTTTTAATGGTCTGTATGCAATAATCGTATTGCCATGAAAAATAGATGCCTTTAGCTCTTGAAAATCAAGACTCAAGTAGCAATTAACTTAACACTGAAGTACTTAATAGCGGAGTTGTAATGCCAACATCCATGCCAGATATCGCCAACCACACCACAGCACAGACTGAAGGTACGCTGGATTGGGTCGGTATGAGCAATATCGAAATGCCCTTCATGGTGGCGTCAAAAGGCCAAGCTGAACGTATGGTGTCAGCCTACGTGGATGCGTTTGTGAACTTAAAAGAGCCACAGGCTAAAGGCATTCATATGTCTCGCCTTTACTTACTCTTAGATGAACTATCTAGCAACAACGTGTTGAACTATCAAAGCTTAGTCACATTACTTGATGGCTTTATTAGTAGCCACCAAGATTTAAGTGATAACGCCAAAGTAACAATTGCCTTTGATTATCATTTACGCCGTAAGTCATTGATCAGCGGTAAATTAGGTTGGAAAGCATATCCTGTAACTTTGACAGGTCGCTTAGATAAAGGCGTGTTAGATATAGAGCTGGCCATCGATGTTCGTTATTCTTCTACCTGTCCATGCTCAGCAGCACTAGCGAGACAATTGATTCAAAAAGCCTTCACAGATAAATTTACTAGTGAGCAAAATATCAGTAAAGAGACTGTCCATGAATGGCTAGGCAGTACTGAAGGTATAGTGGCTACGCCTCATAGCCAGCGTTCAGTCGCCGAAGTTAAAGTTAAGCTGAACAAATCAATAAGTGACTTTCCTATTACCGATCTTGTAGATCTTATTGAAAGCGCTTTACAAACCCCTGTTCAAGCCGCAGTTAAACGCGAAGATGAGCAAGAATTTGCTCGCCTAAATGGTCAAAACTTGATGTTTTGTGAAGATGCCGCTCGCCGTTTACAACACGCGATGAACTTGGCTGCTGAATTTGATGATTTTTGGCTACGAGTCAACCACTTAGAATCTCTTCATGCTCATGATGCGGTGAGCGTGACAACAAAAGGAATAACGGGCGGATATCAGCCTTAACTCCTTTTCGAAGTTCTCTTAAATATTTTGAAGCCTGTTATCACAACAGGCTTTTTTTTACATTTTTTTGCCACATCACGCATAACTACCCAATATTTCCGTCAAATAACAAAGTGTAATTAAATTACACTAAAAATTCGAGGACATCATGAAAATTACGAATTTTGCTTTGTTTTAAGCCTATTCATGCAATTTATGTCCAAATTATCCCCTTCATTATAATGGTTCCATCTTAATTGTGAAATTTTATTACGAGCAAATACTCTATAATTGTTGACCTTCTATCAATAACTGGTTAGTGTTTGTGGTTCGCTTTGCTCGTAAAAGGGGTATATATGCAAAAAAAACACCTTTCTATTCGAAGCCCTTTTTATCTTAATCGCGTCATATTTTTCTAGGGGGAGAAATCATGCAGCTTTATGATCCTAACGCTCAAAAAGACAATTGTGGATTTGGTTTAATTGCACACCAACAGGGTGAAGCAAGTCATAAACTCATTAAAACAGCTATTGCTGCACTTGATCGTATGCAACACCGTGGTGGTATTGCAGCTGACGGCAAAACTGGCGATGGTTGTGGCTTATTGATTCAAAAACCTGATAGTTTTTTTCGCTCAATCGCTGATGAAAGTGGCTGGCAACTCGGCCGTAAGTATGGCGTAGGCATGGTATTTTTGAATACCGATCCCGTTATTGCCGCACAATCTAAGGCTATTCTTGAAGAAGAGCTAAGTAAGGAAACCTTAACCATTGTTGGCTGGCGCACTGTTCCTGTCAATGCCTCCATCTTAGGACCTATTGCAGCTGGTAACTTACCAACCATCGAGCAAATTTTTGTTGATGCGCCTCCTGGATGGAGAAATCGAGAACTTGAACGTCGTCTATACATGGCGCGTCGACGTGCAGAAAAAATAATAACAGACGAAAAATTTTATATCGCAAGTTTGTCTTGTTTGGTCACCATCTATAAAGGTTTGATGATGCCTGTAGATTTGCCTAATTTTTATTTAGATCTTGCCGATATTCGAATGCAAAGTGCAATTTGTGTATTTCATCAGCGCTTTTCAACGAATACTTCGCCACAGTGGCATTTAGCTCAACCATTTAGGTATTTAGCTCATAACGGCGAAATTAATACTATTAAAGGCAATAGACAATGGTCTCGCGCTCGTACTCACCGTTTCAAAACACCATTATTACCCGATCTTCATGATGCTGCCCCCTTTGTCAATGAAAGTGGCTCTGACTCTTCATCATTAGACAATATGCTGGAGCTATTTTTAGCCGGCGGGATGGATCTCTATCGCGCGATGAGACTTTTAGTACCACCTGCATGGCAAAACAACCCAACAATGGATGACGACTTAAAAGCATTCTATGAGTTTAACTCCATGCATATGGAGCCTTGGGACGGCCCCGCGGGTATCGTAATGACCAATGGCCGTCATGTGGCCTGTAACTTAGATAGAAACGGATTGCGCCCTGCACGGTATGTTATTACCCGAAACGGTTTTATCACGCTCGCGTCTGAAGTGGGCATTTGGGACTATGGCGAAGATGAAGTAATAGAGAAAGGCCGTGTCGGACCAGGCGAGATGTTGGCCATTGATACGTACACGGGTACCATTTTTAGTTCAACAGACATAGACAATGAACTCAAAGTCAGACACCCGTATCGTGAATGGCTAAATAACAATATTCGTAGATTAGTTCCGTTTGATGAGTTGGAAGCGAATTTAATTGGTACACGCGTTTTTAATGATGAAGAAATGGCACAGTTTCATAAGCTATTTAATTACAGCTATGAAGAAATTAATCAAGTCGTTAAAACACTCGCTGAAAACGGACAAGAAGCCACCGGCTCGATGGGTGATGATACGCCGATGGCGGTGTTGTCAAGCAAGCCTCGCACACTTTATGATTATTTCCGACAACAGTTTGCGCAAGTTACCAACCCACCGATCGATCCATTGCGTGAACGTTACGTCATGTCATTAGCCACTTGTATTGGCCGTGAACATAATGTTTTCAATGAAACCACTGGCTTAGCCGACCGTATTTTATTTGCAACTCCAGTATTAATGTACACCGGTTTGAAGCAGCTAAGAGAGCTCGATCCAGAACATTACCGAAGCGATACTTTAACGCTAAATTACGATCCTGACGAAGGTTTAGAAGCGGCGGTGATACGATTATGTGATGAAGCTGAAGAGCTCGTCCGTGAGAAGAACACGGTAATATTGGTCTTGTCTGATCGTCAAATTCATCAAGGATTATTGCCTATCCCAGCAGCGATGGCAGTAGGTGCGGTGCAAAAACGTTTAGTAGACCAACAATTACGTTGTGACTCAAACATCATTGTTGAAACAGCATCGGTACGAGACTCGCACCAATACGCTGTATTACTAGGTTTAGGTGCAACGGCTATTTACCCGTACCTTGCTTTTGAAACCATTGAGCAACTAGTTGAAAAAGGCCAAATTGAATTAACCGCTCGTGATGCAATCGTCAATTATCGAAACGGTATCAATAAAGGGTTATTGAAAATCCTCTCTAAAATGGGAATTTCTACGATTGCCAGTTATCGCTGTGCCGGCTTGTTTGAAGTGATTGGTTTAAACCGTAATATCATGGACATTTGTTTCCCTGATTTACCAAGTAGAATTCAAGGTGCAGATTTCGAAGACATCGAACAAGATAATTTGAACCTAGCCCGTAAGGCTTTCTTGCCTCATCAAAAAATTGATCATGGCGGTTTACTTAAATATGTCCATGGCGGCGAATATCATGCGTTCAATCCAGATGTAGTTACCTATATACAAAAAGCAGTGCAATCGGGTAAATTTGATGACTATAAGAAGTTTAGGGATGAAGTGAATAACCGTCCTGTAGCTACATTACGCGACTTATTGTCTTTAAAAGACGATACCCAAGAGATTGATATTTCTAAGGTTGAACCTGAAAACGACATGTTCAAGCGTTTTGACAGTGCTGCTATGTCAATTGGTGCATTAAGCCCTGAAGCCCACGAAGCACTTGCGATTGCCATGAACCGTCTTGGTGGATTTTCAAATTCTGGCGAAGGTGGTGAAGATGAACGTCGCTTTGGTACCGTAAAGAATTCCCGTATCAAGCAGATAGCTTCTGGCCGTTTTGGTGTCACGCCACATTACTTAGTGAATGCCGATGTATTACAAATTAAGGTTGCACAAGGTGCTAAGCCCGGTGAAGGTGGGCAACTGCCCGGAGATAAGGTCACGCCGCTTATTGCAAAGTTAAGATTTTCGGTCCCTGGCGTTACCTTAATTTCACCTCCGCCACATCACGATATTTATTCTATAGAAGATTTGGCTCAGCTTATATTCGACTTAAAACAAGTAAACCCTAAAGCCGTCATTTCCGTAAAACTGGTGTCTGGTCCAGGTGTTGGTACCATCGCTTCAGGTGTTGCTAAAGCGTATGCCGATTTTATTACAATTTCCGGTTATGATGGCGGAACGGGCGCTAGCCCACTAACCTCTGTCAAATATGCGGGCTGTCCGTGGGAATTAGGCCTTGCAGAAGCGCATCAATCATTAGTAGATAATGGCCTTCGTCACAAAGTACGCTTACAAGTAGACGGCGGTTTAAAAACTGGCCTCGATATTGTAAAAGCCGCTATTTTAGGTGCTGAAAGCTTTGGCTTTGGAACAGTGCCTATGGTGACACTAGGGTGTAAATTTCTAAGAATTTGTCACTTGAATAACTGTGCGACAGGTGTTGCTACGCAAGATGAAGTACTTCGTGAAGAGTTCTTTAAAGGATTACCTGATCAAGTGATGAACTACTTTAAGTTTGTTGCACAAGATGTACGTGAAATATTAGCCAAACTGGGTGTCGAGAGCTTAACGGCGATTATTGGGCGCACTGACTTACTGGTGCCTTTAAAAGGCATAAGTGCTAAGCAACAAAAACTCGATTTAACGCCTATTATTGCGCCAGTTGTAGCGGACGAAAACACGGCATTGCACCAAACTGAAGCCAATGTGCCATTTGATAAGGGAACATTGAATTTACAGATGGTCGATGCGGCTAAAGATGCTATCTCGCATAGCTCAGGCGGCGAATACCGTTTTAATATAAGTAACACAGATCGCTCTGTAGGCGCTGCAATTTCAGGTGAAATCGCTAGACACCACGGTGACCAAGGTATGGCTGCGTCACCTATTAAGATACACCTATCGGGTACCGCCGGACAAAGTTTCGGTGTTTGGAATGCCGGCGGTTTAGAAATGACCTTAACCGGTGACGCGAATGACTATGTCGGTAAAGGTATGGCCGGCGGTAAAATTACGATTAAGCCACCTAAGGGTGTTGAATACGAAAGCCATAAAACCATGATCATGGGAAATACTTGTTTATATGGCGCAACGGGTGGAAAGCTATTTGGCTGTGGTCGAGCAGGTGAACGTTTTGCCGTTAGAAATTCAGGCTGCCATGCCGTTGTCGAAGGCGCTGGCGATCACGCTTGTGAATATATGACAGGCGGTGTCGTTACAATATTGGGTCAAGTTGGGCTTAATTTTGGCGCCGGTATGACGGGTGGGTTTGCTTATGTTTTGGATGAATCAGATGATTTAGATGTTCGACTAAATAACGAATCAATTGAAATGTTACCGATAGGTGATTTGATCATTCATCAAGAACATTTACGCGGCATTATTAATCAACATTTTGAGGAAACAGGTAGCTTGCATGCACAAGCAATCTTACATGACTTTGATCAATATTCGACGAAATTCAAATTGATCAAACCTAAAGCCACTGATGTGAAAGCTCTATTAGGGCATAAAACTCGCTCAGCATCTGAATTACGTATACAAGCGCAATAGTTAGGGAAATATTATGAGTAAGAATGTTTATCAATTTATCGACGTTAAGCGCATTGATCCTCCCAAAAAAGCTATTGACGAAAGAAAAATAGACTTTGTCGAAATCTACCATCCACTGAGTAGCGTGCAAAGTGCAGGACAAGCAGAACGCTGCCTAGATTGCGGTAACCCGTATTGTGAGTGGAAGTGCCCTGTGCACAATTATATCCCACAATGGCTTGAACTGGTCACTGAAGGAAAAATTTTTGAAGCGGCAGACTTATGTCATCAAACCAACAGCTTACCTGAAATGTGTGGTCGCGTATGTCCACAAGACAGGCTGTGTGAATCTGCCTGTACCCTTAATGACGAGTTTGGCGCTGTCACTATCGGTAATATTGAAAAATACATTACCGATACCGCGTTTGAACAAGGTTGGACACCTGATTTATCTCATGTGGTTAAAACAGGGAAACGAGTCGCTGTCATTGGTGCAGGTCCAGCAGGACTTGCCTGCGCTGACGTACTAACACGTCACGGGGTGGATTGTGTTGTTTTTGACCGTCATTCAGAAATTGGTGGGCTACTCACTTTTGGTATTCCTGCCTTTAAACTTGAAAAAGAAGTGATCGTCAGACGTCGTAAGATATTTGAAGGCATGGGCATTGAGTTTAGATTAAACACTAACGTTGGGATTGATGTCTCATTTGAGTCTTTAAGCGATGAATATGACGCCGTCTTTTTAGGTTTAGGTACTTATACTGATATGGAAGGCGGCTTTAAGCATGAACAAGCATCAGGCGTATATAATGCGCTAGATTTCCTAATTGGTAATACACAAAACTTAATGGGCGTGACAGAAAATGCAAAACCTTACGTCAACTTTAACAATAAGAAAGTGATTGTTTTAGGTGGCGGTGACACTGCGATGGATTGTGTTCGAACGTCAATTCGTCAAGGTGCAACGCAAGTCACCTGTGCCTATCGTCGCGATGAAGCAAATATGCCGGGTTCACCACGTGAGGTTCAAAACGCCAAGGAAGAAGGAGTTAATTTTCAATTCAATCTTCAACCACTCGATATTGCGGTTGACGAGAATGGCAATGCGGTTGGGGTTAAGTTTGTTAAGACGCAACTAGGGGAAGCTGATGCAAATGGACGCAGAAGCCCCGAACCAATAGAAGACTCTGAGTTTGTTATGAACGCTGATGCCGTTGTTATCGCTTTTGGATTCTTGCCAAGCCCGCCACAATGGATGAAAGATGCAGGTATTGAAGTAGACTCACGAGGACGTGTCATCGCACAAGATAGCAGTGAGTTTGCGCTTCAAACATCAAAAGCCAACATCTTCGCCGGGGGTGATATGGTACTTGGCTCGGATCTAGTGGTTACCGCCATCGATCAAGGTCGAAAAGCAGCCATGGGCATATTAGATTTTGTTTACAGCGAACAAGTGGTTGCAATTTAAACACAAGCACACTGTTTAGCTTATAAAAAAGGGCGATAAATTCATATTTATCGCCCTTTTCTTATCTGAAATAAAGTGACTTTACTTTACCGTCACTTTAGCAAATTTACGTTTACCCACTTGATAAACAGCTGTAGTACCTGCAGCAATAGCAAGCTTATTATCAGTAACTTTTTCGCCTTCAATTTTTGCAGCGCCTTGCTTGATCATTCGCATAGCTTCTGACGTGCTTGCAACAAGTCCTGCTTCTTTCAGCAAATTAGCAATGGCTATTTCATCACTTTCAATTACCACGTCTAATTCTTTGATATCGTCTGGAATGGCACCTTTTTGGAAGCGATTATTAAACTCTTGATGTGCAGCTTCTGCCGCTGCTTCGTCATGAAAACGCGCAATGAGCTCTTTTGCTAATTCAATTTTAATGTCACGCGGATTAGCGCCTTCATTTACCTGTTTTTGATACTGCTCAATTTGCTCAAGCGGTTTGAAGCTTAACAATTGGTAGTAACGCCACATTAAGTCATCAGAAATTGACATTACTTTACCAAACATGTCATTCGGTGCGTCGGTAATACCGATATAGTTACCGAGTGATTTAGACATTTTTTGAATACCGTCTAACCCCTCAAGCAGTGGCATCATTAATACGGTTTGTGGACGTTGCCCTTCTGACTTTTGTAATTCGCGACCCATTAACAGATTAAACTTCTGATCAGTACCGCCTAATTCAACGTCAGATTCCAGTGCGACTGAATCCCAACCTTGCACTAACGGATACATAAATTCATGAATAGCAATCGCTTGACCACCTGTATAACGTTTTTTAAAGTCGTCACGTTCCATCATCCGGGCTACCGTTTGACGCGAAGCTAGCTTTAACATACCCGCAGCACCTAATGCTTCCATCCACGTTGAGTTAAACTCAACACGAGTTTTTTTAGGGTCTAGAATTTTAAATACTTGTTCTTTGTAAGTTTCAGCATTGGCAAGTACGTCTTCTTTAGTCAAAGGCTTACGCGTGACGTTCTTGCCCGTTGGGTCACCAATCATGCCAGTGAAATCACCAATCAAAAATATGACTTCATGGCCCAATTGTTGAAATTGGCGTAACTTGTTGATCAGCACAGTATGACCAAGATGCAAATCAGGAGCCGTTGGATCAAAACCTGCTTTGATTTTTAGCGGTGTGCCTTGCTTCAGTTTTTCCAGTAACTCATCTTCAAGCAAGATCTCTTCTGCACCACGTTTAATCTCAGCAAACGCTTGGCTAGCATCAGTCATTTATTCGGCTCCACATTATTCACAAAATACGTATAGGACGACGATTTTATGTAATTTCGACTTGGGTTGAAAGCCTGATTACTGTTTACTTTGTAATTTTTTGGTATAGTGACAGGAACTTTGTCGTAATTCATTCGTAGTAAAAGCGCTATTCTTTTGAAAAATATAAAGAAAATCTATTTAGATTTGCCAAAACAGCACAAGATGATCATCAGCACATTAACAGCGCTATTGTTGTTGATGCTGTTCATACCGTCCGAAAAAGCAACCGCTAGTAAACAAAGCGACGAAATTAACTTGGAAGTTGGAAAGCGTTATAGTGTTGCTTTACCTGGCAATAATAGCGAACAAGGCAAAATCAAGTTAGTTGAGCAACCGCTATCAAAGCCTAAGGCATCTGACTCAACTTCTACCGCAAAAACAGAATCATTAGGCATCGCAACTCAGCCGATTGAAACGTTGCCTACATTAAAATGGCAAACCGCTAAAATTAAACGCGGTGATTCCCTCGCAAAGATATTTAAACGCTTAGGCTTTAGTGCCAATACAACCTATAAAGTCAGTAAAGCAAAAGGTAAGGAAGCAAAGCAACTAACCAAGTTAAAACCGGGTGACAGTTTACGGATTGGCTCAGACGAACAAGGCAAGCTGGTTAAATTAGAGTACGCCCTATCAAAAGTCGAGACCCTACATGTCGACGCGACGGACAAGGGTTATGTCACCGAAATGGTGGTCAAAGACATCGAAATCCGTCAAGGCTTTGCCCATGGTGTGATCAAAAGCAACTTTTGGAACTCAGCCATTGAAGCTGGCATGGATGACAATCAGATCATTAATCTCGCAAATATCTTTGGTTGGGATATCGACTTTGCTTTAGATATTAGAAACGGCGATAGCTTCCATGTTGTCTATGAGAATCGTTATGTCGACGGTGAGTTTATCGGCACGGGCAATATTTTAGCAGCTGAATTTGTTAATCAAGACGAAGAATTTAAGGCAATACGTTTTACCGACGGTGAATATTACACACCAAATGGTGATAGCATGCGCAAGGCTTTCTTAAGAGCGCCCGTTAACTTTCGGTATATTAGTTCAAACTTTAAACCTAAACGCTTCCACCCGATTCAAAAGCGCTGGAAAGCACATAACGGTACCGATTATCGCGCAAACAAAGGCACACCAGTGGTTGCCGCCGGTAACGGTAAAGTGACCCATGCAACATATAACAAATACAACGGTAACTATGTGTTTATTCAACACGGTGATGGCATCGTCACTAAGTACCTGCATTTTTCTAAGCGCGCAGTGAAAAAAGGTCAACGTGTTAAACAAGGGCAAGTCATTGGCTATGTTGGCTCAACTGGCATGTCACAGGCGCCTCACTTACATTATGAGTTTCTTGTTAATGGAACCCATCGCAACCCACGGACAGTGAAACTGCCTGACGCACAACCGATTGCGAAAAAATACCGTAAAGCCTTTACTCAAATCGCTCAACAGCGCGTGAAAGAGCTTAGTGGCTCAAAACAAGCTCTATTAGCCATGCTAACGTCGGATGAATAGTCCCGCATATTACATCGGCTTAATGTCAGGAACCAGTGCTGATGGTATAGACTTAGCGCTGGTCGACTTTTCAGGAGAACGAACTAAGTTAGCTGCGAGTTATTATCAGGCTTATGATGACGCCACTCGAGCACATATCACTTCGCTCTATCTCCCTGGCAGCAATGAAATTGATCAGGCGTTTGCATTAGATAAATTTCTTGCAACCTGCTTTGCTGATGCAATACATGCTTTCTTAAATGAACAAGCACTGACACCAAATGACATCATAGCGATAGGTAATCATGGCCAGACAATACGCCATAGACCTAAAACCAAAGATAACACCAATCCTGCTTTTACCTTACAAATTGGCTGCAATCAAACCTTAGCCTGTTTAACGGGAATTGAGGTGATTGGCCAGTTTAGACAAAAAGATATTGCACTTGGCGGTCAAGGAGCGCCATTAGTTCCAGCGTTTCACCGTCATCTGATTAGCTGCCAAGAACAGGATACATTCATTGTTAATATTGGAGGAATAGCAAACATCACTTACTTGCCGCGCGATGAATCGAAAGCCGTACTTGGCTTTGATACAGGACCAGGTAATGCCTTGATGGATGACTGGTTTCAACAACATCAGCGCGGACATTATGATGAAAATGGCAACTGGGCAGCATCAGGCAGTATCAACCAAGTCCTCATCGAACAATTATTGGCGGACGAATATTTCTCCCAAACAATACCGAAAAGCACTGGTAGGGAGGTATTCAACTTGTCATGGCTTTCTCCTTTTTTAAGTAGTATGAATATTAGACCACAGGATGTACAAGCAACACTGACCGCCTTGACTGCAACCACGATTGCAGATGCGATAAATCCGTTAAGCTCGGACGGACAAATCTACCTTTGCGGTGGCGGTGTTCACAATGTGTTCTTACATCAACTGCTGAAATCCAATCTGCCGACTTTTAGTGTTGCTTCAATAGAGCAGATAGGAATTAACAGTGACTCACTTGAAGCAATGGCCTTTGCATGGCTCGCTTTTGCCTACAAAAATAATATTCCTTCAAACATGCCAAGCGTGACGGGCGCTGCGGAAAGTACGACATTAGGTGTACTTTTTACCCCGTAAAATAAAGTTCGCTTTCACAAATTTTGACTCTATACTGGAAGTTCGTGCGTTTGATTTTTGCGCATAAAGAGGTTTTTTTGAACTAAAACGAGTAAAAGCAATCTAAGCCTTTGAGCTTAGAGCTGATAAATCAGGAGGAGCAATGGAGTTTAAAGATATTCATATTGGTATGAAGTGCGGTAGTAAAAAAGGAAGTGGCACAATCACATGGATAGACGGCTCTACACGTACGGTGTATATGGCTAACACTGAGAATAACAGCAATTTCGAAGTGAACATCGAAGAGCTAATAGAAGACCCACAAGCTCATAACCGTCAAGACACTTACTATTAGTTACTCGATAATTACATAACTACATTAAATTGCTCAGTTGCGTTAGATAAAAAAGCCTAATCATTGATTAGGCTTTTTTAATGCTGAATCCACAATTATTGAGCTTGAATTAAATGTACATCTCTTTGTGGGTAAGGAATGGTAATACCTTCTTTGTCGAATGCTAATTTAACAGCTTCCATTGTACCAAAATACACTGGCCAGTAGTTCTCCGAGTCAACCCAAGGGCGCACGAAAAAGTTAATTGAACTATCAGCATGTGCTGACACAAAAATATCAACAACCGGGTCTTTCAATACGCGATCATCTGCGTCCATTACTTGTTGTAATATTGCTTTCGCTTTTAATATGTCATCGTCGTAACTAATGCCAAAAGTCATATCTACACGGCGAGTTTTCTCAATAAACAAATTTTTCACACAGCCATTTGACAATAAGCCGTTCGGAATTATGACACGCTGGTTATCTAGTGTGAGCATGATAGTATTAAAGATCTGTATTTCTTGTACTTTACCGACATATCCTTGTGCTTCAATGACGTCACCTGCTTTAAATGGTTTAAAGAATAAGATTAATATACCGCCAGCAAAATTAGCTAGAGAACCTTGAAGCGCCAAACCTACCGCTAAACCTGCAGCACCCAGCACAGCGATCAACGACGCTGTTTCAACACCGATCATCGAGGCGACGATAATGATCAAAACAGCTTTGAACATTATCCCTACTATGCTTATCAAGAATTGATGCAAAGTAATTTCTACTTTCTTCTTGGTCATGGCCAATTCAAAAAGCTTCATAATGCGCTTAATGATCCAGCTACCAATGATGAAGACTAATAGAGCAACAACAATTTTGCTGCCGAAGGTTAAGCCCATTTCTCCGAGCAAATTCATGTAATGCTCTAAATTTTCTACGCTTATATCCATAATTATTCCCTTGGGATGATGATTGTTAATAATTATGCATAGTGTAGCTTGGTTTTCTTTAAGATGAAAAAAAAGGCGAACATAACGTTCGCCTTTTCAGATATTTAACATATATTCTATTAGAAACTGTAGCTGTAACCTACAACAACACTTCTTGGCTTACCTATCATAATTGAGCCATGTGTGCGTGTCGCCATGTACTCTTCATCAAGCAAGTTATCAACACCGAAAGTTACTTCTTGGTGCTTATCAATATTGTAGTGTGCAGCTAAATCTACCACGGTACGACTATCGATCACTTCATCAGAAGCAATGTCACCAGTTCCAGCAGTAGTTCTCATTTCATCCATGTAACGAACTATCATGTCACCACGCCAGTCATCAGCCACAACACCAATTGAAAACTGTAATTGATTTTCGGGCACGTATGGTAGCTCATCGCCTTTAGTCACATCGCCCCAAGTATCCAAACCTGAAGAGAAATCATTTAAAAATTCGGTATCAGTAAATGTATACGTTAGGTCGATTGGCATCGATAGCTTACCCATATCAAGCGTATAACCTGCTTTTAGCTCGAGACCTTTAACTTCAACTTCACCAGCATTGTATTGATTGCCAATGTTATCATCATCACACCCTTGGCTCGCCGTACAGTTGCCGTGCATGTTGTCGTAGTCTGAGAAGAAGAAAATCGCTTCAGCATTTATTGCGTTATGATTGTATCGTGCACCTAATTCATAGTTGATACTTTCTTCGTTATCCGCATCCTCATTACCTGGTGCTGGTGGCGCGAAACCTTTTTGGATACCACCCAAGATAACGAGTTCATTGTTCACTTTGTACGTCATCGCAAGAGATGGAAGTACAACATCTACATCGTTTTTCTTTTGGCTCGGTGTAGCAGTTCTACCTGGATCTGTTTTACCCCAATCATGACGCTCAATTGTCATGTCTTCGTAACGTAATCCTGCATTGATGATAAAGTCACCTACGGTATACTCATCGTGAACAAATAACGCTATAGCTTCAGCACTGTCGATTCGATTTGAATCGGTACCAGGCGCACCAGCGCTTGTTTGAGACACATTGTAGTTGCTATCAAGCTCATACTTATCTACCCACTGGTAGCGATCCATTTCATCTTCATGAATACGTACACCAAACTTAACTTGGTGTTCATTGAAATCAGCGTCTAAAACCGTTTGAATTCCTTTAGATAGATAATCGCGGTTATTAGCTTTTACATCGAATGATAAAGACTCGCCATTCGTATTTTCATCAAACGCAGCCGCTAACTCAATGCCACCACTACCTAAACTTTTACCACCCACTTTGCTGGTTTTGTACCAGTTACGGCTAAAGTCGTTGTAGTAAGCAGAAGTCCCTAACGAGAAACGATCTGATAATTTGATGTAATGGTTGATTTGCAGCTGCTTGTGCTCTGTATCCATGTTATCTAACTGTGAAGTTGAGTAACGTGTGTACGGGTTACTTTTATAGTCTGCTTCCGTCAACCCCATATAAGTTTCGTCAGAGTCTTCGTCTGAATACTTTAATTTAAACTCAAGCTCTTGATAGTACTTTGCACTTTGATCGCTGTTAATCATCACTTTAGCTAAAATGTCGTTTTTGACAAAGCCGGTCTCTTTATCACTGTGATTAATATCTTTAAAGCCATCTGCTTGATAGCGAAAGACTTCTAGTACACTACCAACATTATCGCCTTTACCGCCAACATAACCGTGTACCTTAGCAAAGCCATCTTCGCCAGCATTTAGTTTTACTTTACCTGCTAAATCTTGATCTGGAATTTGACGAGATAATAAGTTAACCACACCACCTGTTGTGCGTGGACCATACATGGCACTAGAAGTACCTTTAAGCACTTCAATTTGTTCCATGCGACCAGACGTTGGGAAGTAATAAGCTGATGGCGCCGCATATGGTGCAGGAGCAGCTAATACATTGTCTTCCATGATAGTGACTTTTTCACTACGGTTCTGACCCGTACCACGCATTCCAATGTTAGGGCGTAATCCGTAACCATCTTCTTCCAATACATAAACACCAGGAACAGATGTCAGAGTGCGCATAATGTCGGTGTAATCAAACTTTTCTAATTCATCTTTGCTAATCATGTGGGCGCTGCCCGGCACGTCGTTGAGCGACTGAGCACTGCCAAAAATAGTTAAATGCTCCATATCATCTTCAACTTTAGTTGCTGATGCTGATTGAGAGACAGTAGCCAGTAACGCTGCCGTAATTAGAGATGTTTTAAAACGCATTGTGCTTCGCATTTGAAGGCCTTTAAATTCAAGGTTTCGGAAATTGCGCGTATTAAAACATAATCACTAATGCGAATCAATATCATTTAGGTTGAGTTTTATGATTTGGATCAATATTAAGCAATGTTATTTCGAATCACGTAGCTCATTGTAAAACTGCAGATATTCATTAATGCTTGATAAATTGGGCTTTTTGACAATCTTCTCACAAGTAAGTGCTTGTTCAATCGCATCTAGAAAACTATCCATATTAAGGTAATCATACTCATGCACGCCTATGGGTCGGCTAACAACATTAGATGCAACAACTGGGGTTCCTTGAATTAAAGATTCATGTATCGCAATTGCATCCCCGTCCTTCGATGTTGGCCGTAAATACACATCAACTTCATTCAATAACTGAATAAAATCAACTGGCTTGTTAAATCGAATAACATCTTCCGTACAAAAACTTGAAAACTCAGTATAACAATCACTTAAATCAACTATAACTAAAGTATAATGCTGAATTAAGGTGTCGATATTCTCTAGAATGAAAGGCACGCCGTAAATTGGTTGTCCATCATAACTCTCCCCATGCTGCGCATATACCAGTACTCGCGGTTTGCTCTTCACCCGAGGCAGTATTAGTTTTCTGTCTTTTTCCTGTTCAATACCTTCAGCAACTAACGACGTGGACTTTAAAAATGGCTTTTTTTTGAGAATAGGCGCTGTTTCTAAAACATCTTCATTCAATACAACTACGCCATCGACTAGAGCAACACAAAGACGACCGAAAATGCTTTTTTCATCAAAGTGCATCCCATGAATAGTGAAAACGTTGATCTTAGCTCGTAATTTTCCCAACATTAACAGCAAAAGTCGCTTCCACGGTTGATAACTGTGTACATGAGCGACATCATGAAAACGTATTATTTTGCTAGGAAAAACATTAACTTCTATATCCTTGCTTTGTAACGCAATCATTTGATTTTTAACACTAATGGTTACTCCACCCACCGGCGGAGGTAACGTGCCAAGCATGAGAAAAGAATTAATATGAGTGCTTTTCTCGACAAGCAACAGTTCTAAGTACTGCTGGCTAGCTTGAGTAATTTGAAAAAGATCTTTGCTTGCTTGATAGGATGCTTGTTGCCATTGTACAAGTTCTTGTTCAGGCGCAAGTGTAAACTCCCGAATACTTTGGGCGATGCTTGTAGGATTGTTAACATCAAAAATTAGGCCAGCAGGGTATTTTTCTAGTAGCCACCGATGATCACCGATGTTACCAAGTAACAATGGCAAACCATAACGACTAGCCTCCATAACAACATTTGAAAAACCTTCAATAAAAGAAGGATGAATCAAAGCAGCAGCTTGCTGATAATAGTGAGAAACATCACTACTCTCCCCAATAAACTCTAGTTGTTCAGCCAACCCTTCAGCGGTTAGTAATGCATTAACTTTTTTAAGTGTTTGTAGATTTTCTTTATCTTGAAAAATTTTGCCCAGCCACTTTATTTTTGGCGGCCTTCCCCACTTTTTATTATATTCAATGAGTGCCAGGACAAGATTATAATAATTCTTATATTGAACAACACGTGAGACGCACAACAGATAATTTTCTTTGCCGTCTATAGGATTAACTTCAGCAAATTGTGTGTCATCTAATCCATTGTAAATAGTTAAGAGCTTCTTTTTCATCCAAGGAAAGGTTTCAGCCATTTTTTGCTTCTGATGATGACTGTTAGCAACAATATTATGTGCGATTCGGTGGACTTGCTGACTTAATCTAAACGCCCATGATAAAGGCTTATCATGCGGATAAGTTGTCCGCTCAGAAAATACGATTTTGCAGTATTTACCACCGATGGTGCGATGAAATAAATAAGCAATTTGCAGATAAATAGCTGGAGATTGCATAAATGACAAGGCACCGTCATATTCTTTTTCTTTTAATAACCTAGCTATGGCCAAAACCGGCTTGATTGAAAAACGAGAACGTTTTTCAACGGAGTGAATTGTAATATTGAATTCTTCAAGTTCCTTTTTAAAGTGTAAAAATTGTGGAAAATAGACAAACAATTCAACTTGGTGACCTTGCAAACAAAATTGCCTTGCTAACGATACTAACTGCCTTTGCGCCCCGCCTGAGCCTAGGCAGTCGATAACTAATAATAATTTTGCCATTAAGTACTCGGTCTATGTACTGTGTTAACCCAACTTAACAGCTGTATATAGTTCCACAACTGTCCGCTCCAATCGAATAACTCCCTTTGGTGTTGCCGCCAATAATGCTCATATCGTTCATGATCAACATAGGGGAGATAGTCTTTTGCGTGCTGATCGTTAATCAGTGATTCAGCCCATGGCTTAAGTGCTTGCCTTAACCATTGCCCTACTGGCACAGCGAATCCCCTTTTAGGCCTTTCAATTAAGTCTTGAGGAATATACTTGTATAGCACCTCTCTCAATGGCCACTTTGTTTTTTGATTGTGAGACAAGAGTTCAGGTTGTAAACGAGAGCTGAAATTAAGAATATCTTTAGATAATAAAGGAACTCTAACTTCTAATGAGTGGGCCATTGAAGCCCTGTCAACTTTCGTTAATATATCGTCTGGCAAATATTGCAAGCGGTCAAAATCCATCAAGTAATTTAGATCATCTTGACCAACTAAATTCAAAGCTGGCGTATGATTGTTGCATGCTGATTTTTGCCAATCAAATGAAATACTGTCAATGTACAATTGCCGTAAACTACTGGCACCGTAATACCGAAGGGCTCGTCGCAACTTTTCTTTTGAGCCAACAAAGTGATCCGACATAGCAAGGGTTTGATCAAACGTTTTAGACAATGCAGACGCACAGCTTGCGACTATAGTTGGTTTTTGCTTAACTGCTTGCCAACGAGACAGCGTTTTTTGATACCTGCTGTAGCCTCCAAACAGCTCATCACCACCATCACCAGACAACGCTACTGTAACGGCATCACGTGTTTTTTTACATAAAATATAAGTAGGCAGCTGTGATGAATCCGCAAAAGGCTCAGAATAAGTTGCAGCCATGTTCGGTACGACATCCAACATGTCTTGTTGGGTAATTATTTCTATATGGTTTCTACAACCAAGGTGCTTAGCAACGTCTGAGGCAAAATTTGATTCATCGAATGACTTTTCATTAAACCCGATAGTAAACGTATCAATATCCCGGCCCAGCGCTTTTTGCCCCAATGCACAGACTAAACTTGAATCGATGCCGCCGGATAAGAAAGCTCCAACAGGTACATCCGCATCTAAACGTTCATCGATACTCTTTATTAGTAACCTTTCTAATGTATTCGAAGCCGTTTCTCGACAATCAATGTCTTTTTCAATCCTTACCTTTTGGTCATAATAAATACTTTCAGGCTTAAAATGAGGTTGAGATAAGTCGAATTTCAACAAGTGACCTGGCAATAATTTTTGCACATCAGAATAAATAGAATACGGCGCGGGTATATAGCTAAATCGTAGAAATTGATTTACAGCATCAGTAGAAATGTCCAAAGGCCTATCTTGCGATGCCACTATGGCCTGCATTTCAGATGCAAAGACAAGCTCATGTTCACGCCGCATCCAGTAAAGTGGCTTTTCACCCACCCGGTCTCGTGCAAGGAAAAGCTGGTTATTTGCTGCTGACCAGTACGCAAATGCAAACATGCCGTCAATGCTTTCTAGTGTTTTTTCAACCCCCCAATGCACCAAACAAGCCAGTAGAACTTCAGTATCACTGTCACCTCTAAACGTCAGTTTCAACGAGGAAAGTTGTTGTTTCAATTCATGATAGTTGTAAATTTCTCCATTAAAAACAAGTGTGTGTGTCTTTTCTGGAGAGAGCATTGGCTGATGACCTTCAATTGATAAGTCATGTATAGCCAATCGCGTGTGCCCAAAAAACAAACTACCATTATTCCATTGACCTTGGCTATCTGGTCCTCGGTGTTCTAAACAAGAAAGCATGGATGAGAGCCTAAGCGATTGTCTCTCCATAGAAGTGTTTGAGAATATTCCTGCTATACCGCACATTACGCATACACCTTATGCTGATTTCGTTTTGCCAAATATAAGAGAGCCAATGAATAACCTAACAAGAAGTTATGAAACCTTAAAAGCTCTACGTTATGTGAAGAAAGCGAATCGATGGAAAAAATGATCATATATAAAAAGCAAAAACGGGCGGCAGGCTCTTTTCTAGATAATTTAATAGCACGTAAAGATGTTACCGCAATAAAGCCTAAGTAGGCGATTAAAGCCAAAACCCCTGCATCGCCTATTTTAAGTAAATAGGTGTTATGCACGCCTTGTGCAACTTTATTATTTACCGAAACTTGTGCTCCCTGCATTGAGTGCAACGCACCTAGACCATTTCCTAAGACTGGGTGTTGAGCAATTTTATCTAGCCCTTGTCGCCATAAGTATCCTCGAGAAGATTCAACGACGCCCTCGGATGGGTTAAATAGCATAATATTGAGAAATTGCTCTACGCGTTTTGCTTGATTTCCTTCAAATTGATTCAGGATATCGACCTTAAAGAATATGAGTAAGGTGTAAATGACGACTAACATAGTTAGTAATCTAGCGACGGCCATTGAAAAATTACCTGCTAGCAAAATGTTAGCAAAATAGATTAAGGCAATGAGCATTAATCCTGTCTTTGAGAATGTCAGTAATGACATTGCAACAAAAAACAGCATCAAGCTAAGTTTTAGCCATTTTCTTTTAACTATATTGACCGTCAAGGCGAAGCCAACAGCAGTAACAATACTCGCTTCATTTGGGTTACCAAATACACCGGCCCCTCGTTGGCTATCAACAACCAGTTTGCCACTGACATTTATCAGCTCACCAAACGGAATAAACATCGAAGCCACAACGCACAAAATCAGCAACAACTTCATTGGTTCTAGCTTGGTGTTTAACGCAAAGAAAACACTGTAGAAGGCGGAGATAACAACAATGGATGCCGTAAAATATCGCAGTAGTAATGAAGGTACCAAGCCCAAATTTATGGTATTTACATTAGAAAAAATCGCAACAAAAGTACCTATGGTGAGATAAACAAACAACGATATAATGTAGAGCTGCATTTCATTTGACGTAGGTAGTTGTCTTGTAAATGCAAGTAACAAGAGCACGCCACAAACTAGCAATAAAACAGGGGAAAAAAGCTGATTAACCCCCAAAACCAACATGCCAACGCCATTGAGGTTTAACATACAGCATGCGGCTAACGTCCAGACAGTCAGCCGAATGATATAACTTTCCCCCCAAGGAATTCTCATCTTAGTCCGTTAATGAGTAATTAAAATGTAAAAGATCTAGATGATATAGCTCAGCGACTTTTTCTCTCATTTCTTGTGTGTAAACAGCACCTTTATTCACCTTCTTTTTGCTTTGATTGGTAACAGGTAGCTCTACTGTGATGTTAAGCTTCTTCGCAATATGCTGAAAATCATTCTCAAGGTTCTCAAAATAGCCCACATAATCGATCGCCAATGTCTCGCCATCAAGGGTTAGATAATTAAATTGAGGCATTAAAAAGAAATGTTCGTTTATTTTTTTGTGGGTACACCAATCTAAGACAAATTCTTCAAAAGACTCGATTTTGGCTATGTCAGACAATGGTCCGCGCAAAACAGGGTGGGAAATTTTTTTTGCGTAGCAAAACGTGGAATAAAGCCTGTCCCACGGGTTTCTAACAAATGCAAATTTAAAGTACTGGTTGTATTTCTCTTGGTCAAGCTCAGCATACAGCTTAATTGGGTGGTGCCAAGGTTGCTCTCCATATAAAGCCTGTGACACACTAGTACCGGCCGTTTTAGGAATATGAACAAAAATAGTTTCGCTCTCCTTAAACATAGGCAAATAGGCATTCTTAGGGTTCATTTCAGGGTAACGTAACCTTTCAATCGCATTTTTTAATACCATTGGAATTACATTGTGATAAAGATATTGCACTACTTTTTTCAAACTACTTCTCTCAGAACGCCTTGACGCATCACAAGTCCTAAAAATATCGAATTTTGAATTATAATTCCAGTGGCTGTTGCTATTGCCGCACCATTGATACCGAACAAGGGAACAAGTTGACTATTCAAAACGATATTTACGATTAGTGTACAAACGGTTCCAACGAGCACTTTTCGTTCAACTCCTGTCATCGTTAACAACACACCTAAAGGACCGAACAGCACGTTGATAAATTGAGCCCCAGCCAAAATTAACAAAGAAACTTTAGCAGTAATAAAACTTTCGCCCCACAAGTTTAAGAGCATGTCTGAAGCAAAAAAAATAAGAACCAATACAATAAATGCTGCACTAGAAGATATTTTTATCACCGTAAACAATGATTGCTTTAATTGCACCACGTCCCCGTTTGCATACAATTGCGCAAATTTGTTCGCGACTAAACTTGTAGCAATCACCAAGCTAAACTGCACTAATGACGATAATTTTTGCGCAATATTGTAAAAGGCAACATCATTCAATGATAAATAATGATTTACCATTAGTGTATCTATACTCGTGTTTAAAGCCGTGGCTCCTGCAATTAACGAAAAAGGCAAGCCGCACTTCATGCTTCGAAACATTGAGAAATTGAATGTAGGATGTCTCAATTGTACCGTTGAAAGCACCTTTATCGCTATGACGGCAGCAGCTGCAAAACTAATAACACCATGTGAAATAATTGGGTACATCAAGTTTTGGCTTTGTTGTAAAAAAATTCCGCCTGTTATCAACGCTAAAAATAAAATACCATTGATGGGCAAGCTTTCATAAGCATTAGCAATTGTTACTCTATTTCGACTTCGAACAATAGCCACTAATATTGCAATAAGCGCCCCACCTAATAACGAGAGCTGAAATGCTAAAAACATGGAAAATTGATTAACGCTACCGCCCATTGAAATAAGGTTGAGCGATATCAACCCGGCAATCAGCAGGTTGGCCAACAGGCTCATTACAATGATAATTTTTAACGCGTTTAAGATTATGCCTGGTTGGCTAGTTTTTGAATGAGATAGAGCTTTTAATAGAAACCTGTCTTGACCGCATTTCACTACAATCAAAAATAAATTTAAGAGCGTTATATAAAGAACGTATATGCCTAACGTCTCTTCATTAAATAAGCGACTCAATAGTAAGCTAATAGCGACACCGAAAATAAGTGTAGAAGATTTTATTACTGCATTTACTAAGAACAACAGTCGCACTTTAGCAAGATCTTATAGTTTTTATTATTGGGGCTAGCTTACCAACAATTTGTGACAATTCCTAAAGATATCAATTTATAGTAACCTTAAATTATTATTTCCATCGTTATACTTTCAGTAAATTATGTGTAACTATTGAGGCCAATTATTGTTGAACATTGTCGAACAATATGGATAACAACAAATCTAGTTTTTCTTCCTCTTTCCAAACATATAAACAACTAGGCTTTACTAATATTTTTTTTGTCGGAGTATATCGCTTGGCTTTAAAGCTGGAATACTTCAAAAAAAAACAGCCGGTGTGTTCATGGCATTATGTACCGGATACACAATTTTTTGACGTCAATGGAAAAATCAGTAGTGAAGCAAACAAACGACCGGTAAAACCTAGAGCAATAAAGGCATTTGGATGGCTCAATGTTGATAATAAGCGCCCTCCCAACTGGTTAAAACCAGTCGACAATGACGCTGTGCTCGCTGACAACACCATGCACTGGAGTGAGTTTAACGAATTTTCCCTTAATATTGGCGACATTAAAACAGTTTGGGAATTGTCTCGATTTGATTGGCTAGTAAACTTCGCCGCTCAGTACTTGTCTACTAATGACAAGCAAATTATCGAGAAAATGAATCTTTGGATAAATGACTGGTGTCAGCACAACCCTATCAACCAAGGCGTGAACTGGCGTTGCGGTCAAGAAGCATCAATTCGAGTGATGCATGTTGTATCGGCTATTTATATGCTCGAGCAACAAGACACCATCTCGCAAGCCTTGTTCAATTTCCTCTTTCAGCATTTGATGCGTATTTCTCCAACGCGATTTTACGCGGTGGCGCAAGATAACAATCACGGAACGAGTGAAGCTTGCGCTTTGTTTATTGGCGGTTTAGTCCTACAAAAATCATTAGATAATAAACTACGTGCACAAGGCAGGGTATGGGAAAAACAAGGACGATTTTGGCTTGAAAATAGAGCAAAGCACTTAATCGCTGAAGATGGTTTATTTAGTCAATTTTCTGTTAATTATCATCGACTAATGCTTGACACTTTATCGTTAGCAGAGCAAATAAGAAAAAACATCTCAGCGCCTAAGTTTTCTAGTACCTTCTATAATAAAGCGAAATTAGCCTCTCTTTGGCTCTATTCATTGACCGATAAAACAACAGGTGACGTACCTAATATTGGCGCAAATGATGGGGCACAAATACTTGCCATTACCACCTGTGATTACCGAGATTATCGGCCATCTGTTCAGTGGGCATTTAACCTATTCGTGTCATGCGATGCATACCCTCCCAACGGTATATACCAACAGTTGACTGACTTAATGTCCTCAACAAAATCGATTGATGTCGAGAAGAGCTTTTTTCAAACTGCAATTCCAGCACAAAGAGAACTAGCAAGCTATGTCGGGTTATCCACGCAAGTACACGCGCTTACTTGTCAGCATGCAAGAGTGTTTATAAAAACGCCATTACCAACCTTTAGAGCCTCAAGCTGCGATGCATTGCATGTCGATTTATGGCTCGGGAGTGTTAATTTATTATGTGACGCAGGCTCTTATAGCTACAACTGTGAGCCCGAGCTACAACATTATTTTTCTTCAACCCAAGCACACAACACCGTGCAATTTGATGATAGGGAACAAATGCCCAAATTGTCTCGCTTTCTTTATTCAAATTGGATAGAGACAAAAGTATCGAAAGTCAATGAAAAAAGCTTAACAGCTAGCTATCAAGACTATAGACAGTGCCGTCATATGCGATCACTTCAGCTATCAACCAATAACTTAATAGTGATAGATGATGTAGCCAATTTTGACGACGTGGCGATACTTAGATGGCGATTAGCCGCAAGTAACTGGCAACTTGATGGCGCGACATTAACTTCTGATTTGGGCGAGCTGACTATTGCATCGGAAAATACAAAATTCACGTTGGCGCTTGTTGATGGGCTTGAGTCTCGTTACTATCTACAAAAGCGCACAATCCCTGTGCTTGAAGTTACTCTGCGTAAAGCAGGGACAATCACAACAATAATAAATTGGTCCCAATGAGAATACTGTATTTCCATCAACATTTTTCAACACCAAAAGGTGCAACCGGCATTCGCTCCTACGAAATGGCCAAAGCGTTGGTGGCCAAGGGACATCAAGTCACGATGGTGTGTGGGTCATACAAAGGCGGAAACACTGGCATAGCTGTACCGTTTAGCAATGGCAAACGTCAAGGGCTTGTCGACGGTATTGAAGTGATCGAATTTGAACTTGATTATGCCAATGAACAAAGCTTTTTGAAGCGAACGACGACTTTCCTTTCTTTTGCATTCAAAAGTATAAAGGTCGCTTTGACCGCAAAATACGATCTTCTATTTGCCACAACGACACCGCTCACCGCCGCCTTACCAGGCATTTTTGCGAAGATACTTAGACGAAAGCCATTTGTGTTTGAAGTGAGAGATTTGTGGCCAGAGTTACCTAAAGCCATGGGCGTAATATCAAACCCCATTATTTTGGCTGCAATGGGGGCGCTAGAGTGGATTGCATACAAATTAGCGGATGCCCATATAGCGCTATCGCCTGGCATAGAACAAGGTATTGTTAGACACCTTAGTGCCACCTATCAATCCAGAAATGATATAGCTTTGATCCCTAATGGCTGCGACATTGATATTTTTTCTCAAGCAGAAGCGCATTGGCAACCCGAGCAAATTGAAAATGATGATTTTGTCGCGATTTTTTCAGGCACACACGGCATCGCCAACAACTTGAATAGTGTTTTAGATGTTGCCGCTAAGCTAAAAATAAATGACATTAAGCAGGTAAAAATCATTCTCATTGGTCAAGGTAAATTGAAAGAACAACTGAAAGCCCGTGCGGAAAACGAACATCTCGATAACGTTATTTTCCTTGAGCCAGTTAATAAACAAAAATTGGCGCAACTTATGAAAAGGGCTGATGTAGGTTTGCAAGTACTTGCTGACATCCCTGCATTTTATTATGGCACGTCACCTAACAAGTTTTTTGATTATATTAGCGCTAGTTTACCCGTTATCAATAACTACCCAGGTTGGGTTGCTGATTTAATCAATTCGCACCATTGTGGTATTGCTGTAAAAGCAAATGACCCAGAATCTTTTGCCCAAGCACTGATTACATTGAGTGAAGATAGAGTTTTGCACAAAAAAATGTCTGACAATGCCTTTACACTTGCCAGTGCACAGTTTTCTCGATCACTTTTGGCCGAAAAATTTGTCGCCCAGTTAGAAAAGGTCGCCTATAAAAATGCTTAAACGATGCTTTGATTTTTTGGTTTCACTTGTGAGTTTAATAATACTGCTCCCTATATTATTGGTACTGGCACTTTTAGTTAGAATCAATTTAGGTAGCCCAATTATTTTCAGCCAAGCTCGACCTGGTCTCAATGGCGAAGTTTTTAATATGTTCAAATTTAGATCGATGACCAGTGAATGCGATGCAACTGGTGAGCTGCTACCTGACGCAGTGCGTTTGACAAAATTTGGCAAGTTTTTACGTGCATCAAGCATGGACGAATTACCTGGCCTTTGGAATGTACTTATCGGAAAAATGAGCTTAGTGGGACCACGTCCATTACTCGTAGAGTATTTGCCGCTTTACAATAAACAGCAAGCGAGAAGGCACAAGGTTAAACCCGGTATTACAGGCTGGGCACAAGCTAATGGCAGAAACAACCTGTCGTGGGCTGAAAAATTTGACCTAGATGTGTGGTATGTTGAAAACCAATCTTTTGGGTTAGATATCAAAATCTTGTTTTTAACCGTATATAAAGTCGTCAAACGCAGCGACATCAGTGCGCAGGGTGAAGCAACCATGACAAAATTTACAGGTAACAACTAATGAAAAGATTGGCTATCATCGGTGCTGGCGGACACGGAAAAGTGGTCGCAGACTGCGCAGAAAAAGCTGATGAATATGATGAAATATTCTTTATTGATGCAATCTACCCAAATACAACACAAGTACTACATTGGCATATCAAAGCTAGTAGTGAAGATTGGCAAAAATATATCAACTCGGCAGATTTTGTCGTTGCGATTGGTAACAATGAGACTCGATTGCGATTAACGAAGGAATTAATTGAGCGAAATGCAAACGTAGTATCAATAATTCATCCGTCAGCACAAGTAAGTTCCTATAGCACCATTGGGCAAGGCACGGTCATTTTTGCTAATGCTGTCATAAATTGTTCAACGGAGCTTGGCATTGCCAACATCATCAACACAAGTGCAACCGTTGATCATGACTGCAAAATAGGTGATGGCAGCCATGTTTGCCCTGGCGCTCATATCGCGGGCGGCGTTAATCTCGGCAAACACTGCTGGGTTGGAATTGCCAGTGCGATTATCCAATGCGTTAATATCACCAATAACGTAACAATCGGCGCACAAGCTTGTGTCCTTAACAATATCTCAGCGTCAGGCACATACGTCGGTACGCCTACTCAAAAAATTAAATAGAAGGTAATAACGTGCTCAATTCCCCCTTTTCGCCATGGCCTAGTTTTACAGATGAAGAAACGGCCGCTGTAACGCGCGTTCTACAATCAAATAAAGTGAATTATTGGACAGGACAAGAAGGTCGACAATTTGAACATGAATTTGCCAATTTCACCGACAGTAAACACGCTATTGCCGTCGCCAATGGCACACTAGCGTTAGATCTTGCCCTTAATGCTTTAGATATTGGTGCGGGAGATGAGGTCATAGTCACACCTAGAACCTTTATTGCGTCAATTAGTACCATCATTAATGCAGGGGCTATCCCTGTCTTTGCGGATGTTGACCTAGTTAGTCAAAACATTACCGCAGACACAATAGCGCCCGTACTAACAGATAACACCAAAGCGATCATGTGCGTCCACCTAGCGGGCTGGCCCTGCGATATGGACTCTATAATGTCATTAGCAAATAAGCATAATTTATTAGTGATTGAAGATTGTGCTCAAGCTCATGGTGCTACATATAAGGGGCGTTCAGTAGGCAGTATCGGTCACGTCGGTTGCTGGTCTTTTTGCCAAGATAAAATCATCACCACCGGCGGTGAAGGAGGCATGCTGACCACTAATGATGAACAGTTATGGCGTAAAGCATGGGCCTTTAAAGATCATGGTAAGTCTTATGCTGCGGTGTATGAGAAACAACATCCCCCAGGTTACCGTTGGCTACACGAGTCTTTTGGTACAAACTGGCGATTAACAGAAATGCAATCAGCCATTGGCCGCATTCAAACGAAGCGGATGCCTCAATGGACCAAATTAAGAAACCAGTACGCTAGCCAAATTTTTGCTATCTGCGAGCAATTTGACTGGCTAGTGGTTGACACGCCAGCTTCCTATATTACCCATGCATATTACAAATGCTATGTGCGTGTCGCTGCAGATAAATTACCGAAACACTGGACGCGAGATACCGTAATTGATCAACTTACCAGCTTGGGTATTCCAAGTTTTTCTGGTAGCTGCTCCGAAGTCTATAGAGAAAATGCGTTTAACAATACGCCGTATCGACCGGCATACAGGCTGAAAAATGCAAAAGAGTTAGGTGAAACCAGTCTGATGTTTTTGGTGCACCCCACGTTAACCGAACAAGAAATCAGCAAAGTTTGTCGTGCGTTAACGCAAGTTGACGAAAAAGTCACTCAACTTATTGATACGATGTAAATACAAAGGTGACAATCGTAACAAAAGTTGTCACACTGAGGAGCAATAAAGGAATACACCCCGATACGGATATTAAAATAATAAAAAGCTAAAGGTGTATGACATATGATCAGACGAATTGATCTGATTCCGGCTCCGTTTAAGTTTGCTATAATCTTAGGTTACGACTTTAGTGCGCTATGTATCGCTTTTTTCCTGTCTTATTTTTTAAGGCTTGGAGGAGATATATATAGCTTTACACTTGCTGAACTTGCCGTTTTCACAACAACCACAATATTTACATTAGGTGCTTTTTACGTCACTGACGTTTACGCATCTATTGTTCGATTTTTTAACGCAAAAGCCTCTATCAAAATCATCGCAATTTTGACTCTGTCGGCATGTGTTTGTTATTTGTCTGCGCAAGTATTTGACGCATTTGTACCTCGCTCGGTTCCTTTTTCCTTTTTAGTTTTATCCGCCATCATGGTTGCTGGAGCACGTGCATTAGTTGGTTTTTCAATCGAAGAGCATTTATTTGATGAGCGTGAAGGGGTTGTTATTTATGGAGCAGGAACAACTGGGCGTCAACTTTTAACATCTTTAACCACGGGCAATAAATATCAAGTACTTGCCGTAGTTGATCAAAAAGCCCGTTACCATGGTCGTTCTGTTTTCGGTGTTAAAATTTATTCTCCGGCTGAAATCAACCAGCTAATTGAAAAATATGGGCAGTTCAAAGTATTAATTGCGGTCAATCAAGTCAATCCTGCACGGATGAAGAATATTGTTGATTGCCTTGAGCCTTATGCTCTTGAGCTATTAACCGTCCCTTCAATGTATGACATCGTATCAGGCAAAAGGACGATCGATGAACTTCGAGAAGTTTCAATAGACGAGCTGTTAGGCCGAGAACCGGTGGCTCCCGTTGATGAGTTGCTCAATGCTAACATAGAAGATAAGGTCGTTTTAGTCTCTGGGGCTGGTGGGTCAATCGGTAAAGAGCTATGTCGTCAAATTATTAAGCAAAAACCAACTAAGTTAATCCTACTTGATGTCAGCGAAGCATTTTTATACGTTGTCAATCAGGAGATAGTTGAACTTCAAACTGAGTTTTCAAGCAACATTCCCGTCGTCCCACTCATTGGCAATGTGCAAAATGGCATGTTAATGACGCGAATTTTTAAAGCACATCAAGTGCAAACCATTTATCATGCAGCGGCGTATAAACACGTACCAATGGTTGAAAACAATGTCATAGCCGGCATCACTAACAATGTATTGGGCACTTTTGAAATTGCCCAAGCAGCAGTATTTTGTGAGGTTGAAACCTTCGTCTTGATCTCTACAGATAAAGCGGTTCGGCCGACCAATGTTATGGGTGCCACGAAGCGACTTGCTGAGCTGATATTGCAAGGTCTCGCCCACAGAGATCATGACACGCGCTTTGTTATGGTGCGCTTTGGTAATGTACTTGGGTCGTCTGGCTCTGTTGTTCCACTCTTTAAGAAACAAATTAAAAAGGGCGGTCCAATTACAGTAACGCACCCCGACATTATTCGCTATTTTATGACCATTCCTGAAGCAGCTCAGCTAGTTATTCAAGCAGGCGCTATGGGTAAAGGCGGCGATGTTTTTGTGTTGGACATGGGGAAACCTGTTCGCATCGTTGATCTTGCAATTAAGATGACGCATTTAATGGGACTCACCGTGAAAGATGAATCGAATCCTAACGGAGATATTAGTATTGAATATAGCGGTTTACGCCCGGGCGAAAAGCTTTATGAGGAGCTCTTAATCGATGATCATGCAAAAGCGACCACACACCGACGTATTTTAACGGCAAGTGAACGATCAATCAGCTGGAGCGAAGTAATGAAGTTACTCAACCAATTGACCGACGCTATGGAAGAGGAGAATGTCTCGGCAATCAGACAACTACTGATGGATGCGCCTCTTGGCTATGCACCAACGGATACTCAACCAGAAAAACAAGAACTTGAGAGCCAAAAAAGTGCCGAACTCAATTTAAAAAAATTGGCATTCGCCACTTAAAAGTACATTAGCCTCAAGGTAGGCATTCTGACTTCACTTTGATTAGCGATTATTGTTTAAGTACCATAATCCAAGCACTTGCATAATCAGACAAGTGCTTATTGGCTTGATGATAATCTTTCCATCCGTAATAACTATCAACCAGTAAGTCAAGTTGAAACAAGTTATCATCAAATGCACCGCCTTCATCAGCCAATATCGCCAGTCGGCTAACGTCTGCACCGTTAGTCTGATATTGAAGCAAGAATAGCTTACCTAGTCCGAGTTGTTTGATGTTACCAGCAACACTAACATGCGGCGCCAAGGCAATTTTTTCATCAATTTTTTGACCATAACCCATGATGCTAGGCACTTCAGCAAAATACCAATAACGCGCTTGTTCTCGCTTACCGATATGGTAGTCATAGGCGATACCATTATTACGATGTACATTGAAATAACGCGTTTGACCATTGACTTCAAGCACACCTGTTCCCTGTAACAATACATCGTGCAATGCTTCTTCACTAATCCACACCAGTGGCTTTGCCAAGTTATTTTTTAACAGTGCGCCTTGTATCACCTGCTGTCTTGTATACCGATACCTAGTTAATGATGACTGGCGCTTGCTCGCTTCCTCAATAGAGACTCCTTGTTCATCAAACGGTAACGCATAAAGTGCTTGTGTGTACTTAGGCGTTTGCTGCTCACTTCCCTTTAACAGCTTTGTGTAATACTTTGTCAAAAATATTTGCTGCTCAGGAATATTACTCAGTAAGCGACGTTTGACTTGGTTGGTGCTCTTTTTCGCTACAGTATTCGCCTTTTCTTTATCAGGAAGCCAATGCACAAACTCAAAATTTTCCTTTAGAAATCGAGGGTCTGTTAATCGTGCAACGCGTCCCGTGACTAGATCTTCTTGAGCTGTCTTGCATATGAAAGCAAGGGTACGTTTAACACGTTCAAGGCTTATATTATTGTTAAGCATTTCCCCGCCATGCACCGCGTAACGATCATTTTCATGGCGGTTAATATAGTCAAGCGTATTTCCCGCTACTTTACATAAAGCACCTGTATCAAAGGTTAAATTACCTGAAAATTCAGGTGGCAACACTTTGGTAAATTTTGGCTGGGCTATGCTTTGTGCGGTGAAGCTAATTGTTGCTAATAACAACAGCACTCTTATTGGTGTCATACGCGGACCTTTTATTTGTTAATTACATTATGGAGGAATGTCCGAGGGATTAAGCCAATAATATCAAAAAAACCTTTATTCTATAATTGCTTAAGAAAAGAAAATTTCAGATTTTGACTTATACTTGAAATCATACATTATCTTTTAGTAAATAAAGGTTTTTTGAATGCCACAAAATAATATTGTCGAGTTTCGTTTTTTAGCCGAGCCTACCGATGTCAATTTTGGCGGCAAAGTCCATGGCGGTATGGTGATGAAGTGGATTGACCAAGCGTCATACGCTTGTGCTGCCCAGTGGAGCAAACACTACTGTGTCACGGTATCAGCCAATGCCATTCGATTCATTCGCCCCATTTTAGTGGGACAGCTTATTACAGTGGAAGCGCGCATTGTTCATACCGGTAAAACAAGTATGCATATTTATGTTGTCGTTCGTGCTGTCGATCCTAAAGCTGAAAAGGCTGCTATTACAAACCGCTGCTTTATTACCTTTATGGCGGTTGATGATGCTGGTTTTCCCGTATCTGTCCCTTCGTTTACCCCTGAAAATAAAGAAGATATCCAACTAGAACAAGTAGCGATACAAGGTAAAGAGTTTGCTCAACAACTGGACAAAGATTTTGGAGAGAAGTTAGGGTGGAAATAGGCGCTGGGGATATAAAATTTATTGGCCGCTCGGTTAGTTCTGATAGAAAGAGCGGCATTTGAGTACAGAAGTAGAACGGCTATTTAACCGTAAGTCACTCATAGGTTTTCTATCAAAAAACACATCGTTTGGACGTGCTATCACCAGCTAACCTAATGTAAAATTAGCTGGTGGTGGTCTCTTATGTTACCTGTTAACGTTTAACAGGAACTCTCTTACTCACACTAATATTAGCCATCACTCTTCGATTTTGTGCATGCGCTGCTTGAGTATTTTCAGGATTGATCAATTGCTCCTCCCCATACCCTAAAACTGATAATTGCCCTGCTTTTACGCTATGAGTTGAAATTAAGCGCTTAACAATAGCATTAGCACGTTTTAAAGATAGCGCCTTATTATACTCAGCGCTACCAAGGCTAGACGTATGCCCCTCAATGACTAAAGCAATATTTTTGTTGGCATTTAAGAAGTCAGCCATTGCTGCGACTTCTGCATAAAACTCAGGTTTAATAATATCTTTGTCATGATCAAATTTGACCAATAATTCAATACTTGTTTTATCATCCACAAATATTGTACAACCTGCGGCATCAACTTTATCCACCATCGGCGTACCGGGACATCGGTCTCGGTTGTCAACAACACCATCCTTGTCTGAGTCGCTCGCAGCGACAACTTTCTTATTCTGTTTTACACGGGCTGTTTGCTCATTGCTTCCAAAAAAGTGAATAAAGCCAACTTGAGTGGTTAATTCATCATAACGTTCAGAAAATTGATAATTTGCTTTCGACTCGATATAAAACGCATTATTTTGCGAAAAATAGTGTCGATACCCCGCACCGAGATTACCGGAAATTTGTGATTGACCAATATCTAAATTATTGACACCACCGATCACATAGAAATTTTTCTCTGTAGGAAAGAATAAAACATCCATTGCTAGTGTCGCGCCATCGGGTTCATTAAATCCTTTATGGGCACTGTCTAAGTCAAATTGACCGTAGGAAAGCCTTAGCTCTGTTGAAGGGAGCCAACGATAGCCGATTTCGCCGCCAACGCCATTACCTTGATCCATATATGAGCGGGGGTCTTCAGTCAACGTGCGCTCATTATCCGTTTGGATATTCATCAAATGAATACCACCAAAGTATTGGCCGACAAGGTCGGCCCCTAACGGTTGCTCTGCTGCACTTATGCTTAGGCTAGTTACAAGCAAAGATGATGAAAGTAACGCCGTTAGTCTATTTTTTTTTGTTATTCCCATGAATAAATGGTCCTTTATCCTTAATAATTTTATCGGTAACTGGCTGATTGAAAATAGGTCCTTTTTCAATCAGCCATTTTGAATTTTTGTTCTCTCTTAACTGTTTTCTAATAAAAACCAATTCTTTATATAATACGAAAGTGTTTCATATCTATATCTCTAATGATTGCCTTGTTTGCTTGTAAATGCATAACGGCTTTGCCAACCAAGCGTTAAGATTAAAACAAAATAGACGGCATTGGCCGGTGCTTGTAAATTAAAGTCCACCGTCATGTGAATTAACATACCGATGATTGCCATCATGCAACCAAAAGCTGTCCCTTTCATTAATGTGTGCCTGCGGTGTCTAATCGCGTAAAAGCAATGCCATAAACTGCTCAGCACCATAACCGCCAATACGACAACGGCAGGAATACCGTATTCAATGGTGAACTGTAGATAGTCATTATGAGCATGATCATAGAAATATGAGATCTCTTTGCTTTGCACCGAAGGAAATATGGTGTAAAAACTTCCCGCCCCGCTACCAGTGACTGGGAACTTTTCGATGAGTGCTAACCCTTCAATATTTACTTCGTCTCTGGTTTCTTGGCTCAAATTGGTCTGCTCTATCCTATCTTTAACTTTGTCGATACCAAACCACGCACCAAGAATAAAAGTATCAATAACAAGTAGGCTAACCAATAAATAAGTTAAACCTTTACTCCGGTTTTTAAAATAAAAAAATGCGATAGAGCCTGTAAATGTCATAGAGATAAAAAAAGCGGCATTTCCCATTCTAGATTTCGACATAACCAAACCAATTACCATAAGCGCTAGTGCGATTCGCAATACGGCTTTGCCTTGCAATAACGCGGCAACAGCTTGTCGAAGTTTGGCCTTATTATTTTCCACACGGTGTTTCGCAAGGTTGGCGACTAGTAAGCCAATTCCGATAGATAAAGACAATAAGAGAAAATTGGCGAAGTGATTTTTATAAATAAAACTCCCGGTTGCAATAGCGCTATTGGAGGCTTGAACCACCCATGAAACAGCATTACCAGATTGAGCTTGCAATGTACCGTATACCGCTTGAAACATGCCTGAAAGCACCATGACAACGAGGAGTGTTTTCATTCTTTTTTCTGATGTCACCAAAAAAAGGCATAAGAGCATCAGGCAAAAATAAGAGGCACTTTTAAGTAATTCAACGTAAGTTTCGCTAGCATCAACAGACAATGTTTGCAGGTGATCAGGAGAATAACTAAAAACATCCTTTAAATTGGGGCTAAGAAAAGCGAGCACACTTTGCGGTAATGGCAGTATTTGAAATAAGAGCCATAACAAAACAGAGACGTACATGATGAGTAAAGGAAGGTACTCTCTTATTTTCTTAGTAATATTTTTTCTCTGTTTGATTGCTAAAAACATATGCAATGCTAGTAATGAAAAAGCAACAATTTCAATAATCGCCCATGCCCATGGACGATTGGAGCCAAGTGGAATAGGCACCCAGAAAATCAGCAATAAAAAACAATAAAATTGTGCTCTGTCCAGTTTCTCTATCATTAGTATTAGCGTAGTAAGTTCATGACTATTGGTATTATTTAAATTTCATTACATGTTAATTAATGCAGACATTAAAAAGACCCTAAAAAGGGCCTTTTCAAAAGTCTGAATATGTCATTCTAGTTATTTGATGCGGTATTGCCATCTGTTTCAGAGGCACCTGTGCCACCGTTTCGACCACCAATAATTGGCGGAGCTGTCGCTCCTGACGGGGGAACAATTGACAAATTACCTGCTGCTGTAGGCTCTGATAGTGTAGCAGGATCGCCTCCGCCAGCAATGGCCGCAATTAAAATATCAGCTGGCTGCATTACCCCGGTTTCAGAGGCAAATTGCATTAAATTTTGATGTTGATCCGATGGCGTTAATGAAATCATCGTCTCAATAATTTGATCACCAAACGTTGGGCAACTAATGAGTAGATTTGATAATGTTGTAGCTATATCAGGTGATTGTGAATTAACTTCATTTGCTAAAACAGCTGCGAAATCATTACAATTGGCGCTCGCTGTACTTGACGTTGTCGCTTGCTCCGCAAACGCCGCCATACTGGTACTACCTAAAATCAATGTAGTTAATACTACTTTCTTTATATCCATTTTTAACTCTCCAGTTTGGCTCTTTTTTCAAAGAACATATAGCCTAAATTCTAGGCAAAAACGCTTAAAATATCAACGACATTTTAGTGTCAACTTCCTTTACACTATTCACATGACGTATTATTCAGTTCAAAACCATGGAGTAGGTTTGGAAATGCCAAAACCCTGGAAATTATCAACAAAAAGCGATTTAAGGTGATCTTTTTGACTCTCTGTCTCAATTAACTCACCGATAACGCTAATATGTAAGCTGTGAGCTATATTAACTAACGATTGAACAAACAACTGGTTTTCAGATGATGTTTCAATTTGTTGGCTATAGCTACCATCAATTTTGACAAAATCAGGTTTGACTCGCATCAGTTGGGCGAATGAAGCCGTACTTAAGCCAAAGTGCTCTAACGTAATTCTACATCCTAATGATTTTAGTTTTTGGCATAAATTGAATACATTTTCAGCGTACAAATTCAGGCTTTGCTCACTTATTTCGAAAGTGATAAATCGGGTTAAATGAGGGTACCTATTTAACTCATCAATAAGCCATACACAAAAACTTTTCGTTCGTATAGAACCAGAGCTTAAATTGATAGCAATATTTTCGGGCGCTTTAGTTAGGCATTCTAATGCTTTGCTGATGACTAGCTCATCAAATTTAGCGGTCATATTGAGACGTTGTGCAACAGACATTAATTGCCCCATAGGTATTGGTGTATTGTCTTCAGCATGTTTAAAGCGGGCATAGAGCTCTTTGTATAAAGGAGTGTTATCTTTATCCATTACCGATTGAACAGCAAAGTCGACTTCTTTTTTAGCGAGTAACTTATCAAGTTGCTCTTTCCAAAGTGTATTGCCTTTGGGTAAAGGGATTTGATCGGTCACGCTCCAGCTATTTGAATCATGCCGAGCGTTGACTAACGCATTATCTGCGAAAGCCAAAATATCACTTAATGACTCTTTAGCAGCAAAAGGTGTTATCCCAATATGGGCAAAACTTTTGGGTTGTAAAACCTTATCAATATCTTCATTTATTAAAGAAAGTGATTCATTAAATTTTGCCATCAATTTATTAACAATGTCTTCACATCGTTGTTTGGTTTCTTCTTGTATGGTCACGGCAAAATCAGCGCCTGCAATTCTATATGCTTTGTGCGAATGGCTTTGCTCAATGTTATTGACTACAGAATTGATTATACTGGCCGCTTTGAGGACATAGTTATCCCCTGCCAAATAACCACTGGATTTATTGATATGATCTAAACTAGAAAGCCTGATAATAAGCAAGTATCCCGAACTTTCGTGCTCTTGGTTATTTAATATTGAGTCAAACTGATTAATAAAAGAACGTCGATTTGGGAATTGAGTCAACTCATCCATAAACGCAAACTGCTGATATTTTTCTGTTTGCTGAGTCAGTTCTTTGAACATGTTTTGTAAGATACGCGACATACGATTCATCGCATTAACAAACAAATTGAGCTCTACCGGCTTAGGAATATCATTAACTTGTACAAAATTTCCCTGGCAAATCTGATCCGCTTGAAGTGCCGCTCTTTTGATGGGCTGGGTAATCGTTTTGAGAACCAAATAAACTAACGTGCCGGCAACGATAAAAAGCCCGAATATCATCCAAAAACTGTTAGTAGCGCTATGCCAAAGCTTTAAATAACCAAAGCCAGGATGACTGGTTATCGCTAATGTTTTTGGCTTAACCCAACCATCGAACACTTCGGTTGACGCTTTAGGTGGGCTAAGTGGAAACAGGCGCACAAACCATAACGGCACACCGTCAATTTTTTTAGGGTTATGCTTTTCCAGCAGTACTTCTCCACTATTGCTGGTTAAAATGACATGTTGATAATAGCCATTATCAAAAATCGCATTGACCATTGCATCAACCGTAGGCAAATCTTCACTACTACTAATAAACGGCGTAATCGACAAGCCTAAAGAGGTTGCAGTGTCCTGAGCATGAGACTTCAGCTGCTTTTCAATAAAGTTGCTGGTGTTAACAACATTGATCCACACCGTGCCAATGAAGACGAGTGTAAGGATTAGCATTAACCCCAAATAAAGTCGTTTAGATAAACTCATATTTTTCTTCTTTTATCTGACATAAGTTATTGGCCATGTTCAATTCGAGTAATAATATCTTGCCATGAACTATGGCTTCCCTTTTCTTTAATTTTTCTACCACGCCCTTGGGCTTTTGCCGCCCACAAGCCATCAGCATTAAAACTGTATATTGGTTTTAGATCTTTACGGTAATTTGCGGGGAGGATTTTTTTGTTGATATTATCCAATACAAGCGGCATCGCATCAGGACTTTCAAAATAAGCTAATACCATATGAGATTGGTTAATACGCAGTGCTCGAACATACATTAGGCGGAGCTTCTCGGCAGGCACCCCCAGTGCTCTTAATGTAAAATACTTTGCAATAGTGAAATCTTCACAATCACCAGCATTGCGACCTAAAAATTCAACAGGGGTCGCCCAATAATCTTCTTGTTGCCATACACGCATGTCATCAACAAAGCGTACTCTGTTAAAAAAACGATTTACGCGGGTTAATTGCTCTTTTTCAGAATCACCGCCAGCATCTTTAACTAGTGCTTGCCAATCTTCAATGCGTTCTTTGGCATCTTCTCCATAATCGGTTTCTACACGCTTTAATAACTCAACTGGAAACAAGTCGATAGGGATATCGGCATGTATGATTAACAACGGTATTATACTCAGCAGTACAATACACTGTTTTAGCCATTTGAATGGGTGATAAATCACAAATTGTTAATCCTGATCCCTATAAAGCTTATACAAGACAAATACCTTTTAATTACAACGTATTTGGTAAGATACAATGTTAAAATATAACTTCATGAATATATAGGCTTTTTAGTTAATTGTTTCACGTGTAATCATCTGGTAGATTATCAACTAATTGCGCCAAAACAAATAACTATTTAAATTAGTCGTTGTACAACAAACGAATTCAGGGACATGAAATTTTGCTTATTAATGTTATGACAGGTTTAAGTAAACATGTATTGCTCAACAGAACTAAGTAAATGACATTAGTCCAAAATAAATCGAGTATACTTAAAAAAGCTTTCGTGAGTTCGTTAGTCTCGAAAGTGGTGAGCTTTTCCTTTCAAATATTTTCGGTGCCTATCTTAATTACCTTTCTCGGTACTGCTGGGTTTGGTTTGTACTCTACCTTGATAACCATTTTCGGCTGGGTATTTTTGATTTCTGGCGGTATAAACCCTGGCGTAACAAGGGTAGTTGCTAGAAAAGGGATTACTCCAAATGCCCTTAAAACCATAGACATTGCAAAGCGTATTAGTCTACTTTTTATCTTCTTGATTTTAGTTTGCGTTCTTATTGCAAAACTAACCTCGTCATCTAATAATATTTATTTATTTGACGCACAACACGTTCTTCTTCTGTTTTGCTTATCAGCACCCATTATTTACTTGTCTCTGACAGATTCCATTAGACAAGGCATGAATGAGCAACACTACAATAACCTTTGGGCTACCGCTGCCACCTTCATTAGCGTTGTTTTTATTGCATTTTTACCCTTTTGGGAACTTGAACAACACCAAGCAATAGCGTGTGTTATTTTAATTATGTATTCACCATTAGTGCTAACTAAGCTTGCTAATACATGGCAACTTAGTCACCGAGACAGTAAGTTGTCTTTGTTTACATTAATGCCTAAAAGTAGGTCGAACCAACGCCTTTTCAAAGCTCTAATTGCTGTAGCAACAGCCAATTTAATAATTCAATTGTCAGTCACAATTAACAAAAGCGCTGTAATGGTTTTCTTGGCCAACACAGACTTGAATGAAGCCGCGAAACTTGAAATTGCTTTTCGCTATTTTCTGATTGCAGGTACCTTTTTTGCGACGATTCAGCAACCTTTGTGGCCGTTAATTATTCAAGCAATTAAAAACAGGGAAATTAGCTGGATGCAAAAAGTAAAAAAGAAAATTTTTGCATTCTATGTTGCTTATAGCATTGCACTAATGATTATTCTTCAGTTCTTTGGTGTTCAAATTTTTAATATATGGTCTAACAACAATTTAGCGTTCTCACTATTTGAACTGCAATTAATCGGTGCCTATTTTATAACCATTGCAATTAATCAGGCGAGTATTGTTTTACTGATGGGGTATAGTGCATTCGCTTTTATTGGCAAAGCACTTATTGTCGAGTCGTTGGTTTTAGTGATGCTTTTAATATCGCCTCTGTTTGAAAGTACCTTTGCAGATGTGCTGACCGCGCTGTTATTGGCAAGATTTTTTACCTCTTCCATTATTTTGTGGCTAGGTGTTAACAAAAGAGAAGCTAAATATGTTGGGTGATATTCATTTTGTTAGCTATGCCGCAGGTCAGTTTAGGCAGAATATTGAAAAAAACCTATGGTTTGTAAATACCTTTATTAAACCAAAATCAAGCCATGTCTTTACTGATGACGACTTAAAAAAAAGTGAGTTTTATCACAAAAACAAAGTACTTCTAGACGAACCAAGAGGTGCTGGTTACTGGGCATGGAAACCATACTTTATATTGCAACAGCTACAGAAAATACCTCGTGAAGACATACTTATTTATCAAGATTGTGGCGTTGGTTACCGTTATAAAAATTTTATAACGCCTACTTGGCTCATCGCGTTTGCAAAAAAACATAGTTTCATACCCGGCATTTATATCCCCGAAAGAGGAATAAATAAGCGTTGGACGAAAAGAAGCGTTTTAACCGCCTTAAATTGCGACAGTGAATTGTATTGGAACACACCACAGGTTCAAGCAACTCTCTCTTTTTGGAAACACGACGATAAGTCGATTGCTTTTTTAACTGAGTGGTTATCACTTTGTCGCCAAAAACAGTTAATTGATGACAGTGCTGACGACGCTATTACTAATTATGATGAGTTTATAGAGCACCGCCATGACCAGTCTTTACTGACATTATTGGCTGTTAAGCACCATGCAGCAGTCCCTAATAATGCAGATGAAACAGTAATGGTAAATAAATCTATATCAATGATAGAATTACATTTTAGAGCTAAAAAGTCGTTTTTTTATCGCCTTTATTTATCCGCTTTATTGTTTATACAAAAACTAAAATAATAAAATTAACAATAGGAAATTGTTTGTAGATGGCTTCTCAGCATATGAATGTGACATTAGTAGAGCAATACTCTACAGGCCATCATACTGAATACCTGCTCCACGTTATTAGTGAGTTTAAAGGCAGCAATGTGTCGATTCATTTTGTTGGCTGCCCACAGTTATGTCACTTACTTAAAGGCAAAGTAGCCTCGGCCTCCCCTGTAACACTTGATAGCCAAGGTCACTTTATTCAGCGTGAATATAATAAAGTTAAGTTTATCAAAGAAGTATTCTCATTGGCTAAGCAACAAAAAAGTGATCTTGTACATTTTGTCTATATCGACCGTTTAATACGCGCATTATATTGCATGAAACACAACTGTAATGTTCCGGTTGTTGCCACGCTTCATTGGGCATACATGTTATCTGAATTCAACACTTCGATTGGTCGAAAATTATCGGGGAAAGTCGAACGCTTTTTGCTTAACCGGCTGTTTAAAAAAGGGCTAAAACTTATTACGCATTCACCCAAAGTGGCTAAAGCGTTTAATCAGTTAAAGGCATATAGTGCTTATGCGCTAAATTACCCCATTGCACATCATTACACATACACAGAGCAAGGTCGGCAGAAAGTGCGACAAGCACTTAATATTAATAAAAACGATAAGTTGTTGTTGTGTTTTGGTGGTACGCGTGCAGATAAAGGGGCTGATGTTGCTGTTGAAGCGTTAAATCAATTGCCCGATGAATACCATTTATTAATCGCAGGCCAAGAGCAAGACTATAGTTATGATTATTTAAATAATATTGCTTGCCTCGGCCAAAAAGAACAACAGCTTCATTTTGTAAAAGAATTTATTCCCGATGAAGAAGTGGCAAATATATTTTCAGCGGCAGATATTGTATTGCTACCTTACAAAGAAAATTTTGCCGGACAAAGTGGCCCTTTAACCATTGCCGCTTCTATAGGGGTGCCTTTACTGTCGAGTGACGTAGGTGTTTTAAGAGAAACAATTGACAAGTATCACTTAGGGGTTTGTGTGAGTCATTTTCGTGCTCATGAAATGATGACTGCATTGAATTCTTTAGATATTAAGCTCAAATATAGGGACAATACCTTTTTGACTGAAAGCAGTGTTCACTCTTTTAGCATGAAAACAGTAAAAGTTTACAACGCTTGCTTAGTTAATAGTGAAAATTGAAATGCACTTTAATTATTATTTCAATAAGCTAGTTGCTCCATTTGTTCTTGCTCTGATCTTCTCTCCAATAGCCGTGTTTAAGTTACTCAATTTTGGCGGAAGTTATTTTCCTGAGATTGGCTTGGTGTTTATGGTCTTTTTCTTTTCTATCAAGAAAAAGACCATGAATGACTTTACTGAAAGCCGTGCGCTGTTGTGCTTGATGCTGATTATAGTTTTGGGAGTTATTGGTCTACTTTTCGGTAATAACATACTGCATATATATTCTGAAGGAAGGTGTATTCTTGCATTAGTGCTATCTTATCTTTATATATCGAATGCGAAAAATGAGAGTGAATATATCGAAAAGCTTGAATTTAGCTTGTATTTCACTTTGTTCATTTTTGCCTTTTATATCATTAATTACATTTTTTTATTAGATACGCCAAGCGTTAAAAAATATTTTCCTATGATTGGGATTTGGGTTGCTTTACTCGCCGCCAAAAAGTTTGGCTACAATAATATTCTAATTGGATTCCTTTGTATTGTATCTCTGGCTGCTGCGTATTCACTCTATCGCTCTAATATTTTAATTATAGTGTTCGCATTTTTGTGGTTCATATCATTCATATTTGATTCAATAACAATTAAACGGCTAGCAACCGGTTTAGTATCTATTGTTGTAATAATAATGGCGGGAATTATTCTATTGCCGAGTATTTTAGACTATTACAATAGTAGCGAAAGTCACATGATTCATGGCTTATCAAAATGGTTGGATCTGGCTAACTTTATTCGACATAGGGAAATGACAGATGTCGAATCCGTTAGGCTTAGCTACTATAGCTATATACTAAACAACTATTTGATTCTTTTCTCTCCAAGTGGCTTTGGTTACTATAAATTGGCAGATATTGAGTTTTGCCATGCTTTCATCGAATGTATAGATGGAAGTATAAGAGACAACTCGTTATTTTACTTGGTGATAACCATTGGTAGTGTAGGAACACTATTTATTCTTTCATTCATATGCAAGTTGTTCTTCAATGCTTCACAAAAATTAGTCTTAATTGAAAAGCTTAGACTATTAGTAATATTTGTATCTTTTCTCTTTTTTGTAAACATAACAGCTGCAACTTTTGGTGAACTTTCTACCGCCATTCTTACTGGTTTACTAATGGGAATTATAAAAAGTTACCATACTTTTCTAAGGGTAAAGGTTTAGAATGAAACATAGAACAATTAACAACAAAAGCCTCGTTGTATATCACTATGTTCCCCACTATAGAAAGGCAGTCTTTGAGGCGATGATAAACGAAGGTAGCTTTTATGTTGCAGCTGGCGAGACCACGAACAATGACATTAAAGTGGAAGTGTTTGATGAGAAGAGCCAATTCACTCACTCATTAACTAACATTTGGCTGTTTAAAGGGTTGTTGTGGCAACGAAAATTGCTTTCTCTTGTATTAAAGGAGCAATATCAGAATGTTATTTTTCTAGCAAGCCCGTACTTTATATCTACATGGGTGGCCGTATTACTGGTAAAAATTAGAGGCGGTAAGGTTTTATTCTGGACCCATGGTTTTGTAAGAGACAACTCTTTCAAGGAACGGCTAAAGTTACGTTTTTTAAAATTAGCTGACTGCATTTTGCTTTATGGAGATAAGGCGAAGAAAAACCTAATCCACAACGGTATTGAGCCCAGAAAGTTACACGCCATTTATAATTCTCTTGATTACGATGCTCAAAAAGTATTAAGAGAACAAATCACACCTTCTCAACTTTCCGCCACTAAATCTTCGTTATTTATAAAGCCGAACTGTATTCAGGTGCTATTTATTGGCCGACTGACAGCCCATAAGAAGCTTCATGAACTGATTTTAATGCTAGCTAAATTACGTGATGAGAATTTAAGCGCCAATCTACTTTTTGTTGGTGACGGAGCAGAGAGACTTAACTTAGAACAACTAGTACATAAGCATGCTTTGGAAAAACATGTTACGTTCTATGGTGCTTGTCATGATGAAAACGAACTAGCATGTTTGATTTGTAGCAGTGATGTATGTATATCACCAGGTGAGATTGGCTTAACTGCGATGCACAGCTTAGCGTACGGTGTCCCTGTTATAACTCATGATGATGAAAGATGTCAGATGCCAGAGTTTGAAGCAGTAATTCACGGGAAAACAGGTTGGCTATTTGAGCATGGTTCTTTTTGCTCTTTAGTTGAGACAATGCGTAAATTTATAAGCGAGCCGATCCCACAAGTGCGACAAAACTGCATTGAAGAAATAGAGAGCCGGTATACACCCGATAAGCAATTATATTTTATTAAGAAAGCAATAAAGGCGACTTATGAAAGTTAAATTGTTTTTAAGGAGATGTCGTAACCTGTTGCAATTAATGCCACGCAAGCTGTTTAAAATAGATGCGACCAGTGATGTGAAGTTTGGCAGTGATATAGCTTCAGATTTAACCATGGGTACGTATGGATACATTGGCAGAGGTGCATCCATTTGTCCAAAAGTTTCGATCGGTAACTATGTGATGTTGGCGACAAATGTTTCAATTGTTGGTACTGATCATTTATTTGAACAGGTTGGATGTCCTATTGTTTTTTCTGGACGCCCAACAATAGAATCGACCAATATAGGACATGATGTTTGGATTGGTCATAATGCGACTATTATGGCTGGTATTAATATTGGCGTAGGTGCCATTATTGCAACAGGCAGTGTGGTCACTAAAGATGTTCCTTCTTGTGCAATTGTTGGTGGGGTTCCGGCCAAACTAATTAAATACCGTTTTGAAGACAACGAGAGCATTCAAAATCACGTTAAGGCCATGAAAGAATACTCGCTAGCAGGTTTACCGCCGTCTAAAAATAGAAAGTAGCGAATTACACAGTAAAGGTATTGAAAATTGACCAAAGTGAATTTAGGTGTAAAGCAAAAGAACTGGAGCACAAGAATTAAAATAGCTCGTGTACTATGGTTGGCTTGCCAATTCATTTATTGGCCCATTTTTCCGAAAATGTTTAGCCCTGTTCGTATTTTTGTTGCCCGTCTGTTTGGCGCTGAAATAGGTAAAGGTTGCCTCATTAGTAAAGGCGTAAAAATATGGATGCCTTGGCATTTGAAAATGGGCGATTATGCGTCATTAGGTGTTAATGTTGAGGTTTATAATTTTGCAAAAGTTACCATTGGAAGTCATTCATGTGTTTCACAATATAGCTATTTATGCTCCGCTAGCCACGATTATACGAATTCAATTCATCCACTTATTTACAAAAATATTCATATAGAAGATCAGTGTTGGATTGCAGCAGGCGCTTTTATAGGGCCGGGGGTTACGATTAACTCTGGCTGTGTGATTGGTGCTAGAGCTGTAGTTACTAAAAATACTGATGCATGGTTTGTTTATGCAGGGAATCCCGCGGTAAAAATAAAACCAAGACAAATAAGTGATGCCCCCGTTTAATTTATTATTAGTTGTTACCTCTACTATAGGTTGGCTGTTTAAGGATGAATATTGAAAGATAATTCTTTAAGTGTAGTTATTCTGACGTTTAACGAAGAGTTACATATCAAACGCTGTTTAAGCTCACTTCTTAACGTGACAAATCAAATATTTGTTGTTGACAGTTTCTCTACTGACAAAACGTTAGAAATTTGCGCATCATTAGGTGTGCAAGTATATCAGCGCCCATGGAAAAATTACGCGGACCAGTTTCAGTGGGGACTTGATAATTGCCCCATCCAAACCACTTGGGTCATGCGAATGGATGCAGATGAATATATAGAGCCAGATCTTATCGAAGAACTACCTCGAGTGTTATCTCAAGAACAAAATGTCGATGGTTTCTATCTTCGTCGCAAATATCACTTTTTAGGTAAGTGGATTAAAAAAGGCGCGGTTTATCCCTTAAATTTATTAAGAATTTGGCGGCATGGTCACGGAAATATAGAAAATAGATGGATGGATGAACATATAGTTCTAAAGGGTGATGGAACTACTCAGCAGCTACTAGGCCATGTTGTCGATGATAATTTAAATAATACGCGCTGGTGGATAGACAAGCATAATAAATACGCCGACCGAGAAATGATAGATATTCTGGATAGAAAGTATCATTTATTCGAAAAAGATGAACAATTAAAAGCTGAAAATACTCATTCACAGGCAAAAATAAAGAGAATTGTTAAAGAGCATATTTATAACCGTCTTCCTATTTTTATTAGGCCAGTATTTTACTTCTTCTACCGATACATTTTAAGGCTAGGTTTCCTTGATGGGAGGAGAGGTTTTGCATTTCATTTTTTTCAGGGACTTTGGTATCGAGCCCTTGTAGATCTCCGTGTTTATGAAGCAGAACAAAAATTAAAACATTGCCATTCCACAAGTGAAAAAATTGCCACATTAGAAAATTTAACTGGTCTAAAACTAAAGTGAAATATTTAATTTATAGCATTAATTATGCGCCAGAGCTGACAGGTATAGGTAAATACAACGGCGAATTCGCACAATATTTGAGTAGTAAGCATATCGACGTGAACGTACTAACCGCTCAGCCCTATTACCCGGAATGGTCGCTACATGACGATTATGAAAATAATTGGGCAACAGAGGTTGTTGGCAATATCAGTGTATTTCGATGTCCGCTATATATTCCCAAAAAGTTGACCACATTTAAGCGCATCATTCATTTGTTTAGCTTTGCATTTAGCTCTGCTCTGCGTTTATTCAGTTTATTTCGATTGAAACCCGATGTGATTTTCATTGTCCAGCCAACTTTATTTTGTGTCCCCGCCGCCCTTATATATTCAAAATTAGTGGGGGCTAAGAGTGTATTACACATTCAAGATTATGAAATTGACGCAATGTTCGGTCTTAAAATGGGCACCGGCGGTTTTTTGAATCGAATAGCATGTAAAGTAGAGTCTTGGTTGATGAAACGGTTCACCAAAGTATCATCGATATCGAACGCCATGTTGGAAAAAGCAAAACATAAAGGTGTTGAGTCAAACCGGCTAGTCTACTTTCCTAACTGGACAGACATAAACTTTGTCTCACCTGAAAAAGTGAGCACAACTTATAAAGCTCGACTGGGTTTTGAGCCTATGGATAAGATAATTTTATATTCAGGTAACTTAGGCTTGAAACAAGGATTAGATATCATATTGGAAGCTGCAAAAGAAATTAGTGCTAATAGCGTTAAGTTTCTTATTGTTGGCAGCGGAGCATATGAACTTGAGCTAAAGCAAAATGCCAATAAAATGGGATTAAGCAACGTTATATTTTTACCAATTCAACCTTGGGAAGATATGCCCTATTTGCTTACGATGGCAGATATTCATTTGGTTGTTCAAAAAAAGGGCGCTGCCGACTCAGTATTACCATCAAAGCTAATCAACATTTTATCTGCTGGAGGACACGCAATAATTACAGCAGAAGAAAACACTGAATTAGCAAACATAAGCAAAGCTAACCCAGGAATTTATCACTGCATAGATCCTGAAGAGCCCTGTCTGTTGATACAAACTATAGAGGCACTGCTAAACGTTGATACACAAAAGTGCAATGAAATAGCCCGTCATTATGCGGAAGTTAATTTTGGGCAACAGCATATAATTGACAATTTTATTGCTACAATACAATAAGATACAAGCTTTACAGGCCACTGTTATTTTGTGTCAGCTTTTTTTACATTCACGTATTTTTTAGCATTGACATTCCATAGCAGGATTCTAATAGATTGATTCTAAAGAACTTATTTGCCATGGCTTGATTTGTGCATATAGTTACATCGAGATAATATGTTGTCCAAAGTTATGAAAAGGTAGTAGTAAAAATGAAAATGATTAAACGACTTTTGGTTTTGTCTGGTTTTATTTTTTCGATAAATGCAAATGCTAACTTATTGGTTAATGGTAATTTTGATGAAGTTGGTAATGTAGGTGAATATGCAGGTGAAGTTATTTACGCTGCTCAAAACCCGAACCCAACACTTGATAAATTGAATGCTGATAGTTTTTTTAATTGGGGACTTTTTTCTGAGATCCCTAGCTGGCAAACACTGCCTCTTTCAGATCATGACGGCTTGGTTGAAGTTTTACATACAGGTGCAAATGTAGGTGTAGTAGCTCATTCTGGTGATTTATTTTTAGAGTTCGATTTAGATGATGATGGGTTTCAATACAATGGTGCTATTGGCCAAACAGTTATGGGTTTAACTGTTGGGAATTCATATAGATTATCATTTTACTATCAACCAAGAACAGATACGGCCGGTGATAATGATGTCAATATTCATGCGTTTGAAGGCGATTTAAGTGGATTTGATGCGACACAAAATATCGTGACTTCTGCGAGTTCAGATAGAGTAGCTTGGCAAAATGTAGAAGGCAAAGATGCAAATGGTTGGAAGCAATACTCAGTAAAATTTACGGCAACTAGCGATACTATGTCAATTGCGTTTGCTGGTGCCGGCAATGTAAATGGTCAAGGCGGTTTCATTGATTCAGCTGATCTTACGCAAATTCCTGAGCCTGCTTATATATTTGCTTTAGGTTTGGCCATTATGGGAATGAGTCGTTTACGCAAACAAAAATAAATTTAACTTAAAGTCATCTAAAAAAGACCATATATTTGGTCTTTTTCTGTTATATGCACTCTTTAAACCACTAAATTCTTGGTTTTCAATAATGACTTACCTTCGCTGTTTGTTATCAAATACATTCATATGTTGCTTCAAATAAGTGTTTGAATTAACTTAACTCGATAAGCACTCATTATATAGATGTTAATCCCTAGTGCTATGAATTTTTCTGAACGATACAGACTGGTAAAAGTTTATATTATCTATACCTTTTGGTAACTTAGCTTAATCTAGTTCATTATTCCTAATTGAAATTAATTTGAGATTACTATGACAAATAAAGTAGCCCTAGTGACTGGTATTACTGGTCAAGATGGTTCATACCTTGCTGAGTTTTTATTAGCCAAAGGCTATGAAGTACATGGCATAAAACGACGTGCGTCTTCATTTAATACCGAACGTATAGATCATATCTATCAAGATCTACACAGTGAAAGCCCGAACCTGTTTCTTCATTATGGTGACCTTACAGATACCTCCAATCTAACCCGACTATTGGCAAAAATTCAGCCTGATGAAGTTTATAATTTAGGTGCACAAAGCCATGTTGCTGTGTCGTTTGAATGCCCTGAGTATACTGCCGATGTAGACGGCATAGGCACATTACGCCTATTAGAAGCCATTCGTTTTTTAGGTTTAGAGAAAAAGACTCGTTTTTATCAAGCATCTACCTCAGAGCTATATGGTGATGTCAGGGAAAGCCCACAAACAGAGCAGACTCCTTTTTACCCCCGTTCACCATATGGCGTAGCGAAAATGTATGCCTACTGGATGGTAGTAAATTATCGTGAGGCGTACGGCCTTCATGCTAGTAACGGCATATTGTTTAATCATGAATCTCCTCGTCGAGGTGAAACTTTCGTGACTCGAAAAATTACACGAGCACTGGCAAATATATCACAAGGTCTAGACAGCTGTTTGTATTTAGGCAACATGGATGCGCTGCGAGATTGGGGTCATGCAAGAGATTACGTTAAAATGCAATGGTTGATGCTCCAACAAGACAATCCAGACGACTTTGTCATTGCCACGGGTCAGCAGTACTCGGTAAGACAATTTGTCGAGCATGCGGCTAATGAGCTGGGTATTAAACTACAATGGCAAGGAGAAGGAGTAGAGGAAAAAGGTATTGTTGCTGAAGTAAGTGGTGAGCATGCAACAGAAGTTCAAGTTGGTGATATCATTGTTTCTGTTGACGAAAAATACTTTAGGCCTGCTGAAGTTGAAACGCTATTAGGCGACCCAAGTAAAGCAAAAAAATTACTCGGTTGGCAGCCAGAAACCAGCTTTGAGCAGTTGGTAACAGAAATGGTTCAGCATGACCTAAACATTGCGAAAAAGAATGCTCTATTGCAATCTCATGGCTATGACGTAGCCGTAAGTAACGAGAGTTAACATGACAACACAACGTGTTTTTATTGCAGGTCATAATGGCATGGTAGGCTCTTCAATTGTTCGCCAACTAGAGGAGCAGGCGGGTATAGAGTTAATCCTAAGAAACAGAAGTGAGCTTGATCTTACTAACCAAGCTGAGGTTGTTAATTTTTTTCAAACGGAAGATATTGACCAAGTATATATCGCTGCTGCTAAGGTAGGAGGTATTGTCGCAAATAACACGTATCCGGCGGACTTTATCTATCAAAACCTGATGATGCAATGCAACTTGATACATGCCTCTCATATGGCAGATATTAACAATCTTTTGTTTCTTGGCTCATCTTGTATCTATCCAAAACTTGCGAACCAACCGATCAAAGAATCTGAATTACTCACTGGTACATTGGAACCAACAAACGAACCTTATGCCATCGCCAAAATTGCAGGTATAAAATTATGTGAGTCTTATAATAGGCAATACGGCAGAAATTATCGTTCGATAATGCCAACAAATTTATATGGTGAACACGATAATTTTCATCCGACAAACTCACATGTAATTCCCGCACTGATCCAGCGTTTTCATCAGGCCAAAATAGAAAATTTGCCAAAGGTAGTCGCATGGGGCTCAGGTAAGCCTAAAAGAGAATTTCTTCATGTTGATGACATGGCCAGTGCAGCAATTTTTGTAATGAATTTAGCGTCAGAAAAATACCAAGAGAATACCCATGAGATGCTAAGTCATCTTAATGTCGGCACTGGCGTCGACTGCACTATTAAAGAGTTAGTTGAAACTGTTGCTAAAGTTGTCGGCTATAAAGGGGCTATCGTATTCGATAGTACCAAGCCTGACGGCGCACCAAGAAAGTTATTAGATGTGACCCAACTAAGTAATTTAGGCTGGCAGTATCACATAGACTTACCAGAAGGGCTCAACAGAACATATCAATGGTACCTATCACAAGAACAGGTACGGCAATAGCTGATAAATAAGTTAGCTGTCATCAAAGTACTTATGTTTTAAGTAGGCTTTATTAATATGCGTTTTTATTAACAAAGCCTTTAAAAATAGTAAGCACAATTATTTTTAAATCAAAAAGTAGCGACCAACGATGAATATAAGCTAAATCAAATTCAATTCTTTTTTCCATTTTTTCCAGAGTATCCGTCTCGCCTCGCCAACCATTTATTTGCGCCCAACCCGTAATACCTGGTTTTACTTTATGCCTAAGCATGTATCCATCAATAAGTTGTCTATATTCTTCATTATGGACAATAGCATGAGGTCTCGGCCCAACAATAGACATACTACCTTGTAATACATTAAAAAATTGAGGCAGTTCATCTAGAGAAGTACGCCTTAAAAATGCTCCAACGGGAGTGATTCTGGCGTCAAATTTAGTTGCTTGTTTGACTTTATCAACCTCCTTTTGCACAAGTGCCATTGAGCGAAATTTATAAATTTTAATTTCCCTACCGTCTAATCCATAGCGTTTTTGCTTGAATAAGACAGGCCCTTTTGAAGTTAACTTCACTAGTATTGCGATAAAAAACATAGGAATAAGAATTAAAGATAAAATGACGATGCTCAACACAATATCCTCCACGCGTTTAATCGTGACATTAAACCCTTCAAAAGGTGAGTCATAAACACTCAACGTTTCCATGTTTCCTATTTGTTGCCATTTTGCATGAAGTAGATTGTAAATAAGAAAATCAGGAACAATGTGCACGGTAGCTGTTGAGTCTCGAAGCTCACTTAAAATTTCAGTAATTCGCTCTTCTGCTTTTAGCGGCATCGCAACAAAAACCTGATTCACTTCATGTTTTGACTTAATTAACGCCAGAGCATCTTTGATATTTCCTTTCTTAGAGTTTTGCAATTCTAAGGGCAGGCGAGAGGCTTCCCGATCATCATATACTCCTTCAATGGTTAACCCTAACTGCGGATTATTCTGAATTTGTTGGGCTAATTTCAAACCTGAAGATGTAGCGCCTATAATAACTACAGACCTAGTGTTTGCTCCGGATTTTCGAAAATAAAAGAGTAATTCCCTGAAAAATATTCGCCAAATTACTAAGCCAAAGGAAGTAACTACAAACCAAGTACCAATTGCGAGTCGAGAATAGACAACACCCAATTTAGTAAAATAAGCTAAAGTGATTAACACGACGCAGCTCAAGGCCCAAGTTAACACTGCATAAGACACCATGGCTAACGTAGTTGATGTTCGCCATGAACGATATAAATCTACCGTTTGCCCAAAAAATAAGAAGCAGGTTAAGCTGATAAGTAATACTAATTGATAGTGGATAGTGACAGGGACTTGATACCAAAACAGACACGCAAAAAACGTGAAGCCAATAACGACTAAGTCAATGACTCGATAAAGCGATGAAAAACTACTTTGAATGGTATTAAGTAAACCACTAGACATCGTTTGTTAATGTTCCACAATTATATGACGCTTTTAAGTCTAACCTTATATTTACTAAGAAAAAAGAAATCAATGCCACAAGCAATTACATATTGTTTCAAATGCCTACGAAATTTAGTTACAATCTTCAAAATTAATATGGTGGTAACTACTAAATTAATTGGTTTTTAGAGCTCAATTGTTTAGTATTCAATCATTATTTGTAAACATTAATTACGTACTTGTTCTTTAACTGTAAAAATAACAAAAATGCTATTTCACGAGCAGAGACGATGATTAATGCTCTCCAATGTAGTTTATGTCGGCTTGTTAGGTGAAACTCTCCTTTCTAACTTCGTAAGCAGCTAAAAATATAATTATTTGAAAGGAAGCTTCATGCGCTTTACAACTAGTGCTGTACTATTAACTTTATGTGTCGCACATGCAGGAAATGCATCATCGTTTAACGAAGATGAAAGGGATGATCAGAGTATACCTATCGCTGGCGGTATGTTATTAACTCCTTTTCTTAATATTCAACAACGTTACGACAGTAATGTTGCATCCACCAATATCGAAGATATTAATTCGTGGCTAACCATTTTCCAACCTAACGTTAAATTGACACGGGAATTTGGTGAGTTCGGTAAGCATAATTTTGAAATAGATTGGATCTTCACCCATGGTGCATACCATGCAGCTCAAGATGATAGCTACAACGATCATGATATCTCAGGAAAGTTAAACTACGAGATTAATCAGCGTCATAGACTGATGTTTCAAGGTGGTTATATTGACAGCCATGAAGAGCGCGGCAGTCGATTCTCAATTGGTACCGGTGGTTTGCTTGAAGAGCCTGATACATACGAACAAATATATGGTGGTGTTCAATATACTTTTGGCGCATTGGAAGCAGATATGCGCTTAGAAGTGGAAGTAGGTTATTTTGACAATGACTATCGTAGTGTTTTTACTGAAAGTATTGTTACAGGAGAGCCATTTGATAGCACCGCAGCTCGAGATAGAACAACCGAAGAATTTGGTGGAACCTTCTATTACAAAATTGGGGCTGCGACTGATTTAACAATTGAAGCTTGGTCAACAGAGTACGATTATGACTATACTCCAACACCTGCAGAAGAGCTGTCGAGTAATGAAAGCCGCGTATTTGTTGGTGCAAAGTGGGAGGCTACGGCGCTAACAACAGGCTTTGCCAAGGTCGGTTATAAAGAAAAAGAGTTTGATAACCCACTTTTTGAAAATTTCTATAATGTTGAATGGGAAGCTGAAATTGATTGGGCGCCTAAAACGTATTCTCATTTTACATTTAAGACAGGTCGTCGAATAGAAGAAACAAATGGTGAAGGCTTCTTCATCGAGTCTGCCATAGGGAATGGCTATGTAATTAATAGCACCCAGCACTCAGCAGATTGGCGTCATGAATGGAGAGATCGCATTAGTAGCGAGGTAGTTTATGCCGAAAATAAAGATGTTTATACCGGCTTAACGGGGAAAATACGCGAAGATAATAATACTTCAGTGAAGCTCGCGCTGTATTATGACATGTCTTATTGGGTGAGCTTTTCGTTAGCATATGATTACATAGATCGAGACAGTACGAGAGAGCTGCTCAATTATGATCGAGAATTAGTAACCCTAGGCGTACGTCTTGCATTATATTAATTAACATTGAAAGCTAGTACGCTATATATTGGTAACTTTAAAGAAGTCATTATGTTTAAAAATAGTCATTTCATCTACATAGTGGTAGCCATTGTACTTTTGGCTATACAGGCGAACGCCAATGCCCGAGATCAAAAAGATTATCGATTAGGGGCTGGAGACGTTATAAAAATTACCGTTTTTGGCCAAGATGATCTATCTATAGAAACCATGCTAAATGATAATGGTAAAATTGATTATCCATTTTTAGGGCAACTACAAGCATCTGGAAAAACACTAGAAGAGTTTCAACAGCAAATACTAAATGGGCTAAAGGGAGACTATTTGATTCACCCGAATGTCTCTGTCAGTGTCATTCAATACCGTCCATTTTTTATTGATGGCGAAGTGAAAACACCTGGTGGCTACCCTTTTCAGCCTGGGCTTACGATCAATAAAGCCGTAGCACTAGCTGGTGGTTATACTGAACGAGCATCACTGTCAAAAATTTTTATTATTCGAAGCAGTGATCCTGAACAAAAATCTATCAATGTTGATGGCAATGAATTGCTTCAACCAGGTGACATCATCACCGTTAAACAAAGTTACTTTTAAGAGTTGAGTGAATGAGCATTGCCCTAATAGAGTCAAATAAACAACCAGCTACTGGTGATGAAACCATCGATCTACAAACTTATTTTAAAGTTATCTACAGAGCGAAATGGAGCATTCTCAGTCTAGCGTTTGCAATAACTATATTGGCCACCGTCATTGTATTCTCAACGACTCCTAAATATACCGCTACGGCCACACTTCTTATCCAAGCCGAACAAGCTAACGTTGTATCCATTGAGCAAGTCTATGGAATAGATTCAGGCCAAGATGAGTATCTTTTTACCCAGTTTGAAATTTTAAAATCTAAACATTTGGCTCAACGGGTTATTGATAAACTTAATTTAGTCTCACATCCAGAGTTTGATCCTGATAGAAAAAAAGAGAATTTTGATATTGTCGGAATGATCAAATCATTTTTACCTTTTTTACCTCAAGAAAAATATACTTATACTGAAAGCCAAAGGTTAAGCATAAAAAATAGAGTAGTTGCCAATGAATTTATTAGACGGCTGTCAATATCACCCATCAGAAAAACTCAACTAGCAAAAATTTCGTTTGTTTCTGAATCACCTGATCTTGCGGCTAGCATTGTCAATACTTTGGCCGAGGTTTACATAGAAAGTCATTTAGAATCTAAACTTGAAATGACTGAAAAAGCATCTACTTGGCTTAATGATAGACTCAGTACGTTAAAAAATAAGCTAGACGAATCTGAAAGAGTGCTACGGGATTATCAAAATAAAGAGCAGTTAATAGATATAGATGGCGTAAAAAGTTTAGAAGCAAAAGAGCTTCAAGAGCTCAACCAACGCCTATCAGCCGCAAGACAACAACTTAAGCAAAATGAACAACTCTATCAGCTAATTGAAGAAAAAAAAGGCGATATCTCTGCATTAATTGCGCTTCCTGAAGTGTTAAATCATGCATCTATACAAAGTGTCAACGAATCCCTTCAGGCAGTAAGAACTAAAGTTTCAGAGCTTCAAGGCGTGTTTGGTCCAAAGCATCCAACGATGATTGCGGCCATATCTGAACTTAGATCAGTTAACGAAAATATGAACAATCAGGTTCAGGTACTTATTTCAGGCATTAACAACGAATACAAATCGGCCAAAGCGCAAGAGAGTGGCCTTGCAAAAGCAGTTCAATCTAAAGGTCAACGCTTTCGAGAGTTATCCGTTTTAGACTCAAAACAACAAGAGTTAAAAAGAGAAGTAGAGAGCAATCAATACCTTTATAACGCTTTTTTTACACGCTTAAAAGAAACAAAAGAGGTTGGAGAGTTTGAATCTGCTAACGCCCGTTTGGTTGATCGTGCACAGCCTCCACTTGCTCCGTCAAACCCAAAGAAAAAACTGATTATCGGCTTATCAATGATCATTAGCCTTGTCTTTGGCGCGGTTTTAGCGTTTATTTCAGAGTTACTTAATGACGGGATTCGTTCCGTTGATGATATTGAGAATAAACTACTGCAACGCATGTTAGGGTTGGTTCCACTGCAAAAAGTTGCACGTGGTGAAAGACTGCCATCAAAAATATTTTTTGATTCAAAAGAGCATGCGTTTAGTGAGTCCATTAGAACATTGCGCACCAGTTTATTATTGCTAAATATTGAACATGAAGCGAAAGTTATTTCAGTCACATCGTCTATACCACAAGAAGGTAAAACTACGGTTTCTACAAACCTATCATTTGCCTTGGCTCAGCTTGAAAAAGTATTGTTGATCGATGCTGATATGCGCCGCCCTGCAGTAGGTAAGGTGTTTGACTTACCTGCATTTCAACCGGGTTTATCAAATATCATTTCTGGAACCCATACGCTTTCTGAGTGCTTAGTGCGAGATGAACAATCAGGTATCGATATCATTGCCGCAGGAACACTTCCTCCTAACCCACAAGAATTGCTTGCGTCGAAAAAATTCACACAATTGATTGAATCGGTGAAAGAGAAATATGATCGCATCATCATTGATACCGCACCGACACAAGCAGTAAGTGACGCGATACTAATCGCTCAGCAAAGCGACTCATTAGTCTACATTGTCAAAGCAGATAGTACACGCGAGAAAGTGATTAAGTCTGGTTTAAGCCGTTTAATGGAAGCGGGTGCCAGAATTGACGGCATCGTACTCAATCAAGTTGATTTGAAGCAGGCGGGTAAGTATGGCGAGTACACAGGTTATTATGACCAGTACGGTTACAATGCTTCCGTATCCTCATCCGCTGAAGAGCAAAACAAGGCACCTGTCTAGCAATGATAGACTTACATTGTCATATCCTTCCAAATATTGACGATGGTGCTGTTGACCTGACTGAAAGTATCGCACTGATAGACGCCGCTATAGCAAACGGTATCACCCATATGGTTTGCACTCCTCATATTCAATTGGGGCGATTTGATAACACGATGAGGCAAATTTCGGCATCGTTTGACGACTTGCAAAGCGTAGTAAACGAACGGGGAATGGCTATTCAATTAGCATTTGCGGCAGAAGTCAGAATTTGTCCAGAAATCATGCTGCTAGCAAAGCAAAATACCTTGCCCTTTATTGGTCATTGGAATGAATATCAGGTTTTATTGTTAGAGCTCCCTCATAGCCATATACCAGCTGGTACAGAGCAACTCATCAAGTGGCTAAAAAACGAAAATATTCTACCCATGATCGCCCACCCTGAACGAAACAGAGACATTTTAGCAGATTACACAAAATTCAATCAGTTAGAGCGTGCGGGGTGTCTGTTTCAAATAACCGCATCGTCACTTTGTGGTGATTTTGGAGCTGAACCCCAGAAGTTAGCAGAATACCTATTAAAAAAGAATTTCGTAGATATAATCGCTACCGATACTCACAACATAAAGCGGAGACCTCCTAAATTACGTGAAGGAAAAACTCTTGCAGCAAAAATTGTTGGAGAGGCTCGAGCACAAGAATTAGTCTATAAAACGCCATTAAAAATAAGTGCTAATAAGTTCTTTTAAATACAAACTCCTTTCTTGCACAGGACTGACGTTGTGAAATTCAAATTAGCCAGCTTTACCAATGTTCAACCGATAATATTAGTAGTACTCACGCTTTTGTGTTTATTTGGCATTGTACAAGCGGCAAAAATGGGAAAGGCAAACTTAGACTTTTATCGCGTTCATCAAACGTTAGAATATTGGCGAGATAACCAACAAATAACAAACGATGAAGAATTGAACCAAACACTAACCATCATACATAGAGCCAACAATACCCATCCAAATAACCCACAATATTTAATTACTCTCGGCCTTGTTTATGAATGGGGTGGTCTCCACGCCGCCGAGCAGGCCGATAAAATGCACTACTTTAACGAAGCAAGAAAGTACTACAGTAGAGCAACTGAATTAAGGCCAACTTGGCCCGGCACATGGGCGACGTTAGCTACATTAAAATGGCGTTTGAATGAAATCGACCAACAACTAGTTGAATACCTCTTTCTGGCCGACAAATTTGGTGAAAATAGCGATCAAGTACATGAAGCCTGGCTTGAAGTCGGCTTTTATTTATACAAATCAAAAAGCGTTTTTTCAGCAAAAATAATTAAAGGATTAAGAAAGCACTTACAACTCATGGTCGAAGACCCAAGAAATAAAATTAATGCCTTAGCGCTAACAATTGTAAAAAGGCACAACGTCGAACAGCTAGCATGCAATTGGGTAACTAATTTCAATATTGAAGATGAAGTTAAAAAAGAGAAGTTTTGTCAGACTACGTCAAGTCGCTCTTAACCTGTTCGTTATACTTTTCTTATGCTAAGTTCAAAGTCATATCATAATACTTAAATGTAAAAGTTGCTTCGTTCCATCTGTCGACTAGTTGCTTAAAACGCCCTATTGATTCATTAAAAAAGGCTATGGTATTCAACAAGCTCCTAACAGGTTTCATTTCTCCAAAAAAATCAAAACAAGAACTTAAAGTTGAAATATTTCAGAATGTAACATAATGTTTCAAAGGGAATAAAAAATCAAATCAGGGAAGAGCAATTAAAGCTATTTATGTTATGTGCTTATTATTGGCACTTGGAAGTACCAATATTTATGCAAATGATTGGGAGCATCTTTTTCAGCGCGCTAAATATCAGGATGTAAAAATTTCTCCTGATGGTCAGTACCTAGCAATTATAGTGGACTCGCACGGCCAAAGAGCATTGGCATTCCTGTCCCGTGAAACCATGGAAACGATAGGTACTACAAAGCTTCCAGACATCAATGAAGTGGGCAATTTTCATTGGGTCAATAATGAGCGTGTGGTCTTGAAAATTATTCAACGAAAACCGTGGCAAGAAGAGCCATTATATTATGGTGAACTATTTGCGGTAAACGTAGATGGTAGTCAAACTGAATTAATCTATGGCTATCGAAACGGTGGAAACGGAAAGCGCTCTCGGCTTAAGAAAAAAAAGAAGACTAACGGTTGGGCTGAACTCGTAAATAGATTAGATGATGATGAAGAAAATATTTTAATCATGTCTACTCTCTGGGACGAGAAAGGCTCTCGGCTACCTAGCCTATACAAGTTAAATGTTTACACTGGAAAACTGAAGAAACAACTAATTAGTTCACCAGTGCCCTACGCTGATTTTATTACCGACAGTTCAGGTAACGTTAAAGTTGTTACTGGCATAAACGAAAACAATGAACGTGAAGTACACATTAGAAAAAATAGGAAATGGCATCAATTGCCGCCCCATAACTATGGTCAAGATTTTCAAGCGCTAACAATAGACGAAACGGGTAAAAATTTATTTGTTATCGATAATTTTGGCCAAGACAAATCTGGATTATTCAAGCTGAATTTAAATACTGGTAAATTAAAGAAGATCATCACAGATAAAAAAGTTGATATCAGCCAAGTAAAATACACCAGCGATGGCAACAATATTTATGCTCTAGGCGTTGACGATGGTTTTCCAAGCTATTATGTGCTGAATAAAGCACTTAAAGAAGCACAAGTGTTTAAGGTGTTGATTTCCGCATTTCCAGGTCAGTCAGTTGATATCACCAGTAAAACCGATGACGGAAATGTATACATTGTGAAGGTATCTTCCGATATAGAAGCTGGCAAATTCTACCTCTATGATCAACAAGAAAATAAACTACGTGGACTGTTCAAATATTACCCTGATATAAATAGCAATGAACTTGCTTATACCGATCCAATTGAATTCACTTCTTCTGACGGCCTAAGAATAAGTGGCTATTTTACAGAAGCAAAGCATCAGAAGGAAAATGCAATAGCCCCTCTTGTTGTTCTAGTTCACGGCGGGCCACACAGCCGGGATTACTGGAAGTATTCCTCAGAGGTACAATTTTTAGCACTCAATGGCTACTCAGTTTTACAAGTTAACTTTAGAGGCTCTGACGGTTTTGGTTATAATTTTGAAGCCGCGGGATATAAAAACTGGGGTAGCCTGATTCAGCGTGATATCTTCGAAGCATTTCAATGGGCTGTACAAAGTGGTTTAGCCGACAAAGACAAAGCCTGCATTATGGGCGCAAGTTTTGGCGGATACTCCGCGATTCAAAGCGCAATTAAGTACCCAGACACATACCAATGCGCCATAGCTTATGCAGGGGTTTACGATCTGGATTTGATGTATGAAAAAGGCAATATTCAAAACTTAGGATTTGGTAAAGCGTATATCAATCAAACCTTAGGCACAGACGCAGCCGTTCGCAAGAAAATGTCTCCTGTACATAACGTTGAGCCTATAAATATTCCATTATTGTTAGCTCACGGTGAAGAAGATGAACAAGTGCCATTTGAACATGCGGTTCGACTTAAATCATCGCTCGATGCCGCCAAAAAACCCTATGAATGGCATACCTTTGGAAAAGAGTCACATGGATTTTTTGACCCGGATAATCAAAAAAAATACATGAAACATGTATTGGCATTTCTAAGCAAGCACACTTCTTAGAACGACAATTTACAATATTTAGAAATGTGGGAAAACGGCCTTAAAACAATTGATTTTGAGGCCGTTTGAGTATGCATGTTAAGTCGCTAGTTGATAACCGACATTTCGTACGGTTTTGATAATGCTAGGTACTTTGGGGTCATCGCTTAGTTTTTTTCTAATACGTGATATGCGTAAATCTATAGATCTGTCTATACCATCATAAGGCAATCTAAAAATAGCCTCATGTAATGCCTCCCTTTTCACAATATGACCGACCTTTTGAGCCAAGAGCCACAACAAATCAAATTCAGCACTAGATAATGAAATAACTTGCTCATCCATTAACACCGAGCGATTACCCGCATCAAGCTTAATCCTACCTTCAAAACATTGAATACAAGATTCAACAACAGTTTGCTGTAATGTCGATTGACGACGAATTTGAGCGCGAATATGCGCCAGCAGCACTCTTGGTTTCACCGGTTTTGCTAGGTAGTCGTCGGCACCAACTTCTAATCCTGTGACTTCATCAATGTCATCGCCTAATGCGGTTAACATAATGATGGCACCATTAAATGAAGAACGAATATTCTTGCATATGGTTAGCCCGTCAATTGCGGGCAACATAAGATCAAGGATAATAACATCGGGTTTATGCAATTCGAGTTGCTGATTAATGTTACTCCCATCATGATAAGCAAATACGGTGAGGCCATTTGTCGACAGGTATTGGCTAATGAGTTGTGTTAGCTCAACGTCATCATCGATAATTAGCACCGTGTTATTACTCATCTATAGCTCTCTGTCTGTGAATTAATTTGCTGAAATCGTTTTAGTCTAAAGCGATAGTTTATTCATTAACGTCAACTCTGTTGTTTTAGACGGTAGTTCGAAACTAAGCCAAATCTTATGGGGCATTCTTCGACACTTATCCAGTTTCGTCCTTAACACTAGCATTGATCCCTTTTTAAACCGAAGTTCAAACGCATCATTATTAGTGCACCCCGTTGACGTTACTTGAATTTTAACCTTGTTATCATCAAGTTCAATGCCATGAATAACTGCCTGTTTTTCAGTTTGGGCGAGAGATGATGACGTCATCATAACTAGGGATATTACAAATACAACTAACTGTTTCATGTTGCTTCTCTTACTCTTCAACGTCACTCTATTTAATCGAATCAAGGCTATCGCTAACAGTGGCGCTATGTAGCGTATTGTATCGAAATGTAGCTAATGGAATTAAGAACAGCACATTAAAAACGATAAACTAACGACACTTCCAGTCGCTGCCATTCATCTTCACCAAAGCCAAGCTCAATAGTATTCTTTGAGTAATGACCATTTATGCTGAAACTTAAGTGATCGGTTACATGATACTTAGCACCAAAGGCTATAGAGTTTTTATCTTCTTTCGCCCAAGACACTAATTCAGGGTCGTCAACACTGTACTTAAGTTGGTAATGATTAAAGGTTAGGTAGGCACTCACATCGGTAAACGGGTAATAATAAAGCCCTGCATAAGCATTTAACCGATCATAAGATAAGAAGCTATCATTGGCTCTCAGCTGTTTATATTTTACGCCAACTGTTGTTCTAAATTTATCAGACAGTAAATAGCCGTATTCAAGCCATGGCATGCTGGTTTTGGAATTACTTTCAGACAATGTTGATTGATAATGTTTTTGTGAAATATCGAGCGCAAATTTAAATTTGTGTTGTTTATGGGGAATAGAGAATGAAATACGCTCTCTGGTATCAGTCAGTAATTTATTGCCGTCATTGTAGTGAACACTTACTTTACCATTTAGCTCAACTAACCATTGATTGACTCGCAATAAGTACAATGATGTATTTACGCTGTATCGGCTATATTTGTTTTTTGCTTCATCATCAATCTGCCTAAACTCTGCCGAGAAATCATTGTCCCATATGAAATAGGTAGGACTAACGAATCCATCCAGCGGCTCAAATGGTCGATACCGGTAATTCACATTGATAAACTCACTTAAGTAGCTAGATTCCTGTCTTTCTACTTCATCTTCTCGCGCAACAATGTCGTAGCCATCTACATATTCAAAGTCACCAAAGTCTGCGTCTTCCCATAGCTGATCAAGTAAGTCATCACCTAACAAGGCACTGTCTTCACTTTGGTAATCCTCAATAATTAATACAGGAAAAGTGTTATTTACAACGTCATAACCGACTGATGCACCAGCATCAACTATCCAACGATGAGCGGAAATAGGTTTTCTCATGCGACGTATTAAGATGTTCTTTAGCTTCTCAAGTTTTTGTTGCTCTAATTCATTGAGTGTTAATGACTCTAGATGCAAAAGTATAGACTCAGCACGATCGTATTGCCGTAATTGAATAAAATTGAGTACGAGTTCAAGGTTTATTCTTTTATGCCCTATATGACGCTCTCTTAACTTAAACAAGAGTTCAACAGCCTTCCAGTGTTCCCCTGCTTTGCGCTTGTCAATTGCACTATTCAACCAAGTCCTGCTTTTTGACGGCTCTGCCGCCTTTGCAGTAGTACAAAGCAACAACGTTAATGAACACGCCGTCCATAAATATTTAATCATGACCATTTATACCATCGTCATCATCAAGCACTTTTAAATCATCACGCCAAATTTCAATATCTTTTTCAAAGTCCATTAAATCACTGTTATCCAATTTGTTTATTAATGCTTCTTCTTTGCCTTTAATGCCAACACTTTTTTTCTCTAGTTGCTTAGCTTTTTCTTTAGTGTTTTTGGTATTGTCTTCATCTAGCAATTCTTCATTCAATAAATCAATTTCAGCATCTAAGAAATCAAATCCTTCATCGACAAAGTCTTCGTCGATAAGCTCTGCTTCATCAAACTCTTTATCGAGTTCTCCACGAAGTGAGTGAGCATCAAATAAGGCTTCTTCTTGAAGTAGATCCTGACTAAACTCCCTTTTATTTAGCTGCTTTTTATCATGCTGTTGTAATCGCTCCATTTCAAGAAAGTCAGAATTATTATCCAACGCTTCGATAGATTGTAGGATTTTCGCTTCCCTTTCTTGCTCCTTAAGGAATAAAGCCGCCTGATCAACCGCTTGTAGCTCAAGGAGTTCTTCATCGGTTGTATTCCAATTGCCCAACGCCGGCACGGAATGGATTAAAAAAATGAGTAAAGTAAGAATTTTCATGACGCTAGAACCGAACTTTGCTCAATGTCTTTCGGCCAAGCGATGCTTACTTTAGCGCCGCCCCATGTGCCCTGTTCTATATTGACATTGCCTTGGTGCCAGCGGGCAATTTGTTCTACGATCGCCAAACCAAGTCCGTAGCCACCCGTGCGGCGATCTCGGCTTTCGTCAACACGGGTAAATGCCGATAACACTTCATGTCGATTAACTTCAGGAATGCCTGGCCCATCATCCTCTACCCAAAGTAAATATTCGCTGTTTCGAATTTCAAAACCAACTTTCACACGTTTTTTTGCATATTTATAAGCGTTTAACAACAAATTACTTAACGCTCTATTCATGTATTTAGCATCTACGGTAATGTCAGTAGAAATTGGCAAGTAAAGGGAAACCTCTAATTTATCTGCCGCTTGCTGATGGTGGATAACAATATCGTTAATGAATGAGTCAACAGTTAGTTGTTCCAATTGTAATTCTGGCTGTTCTCTCTTTAATTTAGAAAAAGTAAGGACTTCATCTATGAGAGTTTCTAATTCTTCAAGATTTCGCTCGACACCGTTAACAACTTCATCTTCATTTACGCCCTGTTCTAATACCGCTAATTGAAAACGTACTCGAGTGATCGGTGCCCTTAACTCATGTGAAATTGCTCTAACCATGTCATTTTGAGCGTTAATCAGTTTATGAATACGAGTTGCCATGTGTTTAACTGTATTAGACAGCTTACTTATTGCATCAAAACCTCTTTGTGGCGTTACCGTAATGTCTTTATCTTTAGCTATTTGCTCTATTTGGGCGTCAACATTTTCCAATCGATGTTCTAATGGCCTGACGAGGTAGAAGCTTGCTGCCGCCATTAAAACAAGAATAATTAACACGATTGCGATTATCAGTGATAACGGAAACCAATCAAAAAATGGAATACTGCCGAGCACCAAGGTATAAGGGCTATTACCCAGTGGCGCATAGGCCATAACCGTTGGTGTGCTTGTACCCGACACATTTAACACTACTGCTATGTCACCTTTTTTTACGGTACGAATGTGAGTAGTAGAAATAGTTAATTCTGCCAGCTTCTTTAACTGGATTGGGTAATCAAACATTGCCCGCAGCTTCGTTAAAGCGGTGAGACGATCCTCACCTTTGTGCCGCCCAAGTTCATTGAGCATCAAAAATGCACTGATTCGAATTAACGATGTGCCATAGTCGTTCAGCTCAACCGACAAGTAAGCCTGCTCTTCAGGCAATAAGATGTACACTTGACTAGAAGATAAATTGCTATTTACTTGATACAGGAATTTATCATTTAATAAACGACCAACTTGTCGCTCCGTCAGTCGCTGTTCATCAAAATAATGCTGTTCAAAATGCAGATCACTTAAACGCTCAATCGCAGACAACCATTGCGCTCTATTGGCACCTTTATGTCTGGCCACGCCTTCACCTATTAAATGAAACGTACCGCTATAATTATGATAAATATGCTCAGTAATACGGTGTTGGCTTAAGTAATAAGTACAGAACATCACGAGCAATGCGATCAACATAACTGCCGATAACATGCCCATATAAATTCTAAAAAAAATGCTCTGCATTAAATAACCTTCGCCATCAATTTAATTCGTTAATTACCCAGCATTATTGTCGTACTTAGTGGCAAACAACACCAGAATAATTATTAAGCGCTAAGTATCCCTTTGTATCCAAATGTAGCAAGCTTTGACCAAATAAACGATTGCATCAAACTCACCTAACTCCTATCAAATCACACAATTAGTCAGCTGAATTCGTTAAACGCAAACGTACATGGCGATACATAACGACGAATTTTGCTACTACTTTAATGCCCCTCCCGATTGAATAATGCAATGGCTTAAACGCAAACCAGACATCACTGAAAACTTATTCAAGAACAAAAGAGGTATCAACTATGTTAAAGCACTCAATGTTAGCCACAGCAATCTTATTAAGTCTATCTGCTCAGGCCGCACAACCAACACCAAAAATTAAAACACTTAACTTATCTGAATCTGCACGTATAGTCGGAGGCGAAGCGTCCACTGAAAACGCTCGACCGTATCAAGTGTCAGTGCAAAGCGCCGACGGTTATCACTTTTGTGGCGGTTCTATTGTTGCTCAAGACTTAGTACTAACTGCAGCACACTGTATGGAAGGTGTTGATGGTGAATCACCAGAAATGCAGGTGCGTGTTGGAACAACGTCATTATCAGGTAATTCAGGTGAAACAATTAACGTCGCCAAAACATACACTAACCAAGAGTACCCGAACCTTTCAAAAGACGTTGCGATATTAAAACTTGAAAAAAATATTACCCACGCAAACGCCAAACCCGTGAAACTTGTCGATCAAAGCTTTGTCGATGCCAATATCAGCGCTGGAACGTCATTAGTCGTTTCAGGCTGGGGAACCCTTAGCTCTGGTGGTCAATCTCCAGATAAACTGATGGAAGTTACCGTGCCATTTGTGACCAATGACGTATGTAACAGCAATGAAGCTTATGGTGGCCAAGTTCAAGATACTGAAATGTGTGCAGGACTGAAACAAGGCGGTAAAGATTCTTGCCAAGGCGATAGCGGTGGGCCATTGGTATTTGAAAAGAATAATGAATATTACCAAGTTGGTGTTGTTAGCTGGGGCGAAGGCTGTGCTGCAGCCGATAAATACGGCGTATACGGTGATGTAGCAAAACTACGTGGTTGGATAGACAGCGCCATGTCGGGCAATGAGCCAGTATCTGGTTTACCAAGTGATGGCTCAGGCGGTGACTCTGAAGATGGAGATTACTCAGATGAAACCTTTATCGCTTTTCAGGAAAAAATTAGCTACACCGTAGGAGAAGAACAACTGCAATTTGTGTTAGACGTACCTGAAGGCATCAACGTAATTTACATTGCAACAACAGGTGGCGAAGGTGATGTTGATATTACTGCTGAACGCGTGCCAACAGAAGAAAACCAGGATGTTGAAAGCGATGGTTGGGATGATAATGACAATTGGGACGATTGGGGTGACTACTGGGATACGCCAGTCAGCTTTTATGCCTCGGAAACTCCAGGAAATGATGAAATGCTAATGATTGAAGTGCCTGAGTCAGGCGAATGGATAATTTCATTCAGTAACTTTAGTGACTTTAGCGACGTAGAGCTAACCGTGTTTGTTCACTAAACGCATTTAAATTTAAAACACTAGGGCGTTGAAATATCCCCTTCACGCCCTAGCTGTTTGTTTATTCGATATTCTGGATCTGCTCACGCATTTCCCATCTGTTACTTATCTTCAATTAGCTCAGTTAAGCACTGGACTTGTTCAGTTAAGGCTGCAACTTGCTTTTCTAACTCTGATACTCTTTGTACTAACTGAGGTTGTTGCTCAGCGCTGGTATTTTCCGCTTGTATTACATTAGTGCTAGCTAAATCGAGCTCATTGATATCGGTAAATAAGTGTACATAACGTGAATCGCGTTTACCTGGTTCTCGTGCCAGTTTCTTAACGAGTACATCGCCTTTTAAGTCTTGTAATTGCTGCAAGGTAGCTTCAACTTCATTTACATCTGCAAAGTCAGCTAGACGGCTCGTGCGCGTTCTTAATTCACCAGGAGTTTGTGGCCCTCTTAGCAGTAACACGCAAATAATAGCTCTTTGCTGAGAGGTAAAATTTAAGTGTCCAAATTCAGTATTACAAAAGCGATGGAAATACTTATTTACTCGAACAGACGCTTTGCGGTCTATCATTAATTGATTCATGTCCACCAATTCATCAATTAGATTTTGTACATCACTTTCAGAAAAACTGGTTACTGGCTCTCGATTGCTTTTTTGATTGCAGCCAATAGTAAGGCCATTTAAAGAGAGTGGGTATTGTTCTGGTGTGGTAATTTCTTTTTCCAACATCACGCCAATAACGCGGCATTGGTCAGCGGATAATGTGATCATTTGCAATTGCTCTCTATAAAATATCTATCGCTGTTATATCAAGTGACACTTATTTTTACTACGCTAAAGAGATAATTATCGAAAAAAAAGCCATAGCAAACTATGGCTTTTTTCAATCATAAAATTCTGTAAGCTATTATTCAATATTTTGAATTTGCTCGCGCATTTGCTCAATCAATACTTTCAATTCCACGGCAGCGTTGGTGATATCAGCATTGATTGACTTTGACCCTAAGGTATTAGCTTCACGGTTGAATTCTTGCATCATGAAATCTAAACGGCGACCTTGTGGTCCACCCTTTTTCAATGTAGCTCGGGTTTCTTTAACGTGACTAAATAAACGGTCGATCTCTTCATCAACGTCCATTTTTTGCGCCAGCAAAACAAGCTCTTGTTCAACACGACCAGAGTCCGGCTCTAAACCTGCGTCGTTAAATTTTTCGATGATTCGGTTACGTTGCCATTCAATAATTTCTGGCATGTGGGCTTTAACCTTTTCAGACTCTGCGACAATGCCGTCTAAGCGCTGTTCGATAAGCACTTTCATGTTATCGCCTTCGCGCCCTCTCGCTTCTTTAAAGTCAGCTAAGGCTTGGTCAAAACCTGCTAATAAGTCCGCTTGAACAGCATTCATGTCAGTTTCTTCAGTTTCCATCACGCCAGGCCAGCGCATCACTTCAAGCGGGTTGATTTGGCTATTGAGTGTTTGTTCATTAACCCAATTGGCATGCTGAATTAACTGCTCAGCTAAGTTTTTGTTGATGGATAAGTTGCCTTTGGCGGCAGGGTTTGCATTAAAGCGAAGGTTGCATTCTACTTTGCCTCGGTTAAGCGCTTTTCTAAAACGCTCACGTAGTACCGGTTCAATACCTCTAAATTGCTCGGGTAATCTGAAATAAGTTTCTAAAAATCGTTGATTAACCGAGCGAATTTCCCAAACGGCGTTGCCCCACTCACCTTTAATTTCTTGGCGAGCAAATGCGGTCATACTATGGATCATGGTCTTTCCTATTAACTAGTTTTATAAGAATGAATCGCCATAGATTATGCCTGAGCCCGTACCCCTATACCAGTAACAATTAGGGGGTGAATGTGAGGCTGCCAAAATCAGCACTAAATTCTACGCACCAAACACTCAATGAGTTAATGTTGTCTAAGGTTTTTCCTTCCGGCAATTTGATCAGTAAATTAGCATTATCAAAGACTGTGCCGTCTAACCTATCACCTAAAGCAAACGAGCCGTCACCAACAAATTCTTGGCTCGATGACGCATAGAAAAACACTTCTGGCCCTTGTCCATCATAGGTGAAGTTGGTGATTTCTATTGTGCAGTTATCGATGAATGTCGCCGTACCTGCTACGTTATGTGCTCGGGTTTGAAAAGTGCCAGAATAACCTACTTTTGGGTGATCGGCAGCGCATTCGTTCTCAAGGTTGTAACCAATATTCGCTAATGTTTGATTAAAATGAAAGCGTGCTTGGTCTGCCGACACGAGTTTCGTATGAACTATGCCTAGCGTTGCAATATAGTCATTCGCTTTTTGCTCAAAATCATCACTGGAAAAGTCGAAAAATATATCTGTAGTTAAGTCATGTACTTGCTCAGCTATTTCAATACCATTTAACGGCTCACCGTCGGCATCAAGTGACTGCAGTAATCTAATCGCATTTATCACACGAATGTCATCAATATTTTTGACTAAAAACAGCTCTAGCGGTGTCATTAGTTCAGCCGCCGCTACTTGTGGAAAGTTAATACTCCCGATGGAAAACGTGATCACTTCGCCTTGCTGATAAGTAAATTCACCTGCTTCGTTAGTTAAGCCACTTTCGGTAGCTGTCTCAAACGCCAAGCCCTGAACTGCCGAGTCGACAAAGCTGCCGGTGTAGATGGTAGGCGTGGGTGGCGGCGCTGGTTGCTCAGCGATTGTAGATGAGCCTGACGAGCCCCCTCCACCACAGCCATACAAAAATACAGCAGATAACAATACACTAGCAAATCTCATCATATCGGTTCCTAACAGACAGTTTTAACTACTATGAGCATTTAACTGCCTTTAATCCTCACAAAAGTATAACAATTGACTATTAGTCTAAATTAACTACTCAACCAGCGTTGTTTGATATGCTCGGCAACCCTAAACGCATTGGCATATATCGTATAGGTGTATGGCACACTACCGCCTGTAGGCATAAAAGAACCGTCAGTCACATAAAGGTTGTCTACTTCATGCGCTTGACAGTTTTTATTTAATACCGACGTTTTGGGGTCGTCACCAAACCGACAACCACCTGCCATTAGGTTTGTCGGTGGGTAACCACTTACTGACGAGTAAACATTCTTGGCGCCGAGTTTTCGTAACACTGTTTCGGCTTTAGCAGACAAATACTCACCCACTTTAAGGTCATGATCATGGTAGCCAATACGTACTTTGGCTACAGGGTCGCCCCACTTATCGTTCACTTCATCATCTAACGCAACAAAACAATCATCAGTGGGTAACCAATCATTAAACACTTCAAAGCGTAATGTTTTATAGGTGGTAAATTCTGTTTTTAGGTTTTGCTTTAATTGCTCGCCCCAAACTAAGTCATCATTTTCGTCATATTGGCTACCCATGGCCCGTGCAATTGGGTTTTGATGAAAAAGAAAGTCAATAGTGCCCCCTTTAGCTTTACCCGATGGGTTCGCTCCGTCAAAAGTTTTGTCATCAATTTGATACCAATCTTGTAAAGCGCGATTAATAAACGGACCCACTTGTTTTAGCTGAGCGACTTGCTCTTTGGTCATCTCATCAAAATAAAAGTCACCACTGCCTGTACCGCCGGCACTAAATACTAAGTTTTTACCCACTTGACCATTATTGTTAGCAAGACCGTTCGGGAATTTTTCACCTTTTGATGCCAGCAATAGACGTGAAGTTTCAACGGCTTGGCATGCAACAACGTAGATAGATGCTTTAGCGACCTGCTCTTTACCCTGCTTGTTGTAATAGTGAATACCGGTAATTTCACCTTTTTCATCAGTCGCAATATTAAATACTTTCGATTCAGGCCTAATGGTTAAGTTACCCGTCGCCACGGCATGATTTAACAATGCCGCCCTGCCACTTCCTTTTGCGCCAGACGCACAACCATAGCTGCTGCAATAACCAGAATATTCACAGCTATTTCTTCCCATAGCAGGACGAGACAATACTGCGCGAGGTACAGGGATAGGATGATAACCTAGATCAGTGGCAGCTTTGTCTATCCATGAGGACACTGCGTGCTCAGCAATTGGCGGCTGCAAAAAGCCTTTCGATCTTGGCTCTTGGTGAGGGTGTTCAACAACTCGACCTGAAACGCCCACTTGCTCGTCGACCATGGTATAGAAAGGCTCTAACTCATCGTAGCTAATTGGCCAATCTTCCACATTGGCCCCTTTGATTTCACCAAATTCTGACTTAAGGCGAAAATCGACGGGCTTCAAACGATGAAAGTACCCACTCATGAAATTTGATGAGCCACCAACAACAGTGCCATTCCAAAAACTCCAACCAGAATCACTGGTTGACTCACCTTGCCAGTAACTGCTGCCGTCTTCACGTTCGTACTCTTCTTCGATAACGTGACGTTCGTCTTCAAGTTTGGGGTTGTATGCATTGCGCAAACTGATGGCGAGTTCATCTTTATAAAATTCTTCTTCGGTCAACCATGGGCCTTTTTCAAGCACCAGTACTTTTGCGCCGGCCTTGGCAAGGGTATAGGCCACAGGAGACGCGCCTGCGCCGCTTCCCACAATACAAATATCATACTTCATGCTTTTCTTTTGGCCTCTACAGTCAGGTTTTTTATGGAGATTTGATGGTTACCCGGCAATTCAAAGTAACGTTTACCAACTGGCGGTAAGGGAAAGCCAGCCTGATGCTCAAGCCATTGCCAGCCAATGCCATCTGGGTTTCCACCATAAGAAGGTGGCGATAACATGGCTTCAAACAGATAATTAATTAGCGTGTTTAACCAATTACTCCCTGCGCGAGAGCCACTGATGCCCCTTAGCATGGTTTCTCTTTCGGCATCGTTTAGTGCGATAAATGATTTTTTCAGTTGGCTTTCACTATAGCCGTTTAACCAGCCAACACCTTTTAAGATGAATGTTTTCTCTTCTTGGTCAATTGTTTGTTCGGTGACCACATTGTAAAGATATAACGTCGCGTTTAATTCATTGGCGCCCGGCCCTGAAGCTGAACTAGGCAGTAAATGTGCTAACACTGCATCAAGCGTTAACCAAGGGTTTTTGGCTAAATCAGACTGAAATTTACTGACCGTTGATTGAGCAATAACAAGGCTTGGCATGGCTGCAATAGTACCAGCGCCTGCTGCTGATTTAAGTAACTTACGTCGAGACAGTTTTTTACTCATCCATCGAGGGGTTTGATATTTTTTATCAAAAAATGACATCAATAAATCCTGTATATAAATTATAAGGCGGTAGTGCTTGAAACAATGTTATCTTCTTTCTCAGGCTTCCATTTATCTATAAAAGACAACCAGTTTGATTTTGAGTATTGACCATTTTCTTGCAGCTCTGCGGTGTCTTTTGACAATACCATCTTGCCAGCATTAGTCGACACATACATATGAGGATACCCCAGTACAGGCGGTAAGCCTTTCATGAAGGCTTCGTTTTCATTGCTGTCACTAACATTTACTTTTAAGACGACAAATTCAGTGTGTAGCGCGTAATATACATCAGGATTTTTGTCGAGGAAGGCGTCCATTTTATGACACCATGTGCACCAGTTTCCGCCAATTTCAATTAGCACATTGCGGTTGGTTTTTTTAGCGAGTTCAATTGCTGCTACCGCATCTTTAAAAGGATCGCGCTTATCATCATAAATTTTGCTGAAAAGCGGTAATGATTCAGCCACTTTCTGAGCATGACTCTCTGGTGTTGAAGCAAAAAGTTGCCCGCTTAAAAAGACCAATAAGAAGCAATAAGTTTTATACATAACAAGCCCTAACATAAACGATATTGAAATTGACCTGACCTAGCTTAACTAACTTTCAACAAATATTTCAAAAAGTTTGCCGAGTGATTATGTCAAAAAACGTGCTGAGCTATTATAATGCTCCACAATTAACCCAGTTTAGGACAAATTATGCGACCAAGCGGTAGAACGCTAGGGCAAATACGCCCAGTAACCATCACTCGCCAATTTACAGCTCACGCTGAAGGCTCAATTCTGATTGAATTTGGCGACACAAAAGTCATTTGTACCGCAACCGTTGAAGAAGGTGTGCCACGTTTTTTAAAGGGACAAGGTAAAGGTTGGATAACCGCTGAATATGGCATGTTGCCGCGTTCAACTCATACCCGTATGCGCCGCGAAGCCGCACAAGGTAAGCAAAGTGGCCGCACCTTAGAAATTTCACGCCTAATTGCTCGCTCATTACGTGCAGCGGTTGATTTAGTTGCTTTAGGTGAAAACACCATTACCGTTGATTGTGATGTGATTCAAGCCGATGGCGGAACGCGTACGGCGTCAATTACTGGTGCATGTGTCGCTCTTGTTGACGCGATTAATTATATGCGCGCCAAAGAGATCATCAAAACTAACCCACTTAAACATATGATTGCTGCTGTATCGGTTGGTATTTATCAGGGACAACCAATCGCTGATTTAGAATATGTTGAAGATGCCGCCGCTGAAACTGACATGAATGTTGTTATGACAGAAACGGGTAAGTTAATCGAAGTACAAGGCACTGCAGAAGAAGAGCCTTTTAGTTTCGATGAAATGCAAGAAATGATGCAATTAGCTAAACACGGCATAAACGAACTATTTGATGTTCAAAAAGCCGCTTTGAATTCATAACTTATTTGAAAGGTAGACAAGTGAAAGATTATCAACGTGAATTTATCGAGTTTGCTTTAAGTAAACAAGTGCTGCGCTTTGGCGAGTTTACTTTAAAATCAGGCCGCACCAGCCCTTATTTTTTTAATGCAGGATTATTCAATACTGGTGGTGATTTGGCGCGTCTTGGCCGCTTCTATGCTGCCGCGCTTGCTGACTCAGGCATTGAGTTTGATTTGTTGTTTGGCCCAGCTTATAAGGGTATCCCTATTGCAACAACAACGGCTGTCGCACTGGCCGATCATCACAATATGGACATGCCTTATTGCTTTAACCGTAAAGAAGCCAAAAAACACGGCGAAGGCGGTAGTCTTGTTGGCTCTGAACTAGCGGGTAAAGTGATGCTAGTCGATGATGTGATCACTGCGGGCACTGCAATTCGCGAATCAATGGAAATCATCAAAGCGCATGGCGCACAATTATCCGGTGTATTGATTGCACTTGATCGTCAAGAAAAAGGTCAAGGCGAGCTGTCGGCAATTCAAGAGGTAGAACGAGATTTCGGTACTAACGTTATCTCTATTGTCAGTTTAAGTGATGTAATTACCTACTTGGAAGACAAGCCAGACATGCACGACTCGCTTAAGAGCATTAAGCAATATCGAGAAGATTACGGTATCTAAATGGCGAGCAATCATGACGTTAACTGTCATTAACACTCATGAAAAAAGGCGCTTAAAATTAAGCGCCTTTTTTTGTACCTATTCAAAAGCTAACATCTGCCGTCATGCTTATTTTTGATGATAAGGCTTACTTAAGCGGTGCACAGATTCAATGAAATGACCAGCGTGATCAGGGTTCACGTCTGGGTGGATACCATGGCCTAAGTTAAATACGTGACCGGTACCACCTTCACCAAAGCCAGCAAGAATTTTACTCACTTCCTGCTCAATGCGCTCGAAAGGTGCGTATAACATTGAAGGGTCCATGTTGCCTTGCAAGGCCACTTTGTCGCCTACGCGTGCTTTAGCGTTTTCAATATCGATGGTCCAATCAAGACCTACCGCATCACAACCTGTTGCAGCGATATCTTCTAACCACATGCCGCCATTCTTAGTGAATAATGTAACAGGTACTTTTCTGCCATCATTGTGACGAGTTAAACCATCAACAATTTTTGCCATATACTGCAAAGAAAAATCTTTATAGTCACGAGGAGATAACACGCCACCCCAAGTATCAAATACCATAACAGATTGTGCACCCGCAGCAATTTGTGCATTTAAGTAGCTAATTACAGAATCAGCTAACTTGTCTAATAACAAGTGCAAGGTTTGTGGATCAGAAAACGCCATCTTCTTGATTTTAGTGAATGCTTTACTACTTCCACCTTCAACCATGTAAGTCGCTAGTGTCCATGGGCTACCCGAGAAACCAATAAGCGGCACTTCACCTTTCAATTCTTTACGAATGGTGCGCACAGCATTCATTACATACTGAAGTTCACCTTCAGGATCTGGGTGACCAATCTTATCTACATCAGCTTTACAAGTAATAGGACGTTCAAATTTCGGACCTTCACCTGTTTCAAAGTAAAGACCTAATCCCATCGCATCAGGGATTGTTAAAATATCACTGAATAAAATAGCTGCATCTAGCGGAAAACGGCGAAGGGGTTGAATTGTTACTTCACACGCTAATTCAGCATTTCGGCACAACGACATAAAGTCACCTGCTTGACCACGCACTTCACGATATTCAGGAAGGTAACGACCGGCCTGTCTCATCATCCAAATTGGCGTGTAATCAGTTGGTTGGCGTAATAGGGCGCGTAAGTAATTGTCGTTCTTTAATGTAGTCATTTAACTGGTTCCATTTCTAATATGCGCGCTATTCTACCTTGGCTTTGCTCGAAAGACTATGAGTGAAATCAAAGAATATTAATAATTGGATAGCAACTAAATCCTGTCAAGATTAAAGCTATTGCTCTATTAAAGTTCAGTAAATCTGTTGCATTCAGGAAAACCCTTTGTTATAAAATGTCACGCGCTAGTTAAGAAATAATTAAAAAGAAGCTTGAATACAACAAGACCATACAGCGAGCATTTCAAGCCTTACTTCGGTAAGGCTTTTTTATTGCCTGAAAATCAGTAATACATAGTATTTTCCGTACAAATAAATCTAAACAAGTCTATTGAAATCAGTTCTAACAATAAATGTTGATGACAAAGTTGTTTTCTTTGGCACAATAGAGGTTGAGATATACACAAGGATATTTAATGAAACGCCTGTTCACTTTAGTTTTGCTGCTATGTTGTCAGCCAGTAATGGCCAACGAGCAAGCAGAAGAAATATTTAAGCAGCTTGCTCCTTCTCTTTACCAAATTCGTTTAATTGACAATGCCAGTGGCGAAAAGTCTTCGATTGGCTCAGGCTTTCAAATTACCAGCGATGGCCTAATTGCAACTAACTATCATGTCATTTCAGGTTACGCGCTGTTCCCCCACAAATATAAAATTGAATATTTAAATCATAAAGGCGAAAAAGGCATATTGTCTTTGAAAAGCGTTGATGTGATTAATGACCTTGCCATCGTCAAGCGAGTGGTCACTGACGAAATGCCCTATTTTTCTTTAGCTAAATCAACGCCAATTAAAGGTGAAGAGTTATTTTCATTAGGTAACCCGCATGATTTAGGCATGATAGTCGTACCAGGCACCTATAACGGCCTGAAGAAAGAGTCATTTAATGACAAGATTCATTTTACTGGCTCGGTAAACTCAGGCATGAGCGGTGGTCCTGTGGTTAATGCCAATGCAGAGGTGGTTGGTATTAATGTTGCTACTTCTGGTAATCAAATTGGTTTTTTGGTTCCACACGAAAAATTGGTTCGCCTATTTGAGGCTTTAAAAATAGAGGCTCCTGAATCCATTGAGGCACAAATGTCAGAGCAACTATCAGCGAATCAGCAGAAACTGATCGATGCGCTACTGTCTGCTAAATGGCAGGGTAAAGGGCTAGCACAAGCGATAATTCCAACTATTGATGTCCCATTTATTCGTTGTTGGGGTAATTCAAATGCAGAAAAACCCGATGCACTTATTTTAAGTGCGGTGGCCAATTGTTCATTAGACGAAAGTACCTTCATCAGTGGGCATTTTTTTACAGGAAGTATTGAAATGGAATTTCGTTACATGGATGCGAAAAAGCTCAATCCATTAAAGTTTTATCATTTATATGAGCAACAGATTAAACGAGCAGGTCCAGGCAATAAAGCTCGTAAAGAAGATGTCACCGAATTTCAATGTCACCACGATATTGTAAGACCTGCAAACAGTACAATTAATAGTAAAAGTATCTTGTGTACACGCAACTATAAAAAGTTTCCACAACTGTATGATGTGATGTATCTGAGTAACTCCGTTGATAAAGATAAACAAGCATTGATCAGTCACTTCACCTTAGCAGGCGTTGAAAAACAATCGGCGATGGCCTTTACCAAGAAGTTCATGGAGTCGACCGCATGGAAGTAATTATTGAACAATTAACACGCGGCCATAAATTAATTGGTTGCCATAAGTTTTCTCAACCTGACATCACCATTGGACGAGCGTATAGTAGCGACCTTATTGTGAGTGACCCCCATGTCTGTCCAAAGCATTTACAGTTGCATTTTGACGGTGAGCAGTGGTTGATTGATGATCAGTCAAGTATCAACGGCAGCTACCTAGAACAAAGTAAAGCACCTGTTAAGCAATATGCAGTGCAGTCAGGGGACGTAATTTGTTTCGGTAAAAGCATGGTGCGAATCGTGTTTCCTGAACACCCCATCGCAGAGACTATTGAATTTAGTCCGTTTGAGCAACTGGTCGACTTTGCGCGTCAACCCATCGTTTTAATAACAAATATTGCACTGTTTGTCTTAGTTGCAGCATGGATTTTCTACATCAATAAACCCATGGAAGTGAATTTTACACAATTGGCTGTTCCTGCCATTGGTATGGCATTAGGGTTTTCAATGTGGCCAGCCATGGTCGCTTTAGTGTCACACTTCACTAAAAATGACGCGCGCGTACTGCACCAGTTTGGCATTTGTTTCATGTTTTTTAACCTGATGTGGTTAAGTGATAGTTTTGAATCAATAGTTCATTTTAACACTTCGGCAAACATGAGTATTACCGGCGTTGTCGCAATATTGCCGATCGCTATTGCTTTTTGCATGTTTTGGTTAAATTGCTACGTTGGTTTTCACATGAGCGCGCAACGCAGAGCTATCGCCGCTGTATGCCTCACAACATTACTTTTTGGTGGTAGCATGTTAGTTCAGATCAGCAAAGAGCCCGAGTTTTCGCCCTTACCTCATTATGATTCAACGCTCATGACACCGAGCTTTCTGTTCTCTAGCAGTAGTGATGTTGATACCTTTATTCGTGATAGTGAACGATTATTCGACGCAACCAGAAAAGCAGCTGAAAATGATACTGCCAGCGATAATTAACCAAAACCTTCTCCCGTTATAGGATAGGGCTATACAGACAAGAAAAGCGCCTATAGGCGCTTTTTTTTAATTCGCTCAATCAATTTTACGGTTTAGCAATAAAGCCGATTGAGTCATATACCTTAGCTAATACTTCACTCGCATGGGCTGACGCTTTCTCAGCACCTTGTCTCATCACTTGCTCTAAGAATGCTTGGTCTTCTCGATATTGATGGTAACGCTGTTGAATAGGCTCAAGTAAAGCAACGACCGCTTCTGCAACATCACCTTTCAAATGACCATACATTTTGTCTTCATAGTGTGGCACTATGCTTTCAATGCTATTACCAGTTGCGCAAGACAGTAATGAAAGTAAATTCGATACGCCTGGCTTTTCTGCAACATCATAATAGATATTAGCCTGCTCATCTGAATCAGTAACAGCACGTTTTATTTTCTTGGTTATTTTCTTGGTATCTTCTAATAAGCCAATAAAATTGTTGGCATTATCATCAGATTTCGACATCTTTTTAAGCGGATCTTGTAAGCTCATCACGCGCGCACCATGCTCAGGGATATAAGGATCCGGTACAGTGAAGACGTCGCCATAAAGGTTGTTGAAACGCGTAGCGATATCACGCGCTAATTCTAAATGCTGCTTCTGATCTTCACCTACTGGCACTCTATCTGCGCGGTACAACAAAATATCTGCCGCCATTAAGACAGGATAAGTAAATAAACCAGAGTTCATGTTTTGCTCTGATTTTTGTGACTTATCTTTAAACTGAGTCATACGATTAAGCTCACCCATCTGAGTATAACAATTTAGTACCCAGCTCAGCTGTGCGTGCTCTGGCACATGAGACTGAATGAATATTGTGCTTTTTTCAGGGTCAACTCCACAGGCAAGGTAGAGTGCTAGTCCATCTAAAGTTGCTTTTCTTAATGCAGCAGGATCTGGACGTACGGTAATAGCATGTTGATCGACTAGCATGTAGTAACAATCATGATCGTCTTGCATGTTGACCCATTGTTTCAATGCACCCAAATAGTTGCCAATAGTTAACTCGCCTGATGGCTGACAGCCACTTAATACAATAGGTTTACTCATGTTGATCCTTTAATTTCTAATCTATTTAACGCTTGCAAGCTCTGCACGCATTTTTTCAATAACGACCTGATAATCAGGTTGGGAAAATATTGCTGATCCAGCAACAAACATATCTGCGCCAGCCGCAGCAATTTCAGCGATGTTATCAACTTTAACGCCACCATCAACTTCTAGACGGATATCAAAGCCACTGTCATCAATAAGTTGGCGAACCGCTCTTAACTTATCCAGTGTGCTAGGGATAAATGATTGACCACCAAAACCAGGGTTCACCGACATAAGTAGGATAACATCAAGTTTATCCATTACATGGTCTAAATAATGTAACGATGTTGCAGGGTTTAATACCAGACCTGCTTTACAGCCACTTTCTTTGATTAGTTGCAATGTACGGTCTACGTGTTCACTCGCCTCAGGGTGAAACGTAATAATGTCAGCTCCCGCTTGTGCAAATGCAGGTACTAAATTGTCAACTGGCTTAACCATTAAATGCACATCGATTGGTGCGGTAATACCGTAATCACGAAGTGATTTACACACCATAGGGCCGAACGTTAAGTTTGGAACATAGTGGTTATCCATGACATCAAAATGAACAACATCAGCACCTGCAGCTAGTACCCTAGCCGTATCTTCACCTAAACGAGCAAAATCAGCAGACAATATCGATGGAGCAATTAAAAACGAAGACATATTTTCACCCTTTGTTAAAACAGCGCTACTTTACCTAATCATCGTAGATAATTGAAGCAGTAAACTAGTTTAGGTGACATTTTACTCTACTTTAGAAACAAAAGTTATATTCATCAGTCTAATTAAAACCTTTCTCAATAAACCTTTTCTAACACATGTAACAATTTTGTAGCTTGAATCGCAATAAGAACTATTCTAGACTCCGTTCTCATTAAAAAATAAAAACAATATAACCTTATGTTTTTAAAGGTTTTAAAGGGAAGTTATGAAGTTAAAGAATACGTTACTTGTCACATTTGTTGTCATTGGGTTATTACCAACTTTGTTAACAAGTTTGATATCAAACATGCTCGCCAGCAATGCAATCGAAACTCAAGCATTTAACCAGCTTATCTCTGTAAGAGAAAATAAACGAGCGCAAATAGAAGATTACTATCAACAACGTGAGCACGATATTTCGTTACTTGCCGCCACAACACAAAAAATACTAACATCACAAAATATCGCTTCGCTCACTGAAAGTGCCCATGACAACCATGATTACTTTAAGCAATATATTGAAACTTATGGCTATTACGACTTCTTTGTTATCGATAATCACGGACAAATAGTTTATACAGTGACCAAGGAGGCGGACTACCAAACCAACCTTCTTAATGGTGCTTATCAAAGCTCAGGTCTTGCCGCTCTATATAGACGGGTACAACAAAGTAAAGTCATTGGCATTTCAGATTTCAGTCGCTATGCACCAAGCAATAATGAGCCTGCTGGCTTTATCGCACATCAGGTTAAAATAGATAGTGGCACCAATTTTACTATCGCACTGCAATTGTCATTGGATAAAATTAATGACCTTATGAAGGAACGCGCAGGCATGGGTGAGACAGGGGAGAGCTACCTTATTGGTCCTGATTTGCTAATGCGCTCTGATTCATTCTTAGATCCTACAGGTCACTCTGTGATCGCATCTTTTGCAGGGAATGTTAAAAATAATGGTGTAGATACTGAAGCAGCAAGGCTTGCTTTAAATGGTAAGACAGGTAGCAAAATAATAATAGATTACAATGGGAACCCTGTGCTTTCTGCTTACACTTCTGTTGATATAGATGGCACACGCTGGGGTCTACTGTCAGAAATAGATGTGGCAGAGGCCTTTCAGCCAGTAACAACTCTACAATGGACTATTTTTACTCTGCTATTAATTTGTGCGCTCATTATCGTTGCTGCTGCATTGATTTGTTCAAAATCTGTATTAAAGCCCCTTGGTGGTGAGCCAAACGATATGCAGGAAATCACCGAAACCATTGCCGAAGGAAATTTAACCGTTGCCTTTGATCATAAGCATGCTAATGCTAGTGTCTATGGTGCAATGAAGCGTATGACTAGCCAATTGCAAGTGATGGTAGGTGAAATTATTAGCAATAGTCATCATCTAGCAAGTGTTTCTGAGCAAACCAGTGCGTTAAGTTTACAATCATCAACAAGCTTAAAGGAACAACAATCAAACATTGAGCAAGCGGCAACAGCCATCGAAGAAATGTCGATGACAATCAACGAAGTGGCTCACAATGCAGCAAATGTATCAAGCTCATCTCAATCAGCTAAAGCAGCATCAATCAATGCCAGCCAAATGTTAACATCAACTGTTGACGACTTAGAGCAACTTGACGATGAAATCACTAAAACAAGTCTAGTTATAGAGTCGTTGGAAGCTGGTTCAAACGAAATTGGCAGTGTCTTGGAGGTGATACGCGGCATCGCTGAGCAAACAAATTTACTTGCCCTAAATGCAGCTATAGAAGCGGCCCGAGCAGGCGAGCAAGGTCGAGGCTTTGCAGTGGTAGCCGACGAAGTGAGAACATTGGCATCTAAAACACAAGAGTCTACCTCTAATATAGAATCGATGATCGAAAACCTACAAAACTCTTCCAATGAGGCAGTTGCGGCTATGTCTTCTAGTCGTTCAATCTGCGAGCACACAAAGACTAACGCTGAAACAACCTCTCAAGCCATCAAACAAATGAGCGTTGAAATTGATCATATTTCAGAAATGACCGAACTCATTGCAACTTCCGTCGAAGAGCAATCTTGTGTCTCAACTGAAATTAGCCAAAACGTCACACAAATTAATGACGCAGCCAATGAAAACTCAGCCAGCGCAGAACAAGTCACAACGGCAAGCGAACATATCAATGCCATTGCAGAATCATTAAATCAACTAACGCTCAAGTTCAAAATAGCGAGTTAATTATATTGTGACCCCTCTTGCACCGAAATTGAACACAATGCGAGAAATGTTGCACAAAAAAAGTACTGTAGTGAGGCAGTGGCTCTTAATAACAACCATAAGTAACTGTTATTATAATATTTATTAATATAGGCATTGTGTTTGCACTTTTGATTACAACAATAAAAAACTGAGAATTAAAATATGAACAAAGCACTTTTAAAATTAACACTAGCTTCTACTTTATTGAGTACGTCGCTGATATCAACGCACGCTTTGGCTGTCGAGGGCCTTTCTGCCAACGTCGGTCTATCAAGCAACTATTTATGGCGTAACGTTTCTCAAAGCGATGATGGTGCAGCAATTTCAGGCGGTATTGATTATGCGTCTGAGTCTGGTTTTTATGCAGGTACTTGGGCATCAAACATCGACTTTGGTGATGACGCAAGTTACGAACTAGATCTATATTTTGGATTTGGTGGCGACATTGGCGATACCGGTTTCGGTTATGATGTTGGTTACATTTATTACGCTTATCCTGATTCAGCAGAATCTGATAGTGATAATGAATACAACTTTGGTGAAATATACGGCGGTCTATCGTATTCATACTTTAGCATTTCAGCCAATTACGGTATTCACAATGATGACGGTGCCAAATGGAATGATAGTGCACTATATATCAGTGGTGATGCGGCATTCGAAGTAGCAGATGGTTTAGAGCTTGCTTTCCATGTTGGTAATTATTCTTTCGATGATGATTATGATGATGGTGATTACACCGATTACGGTGTTAGCTTAAGCAAGAATGGTTTTACCTTAGCATTGTCAGATACTGACATCGACAATGATGATATGAAAGTCGTGGTTTCTTATAGTATTGATATTGACCTGTAATACACCTTAATCAAGAATCAAGATACTAAAGCCTGAACTACTCAGGCTTTTTTATGCCATTGCATCTTTGTTGACTTGTTTGCATACTGAACCTTATCTATTTAAATCATTAAGTGACGAAATGGCTAAATACACAATAGTAAATACCATAAAAAGTATCGGCGCAGCAGCGCTTGGTGTTCAAAGCGATAAAAATAGAGCGCATGATTTTAGTGAAGGTAAGAGCAGCCACTTTATTATTGGTGGGATTATTGGTGTTGTGATTTTTGTACTAACACTGATATTGATTGTTTCAGCGGTGATGCCGAGTTAACACTGTTTTACTCAGCTGAAATAGCGGCTTAACTGCTATTTGTACATCGCTAGTAATTCACCCACTTTTTTACGACCATTCCCTTTCTGACTGATAGTTCGCGCCACTTGTAGTTTTTTAATTCGCTTTGCATGCTCGTAAATTTTACGGGTCCAAATGGTGTCATGATTGCTGATCAAGACAGAGGTTTTTTCTATATTTTCAACGGTTTCTTCGGCGGCATTTGCCAAGTCTGCTTGCTCATCAAGGCCAAAACCATTGCCCGCATAGCTGGTGAAGCTAGCGGTTTTACTTAATGGCACATAGGGAGGATCACAATATATGACATCACCAGAAGTTGCCCTCATAAAGGTATCACGATAGTTTTCACAGACAAAGGTCGCACGTTGTGCTTTTTCAGCGAAGAAATTCAGTTCTTTTTCAGGGAAATATGGGCGCTTGTATTTGCCAAAAGGAACGTTATAGCCGCCAGATTTGTTATATCGACATAAACCATTATAGCCATGACGGTTCATATATAAAAACAATAGTGAGCGCTGGTAAACGTCAACAGTTTCATTGAAGGCTTTTCTATATTCATAATAAGCTTCAGCAACATTATTCTGTTCGTTAAATATCGCCCTAGCATCACGAATAAATTGCTCAGGTTTGTGCTGCAGTATTTTATAGAGCTCAATTAAGTCTTTGTTGATGTCGTTCAGGATATAACGTTTGTAATTAGTATTTAAGAATACAGAGCCAGCACCAACAAAAGGTTCGATCAAACAATCACCTTGGGGAAGCATTTTATTAATAACATCGCACAGGGTATATTTTCCACCGGCCCATTTTAGAAAAGCTCTGTTTTTATTGGTCATGCCACCAAATTAACCTACATTAAACGACTGAATTTATCGACTGAGGATTGTAGCCTGATTTAGTCGTTATTGGGAGCGTTAAACGCAGCTATTTCAGTTTTAACTTGGTCAACACTTTTGATCCACGGACCGTGTTGTGCCAATGGCCTAGGTAAAGTTTTTAACTCTGCCGTTGCTAGCTCTCTTTCGGTAAAAAACTCTGAGGTAATCACGAGTATTTTTTTATCATTAATTAGACGTTGATAAGATTTAAAGCGAAAGTTCTCATAGGGTGCAGCAAATGCTTCAACTAGTTTACTTATGTCTTGCTCACTCTGATATCCAATAGTGATATATTGAATGACATAACCAAAGTCCAATTCCTTATAATAAGCCTCATTCGACGAGTAATCTATCTCTTGTTCAATAAATTCGAAGTCATTTAACGGTTCATTATTAACTTCTAATGCTAAAACATCATCGCTCACTAGAGTGGCCAATGCTTCAATAATGTCGGTAGTTGTTGCTAATTCTTCTTTTAACACCAAAGGTTCGGTTTTATCAACAATAGCGCTTAAAATATCAACATTATTAGCTGGCACATTAACGTGGTCACTACCTCTAGAGGATGAAGCATCATGCTCAGTATCATTTATCTTAGTATCATTTATCTTAGTATCAGTGGCGACTATACCGTCACTCAAAGCTGTTACAAAGCCCTGAGTAATGTTTTCGTCTATCACTTGTGCCGTATTAGAATTTAGACCACTAAAAGACAAATTTTCTCGTTGGTATAAGCCATAGATAACTGCACTACTCAACAAAATTAATAAACTGAAGAATATAATGAATTTTTTATATCCAGCAAATGAAAAGAAAGGTTTAGGCTCTTTAAACAAATTCGCACGGATGGAAATTAACTGGCCTGACTGAGCAGACACCATGGAGATCTTCTGATTGAACAAAATTGGATTGGAAGCGATTAGTTTTCCGGAGGCAACTTGTCCTGTTAACACGACATTAATTTCACGTTCTGTTTTTTTAGCAATGTCCGCCAACTGACATAATTCATGGAGAATCTGCAATGACAGGTGATGGCAATGCTCAATCACAATACTGATGGGAGCTTTATTGCCAGCAGTTAAATTAATAAGACTTGTGGCGAGAGGCTGCTCGGGATCAAATGGTGTGTTTGTAAATAATTGCTCAGTTATGCGACACCGTACTTGAATATCATTTAGTTTGGGAGAGAGTGCTAAATAAGCTGCATTATGGTTTTCAGGAAGTACTGTAAGAAATTGGCTCGCGACCGCGCTATAACCTTCATCAGAGTCGTCGATGACTAAAACGACTTGCTTTGAAAAACGGAGAATATAGTCAATACGCGCATTGGCATTGATAGAAGTAACTGATTCGTTTGTTTGTTGTTCTGGCTTGTTCGCTAAAGCAGGCATAATCGACCTATATTTCTGTTTTACAGAATCTGCTTTAGTTCCTCTTCAGTTACATCATCACGCATTTCACTTTGACCAATCGCTGTCGGTACAATAAACCTTAAACAGCCACCGATATTCTTCTTATCTCTTTTCATATGCTTAACAAAGCTATCAAAGCCCATATCGGCTGGCGCTTCGGTTGGTAACGAAAAAGCAGAGATAAGTGATTCAATGCGACGAAGATCTGACGCTTTAAGCAGTTCTTTGTTCACTGCTAGTTTAGAAGCAAGCACCATGCCAGTAGCAACAGCTTCTCCGTGAAGCCATACGCCATAACCTTGCTCTGCTTCAATAGCATGTCCAAAGGTATGCCCAAGATTAAGCAGCGCTCTAAGTCCTGCTTCTTTCTCGTCTTGTGCAACAATATCAGCCTTACATTGGCAACAAGTGCGAATCATTTCACTTAAGATATGACTTTCTTTAGCTAAAATAGCGTCTCGATGATTTTCTAACCAAGAAAAGAACTCACCGTCACCCAAGATACCATACTTAATAACTTCAGCCATACCCGCAGCAAACTCGCGTTCTGGTAGAGAAGAAAGAGAATCAATATCAATTAACACAGCATTAGGCTGATAAAAAGCACCCACCATGTTTTTGCCTAGCGGATGATTGATTGCCGTCTTGCCACCAACTGAAGAGTCAACTTGCGATAGCAAGGTCGTTGGCACTTGAATAAAATCGACGCCTCGTTGATAACACGCCGCAGCAAAGCCACAGATATCACCAATGACACCACCACCCAATGCAATCAATGTCGTGTCACGACCGTGATGATTGGTTAATAAGTGAGACATGATACGATCAAAATTTGTTAATGACTTTTCAGCTTCACCGTCAGGTAGGATAATGCTATCAATATCAAATTCAGCGAGTATATTTACTAATTTTTCGCCATATAAAGGATACACAATATCGTTAGATACAATGCAAACACGTTTGGATTTTATATGGGAAACTAAAGGGCTATTAGAATTTAATAGCCCTTTGTTGATATAGATTGGATAACTTCGATCACCAAGATCGACTTTCAGTTCAGACATTAAAAATCTAAACGATCAACAATTTTATGCGCAACTACTTTTGCACTTTGATCATCAGTTTGAACAATAATGTCAGCAATTTCTTCGTAAAGAGGATTACGTTCGACTGCTAAGTTTTCTAGGACTGTGCGAGGCTCTTCTGACGTTTGTAGAAGTGGACGACGACGGTCACGTTGTGTACGAGCGACTTGTTTGTCGATTGTAGTTTCGAGATAAACAACAATACCGCGCGCTGATAAGCGATTTCTAACCAGATCACTAATTACAGAGCCGCCGCCTGTAGCCAAGACAATGCCTTGTTTTTCAGTCAAATCATCGATGACACCTTCTTCTCTTACGCGAAAGCCTTCTTCGCCTTCTAAGTCGAATACCCACGAAATGTCTGCACCTGTACGACGTTCTATTTCCTGATCTGAATCGAAGAATTCTAGGTGAAGCTTATCTGCTAATTCTCTACCAATCGTGCTTTTGCCCGCGCCCATAGGACCAACAAGGAAAATGTTACGTTTTTCTGCCATTAGACTTACTTAATACTCGTAATAAATTTGTTAAAACAGGTAAGAGGAAACCCCCTTATAATTTTCAAGGGCGTAATTATCGCAATTCTTATGTATAGATTGCAAGTAAGTGAGGCAAAATTAACACACTTACTTGCTTATCTGACAAGAGCCTTAGAAATGTTCGGTGACTATTCTAGGTGTTACAAATATAAGTAACTCTTTCTTTTCACTGAAGTTATTTGTACTTCTAAACATCCATCCCATGTAAGGAATATCGCCAAGAACCGGCACTTTAGAAACACTATTTATTATTTGTTGTTGATAAATACCACCTAAAACAATGGTTTCTCCATTATTAACCAACACTTGTGTACCTATTCTTTGTGTGTCTACTGCCGGTGCAGAGCCACTGGTAACTTCTGAAACCGTGTCTTGTGTTACTGTTAGGTCAAGAATAATTTTATTATCCGGAGTGATATGTGGCGTAACCGTTAAGCTCAATACTGCCTTTTTAAACTGCGTTGTAGTTGCACCACTTGAGGCTGCTTCTTGATATGGAATTTCCACACCTTGCTCTATAAAGGCTTCCTTTTGGTTTGACGTAGTAATACGCGGACTGGCGATGATTTCACCTTTATTTTCTTTCTCAAGTGCGCTTAATTCAAGATCCAAAATCGTACCATCAGCTAAGCGAGCAACTTGAAACGCGATACTTCCTGCGGGGTTTACTACAGGCAGATTAACGTTTAACCGATCTGAAATTGAAGGAGCAACACCACCACCAGCAGAATCAGCGCCATCAAGCGATCCCGATGTTGAAGTTTCACCGTCAGTATCTGTAACTCCCCAACGAATGCCCATTTCTTCATTTATGTTATCTTTAACGGTTACCATTCGCGCTTCAATAACCACTTGGCGAATAGGAATATCTAGCACACCAACCATGCGTTTTATGTCTTCAATACTTTTCGCCGTATCACGGATTAGTAAAGTGTTTGTGCGTTCGTCTACTGAAACGCTACCTCGAGGAGACAGGATACTGGTATCTTCATTTTTGATAAGATTAGCAAACTCTGTCGCCTTGGCATAATTAATCTGAACATATTCTGAGTAAAGCGGCGCAAGCTCTTCAACTTGTTGTTGTGCTTGTAGATTTTTTGCTTCACGGGCAGCGAGTTCATCACTTGGTGCCACCATCAAAATATTACCTTCCATGCGCTTATCTAAGCCTTTCACTTTTAAGATAATATCTAACGCTTGGTCCCATGGAACACCGTCTAACCTTAAAGTAATATTACCCGACACCGTATCACTGGTGATTAAGTTAAACTCGTTATAGTCAGCAATAATTTGCAATACTGTTCGTACGGAAATGTCTTGGAAATTCAAAGATATTGTACGGCCGCTGAAATCGTCAGCAGTCCCTAAATAACCCACTTCTTCAATACGCCTGTCAATATTGATAATAAATAAATTATCTTGTTGGTTATGTTCAAAGCTAAATGGCCCATCAACATCGATGACAAGCTTAGAATTTCTACCTTCTCTGAACGTTTCAATGCCATTAACAACAGTTGCAAAATCTTTTACGTCTAATTTGTAAAGCATGTTTTCAGGAATTTCTGTGTTGTAGAACTCAACAACAACTTTCCCTAATTGATCATTGACATCAGCCGCAACAACACTGTCATCAAGATAAATCAGCACTTGCCCTTCTTGCTCAGCTTCACCACGTCTAAAGTCGATGGCATTTAGTGAATTAATAAACTCTTCACCTGCCGGTGCCACATTTTCGACAACCTCAGCAGCATCGCCATAACTCAACGTAATTGCGTATTGATCACCTTCAATGGAAACATCAAATACTGTCAACTTGTCTAGTAAGATAGTCGCAACCATGGCCCCATTGCTGTTATTTAACTGCACATTTTTAACACCTGCATGTTCAACAACAGTTGACGCATATTCATCATCAAAAGCAACGTTATTAAACGTAACTTCTATCATTGCTGGCTCAATTGATGTCTTCACTGCTGGCTGTCCAGTTATATCTGAAGACATTGAAAATACAACTTCAATTTGATCATTATGAATGGTGTTATATGCAATACCTGTTAAATCAGACGCATGAACGTTGAACATTAGCATTGAAAAGCAAATCGCCACTAACACTTGTACCTTCTTCACAAAGGTAAAGATTTTATTTTTCTCAAATTTATTAAATAGCATCGTTACTTCCCTTACCTTAACCATTCAATTGAACTAGTTCTACGACAGTTTCGCGTTCTACCCAACAGCCTGCACCGTCTGGAGTTAATTCAACTATTTTCACGTTATCATTACCCACTTCTGTAATTTTTCCGTTATATAAACCAACATAATTACCGATGGATACACGATGAAGCGTACTATCGGATGCTTCAATCAATGCCCAAGTTACGCCGCCTTCACCTAAGGTGCCACGCATAATTAGGTCACCAAGCGCAAATTTTTCTAATGGCTGCTTACGACGTCTAGGATCTGGACTCAAACATCCAGACATTTGTTGTAATTTTTCTTGTATTGCTTCTGGTCTTGGCGCCACAAATGGGCTCCTAAGTTCGAACGCAGAATAATCAAAATGATTAAAATTAGGAACCTCTGGCATAGGTTCAATATAGCTTTTCGTATTGGCTTTAACTTTTGCTATATGTGCCTTTATTTCACTGGTGTCATCAAAACAACCCGACAACAAAATAAGGCTACTGACTAAGGCTAGTTTTTTCATTGTTCACTTGCCTCCTGGTACCTATAGGTTTTTGCTTGTAATTTTAAATTTAAAATTTCTTTCTCAGGCTGTGGAATAACAATTGTGAAGTCATGTAAGGTTACTATACGAGGCAGGCCTGCAATTTTACTCACGAAACTACCAAAATCATGGTACGCACCGATCACTTCAATATCGATAGGTAACTCAATATAAATTTCTTTGGTAATTTCTGGTTGCCAATTCAACTTGACAAAATCCAAGCCACTGGTGGTGCCTATAAACGTAATATCATCTAGTAGGCCAGGCGTTTCGTGGCTTTCTGGTAAACTTCTAAGTTGATTGGCAAAAATAGTTTCCGCTTCTATCATTTGTTGTTGGAAAAGCTCCAAATTAGCGGCAACATAATATTTTGAAGAATACTGTTGTTTCAATTCAATTTCTTCTTTTGCTACACTTTCTAGCTGCACAATGCGGTCTTTTACCATAGTCATGTATAAAAGACCTGAAAGCACTACAGACAGAAAAATCGCAACGACAACTTTAACAGCGACAGGCCATTGACCGATATTCTCAACGTCTAAATCATTAAATTGCTCTAAAAACTGGTTAATATCGGAGTTCATTATTTATTCTCCTTTAACGCAGCGTCTAAATCTTCAACTAGGCCTCTAATTTTCACACGCATTTTGAAGTCACTTAACAATTTCGTGGCTTGTTCATCGGTGATAATTGACTCTGGCGTCGCATCTGTAAATAAATCTGATAGTTCAATTTCTCGGATCATATTGGCTAAATGGTTGTTTGATTCACTTTTTCCCATCAGCTGCAAAATATTTCCCTGTTTTTCCAATTTCGTTAGGTAAACACCGTTGGGAATAATTTTTGCTATTTCATCCAAAACTTGCGTACCAACATTTCGGCTACGCTGAAGCTGCTCTATAACACTAATACGTTTTTGTAAGGCTTCTTTCTTTTCATTAAGAGTTTTAATTTCTGCAATACGCACATCAAGTATTTGAATTTCATTTTTTAAATACTGATTTTTTGCTCGCTGCCCATCGATTTGTGCTTGATAATAACTACTCACCCCGAACACAACCAAAAAAGTAAAAAGACCAACAAGGGCTAATATGCTTATGTATTCTTTCTTTTTTGCTTTGAGCGCTTCTTCACGCCAAGGGAGTAGGTTTATATATGCCATGGCGAAAAGCTCCTTAACGCTAACCCCGAAGCCACCATTAGTTGTGGTGCTACTTTAGCCAACTCATCCTCATCAATTTTCGCCGCGAATTCCATATCATTAAAAGGGTCGGCTATGACGGTATAAATTCCTAATTCTTCAGTAAGTAATTCTTGTACTCCCTCAACTAAAGCCGTACCGCCAGATATCAATAGGTAATCAACTTTGTCAAAACCGCTTGAGGTTAAAAACATTTGTATAGCGCGGCGAATTTGTTGTACCAAGATAGTGTGGAAGGGTGCTAATACTTCAAAACGATAGTTTGGAGGTAGATCACCTTTAACTTTCGCATTTTCAGCTTCTTCAAACGATTGATTGTAATAGGATACGATTGAGCGTGTATATTGCTCGCCGCCGAATAATTGGTCTCGGCTAAAAACATGTTCATTTTCATTAGCTGCAGAAAATAATGTCATTGTCGCACCTAAATCAACCATGGCGACCATTTTATTACTCGCATCATCAGGTAGCTGAGATAAACAGAGATCATATGTACGACTGATGGCGTATGATTCAACGTCAACAACTTTTGTGGAAAAACCTCCTGACTCTAAGGCTTCAACACGCGCTCCAATTGATTCTGTGCGGGCAGCACTTAACAGAACATTGATTTTACTAGGATCGGATTCATTGACAGACAATTTTTCAAAATCTAAGCTAACTTCATCAAGCGGATAAGGAATTAAACTGTCGGCTTCAATTTCAATTTGACCGGCCAGTTCTTCATCGCTCAGCGCGACATCCATATAGATAACTTTGGTAATAACAGTTTGGCCTGAAACGGCAATTGCAGATTCTTTGATTGAGGTAGATATTTTTTTTCTTATTTTTGCAATCACTTTGCCGACAGCTTCAATATCTTGAATTTCTCGGTCAATAACGGCACCGCGGGGCATCGGTTCAATAGCATAGTCTTCGAGAATATAGCCATTGTCTCCCTGACTTAGCAAAACAGCCTTAACAGCATAAGAACCAATATCGATCCCTACCATCATGGATGCCTTTTTTTTCCATAGCTTGCTTAGCATAACTTCCTACTAAATCTTATAATTGTAATTTTTTCAGATGCAATATACGCATAAATACATTTATTACATGGTTTTACACGATATACTAGTACTATCTTACACTTTTTTTTATAAATTAGAGCATTTTCTGTGTTTTCACTTAAAAATTTAGTCAAATTGGCTGTAGCACTATGTTTTTTGGTCATTCTAGCGCTTTCAATTCTCTATATGGGGATGCGAAGTGAGCTGCCTAGTGTAGAGTCACTTAAAGATTTGAAGTGGCAAACGCCCATGCAAATTTATAGTCAGGATAGAAAGCTTATTTCACAGTTTGGTGAAAAAAAACGAATTCCATTAACCTTACAACAAATGCCTAAACAGCTGATCAATGCAATCCTAGCAACCGAAGATGATCGTTTTTACCAGCATTTTGGTGTTGATCCTATTGGTGTTGGTCGTGCAATTATTGGAAAACTATTGGGACAAAATAAGGGTGGTGCCAGCACTATAACCATGCAAGTTGCCCGAAATTTTTTCCTAAGCCGGGAAGTAACGTACACACGAAAAATACGAGAAGTATTTCTCGCATTTCATATTGAATATTTGTTATCAAAAGACGAAATTCTCGCACTGTATATGAATAAAATTGAACTAGGACATCGTTCTTTTGGTTTTGGGGCTGCAGCTCAAGTTTATTACGGCAAAGATGTCAACGACTTAACATTAGCGCAAATAGCAGTGTTGGCAGGGCTACCAAAGGCACCATCAACCTTGAACCCTATCCGCTCTCCTGAAAGAGCACAAAGCCGCCGCACTGTTGTATTGCAACGTATGCTAGTCAGTGGCTATATCACACAGCAGCAATATGATATTGCCAATAATGCCCCGATGACAGGTAAAAAGCATGGTGCCGAAATAGAGCTAGATGCGCCGTATATTGCGGAAATGGCGCATCAGATGATGTTAGATAAGTATGGAAAAGAAGAAGCGTATACCGGCGGCTATAAGGTTTATCTAAGCACTCCTTCTCATCTTCAACAGGCAGCACAACAGGCAGTTATCAATAATCTATTGGATTATGACAAGCGACACGGATACCGAGGTCCAATTCGTTCGATAAGACAAGAGCTTAGGGAATATTACTCTAGCAAAAAATCGAGTTTAACTACCGACGAACTGAATGAAGCACCTATTTTTGAACCGATAACTGAGCAGGAAATTGTTGAAACATTAAGCCAGGTTTCAACTATTCAGCACTTAATCCCTGCGATAGTAACTGATGTAGCAGAGCAGAATGCGACAATTGCTATTGCAGCTGATGAGTTTGCCAATATAGCATGGACTGGCATGAGCTGGGCAAGGGAATATATCAGCGATCAGAAGCAAGGAGCAGCGCCTAAATTAGCCAATGAAATTTTGGCCGTGGGTGATGTTATATGGGTATCAAAAATCGATGAAGGTTATCAATTAAATCAACTACCACAAGCAAGCGCAGCTTTAGTCGCGTTATCACCTGACTCAGGTGCAATCAAAGCTGCTGTTGGCGGATTTAGCTTCAAGCAAAGTCAGTTCAATAGAGCGACACAAGCGAAAAGACAAGTGGGCTCAAACATCAAGCCTTTCATTTATTCAGCAGCATTAGAGAATGGCTATACGCTCGCATCACTAGTCAATGATGCCCCCATAAACCAATGGGATAAAAGTTCAGGCATTGTTTGGCGTCCTAAAAATTCACCACCAGAATACAATGGACCCATTCGCGTAAAAACCGCCCTCGCGCGGTCTAAGAACGTCGTTGCTGTAAGGCTATTAAGGGCAGTTGGGCTAGATGGCATCATTAATCATTTGGGATCTTTTGGTTTTATACCTGACGAACTACCTCGAAACGAATCTTTGGCTTTAGGATCAGCGTCACTGACGCCAACTGAGGTAGCAACAGGATTTGCCACATTTGCCAATGGCGGCCACTTAATCACACCTTATTTAATTGAACGAATTGAAGATTCATTTGGCAACCTTGTTTTTCAAGCTCAACCTGAATATGCATGTGATCCTTGTGATTTTGAATACTTGCCAGCAAGTCCGAATGTCAAAGGTGAAGGAGAGCGTCTCGCACCTGTCGATGAGCAGTTAATCACATCAACAGAAGACAATATACAAGAAAGTGACGCTTCGTTTTTGAATAGTCAACAAGTCGATCGACTTAAGCCTGAAATAAAACAAGCACCACGTGTGATCAGTGCGCAAAATGCATTCTTAATCACAGAAGGGTTAAATGAGGCGATATGGGGCGCAGATTGGTCAACATCACCCGGCTGGCAAGGTACAGGGTTTAGAGGGCGGAAATTAAAGCGTCGAGATATTGCGGGAAAAACGGGAACCACGAATGAATCAAAAGATGCCTGGTTTTCTGGTTTTAGTCGTCGCATTGTTGCCACATCCTGGATTGGTTTTGATGATCATTCCCGAAATTTAGGCAAAACAACCTTTAACCGTAACCTCGATAAGAATCAAATCACAGGAAAAGAGTTTGGCGCAAAATCAGCACAACCTGCGTGGATCAGCTTTATGAGAACTGCGTTAAATGACTTGCCTTTTGAACCTTTTGAGCCACCAGAGAATATTGTTTCGGTTCGAATCGATAAAGCAACAGGTAAGCTGACAACAAAAACCGACCGTTCAAGCCTATTTGAATATTTTCAATCAGGTACAGTACCAGAAGAGTACATCAATCAAGATGAAAGTTCCGTTATTCTAGACGGTGAGATTGAACCTGAAGAGGAAATATTTTAGCCATACGTTAGTAACCAATTATAACCTCCATAACCAATCTAACTTGTTGATAAAAAAATACAAGAGAGCAAGTTACGTTGGGCTAGATTATTGCCAAACAAGAGTCTTAGCCTGCACTTTGTTAAAAAATAGCTAAAGTTATTTCGATTATATACGTTAATCCTTAAACATCTGCATAAAAAGCAGGCAAGGTTTATAAGATGAACCGTCACTGGGAAGGGACTCTTATGCTAAAAGCATTTATCAACAAATATAAATTATCGCCGTCCTATCAAGACGTTGCTAATAAGTGGTTTATCCCGTTATCAAATAATATTGAGCAACACCTAAATAATGATAAAAGCCCACTAATGATAGGGTTAAACGGTTGCCAAGGCATAGGTAAGTCTACTTTGGTTGCATTTATTGCTGACTACCTTAAATCAACATTTAATTTAAACGTGGTTACCTTTTCTATCGATGACTTTTATTATTGCCAAGAAAAAAGAAAGAAACTGGCTGATAGAATTCACCCTTTATTAGTCACTCGTGGTGTTCCTGGTACGCATGATACTTCCATGCTAAAACAAGTCTTAATCTCATTAAAGCAACAAAAAAGCACCCTAATCCCCCGATTTAATAAAGCCATAGATAACCCCTTTCCTGCGACCAGTTGGCCGAAAACAAATGAGAACACAGATATTGTCATTGTCGACGGTTGGTGCTGGGGGGTGCCGCCACAGCACTCTGAGGCGCTGTCCTCCCCAATTAACGAACTGGAAAAATTTAAAGATCCGCAACAAGTTTGGCGAACCTATGTAAATGAGCGTTTAGCCAGTCATTACCAGCCGCTTTATACTGTTATGGATAAATGGATCTTGTTGAAGGCGCCTGACTTTAAACAAGTAGCTCAATGGCGTTGGCAGCAAGAACAAAAATTAGCATTAGATAACCCTCACGGGGGTAATTATGGCATCATGGATTTTGAGCAAGTTAAGCACTTTGTCTCATATTTTCAGCGCCTAACCACCCATGGGCTAAAAGTGCTACCTAAAACATCCAATATTATTTTCGAATTCGACGAGCAACGCGAGATAATTTTACAAACGGGTGAACTTTAATGGCTTACAACATAGATGGTTCAAATAGATTTGATCAGTACTTTCGATTTTCGCTGATAGTTATATAGCTGTTTTTTGCTTTCCGGCAACGCATCAATAGACGTTTCAACGAAACCTTGCTCCAAAAACCAATGATAACTTACTGTCGTTAGCACAAATAGTTGTTCTAACTTTTGACGCTTAGCGAAAGATTCTACCGCAGCGATCAGACGATCCCCTCGATTACCTTTACGATAATCGGGATGAATCACTACACACGCCAATTCACCTGTCCTTGCCTCTTGATACGGATATAATGCAGCACAGGCAATAATTACATCTTCCTTTTTAAGGACAATAAAGCGATCAATTTCCATCTCCAGCAATTTCCGAGAGCGCTTAACCAAAATACCCTCTTCTTCTAATGGCCTGATCAACTCTAAAATACCACCGACATCGTCAATGGTTGCCGTGGTAATTTGCTCTTTGTGATCTTTCGCAATTAACGTACCTGCCCCGTCGCGGGTAAACAGCTCTTGTAATAACGCAGTATCACTTTGGTAACTCACGCAGTGGCAGCGCTCAACGCCATTTTCTGAACTTTGAATAATCGCCCGCAGCAATAGCTGGCGAACATGTTCACCGGGCTGTTCAAGTAAAGATTTCACCGTTCCGGCATTACAGCTACGAATTAATTGGCCTGATGCGTCTATTAAACCTTCATCTTCAGTAAAAGTGATTAATTTATCTGCTTGTAATGAAATAGCGGTCTGAGTTGCTACATCTTCCAAAGCTAAATTAAACACTTCCCCTGTGGTTGAATATCCTACTGGTGAAAGCAGCACAATCGAGCCAAAATCCAATTGAGTATTGATACCAACAGTATCAATTCTTCGTACCAACCCAGTATGTTTGTAGTCAACTCCGTCTTTGATACCAATCGGCCTCGCGATAACAAAATTACCAGTACTGACACGAATTTGAGAGCCATGCATTGGGGAATTTGCTAGCCCCATAGTCAAAAGCGCTTCGATATGAACGCGCAATGAACCAGTAGCGTCTTTAACCGCCATTAAGGTTTCAGGATCGGTAATGCGCAACTCATCATTAAATTGTTGCTTGACGCCAAGCAATTTAGCACGTTCAGCAATTTGAGGACGAGCGCCATGAACAATTACCAACTTGACTCCTAAACTTCTGAGTAAAGCAATATCATGGATAATATTGGCAAAATTAGGGTGTTGGACTGCCTCACCACCAAACATCAATACAACAGTTTTACCACGATGTGCATTAATATAGGGTGCAGCATTCCTGAACCACTTCACATAGTCTTTGTCAGTGTTCACCAGCGACATATTATCCACACTTTCAATCATTTCGCTTTTACCCATTAACCCGAGACCTTATTGCCCTGACCTGTCGACAATATAAGCCATCGCAACTTCATCAGCAGGATCTTTATATGGGCTAGGTTCACTGTCTTCGATGATATTGTCAGCTAAGGATGATTTTTCGATCACGGAGAAACCTAGCTCACTGAAGTAATCGGGGATGTAGGTCAATACAATAATCCTTTGCAATTCCATTTGGTGAGCAAACTCTAATAAATACTGCACTAAAGCTTTTCCTTGACCTAAATGGTGAGATTGTTCATCAACTACAATCGAGCGAATCTCCGCTAAACCTGTTTCATAAATATAAAGTGAGGCGCAGCCAACCACTTCACCGTCAATTTCTGCAACAACAAAGTTTTGAATGTCATGAATGATATTGTCACGAGTTCTCGGTAGTATTTCACCTTTTTCTGACCAAAATTCAACTTGTTGAAAAATTTTATCTACGTCAGACATCCGTGCACGGCGCACGGACATTGCAGCCGCACGTTGTGCATTTAAGCGCTGTTTAACTTGCTTAAGGGCGACTTTCACTTGTTGCTTGCCCGGCGCACCAACGACTTGCTCATTCAAGATTTCACTTTTACCTTTTTGAATATCATCTATAGTTTTTTGCACTTGAGCACGGCTCGTCCCACCTAATGCTTCACGTTTATCTAACGTCGATTCAATCGACAAATGCTGATAGACGTCTTGTTCAATGGTGTCACTGTAGGCTCGAAGTTGCGTTAAGGTGAGATCTTCTAGCGGGCAACCTTTGTCAATTGCCGCTAGCACCACTTCACCGACAATGTGATGCGCCTCTCTAAACGGAATATCTTTACCTACTAAGTAGTCAGCCAGTTCAGTAGCATTGGCATAGCCTTGCTGCGCTGCTGCTAACGTTCTAGTTGCGTTAACTTTTAAACCATCGGCAACTAGTACCGCCATTTCCATGCATTCTTGCCATGTATCTAAGGCATCAAAAAGCCCTTCTTTGTCTTCTTGCATGTCTTTGTTGTAAGCAAGTGCAAGGGCCTTCATCGTGGCTAACATACCCGTCAACGAGCCAAAAACACGCCCTGCTTTACCACGAATGAGCTCACAAGCATCTGGGTTTTTCTTTTGTGGCATCAGCGATGAACCTGAGCTGACTAAGTCGCTCATTTCAACAAAACCTGCTTCACCTGAATTATAGAAAATTAAATCTTCAGCAAAACGAGACAAATGCATCATTGAAATGCTCGCTGTTGCTAACAACTCGATGACATGATCTCGGTCTGAAACCGCATCTAAACTGTTCAATGTTGCCGCGCGAAATCCTAAATTGTTTGCGAGAACATCACGATCAATCGGATAAGCTGTACCTGCTAGTGCGCCTGAGCCCAAAGGAGATACGTCTAATCGATAAAGTGAATCTTTTAAACGACCAATATCCCGGTTGAACATTTCAACATAAGCCAAACACCAATGACCAAAAGTGACCGGTTGAGCACGTTGTAAATGCGTGTAACCTGGCAGCACTGTATTACTTTCTCTTTCGGCTAAGTTCATCAAGGCTTGTTGTAAGTTGACCAGTGAAAACAATAAGTCGCCGCCAGTTTCTTTACACCAAAGCTTAAGATCAGTTGCCACTTGGTCATTACGGCTGCGGCCTGTATGAAGCTTTTTGCCCAAGTCACCAGTTTTTTCGATGAGTTGAATTTCAACCCAGCTGTGAATATCTTCAGCGTCAGACAATAAAATTTGCTTTGGATTTTCTTCCACTGATGCTTTAAGTTCAAGCAGAGCTGACTCAAGGCGTGCTACTTCGTCATCTGACAGCACGCCTACTTGATTGAGCGCCCCAGCCCAAGCAATAGAACCAACAATGTCTTGCACCGCCATACGGTAATCAACAGGTAGAGAGTCATTAAACTTTTTAAATTGAACACTCGCTTTTTCTTTAAACCGGCCACCCCATAATGCCATGGTCTTTTCTCCTAAATTCTTTCTTTACTGCATTAACGCTATTTTTTGAGCTGTTGGTTCATTGCTGTGATTCTGCTGGATAAGCTGAACAAACGAATAAAGCCTTCGGCATGTTTTTGGTCGTACACTTCATCTGCGCCGAATGTAGCAAACTCTTCAGAGTATAGGCTGTTTGGCGAACGGCGCTGCGTAACTGTGGCGTTGCCTTTATATAGCTTAACAACGACATCACCAGTAACGTTAGTTGCCAGAGAAGCAGCAGCAGCAAGCTGCGATTTTGCCAATGGCGTAAACCAACGTCCGTCATAGATAACGTGTGAGAACTCTAATCCAACGGACTCTCTAAACTTTAGTGATTCTTTGTCCAAAATCAGCGTTTCTAAGCCTTTATAAGCCGCCATTAGTACAGTGCCACCTGGGGTTTCATAACAACCTCTAGACTTCATCCCCACCAAACGGTTTTCAACAATATCAATACGCCCAACACCATGTGCTGCTGCTTTATCGTTGAGATAGGTTAGTGACTCAAAAGCCGATAATTGTTGTCCATCTACAGCCACTAGTTCACCTTCATTAAAACTTAAGGTCACAGAATCTGGCGTATCAGGGGCATCCATCGGGTCAACCGTCATGGTCCACACTTCTTTTGAAGGCTCACACCATGGATCTTCTAATTCACCGCCTTCATGTGATATATGCCAAGCATTGGCGTCACGGCTGTAGATTTTTGTTAAAGATGCAGAACAAGGAATATCACGCTCCGCTAAATAATCGAGCAGGTCTTCACGCGAAACCATGTCCCATTCACGCCACGGAGCAATGACCGTTAGCTCTGGTGCAAGGGCTGCAAAACAAGACTCAAAACGTACTTGGTCATTTCCCTTACCTGTACATCCGTGACAAACTGCATCTGCCCCCACTTTCAGTGCTACTTCAACATGAGCCTTTGCAATCACAGGACGTGCCATCGACGTACCCAACAAGTACTGCCCTTCGTATACTGAGCCAGTTTTGATGATCGGGTAAATGTAGTCTTTTACAAATTCTTCTTTTAGATCAACAACGTGACACTCTGAAGCGCCAGAAGCGATAGCTTTTTCTTGGATACCTTCAAGTTCTTCATCGCCTTGACCAACGTCGGCGCAAAACGCAACCACTTCACAGCCATCATAATTTTCTTTTAACCATGGAATTATCGCTGAGGTGTCTAACCCACCAGAGTACGCTAGTACGACTTTTTTAATTTGTTTTTTTGCTGAAATTGCCATTATCTAATACCTATAAAATCTAATTTGTTCTTTATTCAATTGACGACGGTTTATTCGCCTAATAACGATACAAGCACTGAATTTTGTGCCCACATTCTATTTTCCGCTTGTTGAAAGACAACAGATTTACTTTCATCGTCAAATAACTCAGTTGTAATTTCTTGTTCCAAGTGTGCTGGCTGACAGTGCATAACCGTGCTAGCGCCAGCACTTTCCATCAGTTTATGGTTGACTTGATAGGGCATAAACTTGGCCAAAATATCATCGACTTTGGTGTTATCGCCCATTGATATCCATGTGTCGGTGTATATCACATCCTGCTGACCAAGCGATTTGATGTCTGAAGTCATGGTTAAACTACTGCCAGCAATTGAAGCTAATGTAGTGGCTTTATCAAACAGCGCCATATCAGGCTCAAATCCTTCTGGGCAAACCAGTGTGAAATCGACACCTAGAATAGCTGCCATGGTCATTAATGAGTTTGAAACATTATTACCATCACCAATATAGGCCAATTTAATCGAAGATAAGTCTTGTCCTTTATCGTCTACAAATACTTCTGACAGAGTTACAAAATCAGCTAATGCTTGGCACGGATGATACAAATCACACAAAGCATTGATCACCGGTACGCTGCCATGTTCGGCAAGTCCTGAAATCGAACGGTGCTCGAAAACACGAGCAACAATAAGATCGGCATAACACGAGAGGTTTTTTGCATAATCGCTAACCCGTTCACGTTCACCTAACTTACCGTTTTGTTGACCCAAATACAGGGCATGACCGCCCAGTTTAGCAATACCAATATCAAAGCTGACATGAGTTCTTAAAGAAGGCTTTTCAAAAATCATTGCTATTGATTTCCCCGCCAAAGATTGATGGTAAGCGCTAGGGTTTTGCTTTATGTTTTTTGCTAAATCAATGAGCGATAAGAGTTGTGTTTTACTTAGCTGATCGTCAGCTAAAAAATGAGTTAATTTCATGGTTTTTCCGTAAAGTATCTAAATAATTATCGTCTGCAGCTAAGCTGCGATTTCAGGGATAATGCGGGTGCCTACATTAGCGCCAGCAAGCAAATCTGGTATTTGCTCAGGCGCCTGCCAACTGGCAACCGCGATACTTCGTCGTAATTGATTAGCCGCTGCAAAAGCAGCGTTTACTTTGGCGGTCATCCCGCCTTTAATAACACCACTTTTGATCAGCGCATTGGCATTAGCTTGAGTTAAATCTGGCAGATAGTTTCCATCGCCATCCATCACGCCATTAACATCAGTTAACAGCAATAACTTTGCATTTAATAACTGGCAAATAACAACGGCCGCATCATCAGCATTAACATTCACCAGCTCTCCTGTATCAAGTGCGCCAATCGAAGAAATAACCGGTAGAAATTTCGCTTTTAGTAAGTTATCGAGTAAGTGACTTTGACTTGCCGTAGGTACACCTACTGCACCTAATCCTTGCGTATTTAACTGACATTTGACCATGTTGCCATCAGTTAGTGATAATCCGACAGCAGGTAACGACAAACTATTTGCAGTCGCAACAATAGATTTATTGACATGCCCCGCCAGCGCACCACTAATAATTGGCATTTGTGCCTTTGGCGTTATCCGTAGTCCGTCTTTTTTCTCTGTTACAAATCCTGCTTGTGCAAGCATGTCATCAACAACACAGCCGCCGCCATGAACAAGCACAATGGCTTGGTCTTTTAATTGGCTAATAACGTCGAGCAAAAGCATGAGTGCTTTAGGCTTTTCTAAGATTGCGCCACCGATTTTAATCACTAATGGCTTCATTATGCGCTCCCTTGTTGACTTAATTGATGTATAGGGAGTAATCCATATTCACTTGGCAGCCCCATGACTACATTGGCACATTGAATAGCTTGCGATGCTGCGCCTTTGAGTAAATTGTCAATGGCACAACTAATCACCGCGACTTGGTTCGCTTCATCGACTTGCCAATGAATATCAGCAAACGGTGTGTACGCTACATGGTCGATTTGAGGCCAACTGTGCTTTATCCGCACCAAAGGTTGCGTTTTATATGCAACGGCAAACACTTGATCAACATCTGAAGCACTCACTCCATCATTTAATGACACAGTGACCGTCGCTAGCAATCCACGCTTATAAGGCGCTAAATGCGGATTAAAAATCACCTGTACACCCGCTTCTTGGCTTATCTCAGGTTGATGTCTATGCTGCAAAATGTTGTAAGGCTTTAAGCTCACTTCATTAAAACTGGTGGCCAATGTCGCATTTCGTCCTGCTCCGCTTACACCACTGATGCCGTTAACAACAATCAGGCTATTTTCTTGGACTAGGCCAGCTTGAGTAAGTGGTTTTAATGACAATAAACTGGCGGTTGGATAACATCCGGGAACGGCGACAAGATTGGCATCAGCAAAATCAGCAGATATCCATTCAGCTAAGCCATATTTTGCTTGAGTTAAGGCCTCAAGTGATTGATGTTCAAAGCCATAATAAGCTGGATAGTTAGCAGGTTCTTTGAGTCGAAAGCCGCCAGAGAGATCAAATACTTTAACGCCCGCATTGATAAATGATTGCGCCCATTGGGCACTAAATTCGTGCGGAGTTGCAAAAAAAACCGCGTCTAGCGTATCAACAGCCTTAGAAAACCATGCTTGAGAAAAAGCCTGGAGGGGTACATCACAGATCCCCTGCCAGCGAGCATGTAACTCTGAAAATAATAATCCAGTTGAAGTACTGTTTTCCGATACCACAAGATGCGTAATCGAAACTTTATCATGTTGGCAAAGCAGACCAATTAGCTCTGCTCCAACGTAACCACTTGCGCCAATAACCGCGACTTTCATAACAACACCATTGTTTTTGCAATTATATTCAAACGTAAAAATAAACTTAGTTTTAATTTTTTAGACATACTACATAACCTAAAACAGATTAACTTTCCCCATCAAGCCTATGATATGTCGTCGTCGAATAACTGAATGCATTGTTAATTTTCCGTAGCGTTCTTAATAAGGTTATTTACACTGTGAAAGAAAAGTAACATCTAATGGGTTTTTATGCAATAATTTAGCATAATTATTTTATAGGTGTTTTTATGGCAAGTTTACCTGATTTCAAAGTTTCACTAAAAGAGCTCATCGCTGCTCCTTCCATCAGCTCAACACAATCTAGTTGGGATCAAGGAAATAAGGCAATTATTGACTTATTGGCGGGTTGGTTTAGCAGTTTGGACTTCGAGGTATTTATTCATCAAGTGCCCAATACTCGCAATAAATTCAATATGCTAGCCAAGCTTGGTCACGGCGAAGGTGGATTATTGCTTGCGGGGCATAGCGATACGGTGCCATTTGACGAAAATCGCTGGTGCAGTGATCCTTTAAAATTGACAGAAAGTTCAGATAGATTTTTTGGTTTAGGCACCTGTGACATGAAAGGCTTCTTCGCCTTTATATTGCAGTTGGCCAAGCAGCTTAACGCCAAGCACATGAAAAAGCCTTTATATGTTTTAGCAACAGCGGATGAAGAAACCACCATGGCCGGTGCACGTTTTTTTGCGGAACAGCAGCTTATTAAGCCGGATGTGGCAGTTATAGGTGAGCCTACAAACTTAGTGCCTGTGGTTATGCATAAAGGACATATGTCACATCGCATTTCTGTTAAAGGGCAATCAGGGCATTCGAGTCAGCCCCACAAAGGGGTCAATGCAATCGAAATTATGGTGCAAGTCATCAATCAATTGCAAAGTTTAAAAACAACACTTACACAAAATTATCATAATCCAGCCTTCGACGTGCCTGAGCCAACATTAAATTTTGGTGCAATTAAAGGTGGAGATAATGCGAATCGCATTTGCGGGCATTGTGATTTAGATATTGATATGCGATCACTACCAGGTATAAAAGATGAAGAATTAATACAATGGTTGGCTGACGCATTAGCGCCTCTTGCACAGCAGTATCCTGACAGGATCAGTTTTGAGGAGTTACACCCAAGCTCTCCTAGCTTCAAACAAGAACCGCAATCAGCACTGGTTGAATTTGCTCAACATGCTTCCGGTCACACATGCTGCGCCGTTAATTACGCAACAGAAGCGCCATATATTCAGCAACTGGGCTGTGAAACAATTGTTATGGGCCCAGGCTCAATTGATCAAGCACATCAACCAAACGAATTTTTGAGCTTTTCACAAGTATCGGCAACCCATACATTATTGCTTGAGCTGGTTAACCGATTTTGTATGACATTAAAATAGGTGGCTTAATTTACTGTTATTATGCTTTATTCCACAGTTTTTGATTTTCTTTGACACTGAAAAAATCTTTCGCGTTCCAGCAGCGCGGTATCAAATCAAGCTCTGAGCGCTCAGAATAGTTTGAAACGAGCTTTTCTAGAATTTCCAGTAACCGCTCTTTACTTATTTTAGCCAAGCGCTCTGCCGATTCTTTAAAGTATAAATTTTCCGGCTTTAAAATCACTAAATCTGTGCCGTAACTGATGTATGAAAGCTGCCTTGTGGCAATACGACAGACTGGCTCTTCCGGATTATCAGGGTAAAGGCTATTGACGATCGCATATTCATAGCGCTCTAAAGAAGTACCATGGGCATCTAGTGGAATGTTCGTTACACCAAAACCCTGGGGAAACATCCCGGTAATTTTATATAAAGCATCGACGACAACTTGGCTACAATTTCCACGCTCGGCATTTTGATTAAGAGCTTGATAGACTTTCGGAATAAGCTTATACGAATAGCTGCTTTTCGTTGACAAGACAATTGACGTATAAATCTGCGGCACTTTAATTATGTTACCAATTCCTTCTTTCGGCGCAATCGCCTTTTTGAGTATTGATTTCATGAACTGCATTTTGTCTTTTTCAACTTGATTAAATTTATCACGCTCTGACTTTGAATTACCCAAATAGGGAGCCAAACCTAAACCATGCATAAGATAATTCAGTGTTTCTCTAAAATTTACCTGAAGTAGTTTTTTTCGATCATCAAGTTCTAGCGTTCGGTAAGGATCTAAATTGCCGCTTTCTCCGTTCAAGATAAGTTGGGCTTCAGGGTGAAAGTTACCTATGTCTTGAATAATAGAAGCCATCAGCACCGCACGTTTTACATCAACGCGAAACGCTTCAAATAAATCACCGTCAATGGTACGTAACCGTTGATACTGTTTTGGTGAGTACTTACCAACAAAGCTTGCTATGTAGCTATCATCCATGGTGCTATCCATTAATAGCCGATCAAATAAACGAAGGGTCAATATCGATTTATATAACGGTTTACTAGCTTCATTTACAATGGCTCTATTTTTCCCTTCAATAGGGCTTAATAGTTGAATAGTGCCTAAAACCTGCGCTGATTTTCGATTCGTTTCCTCAAAGGTTTCCCCTTCAGTCAGCTCTAATATTTCATCACAAATATTCAAAAAGTGAGCCAAACGTTCAGTCCTTTCACTGGTGAGTTGCTCTTCAAAATTTGCTTTTTCAACACTTAAACTGTCGAGTTTCTGTTTATGAGTGCCGCTTCCTTTGATACCCGTAGCTTCAATTTCTGAAGTAGTTTTGGCATGCTTTTGCGCAAACTGATCTTGAATTTCTTTGACGGATAGCTGGTTATTAAAAAAGATAATCGCTTTGTCTAAAATGGAATCTTTTAGGGTGTTTTGAATAAACATCCGCTGAAGTAAATTTCGGATTTGAGCGGTCAATATGGATTCGTGACGTTTCTTACTCATGAAGCTTTGGCTGTTTCTTGTCGCGCAAATGTTTGTTCATTTAACAATAAGTTAAATCAGATAAAAAGACAAAACATTGTGATTATTTTTAACAAGTAGACAAAGTCCCGTATATTATTTATACAGCGGGACTTTATATCTTCATTTAGCGCGGGCGAATACCTAAAGTATGACAAATGGCGTAACTTAATTCTGCGCGGTTTAAAGTATAAAAGTGGAAATTCTTTACACCTTCTTTGTTAAGTACTTTCACTTGCTCCATCGCAATATTTGCTCCAACTAACCGTCGCGTGGTTTCATCATCTTCTAAACCTTCATACATTTTTGGCATCCAGCTTGGGACATGAACATTGGTTAAATCAGCGAATCTTTTCAATGTATTGTAATTAGTCACAGGTAATATCCCTGGGATAATTTCTACATCAATACCTATCGTAACGCAGCGATCTCGAAACCGTAGATACGATTCAATATCAAAGAAGAACTGACTGATTGCTCGGTTTGCACCAGCATCAATTTTGCGTTTTAAGTTAAGTAAATCAAATTGTGGGTTGGGTGCCTCAGGATGACCTTCCGGATAAGCTGCGACAGAGATATCAAAATCAGCAACGGACTTTAGCAGTTCCACCAAATCTGAGGCATACATTGAAGGCTTTTCGCTACTGTTTGGCAAGTCTCCGCGTAACGCGACAATATGGCGAACACCACTGGCCCAGTAATCTTTCGCGATCTCGATAAGTTCTTCACGGCTTGCATCAATACAAGTTAAATGAGGAGCCGCCACTAATGCTGTATCTTTTTGAATACGTTTAATAACATCATGGGTGCGATCACGAGTACCACTACCTGCACCATAAGTCACAGAAACAAAGCTTGGGTTCAATGGCGCAAGACGTTCAACTGAATTCCACAATGTGGTTTCCATTGCCGGAGAATTTGGCGGAAAGAATTCAAATGAGACTTTAATGTCTTTCGAAACTTCACTTAAACTTTGATTCAGTGACTCTACTTGTCTTGCGTGACTGTAACTCATTCATTTATCCCCTTTAATTTGACTTGATGTGCTTTTTTGGCAAGTTGATTACAAACATTGACCAAGTCAGAATGTAATCCACCAGCGGTAACATCACGACCCGCACCTGGTCCTCTGATGATCAATGGATTGTCTTGATACCAAGACGACACTATTTTAAAAATGTTGTCGCATGGCGTAAGTGAAGCAAACGCATCCGTTTGAGGTAACGTTTCTAAACTCACTTTTGCTTTAACGCCTGCTTTAGTATTTGAAAAACGTGCAACATAACGAATGCAACTCTTTTGTTGTACAGCCTGTGCTAATTGTTTCTCAAAATAATCATTAAGCTGTTCCGCATTATCTAAAAATTGTTCAACAGACAATGCTTGCAGTGATGCTGGCACGAGGTTTTGACAGTCAATGTCTTCTAACGCCAGTTCAAAGCCAGCCAGTCTAGCCAAAATGAGTAGTTTACGTTGGACATCTAAACCCGAGAGATCATCCCGTGGATCAGGCTCAGTGATACCGTCGGCTAATGCTTGTTTTAGTAAAACATCGAAAGGCTGCTGTCCATCGTAATTTTCGAATAACCAAGACAAAGTGCCTGAAAATATACCTGAAATCTCTTCAATCTCATCGCCACTAGCGATCAAGTCATCAATGGCAAAATTAATCGGTAAACCTGCACCTACGGTGGTATTTCCTAGCCATAAGCTGTCATGTTCTTTTGCGCTTTGTAGTAGCTTGTTGTAGTTAGCTGTACTAGAGGAAGCCGCCCACTTATTGGCGCCAATAACGTGAATTCCACGCTCAAAAAATGGTTGATATAACTCGCTAAACGCTTTACTTGGCGTAATATCAACAACGACCAATTCATCATATGGATGATGGGTTAACCAGTTGAGTAAGTCATCCTGTTGATAACTTTTGCTGTGTTGTTCAAACTGTTCGAATGAACTTTCGACATCCAATCCATCAGTATTGAGCAAGATTCTTTTCGATGAGGCAATACCAACTAAGTGTAGGTTTTCTAAAGCAGGTACTTTGGCCACTTGCGAAGGTAAAAGTTCGATAAAACGTTGACCAATATTACCCGCTCCTGCGATCACCAAACCAATATGACGAGCGTCTTTTGTCACATCATGATGAACATTATTCAATAGCTCTGTGGTGCAAGGCTGTGGGATAACAGCAATGAAGCTGTGCTGACGCTCACTGGTTAAGATTGCGATTAATTGCTGAGCCCTCAATGAACGTTTGAATCTCACTTTAACATTGCCACGCTGGGCAACATTGTGACCAACAACAGCAATAATGGCTACGGGGGTAAATCTTACCTCGGTATCATGACTAGCAAGCCATTGGCTTACCGCTAGTTGCTGTGACTGTTGAATAACAATTTGTCCTTTTGCAACGTCAACCCCAATAGCCGAGAACTCCTTCGCCGCTTGTTTTCCGACGTCGCCTAAAAAGCTTACTGATTGTGCAAGAAGCAGATCATTAAGATGAGTCACAGAGAGCTCTTGTTTTGCTATCTGACCAAAATCTCCTATCTCTGTACCAGCCGTATTGGCATCAAAACTACTAGCAACATGCAAATGACTGCCACAATCGTTTAACGGTTGTAAAGTTTTTGCATGAAGCACTGGATTGCCTAAGCGCCCCAATTCTTTCGCCACACCGCGTGGCACTCGGTGTAATTTTCGAGCATTGGGCACAACACGTGGATCCGCACTATAAATACCGTCTACATCTGTCCACAACGTGACATTTTGTGCGGCAGTCAATGCTGCAAGAATGGTTGCAGAGTAATCGCTGCCATTTCGGCCTAAAGTACAAGGCAGTCCCTGCTCATTACGCGCGACAAAGCCTGTAATAACCGCCAATTTTGACGGCTCACGCAGCAACGCTAATTGTCTTTGACTTAAGTCATAGTCAACCGCGCATTGTTCTTCATTATTGATGACAAGAAAGTCTCTCGCATCAATGGCATTACTCGGGCAAACACGTTCATTTAGAATTGCAGACAATAATCTTGCAGACCATAACTCTCCTAAGGCCAATAATTCGCTATAGTGTGCATTAATATCTACTTGAAGCCATTTCACTAGCAGAGCAATGTCATGCTCTAATAACGCAATTAAAGAGTGTGCATGTACCGTTTTTAATAACGATGAGATCAACTTAGTTTGGCGATCTTTAACTTGTGAGATTTCGTGATGCAGTTTATCGCTCTGAACAACGGCTAATTCATAAATGTGCAACAATTCATCGGTGGTATCGCCGTTTGCTGAGACCACCACGACATCGTCAAGCTTACAATTAACTTGAATAATGTCTACTGCTCGATTGATGCACTCAACCGACGCTAAACTGCTACCGCCAAATTTGTGTACCTGAACCGCTTGCTTGCATAATTTATTGTGCATTGCAGACCAAACTTGCTCTTGTTCTTGCTCTTCAATCTGAGCTATATCGCTTTGAATTGACATATTAATTACCATACTGCCGCTTGCGATGAGCTAACACGAAACTGCGGCGTTTTCTTTGCGTAATCATTTTGCAACGATGTCACTTTCTGACCGTGTTGGCTGGCGTTAAGGCCATTATTTAAGTCTGTTAGGATGTCGTTGATATCTTCTAACCCCACCGAAACTCGCACTAAAGACTGTGTAATACCGGCTTCGAGTTGTGCTTCAATTTCCATTCCTGCATGAGTCATGGTTGATGGGTGGCTTATTAAGCTCTCAACGCCTCCAAGTGATTGTGCAAGTGTGAATAGCTCAAGGTTAGCAAAAAGTGCTTTAACTGCTTCTACGCCACCCTTAACTTCAAAACTGAGCATTGCACCAAAGCCTTGCTGCTGCTGTTGAGCCAACTCATGGTTAGGATGATTGGCTAGTCCAGGAAAATACACTTGCTTTATCGCTGGGTGTGTTGCTAAAAATTCTGCAACTGATTGCGCATTTTCCTGATGCTGTTTCATCCTTAGCGGGAGAGTTTTTAGTCCACGTAGTGCTAAAAAGCTATCAAACGCTGAACCAGTTATACCAATGCAATTTGCCCACCAAGCCAGCTCTTCGCCAAGTTCTTTTTCTTTCGCTACGAGTACGCCACCTACAACATCACTATGACCGTTGATGTATTTGGTTGTTGAATGAAAAACAATATCAGCCCCAAGTGCAATTGGTTGCTGAAGTACGGGAGACAAGAACGTATTATCCACTGCAACAATGGCACCAACTGCATGGGCTTGTTGTGCTATTGCGCGAATATCAACTAATCGTAATAATGGGTTACTTGGCGTTTCAATAAGAACTAATTTAGGTTGTTCAGCCAGTGCTTTCGACAATTGCTCGGCGTCAGATTGGTCAACAACTATGACTTCAAATTGTCCTCGCTTGGCCAAATGAGTAAATAAGCGATAACTGCCACCGTAGCAATCATGAGGTATAACAACTTTTTCTCCTACCGACAATAATTGGCATAACAAATGAACCGCTGACATACCGGTACTGGTGACAATGCCCACAGCCCCACCTTCTAGATCCGCAATTGCTTGGCCGAAAGTAGCGCGCGTTGGATTGCCCGTGCGCGAATAATCAAACTGGCGTTTATCATTAAAGCCTTTAAGTGAATATGTACTAGATAAATGAATTGGTGCGACAACAGCACCATGATGCTGATCGGTATTAATACCAGCCCTGACGGCTGTTGTGGCGATGTTTTTGGCACTCATAAATATTCACTTTTACGTTTAGATGTTTGGACGTCTATAAATCTATACGTTTTCTTTTGAAGGGTCAAGAAGTTTTAGACATCTAAACTTCTACACATCAAGGTTGACTCAGTCGCGTCAACAAGTACAATTTGCATTGGCTTAAAGAATAAAACTGCAGAGGTATTTAAATGGCTGAATGGAATGGCGAATATATTAACCCATACGCCGAGCACGGAAAAAAAAGCGAACAAGTAAAAAAAATTACCGTTTCCATTCCGTTACGTGTTTTAAAAGTACTTACTGATGAGAGAACTCGTCGCCAAGTAAACAATTTACGTCACGCAACAAACAGTGAATTATTATGTGAAGCATTTTTACATGCGTTCACCGGACAGCCGCTGCCCAATGACGAAGATTTGGCAAAAGACAATAATGAGAAGTTACCACACAGTGTTCGCCAATTATTGGAAGCACAAGGGGTGACAGATTTCAGTCAGTATGAAGATGAAGTTGAAGAGTAGTTTGCTTTACAAATTCATATAATTAGATAAAGACAACAAAGGCGCTATTAGGCGCCTTTGTTATTTCTAGATTAGGCTATAAACTTACCTGTTATTCCGCCATGTAGTTTTCAGGCATATCAAGTGCTGCAACCCCTGACTCAATCGCAGCTTGTGCTACCGCTTTGGCAACACGAGAACATAAGCGAGAATCCATTGGTTTTGGAATGATGTAACTACTACCAAAAGTGAGTGCGTCACTACCGCTGGCTTTTAGTACTTCCTCTGGCACTGGCTCTTTAGCAAGTTCTCGAATGGCATGTACAGCGGCAATTTTCATTTCGTCATTAATTGCTCTTGCTCTAACATCAAGTGCACCACGGAAAATAAATGGGAAACACAAGACGTTATTTACTTGGTTAGGGTAGTCAGAACGGCCGGTTGCCATAATAAGATCATCACGTGCAGCTGTCGCTAGCTCAGGTTTAATTTCTGGATCAGGATTTGAACAAGCAAAAACCACAGGTTTATCTGCCATTAATTTAAGTTGCTCAGGTGATAGCAAATTTGGACCTGAAACACCTACGAAGACATCAGCGCCTTCGATGACATCATCTAGGGTTCTTTTATCGGTGTTGTTGGCAAATAGTTTTTTGTATTCATTCAAATCATCGCGACGAGTGTGGATCACTCCTTTTCGGTCAAGCATATAGATTTTTTCACGCTGTGCACCGCATTTAATTAACAGTTCCATACAAGCCACGGCCGCTGCTCCAGCGCCCAAACAAACGATGTTAGCTTGCTTAATAGACTTACCTTGGATCTCGAGTGCATTTAACATACCCGCCGCGGTAACAATGGCCGTACCATGTTGGTCGTCATGAAATACAGGTACTTTACAACGCTCGATTAATGCGCGCTCTATTTCAAAACACTCTGGTGCTTTGATGTCTTCTAAATTTATGCCACCGAAGCTGTCTGCAATATTAGCTACCGTTGTTACAAAGTCCTCAACAGATTTATGTTTTACTTCAATATCGAAAGAATCAATTCCAGCAAAGCGTTTAAACAACAATGCCTTACCTTCCATAACTGGCTTAGACGCCATCGGGCCAAGGTTTCCTAACCCAAGGATGGCAGTACCATTAGAAATTACAGCAACGGTATTTCCTTTCGCCGTATATTTGTAAACATCATCTGGGTTATCAGCAATCTCACGTACTGGCTCTGCAACTCCAGGGCTATAAGCAAGAGCAAGATCTAAACTTGTCTCTGCTGGAGTAGTTAATTCAACACTGATTTTACCTGGCCTAGGTAGAGCATGATAATCAAGTGCTTGTTGTCGAAAATCTGTCATGGTGCGTTCCTAATATTAAACACGTTACTGTAGCTTCTTGTATGTGGTTTAGTTTGTAAACCGACTTAGCGTTATAATTATTATTTTTGCTCTTTATATGGTATTTGATAAAGGATCGAAGATACAAGCTCATTTTCATATAAAAAATCGCTGAACGCTATAATACACAAGAGGTTAGACCATTCAAAACAGCATGTTTAGTCTTCTAAAATACGCTAAAAGAGACAAAGTAAATGGTTATACCTTTGTTTTACACATAAAAAAACCAGCTAGATAGCTGGTTTTTAAAATTAAGAAATTATCATTTATTCATCGAACGGATTAACTAAAATCATCGTTTCGATACGATCTGGACCTGTAGAGATGATATCTACCGGTACACCGGTAACTTCTTCAATACGCTTGATATAAGCAACAGCATTTGCAGGTAATGCATCAACTGAAGTGGCACCAACCGTTGATTCTGACCAACCTGGCATAGATTCATATACCGGTGTGATTTCTTCATAACCTTCAGCGGCTGTAGGTGGTACAGTAACTACATCGCCCGACTTAGTTTTGTAACCAGTACAGATTTTAAGTTCAGATAAACCATCTAAAACGTCAAGCTTGGTTAAACAAAACCCGCTAATACTATTTACTTGAACGGCGCGGTGCATTGCAACGGCATCAAACCAACCACATCGGCGTTCACGGCCAGTTGTTGCGCCAAATTCATGACCAACAGTACCTAAGTGATGACCAATTTCATCGTCTAATTCTGTCGGGAAAGGACCTGAACCAACACGAGTTGTATAAGCTTTAGTAATACCCAATACATAATCTAAGTAACGAGGGCCAAAACCACAACCCGTAGCAACACCACCTACTGTTGTATTTGATGAAGTCACGTATGGATATGTACCATGGTCGATGTCAAGCAACGTACCTTGTGCGCCTTCAAACATGATTGACTCGCCGTCTTTGCGGGCTTGGTCAAGCATTTCAGCAATATCTGCAACCATAGGTTTGATAACTTCAGCCATTGTTAATGCATCAGCCAGTACTTCTTCATAATTTACCGGTTCAACTTTGTAGTAAGTTGTTAGAACAAAGTTATGGTATTCCATAATTTCTTTTAACTTAGCCGCAAAAGATTCAGCACAGAATAAGTCACCTACGCGTAGACCACGTCGTGCCACTTTGTCTTCATACGCAGGACCAATGCCGCGACCTGTCGTACCGATAGCTTTGCTACCACGAGCGATTTCACGCGCAGCATCAAGTGCATTATGATATGGCAATATAAGAGGGCAAGCATCACTAATTAATAAGCGTTCTTTAACCGGTACACCACGTTCTTCTAACATGGTCATTTCCGTCATCAATGCTTTAGGACACAAAACAACACCGTTACCAATTAAGCATTTTACGTTGTCACGTAATACACCAGATGGAATTAAATGAAGAACTGTTTTTTCGCCGTTGATAACAAGTGTATGGCCTGCATTATGACCACCTTGATAACGTACTACGTATTTGGCTTTATCTGTGAGTAAGTCAACGACTTTACCCTTACCTTCGTCACCCCATTGGGTGCCTAGAACTACAACGTTTTTGCCCATGATTAAAAATCGGAAAGAAAATTAGGCGGGGATTCTATCAAAATTAAAATAGCAGTCCAAGTATAAATTGGTGAAATTTAAACCTGTTGATGTATCTGTGCTGTTATTCTAAAGCTCGCTAAACCACCAAAGCATAGCTAACCCCATGAGCATTATAACAATTCCAATCATTCGAATATTGGCAACGGGCTCTTGGGCAAGTTTGGCAACATAAGCTCTCCATTTATTAGGAAACAAAGCAGGCGCTAGTCCTTCAAGAATGAATGCCACCGCAATAGCCATTAATATTATTTTGGTCATTTGGGTTCCTAAAAAGAAAAAGCCATGTTGAACATGGCTTTATTTGGATTTACTTTTTAGCTTGGTTGGTATCTTTGAGGTAGTGGAAGAAATCACTATCTGGTTTCACCACCATGATATCACTTTTGCTATTGAAACTATTTTCGTAGGCTTCAAGACTTCGAAAGAAACTATAAAATTCTGCGTCTTTACTGTAAGTATCCGCATAAATTTTAGCAGCCAATGCATCCCCTTCACCACGAGTCTCTTGTGCACTTTTTTGTGCATTAGCAAGCATGACAGTTACTTTCGCATCAATTGTTGCGCGAATGATCTCAGATTGCTCCTGACCTTGAGAGCGATGCTCTTTCGCAACAGCAGTTCGTTCAGCACGCATACGTTCGAATATTGAGTTACTGACTTCCGTTGGAAGGTTGATAGCTTTTACACGAACATCAATAACCTCAATACCCAAGTCTTCACGGCTGCTGCCCGCACTTTCCAATGCTTTAATCATGATACTGTCACGATCGCCAGAGACAATTTCTTTGATCGTTCGAGAACCAAACTCAGTACGAAGACCGTTATTAATTTTCTGCTTTAATAAAGCACGTGCATTATCTATAGAGCCGGTGGTACGTAAGTAATACGTTGAGAAGTCGACGATGCGCCATTTTACGTATGAGTCGACCATCAAATCTTTTTTCTCTGACGTCACAAAGCGATCTGGCGCTTCATCTAAGGTTTGAATACGTGCATCAAGCTTTTTAACCGTCTCAATTAACGGCACTTTAAAATGCAATCCCGGTTCAAAAATTAGCATGCCACCAGTGGAGTCACGCTTTATCTTTGAAAACTGAAATACAATACCACGTTGACCTTCAGGTACAACAAACACTGACGAGACAACCAATATAAATAATAAAGCGATGGCAGTTACTATAAAGTTTTTCATGCTCTAGTTTCTCCCATTGTTAAATCGGTCACTGCGGCTATTACTAGACGAAGGTTTCGTCGTATTTTGTTGTGGCATTGTCGGCATTGATTGCGGAATAATACGCGGAGACGATGATTGCGACATTATTTTATCTAACGGCAAATACATCATGTTGTTACCACCTTCTACATCAACCATCACTTTGCTCGTATTGCTATACACTTTTTCCATAGTAGCTAGGTACAAACGTTGACGCGTAACTTCAGGCGCTGCTTGGTACTCAGGTAATAGCTTTTCAAACTTAGCCACTTCACCTTCTGCATCTAAAACGATTTGTTGTTTATAAGCGTTTGCTTCTTGTTCCATACGTTTTGCACGACCACGCGCACGTGGCTCAATTCCTCGAGCATAAGCTTCAGCTTCTCGAAGAAAACGAACCTCATCTTCTTGTGCAGCGATGGCGTCATCGAAGGCATCCTTAACTTCTTCAGGAGGACGCGCATCTTTAAAGTTAACATCGACAACAATTAAGCCCAAATTATATGGCTCAATGATCTTTTCAAGTTCAGACCACACCTGTTGGCGAACACTTTCACGGCCACTGGTTAAGATATCGTCCATGTTTTGATGGCCGACGACATAACGTAGGGCGCTGTCTAATGATTGACTCAAGCTATCGTCCGCATTAGTGACGCTGAAGATATAGTTACGCGCATTTTGTACTCGGTATTGTACTTGCATTTCTACGTGAACAACGTTCTCATCTCTAGTAAGCATAAAGCCTGACGCTGGTAGGTCACGTGTTGTTTGTACATCAATCGGAATGATATTTTCAATAAATGTCCACTTCCAACTTAGACCAGGTTCAACTTCACCAACATATTCACCAAATCTTAATTTAATGCCGCGCTCTGCTTCTTTGATTGTATAGATACAGGTAAATAAATAGGCAAATAAAGCAATGAACAGTGCAAGTGTGACTGCCGCACCAGAAAAACTACCGCCAGATGAACTGCCACCAGATTTTCCACCAAAAATTCCACCAAACTTATTGCCTAGGTCTTTTAATAAGTCATCTAAATCAGGTGGTCCTTGGTTATTCCCACCTTTATTTTTCCAGGGATCTTTATCGTTATTCCCCGGTTCGTTCCACGCCATGACGCTCTCCGATCGATTCTAAAAATTTAAAAGTTTAATAGCTAACTATATCAGCCAGTTAGTTTTCGATAAAGCCTTCGACAGCTGCTTTATCTTGTTTAATGATTCTATTCCATTCTCGAACAGGCATTTTTACGTCAACAAGACAGTTTCCCTGTTCATCATATTCTTCATTAGCAATGCAATTTAATTGGTAAAGCATGCCGATAAATTTTCCCGCACTTGGTGGAATTTTCAAGCTATGTTGAATAACTTGGCGCCCCATCCGTTCGGCTAAAGCGTCAAACAGTAAATCAATACCAATGTTTGCTTGCGCGGAAATCCATACCCTAATAGGCAGACCGGTCTCATCCCGATCAATTCTCGGCTGACAATCCTCTAAACTATCTATCTTATTGCAGATCAGCAATTGTGGTACTTCATTAGCTTCTATTTCAGCTAGCACATTTTCCACTTGGCCAATATTTTCACTTCTTCTTTCATCCGCAATATCAACAACATGAAGCAATAATTCTGCTTCTCTTGTTTCTGTTAATGTCGCTTTAAAAGCAGCGACTAAGTCATGAGGTAAATGACGAATAAAACCAACCGTATCAGCGAGAATAACGCGTCCTACATCTTCCACTTCAATCTTTCGCAATGTTGGATCTAGGGTGGCAAACAATTGATCTGCGGCATAAACATCGGCATCAGTGATTAAATTAAACAATGTCGATTTACCCGCGTTGGTATAGCCCACTAAAGAAACTGTTGGTATTTCGGCTCGTACGCGTGACCGACGACCTTGTTGTCGTTGACGTTCTACTTTATCTAAACGTCTCATGATACCTTGCATACGCTCACGAATTAAGCGCCTATCTGTTTCTAATTGTGTTTCACCAGGACCACGTAAACCAATACCACCCTTTTGACGCTCTAAGTGAGTCCAACCTCGAATAAGTCGTGTACTTATATGTCTTAATTGTGCAAGCTCAACTTGCATTTTACCTTCGTGGGTGCGAGCACGTTGAGCAAAAATATCGAGAATAAGTGTCGTTCGATCAACAACTCTGCATTGACATAAAGCTTCGATGTTCTTTTCTTGAGATGGAGACAAGCTATGATTAAATAAGACAACATTGCCTTCAAACAGCTTTACAGCGTCAGCTATTTCTTCGGCTTTACCACTACCGACAAAATATTTTGGGTGCGGTGTACTTCGCTTACCTGTGACCACAGAAAGCGCATTGACGCCAGCTGAAGACACCAACATTTTGAATTCTTGTAAGTCTTCTCTGCTGCTTTCGTCTGGAAAATCTACATGAACAAGTATCGCCTGCTCACCTGCCTGATAACGATCAAACAAATGAGCGACTCCATACAATACTTTCTTTGAACATTAAGATTATGAATCCGATGAAGAGTTAAAGTCTGATTGTCCCTGAACAGGCATAGTTGACACTGCACGAGCAGGGACAACAGTAGAAATAGCGTGTTTATAAACCATCTGACTGACTGTGTTTTTCAGTAAAATGACGAACTGGTCAAACGATTCTACTTGACCTTGAAGTTTAATGCCATTAACTAAGTAAATTGCGACTGGAATGCGATCGCGACGTAGCGCATTCAAAAATGGGTCTTGTAAAGATTGCCCCTTTGCCATTCGTTGGCCCCTTTTGTTATTGTTAGGTAAAAATAAATTCTTTTATATCAGTTACTCAGTACCGATATTAATTATACATCATGTTTCACAGATTGCTCACTGTGGATACAACTTGTTGTAAATTTGTTTCGTCTTCCATATCGAGCCAGGTTAAATTCGGCCAACTTCTCAACCAAGTTAATTGACGCTTGGCCAATTGTCGAGTCGCACAAATGCCTCGAAAGACCATTTCATCATGACTACACTCACCGTGCAAATACTGCCACATCTGACGATAACCAACACAGCGTATAGATGGAAGATCTTCGTGTAAATCGTCGCGCTCTTTTAAGGCTTTAACCTCATGTTCAAAGCCTTGTTCAATCATTTGATTAAAACGTAACTCGATACGACCGTGTAATGTTGAACGTTCTTTCGGCGTTATCGCAAATTGTAAAACATCGCCTTCAACACTAGCACCTTTTATTTGCGTTAATTGTGTCAAAGTATTTCCAGTTAAACGATATACTTCCATCGCACGAGTCAATCGCTGAGGATCATTTTGATGTATTCTTTGCGCTGAAACGGGATCAACTTTTGCCAACATTTCATGCACATACGACCAGCCTTTTTCACTTGCAACGGCTTCTATTTCTTTCCTCACTTCAGCGTTAGCTTCAGGTAGCGGTGAGATTCCATCAATCAGACTCTTGTAGTACATCATAGTTCCGCCAACAAGCAACGGAATCCGGTTTTTAGCTCTGATCTCAGCAATTTCCTGTAACGCATCGTGACAAAAATCTGCTGCTGAATATGTTTGTGCCGCATCCCTTATATTAATTAAGCGATGTGGATACTTATCTAGTTCATCCTGTGTCGGTTTTGCTGTACCAATATCCATGTCACGATAAACGAGTGCAGAATCAACACTGATAATGTCACAAGGCAAGTTGTCGTGCAGAGCCATTGCCAGCGCTGTTTTGCCTGAGGCTGTTGGCCCCATTAAACAAATTACTGGAGGCTGATTTTTAGTTTCAGACATATTGGATTAATTTAATCGACTTATCTCAGATGTAAGGTCAATTTCGACCGAATTCAAGTGCAAGTACTCATTAAGTTTCTCTTTGAGTATAATTTTAGCATTTGATAGCAAAAACGTTGCCGACTCTACCGAGTATTGAGAAGCGCAAATTACGGCGACCAAGGCGCTTATCATAGTGTTTTCTGTAATATTTTCTTTGTTTTGCATCATACTATTTAGAATTTGCATTAAACAAACCTGTACATCATTGTCACGCAGCATCGCTGGAAATTGTCTCACTTTGAGTTTTTCATGTGAAAGCACATCAACCAAAATTCCAGCTTTTTCAAACAATGTGATATGACTTTTGGTTAATGCCATGTGCTCACTTGATAGCTTTACCATAACAGGTAAAAGTAAAGGCTGACTCACTATGCCGGTTTGCCATCGTTCAATCATACGTTTTCGCTCAACATGTTGTGCAAGCTTATCTAACGCAAGTAGCCGTAAGTGCTTTTTGATTACAATGACCGCGTAAGTTGATTCTTTGACATAAATTACTGACGTACCATTCACATCAGTATTTATGATGTCATGACTACTTTTTGTATTTACTGAAGTCTCTTTATCTTCAACTTGATAGGGTGTCATTAATTGTTGATAGGTTTGCGCGGCACTATCGTTAGGTTGTGCACGTTGCCTATTAGGCTCACCGATATGAGCAAGCGGTTTAACGTAGGATCGCTCAGTGGCGGAATTAGCTCCTGTATAGTGAGGAGAAAGTTGCTGCTGAACAGAAGCTTCAATGCTGGACGGTGGATTAGCCTGAAGATGGCCATTTTGCTCGACTACCTGTTCAGTAAAAACATCAGCTTGCTCATAGGATTGTGTATTGGCTTGTTGTAATGCTTGATGACAAACTGAAAAAATAAAATCATGAACATAGCGCCCTTGATGAAAACGTACTTCATGCTTTGCTGGGTGCACATTTACATCCACTTCTTTGTGATCTAATTCTAGAAACAGTACAAAAGCAGGGTACCCGTCGCCTGAAATGAGATCGGCATACGCCTGACGTATGCCGTGATTGATGAGCTTGTCACGCATCATTCGACCATTGACATAGCTATAGCACAAGTCATTGTTTGGCCTAGTGTAGCTTGGTTTGGCTATCCATCCCCACAAATGCAAATTATCGTGTCGGCATTTAATTTCTATGCTGCTGTCGACAAATTTTTGTCCACACACCGACGCTACTCGTTTTACGTACTGCGCGTTACTTGTAGCCTCACGATATTGACGTATCGTTTTACCATTATGGGTTAAGGTAAAACCAACATCAAAACGGGCTAACGCGATTCGCCGGATCACCTCATCAATATGATTAAATTCTGTTTTTTCTGTACGAAGGAATTTTCTGCGTGCGGGTGTGTTGAAAAACAGATCATTGACTTCAATAGTGGTACCATTGGGATGTGCTGCAGGCTTTATCGTGACATCCATATCTCTGCCTTCAGCAAAGGCTTGCCACGCATTTTCTTGTTCTGCGGGTTTTGATGTCAGCGTCAGCCTCGCCACCGAGCTAATACTGGCTAGTGCTTCACCGCGAAATCCTAAACTGGCAATAGCCTCTAAATCCGATAAATTTGTTATTTTGCTGGTGGCATGCCGACTTAAAGCTAGACCCAACTCTTCTTTTACAATGCCGCAACCGTTGTCAGCGATTTTAATTTTCTTGGCGCCGCCTTTTTCGATGTCGATGTGTATTTTTGTTGCGCCCGCATCCAGACTGTTCTCTACCAATTCTTTAATCACGGAAGCAGGGCGTTCAACCACTTCGCCTGCTGCTATTTGGTTAGCCAAGCGTGCAGGTAATATTTGTATTGCCATAAGTTAATCGGCTCTGGGAATTTTTAACGTTTGTCCAATCACCACTGTATTGTTGGTGAGATTGTTAGCTGATTTTATTTTATTCACAGATACTTTATATCGTTGTGCTAAAACAGACAGCGACTCACCCTTTGAAACGCGGTGCTTTTTGGTCACAACTTTTGCATAATACGAGTCCATAGGTGGACGATCGGAGAAGTAAGATTTAACACCGTTAAAGATAGCTTTCGCTAATTTATTTTGGTGTACACTCGACGTTAAATTTCGTTCTTCTTGATGATTAGAAATAAATCCCGTTTCAACGAGTATCGACGGATAGTCTGACGCTTTTAATACGCCAAAATTACCATGTTGTGGTGTTTTCTTGTGCATTTTTGTGATTTTTTTCAGCTGATTTTGCACTTTATACGCCATCGACATACTCACCTCTAGCGTATGTTCCTTGCTCATATCAGCCAGAGTAATGGCTAAGTTTTCATCTGAAGTATTTTTAATAACACCGCCACCTCCACCTAACAGCTCTGAATTTTTCTCTCGGTTGCGTAGCCATTTCGCCAGCTCAGATTCTACTCGTCTGTTTGATACCACCCAGACAGAAGCACCTCGAGGTTGGGGCGTATAAAACGCATCGGCGTGAATAGACACCATAAAATCTACTTGTTTTCTACGGGCTATTTCACTGCGTTTACCAACCGGAATATAATAATCCCCTTTGCGGATCATTTCCGCTTTTAGCCCTTTTTCATTATTGATCAGCGCTTGAAGTTTCTTTGCGATGGCTAAGGTCACTCGCTTTTCATAGGTCCCTTTAGGGCCTACTGAGCCGGGGTCTTCACCGCCGTGCCCCGCATCAATCCCTATGATAATATCGCGCGCTTTATTTTTCGGTACAGATACCGTTGCCTTTGGGATAACCTTTGCGTTGTCGTGTAAATCAACAACTAGTCGATTGCCATATTGGCCGGCAGGTGCGAGTGGAAATACCGTTAGTTTATATTTGTCAGCCAATTCAAGCACGATGCGTGAACCGCCTTTAGTTTTAGCCTTGCTGGTACGAATGCGGTTTATGCGCGGATCTTTTTTCGCAAGATCCTTGAGCGCAACAATATTTTTGCTGTTTTTGAAATCAATAACTAATCGTTCAGGACTCGACAAACTAAAATAGCTGTACTGAGGTTTATTCGTTAAATCAAAAACAACACGTGTGTTTTCAGGAGCTGGCCAAACGCGAATACCGTTTATTTTTTCCTTAGCAAAAGCTTGTCCGGAAAAAACCGACGAAAATAAGAGTAATAATAAACAATAAGTTTTAATACGTTTAAGCAACTTGAAGCCTTTTAACTGCGATAGTATTCCATTAGTGCTGACAATGCCTGTTCTCCCAAAGTGGAATTCACTTCAAATGATACACAACGTTGTTCGTTATCATACGCTATGTTAATAGTAAGATCAGGTTTAGCCAATAGTCCATAGCCTTTTTCTGGCCATTCAATAAAACAACAACTTTGTGAGTTAAAGTAATCTCTTATACCCATAAATTCCAGCTCTTCTGGATCGGCCAGTCGATATAAATCAAAGTGATAGACGTGCCACCCCTCTAACTCATAGGGTTCAACTAGCGTATATGTTGGGCTTTTAACATTACCTTTATGACCCATGCCTTTGACAAAGCCACGAGTAAAAGTGGTTTTCCCTGCCCCTAAATCACCGTTTAGGTACACAGTAATCCCTTGCTTTACTTTATTTTTTACCGCTTGTGCTAGCTGATTTCCACATTCAACAGTAGCGGCTTCATCTATGAGTGATAATTGGGCCATGGGTACTATTAGTTATTTCCTATTTATTAATACTGATTGACTAAGCATCGCAACGGTTCGAATAAATCGCTGGCTAATAAACCTCGTTGACCATATTTATTGGCAACACTATCCGCCGCTTGACCGTGAATACTCACCGCAAGCCTTACCGCATCAATCACTGATGGAGACTGTAAAATTAATGCTGCTATTATGCCTGATAATACGTCCCCCATGCCACCCGTAGCCATCCCTGAATTTCCAGTTTGGTTAATCCAAGTCCGTTCGCCGTCACAAATTAAACTACCCGCGCCTTTTAATACGCATATGCCACCGTAACGTTGAGTTATTTCAGTAACAGCAGAAAATCGGTCTTTTTCGATTGTCTTCGTATCTGTCCCTAACAAATGCGCGGCTTCACCTGGGTGTGGTGTTAATACCCAGTCATCTCGCTTTTGTGGGTTACGACTGAGTATCCTTAGCGCATCAGCATCCACGATAAGAGGGCTCTTGTGCTCACACATTAGTTCAAATAAATTGACAGCCCATGCTTCACTACCTAGACCGGGGCCAATCACTATCACGCCTGCTTTGTCGAAAAATCGTGATTGAGCTAGTTCAGCTGGAGTATCTGGCGCTAGCATTAGCTCCGGTCTACCATTTAACATAAGGTTATGATTATCTTTATGGCAGCACACGGCAACTAAAGCTGCGCCGGTTCTCAATGCGGCTTCACTGGCAAGCCTTATTGCCCCAGGCATATTTTCATTACCACCAACAGTTAACGCAAGTCCAATATTGCCTTTATGCATCGCTTGAGTTCTAGCGGCTAAGCAAGGTAAATGTTGGCGACCCTGTGCAATAATCTTGCTTTTCAATGTTGACACAAATTCAGTAGCAACCTCTAAATCAGCGTAGATAATCCGCCCAACATAATGAGAAGCAACACCAGTTAACAACCCTTGCTTGATGGCGATAAAAGTCACTGTGGCCGTAGCGATAATACCATCACCATTGCCAGTCGTTGCATTGAGTCCCGATGGTACATCAACACTTAATACCTCAGCTTGATTTTCATTTACTGCTTTTATAACTGCATTATACTCTTCAGACAAAGTACCCTTAAATCCGATACCAAATATGGCATCAACAATAAGTTCGCCTTGAAACGCATCGATGATCGATTTAACTTCGGCGAGATTACTGATAAAGAGTACAGGACTGACACTTGGACTAACCTGGTGTAACACTGATAATGCCTGTTTAGCATCTCCGTTAATGTCTTTTTCCTCTACCAAACTAATGGTTTGCACGTGATAGCCATATTCAATTGCAAGACGAGCAATAACAAAACCATCTCCGCCATTATTCCCTTTGCCACATAGCACCAACAACGTATTGTGCTTATCATAGTGTTTAGCCAAATAATCAAATGTCGCTTGGCCGGCCCGTTCCATCAGTTGATATAATGAAAGGCCAAATGATTTAGCGACCACTTTCTCATGACTGAGTACGTCTGTCGCACTATAGACAGGCTGTGGTAAACTCTGCTGCAAAGGTATTAACGACATAGCAATAACGAATAAATGAATTCTACTATCCACTATCAAGATCTGGCTGAAAAAATCAAGCTTTGGGGCGAGGAACTTGGATTTTCCCAAGTGGGTATCAGTGATATTGACCTATCGGTTCATGAACAACACTTGCAAAAGTGGTTAGATAATCAATACCACGGTGATATGGACTACATGGAAAAACATGGCATGATGCGAGCACGCCCTCACGAACTAGAACCAGGTTCGGTTCGGGCGATAAGTGTCCGCTTAGATTATTTACCCACTGATGCAAAGTTTGCCCGAACCCTAAAAAACAAATCCAAGGCCTATGTAAGTCGTTATGCATTGGGCCGCGATTACCATAAGTTGATGCGCAAGCGACTGCAGCAACTAGGTAAAAAAATACACGAGTATTGCGAAGAATTTAACTTTCGTCCTTTTGTAGATTCTGCACCAGTACTTGAGCGACCCCTTGCCGAAAAAGCAGGACTGGGCTGGGTCGGAAAACACAGTTTGCTGATCAACGAAGAGGCAGGCTCATGGTTTTTTATCGGTGAATTATTAGTCAACATTCCCTTAACCCTCGATAGTACAAGTGTTGAAAATAAGTGTGGTAGTTGCATATCGTGCATTAAGATTTGCCCGACTCAGGCTATTGTTGAGCCGTATGTAGTGGATGCAAGAAGGTGCATTTCTTATTTAACCATCGAACTTCAAGGTGCAATACCTGAAGAATTTAGGTCACTCATTGGCAACAGGATATATGGCTGTGATGATTGTCAATTAATTTGCCCTTGGAATAAATTTGCGAAACTCTCAATTGTAGATGACTTTCAACCCAGACAAGCACTCGACAATACCGACCTACTTGAGTTGTTCGATTGGACGGAAACGGAGTTTCTTGATAGAACCCAAGGCTCTCCCATTCGAAGAATTGGTTTTCAAAGCTGGCAACGTAACATTGCCGTTGCATTGGGTAACGCCCCATACCATGAGGCGATATTTAGCGCATTAACACAGAAAAAAGACGTTGAAGACGCCATCATCAAAGAACACGTGCAATGGGCACTAAAACAACAGCAAACCAAACAGGCGCACCTACAACATCAGTTAGAAAAAGCGCAGCAGGATAAGAGCAATAAGATTATTCGTCTGAATGAGCGCTTGATCCGATCGATTGAAAAGGGTCTACCAAGAGACGCCTAAAGCCTAGGAAACAGTCAACTTATGAGTAGTGTTCCTCATGCGCCTGTTTTCTCGAGGCGCACAGACGTAATGTGTCTTTTTTTCTCTTCACTGACATAGACTGCCACTGGGTAATTTCATCAAGGTGGCGAAAACAACCAAGGCAGATATCCTGCGGATCTAAACAGCAATTTCTAACGCAAGGACTAGCTGGTATACCTGCCTCATTTTTATTAACACAATCCTCCATTTTTCCTCACTTGTTTATATGCTTAGATCGCCTCAGCATAAGCCTTGATGGCAGACAATTCTAACTTGGCTTGTACAAGCAAACGTTCCATTTTATCGTACGCTTCGTTAACAAGCGATTGCTCAAGCTGCTGAGCAACTTGTATTAATCCGGTGGCGGATAATATATTAGCGGTCAAATTAAGCTGTTTTAATAGCGAATCAAGAGGTTTGTACAACTGCTTGGTTAACGTGACTTCGATTAAACGAATGTCTTCCTCTAATGAGGTAATGTAGTCTTCTAGCATATACACTGCGAGTTCAGGCGAGCCTTGATTGTTAGCATATTTATCTAAATCAAAAGCCGGCAACAGGGTATCAAGCAGGCTAGAATCAAAAATATTAGGATCCAGTAGCGCCTGCCCATCAGTGCCTGATTTCATGCCCAAAGATCGCTCCATCGCGACATCATTTTTGTGAACACGAACTTGATGTTTTAACCAAGGTGACAATAACTGTACTATCGTTTTAATCTGTGTAATTTTAGGCACGGTGCCAAAGTGCCAATGCTTCGCAATTTCTGCTTGTTTTTCATCGAGCTCGATGACTTCTTCGTTAGAGAAACTAAACACTCCCCGTGCAATGGTTTTACCGGTTAGTAACTCAATTAACGGACTATGTGTAAACTCATTAAATAACACCAAATAGCGGCCAGATTGCCAATGTTTTTCCATAGATTTACCATGACAAACCACCTTTACATGAAAACCTAACCATTGCAAAATGAGCCATAAACCTTGATGTTGCTGAGGAGACTTTACCGCCAGCAATACCTCGACTTGACTCGGTTCATATTTAAACGGCGTTAATTTTTCACTGCAAATTAATAGATTACTATTTTCAGGTGATCGTAAAATACGCTCGCATTCACTCTGTAATTTTTCTTGGCAAAGCGGCGTTACCACCAGCGAATAAAGGCCGTTTCGCGATAAAGAGTCATTGTTGCTGTTTTGTAATACAATAAGCTTAGGTCTTTTTGCTTTAGGCAAACTATCGATATGAGCAATGACATCTTCAACGCTTTCTTTTTCGTGTTCGGCAAAGACGACAATATCGAGTTTGTGCCTGTTCAGATAACTCACGCCAAACTGTTCTGAAAATAGCTCAATTTCTGTCAAACCCGTAACTTTGGACATGACTTGCGCCAAGTATTTTTTAATAACGCTTTGTTTTTGTTTATCCCGACACAGTACTAATGCATGATAATTTTTCGCTGAATATTCTAACGATTTAGTCTTAGCTTTAAGTGAGGTTGCAATGGGTATTTCAAATGAAATTTTATACCCAAGATCAGTTAACTCTGCGTTTAAGTTCTTACCATAAAATGCGCGGTACAATCTTAAGAAGTATGTCTCGGCCTCTTTATTATTATCATTGAGCGCGCCGTCATTAATCAGGCATGCGTGTGAGGGTAATTCGATCAATGTTTTTAAGGTAGTTACATGGGCACTACACTTGATCAGTTGCTGTCCTGCATTTTGATCAATGGCGGTTACCGTTAGTAGCATTTGGCTTTTGTATTGCTCCTTCAATGCTGTCCGGCAAAAACTCGTTAACAGGCGCGTGAAAAGTCTGACATCAATTTTTGCTTGTTCGGCAAGATTTTCATCACACTGTAAAACAAGATTATTTTGCTGCAATTGAGCTTCATTAAAGGCATTAAAAGCAGCACAATGAATTTCATCTCCCAAAACAACATCTTGCATGTTTCTGTTTTTTTCGCCGTAGTTCAATTGAGCGATAATCTGCTGCTGTCTGATCCATTCATACATCCTAGCCAAAGGTCGATAAGATGATTGAATAGATATCCCTGAGACCAATGCAATGTTTTGATTTTGCAACATTGCCTGCACCAACATTTGCGACAGTTTCTCATAACTTTCATTCGAGTTTTTGTGTGCCTGCGCTTTGACAATTTCTTGTTGGCTGCGCAATGATTCAATTTCATTAAGCTGTGCAATTTTGAGTTCATTATTCGCAATTGTGCCGAGCCACTGTTCTTGCTCAAATGCAATAGTCAACACAACAGCCGGCCCTGAAAGTAAAGTTACTTCTATAGATTCACTTTTTTTTGTTTCTTTCACTAAGCGAGCGCACTTGATAATACTTTTTGTCGTAGATGACGAAAAGTTACGTCGCCATGTCTGAGCAATATCTTGATTGCTCTGAGTTACCATTTTTATGGTCTCAGTAGACTCTTTGTCAAGTTGGCCAGACGTCAAACGCCAGTCAGATACGTCCGTAGAATGCATGATATGTTCAAGGCGTTTACGTAACGTTTGTTCAAGGTTTTTATAGTCTTCTTCATCATGTTCAGGGCGACTTACGCTACTGACTTGGCTACCAATTTCTTCGGCGTCTTGAGTTTGTAAAACCAGCTCATTCAACGCACTACCATCGAGCGTGTGTTGAACGACATTTTTAAGATGTACTTGGTGAAATTGTACCGTTCGATATAGTCGAAAAAACAAAAATAAAAGCACAGACACTGATAATATTAACCCGCCCCATATAACTGCAAGTATCTGCTCGTATGAAATATCAATGCCTAATTGGCTCAATAACTTTATTTTTGCCAGTGGTTGATGTTTTAGAAGCACTTTAGTGCCGGTAGGGCTGTGTGGAATTGATGCCAACGCTTGCTCAACCGCTAATTGATATGGGGCAAATAACCGTAAATAACCACGCCATTTTGCCAGCAAGCGTTGCTCTTCAATAAGCAGATGATGTAATTCATTCATTTGCAATGAAATATTCTGAAATTGACCGAGGCTTTTTACATCATCATATAGCGTGAAGACTTGTAGCACATTTTCAGCGAAAAGTTCAAAGTCATCGATTGGCGTTTGTATATTTAGGTTATTAAGTTGATGAGATATACGTGTCAGCATACGATGCATGAAATGCAGTTTTTCATCTGTTGTTTGCATTCCCTCTATTGGGCGTTTTTGCAACATCACACGCTCAAACGAGGCCAAAATAATATGTGCCTGATTAGCACTTTGTTGCCTGAACGTTTCATTTTTCTCACTGTTTTCACCAAGACGTTCTAATATTGCCTGATCAAATTCTAATAAATCAGCATGTTGTAATTGTTGTCTGTTGGATAAAAACGAGAAGTTTTCAATAATCACTTGATGATTTTCTTTTAACATATCACCTAATTTATAACGTCCGACGTTATTAAGTGCGTAAAGAAATTGTGCATTCTTATTTGCTGTTTCTAGCGCTATTTTTGTTTGTGGAAGCTGCTCTGATAGCTGACTTTCCAACTTTACTTGGTGTTGAAAAAACAACGAACCTATGCACAGCACAACACAGACCATCACAAAAATGATGAGTAATATTTGTGACAAAATTTGCCTAGAAAAAGGCGTTAACTTGCTATTATCCATTACAATTGACCAACTTTATTATTGGCACTTCCTTGTTATTTGGTTGAATATTCCTTCAAATTCACTGCTCGATCATTGCATGTACAATAATCGAACAAATGCTTCTTGCTAGTGTAATGGATTCATTTAGATATTCAAAGGCTACGGATTAACGTTTCTTATTTACCCACGCCCAATGCATTTCGCAGTCTATCGGCTCTAGCCCTGATTCATCCGTGATCTTAACCGAAACTATCACATCCCCTTTATCTTGTGATTGAATTAGCGTGACTTGTTCATCAGTTAGTGTAGCCACTGCACTCAAGTCTCCTTGCATTCTCCGCGTGTAATTTACTGTCATAGATTTTAATAATGGAATATGACTGTCTGGTACGTTCATGCCAAACACGATGCCGGTCGCAGACTCAGCTAATAAACTCGCCGCAATTGCGTGAACGCCACCAATGTGATTTTGTACTTTTTTTCTATTTTTGAGGGTTAAGTGCGTCTGACGTTGACTGACTGCAATAATTTTGACGCCTGACGTATTTGCATATTTCACCATAGTACAGAATAGTTTCGTCAGCAAAAAACTTTGCGTAAACACAGGAAAAGTATAAATTTTTGCTACTGCTTTACTAAACCGATTGGCCATAAGGTTATCTCTTTTATAATCTTTAGTTATTTTATTGTTCTACAAACTGGTCTGACCTTCAAGGATAATCTAATTGTTATAGACATGCAAAGGCTTGTAAAAACACACAGAGAGGCGCAAGTGTACTCACTCATATAACAAGTTTTAGGTGAATCAAATTAGAAGTGAATGATAGGAAATACGGCCTTGCATATATGAAAATGTGCAAGGCCGATACAATATAGAAGTCTTATGATGAATGTTTTCTTAAAGATTAAAAAAGTGCGCTTGATAGACTTTGAGCTCTGCAATTGACTCCCTAATGTCATCTAACGCTAAGTGCGCTCCCGTCTTGACGACTTTATCCAGCACCTCTGGTTTCCAGCGTCTGGCTAGCTCTTTAATGGTGCTGACATCCAAATTACGGTAATGAAAGTACTCTTCAAAATCCGGCATATATTTATTAATAAAACGGCGATCTTGGCCAATACTGTTGCCGCACATGGGAGACTTGCCTTTGGCGACAAATTGCTCAACAAATTGCAGTGTCTGTTGTGTTGCCGTTACCAAATCCGTTTTACTGTCGCGACAACGCTGTGTCAAACCCGATTTTCCATGATGTTCAATACACCAATCGCTCATATTATCGAGTATCTGATCTGTTTGGTGAATCGCAAACACAGGACCCTCGGCCAAAATGTTTAACTGACTATCAGTTACTATCGTAGCAATCTCTAAAATAACATCGACTTTAGGTTCTAAGCCTGTCATTTCGAGATCTAACCAGATTAAATTACTGTCATTACAACTCATGCGTTTCTCTTTAAGCAAATGCCTACCAAGATAAGCATTAGGTGAATGATTAATAACTAAGTATAATACGTGAGAACTAACCATGATGAAAAGCCATTGTTTATCCATTGGCGAAATTAACGAAACTTTACCCGTGGCGAAAAAGAGAAAGCTGACCAAAGGTCAAACAAGGCGCATACAAGCTAATCAAGACAAAAAGCTAAATCGCAAAAACGATACCGTCAATTGGCAAGATGAAGAGTTAGGCGAGCCTCAAACAGGTGTGGTGATCAGCCGATTCGGCCAACATGCAGACATTGAAAGTCAGTCTGGTGACATTCACCGCTGTAATTTGCGCCGTTCTATCAAATCACTCGTCTGTGGTGATAAAGTGTTATGGCGACAAGGTAAGGAGACTGAGCACAGTATTTCAGGTGTTATTGAAGCCGTACATGAACGGGCTTCCGAATTAAGCCGTCCTGACGTATATGACGGCGTAAAGCCCATTGCCGCAAATATAAGCCAAATTGTTATTGTTTCTTCTGTACTCCCCGCATTTAATGCAGACATAATCGACCGATACATTATTGCCTGTGAACAAATCAGTATTAAGCCCACTATTTTGCTCAATAAAATTGATCTGCTTGATGGTGCACAAGAGCAAGAAATTGCCAAGCAATTAGACATATACCGAGATATTGGCTATCAAATATTATTTGCCAGCAGCGAGAGCGAGCATGGCATTGAGGATTTACGCACTCAACTCAAAGATCACATCAGTATTTTTGTTGGACAGTCAGGAGTGGGTAAGTCAACATTGGTAAATTCGCTAATGCCTGAACTTGGCTTATTAACGAAATCAGTATCAGAAAACTCTGGGCTCGGACAACATACAACAACAGTTGCCAGACTATACCATTTTAAAGAAGGCGGAGACTTAATTGACTCCCCAGGAATTCGGGAATTTGGCCTCTGGCATTTATCTCCAGAACAAGTTGCTGAAGGGTTTATCGAATTTTCAGACTTTTTAGGAACCTGTAAATTCAGAGATTGTAAGCATAAAAAAGATCCCGGTTGTGCTTTGATTGCAGCAAGTGAGCAGGGAAAAATACACCCTGAACGACTGGCAAGTTTTCAACGCATTGTCGATAGTTTAGATACAAATACATTAACGTCTCGATTTAGAGATTAATTCACACCCTATTATTGAATGATTTAAGGAAAATTCGTGTTACTTGATAAATTAAAAATTACCTTACAGTACATTATGCCTAAACATGCCCTGTCACGTTTAGTAGGTAAATTTGCCGCAGCAGAGGCTGGATGGTTCACCACCCAAGCCATATCTTGGTTTATCAAGGCTTATGACATTAACATGGATGAAGCGAAGTTGAAGAAAGCCACTGATTTCAATACGTTCAATGATTTTTTCACTCGAGAATTAGAAGATGGGGCTCGCACCATTAATAATAATGAGATGACGCTTTGTTATCCGGTAGATGGAAAAATTAGCCAGCAAGGTGATATCGAAGCAGGCAAGCTGATTCAAGCAAAAGGTTTTGATTACAGTTTAACCACGTTACTCGGCGGTGATGAGCAGACTGCGAAGCCATTTGAAGACGGTAAGTTTTCCTGCATTTACCTAGCCCCTAAAGATTATCATCGTATTCATATGCCTATAACCGGCACGTTGCGTGAAATGATCTATGTTCCTGGCGATTTGTTTTCTGTTAACCCGTTGACGGCAAACAATGTGCCTAATTTATTCGCCCGTAATGAAAGAGTAGTGACTATATTTGATACGGCTAACGGCCCAATGGCAATGGTACTTGTAGGAGCGACAATAGTGGCAAGCATCGAAACAGTTTGGGCAGGTACTATCACTCCACCTGCCGGTAAAGATGTTTTCCGCTGGCATTACCCTGCATCGGGTATTGATGCCATTACCTTGCAAAAAGGTGACGAAATGGGCCGATTTAAACTAGGCTCAACGGTAGTAACTACGTTTGCGAAAAATATGGTTGAGTTTAATGAAACAGCTGGACCGGAAACAGTTACGCGCCTAGGTAAACATTATGCGGATATCAAAGCTTAAGTTTATCGTATGTTGATCATTGCACATCGCGGCGCGAGTGGTGAATATCCTGAAAATACCCTACTTGCGTTTGAACAAGCTATTGAACAAGGTGCTGATGGCGTCGAGCTCGACGTTCAGCATCACCCAAGCGGCGAGCTGTTGCTGATTCATGATCGTTACGTGAATACAAATCATGGTGAAGTAAAGCACTATAGCGAGCTCTCCAGCGAACAAATCAAAAAACTCTCGCTGCCTGAAAAACAGTCAGTTGTTACTCTTAAACAAGCGCTAACCTGTATTGCCGGAAGATGTTTGGTGAACATTGAACTCAAATGTATGAGTGATAATGAAGTAGAAATAACCTCGCTCCTTGAACACATAAGGAAAGTTATCGGCCAAGCGGTTAATAACTCAGGCTTTTCAAATCAGCAATTTATCATTTCTTCTTTCAATCATTCCTTACTAAAGCACTGTGAAGAAATAATTCCTGAAGTAAGTAAAGCAGCACTCATCGCTTGCAATCCTCTTAATGTTAAAAGCTTGACCGACGAGCTTTCGCTCGTAGCTATCAACCCTTCAATTGATTGTCTTAATCACAGTTTTGTAAAACGTGTTCATCAGCTAGATATGCAAGTATGGGTTTATACTGTAGATCACACCTTAGATATTGAAAAATGTCGTGAATTAGGTGTTGACGCAATTTTTACGAATTATCCCCGCAAAACCCGCAATTATTTATCAGCAATTTAACCATAGAATGATTGCGTAGCACTCAAATTTAAGTGACACTGGAAAATAGAATACAAAAACATTTGCTCATTTTATATCCAGAGTATACGATTAAGTTCGTATGTGACATTTTTGTAACACTAAATTTTTGCTTATTTGATCGAAAAATGGATGTTCACAACTCCATAAAAATAAGTATTTACGTATAAAGGAAGTATTAAATGGCTAGAGACAACTCAAGCGTTAAGCCGACGGAAGCCGAATTAACATTGCTCAACATATTGTGGCAAATTGGCCCTGCTACTGTCAGACAAGTACATGAAACTGTCAGTAAAAATCAAAGAACGGGCTATACTACGGTATTGAAGATATTGCAGATCATGCATGAAAAATCATTGGTCATTCGCGATGAAAGCAACCGCGCTCATGTATATGCGGCAGCAAACAGCGAAATGCAAACTCAGTCTTCATTGATTAAAGATCTCATCAGTAAAGCATTTGGTGGGTCAACGTCTAAACTAGTGATGCGCGCAATCGATGACACTACTAGTCAAAAAGACATTGATGATATTCGTCAATTATTGAACAGTTTAGAAAAGTAAAAAGGTATAGCAATACAAATGCTGGAACACTTAACAAGTAATCCAATTTTAAGCGCCTTAGCACTCACTTTATTCCACTTCATGTGGCAAGGTGTATTGATCGCTGGTGTTTTAAAATTAATGCTTGTCATTGTATCTAAGCAAAAGTCGTTGATTCGGTATAGCTTGTCTTGTCTTGCAATGAGTGCCAATTTAGTTGTCCCTCTCATTACTTTTTTTTGGTGCTACCAATTATATTCTTTGGATTCCAATTCAATTAACTCCGCCTATGCCATAACGCCTACTGCGCTGTTAAGTGAAGGTGTATCCTCCGGCGTGAATTTAACTTGGTACACAAAGTTAACCCCATATTTACCCTATGTATCAATTACTTGGTTTGTCTGTGTTGCTTGCCTCACTCTTAAGCTATTGTTAGAGCTGCATTCAGTTACTCGATTGCCATATCAACAATCAATACCAGCCAGTAAAGAGCTTCAAGCAAAATTTTCTTCTTTAGTTAAACAGTTGGAATTAAAGCAATCACCAAAATTAATCGTGTCGTTAAAGGTTGATATTCCAATGGCTATAGGCTGGTTGAAACCAGTCGTTTTATTGCCAGCGAATATGCTGGGCGGGTTATCCCCTACTCAGTTAGAAATGTTGCTACTGCACGAATTGGCACATATCCGTCGTCACGATTACATTGTTAATTTCTTGCAAACTTTAGTCGAAATTTTGCTGTTCTTTCATCCAGCGGTGATGTGGGTATCTAAGCAAATGCGACAAGAACGCGAGTACTGCAGTGATGATATAGCCGTTGCACACTGTGGCAATGCAGTTGCCTATGCACATACACTTGCTGACACTGCCTCATTATGTAAAAAGCATCGTCATGCCACTATCCCAACCATGGCCATGGCCGCATCAGGAGGCGACTTAAAACAGCGAGTTATTCGTTTAGTTGATCATCAGTGCAGCAATAATAATGATGCTGGACGTTGGTTTGCCGGCGCTATATTAGGTTTATCACTAGTGCTTATGATGAGTAAGCAATTTTTGTCAATTCCCCAGCTTAATGTGGCCGTAGGTGAGCTAAGTTTATTTAATTTTTACAACAAAGCGGCTAAGTCAGCATTCAATGAAGAATCCTCACATAAACCTGAACCATTAGTCGAAACAACCATAGCGAAACAATTAATTGCTAAGCAATACAATGAACAGAAAATCGTCGTATCACCAAATAGTTTTTTACAAACCAAAGCTGATGTTCATGTGCCTAAATTGGTTAAACTTGAAACCGCTACGATATTTGAGAAACGTCAAGAGCAATTAAGTGAAGTAGTACAGACAATCAATACCGCTGAGGGTAGTGAACAGAAGATTCCTCTTGAACTCGCGCCCCAACAATCGGTTGTAGCACAAAAGCTCAATGTTAAAACCGCAGACCAACAATCTTTTACATCAACAGTGTCGAAAGATCTTACGAAAGCGACAGCTTCTGATACAAGTTTTGAAACAAACTTTGCCGTAGAGAATAGCGCCAAAACAGATAACCCTTACGCTCATGATATAGCTGAACTAGCGGCTGGGTTAGATGAACCTAAAGCAAACATTGCACTAAAAGCCACCAAGAAAGACACTATTTTTGAAAAAGAAACGGATAGTTCAATCAGTTTTACCGCATCTGATAACAATGAACTTTTAACTAAACCCTTTGAAATTAGGCTGAATAAAACGCAAAAGTCACCGGTTAATTTGCCCGTTAAATATAGCGCTGAATTGATCAGTGCTTCCGAGCCACGTTACCCATCAATAGCGAAACGTAAAGGGATTGAATTAGATGTGTTGGTTAATTTTACCATCGGTAAAGACGGACGCATTCGTAATATTGAATTTAAACACCAAAATAAAATCAGCTACTTTAAAAGTGCCATTATTTCTGCGATGAATAAATGGACTTTTCTACCGGCTCAAATGGATGGGCAGCCAGTAGAAAGTCAAATGTCCAAAATATTTTCATTTAATTTGTCTTAGAATTTTCCTTTTCTTTTTTCCTGTCTTTTCGCTTTAAAATCGTCCCATTTGGCCTGCTGTTCAGGAGTTAATACATGATATATTGCATGTTTAACTTTGGCTTTATGCAATGCCATTGAGGCGAATTCATCTTGATATTGCGCATACATTTCATTAAACGTTTGTTCATCGAAAATTGTGTTGTTTTTCAGAGATGCTGCTGACTCAAAAAAAGGCTTAATATTTAATTTTATCGCTGCACCATCGACTTTTGCCTGTTCACGAATAATTTTGATTTGCGTCACTTGATCTTCATTAAGCTTCAAATACTTCACCATTTTTTTGAATACTTTTCGGTCCATTCTGTGATGTTTTTGATGAAAAGAGGAAGGTTCAATTGACGGAGATATCTCTTCCGCCAATACGGTTGTAGGCGTGTTAATTACTGCACAAAGCAGTGCAGAAAGAATTATTTTTTGACTATTTATGGTATTTTTAAACGTCATGTTGTTTCCTTAAATAAGTGTGTTTAATTAGTTTTGATTTATTGAAACAAAGTATAGATAGGTCAACGCAAAGAAACGCAAAGGGTGTGTAAATGTGTGTAAAGATATATCTGACTGGCATGTAATTCATTTATATTATCAACCCTAGGTTGTGAAAGGAAAATTCTCATGAGCACAAAGCGCATACTATTAATTGACGATGATATCGAGCTCGCCCAATTGCTGTCTGACTATTTGGGGCAAGAAGGCTATGCTGTTGAGTGCTGTCATGACGGCTTGACTGGATTAACTAAATCTTATGATGACGGCCTTGATCTAATATTACTCGACGTGATGATGCCAAATCTATCTGGCTTTGAAGTGTTAAAAGCACTTGGAGGTTCACATAAAACACCTATTTTGATGTTGACCGCCAAAGGTGACGACGCCGATAGAATATTAGGGCTTGAATTAGGCGCCGATGATTATTTAGCAAAGCCGTTTCATCACCGGGAATTATTGGCTCGTATAAAAGCTATTTTTCGCCGTATAGAAATCGTCACTCAACAAAAAGCTCCACAGCAAAAATTGGCCGTTAACGGTGTCGTATTAGACCACGGAAAACGCGAAGTTTTTTGCCATGAACAACCGGTTGAATTGACGGGTACCGAATATGAAATGCTGCATTGTTTGATGGAGCAGCATGGCACTATCGTCAGTAAAGACGCTTTATCCGAACAAGTGTTAGGCCGTAAACTCAGTCCTTTTGACCGCAGCATAGACATGCATGTAAGTAATATCAGACGAAAAATTTCCCAGTTTGATGAGCAAGACAAAATCAAGACGATACGTGGTTCAGGCTACTTGTTCCTCACTGGAGACAGCTAGTGTTCGAGAAAATATTGCCCGTTATTGCCTCAATAAAAGTTAAGTTGTTTTTATGGTTTTGGCTGATCACTATCAGTTCAATTGTAATCACCCGATTTATATTAATACAGCTCAGTGAAGAAATGATCACCATGCCGATTCACGATCATGATCTGCGGCAATTGAATGCACTGGCGAATATGCTCCAGCGTATAGAGCCAAATTCAATAGAAGATTTAGTTGAAACACTGCAAAAACGAAAAAGGCATTCCTTTAAACGCGAATTGTGGATTAAGGATTTAAACTCTAACCAACTTTGGTCAACAAGAAATAAGCCCAATGTTGAAATTCAGCACTTTATCCAGACCAACGAATTGACAGAGCAAAACACCTGGCAGTTTCCACATTTCAAAATTGTTGGGCCACTTGAAACTTCCATCAGTGAAACCTCTGTACAACTCTACTTTTCGCAGCACAGTAAAACTCCGAAGCACTTGTCCTTGGCATTTCGCCATTTACCAATTTGGCAAAAAGTAGCCATTCCGCTGGTCATCAGCATGATATTTTGCTGGCTACTTGCACGATCACTTTCACGTCCCATGTCAAATATTGCGAAAGTCGCTCATACCTTAGGAGAAGGAGACTTTAGTGTTCGCCTACAAAAAGAAGAAGAACGTAATGATGAGTTAGGGCACCTAGCCAAAAGTTTCAATGTTATGGCAGATAAAATAGAGCAAAGTATGACCGCTCAACAGCGCTTATTAGGAGACGTATCTCACGAATTACGTTCGCCACTGACAAGGCTGCAAATGGCATTAGGGTTAATTCAAAATAACGAAAATAATTCTGATGCACGTGCAAGCTATCTGGCTCGCTGTGAACTGGAAGTCACTCGATTGGATAGCATGATTGGTGATGTACTTGCCTTGTCTCGTCTAGAAAACACATTACAAAGTGCTCACACTGAGCCCTGCAATATAACTCAATTGATCTCTGTCTTGGTCGATGATGCTACCTTTGTTGCCAATGAGAAAGAGGTCACAATAGCTTACCATTGTCCGCTAGACATTATGCTTAATGTTGATAGCCAACTAATTGCGAGCGCTATTGGGAATGTGATTAATAATGCCGTCAAATACACGCCAAATGGTTCTACCGTAGACATCGATATTTCCCAAGTAAATGGCTTAGTTAAAGTGATTATCAGTGACAACGGTATGGGCGTACCTGAAGCCGCTTTGGCGCAATTATTCGATCCTTTTTACCGCGTTGCAGAAGCAAGAGATCGTAGCTCTGGCGGCACTGGTTTAGGGCTAGCAATAGCCAAGCAGGCGGTCATGCTTCACCAAGGAAAAATCAGTGCAAAAAATAAACATGACGGCGGCTTACAAATTACCGTAGAATTACCTCAATAAAAATAAAAGCAATTAATACAACTAGGATGTTGATTCGCATGATCAAATCAAAACCGATTATCAAGCATTTACTCGCGTTGCTACCTCTATTAGGAATCTCATTTATGTCTCTTGCACAGTCATACAGTTCAGAGCTTGATCTTAAAATACGCGTAGAGACATCAATCAGCGACTTCTGGTTCACAGGTCACTTTGACTCATTTCAAGGAGTAGATGATACGCGTGTAAACTATGCAAGCTTTTCAGATGCCAATCATCAGCGCTGTATTGTAGTGGTGCCAGGCCGATCAGAGGGCTATTTAAAGTACAAAGAATTAAGCCATGAATTGTTTGAACAAGGATATGACGTACATATAATCGACCACCGTGGTCAAGGCATATCCGAGCGACTCACCAAAAACCCTCATAAAGGTTATGTGAAAACATTCGACGACTACAGTACAGATTTAGCGAAGTTTATTAATACGATTATTGAACCTCGCTGTGACAAGATCTATTTGTTGGCTCATTCAATGGGCGGCGCGATTGCGACACGTTACATGCAGCAACATGAATCAAAAATACAAGCATCTGTACTGGCTTCGCCAATGATAGCAATCAATGGCGGGGGTATACCATCGTGGCTGGCAAGTTTTCTGATCAAGGCGGGTGACAAATTAAATAGCTTATTCTCTGATCAACCATGGTATTTTTTAGGCCAGAGCGATCACACTACCACTGCTTTTGAGGACAACAAACTCAGTCAGTCAGCTAACCGATATCAGGTGTTTTCAGAGCTTTATACGCAAACACCGTCATTGCAACTAGGCGGCGTTACCTTTCACTGGCTCGCGCAAGCCATAGAGGCCAATGTGAATATTTTTAACGAGATTGAAAAGCTTAAAATACCAACTTTAGTGCTTCAAGCGGGCAACGACACAGTTGTCGACAATGATGCACAAAATGAGTTTTGTCAGGCATTGCATGCTGCTATGCCTGAGTCATGTCCCCATGGTACACCAACGGTTATTCCGGGCGCGTTACATGAGCTATTTTTTGAACAAGATCAATATCGAGATCAAGCGATGTCTGCAGTTTTAAAGTGGTTTAAACAACACAACAATAGCTATTGATTCTCTCATGATTACTCAAGTTCTAACGTTCGATTTTTAACAACAGAACTAGGGTCATGATGTATGAGTACTTCACAAGACGTGTACAGTGCCGCGATTTCCTGCTCTATACTCTCACCAATATTATGCGCTACTAGCAAAGTCAGCTCACCGTCTAATTCCAGATGGAATTGGATAAACGTCATAGGACCAGACTGGCGTGTTTTGAGATCATGTATGCCAATAGCTTGTGGATGAGCAAAAACAATATCTTTTATTTTTCTAATGTCCTCCTCATCTAACTCCTGATCCATCAACTGCGTGAAGCTCTGCTTGGCAATAGAGATTGCGCTTATTAGTAAATAGCCACCAATGATCAAGGTAAACAAACCATCAGCCAATGGCCACAACTTTTGACTAAGCACGAGCGCAACTAAAACCGCCACATTCAGTAGTAAGTCTGATTTGTAGTGCAACATATCGGCGCTAATAGCTAATGAACCAGTACGTTTCACGACATATTGCTGAAATAATACTAACAGCAACGTCAGCACAACAGTCGCTATGGTGACATTAATGGCTAAGCTGGTCTGCGTCAGTTTGACCGGGTTTATGAGCCGGTCTGCTCCATTTAACATCAGCAAAATAGCGGAGCCAGTAATGAAGGCTGCTTGGAACAAACTACCTAAGCTTTCTGCTTTGCCATGACCAAAACGATGATCTTGATCAGGCGGCGATAGTGCAATTTTTAAAATAAACAGGTTCATTAACGAAGCAAATAAATCCAGCAGCGAGTCGGTTGCCGTTGCCAGCATGACGCTGGCTTCTGAATCAAACCAAGCAAAAATTTTCATGATCAGTAGCAACACGGCGACAGTGACAGAGGTTCTTGCCGCAAACTTTACCCAATACTCATATCCATTTGATTTTGTGCTCATCTTCTTCCTACTACACGATATTTAATTGGAAATTATAACCACCTTTAATTGGCAATTAGTTTTCTCGGATCAACATTAAAGAGTATAATTGAATAAAATTAGATTAATGAATTGCTATATGCTTGATATTGTACTGTTTCAACCTGAAATTCCACCAAACACAGGTAATATAATTAGGCTTTGTGCCAACACGGGCTTTCGACTACACCTGATTGAGCCGCTAGGCTTTTCCATTGAAGACAAGCGCTTAAGACGTGCAGGGTTAGACTATCACGAATTTGCCAACTTAAAACGACACAAGAATTTCAGTGCGTTTAAAGAGAGTGAACAGCCTAAACGTATTTTGGCGGTAACCACAAAATCTAGCAATTTTCATCATCACGTTGAATTTCAGTCAGGTGACTACCTGTTATTTGGCTCTGAAACAAAAGGGTTGCCAGAAGAAGTGCGTCAACAAATACCTGATCAGGACAAGATTAGAATACCTATGGTTCAAGACAGTCGCAGTATGAATTTATCTAACTCAGCCGCAGTAATTATTTTTGAAGCATGGCGACAAATGGGATTTGAACACGGCGTTTAACTTTAGAAAAACGCCGTGTTTATTGATGCTACAGTATACAGCTATTCAGACTTAGGTGTACGTGCCAGTAAATCATATGCCGCTAACTTAGCGGCTTTACCGCAATACAACACTTGATAAACCTGTTCAACGATCGGCATTTCAACACCCAAACGCTGCGCAAGCATGTGTACTTCTTTGGTATTACGATAACCTTCGACCACTTGACCAATTTCACTCATGGCATGCTCTACTGAATCACCTTTCCCCAATGCCAAACCGAAGCGTCGGTTACGGGATTGATTATCAGTGCAGGTCAACACTAAATCGCCTAAGCCCGCCATACCCATAAACGTGGCGGGATCTGCTTTCAATGCAACGCCTAATCGCGTCATTTCAGCTAAACCTCGGGTAATCAATGCGGTTCTAGCGTTCGCCCCAAAGCCAATACCATCGGCCATGCCCGCGCCAATAGCGATAGCGTTTTTAACGGCGCCACCGAGTTGAATGCCAATAAAGTCACTATTACGATACACTCGGAAGGTCTTGTCACAATGTAACAGCGCTGAAAGCTCATTAACAAAATCATCATCTGTTGACGACATAGAAATTGCCGTCGGCAAGCCTGCTGCCATCTCTTTAGCAAAAGTAGGGCCAGATAACACAGCTAAAGATATCTGTTCACCTAGAATCTCCTTGGCCACTTCTTGCAGTATTTGACCAGAGTTTGGATCTAATCCCTTGGTTGCCCAAGCAACTTTCGAATTTTGACGCAAATGGGGTTTTATCTGGCTTAACATGTCGCCAAAAACATGGCTAGGAACAACGATCAAAATGATGTCGCTTGCATCTAATGCTGAGGACAAGTCGGATTCTAAGTGTAAACTTTCAGGAAACTTACTGCCCGGTAGGTACCTTTCATTGCTGCGTGTTGAAGCCATTTCTTGTACATGCTCAGGGTTTCGTCCCCAAAGCATCGTCTGATGACCGTTTCGAGCAAAACAAATAGCAAGGGCAGAGCCATACGACCCTGCCCCTATTACTGTAATCTTAGCGCGTTGTTGCGACATAAAGTTTAGTGTTTTTCTGAACTAGCCGCTGCAGCTTCTTCTTGTGCTTGACGCTGCTGAAGGTAGCTAGTGAACAAAGCATCAAAATTTACTGGTGCAAGGTTAAGCTGTGGGAATGAACCGTGATTAACTAAGCCAGAAATGGTTTCACGAGCATATGGGAACAAAGTATTTGGACAGAATGCACCAATCATGTGAGCAATTTGACCTTCAGGCATATTACCGATAGTGAAAATACCCGCCTGTTGAACTTCTGCTAAAAATGCTGTTTGCTCTTCAACCAAAGCTGTTACTGTTACTGATAGAATGACTTCATAAGTATCGTTCGCTAGTCTGTTTGAACGCGTATCAATGTCAAGCTTGATTTCTGGTTGCCATTCTTTTTGAAAGATAGCAGGAGAATTAGGAGTTTCAAACGACACATCTTTCGTGTAAATACGTTGAATTGCAAATTGTGGTTCTTGTGCGTTCTCGCCGCCTGCTTGTACTTCATCAGCCATGTGAATATTTCCTGTTATATAATTTCGATTACAGTGTTTACTGTATATTTAATAAGGTGTTTAGCTTACCCTGTGATTCCAAGGCGTAGATATCATCACAACCACCCACATGTACATCATCTATGAAAATTTGCGGGACCGTGAAGCCACCTTGTGCGCGTTCAATCATTTCAGCTCTAAGTTCAGCATTCATGTCGATCTTTATTTCATTGAATTCAACTTGTTTTTTAGCAAGTAACGCTTTAGCGTGCATGCAATAAGGGCAAGTCATTTTGGTGTAAATATCTACTTTAGCTGTCAAAACAATCTCTTTATTTCTTAGCAACCGGTAAGCCTGCGCCTACCCATGCATTCATCCCGCCTTTAAGCAAATTTGTATTTGCAAATCCGGCCTTTAACAACTGGTTAGCCACTTTCGACGCGGTCATTCCTGCTGCACATACCACAATGATGGGTTTATCTTTATATTTTTCAAGGCTAGTAAAGTCATTTTTATTGGCTTTTTCCATTGAAAAATTAACCGCTTCTAAAATATGGCTACTTTTAAACTCTTTTGCCGCACGAATATCAACAACCACACCTTCTTCTCGGTTAACCAAGAATGTTAATTCTTGAGGACTAAGCTGCTTAATCGGTGACATTTTGATTAGGATTGTGACAACAATCAGCGCAACGAAAATTCCGACCCACGCTAAGCTAAGTAACGGATGGTTACTAGCCAATACCATCAATTGTTCCATAAAAATTTACCATTCTTTTAATTGTTGAATAAAACGCGCCCAGTATACAGATTAATGCGCTAAACCCAAACTGAATAATCTAAGAAATAACCATGGAGTTAGTGAATAAGTTGACCAAATCTGTAAAATATTGTCAGCTTTCAGATCAACTACAAACAGGATACACAGATGCCAAACAAGAAGTCGATGGTTCTTATCATATTAGATGGGTGGGGATACAGTGAAAATAAAGACTCGAATGCTATTTTTCATGCCAATACACCAACCCTCGACAAACTCAAGGCTGAATATCCAAATATGCTGATTAATACTTCAGGTATGGCGGTTGGTTTGCCGGACGGACAGATGGGAAATTCCGAAGTAGGCCACGTTAATTTAGGCGCAGGCCGGGTGGTCTATCAAGACTTCACCCGTATCACTAAAGCGATTGAAGACGGTGAGTTCAATCAAAATGCGACATTAACAGGCGCTATTGACGGTGCCGTTGCACATGATAAAGCCGTGCATATATTCGGGCTTCTGTCTCCGGGCGGCGTACACAGCCACGAAGATCACATTTTTGCCATGATGGATCTTGCCAAAACTCGGGGCGCGACAAAAATATACCTTCATGCCTTTCTAGACGGTCGTGATACACCACCACGAAGTGCACATGCCTCTCTTCAAAAAGCGCAAAACAAGTTTGCTGAAATTGGCTGTGGTCAAGTGGCTTCTATTATCGGCCGATATTTTGCAATGGATCGAGATCAGCGCTGGGATCGCGTTGAAACAGCTTACAATTTGATGGTTAGTGGTACAGCAGCATTTGAATTTAACGACGCTACTTCCGCCTTAGACGCCGCATATGAGCGAGACGAGAATGACGAGTTTGTACAAGCCAGTGCCATTGTTAATGCGCAAGGAGAAACCATCAAAGTGAACGATGGTGATGCCATGATTTTCATGAACTTTCGCGCTGACCGTGCCCGTCAGTTTTCCCGTTGTTTTACCGAACAGAACTTTGACGGCTTTAACCGTCAATCTATTCCCGCTATTTCCAATTTTGTTATGCTTACCGAATATGCAGCAGATATTGAAGCGCCAAGTGCCTTTCCTCCTGCTACGCTGAATAACGTATTAGGTGAATGGCTAGAAAAGCATCAGAAAACACAATTGCGTATATCTGAAACAGAAAAATACGCCCACGTTACCTTCTTCTTCAGTGGCGGTCGAGAAAACGAATTTCGCGGTGAAGATCGCGTACTTATACCCTCCCCCAAAGTAGCTACTTATGATCTGCAACCAGAGATGAATTCCACATTACTCACAGATAGACTCGTCAGTGCGATTGAAAGTGGCGAACATGATTTTATCGTGTGCAATTACCCTAATGGCGATATGGTTGGGCATACCGGTAGCTTTGATGCTGCCGTAAAAGCTTGTGAAGCCGTTGACCACTCTGTTTCACGCGTTATCGCAGCACTCGATGCAACGGGTGGAGAATGCTTAATAACCGCCGATCATGGTAATGCAGAACAAATGGTAGACCCTAATTCAGGGCAAGCTCATACTGCACATACCTGTGAGCCAGTACCGTTAATTTATTTTGGTCGTAGCGCAACACCTACTAAGTCTGGTACCTTAAGTGATATTGCACCAACGTTGTTGCACTTAATGGGGTTGGAACAACCCAAAGAAATGACCGGCTCTGTATTAATGGAGCTTAAATAATTAAAAATAAAAAAAATAATGATATTTTATAGACAAATCATCACGTTAAGCACATTAACCCTTTGTGGTTTATTGTGCTTTTCTTTACCTGTACTGGCTCAAGAGCAAACAAAGCAGCTCGATACGGTCAAGAAACAAATTGCTCAACAAAAATCTGAAATTGTCAAAGTAAACAAGAAAAGAGAAGCATTGAACAAGCAGTTAAAGCGTGATGATTATGCAATTGCTAAGGTTGCAAAAGCAATTAACAGTACCAATAAGGTGCGCAAGCAAACTCAAGTAAAGCTAGCTAAATTAGTTAAACAGCAAAGAATCCTTAATCTTGCTAAAGCTAAACAAGAAAAAGTATTAGCAATCCAGTTGCGCTCTTCTTATATTTCGGGCCAGCACGATTATATGAAGATGCTGTTAAATCAAGAAGAAACTTCTGACGTACAAAAAAACATAACCTACTACCAATACTTAAATAATGCTCGCTTAGTCGAAATAGACAAATTCCAAGAAACGTTAACCAAACTCGACGATATTGCTGTTGCCCATGAGCAACAAGTGCAGAAACTCACTTCACTACAAACCAAACAGCAAGAACAAAAAGCTGCGCTTGAGCAAAACAAGAAACGTCGAACAAAGACACTACAATCCCTTCAGAAAGAATTGCTCAGCACTCAACAACAACTCGCTAAACTCAAAGAAGAGGAAGCGAGCCTTAAACAAGCCTTGAGCCAACTTGCCTCGCTGAGCCAGAAAACCATTAATCTGGATGGTCTGTCTAAGCTAAGAGGCAAGTTGAAATGGCCGATAAAAGGCAGACTACGACACAGCTTTGGTTCAAGAAAACAAGGATACTTAAAATGGAAAGGTGTGTTGATTTCAGCACCGGTTGGGCGAGCCGTTAATACTATTCATGATGGTAAAGTATTATTTGCCGACTGGCTAAAAGGCTATGGCTTAGTTACCGTTGTTGATCATGGCAAAGGATACATGAGTCTTTATGGTCATAACCAAGCCTTACTTAAAAACGTTGGCGATAAAGTAAAAGCGGGTGAGCCTATAGCCTTGGCTGGGCAAAGTGGTGGTCAAAGTCAATCAGGCCTTTATTTTGAAGTCCGGTACCGCGGTAAGGCAGTTAACCCGAAAGCTTGGTGTAAATAGTACCAATTAATAATATATTTCTTCGGTTTGCCAAGCGAAGCTGGTAGCCTAACAAAATACACACAACAGCAGATATTTAACATAATTGTGCGCATCTTTATTCTTATTCTGACATTTAGCTTTGCATTTCACTCGTTCGCAAAACCAGTTCAAATTGCCATTGTTATCGACGACATTGGTTACCGCATCTCGGACAAGCACGCATTAACATTGCCTGAGCCAGTGACGTTGTCCTTTCTACCTCACACCCCGTTCGGTCAAAGTTTAGCCGAGGCTGCTCACAGACAAAATAAAGAAGTGTTGCTTCATATCCCAATGGAGTCCACGATTGGTAAAAAGCTTGGGCCCGGTGCCATTACCAGCGACATGAATGAGTCCAAAATAAGAGCTACCTTGGGGGCCTCTTTTGAAGAAATACCATTTGCTGTTGGCATTAACAATCACATGGGCAGTCATTTAACTACACTGTATGATCCAATGGCATGGACAATGGGCTACCTCAAGGATCACAATTTGCTGTTCTTAGATAGCGTCACTAGTGCTCAATCCAAAGGACAAAGTGTAGCCAGAGAATTTGGTGTCCCTGTGATGAGACGTCATGTTTTTTTGGATAACCAGTTAACAGTTGAGTATATCACTGGACAATTTAATCAGTTACTTGATAAAGCAAGACTAAACCAAAAAGCGATTGGCATTGCTCACCCTCACCCTGAGACGATTGAGATACTAAATACCTTGCTGCCAACATTGGCAAAGCACAATATAGAGTTGGTTAAACTGTCTTCGCTTTATCATGCTTCAAATATCGAACAGAGAATTGCCAAAAAAGCAGATTAGCAACAGGCAAATAAAGTCCTAAATCTCTACTTTTAATTTCTTTAGAAGCGCTCTCAAGTGAGTCACAGGAATAGCATAAGTAATACCACTCGGAGTTGAAATAGCAGCCTCTTTACTGCCTTGGACAAACACCTTGTTGATAATGCCGATCACCTCACCTGTTGACACACTGTACATAGCACTACCACTATTACCTGGGTAGGCTGTCGCGTCAAGCTGGTACACCATATAAGGATCTCGGATGCGTTTTAACATGGTTAAGGTCATTTGACGAGTATCGGTCACCGGAATCACCACAGGGGTGACACTTGCGATTATACCACGATGTGTTACCGGATAAAGTCCTAAAACCGCACCAATAGGGAAGCCTGTAAAACCTATAAGACTTCCTTCAGCTACATATTCATTTGAACCCAATTGCATTGTCGGTAATGGCGCACCTTCAATTTTTAGAATTGCAAGATCATGATAAGCCGATGAGCCTATCAGCTTTGCTTTGCGGGCTTTTGCTGTTTTTCCACTGCCTACAAAAACCACAAGCTCCTGCATCCGATCCTCATCTAGCTCCGCAGATACGACATGATGATTGGTCACAATATATAAGCCGTTAGCTATCGCAAAACCGGAGCCTTTTAGTGTATTTCTAGGCTGAGCCAATGGTGAAAACACGCCGATACCAACCACTGATGGTTTAACCTGCTTGACTATATCGACTAAGTCATGGGCATTACTCGACGCACTAATCATTATCGGTAAAAGCAAAGCCACGATGAATTTATTTAACATATTCAATCCTTTCCTTATCGTTGCAAATTTAACTATTGAAACAAATCCCTGCAAATTTTCCAGAATGGCACATAATTATTGATGTAATTGAGGAAAACATATGACAAATAAAATTGTTCCTATTATGGCTGGCGGAGGTACACGCCTTCCGGCTCATATTGGTATATTACACGCTTTAGAGCAGCTTAACGTTAAATTCGATCATATTGTTGGGGTATCCGGCGGTAGCATCGTTGCAAGTATGTATGCCGCTGGATTACCAATTTCTCAAATTAAACAAATTGCCCTTAAAACCAATTATAACCAGTTTAGAGGTTTTTCCTTAATAAAGTTAATCAGAAATGGGGGATTAAGCTCAGGCGATGTCTTTGAACAATGGGTAGACGGTTTGTTAGATGGAAGGACATTTGCAGACATGGATAAGGCCTTGCATGTAGTAGCTACTGATGTAAAAAGTGGTAGACCTGTTATTTTTGACAAACAGCGAACGCCTGACATGAAAGTGTCTTTAGCTGTGCGTTTTTCCATGTCAATTCCTCTAGTATTTAGTTTTAAGCCTTTTGGTCACCGCATCATGGTTGATGGTAGTATCTTATCTGAAGATGCCCTGCACAGAGATTGGGATAATCAAGGCACACCAGTATTGTGTTTTAGACTTAGAGGTGAGCAGGAGTACGACGATCTAAATGTTTCAGGGCTTTTCCCCATTTTTAACTATGTCACCTTATTAATTCGCACTTTCATGACCACCATTTCCCGTGAATACATCAATGAAGCCTTTTGGCACAATACTATTATTGTCAACACAGGACACTGCTCAGCAGTTGATTTCAATATGAGCGAAGCGCAAAAAAAAGAATTATTCCACCTTGGTTTTCAAACTGCAATGGAGGTCATTCCAATAAAGACCAAAGTGGAGATCAACGAGTGCCCCCTAAATCCGGTAAAAAACAGTAAAAAAGTGGTTAATACTTTGTCTTGAATTATTAACACGTTACTTGTCATAATAGGTCTTAAGTATCTAGGTGAAATACTTATGCCTTTTAGCTGTTCAGGCATTGTTGTATTTAGTCCAAGCTAGTAAATACATTGTTATGTTTTCAGGATGATAAATGACCTCTTTTATTCACCAACTAATTGCGCAAAGTGCTGTTAAATATCCAAACAATATTGCACTGCAATTAAAGTCCGATGAGTTAAATTACCATGAGCTCAATACCCAAATAGAACACGTTGCAGGGTGTTTTACGGCCATTGACCTTCAACGTTATGAACGTGTAGGCATTTATCTACCCAAAACATTTGAAAATATCTTCTCTATTTTTGGCAGCAGCGCCGCAGGAGGCGTTTTTGTACCCATCAACCCTGTTTTAAAAGCTCAGCAGGTACAACACATCGTTAATGACTGTGACATTAAAATATTGATCACAAATCGGGGGCGATTTTCTGCATTAAAAAATATGCTGAACCAATTTTGCAATATTAGTCATATTATTCTCACCGACGGTCGCGAGGAAGATGAAAGCGTTATGCAAGGCGTACGAATTTTAACCTGGCAGTCTTTACTCTCTTTGTCTGACCAACAACTCACTCAAGCTCCATGTACTTCAAGTGACATGGCGGCAATTTTATATACTTCGGGGAGCACAGGAAAACCAAAAGGGGTTGTGTTATCACATAACAATATTATTCAAGGCGCCATTTCCGTTTCCACTTACTTAGAAAATACTGCTGATGACAAAATCCTTGCCTTATTACCCTTAAGCTTTGATTATGGTCTAAGCCAATTGACCACGAGTTTTCATGTTGGCGCAACATGTGTGCTGCTTGATTACTTACTTCCAAACGATGTCATCAAAGCCATCAACAAATATGAGATTACTGGGCTTGCAGCTGTTCCTCCATTATGGTCACAGTTATGTGCTTTAAACTGGCCAGAAAGGACGGGTGATAAAATGCGTTACTTCACTAATTCGGGTGGCGCATTAACAACGACAAACCTAACAAAACTTCGCTCATTAATGCCAAAAGCAAGCCCATATTTGATGTACGGCTTAACCGAAGCATTCAGGTCAACTTATTTACCGCCGTCTGAGATAGATAATCGGCCTACCTCCATGGGTAAAGCTATTCCGAATGCTGAAGTTATGGTCATTAGACCTGACGGAGGTGAGTGTGAAATAGATGAACCCGGAGAGCTTGTTCATCGAGGCCCGTTAGTCAGCTTAGGTTACTGGAATTCACCTGAGAAGACAGCAGAGCGGTTCAAAGCTGCACCGAGTAAGCCAAGTGGTATTATTTTGGAAGAAATCGCCGTATGGTCGGGCGATACAGTCAAAAGAGATGCTGACGGATACTTATATTTTGTCGCTCGTGCCGATGAAATGATAAAAACATCGGGTTATCGTGTGAGTCCGATGGAAATTGAAGAAGTGCTTTATCAGCATGAACACGTCGCTGTTGCTGCCTCGTTAGGCGTTAAGCATGAACAACTTGGTCAGGCTATTTTGGTTATCGCTGCCAGTAATAGTATCGAACACAGTGCCAATTTAGAAAGATCTTTATTCAAGCATTGCCAAAAAGAACTGGCCAACTATATGGTGCCGAAAAAAATTATTGTTGTAGACTCGCTGCCTCACAATGCGAACGGTAAGCTTGATCGCGCCTTATTACATCTCACCTATAACGATTATTTTTCGGAGTAACCATGAAGTCGAAACCAATCCACGCCTCGATGTCGCATTTTCAGGTAGAAAACAATAATTTACTGATTGGTGGTAAAACACTGGCACAAATTGAAGAACTCGTTGGCAGCACCCCTTTTTATGCATACGATAGTAACGTTTTAGCCTCTACCATTGGTGAACTAAAACAAGCATTACCGAATAAGATAAAACTTCATTATGCGATCAAGGCTAATCCATTCCCCCATTTAGTACATTTTATCAAGCCACTGGTTGATGGTTTTGATGTTGCTTCAAAAAAAGAAATGTTGCTCGCTATCCAAACGAAAATGCCATTAGACGAGATTAGTTTTGCAGGGCCAGGGAAAACAATAGATGATATCTCAGCATCAATTGTTGCAGGGGTAACATTACACGCAGAATCTATTACGGAAATTACCAGGGCGATAGAAGTAGGACGACGACTATCGATCAAACCCAATATTGCGATTCGAGTAAATCCTGCTTTTGAACTCAAAGCATCGGGGATGAAAATGGCTGGTGGTGCGAAACCCTTTGGTATTGACGAAGAGCAAGTATTTGAATTGCTCAAAAGTCTCGATTATGAACAAATGAATTTCAGAGGCTTTCATATATTTGCAGGCTCACAAAATTTAAACTCTGAAGCTATCATCGAAATGCACCATAAAACGTTCAAATTGTCTCAACAACTCATCCGAGCCAGCAAAGTAAAAATTGATTATGTCAATATAGGTGGCGGGCTTGGGATTCCTTATTTTCCTGGCGAGAATTGGCTTGATATTTCACCTATTTGCCAACACCTCGAACATTTGCTCTCTGAACATGCAGAAACTTTTGATTGTGTTGATGTCATTATGGAACTCGGACGTTTTATCGTTGGTAGATCAGGCGTATATGTTTCGAAAGTAGTCGACGTAAAGCAATCTAGAGAAACTGAATATGCTGTATGTGATGGCGGGCTTCATCATCATCTCGCCAATTCAGGCAATTTTGGCCAAGTCATTCGGAAAAATTATCCAGTTTCTATCGGCAATAAAATAAATACGCCTGCAGAAGAATACAAGAAAGCAACACTCGTAGGACCCTTATGTACGCCTTTAGACATCTTAGGGGATAAGATGCTGCTGCCAAGCATTGAAATTGGTGACTATGCAGTAGTCTATCAATCTGGTGCATATGGCGCATCAGCCAGCCCCCAAGGCTTTTTGAGTCAGCCTAATTTGTCTGAAATTTTGTTATAAAAGTTAATTAATTCAACTAGGTTACAACTACTGTAAATAATTAAGACAGATCGATGAATTACAGTGAAAATACGAAAAAACTTGTTATAGTTAAAGAAGTTTTATAAAAATTTACAATAATTTAAACGGATAGCATATGGCTAGTTACTCGGTTGCCAGTAACTTTTCCCAGTACTTTAAGATAAAATTTGCAAGTACAAAAGAGTTAAGGCAAGAAGCATTTAAGATTCGTTACGGTGTTTATGCGAAAGAATTGGGCTGGGAACCAGAAAACAGCTCCTTAATGGAAACTGACGAATGTGATGATCATTCTTTTCACTGTTTGCTTGAACATAAACGTACTGGTGTATTTGCTGGTTGCGTCAGGCTCGTAATTCCACCAGTAACTAGGCAGTCACATCAATTGCCGTTTGAGAAAAATTGCTTGATGAGTGCTCGAACCGACGTTATTGATTCAACTAAATTGCCAAGAGGCAGTTTTGGCGAAATATCGCGGCTTGCTGTGCTAGAGACGTTTAGACGACGTGAAAAAGAGAAAAAGACTCCTTTTGTCATTAAGGAAGTCAATCCAGCGACCGTTTATAGCGAAGAAGAAAGACGTAACTTTCCGAATATAGCGATGGGGCTATACTTGGCGGCAGTATCATTATCAGAGATATGTAATCACCAAGGCATGTTTGTAATGATGGAACCACGCTTAAACCGAAGGCTTACACGCTTTGGGTTACCATTTGTACAATGCGGTGATGAGATGGACTATCACGGACAACGCGCAATGTTTTTCCTTGAAAGAGAAGGATTTAATGCTGAATTAACACCTGAATTGCTTGAACTGTATAACATTATTCATGCCGATTTACTCGATCAGATAAATCTTATTCCATTTACAGATGCCTCAGATAGATAAGTAGTAATTAAGACTGCTTACCTTTGGAAAATGACTGCGTCGTGAGCTTACTCGTACTTTGCTCTGCTCTACTCTTTCTATGTTCTCCACACTTAATAATACTTAGGGCGATTACTCTCGTATTTACATCGTATTAAAGCTAGCAACGAATATTTTAATAGTTATAAGAAATCTACTTTCTTGATAATTTTTATTTGGGATCAAAAAAGCCCTCAGTTAATAACTAAGGGCTTTCTAAACTCTAATGTATTATTTGAAATTAGCTTGCTTTACGTTTTCTTACTGCAAAGCCCGCTAATCCAAGGCCTAGTAAAAATAGCATACCTGGCTCTGGAACATCCCTTGCGGCATTCACTTCTGTATTATGATTAATTGATAATACGTAGTTAACTCCCGCTTGTAAGAACCCTAGGCTACTAGCATAAAAGTTACCACCTAAAATATCTTGCGACGTACCTGGAATTGGTCTTGAAATATTAGTTGTTAAGTCATCATCATCAGTAGAGTCGTTAGCTAATGCTTCATTGCCAATAACACCATCAGGTGTCCATTCGAACACTTTGGCACCATTATCTAGATTTGCAATAGAAATCGTAAAGCTAGAACCTGCTTGTGCCGAAGAGCCAGGATTGTTATCAGGCCCTTGGAAAGCAAATAGTTCACCAAGTGCGCTAAAGCTAAACGCCACTTGAAGATTATTAGTCGGTGTAAATACAAATGCGGTGTTTGTTTGTAACGTTGAGTCACTATTACCCATGCCATTTTGATTTAACTGAGTTTCTGAGACACTTTGAGCTGTAACGCCACCAGCGCCGCCACCTACATCAATAATTGCTCCATTAATCGCGCTGTCTGAACGACTAAACGTAGTGCCAGCTGCTTGTTGTGAAAAAGTATCCTGTGCAACACCACAATCACCTACACATGCCATAGTGCCATCATTAGTGTTATCACTAGATGCATTCAACGAAGCTGAATTATTTTGCGTATTATTCACGCCACCTAGTATATTTACATGCGTCCCCAAAACCAGAATATTGCCTGTGTTATGGTCTAACATTTCAAGGTTTAAGATGTCTAGATTTGCATAGGCAACAGATTCAGCTTGAGCTGTCCCCGCCCCCATCATTAAGATTGCAGACAGTGCTACAAGTGATTTTTTAAAATTTTTCATAGTTATATCCCATTCAACATTTTAACTTTAGCTTCATTCCTTTAAAACAAAGTAACCGAAGCACAATTTTTAAGTCCTGCCCTATACTATGCACGAATCAAACCAAAAACAAAAAAACCATATTTAACAGTAAGATATTAAAGAATGTACATTCACAATAGCTATGTAATTACAAATGTGTAAAACAATTTGACATCACTTCGCGCTGTGCGATTTTCAATCATGAATTACTTAAACACTATCTAGTCTTGTTAAGTATTCTTGCGCTCTTTTTTTGATCATCAAGCTTTTTTGGTCGCCTTTTTCACTGTTTAATATGGCGTTCAATGTGCTTTTTGATTCAGCTTTCTCATTATTTTCCGCTTGTGCACTTGCCATGTTGAATAAAATCACTAAATTCTCTGGCGCGAGCCTGATGGCTTCTTCATAAAATTTAATCGCTTTATTATATTCGCCTTGCGCCTGAAGGATCTGTGCTAAGGTATCCAAATTATTGGCATTTTCAGGCATGAGGCTATGTGCTTTTTGCGCATAATGTTGAGCGTCCAGTAGGTTACCACTCTTAAATGATAAAAATGCAGCATTGTTTAACGCAAGTGCATTCGCTGGCTCTAATTCAATAGTTTTTTTGAACATTAGTAATGCTTGCTCTTGTTTCTCATCTATCAGATATAAATTGGCCAAAGTGCTAGTGATCAATAAATCTTTAGGGTATTCATTCAACCATGTTTCCATCAATTGCATCGCTTCAGTTCTTTGATTGTTTGCAATGTAAGCCTTGGCTATATCTAACATGGTGTAGTTATTCTTCTTGTTTTCATGCAATCCTTTGAACTTTAAGATTGCTTTTTCTTTGTCGCCGTATAACATCTGCCATGTAGCGTCTAATTTAGTCACTTCAGTATCTAAGGGCACTAGCTCTTTTAACTTATCAATACTGTTTTTAGATGCTGTTTGATTGGCTAGTTGTATTGTTAGAGTCGCATTTAGTTTCAAACTGGCGATATGACTAGGTTCAAGTGCTAAAACTTTATTAATTGAATCTAAAGCCTGCTCTCTTTGCTGTTGACCTTGATAAATAATCGCGTTCCAATAGTAAGCTACCGGATCTTTAGGACTAATTGCACTCGCTTTAGTATAGAAATCTATCGCTTCAGATGAATTGTTATTAGCTCTGGCTAAATGTCCAAATAAGAGGAGTAATCTAAAGTCCTCTGTTCTTGCTTGTTTCAAGTGGGCAATTGCTGATGACGCTTCATTATGTTGGCCATTACGGTAGTAATGCTGTGCTAAAGGTAAACTAACATCAATTTCCGTATGCCCATTTGTTTTTGCTTGTACTAGCCATTTAAAAGCATCCTTAGGACTTAGTGCCAGATCGATATGATATAGCTGTAATAAGGACTTTTTGTCTTGTGCATTATGTTCAATGACATCTATGTAAATCGACTTAGCCGCGGGATAATCATTTTCCCTTAAGTATATTATGGCCAAGTTATGCCCTGCATTACTATTACCTGGCTCAATTTCCAACGCTTTATTGAGGCTTACTTTAGCTCTGTCCACTTCATTATTTTCTATAAAGATAATTCCTTGCAATACGAGAGCATGAACGCTTTTTGGGTTGAGCTTCTTGAGTGAATCTAGTTCTTTTTGAGCATTATCTAGTTGTCTTGTATATATGTATGAGGAAATCAACAAAATTCTAGCATCAGTAGATTCAGGATTTTTTTCTAATGCAGACTTGATACTGGCAATACTTTCCTCAGTTTTGTTATTTTCTAGTTGAGCTAAAGCAATTTGAATGTCTGGCTGTGCATCGTCTCTGTTTATCGTTCTAATATTTTTTAAAAATAGTTGATTTCGCTCTTTGAAACCAGCATTGAAAGATGCATTGCTGGCTGCATATAAAAGTTCGATATCATTCTCGCTAAAATCTTCTGAGCCTACTTTCGCTAACGTTTCACTCGCTTCTTCAGATAGCCCAAGTTTCAGTTGCGTAGCAGCCAATAATTTTAACGCTGATGCATGATTGCTATGTGAAACCAATACTTTGTTTACGTGACTTAATGACAGCTCATAGCGATTCAAAGCGAAACTTGCAGAAGCCTTAATATAGTGACTAGGTATATGATCAGGTATTACAGCAAGTACCTTGTCGCTGGCAGTGCTCGCTTGCGTAAATTCGTTTTTTCTAAAAGCAAGTTGAGCGGTGAAATAATTGGCTTCAGGGAGATCTGGTGTAGTTACTAGAATTTGTTTGAGCAAAGAACTTGCTTGATCGAAGTCTTCTAATTTAAGGAATACTCGAACAACATTCACTTTTAAGAGGTTATTAGCTTGTTGAATCTGTGCTGCATTTTTATAATTCGATAAAGCATCATCAAGTTCCCTTTTAAACATCGCTATATCAGCTTTAAGCACTAGCGCTTTAATAAATTTTTTATCTAATTCCAAAGCCTCATCTAAGTATTCTTGCGCAACAGATAGTTGTTGATAGCTACTCGCAACGAGTGCATTAACATATAAAATGTCTTTAGTTTCAGGCAAGCTAGCGGCTAAATCTAAGGCCACTTCCGCTTCTTCTTGCTCCCCTTTATAAAATAAAGATTCAGCCTTTAAAGCTACTGCTGTCGCTTTTTGCTCATTAGACCATTGTTCTGTATTTAATAGCGTCTGATCTAACCTCTCATATTCTCGAAGCGTTAATAACGCTCGTGCAAAGGCAATTTCTGCTTCAGCATCATTTGGGTTTAAACGAATAGCATTTGATAGCTCTTTCTCTGCCTGCAAAAACTTACCTTGCTGATAATAAATTTCACCAAGTAGTTTTCTAGAATTGAAGTGCTGTGAATTTTTCTTGATAGCATTTTTTAGCTCTATAATCGCACTCGTTTTATCATTAGCTTGGTAATGCTTTGCGGCTATTTGATAGTATTCATCACTTGTTCTACCAAAGTCACTACAAGCAGTTAACCACAATGATATCACCAAGAAGCTAATCACTTTTGTCATTGTAAACTTAACGTTCATTCATCTTTTCCTTTTTAAGACGTTTATAAACTTCTGTTAGCTTATAAGTTTTATTCTATACCGTAACGACCACTCGCTATAACTTTGTTAGGGTCAAATGTTTCTTTTAACGCACTTAGTGCGTTCTTGTGTTCACTAGAAAGCTTAGAATGCCAGGCATGCCAATGCACGTTTGCTACCCTATATGGTGGATAGCCATTGTCTATACAGAGCTGCATCGCTTGCTTTGTGCACACTATTGCTCTTTCCGTTTCGTCAGGGTTATTAATATCAAACACTGGATTGCAAATCACTGCAGTAGACCTATCATCGATAAAGCTTAACGTCGCATACAAGTTAAAGCCTTGGCTTTCATATGCATTTTTCAATAAATCTAATAGTGCTTGTATATGTGACTTAGATGTTGGTGCTGTTGGCGAAATCCAAATCAACCCGCAGCCATCTTTAGCAATGTCTGTTTTTTCATCTAGCACAGACGGGAAATTTTCATGCTTGTGATAACAACCTTTTAAAAAGTAGTCTGTCGGTTTTCCTGAGTGCATATCAATTAATGCCATCGCAGACTTTATATTCCCTTTTAGTTTATCTAAGGGCTTAAAAGGAAGCATAGACAAGATACGTTCAACAAATTTGATCTGCTTACCAGGTAAAAAATGTATCTTACAAGCACTGTGTCGCTTTATATTCTGAGTCAGCTCTTTTTTGTACGCTTTGATTACTCTGTTACTTCCATAAAGCGCACCCGACATAGCCCATGGGCCCAAACCTAAGATTGACAGTGATTTTGAAATTTGCTCTTCGGATAACAATTTATCCTTGAGCGGCTGTATAAGTTGATACGACAAACTTGAAGAAATGGCACGCATGTCATTGCCAACATGCATTATGCTTCTCGCGACACCTGCTTGTTTAAGCTTCGCGATGGGCTCTATAGCGTTCAAAAAGTCTTCATGGCTATCAAATAAGACAATGTAAGGTAAAATCACTTCAGGTTTCGGCATTAACCAAAAGCAAAGTTTAGTGACAATGCCAAAATTTGATTGACTAAACAACCCATCAAGAATTGGTCCTGTTGTTGCCTTGGTATGACAATTTTTTACACTGTGATCTCCTGCATTTTCATATGCTAAGTGACCTGTTCTTAATATTTCACCATTTCCTAATACAATTTCAAAAGAGCACGCATTGAATTGTCGATTTCCATTAATGGTATGCCCAAAGCCTCTGTCTAGTATATTGCCAACAATACTTGTAGTAGTTGGAGCTCCTGTGCAGTCCATGAATAAATCAGTATCTATTAATGCATCACTTAATTCTTCCTGCGTTACACCAGGTTCAATGATTGCCAACCTATTAGCTTCATCAACATTAAGAATTTTATTCATCGTAGATAGATCAACTAAGACCATCTCCGGCCCTGAAGGCGTAGCATCTGAATAACCCCAGTTTTTTCCTGCACTTATAGGATATAATCCGACGTTAAACTGGTTTGCTAATTGAACAACTTTTTGTACGTCTTCTGTACATTCAGGTTGAATTACTGCTTTTGCACGTTTATCCCAGCCAGTTGTTACATGTCCATAATGTTCTACGGTGCTAGGCTCTATTGACGCTGCACATTTTCTTGAGTCACAATATGATAAAACTTCATCCCAAAATAGAGAAAACTTACTCTGTGTTGTCATTGGGTAATCTCCGTTGTTTACCTTTTATCACTTTAATGAGTTGTTTAATATATTTGATTGAGCAACTCTTGTTTTCTTTTTATTAGTTCATCGCTTATAGGTGTTGTTTCTGCAAGCAACCTTTCTGCTCTTGGTAACCGCTTATTTGCCAACAATAGTTCTATATAATTTAGCCTAATATTCATGTCTTCACCCTTTGAATGCTTAAAGGCTATGGACGAACTAGCAAGTGCATCTTTAATTCTTCCCTGTTTAAACAACACTTGACTGTGAGTATCAACAACACTTGGATTCTCAGGAGCCAATTCAAACGCTTTTTCAGCAAAAACATTTGCTTGATCTAAGTCATTATTTTCCATACTCAACCACGCGGCATTATTTAGGGCAATCACGTTATTAGGCTTTTGTTCTATGATTTTTTCATAAGCCTTCAATGCGTTTGCTTTGTTTCCTGACTCGATATATAAGTTGCCAAGCACAATCGCTAGTTGTTCATTAAATTCAATGTTCTTAAGAAATAAATCAATTTCTTCAATGGCTTTAACTTGCTGCGTGTTTCCAATATAAGCTTGAACTAAGTACAACAATTTTTGTACGTTAGGAGATGTTTTATAATACGGCTCTAGTTTATCTATAGCTTCTGAATACAACTTATCAAGTAGCGCTAACCTTCCCAAAATTCCATTTTCGATATATTCATTTTCGATGTTGTTACTAACCAATAAATAGAGTTTTCGAGCATCATCAGCTTGATTAGACCTGATTAACACGTCAATTTTCACTAAAGATAATGTTATGTTGTCCTTATGCTTTTCTAAGCCAGCATCTAACACTACAATTGCTTGTTTGTAATCTTGCTCAATACGATGTATTTCAGCTAATAAAACGACAGGCTCTATTTGGTAAGGACTAATTTTTTGCCATTGCTTTGCCGTGGATTTAAGTTGTGTAATATCCCTTTCATAACGATAAGCCGCAAGCTTAAGCATCCAATAAAATTTTGGCGTTTTATGGTCGGGAATAATGTCTTGAAGAACATTTAGGCCTTTTTGAACCTGCTCCGATTTAATCAATGCTTCAGCATATAACAAGCGATAGCTGATATTATCTGTGTTTTGTTCGCTTTTCTCTTTCAATTTTGCAAGAGAAGAAGCGTCAGGGGTCAGTCGGTAATATTGACGAAGTACATTAATATTGTCAGGGGCTGCTTCTAGAGCCTGACTTATAAAGGCTTTGGCTTGTGCTAATTCACCTTCAGCACTTGTAAGCTGGCTTAATTGCACTAACGCGTAAACGTTTTTATCATCAATAGTCAGGCTTTTTTCCAACAGCGCTTTAGCCCCAGCTACGTTCCTACGGCTTAGCTCTATAAGTGCTTCAATATTGTAACCATCGGGCTTATCTGGGTATTGCGCCTGCCATTTACTAGCGATTTGTTGAGCTTTTACAACATCACCTGATTTGATCGCCATACGTGCAATCAATAATTCAGCTTTAAGCATCTTAGGATCAAGTTCAATTGCTTTTTCTAAACTTTTTAAAGCACTTTTATCATTGGTTAATGCCTTTAAAACCCCTTCACGTAAGAGGCTTTCTGCCGTTGCACTTTCCGTGTTATCTAGAGATGAAATCAATTTCTTGGCTTCATCCGTTGCACCAGCTTGTAATAGCTTATAGCTCAATGACGCATAAAAAGCTTCATTTTCTTTACTTAGCGCTGGCGTGCCTAAATTATCAGCAACATCTTCAATAATACCTAACTCAAGTTGACTAACTACCAGCATACGACGCGCAAAATGATCAACAGGCAAATAGCGCATTAACGGTTTTAAGTGATAGTTCGCTTGTTCATAATTGTTTAGGTAGAAAGCACTGACACCTGCAACCAGTTTAGTCGTCGCTTGCTTAAAATTATTAGCGAGCGCTTTCTCTGCGTGTTCACTCGCTGCTTCATAATCTCTTGACTCTATTCTCACCATCGCTTTTATATGGTTAGCGAAAGCTTGTTGCGGCATGAGTTTAAGTATTTTATCTGCGTGCATTTCTGCTAAGTCAAACTTACCCTGTTGAAGGTACACATTGGCAAGGATAATTTCAGTTGATCGCTGCAGAGGTTGTAATTTTAAATACTTTTCAAAATACTCTGCCGCGACAACATAGTTTTCCTCAACGGTAGCAATATTTCCTAACAGCATTAGTGCTTCTGGTAGGGCTGGCAATTTTGAAAGCGCTTCAGTAGCTTTCTGTTTCGCATCTTCTATATTTTGCTCGTAAAAAAGTATGTAGGCATCACCTAGCAAGGTGTGACCATCTTGATCATTTAGCTGAATTGATTGGCGAAGTAGTTTTTTTGCTTGTTCTAGTTGTTCTAACTTTAGGTACGTAATTATTTGATAAAGGAAGACTGGCAAACTAACGTCGCCGCTCAGTTTAATATCCTTACTGGTTAATTCATAAATAGCATCAGCCTCTTCTGCTAAAAAGTATGCTCTAGCTAATTTAGGGTACAACAGCTGAGTATCAAATTTATGTAATTTGGCTTTTTCTAGCTCTTTGACTGCATTGAACGCATTGCCCTGATTTAAGTAGATTGAGCCGAGCAAATACCGAGCTTCTGAATTGCTCGGTTCAACTTTGATGGCATTTTTTAACGCGATGATTGAAGCATCTGTTTGTTGTGTTTGTAGACCCTGTTTTGCTTGAAGAATATAATCACTGGCACTTTCTTTTTCAGAGCATGCTGTAAGCGCGATGCTAAAAACCGCAACAGCTGGAAAAATCCACTTTTTATTTCTCATATTATTATTCCATATTAAGCTTGCTGAAAAATAAAGCAGCTCATCAATCGATGAGCTACAGCTTTTATCCTCTAGAATTCAACACCTTACTACTTACAGTAAGTGTTTGGTAACACTCGTGATCGGTAACCAATAGCAATACATCAGCCCATTCATCAATTGCACTGAGGCTGTCACTTTTTGTACATTTCCACTGTGGTACAAAAGGATCGTGATATTGAACTTCAATTCCGTGTTCAATCAGATATTGATAGATTGAGTCTGCCGGTGTTTCTCGACAATCATCAACGTTGGCTTTGTACGCGACCCCTAAAATGCCCACTTTAGTTTCGCCTGCTGACAACATAGCTTTTGCTTTTTCAGCCACAATAATTGGGCGTTGATCATTGATATGTCTTGCTTTACGAATTAACTCACCGGATTGAGTATTTTCAACTAAAAACCATGGGTCAATAGGGATGCAATGTCCACCAACACCAGGACCAGGTGACAATACATTCACTCTCGGATGACGATTTGCTAATCGAATCACCTCATAGACATCGACGTCTAATTCTTCACAAACTTGGGCTAATTCATTAGCAAAGGCAATGCCGACATCACGAGAGGTATTTTCAACAAGCTTGATGCATTCTGCTGTGGTTAAGTCGGTTAAGAACATTTCGCCATTAACAAAGCTTTCATAAATGGCTTTCACTTTCTGTTGGGCCACCATACTGCTGGCCCCAATGATACGATCATTATTGACGAGCTCGTGCAAAGTCTGGCCTGGAATAGCGCGTTCAGGGCAATGCACAACATCAATTTGTAAGCCTGCCTTGGTAAACCTTTCGGCAACAGCAAGACTCGTTTGCGGGGAAATAGTTGACTCAACGATAACAGTCTGACCATTTTGAGCAACATCAATAATGGCATCCACAGCGCCGAATACATAGCTTCGATCGCACGTACCGTTAGCGTGTGGTGTAGGAACAGCGACCAAATAGGTATCTGCTGAAACCATCGTCGTAGAGGCAGTTAAGAAACCTTGGCTTACTACTTTATTAATTAATTCCGGTAAACCTACTTCGTCAAATGGACATTGTGCATCATTTATTGCTGCTACTTTTTCTGCGTTTAAGTCGATACCTGAAACGCTATAGCCGGCTTCGGCTAAAAGGCAAGCAATCGGGAGTCCCATATAGCCCATACCAACGACGGTAATGGTTTCGTTTTTAGCTGAAATTTTCGTTGTCGCCTCGACATCATCATTTTCACAAACAATATCAAGGATCCGCTCTGCTACGTGCCCGTCACCAAATGGATTTGTCCAACTAAATTCTTCCGTGGAGCTCAACCAGTTATCGGCTGCTACCAATGCTTTATCAGCATCACGACCAACAAGAACATTCGCCCCTACTTCTATCGATTCAGGACGTTCAGTATTTTCACGTAATGTAATACAAGGTACGCCAAGCAAACACGCCTCTTCTTGAATACCGCCTGAATCCGTTAAGATTAATTGTGCATTTTTTTGCAGTTGGATGAAATCTAGATAACCAATGGGTGGACTTAAGATCAAGTAGCTAGGTACAGCAATATCAAACTCTTTTAGTTTCGCTTGAGTTCGTGGGTGAATAGGCCAAACAATCGGTTGGCTGTATTTAGCATGTAGTTTGTCAAATAAGCCAAGAAGTTCGATAAGATGCGCAGGAATATCAACGTTTGACGCACGATGAGCCGTCACAAGGAAGTAGGCTTTTTCTGTAACCCCTAATTCCGCTAGAATATCACTCTTCTCACCAGCAATTTCCAAATGCTGAAATAACGAGTCTGAGACAGTATTACCAACGGTATGTACTTTTGTTGCGTCGATGCTTTCATGCGCCAAAATTTTCTGCTGGTTTGGGCCTACAGCAAATAAGTAATCACTCATGTGATCGGTCAAAATACGATTGGTTTCTTCAGGCATCATCCGATCGTAACTACGCAAGCCCGCTTCTATGTGCCCCACTTTGATGTTTAATTTTGATGCAGCTAAAGCACCAGCTAATACTGTATTCGTATCGCCTTGCACTAATACGACATCTGGTTTTTCATCAACAAGAATGGGCTCCATCTTAATCAAGATATTACCCGTTTGATTGCTGTGTAATCCTGAACCTACACCAAGGTTATAGTGTGGTTTTGGTAACTCAAGCTCTTTGAAGAAGATGCTGTCCATTTCTTCAGAGTAATGCTGATTTGAATGGATAATGAAATAAGGAATGCCTCTTTGTTGGCATTCACGGATTACTGGCGCCATTTTGATGATTTCTGGGCGTGTACCAACAATAATCCCAATTTTCATATTTTTTCCTACGATTTGTTTATGTAAAAATTATGTTATAAATAGTTTACTGACTCAGTGAAAAGTTTGAAACTATAAATACGAGATAATGAATTCTTGTTTAGTTTAACAGTAAGTCCAATATCTCTCTCGTTTTTTGCGCCATTAGTGCTGAATCTCCTCGTGATTCAACATTGAGCCTAACTAATGGCTCTGTATTACTTGATCTTAAATTAAAACGCCATTGCTCAAATTCCATTGAGAGGCCATCAGTATCATCTTCAACTATGGCTAGAGCACAATAATGCAGCTGCACTTTTTTAATTGCAGATTGCGCATTTTCGAGACGATTATTTATCTCTCCCGACGAAGGGTACAAGGCAATGCGTTCATACAGAAGCTCTGACAGTTTTTTCTGTTTGAGGCAGATCAATTCTGCAACCAATAACCATGGGATCATACCGCTATCGCAATAAAAGAAATCTCTAAAGTAATGATGTGCACTCATTTCGCCACCATAAACAGCATCTTCTTGGCGCATTCTTTCTTTAATAAACGCATGACCTGTTTTAGATAATATTGCTTCGCCGCCACACCTTTCAATTATATCAATGGTATTCCAAGTCAAACGTGGGTCATGGATCACTTTGGCGTTGCTATTTTTAGCAAGAAAATTCTCGGCCAATAAGCCAACAATATAGTATCCCTCAATAAACTCGCCTTGCTCATCAAATAAAAAGCAGCGATCAAAGTCACCATCCCAGGCAATGCCCATATCCGCACAATGTTCAATTACGGCTTGCTGGGTTGCTACCCTATTCTCTGGTAACAGTGGATTAGGAATACCATGAGGAAAATTTCCATCTGGCTCGTGATGTACTTTCACCAAAGTTATAGGGATATTTAACCGGTTGAACGCCTGTTCTATCGCATCAATTGCTGGCCCTGCCGCACCGTTACCGGCATTAACAACAAGTTTAAGCGGGGTGATATTTTTTGCGTTGATATATTCAAGCATATGCGCTGTATAAGGAGCAGTAATATCGACTCTCGATATTGCACCTTTAACACATTCCTCTTTGAATTGGTTTTGCTCTGCCAACGCTTTAATTTCGTGTAAACCTGTGTCACCACTGATTGGTTTGCTATGCTCTCTGACCAATTTCATACCGTTGTAATTGATCGGGTTATGACTTGCCGTCACACAGATACCGCCATCGCAACCTAAATAACTGGTAGCAAAATAAATATGTTCCGTTCCGCAAAGTCCAATATCGATGACATCACAACCGCCTTCGTTCAGCCCATTTGCTAATGCCAATTTAAGTGACTCACTGGTTAGTCGTACATCACCACCGACGACAACCTTTTTCGCTTGCGTGTGTTCAGCAAATGCGCGACCGATACGATAGGCAATGTCTTCATTTAGTTCTTCACCTAATTTACCGCGGATGTCATAGGCTTTAAAACAGGTTAGCTTTTGTTGCATCAGTTAACACTCTTCTTGCTCAGGTGCGCGACCGTATCGGTCTTCAAAACGGACAATATCGTCTTCCCCTAAATAACTACCTGATTGCACTTCTATCATTTCTAAAGGCAATTTACCGGGATTTTCAAGGGCGTGCACAGCCCCGATGGGAATATAAGCAGACTGATTTTCACTCATTAATATAGTGTCATCATCGATCGTTACTTTTGCTGTACCTGAGACAATAATCCAGTGTTCTGCTCTATGGTGATGCATCTGAACAGAAAGTTTTGCTCCAGGCTTTACGGAAATCCTTTTAACTTGGAATCGTTCACCCATATCGATAGAATCATAATTCCCCCACGGACGATATACTTTACGATGAAAGCTCGACTCTATTCGCTCGCTAACTTTAAGTTGTTCAACAATGTGTTTAACTTGTTGCACATCGTCTTTGTTTGCCACCATCACGGCATCCGGCGTGTCAACCACCACCAAGTTACTAACACCGACCGTTGCAATTAATTTGTGCTCACTGTGGATATAACAATCGTTAGTATCAAAAGGAATAACATCGCCACGTAGTACATTATTGTTTTCATCCTGTTCAGAAACATCCCACAATGCAGAATAAGAGCCAACATCGCTCCACCCCGCATTAAGAGGAACCACAACAGCGTCAGCTGTTTTTTCCATCACTGCATAGTCAATAGATTCGCTAGCACAATCTAGAAAGCTCTTTCGCTCTGGTCGAATAAAATCTAAATCCGGCTGTGCACCTGCCATTGCTTTTTCGCATGCCTCAAAGATATCTGGGCGGTACTGTTGTAGCGTAGCTAGATATTCAGACGCTTTAAACATGAACATGCCACTATTCCACAGATAATTCCCAGACGCTAAATATTGCTCAGCAGTTTGTTTATCCGGTTTCTCTACGAATTGAGCGACTTCATGTACCGATGCTTGTAGTTCGCTACCTTGTTTAATATAGCCGTATCCTGTTTCTGCAACCGTTGGTACGATACCAAACGTCACTAGCTTATCTTTCTGAGCGGCATTTGTTGCAACGGCGATAGCCGAATGAAACGCTTGTCTATCTTTAATCACATGATCAGAAGCAAGTACTAGCATCAAGCCTTCAGGGTTTTGTTCGCTGATTTTAAACGCTGCTAAAGCGATTGCCGGCGCCGTGTTTCTCCCTTCTGGCTCTAATAGAATATTGGCTTTCGTATCAATGGTACGCAGCTGTTCAGCGACCAAAAATCGATGTTCTTCATTACAAATGCAAATCGCATCAGCAGTACCTTGGGGTAAGCGTTTCACTGTTTCTTGCAACATGCTGAAATCACTGGTCAGTGATAAGAACTGCTTTGGGTACATTGATCGTGACAGAGGCCATAACCTTGTACCACTGCCACCACACATAATTGTCGGGTATATTTTTTCCATCTTCATTCCATTAATAACTTAACGACTACGTTTTTTACTACTAACAGTTACTATCAGCCGTTAATTTGTATGCCGTATTTCTCTACTAAACTGTACAATGTCGGTCGCGTAATCCCTAAAAGCTGGGCTGTTTTAGACATATTGCCTTCAGTTAAAGCATAAGCTTTTTGTATTGCAATTGTTTCGGCCTGTTCACGCACGGTTCTTAAGTTGAGTGATAATTCATATTCTTCATTTTCTACATCGTAAAAACCCAAATCCATTGCGTTGACTTGATTGCCTGAGCTCATGATCACAGAGGACTTAACTTTATTTTGTAGCTCCCTAATGTTTCCAGGCCAACGATAACTTTTTAATGCTTGAATGCCATCTTCTGTAAACGACTTGACATTGCGTTTATAATCACTGGCATATTGCTGCAAAAAGAACTGCGCCAAAATCAACACATCTTCCTCTCTGTCCCGCAAAGGAGGAATATCGAGGGTTATTTCGCTAATACGGTAATACAAATCTTCACGGAACTCTTTTGCCGCAACCATTTCTTGTAAGTTTTGGTTGGTTGCGCAAACAACGCGAACGTCAACAGCTAATTCTTGACGACCGCCGATGCGTTCAATCACCTTCTCTTGTAAAAATCGCAATAATTTTGCCTGCAAATTAAAAGGCATATCACCTATTTCATCGAGGAATAATGTTCCGCCTTGCGCGCATTCAATTTTACCTTTCGTGGTTTTATGCGCGCCAGTAAACGCTCCTTTTTCAAAACCAAAAAGTTCGCTTTCTAATAAATTTTCCGGAATTGAGGCACAGTTTATCGCGATAAAAGGTTTTTTCTTCCGGTTGCTAACCGTATGGATCGCTTTTGCTGTAACCTCCTTCCCTGTGCCGCTTTCACCGAGTAGTAGGGCGGTTATTTCAGTTGGCGCAATGCGTTGAATCATTTGACGCATTCTATCCATTTTGGCGCTATTTCCAATAATACCGGTATCCGTACCCACGATTGAGCGCATGGCCCTATTTTCATGTTCGATTTTTGCCATTGCACAGGCTCGAGCTACGATTACATTAATAACTTCAGATTCAACTGGCTTTTGATAAAAATCATAGGCACCCATTTCTATCGCTTTAAGCGCATTTTCCCTGTCATCATTACCGGTAATGACAATGACTTTTGTAAAAGGGGCAATTGTGAGTATTTCTTTTAACGCTGCTAACCCTTCCGTCGCGTTTGCCGCATCGGGTGGTAGACCTAAATCCAAAGTCACGACCTTGGGTTCATAACGACGCACTGCAGCAATCGCACTTTCTCGCGTATCTGCAAGTACTACATCATAATCAGCCAAACTCCATTTTAATTGTTTTTGAATACCGATATCATCATCAACAATAAGTAATTTTTCCATAAATTTAATAACCTTGTTTATTTTATTTCTGACATGGCAATATTATTTGAAATATAGAGCCTTCTTGCTCAATACTGGTCACTTGCAGGCTACCGCCTTGCGACTCTATATACTGTTTTGCTTCATAGGCGCCAATCCCCATTCCAGCATTACCTTTGGTCGTATCAAAAGGCTTAAATAGACGACTTTTAATAAATTCATCCGACATACCAATGCCGTTATCGAGTATGCCTATTCGTAACGCAAATTCATCTTGAGAAATAGTAACTTTTACCCAGCCATCATTTGCCGTTGCTTCTTGAGCGTTTTGTATCAAGTGGTTAAGTATGGATTGAAACTCCTCTTCAACTTCTAGTGATAACTTTCCACTGATTTCGACTTCCACTCGTGGTTTATTAACATTACGTTGTTCTACCACTTTTGCAATGAGTTGAATAATGTCAGTATACGATTCACCGGTCTCAGCAGCTTGTTTGTTTCTCAATTGAGTCAACACCTTGTCTAGCCTTAATGTTGCTGACTCAACTGTTTCAAAGACATCATCAATAAACTCTGGGTTATTTCGATGTCTTTTAGCATTATTGTTAATCAATGCTAATTGCGCTTGGATGTTTTTCAGATCATGCACTAAAAATGCAGACATACGATGAAAAGCTTCAAACTGTTTAGATTCAGCCAAGCGAATTTTTGCCTCATTAAGCGATAAATAATTACTTAATTGTTTAGTAATCGCAAACAGCAAATCTCTGTCTTCCCAGTTGAGGTAACTTTTCGTATTGCCCAAACATAAAACAAACATGCCGTAAAGTTTACCACCACTGATTATCGGTACAATTAAATCGATTTGATTTTCTCTACACATCTCTATGTTTAAATTTAAACAAGGATAACTGTCTTCTACATAGGTATATTCTCGAATATCAATGATCCATGTATTAATTTTATAAAATTTTTCTACTGAACTTAAAATAATAGAATAATTAGCATCATAATCATCGTGGGTACGGTACATACACTTATAGTGACCATCATAGGCCTTAGTGACTAAAGCCCCTTTTGTGGCATTAATTGAAGTACAAATAATATCTGTAGCGGTTTGATAGCAATCATTACCATCTCTCACTTCCAGCTGTTCAATAGAATTTAACCACTCAATACGGTAATCATATTTATTCGCGTAGAAATGTTTAGTGATAAACACTTTTACTTCTCGTCGTAATCGTTCCGTAATTAACAACGCCATTAATACTGTGCCGCCTAGAGCAAGAAAAGCAATACTAATGACACTACCCCACTGACCACCAAAAAAATTTATCGCATAGCCCGCGACGGCCAGCAGAAGCAAATAGAGTCCGGAAATCAATAACATTGAATTATAAAAAACAACTTCGCGGGAAACAAAAACATCAACAGACCAATTTTTCATGCGCCTTGTACTGATCAATAACATTGGCATTGCAATAGTGATTAAATATCCGCGCGCATACCAAAAGGTGAAATCCAACTGATTAACCATTGAGGCCTGCGCAAAAATGACAAAATCGAAAACTGCCGTAGTACCCAAAGCAATCGTCATTGGCCACAAAGCCCATTTAACTTTGGCATCAGCATTTCGATAAAGTTGCTCAATTGCCACAATGGAACCCAGGCTTAAAACAAGGAATAAGATGAATATGTAATTACCACCGTCTGAGAAGTTAAACGACAACAACCAACATAGCACCGAGAATCCGCACCAAATAAGCAGGTAATTTTGAATTTTTTTATGACGAATGAAATGATGAAAGGTAAAAACGCCGAGATGAGTGCTTACTATTAACAGATACCAAAAAACATACTTAACGTTTTCTAATAACAAGACATATTTTAAAGAGGCTGTGAAATGAATTTGCCATGCTGCCATTAGCGATGAAAGCAGTGTTATACCGCTAGAAATTAGAATAATACGCCCAGAAAGGGTGCTATTTCTTGCTGCTAATAATAAAAGTATGAAAATAAAATAGATTACACTCGATAATACGTAACCCGACAAACCGATTATTTCCATATTAATCAACCATATAATTTACACAACGACCATGATAGGGATTCTACAAAAAACCTACAACGATTTTTCATTAATAAACTGAACTCACTAAACATCCGTATACTTTCTATTTTTCTGCCATTTAACATATGGGGCAAGAAATGCTTTGTGAGCTAAATGAGGAAGTAGAAGATGTAACGGCATCCTTAAGTAATGTCCACGGATATACATTAAAAGGTGTGCCACTTTATTTAGAATTAAATCATTGGTGTTTAATGGCGCAAACAGCACCTGACCAAAGAGTTTATCCATTAATTTAAGCTTTACTCTGTTAGGCGAATGTTTCGATAACTTATTGCTAACACTTGGGTGTATATCTGTCTTTAGGTATATACTAAGGTATCTAAACGCATAAAAAACCATAAGCTCAACACCTAGCTCAAAGGCACGTTCAACAATTTTTTCGGTGAATAAGTTGTTCTGTTTTTGGTGCTGCCTGAGCAGTAAATCAATATCTGTCATATCACGCATTCCTTTATCGAATTCACTTTCGAGAAATAGATGTACGATACTATGGATGACTCTATCCTCAGGGGCGAGAACATTAGTATCACTGCAGACATTTTTTTCAATTAATAGTGCGTCAAAGGTTAATCGAGAAGTTCGTGGCAATAAATTATGGTGCACGTCTAGAGTAGATCCTCGAGTATTATGTGTCAGCGCAGGAATTTCATGCATCCACTCACGGTAGTATAACTCATCATAAGCGTCAACATTGCCGGCTGACCACCCTTGCCATTGTAAAAATCTTTCTACGTTTGGCAAAGAGTTAATATTTGTATAGACATCGATATCCGAAAAGACTCGCCCATTCGAGGCATCATCCTCAGCCAATAAATAAGCCACTCCTTTAAGGTACACAGGGACTTGCCCTGACATTTTGAAAGTTCGGCTTACATGTTCCACCTCGATCATCATGTCTTTTTTATGTGCCTGTGCATAACGACATGCCGATTTAAAGTGCCATAATAGTTTTTCAGGAATAAAAGAGTTAACTTTTGATTTTTCAAACAAATAATAAAGCCGAGCTAACATGCCCGTCGCATATGCTTCTTTTATGAGTTGATTCCAGTTTTGATAGCTAAGTTTCTCGATTAGTGATGGAGAAACATACACCATTCTCAGTAATTCTAATTGGCTCATGATAAAGCTAACTGCTCCATAACTTTGGCCACTTCATGCAAATTGCCATCATAGGTCAATTCAAAGCAATCAGCATTATCCATTTGTTTTGCAATAGCCTTAAAACCAAGCTCTCCAAGAATTGAATAGTTGAATGACTGATTTGCTAGCTCAATAAACGCTCTTCCTTTAGAAAGCTCAGATAATTCAAACGCGATATCACCAATAAAACGAGGAAATATGACATATTTAATATCCACTGCTTCATCTACACGCCTCACACTATCTATAGGCGCCTGAAAAAGTGAGACTGAACCTTTTGCAGTATCTTTAACAATATTAGAGTGATATATATCTGGGCATAAACTATCGAGAATATTTATAGATTGATTTTTCAAACTGATAGGGCGAGGATTAGGTAATACTTTTCCCGAGTTCAAATCTATTAACGTAAGTTCATCAGAAAGTAATCGCCAACCACCAATATGAACCAGCCCAGCACAAAGGGTACTTTTCCCTGCGCCCGGTAATCCAGGCAATACTATCGCCTTGCCATATTTTTCAATGACAGCAGCATGAATGATGAGACTATCATGATAATGTTGGCTAACACACCAATTCATTCCCCACTCTAATAAAGGCAATGCTTGTACAGCAGGCAAAGGTTCAAATGGCTGCAAGCCACAAAAATCAAAATTAATTTGCGGCTTTATAAAGGAGCGAACGCCTGGAGTAAGCAATAATGAGATAGGAAAATCTATAAAGTCATCTTGTTTAACAAGCAAACTGTGCTGATAAAGACGATAAAACTCGTTTAGTAATGAAGGAATAGGTGACAATTTAACTAATGTATTAAAACGCCCTATTTTGATTTTTAAGCCTTCGTGGGTGAGTTGGTATGCTGCTGTATTAAAAGGAAGCTCAGATAAAATCATTCACATTTAACTACATCGACAATGCCAAGTTCAGTTAGCTTAGTAACCACTTCAGAAAAAACTAATTCATCAATTTTCAATAAATCAACACATAACAAGAGCCAATCATTTATTTTAATAGGCACATTATTACTACTCTCTGCTAAATATAAGTTCAACACACTCGACTGCTCGACACTGAGCAAATAAGTTTGTTTTTTCGATATAGAGTAAACAACAACTTCCTCATTTGTACAATAAAGACAATTGTCGCTATTTATTTGGGCTGCAAGCATAACCTAACAGTTAGGTTATCCATTTTGCCAATCATCAGATCCACTACCGTCAGACAAGCTATGGAAAAATGATGCATATTCAGAGGTACTCATATTTATCGATTCGGCAATAGTAATACCATTACGCTCATAAATATAACTTACACCCGGAGCTGGAGCTGGGGATGCTAAATAAGTCAGTTCATAAAGTAAATACAAACCAACCACATCTTCAGTTGAGATGTAATTATACATCCAAGGGTCTGGATTTGTACCACCGCCGCCATTCGCCAAAAAGGCCGCATTTAAATAAGTAGCCGCTGCATGCTTAACAATGTTGCCAGCATCGTTACCTCCAGATACAGCCCCTTCCATCACCTGCAACATTGAAAACGAGATACCACTCGAGTAGCTTACATAGTCTCCTACAACACCATTGGTAACTTTTCGAATATTGGCAGCGCCGGTATTAAACAAGGAAGAAAAGGATGCCGAAGAAGCTACACCCGCCTGTGCCCATGCAGTTTGCGTTATCTGCCCTCTATCATTCTTCCAGTTGCCAGGACTCCAGCCGTTACATAAGCTTCCGTCATGTGTCGTTAGTGATGTGCCTACCTTTACAGACATAAAACCAGAAATAGAACAACTTGCTGCAAAAGAAGGTCTATTACCAAGAATAAGCAATAAAGGAGAAGATTTAATAAGTTTTCTTCTAGCTGATTGCGAACTCTTTAAGGAATAACCTTCCTTATTTGGTTCACTTTTCACAACATCCATTTTATCTGCCATTTGAAGAACACTCCGATTACAACATTAATTAAAATCTTTAAACTCTAGCACAAGCAAAAAATATGCCGCCACCTTCTTTTAGTTGATTTTGTTAGAGTTACTGGGTCAATTGATAAAAAATTTACTTTGAAAAACTCTCTTTTTGTAAAATAACCTGACAAAAATATTATAATGAATTTATAGGTAATGACATCAGTATACGCACAAAATCTAATAGCAACAAGATAGCCTAACATTAGCCAACTACAAACACCTAACTTTAACAGATAGTACCAAAAAATTGAGTTTATTGTTTTATGTCCATGTGTAAACACCTTAGTCAATATCCATACGAGTAAAAGTTCACCATAACGAAAATACGCAAACCAGAATTAATAACACCTAGAACTTGGCGAAGCCCTTCACCGAACTGAGTCAGCAAAATTAAGCCAAAAATTTTGATAAGATTTAAGCTCATGAAAAAATCAAAAAAACACAAAGCCTTTTGATTTTAATTAAAGATATACTTTGAGTTGAAAGTGCAGCATTTCGCACCCAGTTAGACGGAATATTGAACGATTTTTTGTATGCTCGATTAGCAATAGAGTAAAACTAGACAAATGTAGGTAGAAAATATAGTATTCACGCGCTAATTAACTAACGCCTCCGTTAAATTTACCCACCCGTAGCTCAGCTGGATAGAGCGCGCCCCTCCGGAGGGCGAGGCCGCAGGTTCGACTCCTGCCGGGTGGGCCATCATTTAGACTATCTCAATCCACTAAAACTTATATAATTAGTATTGCTCGCCCACATTTACCCTTAGTGAAAAGTCTCTATTTGGCGCTAAATACTTTCTTAAAATTCTTTTCATTCCAACCAATCATAATTTCATTGCCTATCTTAAGGACTGGCACTGACCGTGCGCCTATCGCATCTAACTCTTTTCTACCACGTTGCATTTTTGCATTGGTTAAACGGTAGGGGATGTTGTTGTCATCAAGATATTTCTGAGCCTGCTTGCAGTGGCTGCATTTATCAGAAATGTATAAAACAATGCGTTTCATAGGTAGGGCTCTACTATTGAGTTATCGTTACTCATTATTTTACGGGAATAAATGTAGCGAGACAAAAGTCAAACACGATTAATTACTAATAACCTAAAAGCCTATTGGGTTAAAATCAAACCATTTTTAACTGCAAACTGTACGAGCTCTGAGTGAGAATTAAGAGATAGTGTATCCATTATTCGATACTTATGTGACTCTATGGTTCGGCTGCTAAGGAATAACTTTTCACCTATTTCTTTGGCCGTATAACCGGTGGCAAGTAGACTAATGATTTCGCGTTGTTTCAAGCTCAAAACAGACAAAGCATCTTCACTTTCTGCCATCGCTTGCTGGTGAAATTTTTGCTCGGTTAAAAGCTCAGAAAATTTCCAATAACTTGCGCACATTTCACCAATCAACTTCAATCTAACAAAGTAATGCTCTGGAATTGGCTCTTTATTCTCATCAAACTGACCAATAGCAAATCCTCCCCAGATAACGCCGAACATTTTTAGCGGTAACACGCAATGCCAACACATTCCTTGTGCGTAGAGCTTTTGCAGCACTTCTATATCAGTATTTTGCAATTGCTGACGGTCAAACTTTACGGCGAGTTTACTCGAATTCAAATAGGTTAAATAAGGATCCATATTTTCAACATCCGACGTGCTCGGCAGTTTTGGCACTCCATCTTGAGCTACAGAAATGGCATTACCATCTTTTACGAATGATTGTGACGCAGGAAACAAGGTCACCCTATCGATACCAAAACGTTTAATCACATCGAGAATGATTTCGTTTATCACCTGCTTTGTGTTAGCTAATGATGAAGTCATTAACTTATTCGATAAACTCGATAGATAGACGTCGAAAGATTCTTCATCTCGCGTATCAAATAATCCACTCATAGATTTATACTCACCATCAATTTAACTCACTTCAATCCCTTTAATTTATCTCGATTTAGGCCAAGACTCCACTAAAGAACAGCCGTTCTACTAATTTTAATCACAAATGAACAAATGATTAACAATCGTGTACTTTATCCTCTCCAGATCAGCGCTTTAAGTAACGCCACCACTCTTACGCGATATGCCCAATGTGTATGGTACAAAATATGAACAAGCCTATCATAGAACTTATTAAAAATATGAAATGGTACGTCAAATGGAAATTGGCTTAACCTATTACTTGAATGTTGATAATAAGCTAATTAAATTCAACCAATCGCAATCATATTTCTATCCTAATATTATGATTATACTTAATTCATCTCGTATTTATTAGGTGTTAACTGTGCTAGTTTTGTTTTCTATAAAATTAGTAATAATACTGTAGAACTGAGCCTATTAGTTTTACTATCCTAATAACATACAATTTTCTTCTCACAAGGGTTTACCATGAGCCAAGCACAACAAGACATTGCCACCTTATACCAACAAGTGAGCCGCTCGGTCATTGGGCAATCACATGTCGTGAAAAGCATGATCATTGGCATGCTAACAGGTGGGCATTTATTGCTTGAAGGACTACCAGGTACGGCGAAAACTCGTTCAATTAAAGCCTTGGCACAGACCATCAAAGCGAGTTTTGGCCGTATTCAATTCACTCCAGATCTACTTCCATCTGATGTTACCGGCACCGACGTTTATCAAGAAGTTGACGGTAAACCAAGCCTAACATTCCAAGCAGGACCAGTGTTTAACTCAATTGTGCTCGCTGATGAAATAAACCGTGCGCCTGCCAAGGTACAGGCAGCCTTACTAGAAGCGATGGCCGAAGGCACATTAACCGTTGGCGATATCACCCATAAATTGCCTGAGATTTTTATGGTACTAGCAACACAAAATCCGATTGAGCAAGAAGGTACATATCCTTTACCTGAAGCGCAAATGGATCGCTTTTTAATGAAAGTGAACGTGGATTATCCTGATTTTGACTCGGAGCTTTCTATTGTTAAATTGGTTCGAGGCGAAGAGAACAGCTCAGGCTTTACACCTGAACAAACCATCAATATTGAACATATTTTAACTGGCAGAAAAGAAGTACAACATATTCATGTTTCAGAGTTAGTAGAACGTTATTTAGTTAGCCTAGTCATTGCCACCAGACAGCCAGAGAAATACCCAAATTCAAAACTTTCACAATGGTTAACGGCAGGAGCTAGCCCAAGAGCATCGATAGCACTCGACAAATGTGCCCGCGCTCATGCATGGCTTGAAGGGCGAGATTTTGCAGAGCCTGACGATGTTCGAGCAATTGCCCATCAAGTATTGGCTCATCGCCTTATTTTGAGTTTTGATGCTATTGCCGATGGCATTAGTGCGCAAGACGTTGTAGACGAACTCTTACATCACGTACTTATCGGCTAAGAAGCAAGACGATGCAAAATAAACATCGAATTAAACAGCCCATATCAGATCTTGATCCGCGCATTGCTTGTGATTTCAAGGCCCTGTTTTTAATAAAAAATCAAGCAGTTGGCTTTGATTTTCTTGGGCACCAGAAAGCACGCAGTGTGCTGTCTGGCCGTCACCAGTCTCAATTTAGAGGCCGAGGACTGAATTTCGAAGAGTTGCGCCATTATCAAAAAGGCGATGATATCCGTACTTTAGATTGGCGCGTAACACTACGTACAGGCAAACCACATGTACGTGCTTACACAGAAGAAAAAGATCACCAAGTAGTGTTGTGTGTAGACCAACGCCGCAATATGTTCTTTTCTTCTGTTGATACCATGAAATCAGTGATTGCAGCTGAAATAGCAACACTTTGTGGATGGCGAATACTCGCAGATAACGACCGTATCGGTGCGCTTGTGTTTGATGATGAAAAGCAGCAGTGGTTTGAGCCCCAACGAAATCAATACCAAATAATGCGTTTAATGAGACACTTGGCAACCAGTACTCAACACTTAAGTAGTGCAGAATCATTGGCAAAGTCCGATCAAACTGAGCAACCATTTATAAAAATGTTACAGCAACTCGTAAGAACCAATGCTAAAAATAGAGTGTACATATTTATCAGTGACTTTCATGATTTGACTGCGGAAGCTGTTGCGCTAATCAAGAAAATTCAGCTTCATAACAATGTCTTGTCTGTCATGATCAACGATCCAATGGAACAAAAATTAGATATTGATAGCTCATTGATCGTTAGCGATGGCCAATGGCAGTTACGAATCGAATCATCGGATACCGAACTTGCTCAAAAATTTACTGACGAATTTAACCAAACCAAGCAGAATTTGTCCGATTTACTAAAGTCACAAAAAATACCTTTGATCAGTCTGGACACTGCGGGCTCACACATAATGCAATTTAAAAAAGCATTGGGGGCGAGATGATATTTGCATTTTTCAATAACCCTGGTGCTGGTGCTGCGAAGTACCTTCTAAGAGATTTAGTCGATGCACCTTTACCCCACAGCGTTGCTTGGTGGCCACAAACAATAGGTTGGGCGATCTTACTCGCCGTCGCTATACTTTTTTTATGTGTAAAATTGGTTCAACAAGCGCGTCACTGGTGGCAAAACCGATACCGTACAGAGGCAGCAGAGGCATTAGCCAAAGTAGACTTAGCCCAAACTCAAACAGCATTGCTACATATTCACCAAATACTGCAACTCACTATACGATATGCCTACCCGAACATTGCTAGCACCGAACTATATGGGCACTCGTTGATTTCGTTTTTAGAACGTACAGGTGATGTGGAGCTACCAAGTACTTTAGGCGCTAAATGGCAAAATGCCTTAAATCAACCTTCCCTTGTAGAACAAATAAGTAGGAATGAAATCTTGGAAATTCAAACGCAGCTTGTTCAATGGGCCAAGCAGCACACAGTTACAGCATCAATTGTTGAACAGGGAGATGATCATGTTTGAATTTGTCTATCCTGGCTGGTTTTTAGTGTTTCCACTGCCCTATTTAATTTATAAATTTGTACCTGCTTATCAAACTCGGCGTAGCGCAGTCAAAGTACCTTTTTTCGGTAAGCTGCTTGAGTTAATTGATGAAAAACCACAAGAAGGTGCTGAATGCCTAGAGCCGTCGACGTGGCAGAAAATAGCCATGATTTTGGCATGGACGGCAGTACTAACTGCACTTGCAAAGCCGATGTGGCTTGGACCCGTTCAGCAACGAGAGATGATTGGACGTGATGTTATGGTGGTCGTGGATCTTTCGGGTTCTATGGAAACGGAAGACTTCATGTTAAGCAATGGCGCGATGGGCTCTCGATTATCAGCAATTAAAGAAGTATTGACCGACTTTAGTCAAGACCGAGAAGGAGATCGTTTAGGTCTGATTTTATTTGGTGATTCTGCGTATCTGCAAGCACCATTTACCGCCGATCATCAAGCATGGTTAGAATTATTGAATGAAACAGAAGTCGCTATGGCCGGACAAAGTACACATCTTGGAGATGCCATCGGCTTAGCGATTAAGATTTTTAATCAACCGAACCAAACAAACCCAAATAAAGAAAAAGTCGCCATTGTTTTTACCGACGGGAATGACACTGACAGCTTAGTTCCTCCCATAGATGCTGCTAAAGTTGCCGCGGCGAAAGATATTCGTATTCATATGGTTGCAATAGGTGATCCGCAAACCGTAGGCGAACAAGCGATGGATATGGAAGTTATTGAAAAAGTGGCTTCGTTAACCACTGGCCAGTCCTTTATTGCGCTTTCACCCACCGAATTGCAACGTGTAAATCAAACAATTAGCGAACTCGAGCAGCAAACATACTCTAGCGTTAATTTTCAGCCAAAAATGAGCATGCATTATGTCCCTATTTTGTTTTTGCTGTTTTTGTATTTACTAGGTTTTTACAGTGCGATGTTTCGTCGCCAATATCAAAGCAAAGCCGTTAGGCAAAAAGCACGCTCTGTTGCATCAAATAGCAAGGGAGCAAAATAATGACTGACTACATTATATGGGAACAGTTTCATTTCATGCGTCCTTTGTGGTTATTATCACTTGTACCTGCCTATTTTGTCTTTTACTGGCGTTGGCGCATTGAAAATAAAACCAATGAACATCAAAAGAATCTGCCAAAGCATTTGCTAAAAGCCTTAACTGTTGGTCAAAATGCATGGCAACAACATATGCCACTTAAAATGTTGGCTGTAGTGGCAACGTTATTAATCATCGTGATTTCAGGCCCTACTTGGCAGCGACAAGCTTCTCCATTTGGTGAAGATAAGGCACCGCTGTTAGTTGTTTTAGATGTTTCTGCAAGCATGCTCCAAACTGATGTTAAGCCAAGTCGCTTGGCGCGCGCTAAACAAAAAATTGAAGACATTTTAAGCCAACGTAATGGTGGCCAAACCGGGCTAATTGTGTACACCGGTAGCGCACATTTAGCCATGCCTTTAACACAAGATATCGATATTTTTAAACCGCTGCTTCATGCTGTAACGCCACGTATTATGCCTAGGCAAGGGAAATTTGCTGAATATACATTGCCGCTTATTGATAAACAATTTGCCAAACAAAATGTCCCCGGCACAGTTTTACTAGTCACCGATGGGATCGGTAGTCAAACAGTTGAAGCGTTTGGTCAATACTTTGAGCAGTCCCGCCATCAATTATTAATATTAGCAATGGGGAATGATGAAAAGCCAAGTGATATTACATTAGATATGGATGGTCTGAATCGTTTAGCAAGCGTCAGCAACGCAAAAATAAACACAGTAACTATTGATAATGAGGACGTTAATTGGATAGCAAAGCAAATCAATCGCCACATGCAAATCAGTGCCGACAGCGCACTACCATGGCAAGACATGGGCTACTCACTGACATACGTGATCGCTGTATTATTTTTAATGTGGTTTAGACGCGGTTGGTTAGTGCAGTGGTCTGTGACGGGTATTTTACTAATCGGTATCGCAACACCTACGCAAAGCTATGCGGCTAGCTGGCAATTTGCCGATTTGTGGATGACTAAAGATCAACAAGGTCAATTGCACTTTAATCAAGGTGAGTTCATAGAGGCCGCCCAAGATTTCACCCAGCCTATGCACAAAGCAACGGCTTATTTTTACGCTGAAGAATACAAAAAGGCACACAGTTTCTATTTAAGAGAAGATTCGTTAGCTGCTATGTTTGGTGCAGCTAATGCGCTCGCCCATCAGCGTGAATATATTGCAGCGAGAAACCTCTATAGAGAATTAGTTGCCCTAGACAAAGATTTTCCTAATGCGGTTCATAACCTACAAGTACTGCAAAAACTGATTGATGAAATAAATTCAATGAGTGAGTCACAGGCAAACACTGAAAACGAAGCCTCTAAGGAATTAGGAGAAGCCCCGCAAACCAGCGACGGTGCAGACGAACAAACCACTAAAGAATTGATGATTGAAGAATCACTGAGTGCAGAACAAATACTGCAAAATGAAGCCTTGAATAGAAAGTGGATGGAACGTGTTCAATCCAATCCTGAGCGTTTTTTGGCAAGTAAGTTTCAGCTGCAATTACAGCAGAGCAAGTCCACCCAAACAGCTACTAAAAATAAAGCAGGAGCGCAGGAATGAAGTTGCTACTAAACCTAGCCTTTATGCTTATTTTAGGCTGCTTGTCTTTGACAGCAAACGCGATAACAATTGCGGAGTTGCAACAACAAAACCGCTTGGCCATTGATGCATGGGTAATACCGGATGCTAATCTTGCAGTGAAACAACAAGCTAGGCTCATCATAGAAGTGTCTACGGTACATTGGTTTGCTGGTGGTACACGTATTGCTCACATTGACATTGATAATGCCATCGCGTTGCATCGCGACAAATTAGCAAGTAACTCATCTGAACGTCGTAACGGTGTCTCATGGGCAGTGCAACAATGGGAGCTAACCATTTATCCACAAAAAAGTGGTGACTTTGTGATCCCGCCACTTCCCGTGCAAGTCACAGTCGCCGCAACGCCAAAGGATAAAGTATCAGGTACCTTAATCACGCCCGCGATAAAATTCTCAGCCAAACTCCCTTCGCCCTATCTATCTGAAGATAGTTTATGGGTGGCAGGGAGTGCTCTTGACGTACAACAGCAATGGAATGGCAAAGCAGCCCACCTACCTATCAGCAATGAGCAAAATGAAGGAAAGGAGGAGAGTTATGAGGAACCTATTATTGAAATAGAGATGGGTGACGCTATCACTCGCAAGATCACCATCAATGCGGAAGATAGCACCTCGGTCATGCTGCCAAACGTATTCGAAAACAAGACAAACCATTCACTTGATAAAGCGCAGCTGTACCTATCGCCTTCTCAACTCAACGACAGCCATAGTCGAGGAGAGTACTATGCTTCTAGGGTGGAAGAAGCAACTTGGATGGTACAAAAAGCAGGAGTGATTGAGCTGCCAGAAATTAAATTACAGTGGTGGGATACAACCAGCAATCAACTGCAAGAAATTGTTTTACAAGGTCAAACGTTCAGCGTCATTCACACGCCCAAAACGTGGTTAAAAGCCTATGGTTTGACATTGTTATCTTCATTGATTGCTTTAATAGTATTGATATTTTTACTAATTAGAGTCTTTCGACACATCAAAACCTTACCGACGCCAAATTTGATCGGCTTGATAAATGCGACATTAAAACAAAACAGGTCACTGGCAAATTTATACCTTTATCGTCGACTGTTTATCTTTCAAAAGAAGCTAACATTGCGCTCGTATTATGATGCATTACCTTCAAATTCCAGCGCTAAGAAGCAATGGCAAAGTCATCACCAACAATGGCAACAACAGTTTAGTGCTGAACCACAACGCCACAACACTAGTCTATTATTAAAACTAGGTTGCGCCGTTAGAAAAAAAGCAAGTGGTATAGCCTTTAGGTTGCCTAAGGCATTGCCAGAACTCGAAAAAATTAATGAATCAGGCTCTGTAAACACTGATACAAATGATGATAAAATTATGCGCAAAGAAAATAACCAAGCATAAAAAGCAGATGCGGGAAAGCAACTCCAAGCGCCGCATGAAATAAAGTTAAAAAGGACGTCAAATGATATCGTTACCGGGTCAGTCGGATAAAAAGTACTCCTCAACAAAAAAGCAAACATTGGTTATGTTATCCACGCTGCTCCTCATGTTTACTTTCAGTGGGTATTCACAAGCCGCAAATAAATCTACAGCCAATAAGCAATTTGTTGGAAGTGAACAATGTATCGACTGCCACCAAGAACAGTACCAAGCTTGGCAGGGCTCTCACCACGATATGGCAATGAAACATGCCACTGATGAAAGCGTACTTGGGGATTTTAACAACGTAACTTTTGTTTTTGATGAAAAAGAAAATCGGTTTTATAAAAAAGGCGATCAGTTCTGGGTGTATATCGAAGGGCCGGATCAAAAATTTCACCACTATCAAATAAAGTATACCTTTGGTTTTGAGCCATTACAGCAATACATGGTTGAATTTGATGATGGCCGAGTCCAACTTATTCCATTTACTTGGGATTCAAGAAAAAAAGAAGACGGTGGTCAACGCTGGTATAACCTCTACCCACAGTTTAATCAGTCACATCAAGATTTTTTCTGGACAAATACAGGGCAAAATTGGAACTACATGTGCGCAGATTGTCACTCCACCAATTTACAAAAAAACTTTGATACAAAAACCAATACTTTCAACAGCACTTGGAGTGAAATCAATGTTGCCTGTGAAGCATGCCATGGTCCAGCAGCCGATCATCTCAAATGGGTAAACGCCCAAGAGAATAATGACAGCACAGAGCACTTAGGTGCCAATTTAGGATTCAAACGTAGCTTAGCGAAAGCAGTAGCCAGCTGGGAGCATGATCCTAAGTCAACCACCTTAGTGCCAGGTGAAAAAGTTGACAGCCAGCAAGTGTTGGTTTGTGCACAATGTCATAGTCGCCACACACAAATCAGCAATGATGATCATGTCGCAAGTGGTGAATTTGGAGATAGGTACTTGCTAAGTTTGCTTGAACCAAATCTATATTACGCTGATGGGCAGATATACGACGAAGATTATGTGTATGGCTCATTTTTACAAAGTAAGATGGCGCAAGCTGGCGTAGTTTGCAGTAATTGTCACGATCCGCATACAGCAAAATTAAAAATGCCGCAAGAAGCTGTTTGCTTGCAATGTCATCAAGCTCCAACCTACAATAATGAAACACATCATCATCATAAAGAAGGGTCTGAAGGCGCACAATGTGTGAATTGTCATATGCCTGAAACCACCTACATGCAGGTGGACCCTCGACGTGATCATAACTGGCATACTCCTAACCCTGTGTTAGAGCAACAAATTGGCTCTCCTGATGTTTGTGTCGATTGTCATCAAAAAACCGATCCGTCTAAAGATCGAACATGGAGCAAACAAGTTCATGAAAAATGGTTTGGTGTAAAACAATTAGAACAACCTCATCCGGCAACAACATTTTTTGCCGCTGACAGAGGGTATCAAGGTGCAGCAGATGCCCTATCACACATAGCGCAAAACTATCAATTTTCAAATATAGTGCGTGCTTCCGCTTTGATGAGAACCAGCAATACGCCAAATAGAAATACTTTAGTCGCCATCGCACGTGGCGTTAAACACCAAGATAGCTATATCCGATTAGGAGCAATTGATGGTGCGCAGAATTTCCCACCTAAAGAGCGTTGGGAAATATTGGCCTTATTGTTGGATGATAAAGTGCTCGCAGTGCGCACCGAAGCTGCGAGAACCCTAGCGCCGATATGGTCTGAGCTAAATAAAAATCAGCAAGATAAGCTACAACCAATATTAGACGAATACTTGTCCATTCAAGAATTTAACGGTGATCGCGGCGCTTCCCATTCAAATATCAGCAATATCGCGATATATCAGGGCCGTTTTGAAGACGCAGAGAAAGCCCTCAAAAATGCTATTCGTATTGAGCCCCACTTTTCCGGAGGTTATCTCAATCTAGCTGATTTATACCGTCGCCAACAAAAATCTGCAGAAGCTATTAAAACACTTAAACAAGGACAACTAGCACAACCCGATGACGGAAATATTCCTTATAGTTTAGGTCTTGCCTTTATTCGCCAGAAACAATCAGCGCAAGCTATCACATATTTCAAACAGGCTGTCGCCATAGAGCCTCAAAATGCCCGTTTTCATTACGTACTTGGACTAACAATTCAAGAAACCGATCAAAAAGTAGCACAATCGTCGCTACGACAAGCTTACGAATTGAGTAATAATCCTCAATATTTATACGCGTTATGTGAATTACAGGTCAATATTAAAGCGTTTCAAGCAGAAAAATGTATTGCCGAATTAACTCCATTAGTGCCGAAGGAGGTCATTGACAAGCTTAAGCGCTAGTAAAATCTCCGATACACTTCTCGATGAACAGGTTAGATTCATGCCACGAATTTAACCTGTTTTTATAGTCATTCCGTACCACTCAGAACCAAATTCAATTTCACCGCATTATTTGAGTTAAAAACTTTTCAAGGTCATACCACTAACGTAAAATGTTTGCCACTTACTAATGAAAAATAGAGAGAATTCATGCAATACGCTGAAATCACAGGCTGGGGAAAGTGCCTTCCACCCGCAATATTAACCAATGAAGATATTGCCAAACATGTAGATACTAGCGATGAATGGATCACATCTCGAACAGGTATAAAAGAAAGGCGTATATCCCATGTGGGGACGGCAGAATTAGCGGCACTAGCAGCAAAAAGGGCCATAGCAGCCGCAGGTATTGACCCAACAGAAATCGAGCTGGTTGCCTTAGCTACATCAACTCCCGATATGTTAGTCCCTAATTCCGCATCGAAAGTCCAAAACCTAATTGGAGCAAAAAACGCCGCGGCCGTTGATATGAACTCCGCATGTACCGGTTTTTTATATGCACTGCAAAGTGCCACAGCTCAGGTGAGAATGGGCGCAGTAAAAAAAGCTGTAGTCATTGGCGCAGAAAGAATGAGTTGGTTTGTCAACTGGTCACAACGTGAATCTGCAGTATTATTTGGCGACGGTGCTGGTGCTGTAGTCATTGAAGCGACCGATAAACCGCTAGGTTTGCTTAATGCAAAATTAGGTTGTGATAGCGAAGCAAGAGACATACTGCAGGTGCAAGGTTTTGGTACTGAAATTGACCGCTATGATAATCCAGCGGCCGCATTGAATATTCAGTTCATCGGTAAAGAAATTTTCAAACGTGCCGTACGTGGTATGGGTCAAGGCGCTAACACCGTGATGGAGCAAGCGAATATTAAGGCTTCAGATATCAATTTACTGGTACCACATCAAGCCAACTTAAGAATCATCGCTGCACTGCAGAAGCAGTTTGAACTCTCTGACGAACAAGTCATGGTTAATATTCACAATTACGGCAATACATCCGCCGCCACTGTTGCCATCGCACTTTGTGAAGCAGTAGAAAATGGTCGAATTAAGCCTGGAGATAATATCATGACAGCCGCTTTTGGCGCAGGCTTAACTTGGGGTGCAGGCTATATCAAATGGGGCGATCGAATTACCCCAGTTAACACCTGTGATGACAGTTTGCCTGCCAGCGATAAATCAGCACTCGAATTACTTTCAAATGCCATGACCTATTGCTTAAACAAGGCATAAATCGCCCTCTTTAAATATAAAGTTAATAACTAAGCCAGGCTGACAGTAATTTGAACTTGTCAGCCACTCCTTGATTGCATACATTATCACTCATTAATCATTTTACTCACTTCCTATGACCTCATTTGAAGAACATAATCAGCAATGTGCCGTTACCTTGTTAGGCAACCTAGTTGCTAAGCCTGAAATAAGATATCTTGCTAACCCAGTGCTGGCAGTGACTGATATTACACTAGCGACAACCCATAAGTGGCTCGACAAGAAATCTGGAGCAACCAAAGAGTGGACCAGTTACCACAATATTAAGGCGGTAGGTAGAATCGTAGAGTCCGCACTGCAACAGGCTAACAAAGGGGATGTAATATTTGTTCAAGGTTATATTGCGAACAATAAACAACAACCACTTGAAATTGTTCATGCAACCGCAATTGAGCACTTTGCTAAAAGTTATACCAACGCCATTAATCAGGTGATCTGCAGCGCAACTATCTGTTCTAATGTCCAGTTAATTACCACAGAGCACAACAAACAGATGGCCACATTTGACGTCACTATCAGTCATCAAGTGTATTCTGAACATAAGCAAAAACTTGTAACTCATCAAATATCTCGCCCTGTACATGTTTGGGGCAAGCAAGCTCTCTACGTCCACAAAAATGCGGCGTTCGATCAAAGTATTATTATTGAAGGAAAACTGGCTTACGCCAACAATAATACGCGCAGCCAATTTTTAGAAGCAATTCAAGTACATTTACTAAAAAAATAAACAAATACATGGGTTTTGTTTGCTTTTTTGCAACATATTGTTAAATATTGCTATACATTCTATTGAAATCACAACAAGGAAAGGCTTCGGTCGTTGTCGCAAAAATGATATTCCCTAGAGCGAGGATAATAAACACTATACATAAAACTCTGATACTCTTATTAGGCTGTTTTGCGCAACACATATCAGCAACTACCATAGAACCTGAGCCTATTGCAGTTATTGCAAGTGACACGGTTAATGAGTGGCAACATATACTGGCAGATCCGAGCAAAAATGATCGTTACTATTTAATTTCCGCATCTGGAAACTTCCATGCCTTAAACAAAGACACATTTGATCAGAAACCTTTTTTCTCTTTGCAAGACATTAACGTCAATGCAATAAAACTAACAGCGGTCGCATTACACCCCAATTTTTCCATTAGAGACCAAGTCGGTTTTCACGTGTTTTATACTGCCCATATTGAACCGACTGTTAAGAATAAGCGTACAAATCGCATCAAAGGCAGCCAAACAGAGGTCTTATTTGATCTCGTTATTAATGAATGGCAAATGCTCAAAGGGAATACTGTCGATAAGGACAGTCTGCGAGAAGTTATACGCATCGGTGTACCTAGTGAAAGCGCTCATGTTACACAATTGGCGTTTAGCCCTTTCAAAAAATCTTGGAATGATGATTTTGGCCTACTCTTTATTGCGCTAACTCAAGACCCTCAGCACAACAAAGTGCCGTTATATTCTGGCGCAATTTTACGTATCAATCCGGAAAAGTTTGGACTTAGAAATTACACTATCCCCAATAACAATCCTTTCATTAATCAAGACGACATTAATAACGAGTTGTTCATCATTGGGGTACAAGCATTGGATCAATTTATCTGGCCACGAAAAGTGGACTCATCATTCCTGCTATCGCACGAATATAACAATGAACGCTTACTAACCATCGCTTCTCCTAAAGATGACTATCGACAAATCTCCCCAACAAACAGTTTACTCAAGCATACAGAGCCCGTTAAAAATCACGGTTTAATCGCGTATAACGGACGATTATTAATGCATTTATGGGGCAGTACCGTATTTTTAAGTGAGGAAGACGGCAATTGGCAACTACAATCACTCGTGATCACTGACCATTCAGATCAAACAAGAGCGCCCGTTGTTGAATGGCAATATCAACCTGAGAATTTAAATGATAAGGGGCCATTAGTAATATTCCAAGACGCTGCAAACGAAATCCTTGTGTTGAATCAGACCAATCATCAACTGAGTAAACTAACTCTCCCGCTGTTAGAAAACAACACCCCCAATGAAACGCTAAATATGGACTCTGAGAATGAGAAGAGCTACATCAACCTGATTTACTTACTGGCGATACTCATCATTATTATCGCTATGCTTTGGATGATAACGATCTTTCTTAAGAAAAAAACATCTTCACGACATATTTTAGCACACCAATACTCCGCAATTAAATTCAGTGAATCCAAGGAGCATATTTCTCTTTTTAAATATCATCAGAAAAAAGCCGACGTTGTCCTTAACGTCAGTGATATCGTTGAAAGCAATATCATTTTGAATGATGCTATTTTCAATACCATCGACCATGAACATCTTTTTAGTAATAACGCAGAAAAAGATTTACGAGAGCAGTTTAATAACGAGCGTCTTAATAAAATGGTCTCTGATCGAATCCGGCAACTCAATATTAAGTTTATTAGCAAAAATGAACATGAATACGCTGTTTGCATTTACCTTAGAAAAGGAGACAATCGAATTACGCGTAAGAAATTTGGCGACAGTGTTGAATACGCAATTGATTGGTGCTGGACAGTATCAAAAAGCATATCGCCAACAAAAACTGAACAACGCAACAAGCGGCCAGAACAACGAGAAGAAATGCTTAAGGCTCCTTTGCACCAACAACTTATGCAGACAAAAACAGACCCTGCCCAACCCCTGAACCCAGAGCCTAAAGTCGCTTCTTCATCGGATAATCATAATAGCGCGCAAAAAAGCGAACTATCGAAAAAAATACCGCAAGACCCTTTGCCAACAAATCACCACGACACTACAATAAACACCGAACTGGTTGATGCGCTTGAGAAGCTCGCGAATTTAAAACAGCGAGGCGCATTAACGGAGCAAGAATTTGAACTAGCAAAGCAAAAAGTTTTACAAGGGTTATTAAAATAAACGCCGATTGGTTAATAGAATTCCCCACCATACTCAATGCAATTCAACATGGTGCGATGGGATATCTCATCTTATTCACAGCCTTATCTATTGGAACAGGTATTGGTTTACCACGACAAATTGCCGCTTTAACTGCTGGCTATTGTTTTGACTATTGGATTGGATTTAGTTTAGCGTTAAGTGCAACAACACTTGGCTGTTTTTTCAGTTATCAAATAGCACAAATGGCATTGCACCAAAGAGTACACCGTCGATATCCTGTACACACAGCAAAAGTACACTCATTTCTTTCAACAAGTACTTTCATCAAAGCCTTAATTATCCGTATACTGCCTTTGGGCTCTAACTTTTTAACGAACCTCATTGCCGGCGCTACAAACATCCCACGCTCGCCATTTATTATTGGCTCATGTGTCGGTTTCATACCTCAAATGCTACTGTTCTCTCTGATTGGCAGTGGCATAGAAGTAGCGCAACACGACCAACGATCACTGGCTATACTGCTAACTGGCGTGTCACTGATACTAATCATAACGCTGTATTTTAGGCATAAAAAAACCAGCTAACTTAGTTAGCTGGTTTTGTATTCACAAGAACACGAGTTTATTTGTCTAACTTGACTAAATACTCAATCAAATTCTTGTAATCTTGTTCAAAGTTATTACGGTCTAACTTATCTGCGTTGATACGATACTTGCCATTGACAACAATGGCAGGTACACCTGTTAAAGCACGCTTTTTAGTCAAATCATCTTGGCTCTTCTTCATTAGTTTTGCTTTACTGTTAACCGCAAAACTTTTGAATGCTTTGTCAAATGCTTCGCCGTCTACACCATTTAACACGAAGATATTTCGAATATCTTTATCTGCAGAAATGACCGCTCGTTGCTTTTGAATGTAGTTGAAAATTGCAGCAACCACTTTCTCTTCCACTTTTAACTGCTGTGCAGTTGCTAGTGCTTTAGTTAATGAAAACTGAATTTGTGGTGATGCCATACGCAAAAAATCAACGTGATTACGCTCAAACTTCACACCTTCTGGTAAGCCTTTTTTAACACCGGCAAAAAAAGGTTCGAAACGTAGGCAATGTGGGCAATAGAAAGAAAAATATTCTCTCACTTCTGGAGACTTAGAAGCTTTTTCACTCACTTGAGTGTATTGCACACCTTCAGTGTAATTAGCCGCGTTTGCTATAAACGGCAAGACTAAAGCCATTAATAAACTAGCAAAAGTTTTTTTCATTTTAAAAGTTCCTTGGGTGTTTAACACCGGTTTAAATTAAGCAGGCAGTAAGCTCAATGGGTCTTGCGTGAGGGCAGCATGTTGTTCTTTTAACATTAACACTTGCTGTTCCCAATACTTTTCACTATTAAACCATGGAAAGTTATGTGGAAACGCAGGATCACTCCATCGTTTACATAACCAAGCCATATAATTGACTACGCGCATTGTTCGTAATGATTCTATCAGGGCTAGCTCAGAAGAATCAAAAGAAAAAAACTCTTCATAACCCGACAACATCGTATCCATTTGTAACAATTGTTGTTGCCGATCCCCTGACAACATCATCCATAGATCTTGTATTGCGGGGCCTTGGCGGCAATCATCTAAGTCAACAAAGTGCGGGCCGTGCTCTTCACGCCACAGTATATTTCCAGCATGACAGTCACCATGCAGTCTAATGGTCTGGTTGGGTTGATATTGCTGACAGGCCAAATCTATCACTTGGTCTAAGATAGTAAAGAAGGCAACCTGAACGCCAGCTGAAACAAAACCAGAATCAACAATCGTTTGTCGCGCTTGAATCAAAAACTCTTCCGTATTTACCGTTGGTCGATGCTCAAATACTTTTTTCGCGCCAATGGCATGAATTCGCCCTACAAAGCGCCCCATCCATTCCAATTGTTCCAAATTATCTACTTCGAATATTCGGCCGCCACGGCAGGGATATACTGCAAAGTTAAATCCTTGATATTGCAAAAGGCTTTTATTATTAACTTTTAACGGTGCAATGATTGGTAACTCTTGCTCGACTAGTTCAAAAGCAAAGTCATGTTCTTCCAATAGGGCTTGTTTACTCCAACGCTCGGGGCGATAGAACTTAGTGACATATTTAGTGCCTTGCTCATTGTGAAACTGATAAACCCTATTTTCATAGCTATTAAGCGGCAATAACCCCGAATCAACGTTAAATCCAGCGCTTTCTAAGCCATCTAAAATTAGATCAGGGCTCAGAGTCGAAAAATCAAAAACAGCCATTAGCGCGTTTTAAAGAATCGAGATTCTGTCTCTAATTGAACATCAGCATCATCATTAATTAGCTCAATAACAAAATGTATATCAGTCATATATCCCTTAAGTTCATACGGGTCCACAGCAAGGCTTATCGGTAAGGTAAAGACTTGTGCAGCTTTTACATCAATTTCTTGTGGTCCTATCCATTTGGCGTTTTCTATGCCTTTCACAGATAAGCGGTATCTATTATTGTGCTGAGACTTATTCAAAATTTTAAGCGTGTATACATTCTCAACTTCACCATTAATATTCTCACGTGCTAGTGCATTTCGGTCTCGAATAATGTCCATCGCAACGGGAACACGATTTACCACTTCCAGCACAAGCAAGGTACTCATGATACACAAAACTACGGCATAGCCAATCAGCTTGCTTCTAACAAAATGTACTTTCTTACCTTCCAATTCATGCTCAGTGGTATAACGTATTAGGCCTTTGTCATAGCCCATGCGATCCATCACACCATCACAGGCATCAACACAAGCACCACAATTGATGCACTCATACTGAAGGCCATTGCGAATATCAATGCCGGTCGGGCACACCTGAACACACAAATTACAATCTATACAATCACCCAGCCCAAGAGCTTTGTGATCTTGCTTGCGTCCTCTAGCACCTCGGCTTTCTCCGCGCTTAGCATCGTAAGACACCGTAATGGTATCTTTATCAAACATAGCTGATTGAAAGCGAGAGTATGGACACATATGCAAACACATGATCTCACGCATCCAACCCGCATTGCCGTATGTGCAAAAAGCAAAAAAGAAAATTGTTAAAGTGGCAGCCATCGAGGCATTGAAGGTAAAGAAGTCAACAAAAATTTCTTGCATTGGCATGAAATAGCCGACGAAAGTCAGCGCTGTTAGCGTAGAAAAAAATAGCCAACAGCTGTGTTTTAACGCTTTTCTCCAAAACTTATTGAAATCTAGTTTCTGACCGTCCAACTTTTTACGTTGATTTGCTGTCCCTTCAATTTTTTCTTCAAACCAGATGAAAATAAATGTCCATACGGTTTGTGGGCACAAGTAGCCGCACCAAACCCGTCCTAAAAACGTAGTCACAAAAAAGAGTAGAAAGGCACCTAAAATGAATAACCACGCTAATAACGTCAGATCTTGAGGCCATAAAGTCAGGCCCCAAATATTGAATCGTTGCTCAGTAATGTCGAATAAAATGGCCTGCTGACCGTTAAATTGCAACCATGGTAAAAGCGCGAATAAAAACAAGAAGAAAAAATTCATCTTTTGCCGTAAGCGCTGAAAAACACCTTCAACTTTGCGCACATAAATTTGATCGCGAGGATTGTGTCCAGATTGAACACTTTGATTAGGCTGATGAATTTTAACGTTTTTAACCGGGATAGTTTCTATTTTTGCAGTAGGTTTTTCGTGCTTCACGGTAAATCCTTGGTACTCTTTGCAACGCGATACGAATAAATTCGGTACAGATAATTGAGATAACAGGATGCTCTTATAAAATATCGCTATCTACGTTGTATTATTATCGGAAAATTTATTATTCTATAACCAGTTAACTATTATATGACATAACATGAAAAATATATTGATCTTAATCGTAGCAATTGCAGTATTTTTACACTTTTATCCACAACCTGAAGTAACTTCATTCTATGAAGAGAAAAAAGAGCAAGTTCTAACAGCATTTTCAGATGCTACAGATACAAGAGTTCGCCTTAAAGCCAGTAAAGTGCATTCTGAGATAGAAAAAAAATTCTCAACCTTTCGTCCAAGTGAACAAGAACACATTCAAGAAGTTACTTTAACAAGTGCATCAATTATTACGTATTATGAAAAATATTGCCGCGGCACTAAACGAGACCAAAAGCTACATCCAGATAATCAAAAAACAATCTGCAGTGTAATGACAAAATACTCTAAATATATGTAAGCCAAGTTCCTTAGGTTCGCTTATAAAATACGCTTTGCCGTATCAGCAGTTTCGGTTACTACAACAGCAATTGATTTGGACGTTGGCGTAAAGCTATGATCGCCATAGCTGGCCAATGCCACTAATGGATTTGCTTCAGGGAAATAACTGGCGACATTACCGCAAGGGATATCATATGGGATCAAAGTAAAATTAGTAACCTTTCGCTCAATATCATCCGGCCAAAGCGCTACGATATCCACTTTTTGCCCCGCACTCATGGCTAAACTTTCAATATCTGTTTCGTTCATTAATAACACACAGCGTTCACCACTGATGCCACGATACCTGTCTTCAAAACCATATACGGTAGTGTTGTATTGATCGTGAGAGCGTAGGGTTTGAAGTACAAATATTTTGTTATTAGTGAGTTCTCGTTGAGACTGATTAACAATATCATCTGGCAAAGAGTGCGTCTTGATCTCCGCACGTCCGCTGGCGTTCAACCAAGTAAGCTGTGCTGCACTGTTGCCTAGATAAAAGCCACCTGCATGATTAATTTTTGCATTAAAGCCAGAAAACTCGGGTAAAACGGCGGCTATTAGATCGCGAATTTTATCATAATTGTTGCACACATCAAGCCACGCAATAGGCTCATTCCCAAACATTGCCTGCGCGATGCCTGCAATGATTGCGGGCTCTGAGCGCATATCTTTAACATCACTTTCAACAACCCCTTGTGAGGCGTGTACCATTGAGAACGAATCCTCAACTGTCACTTTTTGCGGCTCACCCGCCTGTAAATCGATATCAGTCCGTCCTAAACAAGGTAATAAAAGCGATACTTCCCCTGGATAAAGATGGGTTCGATTCAATTTAGTCGCAATGTTCACGGTAAGTTTGCAATTACTCAAGGCTTGCTGTGTTAGTTGTGTGTCTGGCGTTGCTGCTGCGAAGTTGCCTCCTAGCGCGATGAAAGCTTTACTTTCGCCATTGAGCATCGCTTCAATCGCTTGCACTACGTTGTGACCAGGTTGTTGAGGTGGGGTAAAATCAAACACCTTTTCAAGTTGATCAAGAAACGCCTGTGGTGGCTTTTCATTGATACCCATCGTTCGATCACCTTGAACATTGGAATGCCCCCTCACTGGGCAAAGACCAGCGCCTGCCTTACCTATTTGACCAAACAGTAGCTGTAAATTAGTCATTTCTTGAATGGTGGCTACTGAGTGTTTATGCTGAGTTATCCCCATTGCCCAGGTTAATATGACCTTGTCGGCTTGCTGATAAACGTTTGCTGCGTGCTTAATTTCTTGTTCAGATAAACCTGACTGAACAATAATTTTTGACCAAGCTGTATTCTCTACTTCCGCCAGATATTCATCCAACCCGGCAGTATGTTGTTCAATAAATTCAAGATCAAAAATTCCTTGTTGCTGCTGTGCAATGGCTAACTGATGTTGCGCTAATAGCGCTTTAACCATGCCTCTGACGAGCGCCATGTCACCACCAAGGTTCGGAGTAAAATACAAACTTGAGACCTCCGTCGCACTGCCGGTTAACATATCCCCCACAGATTGAGGGTTTGAAAAGCGCTCTAAACCTCTTTCCTTTAGCGGATTAAAGGTAACAACCTTAGCACCTCGTCTAGTCGCATGGCTCAAGGTATCAAGCATTCTCGGGTGGTTTGTTCCAGGATTTTGACCGAAAACAAAAATCGCGTCCGCTTGCTCAAAATCGGCCAATGTGACCGTGCCTTTACCAACTCCTATTGATTCTTTTAACGCATAACCACTGGCTTCGTGGCACATATTTGAGCAGTCCGGAAAATTATTGGTGCCAAAGCGACGAACAAATAACTGATACAAAAATGCCGCTTCATTGCTGGCGCGCCCCGAGGTATAAAACTCAGCTTGATCTGGGCGATCTAGTTTATTCAATTGCTCGCCAATCAAATCAAATGCTTGCTGCCATGAAACACTTTGGTAATGGTCTGAATCTTGGTCGTATAGCAAAGGCTCGGCCAACCGCCCCTGATCTTCGAGGAAATAGTCACTTTGCTTTTTCAGCCAACGAACCGAATGGGCTTGGAAAAAATTGGCATCGATACGCTTTGATGTCGCTTCCCAATTAACCGCTTTCGCGCCATTCTCGCAAAAACGAACACGGCCAGGCTCGTCTTTTTCCCCCCATGCACAACCGGGGCAATCAAAACCTTTATCTTGATTGGTGTTAAGCAAATTTTTAATATTCTTGGCAACGTTTTCACTTTTCAACAAATGTTTAGCAGTACTGGCCAGTGCTCCCCAACCACCTGCAGCGCCACTATATTTTTTGTAACTCATACTAAGCGAAAATCTCCACTATAAACATTGCATCGGTTCTCTTTTGCAAAGCCAATTAAGGTAATATTAAATCGCTTTGCCAAGGTTATGGCAAGGCTCGATGGCGCGCCAATGGCGACGATGACTGGAATATTAGCCATGATCGCCTTTTGCACTAATTCAAAACTGACCCGGCCGCTGAGTACAAGCACCGATTGTGCTAATTGAGTCAATACTGTCTGTTTAGATAAAATGAACTGCTCACCAATGACTTTGTCCACCGCGTTATGACGGCCGACATCTTCTTGAATCGACAGATAATTGCCATTTTGCCATAGCCCAGCACCGTGAACGCCGCCAGTTTGGGCAAAATGAGCCTGATCGTCACTGAGTAATTTAGGCAGTTCAAATACTGTTGTCAGTGATAACCAACGCTCACTTTGATCGCTCACCACAGGTTGGCGTATGGCGAGTTGTTTTACTTGCTGTTGCCCACAAACACCACAACTAGAAAAACTCATGCTTTGCCGTTCTAATTGAGGCCAATCAGGGCTGATATTTTTACTCAGCGTAACTTCGAATACATGCGGCTCAAGATGCTGCATTTCCGCGACATCAGGTATGGCAGTAATCACACCTAAGCTAAGCAACAAGCCACTAACTAGGGCTTTATCATTGCCGGGCGTGCGCATAGTTACAATTAGCGGACGACTTTTATAATTTTGTGATTCAGCATTAAACCACGAAAGCAATATTTGCAGCGGAGCTTCAACAATTACCGTATCAGGGCTAGGCGATTGAACAGTTGTTGGCCCTGATGCGCTCGCTATAAAGACCTTGCGATTGACATTATCCAATGCAAGGCTAGCACATTCAAACGTGTCGTCATCACTGCCTTTTGTTATGTGCTGATGTTCATGTTTGCTATATATCAATGTAATGCCTATTGCTGTTTCGTCAACTTGCTTAGGTTACTGATTCCCCCTAAACACAATGTTAATCTCGATAATGTCAGTATAAACCAAACACAAAAACTCAAGACACCTGGCTATGCCGATAAACGCCCCAAGAGTTGAGCAAACTGTGCTTGGCTTTGTTCAGCCAATTTATGTTGCTTGCGCTCAATCACCCATTGACCATTGACCATCACGTCATCAATGGCTGGTTGCTGACTAGCAAAAACAAGACTGTCTAACAAATGCTGATCGCTGTTGGCGTAACATGATAGTAGTTCGCTATCTAACACCAATAAGTCAGCCTGTTGGCCAATTGCAATTTCACCCAGTTGCAAACCACAACTTTGCCCACCGCCTTTAGCGGCATGTTGCCATAAATGTCTGCCGACTGAAGGCTGCTTAGGAGTTGCTAAAATAGCACGCTGCTGTTTAATCAATCGCTGAGCATATTCAAGCCAACGTAATTCTTCGACAGGGTTTACTGAGATATGGCTGTCTGAGCCAATTGCCCACGTACCACCTTCTGCAATAAATTCAGTGGAGGGAAATATACCATCACCTAAATTGGCTTCTGTCGTTGGACAAATACCCGCAATTGCGCCCTGTTTGATAATACCTTGTCGTTCAGATTCATCGATATGCGTCGCATGAATTAGACACCAGTGCTGGTCAAGCTCAATATTGTCCAATAACCATTGGACGGGTCTTTTTTGATAATGAGCTAAACAGTCGTCCACTTCTTTTTGTTGCTCAGCAATGTGAATATGGATTGGCGCATGCTCATCCAGCGCACGAACGTGACTAACCGCTTTTTCTAGTGAGGCTTTGTCGACCGCGCGTAATGAATGCGGCGCAATACCAACATTGGTATTCTCGTAGGTGTCAGTTAATTCAACGCACTCACTGACCAGCTGATTAAATTGCACAACATCATTGATAAAACGTGCTTGTCCCTCATTTGGCGCTTGCTCACCAAAACCACTATGACGATACAGAACAGGTAACATGGTTAGGCCTATGCCTGAGTTCTTCGAGGCATCAAAAATGGCTTTTGCCATAGTTGATAGCTCTGGGTAGGTTTGACCATCAATATCATGATGTAAATAGTGAAATTCAGCGACGCGTGTATAACCCATTTTTAACATTTCAATATACAGTTGTGTGGCAATCACTTGTGCGTCTTGTGCACTTAACTGTGCCAAAAACTTGTACATGATTGCCCGCCAAGTCCAAAAGCTATCTCCTTGTTCACTGCCCTGTTCACTAAATCCAGCAAAGGCGCGTTGAAAAGCATGAGAGTGGCAGTTGACCATGCCGGGAATAACAAGTGCTTTAGTTACATCACTTGTTTGACTACCAATGGGTTCGATATTCACAATTTTACCTTGTGCTATCGTTACTAACTGATCTTGTGCCCAGCCCTGTGCCAGTAAAATGTTCTTTGCATGTAATTTCATTAAAGGCTCCATCGTTATTTAGTTTGCTGCGCAAATTCAATCAGTGTTGCAACCAATTGCTTTAATTTCGGTTTTACCTGTTCCGCTAGTTCAGGCGCATACTCAAAAGTTTGCTCATTCAAGTAAGTACGTTGTGATAGCTCTAATTGTAGAGCATGAATGTTTTGCTCAGGCTGACCAAAAGCACGAGTAATATACCCACCTTTAAACCGACCATTTGTTACCTGGCTATACGGTGAATAGTCCAATGATTCCACCTGTGCTAATAAAGCACTTGCACAACTTTCACCTTGCGCCGTACCAAAATTAAAATCGGGAAGTTGGCCATCAAAAAACCGTGGGACTGTTGATAATATAGAATGGGCTTCAAGCAATACCGCTTGACCAAACTGCGCTTTGATTTCGTCTAGCGTATTGCCAAGCGCTTGATGATAAGGCTGCCAATAGGTTTCAATTCGATATTTAATTTCTTTTTCAGTAGGTGCCATACCTTCTTGATACAGCGGCGATAAATCGAATGCTGTAGTAGGACAAAGCTCTGTACTATTTGCACCTGGGTATAAGTCAATACCCTTTGGGTCACGGTTTAAATCAATCACGTAGCGGCTATATGTTGGCACAATAATGTATGCCCCCATAGCGTTAGCAAAGTCGTACAATTTGTCTTTATACCAATCTGTGTCTTCAACTTTGAGCGCTTTTGGTGTCATGTTATTTTTAATTTCAGCAGGAATTTCTTGGCCGTTATGTGGCATGCTGATCAAAAGGGGAACAGAACCCTTGATCAAGCTAAAGGTAGGTTTCATATGCTCTTCACAGATTGTATATACAAGTTGAACAGCTAATTTACCATGCCGAGGTATATCGAGGCAAACATATGTGAAGACTATAGCCATTGATCACAAAGTAAGTGTTGTTATTGTTGAACAAATGGCCTAAAAAAAAGCCCGCTAGCAATACGCTAACAGGCTTTTTCTTGTATACACAAGTTGAACTGGCTGATGCTAACCTTGAATAAAGATAGCAATCACATTCTGCTGTTGATCGCTAAGGTGTAATTGATTTTCTTTGATATCAAAATACCTTGTTTCATTTAAAGCTTTAGTGAATTGTCTCTCAAGTAACGAATATTTAGTGCAGTGTTTTCGGGTCATAGCCAATGCACCTAAAGTTAACTTTTCCTGCTCAATACTAAATATTGAAAAAAATTGATTACACCCAGCAAAGCCACTGGCTTTATTTTTTTCGTCATTAAATAGCAGAGAAAGTGGCTTACCGCCTTGTCCTTTGCTCACTTTATTACCGTTAAGTGTGGCTAAGTACCACGTTATTCCCACTAAATTTCCACTTTCTCGTGTCATTAGGGAGATATCCCCTTCTTTTTCACCTGTTGGTTCAGTATCACGTTGGACAACGCAGGCAGTTGCTGACATTAACATACCTATAATTACAACTGATCTTATGACGGCTTTCATACTCGCTTTCATTCCCTGCACACCCTCCATTAAAACTATTTTTAATTGACTCGATTACAGTGTAACGATTCTCACATCGCTATTTAACTAGTTTAGCGGCTGCAAGCAAAATATCTTGATGCAAACGCACTTTAAAATTAGGATTCACATAATTAAATTGCACTAATCCTTTACTATCAAAAACGTATATTGCAGGAGCAGGCAAGACTAAGCGCTCTTCTCCTTGTTTATTTTTTTGGAGAGGATTAGTTAGGTTCATTTTGGCAACATATCGTTGAGTAACTTTTTCCGATGCAAAAAACGCTAGTCCAAACGCTTGGCTGACCTTTGAGTTGAAATCAGACAACAGTAGATAGCCTAAATCCATTTTATTGACACTTTTTTCAATATCATTTGGTGCATCGGTTGAAATACCAATCAATTTAAACCCCATCGCTTTTAACTTGGGCTCTAATTGTTTGAGCTGGCCCATTTGTGTATTACAATAAGGACACCACCCGCCTCGATAAAAAAACAATACGGTTTTTTGATTTTTTATGAGCGATGGCAACGACACTTGTTCACCACTGGTCAACGTAGTCATTACATTTGGGATTGTTTGACCATTTAATAACGGCGTTATTTTTTCACTGGATGTAGCAATGGGTTTAGCCAAAGTTTCAAAGCTTATTGCTGACACTAAGATTAATGTTAAAAATGCAGGAAATAATTTCAAAGTTGTTTATCCTAAAAAGTGAATGACTGGTGCAAAGACCTTTAAATATTCAATTTTATTTCAGTCCGACTTTTCTTTATCTGGTTTTTATACTGAGTACTCAATATACGTTTGGACAAGCGTCATGTTTCACTGCATTATGCTAACGCTAACTATAAACTGTTTGAACTATCTTAATGGTTGCTAATAACGCGATGGCTATAGAGTAAGTTACATGTGGAATTTTTGTCGAGTATCATCATTAACTACTGTTTTTATCGCTATTGCGATGATATCGAATTTAGTCTTTGCTGAAGAATCAATTATACCTTCACCCGTCAATAACTCACTTAATACACTTGCCCAACAGCGTGTTGTCCGCATTTCGTTGCCAGATGAACAAACGTTAATAGAGAATAAAGCTGGGAAGTTTAGCTATCTAGTTAAGTTTTTGCGGGAGTTTTGGCAAATTTGGGCGATAGATTTTAATTATCGTGTTGAATTTTTATCAATGCCCAATCAAGAAGCGGCATTAGCCTTGAAAGAGGGGCGAATAGATATAAATTCAATTACTTTGCTCAATGCAGGGTCGAGTAAACACCTATTAAGTATCCCTTACGCTTTGTACAATCAACGCATTTATCGGCGATTAAAAGGAGATGAAACCAACGGCATTCAAATTGGCATTCACTCTCCAACAACAGAAACATTAGCCTTTCTTGGTTATCATATAGAGCGTTCATATTATCAGAATCTTGATAATTTATTGGATGATTATGCCTCTTATGATGCTCTATATTCAGTCAAACCGTGGGAAATGGAATTTAAACTTTCCGAGAGATTATTGAGGCAGCAATTCTATATTTCCTCTGATGAAGCGCCCAAAATCTATTTTCACGCCGCGACCCGCATATCTGATAGAAAATTAATGTATAACATTAATGAAGGATTACGACAGACCAGTAACACACAAGCAAATATATGGACAAATAAATACTTTCCAGCAAGCGAAAGTAATATCACATTGACGTTAGGTGAATATTTTACGGATTTGTCTGAATCTGAAAAGCAATATCTTATCGATCACAACCATTTAAGCTACGCAATAACCGATGAAGGATTACCTCCTTATATCATTACTAAGAGCTTCACTAATATCTCTGAACGAGGATTTTCCGTAGACTTAGTTAATTTGGTCACCAAGAAAACTGGGATTTTGTTTCGTCCATACTACGTCAAGTCTATAAACGAAGGGGTTGATCTATTGAAGAAAGGAACAATCGACCTAGCGCTTTTTGTAGAGAAAACTAAGAACCGGATAAATCACTTTGAATTTACCATCCCTTACCTTTCTTCCCATTACAGTTTGATTACTCGCGACGATTCTGCGCTTACCAACAACCTTTCAGAATTTACAAATGAAACTTTCGCGGCATTAGAAAACCATTCTTCAACGGAGATCATTAAAGAGCGTTTTCCAAATGCTGAAATTAAAATATTTGGCTCATTACAAACAGCACTAAAAGCGGTCTCTAATGGCCATGCAAATGCGCTTATCACTCACTCGTTAATTGCCTCTTATACAATCAAGGAGTTACAACTCTCCAATTTAGTCAGTCAACCTGCGCCGGATTTTAACGAACGAGGAAAGTTATCCTTTGCAACCAGTAAGAACAAAGGTAGCCCAAACGTGATTTCCTTATTAAACCGATCGATTAATAGCATTAGTGCCGATCAGTTCGACCACATGTACAGCAAATGGAGCGCGGCGGCACTACCGGAAAAAGATGTAAAAGAGCATGTCGACAATGCCTACCGACAAGCAAGTTATGTCCTTGGCGCTATAATCTTACTGAGTTTTTTGGTCACTTGGATTTACTTTAGACAACTAAAAGTACGCAAAAATGCACAGCGCCATGTCGAACATGCACTATCAATTGCTGAAGCGGCAAGAGCTGAAGCTGAAAAATCCGCACAAGCAAAAATTATCTTTCTGGCCCACATGAGTCACGAAATTAGAACACCGATGAATGGTGTATTGGGAATGGCAGAAGCCTTAACTTATACCGAATTAGATGACAAACAAAGTGAATTATTAAAGACCTTGCAAGGCTCAGCCGTAAATTTACTGGCATTACTCAATGATGTTCTTGATTTTTCGAAAATGGATGCAGGAAAACTCACACTAGAATCTATGCCTGTGGATTTTAGCAAGCTGTCAACAAACATCATTAACAGCTTTAGCCATCATGCTAATAGAGAGAATGTACAATTAAAACTGCGGATTGATGATCGCATTAATCAATCTTACTTCACTGACCCTACTCGATTAACTCAAGTACTCAACAACTTGATCAGTAATTCATTAAAGTTTACGGAACAGGGCTTGATTGAGTTATCAATCACTCTAATTGAACAACAAAGTGCTGACAATGCCAATTACGATACGCTACAAATTGCCGTTAAAGATACGGGGATTGGTATCGCAAAAGACAAACAAGCACTGTTGTTTACTCCGTTCATACAGGCGGATAACAAAGTTACGAGAAAATTTGGCGGTACGGGACTTGGCTTAAGTATTTGTCAAGAAATCGTCAATGCTATGGGCGGCAAGATCACACTAGAATCAGAAGAAGGAGTTGGCAGTAAGTTTCATTTCACGCTCACATTCAAGCGAGCAGACTTTGAGGTGAAAAGTGATGACAGACGCAAAAAAGAACGTAGTAACAATGCCATTGATGACAACAGATTCAGCGGTATTCGTGTTTTAGTGGCAGAGGACAATATAGTCAATGTGACCGTGATCACTGCTCAATTAGCAAGGCTTAACATTATCGCCGATGTCGCCGAGGATGGAGAACAAGCTCTGAACATGCACAGAGAGAATCCTTACGATATCATTATATCTGATTGCCATATGCCTGTAATTGATGGCTTCGAGCTTGCCCAAAAAATAACTTCGTCTCCTTCAAATAGAGCCATTTGGCTAATTGCCGTTACCGCTGATGCGCTCAGTGGTAGCGCTGAAAAGTGTTTAGCTTCGGGTTTTGACGACTACTTAGCCAAACCGTGCCCACAAGATGAAATAGACAATAAAATGCATCATGCTTATCGCCAGTTAATGAGGCGAAGAGCATCAATTGCCATGACGAATAATGTCATGAAGAGCTTTAAGCTTTTTATGCCGCAATTGCTACTCAAAGAGAATGATCACGATATAGTACTAGCGAAAAGTTTCGCGTCTATTTTTGCGCAATCATGGCAACAAGATAAACAGCAACTACTCAAAGCGCTTATCGCGCTTGATTACGCCAATATTCACGCCATAACCCACAAATGCAAAGGTGGAATGCGATATTTATGTTCAAACCAATTAAACGAAGATGCTCAATCAGTAGAAAAATATGCACAAGCACAAAATAAAGCAGCAACAAAAGCTGCAACATCGCACTTTGTCGAACAGCTCGATTTGTTAGTATCTGAAATTCGTCGCTGGTTAGTTACCTTGGACAACGAGTAATGATGTTTCTGGGTTACCACTAAGTTTTCTCTATGAATTTAACCGTAGATTGTCTTTTGCGATTAACGTGGAGCTCAGTTACATCAGGCCTTGAATAATGCCCGACCGGATCGAAATTTTGTCGCTCTTCTCTTACTTTCACATGATCAATAACTGCTGTATACAAGCCTTCTTTACCGATTTGTGGCTCAATCAACCAGTTTCCATCTGGACCAGCAAGACACGACGCCCCGTTTGCTAGGTAATCAGTATTGATTGCTGCCATAATATCGTCTACATGCGGCGTATGCTCAGGAATGTCAATCGGGCGCATCAGCCCCGAAACCGACATCACATATGAACGTCCCTCTTTAGCCATAAAGCGCGTTATATCATGGGTATTGTGTTCACCGCCTGGCCATATTGCCACGTGTAAATCTTCACCCAATCCATAAAGTGCAGCACGTGGTAATGGCATCCAATTTTCCCAACAGTTTAAACCACCAACGGTGAAGGCCCCCAATTTGTGCACTCGTAAACCGTGTCCATCACCTGGTGACCAAGCGAGTCTTTCTTCGTAAGTGGGCATTAACTTACGATGTACCGATTTAATTTCCCCCTTGTTGTTGATGTAAACCATTGAGCAGTAAAGACTATGGCCACCACGATCGGTCGCCCGTTCAATTACCCCTAAATATAGTGCTATTTGAGTTTCTGCAGCCGCCCGACAAACAGGCGTTAAATCACCAGCTTCAATATTAACGGCTTGATTCACATAATGAGCATGCAAACGTTTTTGATCCGGAGCATTAAAGCGAGCACCGTGCGTTAATTCAAGCCAAAATGGATAACCTGGCACAAGCGCTTCGCCAAAGGCAATCAACTGGCAGTTAAAGCTTTCCGCATGAAAAATCATATCTACTACTTTGTCTAACGTGGCTTCTTTGCTGAGCCATACAGGGGCAATTTGAGCCAATCCTACAATTAGGGTATCCGCACTCGTTACGTTCATCCGTTCTACCTTATAGCGTTAAATACTAGACCTTTCGTATGATTTGCTGGCAGTATGGACAATTGACAGTAAATCAACGGCATATGCCTAACCTTACTGTGTAAGAATTAGTCATACAAATTTTTTGAGTAGAAAATATGCAACCAAGTAATCACTACGTTCTAACATGGCAATGCCCAGACACTTCGGGTGTTCTCGCTAAAATTACCCAAAATTTATTCGAACATGGTGCATTTATTACCGAAACAGCCCAGTACAGTGATCCTTATACGGAGTCTTTTTTTTCACGTATAGCCTTTGACGATCGTTCACTTAAAGTCAGCATTGATGAATTTAGGGAAGGTATAGACAGTCTTGCAAAGCCATTAAATATGGAATACCAACTCACCAATCGGGCAAATTTACCTAAAGTGTTGATCGCCGTTTCACAATACGATCACTGTTTGGTGTCATTACTCACTAAATGGAAGGCCGGCGCTCTCCCTATTGATATTATAGGTATTGTTTCTAATCATGAAACCTGCCGGGAACTAGCAAATTGGCATGGCGTCGATTTTCATTACTTGCCAATTACCAAGGCAACCAAAGCACAACAAGAAGCTCAACTGTTGGCCCTTATCGAACACACGGATACCGATTTGTTAGTGCTCGCAAGGTACATGCAAATTTTAACAGATAACCTGTGCCAACAATTGAAAGGGCGGGCCATTAATATTCATCATTCATTCTTGCCAGGGTTCAAAGGTGCGAAGCCTTACCACCAAGCACATGCAAGAGGGGTTAAAATAATTGGCGCAACGGCGCATTATGTTACCGCTGATTTAGATGAAGGACCCATCATTGTTCAAGAAGTCAAACCAATCAACCATACTTTTACCATCGAGCAAATGGTGCATTTGGGTCATGATCTTGAAGCGACTGCGCTCAGTCATGCGGTGAAAATGCACGCCGAGCAACGAATATGCTTAAATGGTGATAAAACTGTGATCCTTGTTTAAATTAATACTTCGATGCTGTTGCCATAAATTCTAATGTTTATACTGGCAATTCCACGCCCCTATACGGATAATAATCAAAACACGTTATTATCCGTATTATATGAGCCATATCCAATATTCCATCGTTCCATCGACACCTAACAGCCACTTATTCTCGGTAAGTTTGTGCTTTGACACCACGGTTAATGAGACCTATACGCTAGCCTTACCTGCATGGTTACCTGGCAGTTATATGGTCAGAGATTTTGCTAAAAATATTGTCGAAATCTTCGCTGTCGATAGTAAAGGAAACGCATTGCCGTTAAACCAAACAGATAAGCAAACTTGGCAAATAACAGCTATCGATGAAAAAACAGTCGTTGAATACCAAGTATTTGCATTCGATTTATCTGTTCGCAGTGCATACTTAGACAGTGAACGAGGTTTTTTTAACGGCAGTTCGACATTTTTAGAAGTCAAAGAGTTGAAAGACACACCTTGTCATTTGTCCATTAAACCAGCAATTGATAAGCCAAATTGGCGCGTTGCGACGGGTTTAAACAGGTCATCTACAACAGATAAATTTAGTTTTGGCGAATATATCGCCGATGACTATCAGCAACTAATAGATTGTCCTGTTGCAATTGGTGAATTCGACTGTACAGAGTTTGTTGTTGAAGGTGTTACACACCATTTAGTCTTTACTAGTGCACATTATGGCGATGCTGCACGATTAGCCCGAGATGTCGCTAAATTGTGTCAGCATCACATCAATCTATTTGGTGAAGCTCCTTTTAAAGAATATTGGTTTATTACCCATTTACTTGAGAGTGGATTCGGCGGACTAGAACATAAAAACTCCACCATTTTACAAGCAAGTCGATTTGATTTACCAAATCCACAAAAACCAACCGAGTTATCTGATAATTACAAAACATTCTTAAGTTTATGCTCCCACGAGTATTTTCATGCGTGGAATGTCTGTCGTATCAAACCAAAGGAACTCACCCCTTACGATTTAAGTCAAGAGGTGTATACCGAGCAACTTTGGGCATATGAAGGTATTACTTCTTATTATGATGATTTCTCTTTGTATCGTACCGGTATTATTCCATTTGAAGACTATTTAGCTTTATTAGGTAAAACAGCAACAAGAGTGTATCGCGGTAAGGGCGAGACAAAACAAAGCGTTAGCCAGTCGAGTTTTAACACTTGGAACAAGTTTTACAAACAAGGGCCGGATGCAGTAAACAATATTGTCAGTTACTACACCAAAGGATCACTGATCGCCTTATGGCTTGACCTCACCATTCGTCAGCACTCTGCGGGCAGCTATAGTTTGGATACCCTGATGAAAGAATTGTGGATTCACTTTGGCCGTCCGAGCATTGGTACGCAAACGGAAGACTTCGTTAACATCGCTAATATTCTTTGCAATAAAGACATCAGTGACTCATTTAACGAGTTGTTGCACAGCGCACACAAGTTGGATTTAAGCGATATGTTAACGACGGTGGGAATCAAGGTTAATCACGTAAAGTTCAAAAAACTAAACGGTTTAGAGACAATTAACAGTAGTGGTTATCAGCCCTTTTTAGGCGCTCAATATCAAGTGAAAAATACAGGACTAAAGATTTCCAGTGTTCAAGAGGATTCTCCCGCCGCACTCGCAGGTTTGGCCGTAGGCGACTTATTATTAGCGGTTAACAACCTAAAAGTAACGGACAGTTCACTTCAAAAATTGGCTGAGCATCTGCCAGAAAATCAGCTAGTCGACTGTGTTTATTTCAGAGATGACCAGTTAATGCAAACACAGCTTGCCTTTATCGACTGTCCTGCGATAGGCATAGCATTTGAAGTTACAGATCAAGAACTAGTCAGCAAGTGGCAGCAGCACTAGGGGTTGACATAATAAAGCACTGCAGTTGTACATTTTTTGATACAGCTGTAGTGAATCAATGACAACCAAGGTCTAAGAGTCTTCTGGCGAAATATAGTGACCTTCAACGCTTTGTGTTAAAAATAACTCATCGAATTTTGCATTTAAACGAAACAATATTACTTATGATTAACTTAAAACGCATCCATCATGTTGCATATCGTTGTAAAGACGCTAAACAAACCACTGATTGGTATAAAGAAATGTTGAACATGGACTTAACGGTAGCCATCGCTGAAAACGAGGTACCATCAACAAAAGCCCCTGATCCTTATATGCATATTTTCTTAGATGCTGGTATGGGTAATGTTTTAGCATTTTTCGAAATTCCCAATTCTCCAGACATGGGGCGAGATGAAAATACACCAAAGTGGGTACAGCATATCGCCCTTGAGCTTGGTTCAATTGAAGAATTAATAGCGGCTAAAGAAGAGCTTGTTGCTAAAGGACTTGATGTTTTAGGCCCGGTGAATCACGGGGTATTTAAATCCATCTATTTCTTTGATCCTAATGGTCATCGCCTAGAACTTGCTGCTAATACGGGTACTCCAGAGCAATACGATGAATTAAAACGTGTTGCTTCGATCATGGTAGAAGAATGGAGCCAAACTAAACGCGCCCCAAGACATGCGGCTTGGTTGCACGAACAGGACTAAAACAAGCACACTTGTAAATTAGAGCCAGTCCGCTGGCTCTAATACCTTATAACACTCTATCAGCCATTCTCTACTTTCCCTTAATTGAATAAGTCACATTGGTCTTAATTGATGATGCTATTGCTAGATCAATCTCTTTTGCAAACCCGAAATTAATTTGCAAAATTGTTACACTTGGATTTATAAACGATAAATTTCGTACAAAAAACCAACTTTTATCTGTACTACTATTGCTATTATTTTTGTAAGACATTGACCATAAAAAATATATAAGATAACTATTTTTTGAATTAAAAATGCGATTATTACAAACAAAAACAAACATCTATAAAAACACTCTTCTTTATAGAAAAATTATTTTACATTTAGTGCTTGTAGCTAAACCTCAGTTGGGTAAAGTAATTGCAGCTGTTTAGGCAGTAAAAAATAAGGACTCCAGCACAGCTGGCTTGCACTGGAAGCGAGATGTCATAATTGCATGACGCAATGAAAATACGGATGATTTACTCATTTATCAGGATGATAAAATATTGGTCCGGGAGGACAAGTAAGGATAGCCCAAAAAAGTGTTAGGATGACCAAAAACAAAAAAAACACGTATGGAAACAACATTAAAAAAATAGGAACTTGTCAGATACAACAGGGATTGTGCTAATCGGTAGGATGCCAATTTAAGAATCGGAATTAATTGTTGTAACAAAGTCACAACGAGTATCCAAGAGCGATGGGGTTTCCCATCGCTTTTTTCTTGCCTGAAAAATATTCAACAAGCACTTTTGCTAAGATTCACGTAAAATAGAGTTATTGTAAGAAAATAAATTTTTAAATCATGACTCGTTCGAAAAAAAGTAGAAATCCCGGTGTTGGCTCAAGCGGAGCACCAAAACCAAAACTAGATAAAGCCTCGTTAGCAAAATTGCCTGACAGAAAACCGAAAAAGAAAAACGGTAAAATCGCCGGTAATCGTCAGCAAGAAGCGGAAAAGAAATCCAACGCTCAGCGTCAAAATACGCAAGCCAAAGATCCGCGACTGGGTAGCAAAAAGCCGATTGTACTGACCAAAGCCGAAGTGCCAGCTGCTAAAACTACCAAGAAGCCCGCTAAAATTAAACCAATTGCAGCAGTTCGAACTGTCGAACCGTCAGTTGATTTAGAGAGGCGCTTACATGAGATTGAGCAAGATGAGAAGTTACTTGCCATTATCGAAAAACAAGATGAAGACATCGCCTTAAGTGAAGAAGAAATTGAACACTTTAATCTTTTAATGGATGAACATGCCTCTTTACAAGAAGCATTAGGCATTGAAGAAGATGAAAAAACGCATGAACAACATCAACCCTCATCTGAAGAAGATCTGTGGAACAAACTAGACCGCAGTGACTTTTCCAACTTTGAGTTTAACGAAGACGAGTAAGGGTTAGTGGTGTTAGAAAATAACTGGTTTTATTTGGCAATTGCTGGTGCACTCATTATTGTGGCGTTAGCGCTTTATGCTGGGAAGTTGTTAATGTTGGTGAAACAACAAACAAAGCAACAGCAGGCGGCACAAGCAGCGCACCAAGCACAAATGTATGCCAACGACGTTAAGATATATGACAGTGTCATAATTATTACGCGTGCGATGAAAGAGCAGCAATGTGATTACAGTGAAGGAAGTTGGCGTATCAGTGTTTTACTGGATTCACTTCAAACAACAAACAACCTAGATCAGAAATTTCCTGCTATATTTGAGTTATACAACAGCATAAAACATTTATCGATATTAGAAGATCGTAAATCGCTTTCTAAGCAGCAACGTATGAAACAAGATGTTGAACGTTTAAAACTTGAAGCCGATTTATCAGCACGTATTGACGAAGATCTTATAACTCTTCATCAATTTGCCGAACAACAAAAAGGCACATTAACTTAGCGCTCTTCTAATTGAATTTTCCTAGGCTTAATCAACCCACTGTTGTCATTAAGATCTTTATTGATTAACCCTAGGAGTTCGTGCCTTTAGGCTGAATTTTGCAGGAGTCTGTTATGTCTTTACAGTTAAAATCACAGTTCACTGATCGCATCATCGAGTTGCAAAAACGCATAGACTCGATTCATCAAGATTTTGCGGGCGGGCGCAATGCTGACTGGGCAGAACAGGCAAGAGAGCGTGAAAACGACGAAGTGCTCAATGCTTTAGAATCTGAAGCAAAGGTAGAAATTCAGTTATTATCCAACGCCATTAAGTGCATAGAAAATGGAGACTATGGTATTTGCCAAGCGTGTGGCGAAGATATCGCCAAACAGCGATTAGCGGTGCAACCCTCAGCTATTAAGTGTATCAACTGTGCAGATTGAATAAAATTCGGATTATTTGTTTAATTTGAAATTATTTTTATGAATTTGCCCAGTATTTGCGCAGGATCAATACAAACACCGTATTGGCTAGGTATTATCTCTCCCGAATAAAAGTAGGGATTTATGATGCAAACAAAAGAATTTTTCGACGCCAATTTGTTAAAAAAATATAACACTAGCGGGCCACGTTATACCTCTTACCCGACCGCGTTAGAGTTTAATGCTGATTTTTCAGAGCAAGCACTGGTTACCGCCATTGACGACTCGCCAAATCGCAATTTATCTTTGTATGTACATATCCCGTTTTGTCACAGCTTGTGTTACTACTGTGGTTGCAATAAAGTCATTACGCGTCACCGCGATAAAGCCGATATTTACCTTGATTACTTAGCACAAGAGATTATTTCTCGCGCTCCTCTATTTAAAGGCTATACAGTTAATCAGCTGCACTGGGGGGGGGGTACACCGAGTTTTCTAACTCAAGCGCAAATGACCAAATTGGTCAATACACTCAAAGAGCATTTTCATTTTGCACAAGAAATGGAAATGAGCATTGAAGTTGATCCGCGTGAAATTGAATTAGATATGGCCAACCATCTCTATGATTTAGGGTTTAATCGTATCAGTATTGGCGTACAAGATATTGATCGCAAAGTACAAGAAACAATCAATCGCGTACAATCGACTGAATTCATCGAACAATTAATTCACCGAGCAAAAACAGTCGGCTTTAAGTCAGTCAACGTCGACTTAATTTACGGTCTGCCGCACCAAACACCAGAAACATTCGCCAAAACATTGGATAAAGTGATAGAAATCGATGTCGACCGCATTTCCCTGTTTAGTTATGCTCATTTGCCAAGCCGCTTTGCCGCACAGCGTAAATTACGTGATGAATGGTTGCCAAGTACTGATCAAAAATTTGCATTAATGCGTCAAGCCGTAGAAACGCTTTGTGATAACGGCTACGACTTTATTGGCATGGATCACTTTGCTAAACCCGACGATGAATTAGCTATCGCACAACGTAATGGTGTATTACACCGTAATTTCCAAGGTTACACGACACGTGAAGAAAGTGATTTATTGGGTCTAGGTGTATCTTCAATCAGTAATATTGGCAATAGTTTCAGCCAAAATGATAAAGATTTACAAACTTACTACCGCGCGGTTGATGCACGTGGCAATGCCTTAGAAAAAGGGCTGACTTTGAACACAGATGATGTAATTCGAGGCTATGTAATTAAATCATTAATGTGTAATTTGTACTTGGACAAGAAAGAAGTAAATAAAGCGTTTAACATCGACTTTGATCAGTACTTCGCTGAAGATATCCCATCACTAACGACCTTTATCAATGATGGTTTGTTAGAGAATTCTGCCAATGAAATTATTGTTGCACCGAAAGCTCGTTTATTGATCCGAAATATTTGTATGACCTTTGATGCTTACATGAAAAAGCACTTGAACCAACAACGATTCTCTCGAGTAATATAAACCTTACAACTTATATCTCTCCCAACGTATAAAACTGACCCGCACTTTGAAAAATAAGTGCGGTACCAGTTTCACTAGGAACTTCTTTTACAATATCCACCCATTGGTAATACACATTACGGTGCACTTTGGCCTCTAAATTCCGCCTTACCGTCACGTAGAGTTGCCCATTGTTGTCTAACCGCATTCTATGATCTGGATTTAACGCAAATTCATCATCAAGATTAGTCGCAACTATAATAGTTTCCTGACAGTCGTCTTGCCACTGCCATTGCGTTAATACAAAAGGCGCATCTTCAACCGTAATTTTAATTTTTTCTACTGGTGTAACTAAAAAGTACTCGTCATTTTCTTTTTTAATCACTGATGCAAACAATTTGACCAATGACATACGTTTGAATATGGAGCCATTGTAATACCAACTGCCATCGGCCTTGATGACTATATCCATTTCACCACAATACGGCGGATCCCACAATTCAACAGGCGGTACCTTATTCTCATGCCCTGTTAACTGTCCAATAATGCTATCTAATGACATTTTTCAACCTAAAAGTTACACCCATACTTCGATTCTAACAATTATTAGCAAGATAACAAAAAAGCCACTTGTCAAAGGCCAACAATTTGATATAGAATCCGCGCATTGATTCAAGCGAATCAAGTAAACCTCAGTGGTGGCTATAGCTCAGTTGGTAGAGCCCCGGATTGTGATTCCGGTTGTCGTGGGTTCAAATCCCATTAGCCACCCCATTTTTCTAGAAAAATTTTTCTCCCCCCCTTTAAAAGAAAATTAATTTCGCGTTTATCGATACCAATATAACCTGAAAATACGAATTCAAAACAATAAATACGTATCAACGTGCTTCACAAAAGTTGAGACTAACACTTAATCCGTTGATTGGTATTAAAATATTACAAGATAAAATAACGTCAAGAAAATCAATAAAGACGTTCAATTTACATTTATCCCTCCAAACACACCTTTAATCCATCAAACATACCCATTCAAGTTTGCATAATGTTAGATTACCTCTCAAAAGAAACGAGAATATTCATGATAAAAACTAACATTAATAAACCTATATACATTAAGTGGATTGCACTTTTTTTATGCTGTCACAGCATATTTGCTTGTCAGGACTCTGAAAAATCCGAATCTGCAGAATATACTGGCGTTCAAGAGAGCATTACATCAACTATTGAAACATACTTAGATGCGAATCAAGAGGACGATACCGCCGGTGTCAGTATTATCGTGCGTAAAGATGGCAACATTGCATACAAAGGCAATCGAGGAATGGCAAACACACAAACCGGCATTGCTATTTCAAGTTCTACTGGTTTTCGTTTAGCGTCAGTCAGCAAGCCATTTACAGCTCTAGCAATCATGCAGTTATATGAGCAAGGTGCAATTGGCTTAGAAGATAAACTACTCCATTACATTCCTGAACTATCACCAATATGGAAAGAAATTACCATCCACCACTTGCTTAGCCACCAATCAGGTATCCCAGATTTTCTGAACGATATTTGGAGTAGCAGCCGAAATGATGGCTTAACCAATCAAGGGTTGATTAACTACTTCGCTCAAAATGATGAATTAGAGTTTATACCCGGCGTAAAGGGAGATTACAGTAATACCGGTTATGTTTTATTAGCTGAAATAGTCGCTAGGGTATCAGGCATGTCTTTTTCTGATTATATGCAAGCTCATATATTTGGCCCAACAGGGATGGTTAATAGTTATATCACCAATGAATTGATGCCAATAAAAGATGGTGACGCGCTTAATTTTGCTGACCGAAATACATACCATGGCATTAAACTATATACCTATGGCTCAATGGCACAAGTCAGTTCGTCTGATGATCTCAATTTATTTGCCCAAGCACTACTAAATGACGAAATTGTTTCTCAAGAAACGTTAGCATTGGTGCTCGAAACCCACAGCATAATTGAAGGTGTAGGCGGTTACGGTTATGGATTTCAAGTGGAAGATTTCTTCGCTCATTCTGGCTTATGGGACAGCTTCAATACACTGCTGATATTTTTTCCGAACGAACAACTTGAAATAATATTCTTATCAAATGGTGGTGAGCCAACTGATAAGCATATGTCTAACATACATAGGTTGATACGAGAGTTTTATGGAATAAATTAGCCAACCGCTTTTTTTAAAACCTAAGATTCGAATGGTGATTTAGTTATGTTGGTTACCTTGAGATTCAAATTCCGTTCTTCACTCCATTTAAAAGTGACTCATGGTTTAGGCATGATAGGCAATTGACCAGCTATTCTGGTGATATTTTAACCGGCAATCAGCCGTAAATATACCTTATAAACAATCAAAAAAATGGATAAAGTTTTGGTGTTATTCGAGCTCAGAGACGGGGGAGGCAGAACATAGCGCGTAATGATGATAGTGGATACGATTACAATGCAAAAATCAGGGGGCGTCTACAGGCAGGTCGCGAATACATTGCTCAAACGCGGTTATATTTTACAGAGCCTCAAGGCCACGGCTCTATCATGGTTTTTTAGCGCTAGAAATAGATAAAAAAATAACATGTATGGCGCAATTAGTCGCTATACATGCGTTTCGGTATTATCAACATTTACGCTTTGAACATGCCTAACAGCATGACTTATAACATTTTTATTGGGTTGGTAAGTCATTATGATACAGACGCTATTCTTGGCGACTCAAATTCAGCATGAATAACCATTCGTGCCAACGTTGTTATTCCACGGCTACAGCTTAATCCAACAACACTGCGATCGTCGTGCCTTCTGCCTCACTATCAACACTCAATTGCCAATGTTGGTGCTCACACAGTCTTTTAACAATGGATAAACCAAAACCATAGCCGGTACTTTGACTACCTTTGACTGACGGCTCGGTGATCTTGTCAGATATCTCGCGTTCAATGCCAGGACCAGTATCTTTAACTACAAGCTGTTGCTCCACATAACTAATTTTTACTTGTCCCGAGTTTGTATACTGGAACGCGTTACTCAATAAATTATCAAGCAATACCTTTAACATACCTGATTGCGCTAGTACTTGAGTATCACAGGTGTCATCAACACAAACATCAACAGTTTTTCCATTGAGCAAATAGCTATTATCCAATACCGATTGTTCAACCATTGGCAACAACGATATCGCGGATTTTTCTGACGAAGTATGTTCTTCGCGTGCCAGTAATAACAATGTGGTCACGGTTTGTTCCATTTGTATACTGGCATTAGCAATTCGATTATGAATACTTTGAACATCTTCACTGTTTGCTGTCTTTAGCGCTAACACTTCGAGTGAATTTTTGATCACTGCCACCGGTGTTCTCAGCTCATGACTGACATCGCGAGTAAAATTCCGCTCTCGCGATAACGCCTGTTTCATTCGTCCCATGGTTGTTTCTAGTGTTTGAGCAAGAATTCCTATTTCGTTTTTGGGGTATTGATGAGCAAAAATCTCAGGAATATTTTCAGGTGCAACGCCATCAACCAAATCAGCCAGCTGTTTTAATGGTCGGGCCGTTTTTCGGCCCAACTGCCACGCAATAATACAAGCGATAAACGTTAGCGAAACACCGCTGATCAAAAGAAGCTTTATCATTCCTTCCCGAACTGGCCGTACGAGCAGCTGTTCACTTACTTCGGCAACCAAATAGACCGTGGGCTGTTGGCTCAACATTTTCAAATGATAGTGGCGCCCTTGGCTGCCATAAAACTCTATCTGTTGCGGCTCATCAATAAACTGCTGACGCATATCTTCAGGCATCTCATCAGTGGAATAATAAATTGAGAAATGCGCACCACGGGTTTCAGGCCATTGTTCAATACGTTGCTGTTCGGTGATTAAGTACTTTGCTTCTTGTTCAATCTCACGTTCAATAAATTTGTCTTCAAGATTATACAATAAAATAAAGCACAAAAAGCTGAATAAAAGAGAAAGTACTAGGGTGAATAAGCAAAACTGAGCAACAATCCGTCGACTTAAACTGTGAAAAGAAACGGTTTCATTTGTCATTTTTAACATCCAAAGTAAAGCCAACGCCATGTACTGTTTTTAACATCGGCACATCAAAAGGCTTGTCTAATACGCAACGCAGCTGGTAAATGTGAGAGCGTATAGCGTCAGACTCCGTTGGTTCATCGCCCCACAGTTTTTGAGTGAGTTGCGACCGACTTACCACTTGAGGATACGCTTCAGCTAAGATCATTAAAATACGAAAACCCATACTCGACACTTCGACGACCTTATTCGCACGTTTCACTTGCTTTAATTTACGGTCGACCGACAATTCACCAAAAGTTAATACATCCTTAGTCTGCAACAAGTGTCTTCTCGATAGCGCGAGACAGCGTACTTCAAGCTCTTGGAGTGAAAAGGGTTTGGTTAAATAATCGTCAGCACCAACACTAAAGCCTGAAACTTTGTCCTCAATACTGTCACGTGCTGTCAGCATTAAAATGGGGATATGCCGAGCCGATTTTTCCCTTAATTGCATGCAAACCTCAAGGCCGTCAAGAACAGGTAAATTGAGGTCTAAGATAACGACATCATATTGATTAGATAAGGCAAGCTCGAGCCCTAATTTCCCTTGGTGAGCAAAGTCGAGTACATGATTTTTGCTTTCCATATAATCCGCAATATTGGTGGCAATATCAGACTGGTCTTCAACCAATAAAACATTAAGTATTGGCATATAATTATTCATTTAATTAACCCTGAGTAAGCATATAAATGCGCTTGCTTACTCGTTTGGCGCATTTATACATAAGTTCACTAACTACTGATTAGCTATAGTGTTTTTAACATGTCTAGCGCCGGTTTGTAATCAGGTTTAGCTTCCAACAGTAAATCTAACGTTTGTTTGGCGGCAACAGGTTGGCCCAGATGCTGCTGCGTTTTCGCAATCTGCATGTCCAATGTTGGATTTTTGAGCGCTTGTTGAGCGGCGCGCATTAGCGATAGTGCGTGATTATGTTGTGCCTGAGTATTCGCCAATTTCACGTAGTAAAAACCATACATACCCACTAAACCAATGTTGTAATCACTTTGATGCTGCTTAAGTATTTCCAGTACAGTTGTGTCTCCTGCAAGAAAGTCCGCCACTAATGCCAGCGTTTTGTCGTCAATATCAGGTGTGTTCTCAACGGGCGTTAAACCAATTGATGACACTAAAGCGTTGGCAACTTCAACGGTAGACGTTGGGTTTTGTCCGGTAATTAAACGCTCATCAACGGCAACATGGCTAAGCATAATATCGCTGGATTGAAACATCGCGCCGCGCTCTGTCAGTTTATCTTGTAGCATAAACTCAAATTCTGGTAACCATTTCTGACCAAACAACTTTTCCTCTTTGTTAGTAAAGCCATTAATCGCCTTGTTGGCTATCAAATAACGTCCATCGGATAGTTTCACATCAACTAAGGCAGCGGGGCCATGACACACCGCGGCAACTGATCCTTGATGTTGATAGATTTGAGCAATAAACGATTGCAGCGCCTTGTCTTTAGGCAAATCAAACATTGCACCTTTGCCTCCTACGACAAAAATAGCGTCATAGTCGTCAACAATTAATTGAGCCGTCGGAATGGTATTGTGCAATTTTTTCATGATTGCAGTATCAGCCAGCACTTTAGCGTTGTACGGTTTGTTCGGGTCGTATTTATCCGCTTCAACGGCTCCGCCAGTAGGGCTGGCAATATCAACTGTTATGCCATTTGCCTTGAAGACTAAATAAGCCTTTGCAAACTCATCAAACTCGTAGCCAGGCTTTTTTTCACCCTGTTGTTCACCATAACTGCTAAGTACCATGATCACTTTTTTAGTCGCTTTATCTGCGTGTACCTGCATTGAAAAAGGGAGTAACAATATCAAGATGCTACATGCCTTAAGTATTCGTGTTAAATGTTTCATTATCTCTCCTCATGTTTTCCCATAGCATGAACCTTCATGTGTGAAACGGATGTGAAATAATCATGCATACTAATTATTGTCAGATAAAAGTTGGCGTATGGAGAAACGCAAAGTACTTCGACTGGCAAATATCCCCAAACACGTGACAAAGGTCACAATGACGCTTGTCGTCAACAGCAACCAAATGGCGTCGGGTACATAAGTTAAGGAAAATTGCGACTGATATATCAACATTCCAGCTATATATGTCCCAATAATTGCCCCAAATGCAGTAATTGTTGAGGTGACTACCCATTCGATCACATTTAAATGCAGACAAACCTTAGGACTAAGCCCAAAACTCATGATGATACTGTTTTTGATCTTTTCTTTAGATTCTTGCGCATTCACTGACGCGAATATGACAATCATCGCCAGTGCAATAATCATCAACGTGAAGCCGCTGATCACTTGTGTGATCATTTTCAGGACACTATCGTAGCTCGCAGTCATTTCTTTCAACGAGACCATTCGTAAGGTTGGATATTTCTGCCAAAATTCACCTAGTATCGACCAATGTTCATCAGCGAGTTCTAGGCTAGACATGCTGTAATGAGGCGCTTGCACGTGATGCAGCGCTGACATTGGCATTTGCACCCAAAACGTCATCGAGCCATTACCCGATTTAAAGACATGACTGGCGGTGATTTCAAACTCATGGCTTTGTTGGCCGATAAAAAACGTTAACCGATCCCCTAACACTAGGCCCAAGTCTGTCATGACTTCTTGTTCAACCGAAACCTGGCGCCAATTATCGTTATTAGTATTCCACCAAACCCCCTCAACAAGCTTGTTATTTAGTGGCAGAGATTCATTCCAATGCATACGAATTGAGCGACTCAATGTGGCCATACTTTCGCTAGGCTTGTCACTAAATTCTTTTAATGACTGCTGATTAACCGCCACTAACTTTCCATACATATATGGCTTGGATTGACGTATATTAATACCCAATTCTTCAGCTCTTTTTTCAATGAACTCAAATTGCGGTACCGTCGCTTGCGACACAATCAAGTTGCCATCATGCTGACGCTGATAAGACGACATGGTTGCCCCTAAGTCTTTAAGCAACATCAAGGTAAATAGAAGTAAAAATGCCGACAACCCGACACCTATAATTTGTGTACTTTTACTCAATAACCGCTGTTTCATCATGAAAAAAGTAAACGACACAAGACCTGCCCTATGTTGAGTTACCTTTTCACCCAGCGTTAACCCCAACCAACTCATCAGTATCATCAAGATTAACGTAATTAACATCGCCACCACCATCATCGTGGTAAGCAAGCCATTATCGCTGTACGCCATGGCAACGATAAATAATACCGCAATACATGCTATTTTGTTGACCCAGTGGCTTCCTCCCTGCGTACGCTCGACCAATAATTGCCCGACGGTATTTTTACTTAACGAAAGCCATACAGGAAAGTGAAAAACAGAAAATATAGCAACAGCAAACGCTATGTTTTTAATCGCAACACCAACATTCCACTGCCATGTCAATCCATCAAAACTGTCTTGCAGCCAACCGACCAACAACGCCTGAAAAACAACTGATAACACCAAAGCCAATGGGATCAGCAACATAAAGGAGAACACCCACTTCCATAATGAAACAATCAATCCAGTCGTTTTTGTGGCTCCAAAGCTCATACAAATAGCAGAAAAGTATCGTTCTTTTTTCACGTACACGTGCGAAAGCTGCTCAATGGCAATGGCAGCCATGAAAAATAAAATGATAGAAGCCAGCCCCATAAAGTTTTCGGTTCTTTTCCAAAAAAGCGCAAGCGGATGCGCTCCTTTTTTATGGTGTAATGTAGCGGCTGGTAACTCACTTTGTTGCCAAGTGATCAATTGGTCGACTGTCGAATTATCTGCTTCAACTAAATAACGATAGCTGATTAGGTCGGCTGAAATACCTAACAAGTCTAAATCTTGTTTGCTTATCATTGCGCGTTGTTGAACGGTATGTCCTTCCATTAATCTGTCTGGCTCATGAACCAGTATTTTTGAGACCAAGAGACGACGTTCGGCCACTTGTAAGTAATCACCGACTTTTAATGAAAGGCTCGCCAGCAGACGTGAATCCAGCCAGATCTCGCCAACTTTTGGACCTCCTTGTGTTGGCAGGTTTGGGCCATCAATGGTATCGGCTGTTAATAATTGCCCCTGTAGGGGGTACTTATCATCGACAGCCTTAATTTTGGCCGTTTGCCATTGTTTGTCATGTGACAACGTGACTTGCAGTTGCTGACTATTGACAACAGAATCAACAATGTTTGTTAAGGCGCTATATTGCTCTTCAGTTAGCGCCTGCTGTTGGGTAATGACAGCATCTGCACCCAGTAGATTCTGCAAATTGCTGTGTAGGTAACTTTGAATGTTCTCGCTTGTTTGACTCAAGGTAAGAATAAACAACAGCAACACGCCTTGTGTCCAGCGCAGTAATTTCTGATGCGGACTCGCAAAGTCTTGCTTGAAAAATTGCCAAGCTAAGTTCATCGATTCTACTAACATGGCATTGCCTCACGATCCACTGTTGCAGTATTAGTTAGCCTGCCGTTGGCCAACGAATATATGTGTTGGGCTTTAGCGGCTAAAGTTTCACTGTGGGTCACAATCACTAATGCTGCGTTTCCTTGGGTACAGCAGTCAAACAAAAGGTTAGTAATGTCTGTTGCGCTTTGCTGATCTAAATTACCCGTTGGTTCATCTGCAAAAATAAAGCGCGGCTCAAATACTAGCGCACGAGCAATAGCAACACGTTGTTGTTCCCCACCGCTCAGTTCAGTCGGTTTATGATCTGCCCGATGAGCTAACCCCACTTTATCTAACCACGCTTTGGCTTTTTGTAATGCCTGCTTGTCACCTCTTAATTTTAACGGCAATGCGACATTATTTAGCGCCGTTAATTCAGGTAATAAATGAAATTGCTGGAAGATGAAACCGACATCTGAGCGCAGTTGCTCAAGTGGCCTGACTTTTCCACCGTCAAAGAGTTCGCCAATTCCATTGGTGGGTTTCTCCAAGCCAGACATCAACATCAACAAACTTGATTTGCCAGAGCCAGACGGCCCAACAATGGCGTACGATTGTCCCTGTTCAATCGACAAATCTAGTCCGCTAAACAAGGTGATTGTTGAGTCAGCTAACTCAAAGGATTGTTCAATATTAGTCAGTTCGATTGTACTTGGCATAATTCACACACATTAAATTTATGATGACGAGAGTATGCTGAACCGGTTGTGAAATGGATGTGAAATGAAATTAACTAATTTTTTATCGCATTAAATGCAGATACCGTGACAAAACTACTAATGGTCAGTCGACCATGTTGAGGGTCATCGCTTAACCCTAAATTTGTGTTGATATTGCCTGAGTGCAGCAGGTTACTAGGATAGATCACCATGCGATTCATCTTTGCCACAACGGTGTGAATACGTTCAAACAAGCTCGTGCTGCCTTGCATATAACGTGGGGTTAAATGCAACTTTTCTGAAATCGCTTGTTGTTTCAATAAGCCACCATATTTAGCTAAACGATCTGCAAAAATCCGCTCGTAGCCCAGTATTTTATGGCGGTAAAACGATGTACCACCATGACTTTCGTCACACAAGTAATGCACCACAGCAAACTGATTATCCGCTGCCGTATCAAAATGTGGAAGAGTTTGAATAGGCCGCAGTTTATCCGGCGCCGTCGTCGCAATAGCATAGGTAGAGAGCATCGTTTTGGCTTTGCACTCAGTTTTATCGCTTAGTGCTGATGAGTCATAATGCAACGTCAGCAACGGCAACAGCCATGCACTCAATTGCTGTTGATAATCAGCTGGAGCCGGTCGTCTTACGCCAGGATAAAAATCACTTTCTTGGCTCGTAAAATCGTCTTTTGTGTATGCATCTAAGAGCAGCTCATCTAGATTTTCGCAAGCATTATCCAAAACAATAATAGGTGTGTTCTCCTCACCTATTTCAATAGCAATGGCGTTACCTTGACGTCTAAACACTATGACCTTCTGCCTTATTCGCTAGCATTATATTTAGGCTCTGCCGTCAGATAACTGCTTGTTTTTTCGCTCAATCAAGGCATAGATTTGCGCGAGAGAAGCAATCACGGTGTAAATTGGTTGTAATAATTTCTTTTCATGCAACTGACCAATAACCTCTGCATTGAGCTTAGCCAGTTTTTCTTGATCGATCGTATATAAACCGTTTAATCGAGTGGACTGTTCATTGACGAAAGTAATATCCAGTGCAAGAGGTTGAATCAAATCTAATTGCTGAAGTTCAGAAATTAATCCTTCGTTGTTAATTTCGCCTTGTAGCAGCTGTGCTAAACAGCCTTTGATTTGCTCAAAATAAGGGGTTTCGTTGCCATGTTCATCATAAATTCGCTCTTGTTGTTCCGATGACGCACTGCTTATACAGGGGCTTTCGTTATCAATGCACACCACATAATCTTTACTGTCTGATGAAGAATTTTTCTCAGCAGCTGTTTTCTCTGGATTACCAACAAAAAAAGGCTGACGTTGAATTTGAAGTGGCAAGTATAAGCCCTGCCATCGACCTTGCTGCCAGAATAAATTTTCATTAACCTCAAAGCCCAACATTGCGGCGAAAACGAACTGGCCTGTTACGTCATTTTTAGTCAGCACAATGGGACATTCTACACAAAGGTGCTGAAATTCAGACATGACGACGGGCACTAAATGCAATTCTGCGCCGTGTAATTCTACTTTACCGGTGTCGATGAACAATTGACGATGTGCCTGATTATTTACTGCAACTAACTGAGTCATTTCATTTCTCTAGGTTCTAATTATTGATGAGCTAATCTACCTTTAAATAGCACTGAAGCCATAAGCTCTTATTTTATTGAGTAATTCTCTATTGCTGGGCAAATTCGTTACGGCTTGCTCAACCATCTTTCTATTTTGGCTAAAATGCTTTTCAGCTGCCGACCAATCATCTAAGTGTCGACCCGTGCTGTAGTTTGTCTTAAAGCCCATACCGTATAACACGTACTGATAACTCGCTGCCGGAAAGACTTCATTGTTACTGGTAAAATCATAGTCTTGAGGCGAACGATGCTGCCAAAGCGCCATCATGTCTTTCAAGCTTTGTGGTATCGTTGCAGGGTCTCGATTATCTGTCCAAAATGCATTATCGGTTCGTCTACTTAAAATGTAATGCAGTTTTAAGAAATCTATAATTTTGTCCCAACGGTACAAAAAGGTTTCATTAAAGCGCTTAGCAACAATGTCCATGGTGCCTCGGTTAGCGGGAAGTTGCTCGCTGATCATTTGTGCTGATAATTCAACGAGAACCAGTGCAGATGCTTCAAGCGGCTCTAAGAATCCGGCGGACAATCCAACAGCGACACAATTGTTTTGCCAAAATTTAGTGCGATGCCCACTTTTAATGGGGATTTTTCGAACACTTAAAGACTCAATGTCGTCACCTACGTAGTCTGCTAGTACTTGGCGAGCCCGTGCTTCGCTGCTGTGACGACTCGAGTAGACATAGCCGACACCGCGGCGATTTTGCAAACCAATATCCCATACCCAACCGGCCTCTTGTCCTGTTGATATTGTGTGAGAAGCAATCGCTTCTTCTTCATTTTTATAAGGTACTTGCACCGCTAAAGCGGTATCTATAAAGAGTACGTCGTCACATGATTTAAAATCTACTTGATAGTGCTTTCCCAAAAGCATTGATGAAAAGCCGGTGCAATCGACAAACAGATCACCTGTAATATCGCCATGCGACTTGCTCGATACGCTTTCAATATCACCATTTGCCTTACTGTTTACTTTAGTTACGTCATCCAATATGTGTTGCACACCCAATTGTTCAGTGCAGTGCTTTTGCAGAAAAATACCGAATTTTGCAGAATCAAGGTGGTACGCATAGTTAGCGACCGCGCTAAATTCAGGTGTTCTTATCGTTTTAGGGGCTAAACCTTGCTCACAAATTGCCTCCTGGAAGCATACTTGAGCTGAAAAAGACGGATGTTCCTCCGCCGATTGTTGATGCCAATAGCCAGCCATATCGACTTTGCCAAACCCTTGCGGCAGTACTAACGGGTGATAGTAAAAGTCGTCATCACTGCCATCAACCCACTGAGCAAATTTAGCACCTTGCTTAAAACTTGCATCGCAAGCACGTATAAAATCTGTTTCACTGATACCCAAGGCGATTAATGTGCTACGCATGGTGGGCCACGTACCTTCACCAACACCTACCGCTGGAATGTTAGGAGATTCGATGAGTATGATATTTAGGCCACTGTTTTCTTTAGCTTTATGCTCTGCGGCCAAGCGCCCAGCTGTCAACCAGCCAGCAATACCTCCACCGACAACGACGACAGTATTAATACCGCTTTGCTGACTTGAGTCTTGTTTTGCTTGATTCATGGTGAAGGTACCCTGACTTTTCATTGTTGTTGTATTCTGAGGCTTCAACCAACCATTGGTTGAAGCCTATTGTCTAACTTAAGGACATCCTAACGACGGTTAGAATGTACCTCGAATACCGACCGCAAATCGTCGACCACTGTCTTCAATCAACAAAAGTTGATTAGAAAAGCGACCGCGCTTATGCACGTATTCTTCAGTTAAGTTAATGCCTTCAAAAAATACTGAGACATTTTCCGTCACATCATAGCTACCGCTAGCATCAAGCTGAGCATAATCTTCTACGATGGTCACGCCGTCGCCGTTTGATTGCGTTAGTGATTGCAAGAATGTGTCTCGCCAATTCCATGCAATACGTGCTTGGAATGGTCCTTTTTCATAAAACCCAACCAGATTTAGTGAATCACTGAGCCCCGTTAACGCAAATACTTGCGTAATATCGGCGGCATCTAATTCCGCATCACTATCAACTAGCGTTGCGTTGGCCATAACGCCAAAGCCACTCTCATTAAAGGTGTGTTGAAGTGCAAGTTCCCAACCATCAACAATGGCTGACTCACCATTATTAGGTAGCGTATTAGTAAACGTAGCAACACCGTCTTCTGAATCAGGAGCACTTGGATCTGAGCCTGTCGAAGGGTCAGTCAATAACGAACCGTCATCAAGTTCGAACGTTTTACTTTCTTGTGAGTTAACAATAAAGTTCGACACATTCTTTCTGAAATAGCCTACTGACATATAGCTTGCATCATCGTAGTACCATTCAAGTGACAGATCTAAATTGTCAGATGTAAACGGCTCTAATGCGGGATTACCACTGGTTGAAGTTAAGTCGCCACCTTGTCGCGTGGTACCAATAACGGTAACCGGAGACATGCTGCTCAGTGTAGGACGCGTCATAGTTTGCGAAGCCGCAAGACGAGCAACAACATTATCTGTCACATCTAAACGAACGCTAATGTTAGGTAATACTGCTTCATAATCAGATTTTTGCTTAATCGACTGAGCACCACCAAATTGGGCAAGCATTTCTGTTTCATCTAATATGGTTAAGCCAGTAACCGGTGCATCAGTACCATCTACCTCTACTTCGGTATCTTCGTAGCGAACACCAGCAGTAGTAGAAATCGGCATACCAGCAAGTTCACCTTCAAAATCTAACTCGAGATAAAGCGATAAAGTTTCTTCAGTAATTTCGAACGATTTATTACGTTTTTCAGCATCAAAACTAATAGGGTTACCTTGCGACGCCGCATATTGTTCAAGAAATGCAAAATTGGCTTCACCGTTGTGAGCTAACCAAGACGTTGGCATACGACCACTGCCACTAACATCACTTAAAAAGTCACTGCCTGCGTTAAACACATATTGCGAGAAACCATCCATATTTGGTGCATCGGGGTAACCACAAAAAGCACAGTGAATACCTTGCCCTTCATTGTCCCAACGATCCATACTTTTTGTTTCAGACGAATACATGGCACCAAACTTAACCGCTACAAGTCCGGCATCACCGTCTTCAAGCCACGTACCATCCCAGCGAAATTGATCGATTTCATCTTCGACAGCCCAACCACGACGCAACATTACATGGGCGCGACTGTTAGCAGGATCTAGGTGGTCAGATACACCTGCAGCTGCAATATTAGGATCATAAGCAACACCATCAATTTCTTGCTGGCCACTATAAATTGCTGGATTAGCGCTAGCAAATTCACTTGCTAAAGGCAGGGTATTATCGTCAACTTGGAATCGCACACGATTGGCGTAGCCGATCAGCGATAATTGATCACCTCGGCCGTTATTGGCTTCACGTTCAGCCTTGGAATGACTTAAATCAAAGGTCATGTTCAAGTTGTCATTAACGTCCCAGTCAAAATTTAAACCAAATGAGCTAGTGTCCGTTAAGCGATCGAACTTCTTCGCATGCATATCAGTTGCTAAACCGACTTCTTGGTATAAATCGATTACAGTACCGTTTTCATCAACGGTTGCACCAGCCGCATCACCAAAGCCTTCAATGTTTGGCGCTGTAAACCAATGACCATAGGAAGTGGTATCTGCCTCAACATCGAAATCTGAATAAAGTGCATCCGCCGTAACAATCAAGTTATCAGACGGGGCATATTGCAAGACAAGATTAACGTTAGTTCTTGTCCGCTCTTCTGTCGTTACTTTGTGATCATAATTGCGAGGAGAAAATATATTGCCCGAATACGCTTGTCCACTTTCTGTTTGTGGGTTAGGCACGCCAACGTTTTCCAACCAACCATCCATTTGGGCTTGGTTTAAACGTGTTTCACGTTCTTGATGAGATACAGCAAAAAGTACCCCTAAAGTATCGTCATTAAAGGTATTACTAATAAGTCCCGATACTTGTGGCGTGGTTTCTTCACTGTTTTCGTCGTAAATCCCTTTGACGCTGCCAGCGACCTTAAAGCCACCAATGGCAAATGGACGCGCGGTATTGACGTTAATCGTTGAGCCAATGCCACCTGATTGCATGGTCGCCGTAGACGTTTTATGTACATCTAGGCTTTTTACTAATTCCGAGGCAATGGTATCGAAACTAAACGCACGACTTTGATTTTCCGAGGCAATTTGCCGACCATTGACCAGTACCGTATTAAACTGAGGGCCAAAGCCACGTACCGTAATTAACTGACCTTCACCACCGGAACGGTCAATCGACACACCACTGATACGCTGCAACGATTCGGCTAAATTAGTATCTGGAAATTTACCAATATCTTCTGCAGAAATGGAATCTACCACACCGCCTGCTTCTCGTTTAGCATCCATCGCTCTGCCAAGGGCGCCACGAATACCTCTTATTTCTATCACTTCTACTTCTTTTACTTCACTTTCAGCTTCTGCGATTGCTGACGTTGCCGTCATCGTACTAAGTACTGCTAGTACGGCACTTGAAACTTTGTTTTTTTTATAAGTCGCCATGTTATTTTGTCTCTCAAAACTTGGATCTACCAAGATAGATAACTGCCCACTTTCGCTTATTTCTGTTTTCAGGCCAGTATCCTTCAGCAGCATGTTTAATGCGTTTAAGACGGTATACTCCCCCGATATTTTGTTGGTCTGTTTTCCTTCGATTTTGTCGAGTGGAAACAGCAACGTAATATCAGCCTGTTCAGCAAAACTAATAAGCGACAAGTCGGCCCTTTGTCTTGGAATATTGAAAGTCGCTTTATCAGATTTCTCTGCAGCCATCCCCCAGGTTGATAAACTGAACATCAACACAGCGCAGGCTATTTTTGTGCGCATTTTCTTCAATTCCATATGTACGAATTTTCGCCATACATAAAACAAAGACGACTGTTGTTTTATTTTCCTCCATAGAAATTTAGAAATTGTTTTAAACAATTTTTTAAGGTCAAAAGTAGTAAGTGATTTCATTAATGCCTTTATTCTTTTATTTATAGCATTGAGAGTTTTAATTCGTTCATAGCTTAACTTAACGACTTTAACTATTTGTTATTAAATGATTTATTTTAATTCAATTGTATAAATCAAGAATTGAAATTGGTCGCTATATGCTGTTATCTATTAAAAACCATATTACATTTCTTACGATGATTACAAGTGATTACAACATAACTGACGAGAGTTAGTGTGGATAAAATATGTCCAAAGTTCTAAGGTTATTGACGAAGGTTACTTGCCATTATTGAATGTAAAAAATATTTAGTGAAACCAATAGCGGATTTTAGTTGGTGGTTCGTCTTTACTGTATTCGGGTTAAATTCATCACAGTATTGCTGAAACAAAGTTGGCGATCAGCAAATAATAAAAAAGAGTTTTGAGCAAAACAAAATGGCGAATGAAACATTGTTTTATAAAATCTATCTAGCATCTAGGCAGGGCATTTCTCGGGTCGTATCTCGCATTGTACCTCCTCATGAAATCGAAGATATTGTACAAGAAACCTATGTGCGAATTTGCCAGATTGAAAACAAAGAACACATTAGTTCGCCCAAGTCGTTTATGTTTAAAACGGCTAAGAACCTTGCATTGGACTATCAAAAACAGGCCAACGTAAGGTTAGTTGATGGTGTGAATGACATTCAAGCGCTTGAATTGATGTTTGACGAGCAATACAAAGACGAGATGTTTGAGCGTGCACAGTCAAATAGCGAGTTTGCCCATTTTTGTGAAGCGGTTAGACAATTACCCATCCAATGTCGAAAAGTGTTTATTTTAAAGAAAGTGTACGGTTATTCGCAGCGTGAAATAGCTGAACAACTACAAATTAGTGAAAGTACTGTGGAAAAACATATATCAACAGGCATGAAAAAATGCACCTTATCTATGCGTAGTGTCCAAGCAGAGTCGACGACAGAAAGATTTGATGCTGCACCGAAAAAAGTACAAGGAGATGAAGCATGAGTAATATTCATCAACTCCCTAATCAATATTCTAAAGCTAATGAAGAGATGCGCGTTGAACATGCCAGTGACTGGATTGCTAAACTCGATCGTGGTTTGAGTAATGACGAAAAAAGTGCACTTCAACAATGGTTAGCCGCTCATCCTAAAAATACTAAAGTGTTATTAGAAGTCGCTAATTTGTGGGATAAAATGGACGATTTAAGCCGTTTATCAGATCTCTTCCCACAACCAGTGGTTAGACAACATAAACGCACACCTTGGCTTACGGCTATAGCAGCAACCGTAGTACTGGCTGTCACTGTGGGTCTATTACAATTTAGCGACAGCTACTTTCCTTTCGGTAAAAATGCGCCAAACGGCGTTATCGCTATACAAGCAAATTATCAAACAGGGATTGGCGAGAGTAATACCATTAATCTGCCTGACAAAAGTACAATCGCACTCAATACCAATAGCTTTGTACAAGTTAAATATACCGAACATGCGCGTATTATAGAATTGCAGCGGGGCGAAATTCACATTGATGTCGCTCACGATAAGACACGCCCTTTAAGCGTAATTGCAGGTGGTAAAGTGATCCAAGCGGTTGGCACTGCATTTAATGTTGAGGTACGAAATGAGTTGGTTGAACTTATAGTGACTGACGGCAAAGTACTTGTGGCTAAAACGCCTATTGCTCATGAAAATACAATAGAAGAAGCAATACGAAAGCTACCGCAATCGGCAATGGCTATTTCAAAAGGGGAAAAAGTTGATTTAACCATCTCCGGGCAACAAACCAACACGGTCGTGAAGGTTAATGCCGTTGATATTGCCGCAAGTCTCTCTTGGCGAAATGGAAACCTAATCTTTAGAGGCGAATCATTAGCAGAGGCCATGGCAGAAATCAGTCGTTATACCAATATTGAATTTGAGTTGGCGAATAACGAAGCACTGCAAAGCATTGAAGTTGCAGGTATGTTCAAAACTGGCGACGTCAATGGCCTATTGGAAGTGCTAGCTCGTAACTTTAATATCAGCCACGAAAGGATTGATGATCATAGAATTGTTCTTAACTATGCAGAACAAATTTAATGAGTACTAGCGATTATGGAATACGTATTCAGCCGCTTGGTGCTTGTCACACACCGTTATAAACTCCCTTAGCTCGTATTGTGCAAATCCCCATTGCTGATGCATTGGGGTTTCCTTCCGGCGAGCATCTAAATCTAAGTAAGAACAATAATAAAAAGGTAATTTTCAATGACGTTAAGTAGTATAGATTTAACCATATTTGTCTTTTACGTGATCGGGCTGCTAATTGCCGCACTTTGGATTTCACGTAATGAGAAAAATCATGAACGAAATACCGGTGATTATTTCCTCGCCAGCAAGTCACTTCCGTGGTGGGCGATTGGCGCTTCTTTAATTGCTGCTAATATTTCAGCAGAGCAAATAATCGGCATGTCTGGCTCAGGCTATGCCATTGGTTTGGCCATAGCTAGTTACGAATGGATGGCGGCAATAACATTATTGATTGTAGGAAAGTACTTCTTACCCATATTTTTAAAGCAAAAAATTTACTCAATGCCCCAGTTTTTAGAGCAACGTTTTGATGCTCGGGTTAAAACAGTCATGGCGATTTTCTGGCTGGGGGTTTATGTCTTCGTTAATTTATCCAGTATTTTATGGCTAGGTGGCTTAGCTATTGCCGCGATGACGGGTGTAGATATTGTTTTTGGTATGTTGTTCTTAGCACTGTTTTCTGTTGCCTATTCACTCTATGGTGGTTTAAAAGCTGTAGCTTTTACCGATATTATCCAAGTGGTTCTATTAGTACTAGGTGGTATTATTTTGTCTTATTTGGCGCTCGATAAAATAGGCCAAGGGCAGGGTGTTATTGCCGGTTTTGAAAGTTTAGTGAATTTGGCTCCTGAAAAATTCGACATGATTTTATCTAAAGATAATCCTCACTACATGAGCCTACCGGGAATTTCTGTATTAGTCGGTGGTATGTGGGTGATGAACTTGTCGTATTGGGGCTTTAACCAATACATTATTCAGCGGGCATTGGCCGCGAAAAACATCAATGAGGCGCATAAAGGTATTGTTTTCGCTGCATTCTTGAAATTACTTATGCCTATTATAGTCGTCTTACCCGGTATCGCTGCTGTGGTTCTGATTCCGAACTTAACAGCACCCGATCAAGCCTATCCTCAGATGATGGCACTGATGCCAGTCGGTTTAAAAGGACTCATTTTTGCAGCACTAGTCGCTGCTATCATTTCGTCCGTTTCATCGATGTCGAATAGTATATCAACCATATTTACCTTAGATATTTACCAACGTATCAAACCTAATAAATCGCAAACCCATTACGTTAACATTGGTCGTATGGCGAGTTTATTGGCTTTGTGCTTGGCATTATTGATAGCTAAACCGCTGCTGGGTCAGTTTGAACAAGCATTTCAATACATTCAAGAATTCACCGGCTTCTTTACACCGGGTATAGTTGTTCTGTTTTTACTGGGTTTATTTTGGCCTAGAATGAACGCCAATGGCGCTTTAGGGGCCGCGTTAGGCTCAGCGGTATTTTCTTTGTTATTAAAAGTATTATGGCCGAGCTTGCCATTTATTGATCGTGTTGGGCTAGTGTTTTTAATATGCTTAGTTGTTGCGGTTGCGGTTTCATTATTCATTCCCACTGCTCAAAAACACCCAGAACAAAGCGTAAACTTAGCAGAGATTGAGTTCACTACATCAACTACATTCAACACCGCAGCAATTGCCTTGACGATTATTATTGCAGCGCTATACGTCACTTGGTGGTAACAATATAACCTCTAAACTTCAATGCCAATAAAAGGCATTGAAGTTTAGACCCGGCCGACATGAAACCAGTATCAAACTAAATCATTCCCTTTGCCACAACAAAGATGTAAAATAAATACATCTTTAGAGCGTTCATGACAAAACATCGTATGCATATTACCAGGTACACCGACTATTCGTTACGCGTCTTAATTTATCTTGCAGTTAATAATGAGAAACTTGCAACGATTAATGACATTGCTACCAGCTATGACATTTCAAAAAATCACTTAATGAAGATAGTTCAGCAACTGAACCTTAAAGGCTATGTGCTCGCGATCCGTGGAAAAAATGGCGGTATTAAGCTTAATAGACCGCCCAATGATATCAACATTGGTGAGCTTGTTCGTGCGTTTGAAGATGAAACCAAATTAGTCGAATGTTTCGGTACAACAAATCAATGTGTAATAACACCAAGTTGCCAACTTAAAGGTATTTTTGCCAAAGCGTTAGAAAGTTTTTATGAAACGTTAGATGAGTATCATTTGGACGATTTAATTGGGCACAAACACGCGCCTGCCTTAAATGAGTTGCTTGCTGTAAAAGTGTTATAGCCCAGCACCACAACTTCATTTACATACCCACTTTGGAATTTTCGAGATTATCAACATGAACATTAACCCTCGCTCAACGACCCCAGTCCCACCCGCCATATTGGAATTAGCCTTTAGGCCCTTCTTTCTATTGGGCGCATTATTTAGTGTCATCGCCTTAATCATGTGGAGTCTGCTGTTAAATGGCAGTATCAGCACAGCAATATATGGAGGCTCACTTTGGTGGCATATACATGAAATGTTGTTTAGTTTTGCCACCGCGATTATTACAGGATTTCTTTTAACCGCTGTACAAAATTGGACTGGTGTGCCAAGTATTAGTGGCAAAAAGTTGATGTGGCTAGTTTTGCTTTGGCTCAGTGCCCGTGTGCTATTTTTTATGCCAGCATTAGTTCCTCAATGGTTTATTGCAGTGATAGATGTGTCTTTTCTACCTGCTGTGGCTATCGCATTGGGCTATCCAATTGTTAAAGTGAAACTATGGCGCAACTTGATGTTTATCCCTATTTTATTGGCTATGGCCTCGACTAATATTGCAATGCACGTTGCGGCTATCAACAATGATCCAATGCTAATGTCTAATGCCAGCACTGCCATGGTTTTGATGGTGACACTTGTTATGACCATTATGGGCGGGCGTGTTTTTCCTATGTTCACGGCAAACGGTACGCAGACCTCACGTGTTGCGACAATCGAATGGTTAGATACAACAACCATTACCAGCACCGTTTTTGTCATTTTCATCACCTTAGGAGTAATAGATATCAGTGGTGCTATCAAAGCCATATTACTGTTCAGTTGTGCGTTCTTTCATATTATTCGTGTTGCTCGTTGGAAGGTTTGGGTAACATTGAGAACACCTTTAGTTTGGTCACTACACTTTAGTTATTGGTGTATTCCTATCGGCCTGATTATTTTCGGCTTATCAGAAATTTCTCCAATGTTTACCCATTCTCAAGCCATTCATACACTAACCGTTGGCGCAATGGGTAGCATGATTTTATCGATGATCTCTCGTGTTTCTTTAGGGCATACTGGCCGACAAATAATCGTTGGCAAAGCGATGACTTTTGCATTGGTCGCGATCATATTTTCGTTCGTCGTTCGAGTCTTCGGTGGTTACTGGTTAGAAGACTACATGGAAGTGATTAATACTGCTGTGTTCTTTTGGGTCGTTGGCTACGGGAGCTTTTTCGTCCTTTACTTGCCTATTTTAACTAAACCGCGAGTGTAATGTTTGAGAACATCATCCGATTAAAACTTAATCTAGATCAACGACGCACGACTTAGCCAAAAGATAGGCGTTTTAGCACACGTTTGAAGTTGCATATGAAATACATCTTTAATAAGATTGGCCTAATTAATTTATAAGAGGAATTATTATGAGCTGTTGTGGCGGATGTGGTGGCCAAAACCACGAAGAGAAAAAAACTGAGCAAACTGAACAAGCAGAGCAAAAAGAAACAACGTCTGAAGAATAGTTTCTTTTTAGTCAGTAATACTCAGTTTGAGAAATCCAATAATTGTCGTGATTATTGGATTTTTGCTATCTACTCGTTAACAATCGATAACAAGCCAATCTATATCACAAACAGTGCTACGCCATCCTCCTTCGCTTCGCGATAACAGTAATTTCATTACATGCTAAACCCATTGAATGAAATCTTTTCTATCGAAATAATTGGATAATTTAAAACGAACGATTTTATATGTTAATTTTGATGCCACCGCGATAGACTCTTAAGTTGTACTCATTAGATAATATTAAATGGAGAGAGTATTCTGATGAATGTTACGACAATCATGTCTTCACCAATAATGACTGTTCAGTTAGATGACAAGTTAGCACTGGTAAATGAAATATTTTCCAATAAGAGTTTTCATCACTTAGTTGTGGTGGAAAATAGCAAACTTTACGGTGTGGTTTCTGATCGGGATCTTTTAAAAGCGATAAGCCCTCATATTGGCACAGCAGCAGAAAGACATCGAGATGTAGCAACGTTAAATAGAAAAGTGCATCAAGTGATGAGCCGAAAGCCAATCAGCATTGAGCAAAGCCAAGATGTGTATGACGCAATAACCTTGTTCATGAACAATAAAATCTCGTGTATTCCTGTTGTCGATAACGACAACATCCCCATCGGTATTATCAGCTGGCGAGATATACTCAAAGCGATCAAGAAACCAAAATCACTAAGCAATGAGTCAAAATAGAAAAGGACAACAATGGAAGTCAGAATCGTCAGCAAAACCATCATCCATGGTTTTTCTACCAGAACAGATAATGCTACTGAAATGAATGCTAGCACTGGAAGAATTCCGGGATTGTGGCAACATTTTGATCAAGAAGTACCCGTTGACTATGTTGGCGGTGAGCGTGTCTATGGCGCTTATTTTGATTATGAGTCAAATCACTTAGGCCAATTTACAGTGTTAGCCGGCTTTGATGGAAAAACAGTGCCGCCTAAGCTGAACTTGGAAAAGCAGATAATTCCAGCAGGGAAATATTTAGTGTTTTGCGCTCAAGGAAAAATGCCTGATATTGCGATTAATGCTTGGACAGATGTATGGCATTACTTCAGCAACGAAAATGCGGATCATCAACGATTACATACGGTCGATTTTGAATATTACCCTAGCGGCGATCAAATAGAAGTTCATATTGCAATCAAGTAGTCTGCACTCCGCCTTATATCCTTTAAAACCAGACTAAGACTTACATTACTGTTACAAGATCACTTGTTTTTTTAATGCATAATGCAAGCTCCTGTAAATGAGTTTATTTTGGTTTAATACATGAAAACTAGATGGTTAAAAAGTGTTTCAGCTATAATGATTGCTGTCACGTTGTCCGCTTGTAATGACAGCGATAAGGACTATACAAATTCAGTTTCTTACGATTTAGGAAACACAAACGGAGAATGGCAATCAGGTTTTGCTGATTATCCTGTAGGTGGTGAAGTCGAGTGGGAGCTCACCGCATTAGAAAATCAGTCATTTACTTTAGTATCTGGCGAAGCAAAAACAGGTTATTACTTACATTCGTACAACCGTAGTGACGACACTAAAATGTATCTCACGCGACAAATTGACAACCTAAAACCTAATACTCACTATGATGTTAGTTTCTCTCTTGAAATCGCGACGAACGTTAATGATCAATGCTTTGGTATTGGTGGTGCTCCTCACGCAGTTACAGTAAAAACCGGCTTATCAAAACAACAACCTGATTTATATGTAGACGAGATTGATCACTACCGCATGAATATTGATATTGGCAATCAGGTACAAGAAGGTTTAGATGGGCAGTCCTTAGGCCATATTGGCGAAAGCACACTTGTTGATTGCTCTCCTGATAGCCCTGATTATGCCCTTAAACAATTTTCAAATGCCGATCGTACATTTGAAGTCACTTCAGACGAACAAGGTAAGTTGTGGCTCACCTTCGCAACAGATTCTGGCTTTGAAGGACCGACAAGCATTTATGTGACTGAGTTCAATGCTGATTTCGTCGAGTCAGAAAAGGACGCGTTACAGTTTGAAGAAGTCGTCGACTTTTCCGTAGCGCAACCTGCAGTAGAAGCGGTATTTTTTGATTATCCGATTGGCCGCGAATTTGAATGGGAGTTAACTGCTGCGCCATTAACTGAAGTAGCAGATGCAAGTGGAAATACAATTGCTGGTTATTTGCTTCATTCATACAACCGCAGTGACGACACGGGTATGCTGTTAAATAAGCCGATTAAAGGTTTAGCAGCCAATGCGTCTTATGTTGCTGACGTTGTACTTTCAATCGCCACTAATGTTAACAATCAATGTTTTGGTATTGGCGGTGCACCACATTCAGTTGCAGTAAAAACAGCCTTATCTCTTGAAAAGCCCGCACAAATGTTAATCGAAGGCGATGATCATTATCGTATCAACCTTGATATCGGTAATAATTTTAGCGAAGGAAATCAAGGTCTTGTGTTAGGGGATATTGGTGAAGAGTCACTGTTAGACTGCAATCCAGATTCAAATGTTTATGCGATAAAGCCATTTAATACGGTAGATCTTGAACGTCAATTAAATATTGAAACTGATGAACGTGGTATTGCATACTTCAGCATCATGACAGATTCCGGCTTTGAAGGTCCAACGACCATCTTATTCACTCACGCAGCAATTAGCTTCACTAAGATGTAGATAGTAAAAAATAATTTTGGCGCAGGGATTTAGAGGATCACTGCGCCAGCTCTACATCTAATAAAACTAGCTTAATTATCGACCTGTGCAAATCCCCACCAACAAAAACCTAGCTTGATCTAAATCAATTCAACACGCCTGCTTGATCTATATATTGTGTTAAAAATTAAAACAAACACAACATATAGTGCCATATATGATTTTCAACACACTATTGCCCTCAATCGTATTTCAAGAAGTGCCCGGTGAAATCAGCTTGTGCTTTAGCATTACTGGCTGTGACATTGGCTGTAATGGCTGCCATAGCACAGAGCTGTGGAAAAAAGAAAACGGCACTTTCTTAAATGAAGAGACTTTCGAATACTGGTTAAACAAATATCAAAACTTGATCTCTTGTGTTGTTTTTTTTGGTGGCGAATGGCAGCCGAGTCAACTCATTAGTTTACTCTGCATAGCTCAATCTAGAGGTCTTAAAACTTGCCTTTATACTGGCAGAAAGTATATAGACTTATCCATTAGCCACCATTTAGATTTTCTTAAAACCGGAAAGTGGGATGCTGCATTAGGTGGTTTAGACAGCGACACAACAAATCAGGTTTTTATGAATGTAAAAACGGGCGAGACGCTCAATCATTTATTTAACTCTCAGGGAGTACAACATGCTGCAGCTTAGTGAACAACAAATCAATAATAAACTTCAGTTCATAGAACAATACTTTTCAGCCAGTAATGCCGCCGATGGCTCAAAGATGGACGCCAATGCCAATGTTACCCAAAAAAACATTGCAACGTTAGAAGCTGAGTTGCTTAAGGACTGTTTCATTCAAGTAAACCGTGGCTTAGTCAAAAATAAAATCAGTGAAGTATTTTCTGAAGAGTTGGCACAAGAATATGAACGTCAAATTCAAGATCACGAAATTTATGTTCATGACGAAACCAGCATTAAGCCTTATTGCACTTCTATCAGCATGTATCCATTCCTATTGGACGGTTTAACTAAGCTTGGTGGAGAGTCAAAAGCGCCTAAACATATAGAGTCATTTTGTGGTTCATTTGTGAACTTGATTTTTGCTATTTCTGCACAATTTGCAGGAGCGGTCGCATCGGTAGAATTTCTAACTTACTTTGATTATTTTGCTCGTAAAGATTATGGTGATGATTACTTAATTACGCATACTAAATTGATCGAAAACCACCTGCAGCATGTAGTTTACGCGATCAATCAGCCAGCGGCCGCAAGAGGCTATCAAAGTGTATTTTGGAACATCTCATTATTTGATCAGTTCTATTTTGATTCCATGTTCGAAAACTTTGTCTTCCCTGATTTTTCTAAAGCAAATTGGTCGACGGTTTCTTCACTGCAAAGCTTTTTCTTAACTTGGTTCAATCAAGAACGAGAAAAAGCGGTGCTGACATTCCCCGTAGTTACCGCAGCAATGCTGACGGAAAATGGCCAATGTAAAGATCTAGCGTTTGCTAAAAACCTCGCACAAGAAAAAGCAGAAGGTAGCTCATTCTTCATTTATATGTCAGAAAGTGCTGATTCACTTGCTTCGTGTTGTCGATTGCGTAATGAAATATCAGATAATACGTTCTCATACACATTAGGTGCTGGTGGTGTAGCCACTGGATCAATCAATGTTATCACCATCAACATGAATCGATTGATTCAGGACGGTCGTGACTTACAAGCTGAAATCGAAAAAATTCAAAAATACCAAGTCGCCTATCGCAAGTTAATGGAAGAATACTTGGCCAATGGCGCATTAAGTGTTTATGACGCCGGTTTTATTTCTCTTGATAAGCAGTTTTTAACTATTGGCATTAACGGTATGGCCGAAGCGGCTGAATATAAAGGCTTAACGGTTGGGAATAACGATGCATACAAAGCTTTTGTCAGCGAAAATTTGAAAGTGATTTACGACGCCAACAAGGTTGCAAAAGCAGAGTATGGTTACATGTTCAATACCGAGTTTGTTCCCGCAGAAAACTTAGGGGTAAAAAACGCTAAATGGGACAGAAAAGACGGTTATGAAGTAAAACGCGACTGCTACAATTCTTACTTTTATGTCGTAGAAGATGACAACATCAACTCAATGGATAAGTTCATTTTGCATGGACAAGAAATCACGCAATATTTAGACGGCGGCTCTGCATTACACTTAAACTTGGATGAGCCACTGAGCGCAGAAGCATATTTAAAGTTATTCAATGTCGCAGCAACGACAGGCTGTAACTACTTCTGTATTAATGTAAAAATCACCATTTGTAATGCATGTGAAGCTATTGATAAACGTACTCTCTCAAGCTGTAACAAGTGCGGAAGTGAAGACGTAGACCACGGTACACGCGTTATTGGTTACTTAAAGCGAGTCTCTTCGTTTAGTTCAGATCGACAAAAAGAACATGGCTTAAGGCATTACCACAAAAGCAACGTCGCATAATGCGCTAAATGCTCATTGGTTGAACCCAAAAAAAGCCGCTAAAGCGGCTTTTTTTATATATGACTATTCCTCTTTTTACTGAGCTGATTCTTCGACAGAGTGTTTAGGGCTCGGTAGTAATAGATTTAAAGCAATAGCAGATATAGCAGCTAGTGCAATACCTTTTAGTTGAAACACGCCAAAATCAAAATGCATTCCACCCAAGCCAAAGACTAAAGTAACGGCAACAATGGTCATATTTTTGCTATTGCCTAGATCAACTTGCGCATTAACCAGCGTTTTCATACCAATAACCGCAATAGTGCCGAACAACAACACCATAATGCCGCCCATGACAGGTACCGGCACCGTGCTAAGAATAGCGCCACTTTTACCAACAAAAGATAACGCGATCGCAAACACCGCAGTCCATGTCATGATCACAGGATTAAACGCCTTCGTTAATGCTACTGCCCCCGTTACTTCTGAATAGGTTGTATTCGGTGGGCCACCAAATAAAGCCGCAGAAGTTGTCGCTAATCCATCCCCTAATAATGTGCGCTTCAAACCTGGCTTATTAAGAAAATCTTTCCCGGTAACATTCGATATCGCCATAATATCACCAACATGTTCCACAGCCGGGGCAATAGCTACGGGCAAGATAAACAAAATGGCTTCCCAATGAAATTGCGGTGCGACAAAGTGAGGTATGGCGAACCAAGAAGCTGCAATCACAGGTGCAAAATCCACATATCCCAGTGTTAAGGCCACCATATAACCAACCAACAATCCCCCTAAAATAGGCACGAGCTTTAACATGCCTTTGGCTAAAAGTGAAATCGCGATAGTTGTACATAATGCAGACAATGAAATGATCAGTGCATGGGTTATATCGACCAACTGCATCGCCCCATCACCTGTTTTTCCTAACGCCATGTTAACGCCAACAGGCGCTAGATTTAACCCAATCACCATAATGACCGGTGCAACTACTACAGGAGGAAGTATTCTACTGATCGCTTGATTACCACGCCAAGCGACAACAAAACTCAACAGCACATACAATAAACCGGCAGCAATTAGCCCAGACATTGTCGCGGCAATACCCCAATTGGCGACACCAAAGCTAATCGGCGCAATAAAGGCAAAGGAAGAAGCTAAGAAAATTGGCACTTGTCGTTTAGTTACCAATTGAAAAACAAGGGTTCCCACACCGGCAGTAAATAGTGCAACGTTGGTATCCAATCCGGTCAGTAATGGCACAAGAACCAAGGCACCAAAAGCAACAAAGAGCATTTGTAAACCCAGCAATGGCGTCTTGAAATTAAACTGGTTCATTCGTTCTCATTCCTATTCATCAATTTTCAAACTATGAGGACTGTACCGATCGAACGCAAAACAGCCGGTACAGTTTATATGCTCATGGATGATATCACCCTAGAACAAATTACGCTGTAACCACCATTGTAGTTCAACTAGAAAACTTGCTTTGATTTGATCTGATGTAAGAAATGTCCCTGCACCACAACTTGCAGTCGACACTATGCTTTGTAAACTCGTATGTTTATGTTCACCTATGAGAGCAAATCATAAAACTCGTTTGCTCAAATGACTTATAAGTGAAGGTTCTTTTTGAATGCTAAGCAATTAATCTCTTACTTGCCCATCACCAAAAACAACGAATTTTTCAGTGGTCAATGAACTTAATCCCATTGGACCATAAGCATGCAATTTACTGGTGGAAATCCCAATTTCTGAACCTAACCCAAGTTGGCCACCATCTGAAAATCGCGATGATGCGTTAACCATCACCACAGAAGAGTTAATTTGACGAACAAATTGCTGACTTCTCGAGGTGTCTTGGCTAACAATCACTTCCGTATGATCAGACGTGTATTCGTTGATATGCTCAATAGCTTGTTCAAAACTATCAACCACGCGAATGGCAATCTCTTGCGCTAAATATTCCGCGTGAAAATCGTCATGCGTAGCTAATGTTGCCCCTGAAAAATACCCCTGACTGTGCTCACAGGCGTGAACAATGACTGCATTATTAGCTAACGCTTTTTCTGCCATTGGCAAGAACCTATCAGCGATATCTTGATGAACCAATAACGTTTCAATGGCATTACAGGCACTAGGGCGTTGTGTTTTACCATTAACTAAAATTGATACAGCTTTTTCTAAATCCGCAAATTTATCAATGAATAAATGACAAACACCTTTAAAGTGCTGGATCACTGGTATTTGACTGTGTTCCGTCACATAACGAATAAGCCCTTCACCGCCACGTGGGATCACTAAATCAATATAGTCACGCTGCTTTAATAGTTGTTCAATAACACTGCGACTAGTATCTGGAATTACAGACACCATGTTAAGGTTTAGATCGAACTCAGATAGCACTGAATGCAAACAATTTGCGATAGCAAGGTTTGAATTAATTGCTTCTGAGCCCCCACGTAATACTACCGCATTACCTGATTTAATACAGAGCGCTGCCGACTCAGCCGTTACATTCGGACGCGCTTCATAAATCATAGAAACAACGCCAAGAGGGATACGCATTTTCCCCACTTGAATGCCATTAGGACGTAGTGAAAGTTCTGCCATATGGCCAACAGGATCCGTTAAAGCCACTATCTCTCGAATTGCATTAGCGATGCCAGATATTCCATCATCATCAAGCTTTAGACGATCAAGCATCGCAATGGATAAACCTTTTTGCTCACCAGCGGTTAGATCCAAAGCGTTTTGTTCAATGATATGCTCTTTGTTCGTTTCAATGGCTGTGGCCATTGCCAACAACAAGCTATTTTTTTGTGTGGTATTTAACTGCGCCACTTCACGACTGGCAATTTTTGCCTGCTTTGCCATGTCTGTCATATCAAATGTTTGTACGGACATTATTTACTTCCTTCATTGACGAGTACCATATCATCGCGATGTATGATCACTTTGCTAGGGCAATATCCTAAAATGCCGTCGATGGCTTCACTTTGAAAACCTATGATTTGCCCAAGATTTTGAGAGCTGTATTGGCTGATGCCTTGTGCGATAATCTGATCAGACTCACTATCGACAATTTCTATCAGTTCTCCGGCAGCGAATGCCCCTGAGATTCTGCTGATCCCTGACGGTAATAACGACGCACCTTTTTGTAATAAAGCAGCAACTGCACCTTGATCTATCTTCACTTGGCCACAGCTTTTGAGTGTGTGTTTTAACCAATGTTTTTTAGCCCGAATTGCATTTTGTTGTGCGACAAAATGCGTTCCTGGGTTGCTACCATTTAATAAGCGATCAAATACGTCGCTACGTGTGCCATTGATAATGTAAGTTTCTATGCCGTTTTCAGTGGCCTTTTCAGCGGCTTGAATTTTCGTCTTCATGCCTCCTGTTGCCACATGATTGCGTGTTGTACCTGCCATCGCATATATGCTGTTATCAATTTTACCTATTTCTTTGAGCATTTTAGCATCAGGATTTACCCTAGGATCTTGTTCAAATACACCATCAATATCACTTAAAATAAGTAAACAATCTGCTTCACTGACCAGCGCAACCAATGCCGCCAAATTATCATTATCCCCAACTTTAAGCTCATCTGTTGCCACCGTATCGTTTTCATTGACGATGGGGATGATCTTATTCGCTAGCAGAATCCGAAGTGTATTTTTAATATTAATATATCGTTGACGGTCTTTTAAATCGCCATGTGTAATCAATAATTGAGAGCAAGGCTCATCAAAAAAACGCTGCCAGTTTGCCATCATTTTCATTTGGCCGACAGAAGCCATTGCTTGTTTCGTGGGGATAGAGGGGTTGGGTGAGCCGTGTTGTATTAAGGAGCGCCCCGCAGCAACGCTGCCAGAGGACACAAGAATAACTTCTTTTCCTGCGTTATGACACTGAGTGATAAAGCGCGCAATGGCCAAAAGGTACTTACCGCTGCACCCTTGTGTCGTTGGTGAAATTAGTGCACTACCTACTTTGATGACAACCCGTTGAAAATTCATGTCTCCCCCTAACATTAGACCCTGTCAGAATGACCTAAAAAAGCGCCCATGTACAATGCTCTTTGGCACTTTATTTAAACTAAAATGAAATTTATAATCACTTTAGGTAATAATTAGGCATAAATGTCTGTTTTTATAACTTTTGCATACAATATTCCTATTACGAAAATCATGGTAGAAGTCCATTAGTCGTATTTTTGTACTTACACAAGAGAGCGAGATATTGCGTTGACTCAGGTAAAACTATGATTGTAACTCGATATGCTGACTAATTTTCTTATCCTAACAATGAGATTTGGGCGTTTTATTACGATTTCCGGCGAAACAATACAAACCTTATTGAATCGATTAACAGATGTTTTTTCGAATTAAAATCAATTCCGACACTACCTAGGTGCGAAAAATCTAACAAAATTTCCCTTGATAGATAAGTTCACTGTTGGTTCAGATAAGATTTGCTATCAAGTTAACGAATAGGCAACAAAAAACAGATTAAGTGTACGAAAATAGACAAGTAAAAAATTAATTGTTTCAAATTTGTTCATCCATAAATGATACTAGCAGGCTACTACATACGTTGCATTAGCTAGTTTTCTCATTGATTTCATTTAATTAATAACTGGGTAAGTTTCTTTTATGCGTCCTTCAATGATAATTGATGTCAAAGGATTAAAACTGACTATTGATGACACTTAAGTAAAGTACCATTTAGTAGACCCTTTTGAGCAATATGGATAGTATAAGGAACCAAGAAGAGTTGGTAAAATTAGACTACTTGCCATTGAATTGACTCTTGAAATAGATAATATTTGACGACATAGAAATAATACTGATGAATCCCTAGTTATAACTCGATAAAATAGTTACAGATTAAAATTTAATTAAAAGAATGACTTCAATCTATGTTTAGCATGTTACCCGCACCAATTGTGGCCTCAATTTCCTTCTTATTATACGTAGTCAATACATTATTTTGGCTTGCCCCCATTATTATTGGTTCATTCCTTAAAGCCATCGTACCTCTTAAAGGCTGGCAGAAATTTTTTAGTTATTGGCTGGATCTAATGGCTAGCAACTGGGTTGCGGTAAACACATGCATTCAAAATGGCTTTACTCGCGTTGACTTTCAAGTAACGGGGCTCGAAAACTTAACCAAAGATCAATGGTACTTAGTCTTGAGTAATCATCAAAGCTGGGTAGATATACTTGTTCTTCAACGTTTATTGCACGGAAAAATCCCATTTTTAAAATTTTTTTTAAAAAAGGAACTTATTTATGTACCTTTTCTCGGCATCGCGTGGTGGGCCTTGGATTTTCCTTTTATGAAAAGATATAGCCAAAGCTTTTTGAAGAAAAATCCACACTTGATTGGTTCAGACATTGAAACCACGCGCAAAGCATGTGAAAAATTTAAACACAAGCCGGTTAGCGTAATGAATTTTATCGAAGGGACTCGTTACACGCCACAAAAACACTCTAAACAAAAATCCCCCTTTAAACACCTACTGCGTCCTAAAGCCGGTGGCATTGCTTTTGTATTGGACGCCATGGGAGAACACTTAACTAAAATAGTCAATGTGACCATTCACTATCCTGATGGCATTCCTGACTTTTTTGACTTTATTAGCGGTAAAGTCAAAACCATTGAAGTACGAGTTGAAACGCAAGATATCGATAGAGCCGTCATTGGTGATTACTTTAATGACAAAGCGTTTAAGCAGAATTTTCAACGTTGGGTAAATCAATTATGGTTAGACAAAGACGAAACCCTTGATAATATGGTTGATAATCAAAAATAGATACGGACAACAATTTTCGTGAATGATTTATTAATACAATTGCTGAATCAATTGGGCGTACCGCTACAATACCTTTCGTTAAGCAAAACACTTTCGGGCATTGTATTAATTTTATTGGCGTCCAGCATCAGCTATTACTTAGTTAAGCATCGTATTGTCGCGCTACTAAATAGCATTGTAACGCGTTCTAAAAATACGTGGGATGATCTGCTGATCAGCCACCAAATATTCACCCGTATTGCCGGCTTAACACCCAGTATTGTTATTTTATTTTTGGTGCCCCATTTACTTGAAGACGCAGTATCAATCAGTATCTTTTTAACCACCGCCGTGAAAGTTGTTATGGTATTTCAGGTTGCACATTGCCTTAGCGCACTGCTCAATGTAATTCAGAGTATCTATCAACAAAAAGAGACTGCGAAGTACTTGCCATTAAACGCCAGCATACAAGTGATTAAACTGATTATTTACTTAATTGCGACTATTTTAGCGATTTCATTTATTTTGGATCGCTCACCTATTTATTTGTTAAGTGGTTTAGGCGCACTGACCGCAGTGTTGCTATTGGTTTTTCAAGACACCATCAAAGGGCTAGTCGCGAGTATTCAAATTTCTGCGAATAAAATGCTAGCACCTGGCGACTGGGTTGAATTACCACAATACGGTGCCGATGGTGATGTGATAGAAATAGGCCTCAATACGGTTAAAATTCAAAACTTCGATAGAACGGTAACCACTGTACCAACTTATGCATTGATCAGTGGCTCATTCAAAAACTGGCGCGATATGTTTAAATCAAACGGCCGTCGCATAAAACGCTCAATTATCATTGATATAGGCAGTGTTTGCTTTTACCGAGCTGAAGATATTGAGCCGTTGAAAGAAATTAGGTTACTTAAGCCTTATCTTGAACAAAAACAACAAGAGTTAAATGAATACGCAGTGCAAAATCAACTCGCTACTGACGACAAATTAAACCATCGCCAGTTAACAAATATTGGAACATTTAGGGCATATATCGAAGCATATTTAAAAAGCCACGCTAAAGTACAACATCAGATGACTTGCATGGTCAGACAATTATCAGCCACAAGTACAGGCATACCATTAGAATTATATTTTTTCAGTAATGATCAGAACTGGGTTAATTACGAGGGAATACAAGCAGATATTTTTGATCACCTTTATGCAATGGCACCAAACTTCGGTGTACGCATTTTCCAGCATCCAACAGGTTTTGATTGGAATCGTAGTTAATAACGATTGAGTTAAATAAGGCTGAGTTTCAGCTGCCCAGCCTATTTCGATTTTATCCTGATTTAGCGCAACCTGATCACACCTTCTTGCATGGTTGAAGCAACTAGTTCACCCTGTCGATTAAATATTTGCCCTTTAACTAGCCCGCGACCGTTGGTAGCAGACGGGCTATCAATAGCATATAGCAACCAGTCATCAAATCTAAACGGGCGATGAAACCACATTGAATGATCTATGGTTGCGATTTGCATATTAGGTTGCCAGTGAGTTTGCCCGTGTTTAAACAGCGCGGTTGGCAGAAAGTGGAAATCTGATGTGTAAGCAAGCATATAGGTATGAATACGCTGATCATCTGGTAACTCGCCATTAGTTTTTATCCACATATGCAATTTGTCATCTGTTGCTTGTGGTTTTAGCCAATTGTACTGTTCAATTGGCTTTATCAAGATAGGCTTCTCAGCAAGAAATTTTTCTCGGGTATGCAAAGGAATAGCATCTTGGTGTTCAACAATAAAATCCTGATACGATGACACGCCGTCAGGTCCTTTCACTTTTGGCATTTGATCTTGATGATCAAATCCAGATTCTACGCCCTGAAAGGAAGCACTCATAAAAAATATTGTTTTGCCATTTTGAATAGCCTGAACACGTCGAGCACTAAAACTTTTCCCATTACGCAACTCTTCAACCTCGTACACTACAGGCTTTGATGCATCACCTGGACGAAGAAAATAAGAATGTAGCGAATGCACTTGTCGGTCTGGTTCAACTGTTTCTTGTGCGGCTGACAATGCCTGACCAAGTACTTGACCACCAAATAATGCCTTAAAGCCTAAATCTTGACTTTGTCCTCGATAAATTCCTTTTTCAATAGTTTCTAGTTTTAGTAATGACGATAAGTCATCTAATACTTTACTCATAATTTGTCACCATACTTTGTCGTAAGTTAATTATACGAAATCACAAACTAAATTTAACAATAAAAATCAAATAAATGCTGACACACGCCACGAAACAACTCCGTAATAATTTCAAAACAGTTTTACTTCAATTATTGTCATTTTTTATCAAGTTGCGTTAAATTCTTGTTGAATTTATAACCAAGTTTAGCTATGTTGGCTATAATGACATTAGGGTCATTATAATTTTAGTTGGGAAACTGAGGCATCAATGCAAGCATTATCAGAACGTGAAAGCCTTTTAGAGAGACGGCACAACGCTCAAGACTATTCTTTGCTTTGGGACAAACTGACGCTAGCTCAAAAATTTGCTGCAAGTAGCTTAACTCAATTCGGTTATGACTTGGCTTACTTAAGAAACAGCAATAGTGGCAGTGTGGCTATTCTATTATGTGATGGAAATGCGGCGACAATCACCGGGGATGGTGAAATAGATACAGCACCTAACGTTAAGATTCGAACATAAAAAAGCACCTTAAAGGTGCTTTTTTATTTATCAATGGTGTAAATTGAAATATTACGCCATTGTATTATTTTGCTTTTTTTCGATTGACTCAACTGTTTTATTTAAATCAATTAATAAAGCTTCTACTAGAGAAATAAAACCAATTAAATTATTGCTCGACCACATTTTTCTTATGTGTGCTTCTTTACCATTAATGTAGGTAACAAAACCATTATAAGAGCCAGGATTTAACCCTTCAAAACATTTTTCACTCATTGGTTTGAGTTGATCTTTTGACGATGAGCATGCTCTAAAAATAGCGCCATAATTATTAATTAGCGGAGCAATAAACTGAATTTGTTTTTCTAATTCAACCTTATTCGCCAATTTGCATTCTTGAATTAATTTCAAACGAAATTTTGCAAACTCTTCATGACGACTTGCTACTAAGGCCATTTTGTCGGCAATCGCTTTACTGTCTTTCTTAGATTGGGTAAATTCACGACGAATAACGCGGAGTTCTTGTTGTAATTTTTCAGCACGAAAATAGAAATAAATACTAACTAAAATGAAAATGACAACAAGAATTAATACAAAAATCATAAATACTCATTAATATTGAAAATAGTTACTAGGTTTCACTTAACCTAGACAGAAAAATATAAGGGTCTATATCCTGCACACTCGGTGCATCTAATGAATAACCTATATTAACTGAAAATTCACCTAAGTTGGCAAAAAATCTAACTTTTAATGCCTCAACCAGCTTTTCCATTTTTTCTTTTGATTCATCACAAGATTGGTGTGGAAACATCAATAAATATTCACCTTCATTTATTTGCCCTGCATAATCAAATTCACCAACATATTCATTGATTAGAGTCGCGAACGTTTTGGCAACTTCGTTAACTATTTTATTATTGTATTTAAAAACGATATCTGACCAATTTTTGATTTCGATATAACCAACACTTAGCGGAAACTCATATTTTCGTGCTTTTTTATAAACCCGATGATAAAGCTGCTTGGTTTCAACTGGCTTCATCAATACATGTTCGGGTCGTTCATTTTGGTCATAAGCAAAATTCAGTTTTTGCGAGCGAAACCTTAACCATTGAAACACTGAAATTAACATCAACAGCAAGCACAGACCCGTTAGCATAAGCACATGTTGACGCTGTCTGTATATTTCACCAGAGAATTTATTCTTATTTTCATTAATTTCTACCACTTTAAGAGCCTGAAATTTACTTTGTTGCTCCCGTTGAGGATGCGCTGTTTGTTTGCCAATTACAGCTTTTTTACTCATTGCCAGTTTTTCAGTAACGATATGCTGCTTTAAAAACCCTATTGCTTTTTGGGGTTGATTGTTTTGTTCATAGTAATTAGCGAGTAACTGATATAGAAGCGCAAGCCCTGGCGCAGCAGGTGTTACTTGTGCAATTTGTTCAGCTTGCAGTAGCAATGACGATGAAAATTGCTCTCTGCCTGTTGCTTGGCTTGCAACAACTAGATTAATCAAAGTATCCAAGTAGGGAGTATTTAAATTTTGTGCCTTAAATAGACTCTCAGCTTCAACTAATGACTTGAACGCTTTCTCATAACGTTGCTGCTTGATCATCACTTTTCCTAAGCCTAATTCTGCATACGCTACTCTGATCGGCAATTGAAACTGAATAGCGTAGTTTTTAGATTCCCAGAAGGCATTATAGGCATCATCAAGTTGAGCGTCCTTCAAATAAACTTGTGCAAGCTGTGCGTAGGTGCTTTCTATGCCCACCAACTTATTGGCTTCAAATCGTTTATCTAAAATTTTATCGTATAAGCTCAACGCTACTTCGCTGTTACCTAAATAACATTGAGATCTTGCCAATATTTCATAGAGTTCAATGTAATTAAATAGGGCTTCATTTGATTCAATGACCTTTTCTACCGCCAATAAGTCCTCTAAAGATTTGTCATGAGCGCCTAGAAATGCATTTGCCATGGCGCGATAAGCTAAGGCAATGACAGTGTATTCTTGATTATTTTCTCGCTCTGCGAGCGTAACAACTTCTTCTATGTACTCAACCAAAGCTTCGTATTCACTATTGTAGAAATACCCAGAAGCAAGGTTGAGTTTTAAATCCAATTTCACCTCAGAAGCGATGGGCTTATAAGTAAGGCCAAAACTGGCAAGTTGAAACGCCCGTGATGATTCCCCCTTGATTGATGCAATATCAGCAAGTAATGCATAGGTTTTTGCGAGCGTGTTGGGATCATAATCCAATCGATTGCGCACAACTTGTGTAGCAAGTTTTATCACAGCATCAAAAGGTAGCGCGAGTTTTTCCATTTGGTAAAATTGAGCAATTTTACCACTATTTGACTCTACGATTGATGGTTGTAACTGTGCATGGGATAGGCCAATAAATAGCAAGGACACTAATATTAGTGATTTTAGCCTGTCCGCCATTGTATTCATCAACCAAGACTTCCTATATCATTTGACTGGCAAATTGCTGCCACTTAGTAGAGTAGCTTAACGATTACTGCTCAAAGATAAAATAAATTTTACTTTTTTTTGCGATAAGTTATACTGCAGGTGAGCTACTAAAGCTCGTTAAAGGCAAATCTAGTGAAAGCTAGAGACGCAAAGTTACCGGTCTAAGGGGAAACCTAAGGCGGCGGAACTGCCAAATTTAGATATAGTGGGGGCTTGTCTATATTCAGCGACTTCCTAACGCCATTTCCCACGGTATTCTTTGCGTGTCTCCTTTAATTTTTTCAATAGATATAAAGTGTATAAGATGACGAAATTATCGTCATCTTTGCGTCTTTGATAACAACTATACATTCAGCTCTTTTTGTTTAGCCTTGATATAGTCACGAATGACTTGTTCCAACATTGACAGTGGCATTGAACCATTCTCTAAAATACGATCGTGAAACTCTCTAATGTCAAATTTCTCAGCTAACGCACTTTCCGCTTCTTGACGTAATCGCTTGATTGCCAATTCTCCCAATTTGTAAGATAGCGCTTGGGCAGGCCATGAAATATATCGGTCTATCTCCGTTTTAACATTATGAAGAGATAAAGCTGTATTACTTGCTAAATAATTCATCGCTCTCTCACGAGACCAACCCTTAGCGTGCATGCCCGTATCAACCACTAGTCGACAAGCTCGCCACATTTCATAGGTCAAACGACCAAAGTCACTATATGGGTCTTGATAAAACCCGGCTTCAACGCCTAAGTACTCTGAATATAATCCCCATCCTTCACCAAACGCGGAAATATATGTTCTGTTTCTAAATTTTGGAACATCCTTCATCTCACGAGCGATTGAACCTTGTAAATGATGCCCAGGTACTGCTTCATGTAAAGTTAAAGCTTCCAAAACATATAAAGGACGACGGTCTAATCGATATGTATTAACCCAATAATTGCCTGGCTGATCATCTCGTGATGGACCTGAATAACGACCTGTTGTGTACTTAGGGGCTATATTTGCAGGCACTTCAATAACGCCATAAGGGGTGCGTGGTAAGGTCTTAAATAAAGATGGCAGTTTTGCATCCATCTTTTTAGCGATAAATGAGGCTTCTTTTAGTAAATTTTCTGGCGTTGTCGCATAAAACTGAGGATCTGTTCGTAGAAATTCAACAAAATCAGCAAATGTGCCTTCAAACTCCAGTTTATCAATAATCGCCTCCATCTCTGCCCGAATACGTTTGACTTCAGCGAGCCCAATTCGATGGATTTCATCTGAAGTTAAGTTTAGTGTTGAATAATGTGCGACTCGATTTTCATAATATGAATTACCATTAGGTAAGGACGTTGCCGCTATATTCTGTCTAGCATTGGGTTTATAGCGTTTAATAAAAAACTCATAATAGCGCTTGTAGCTCGGTATCACTTTGTCCGCAATTGCTAACTTTGCTTCTTGTATTAGAGCCTCTTGCTTCCTTTGTGGAATATAGCTGGGCATTGACTTAAAGGGAGTAAAATAAACGCTTTGTGTAATATCTTCTTTAATAAATGCTGCAATAGAATCTTCAAACCCTTCCAGTACAACCTGCGGTTGTGTGCGACCTTCTTGTATTCCTTTTTCCATCCATGTTTGCTGTTGAGCAAAATATCGTGGAATCTGATTTAGTCGAGCAATGTAATCAATAAAGTCTTGCTCCGTTTTCATGTTTACCATGCCATTAATAAAACTGACGTAGGCATGAAAGCCTGATTCTGCCGTCAGTGGCATGTAATGTTCTTTGTTGATGTAACTGTCGAGTTGATTTTTGATTCTGTATTTTAAGATGGATAGGTCGATTAGTTTTGACTGAGGCAATGATGTCGTATTAACCGTCAATAATTGCTGATAGATAGCAGTTAATTTTTGGTGATCATCTGCCAACTTCTCTGGACTTAAATCTGGTAATTTCGCATTGTTACCACCAGGTTCTGGCAGATTAAATGGGCTCGCTAAGTCCTCAAATTGATGGTAGTTTTCAACTATCTCATCTAACTGCGTTTTGGTGCTATTTGGTGGATTTTGTGGTACATGGCTACAAGAACAAAGAAATAACAATAACGCTATACAGATTTTTCTCATTTTTAATCCTGAATTTAATATCTACCCTTGTATGGGCACGTTTATTAGCTCGTATTTGCTAGTCGAAGTGTAATAGCTGAGGTCAAACAAATTACCTCAAATTTATAATTTTTCCATTCCTTTATTATTCGCCACATTATGGGAAATTAGTTATACCATCCAAGCACATTCAACATTAATATTGGCAAAGCCTATCTTGTTATTACAACACCTGAGTTACAGGAAAGAAAATATTGCTATCATCGCTTTTCTACTACTTTTCCGTGCTACTGAAATACCTATCTATTACATCAAAACATATAGGCTGATAATTAGTTTGTTGTATTTAGTTTCAAAATAGAGCTTTTCCATTTTATCTCTAAGTACTTAATATGCAATATACAAAGTAACGATAGCGTTGTTTTCTATGAACAAAATACCATATTTGATTACTTTAAAACCGGTTAATCAATATTTTCGCCGCTTGGCTCTAGCAAAATGCTTATTTTTACTAGAGAATAGCTAGTAGATATCATTATAATTAAATAGGGTTGAATCATTGAAACATCATGATTCTGTTCAGCAAGCGAGTAATAAATTAGCGTTATCACTTGAAACGTTGAGTGATTGGCGACTGCCTGCTACACCGATTAATTATGCCGTGGCGTATGAGTACATTGTCGGCAAAAACGCTGCCTTGAATAAAGCCATAGATCATCACATCAAAGCCAATGGTAAGCCAGATAATTTTATTATTGAACAGCTCTATATCGATCACGTTGTTGGACAAAACAATTTTCGCGTAGATATTGTAGAAGATGTGGATGAGCTCTTATCCGAGATTCAAAAAGACTGCATGCAAACTTCCATGGCCACACAAAATGTGGTCGATTCAATGGATGAAGATATAGCGTGTATCGAATCAGGTACTCCTGATGAAATGAAGATGGCAGCATTGCGCTTAAGAAAGGCCTCTAAGACCCTGCGCCAACAGCAGCATAAATTTGCAGAGCAAATAATTTCGTCTCAACAAAAAACGAGCTCTTTGAAAAAAGAATTAGATGAAGCAAAAAAAGAGCTGTATTTTGACGCAATTACCGGCCTATATAATAAGAAAGCGCTGAGCAAGCATTTTGATGCCTGGATTGTAGACAACCCAAATCAGAAAATTGGCGCTTTAGTTATAGATATTGATCATTTTAGTCAATTCAGTGAGAAATTTGGTTCATTAATTGGTGATGTCATCCTGTCCAAGATCGCGGGTAAAATTAACCGTTACGTAGATGACAGTGGTTTACCTGTAAGAACTGGAAATCATGAATTTTTTATTCTATTGCCTGATGTAGAGCAATCCATTACAAGCGAGATTGCAGAGAAAATTCGACAAGGAGTTGAAAAAATAAGATTTATCAGTAGTAAATCAGGCATGCGATTACCGCAAATGACCATATCATTGGGTGTAACGGAATATAAACTCAATGAATCTCTTGAATCGTTAATTACACGCAGTAAAACGGCTTTGAAGCAAGCTCAGCTAACTGGCAGAAATACCGTTGCCGTAGCTTAGTGTTAATCTACTATTTTTATCAGCTCTCCTAAAGTAAGCTCTGAGTAAACCGTTATATCATTTTCTTTTAATAATCGGGCAGTAACCCCCATCCCGTTGATTTTTTGCTGATTAAAACTGCCATCATAAATCTGTTCACTACCACATGACGGGCTATATTCTTTGAGTAGCGCATACTTTATTCCATGCATTCGACAAAGTTGCAACGCATGTTTAGCACCATGTAAAAATGCATTTGTGACATCAACGCCCAAGTTGTCAACAATAAGAGATGATTTAGGTTGCAATTCAGCAGGAGCTCTGGGCGTAGGTAGACCGCCCGCCACCTCGGGACACACAGAAATAAGTCTTCCCTCTTTCCTCCACTTCAGCAGCCGTTGATGGTCAAGTGCTTTAACAACACCATCATATCTAACATTAGCGCCAAGAAAACAAGCGCTTACAAGAATTTTTTTCATAAAATTGTATTAACGAAAGGTGAAATAAATTGGTGAAATATTAACATTGACGACCTGAATTAACATTATTGATTATGTTCTACCTGACTATTTGCCGCGACAACCGTATTATTTCTCCCTCTATTTTTTGCAATATATAGTGCCTTATCGGCTTCATTAATTAGTTGTTGTGTGCCTTGCCCATGATTAGGAAAAACAGCTATTCCCGTAGATATAGTGATTTTATTTATTCGCAAGTCTTGTTCTACAATATTTAACTCACTTGTACTCAATCTGAGCTTTTCAGCGAGCGTAAATGCGTCCTTTAGTTTAGTGTCAGGGCAAATTATACAAAACTCTTCACCGCCAAAACGACAGGCAATATCCTCTAAACGCAAATTGGTTTTAAATAGTTCGGCAATGGCAACTAATACAGCATCCCCCATTTTATGGCCAAATTTATCATTTACAGCCTTAAAGTGATCAATATCAATCATCAATACGGCTAAGCTTAAGTCATGCCTTTCAGCTCTATTTATTGCTTGTTCAAATCCCTCTAACATAAATCGTCGGTTATATAAGTTTGTGAGAGGATCTCTTATTGCCTGATAGTGAAGTTGTTTTTTAACACGTAAATTTGTTAACCCAAGGCTAATTTGTTCAGAAAGCTGCATAACAATATTTCGAATATTTTTATCATGCACTTTGTCCCTGCTGCCAAGGAAGTGGATTACACCAAATAATTTATTTTGATCAATTAAATCTACACAGATTAAATGCCTCGATGTTTGATAATTCGCTAGGTGCTCAGGTAGCTCTTTTTGCTCTGTAATAAACTCGGTCTTATTGTCATTAGGATTGACAGGTAAAATTGAAACGTTTTCGCTAAGCTCTGGCCCCCAACTAATTAAGTCTTTAAGTTCATCATTATCATTGAGTAGGTATAACTTACCGCTTAAGTCAGGCAGTAACCTTGGCATAATGCTTAAAATGACTTGCCCTGTCTCATCAAAATTTTCTGCCGCATTGAGCATGGTCATCATCGTTTGTAACAAGGTAATTTCACGTGTTTTATCGGCTACTCTAATATCTTGTATGCTCCTTTCCTTATCTACTGCTTCTTGTATTGTGCGACGAAGAAAGTATCCAAAGCTCAAGATTGTCACCACGGCAATAACAACTACCGCGATAAAACCCTTTCGAATTTGATGTATAGCAACTTGATAGGTATCTATTGGGGTTGAAGCACGGACATAGTAGCCACTATGTCCGTCAAAGTGAGTAATAAAAACGGTTGATTTAGCAAAAAAATCACTAAAACGTACGACCCGTGAATTTCCTGTCACCTGAGCCTTATTAATTTCTTCAAGAGCTAAGTAATTACCTGCGCTTATAATTTCTTCTTCGCTGAGCATCGAGTCAGCAACAAGTTTGCCCTTATCATTGATAATGCTGAGGCGAATATCTGATTGTTGAGTTTGCTTTTGACTCAAGTGCCCGAGTGCCGAACGTTCATTTTCAGCAGTAACTTGCTCTTTTATATAACCAATAGACGTTAACGTACTTAGGCTTAACACTTTAAGTTCTTTGTCTACTTGCTTTACCCATGTTTGTTTGACCTGGTATTCAACACCAACTAAACCGATCATAAAAGTCACTACCATAATCAGTAATGGATAAAAAATGACTTTTTGTTGGATCTTCATTAACTTATACAGCCCGTAATTAATTATATTATTTAAACACTCATGGGCATTGCGATAAAACTCGCAACGCCCCATGTAAGTATAGTCAACAATATGAATCGTGCTGTTTTAACGGTTATAAAAATGAGGTTATATGGTGCAATACCGCTTGCTCTTTTGGACTCTCAGGTTCCAACCAACATGATTGACTGTATACTTCAAAGTTAATTGTGAAGGACTGATTTTGTATGTCGGCTCTAAAATAAGCTCGATCAACACCTTCGACTATCTCTATCAAGCGACTATCAGCAATTTTAGAGAGTAAATAGTGAGCCATCGGTTTGATATCTTCTTGTTCAAAATCAACATCTGCCCTTAACTCAATAATGTCTGGCTTAACTAGTAGTTGATAATTAAATGCTAACTGCTGCATGATACTTCCAATTTCTTTCCCCAATTAGGTGCTTTTTCGGCAAAAAGCTCGCTGTCTCTTTGCCAAGTAAAGGGCGTCGACAGTACTGAGTGCAACTTTTCTAACGTATGGTAACAACCGCTTTCAGCCTCTTTGATCGCAAGTTCAGCTAGATAGTTTCGAAGAACATAAAGCGCATTGACTTTGTTTTGCTCTTTCACCCTTTCGTCTTTACGCAAAGCATCTTCTTGCAGTCGCGCCCTGTAAGTTACTAACCATTTCTTTATGTCCTTTTGACACCTAAATAGCTGTAGCAGCGCATCACAATTGGCATTATTAACGTCATCAACATCAACCGAATTCAACAATCTGAATGTCAATGTGTAGTCAGCTTTTTGCTCCGCCATAATAGCCAACAATTGCCCTAACAATTGTTGATCTGAAGCCTGCCAGTTAGCAAGTCCTAACTTCTGTCGCATAATGCTTAGGTAGCGTTTAACTAAAGCGGGTTCATACGCCTTTAACGCCGTTGTGATTTGCTGTACCGACAACCATGTCGAAAACGTTAACCCCAATGCATTTAAGTTCCACAAACCAATGCTTGGTTGCTCTTCAAATGCATATCGTCCCGAACTATCCGAATGATTACAAATAAACCCTGGGTTATAATCATCTAAAAAGCCAAAGGGGCCATAGTCAATAGTAAGACCCAAAATTGACATATTGTCGGTATTCATCACCCCATGAGCAAAGCCATGAGCTTGCCATTGTGCAATCAGCGTTGCTGTGCGCTGTACTATTTGTTCAAACAAGTATAAATAAGGAAGCTCTTGAGTATTTGCTTCGGGATAAAACTGTTCAATACAATAGTTTGCTAAATGGGTAAGCTCAGGGATTTTATTGCGATGAAACCAATATTCAAAATGACCAAATCGAATGTGACTTTGCGCCACGCGTGCCATCATTGCACCTTGTTCGACTCGCTCACGATAAACCTCTTCATTACTTCCAACAATACTCAACGCGCGCGTAGTCGGTATATTTAAAGCAGCCATTGCTTCACTTGCTAGAAACTCTCGAATACAGGAACGTAAAACAGCTCTACCATCACCCATTCTAGAATATGGTGTTAAGCCGGAGCCTTTAAGCTGAATCTCATAAGATTCACCTACATGATTGCTAATCTCACCTATAGATATGGCGCGCCCATCACCTAATTGAGGAACAAACTGACCGAACTGGTGTCCAGCGTATACTTGTGCAGTATACACGCCACCTTTAGGTAATTTTTCACCTGCCAAGACCGTTTTAAACTCTGGAGATTGCCAAAAATTGGCTGGTAAACCGAGTAAATCGCCACAAGATCGGCTATAGGTTAAAAGAAACGAATCGCGTAAAGGCGTAGGTTTTACTGGGGTAACTGCAAAAGGCAGTTGCTCAGATATAGAGCTGGTAAGCTTAAACAATGTAGGTATCATCATTATGTTGCGTTGGATCAAATTCAGTCATAGTATAGTACTAAAATAATCAAGGACAATTGAGGTCTTTTTCCCTATAATCGGTTAAGACTTTATTAAAATTCTAATCATCAAAGAGAGATGGCAATTATGAAGAAAATTACTCTTGCTCTTGCTACAGCAGCAGTATTAGCTTCACCAGCATATGCAGGTGACGCAGCAGCTGGTAAAGCAAAATCAGGGATGTGTGCGGCATGTCACGGTGTTGAAGGTATTTCTGCGATTCCAATGTACCCTAATTTAGCGGGTCAAAAAGAAGTATACCTTGCTAAGCAATTAAAAGCCTTTAAAGATGGAACGCGTAAAGATCCAGTCATGGCTCCTATGGCAATGGGCTTATCTGACGCTGATATGGCTAACTTAGCTGCATTCTATGCAAGCATGAAGTAAAGATAAGTGACAACCAAAAAGCGTCTTTTGGGCGCTTTTTTTGTGCCTAAAAGACGCTTTGGATATTGTATATCTTTTAATGGCTGTTATATTGCTTAGACTGTTTATCAGCTAAATGATTATGATGCTTATACGATTTTATACTGCCATGTGGGTAATGCTTTTAACAGCATGCTCACCCACCCCTGAGACTACTACCATGAATGTGCAACTTAATCTTGACCAATTGGCTGAACAATATGTCAAGCTTGCTCTAAAAATTGGTCAACACCACCCATCATACATTGATGCTTATTATGGCCCTGCATCGTTTAAACCTATACAAGAAAAAACATCGCTTGAAACATTATTAGTAAGTGCGCAAGAATTACGTATTGGTATTGAAAAAGTAGTGATTAAACCCGCACTTTATCAACGGCAGGAGCTGTTAATCATTCAAGTTCGATCAATGGAGATGTTTATTCGATTACAGTTAGGCGAACACGTCAGTTTCGATGATGAATCAAAAGGCTTATATGACGCCATCTCCCCAACAATTTCAGAGACACAGCTTGATAGTGCGTTAATTGAGTTGGATAAGCTTGTTCCTGGCGAAGGTGAGCTCAATAATCGACTCAATCACTACAAGAAACAGTTTGTTATTCCCTTGGATAAACTCGATGCCGTTTTTGTTGCTGCCATTGATGAGGCACGAAAACGCACTAAACAGCATATCCAGTTACCGGCACAAGAAAACTTTAAAATTGAATATGTGACGGACAAAGTTTGGAGCGGTTATAACTGGTACAAAGGCGGCAATTACAGTGTCATTCAGTTAAATACAGATTTTCCTATTTATATTGACCGAGCGATCGATTTAGCCAGCCATGAAGGTTACCCTGGACATCACGTATTTAATTCTCAAATGGAGCAACACTTAGTCAACAACCTTAAATGGGTAGAATTTAGTGTTTACCCGCTGTTCTCACCACAGTCCCTACTGGCAGAAGGAAGTGCAAATTACGGAATAGAGGTAGCTTTTCCAAAAGCTGAACGTTTGGCGTTTGAAACGGAAGTACTTTTTCCACTGGCTGGAATGGATCCGACTCAGGTAGAACGATACTACCAAATTCAAGACAAATTATCGTTGCTCTCTTATGCCGATAATATGGTAGCAAAGCGCTACTTAGATGGTGAAATCAATAGAGAACAAGCAATTGAATTGCTGATGAAATACGCACTGTCAACCAAAGAAAAATCAATGCAACGCATCGGTTTTATTGAAGCAAACAGAGCCTATGTCATTAACTACAATTTAGGGCAAGATCTGGTACGTGAGTATGTCGATAAAATGACAGGTAACGGGGATCATGATAGACGTTGGCAAGTTTTTGCAGACTTACTTGCCAACCCTAAAACGGCTTCGATGATGAAGACGGCTCGGTAACTGCAAGATGATAAGCTGTGTTCTCCTATGTGCAATGGTGTACACAGTTATGCGCTAACATGCTCTTTAATCAATGAAATAAAGGCTTGCCCGTATCGAGCTAGCTTCGTGTCGCCAACTCCACTGACTTCTAACATCTCTGAAGAAGATTGCGGTTTTATCTTAGCCAGCTCGGATAATGTAGCGTCATTAAAGACGATAAATGGTGCCACATCCTCCGCGTCGGCAATTTCTTTACGCAGCGTACGCATTTTTATAAATAACGATTTATCATAGCTGCTGGCAGGCGAATCTTGACGCCAATAACTGGCTTTTTGTAATCTTGGCTTGACTAACATCAACGGCTCTTGAGCCTTCAATACGGCCCTAGAGGCTTCTGTTAAACACAGTGCCGAATGGTTAGCGATGTCTTGTTGCAAGTAGCCTAAGTGAATGAGTTGTCGAACGATCGTAAACCAATAGCCCGGCGTTTTCTCTTTTCCGATACCAAAAGTAGAAACACTGTCATGACCCAAAGCCGTTAATTTATCGCTTTTTTCTCCACGTAGTACGTCTATAACATACTGAATGTCGCCTTGTTGTTTAATACGAAATACGCAAGACAATACTTTTTGCGCAACTTCTGTTGCATCAAACTCGCTCGGGGGATCCAAGCAAATATCACAGTTACCACAGCGTGTTTTGGTGAATTCAGCAAAATAATTCAATATCACCTGACGACGACAATTCTGCGCATCAACAAACCCGGTCATTGCATTAAAGCGTTGTAACTCGACTTGATTACGCTGCTCATTTTCTCCGTCGCCAATACGTTTTTTAATACGATCAATGTCTTGCTGATCGTACAAGAATAAAGCTTCTGCGGGTAAACCATCACGGCCTGCACGGCCAATTTCCTGATAGTAACCTTCAATCGTTCTTGGGGGTTCAAAATGCACCACATAGCGTACATTAAGCTTGTTGATACCTAAGCCGAAAGCGACGGTAGCCACCACAATTTGAATATTATCCTTGGTAAAACCATCTTGAACGAATGCTCTGATTTCTGGCTCTAGTCCTGCGTGATAGGCCGCACAATTTATTCCCGCACTGGCTAAGTACTTAGAGAGCTTTTCAACTTGCCATCGGCTACTGCAATAGATAATGCCGCAATCAGATATTCGCTTACGTACATACCCCAGAATTTGTTGTTGACCGTTATACTTTTCCGCAAGAGTCAATCGAATATTAGGTCGATCAAAACTATCTAAATGCACATAAGGATCATGTAACTGCAGCTGATTCAGTATATCACGACGAGTTGCGACATCGGCGGTAGCAGTTAACGCCATCACAGGAACATGCTGAAAATAGCTCTTTACACAAGATAACTGTGTATAAGCGCGTCTAAAGTCATGTCCCCATTGTGATATACAATGGGCTTCATCGATAGCAAAAAGACTGATCGGTAAATCCTGTAACCCTTGCAAAAAATAATGCTGGGTTAGGCGTTCAGGTGACACATACAATAGTTTTATTTCACCCACTGACAATCGTTGAAAAATGCGCGTAATTTGCTCTGATGTTAGACTAGAATTTACAAATTCAGCACTGATCCCTTGACGGTTAAGGCCATCGACTTGATCTTTCATTAACGATATTAACGGTGAAACCACTATTGTAACACCCGGCATAATTGCCGCAGGTAATTGATAACATAACGATTTGCCACCGCCCGTAGGCATTAATACAAGACCATCACGTCCTGACATAACCTGCTGAATGATCTCAGCTTGGCCAGCTCGGAAAGTCTGATAGCCAAATAAGTGCTTTAAGGAGTCTTGCAGGTCAATTGCAGAAGGAGAAGCGAGTTCGTTGGTCAAAAAAATTTCACCGGTTATATGATATGACGGCATTGTACCTAAGCGCTTACGAATCACAATCAATAAAACACTGCAATGTCATGGCTTAGCAGGCACATTGTGCTAGACTTCGCTTCCATTATGCGTCCAAATTCATATTAATAATGACAAATCAAATAGATAACCATTCATCTCGTTCAGGAATAGCTAACGCCATAGCTGCCTACGTAATGTGGGGAGTCGCGCCGCTTTATTTTAAATTACTTAGTGATGTTGTTGCCAGCGAGATATTGGTTCATCGGGTTGTATGGTCAAGTGCGTTTTTATTAGTAATTGTCATTGCGATGAAAAAAACGCCTGCTCTGATCGCCATATTAACCAATAAGGCATTGTTACTTAAGCTCACCATAACTGCCTCAATATTAGCAACCAATTGGTTTATGTTTATCTGGGCCGTGAACAATGACCATCTGCTCGATGCGAGTTTAGGCTATTATATAAACCCCCTGCTCAATGTTGCGCTTGGTATGATATTTTTGAGTGAACGGCTACGTCGATGGCAAGGTATCGCAGTAGGTTTAGCTATCGCTGGCGTGATGATCCAAGTAGTATTGTTAGGCACATTACCGATCATTTCCCTTGCTCTTGCCGGCACTTTCGCCATTTATGGGTTATTACGTAAAAAACTGCATGTCGACTCTTTTGTCGGTTTATTGGTTGAATCGCTATTGATGTTACCCATTGCGTTAATTTTTTGGTCCGTTTTCTTATCCAGCCCAACGGCAAATATGTTTGAAAATAGCACCAATCTAAATATTACCCTGATCATGGCAGGCATTGTCACCACTGCGCCGCTGCTTTGCTTTACGGCAGCAGCTAAGAGGCTGACATTGGCGGCTTTGGGATTTTTCCAATATATTGGTCCAAGCATTATGTTTATCTTGGCAATAGCACTTTATGACGAGCCGTTGATTCCAGCAAAACTAGCTACATTTGGACTTATTTGGACTGCCTTAGTGATTTTCAGCGTCGACTCTATTAGGGCCCGACAGAAAATAAAAAAGGCCACTTCATAAGCGGCCCTTGCAATCACTAAGCTAGTGTTACTTAGCGTTAGTCATGATTTTGCCCTGCAATTGAGACTTGGTTGCGACCGTTCTCTTTTGCATAATAAAGCGCCTGATCTGCTTCATTCATTTGTGCAGCTAATGAAGCATTGGAATTAAACACAACACCTATAGAAACCGACATGGTTATTTGCTGACCTTCGTAAGGGATCTGCGAGACTGACAATTCACGACGTAAGTCATCTAATCGACCATAAAGTTGGTCTTCATCTAACCCTGGCATTAATATCGAAAATTCTTCGCCGCCTAATCTTGCTAATAGCGCCCCTGATAAGTGTTTGCGCATGTATAAGGCAACGACTTTAAGTACATTATCACCCGCTTCATGTCCGTAGGTGTCATTAATTTTCTTGAAGAAATCAATATCTATCATCGCCATACAATAGGGGATATTCTTTTCAATCATTTCAGGCAACTTGCGCTGTGCAGATTGAATAAATGCCCGACGGTTAGGTAAATCTGTCAAGTAATCGGTATTTGCAGCTCGCTGAATTTGCTCGATATTATGCAAATTCTCGATATTTTGGGTTACTCGGCAATAAAACTCTTCCGGACAAAATGGTTTACGTAAAAAATCATCTGCTCCATTTTTTATAAAACGTGCAGAATGCACTCCATTATTCGCGCCAGAAATGCCTATGATAGCTATTCTATCTCGACTGTGTTTTTTACGAATTTCATTAGTTAATGTTATCCCATCCATAACGGGCATTTCCAAATCCGTGATCACCATTTTAATTTCCGGGTGATTCGCGATGACTTCCAGTGCTTTTTGACCGTCGCTTGCGACAAAAACCGAATAGTTTCGACGCTTTAACAGTTCAACCACATGATTCCGAGCTGAAACACTGTCATCGACAACTAAGATGCCACTACCTCGGTTTAATAATTGGCCGTGCAAAATACGTTTTAAGTACATAAATGCCTGACTATTTTCTTTTGGAATATAGTCGATGACAGGCTGAGCGAGTATTTTCTGACGGGTCTCTTCATCCATCCGTCCCGTCATCACCACGCTTTGAATGCCATGTGACAAAACACAACTGATCGCTTCACCATCAGGAGCATCCGGTAAATTATAATCGATGGTAGCTGCAAAAAATTTCTTGTTACCTTGCAATATGGCTTCAACATCGGCAAGCGTATATGCCACAGTAACTTCAAACCCCAACGCTTTCCCTAACTGCTCTATAACTTTAGCTATAGCTTTACTGTCTTCAACGACCAATAGGCGTTCTGGCATTATTTTTTCCTATTCACACTTCATGTTTATTCTAATGGTGATAAATTCGCATACGCGACCACTAACCATTTTATACCAACATCTTCAAAATTCACCTGGATACGACTTTGTGCACCTGCGCCTTCATAATTGAGTACGACACCTTCGCCGAACTTTTGATGAAGCACTCGTTGCCCTAACGTGAATCCGGTATTTTCGAATGTCTCTGTAGTAAAGGTAGACGAAAAACGTCCTGTTGTCGCGGGTCTTGAGACCTGACTTTGTAATCGAATGTCTTCGACACATGCTGGAGGCAATTCGCGTAAGAAACGACTCGGTTTATGGTATTTCTCTTGGCCATAAAGCCGGCGGCTTTCTGCATGACATAAATACAATTTTCGCATTGCCCGCGTCATGCCAACGTAACATAACCGTCGCTCTTCTTCCAAGCGAGAAATGTCTTCTTGTGATTGTTGAGATGGAAACATGCCCTCTTCCAAACCGGCGATAAACACCAATGGAAACTCTAATCCTTTTGCCGAGTGCATAGTCATCAACTGCACCGCAGGCTCATATTCATCGGCTTGTGACTCTCCGGCTTCCAGTGCTGCATGGGTAAGAAATGATGTTAACGGGGTTTGTTCATCTTCTAGTTCAGGATCGACTTCATAAGTTTGGCAAGCCGTAACCAATTCATTCAAGTTTTCAATTCTTGCCTGTGCACGTTCACCTTTTTCTGCTTGGTACATAGCCTTTAAGCCACTGTGACTAATAACGAAATTTACTTGTTGGTCCAAGTCTAGATTGGTCGAGTCATCTTCTAGTTGATCAATTAAGTCTATAAAAAGCCCTATCGTTTTAGCAGCACGCCCTTTCAGCTCATTATCGGCAATCATTTTCTTACACGCTTGCCATAAGGTCATTTCAAGGCTTCGCGCCGCATCGCGCACTATGGCCACAGTTTGATTACCAATGCCTCGCGTTGGGGTGTTGATGATCCTTTCAAAAGCCGCATCATCATCTCGGTTGTTAATTAGGCGCATATACGCCAACGCATCTTTAATTTCTTGGCGTTCAAAAAATCGTAAACCACCATAAATGCGATAAGGTAACTGCGCTTGTAATAATGCTTCTTCCAGCAATCGTGATTGCGCATTGCTACGATACAAAATGGCGACGTCATCAAGTGTGCCATCATCAATACGCCATTGCGTTATTCGGCCTGCGATAAAGCGTGCTTCATCAATTTCATTGAACGCGGTATAGACAGAAATCTTTTCACCGTCTTTATCTTCTGTCCATAAGTCTTTACCCAATCGATTATTATTATTAGCAATAAGGTGATTTGCCGCATTTAAGATATTGGCGGTCGAACGATAATTTTGCTCTAGGCGAATTGTTTTCGCTTGCTCATAGTCTTTTAGAAAGCGTTGAATATTTTCTATTTTGGCGCCGCGCCAGCCATAAATGGATTGATCATCATCGCCGACAATCATCACATGACTTTGTTCTTTCCCAAGCATGGTTAGCCAAGCATATTGAATAGCATTAGTGTCTTGAAATTCGTCCACTAGAATATGACCAAACCGCTGTTGGTAGTGCTTTAACAATAGCGGATGATTCAGCCATAACTCATGAGCCCGTAACAACAGTTCAGCAAAGTCGACTAATCCTGCACGATCACACGCATCTTGATAGGATTTGTAAATATCAACAAAAGTCTGCTCTGTTGGATCGTAATGAGTTTCAATATGCTTCGGCCTTAATCCTTCATCTTTCTTTCCGTTTATATACCAGCACGCTTGTTTTGCAGGCCATTTTTTCTCATCTAAATTTAGCGCTCGTATCGTACGCTTAACTAAACGCAATTGGTCATCAGAGTCGAGTACCTGAAAGCTCTGCGGCAAGTTAGCTTCCTGAAAGTGCATACGCAATAACCTGTGCGCTAAGCCATGGAAAGTGCCTATCCACATCCCATGAATAATGCCACCGACAGTTTGCTCAACCCGCGCTTTCATCTCCGCTGCAGCTTTATTGGTAAACGTTACCGCGAGCACACTATGGGGAGAGGTATTTTCAACACGCATTAGCCATGCAATACGCTGCACCAATACCCGTGTTTTACCACTACCGGCGCCAGCGAGCACCAACATGTTTTGTAAAGGGGCTGCAACTACTTCTCGCTGATGATCATTTAGCGAGTCTATTAAATCTGATACGTCCATAAGCTTTTTATGCCTGAAAAATCGGCTATTTAGTTAAGAGGTTAATTAAACCAATCGCTCTAATTGAGCAATATCGGTAATTTCAACGTGGGGTACAACGCGTAAGGGTTTTCCTACATCGTAGCAAGATAACCAGACACTCTGCATACCAGAGCGTAACGCGCCAAAAACATCAGCATGACCACAATCCCCCACGTGAAGAATTTGTGATAAAGGTAAGCCCAACTGATTCGCTGCCCTTGTGAACATATCTACGTTGGGCTTAGTTAATTTTCCATTACCGGCATGTAGCATATGACAGAAGTATTTTTCTATGCCTATCGCCTTTGCATCAACATTACCATTAGATATTGCGATCAATGGATAACGCATTGCCAATCGGGCTAATAATGCATGCACAGAATCTGGCACCTTGAAGTCACTTCGCTTTTCTATAAAGTGGGCAAGCGCTTGTTCCGCAAGTGATACTGATAATTCTTGGTCGCCAGTTAAAGACAATATGCCTAAGCGATAGGTTTGTCGCCTTACGTCTGTGATTTCATGGGCCAACGACGGTTCAGTTTTTATAGCTTGAGCGCGAAATGCCCACCAAAAACAACGATCGAATACTTGTTGTTCATGATTATAAGAGGCCAATACTCGCTCAAAATAAGCTACCATACTTTTTTCGGTCGCGACCATCACATCGCGGTTAGCATATAAAGTATCATCCAAGTCAAAACTGATTGCCTGAAATGACGTAAGTCGGCGATAAAATCTCACGTTTATTTAGTTGTCCAATAATTTCTGTGCAAGTAACTTTGAGACTAAACGTTTAAATTGACTCAGCAATAACGTATCCATGCGTGGATCAAAATGTTCGGCATCTTCACTCCTAAAGGCGATAAAGCCTAGAGTTCGAGTGTCATGAATTAATTTAATTAAAACAACTGAGCCATTGCCTGAATTTGAAAATAACTGGTCGTACTCAGCTTGTTGTAATCGGCCAAAATAATACTCGTCTTTTTCTAAACGTGTTTGCATCAAGCTACGGCAATCTGTGTTGATGATACTTTCATGTGTTTCATCAACATCCTCGCTGAGCCATAATTTAAATTCAGCTAATGCTAATAAATCAACGGTTGCGCCTTGCAATTTATCCAATAACGCTTTCGTTGTTTTACAATCCAAAAGTTCTATATAAACATTAGAGTAAACATGAAAAAGTTTCTCGTTTTGATTAGCCATCGACATTAAATGCGTAATTTCTTCTTCTAAACCATGCACTTTTTGTCGCAACTGCTGCTGTTGACGCTCTACTAATGAGACGGTGCCACGATGGCTATCAGCGATACGTAATTGCGTGACTAACGCAGGGTTTCGATTAAAGAAATCGGGGTTATCTTGTAAAAAGCTGACCACCAATTCGTCTGTCAACGGGCTGTCATCCGAATGGATTGTGTTTTGTTCGCTCATATATGTATTTGTCCATCAAAAACTTGAACGGCAGGGCCTGACATCTTAACTGGATGCCCCTGTCCCTTCCAGAATATTCTTAATCTGCCACCGGGTAACTCGACCGTGACTTGTTTCGCCAATTTTTTCTGTATTTGTCCGATAACAACCGCCGCACAAGCACCACTACCACAAGCCAATGTTTCACCGACACCGCGCTCGTAGACACGTAATTTAATAAAATCTGGTGAAACCACTTCCATAAAGCCAACATTAACGTCATTTGGAAAGCGCTCATGCGTTGATAATTCTTTACCCAATGTGTCGATCGGTGCATCTTTGATGTTGTCAACAGTGACCACACAATGAGGATTTCCCATTGAAACAGCTCCACAAAGCACTGTTTGCTCTTCACACCTTAAAATGTAGGTACCTTCGGCTTTTTTTGCTATAAAGGGGATGTGGCTTGGCTCGAGCTGTGGTGTTGGCATATTAACGGAAATATTGCCATCTCGTTCCACAAACAAGGTCATTTTCCCTGCTTGCGTTGAAACCTTAATTTTGTTTCTGTTAGTCAACCCTTTGCTACGTACAAAACGCGCAAAACAACGAGCACCGTTACCACATTGCCCAACTTCGCTACCGTCGGCATTGAATATCCGATAGTGAAAATCTAAATCGGGGTCGTATGGCGGCTCAACCACAAGCAATTGGTCAAAGCCAATACCAAAATTACGGTGGGCTAACAGTTTAATTTGATCGTTGGGCAAATAAACATTCTGGGTAACGTTATCAAGGACCATAAAGTCGTTACCTAAGCCGTGCATTTTTGAGAAGTTTACAAGCATCTAATTATCTTTTTATTGTTACTGTCACATTATTTAAGGAAGTAGCTGTTCACCAAGCCATAATTGCTCAACGCTCTCTCTTTGTCTAATTAAGTGGCTTTGCTCGCCATCAACTAGCACTTCAGCAGCTCGAGGTCTGCTATTATAATTTGAACTCATGGTAAATCCATAGGCCCCTGCGGATCGAACCGCTAGTAAATCGCCAGTCGCAATGGCCAATGTCCTTTCTTTACCTAAAAAATCACCGGTTTCGCAGACTGGGCCTACAACATCATAACTTTTTGACTCTGCCTCGTGATTGACCTCAACCGGGATAATATTTTGCCAAGCTTGGTATAAGGACGGCCTAATTAGGTCATTCATGGCGGCATCGACAATGGCAAAATGTTTATCTTGGTTTGTTTTTAGAAATTCTACTTCAGTCACTAGAATACCTGCGTTTGCCATGATCGCACGACCCGGCTCAAAAATCAGTGTATGAGGATAGCCTTGAAGTTTTTTGGCAATGGCTTCGGCATATTCTTGAGGGTGTGGCGGCTGCTCTTGATCGTAATTGACCCCCAAACCACCACCAACGTCAATATGACTGAGCGCTATATCATTGTCTTTTAAGGTATCAATTAAGACTAAAACACGATCTAGTGCATCTAAAAAAGGTTTTACTTCGGTCAATTGCGAGCCAATATGACAATCAACACCTTTAATAGCAATATGCGATAACGCTTTAGCTTGTTGGTATAGGGTTGGCGCTTCATCAATCGCAATGCCAAACTTGTTTTCTTTTAACCCTGTTGAAATATAAGGATGAGTACCCGCATCGACATCGGGATTTACACGAAAAGAAATGGGTGCAATTACGTTAAGAGATTGAGCAACCTCATTGATACGATAGAGCTCTGCCTCCGATTCAATATTAAAACAATAAATTTGATGCTTTAGTGCAAACGCAATTTCGCTCGATTTTTTCGCAACACCTGAGAAAACGACCTTTTTCGGATCGCCCCCGGCAGCAATAACACGAGCAAGCTCACCTTGCGAAACAATATCAAACCCAGAACCTAAGCGCGCTAATACATTCAGTATCGCAATATTACTGTTTGCTTTCACCGCATAACAAACAAGGTGGGGCATACTACCTGCGGCCCTATCAAATGCATGCCAATGGCGCTCAATAGTGGCGCGTGAATATACATAAAGTGGCGTTTGGTGCTGTTTGACGAGCTCACTCACTGAACAGCTTTCGGCGTAAAGGCTATCTTCTTTTCGATTGAAATAGTCCACAACTAATCGTCCTTTACACTCGAGTCTTGTTCATCAGTAGTTGGCGCTGATTCAGGTGTTTCGTACAACGGCCCTGGCATACCACAACCGTTTAAACCAAATGGTAACCCAACTAACAGTAATAAAATAATTTTACGTTTCATTGCCTATAGATTCATATTGACGTCAATTTTGCTCATTAAACAATGGGATCTTGAGGTAAATCAACTGGTATTAGTTATTTGGACTGGTATTATACGCATATGCATATCAACTATTACAAGTCTTATCATCCACGGAACGAATAAATGAATGACAGCCAGTACAATTTTACCGCAGACGAGTTAATTTTAGCTGTAGAAGAAGCAATTGAAGATTGCGGCGAAGATATTGATTATGAAGGTGTTAGCGGACTATTAACGTTAACCTTTAAAAACGGCACAAAGATTATTATTAATAAGCAAGCACCGTTGCACGAAATTTGGGTTGCCACCAAGTTCAATGGTCATCACTTCCATTTTGATAATGAACAATGGATTGATAAGCGTGGTGGCGATGAGTTTTGGCAATTTTTATCTGATGCAGTTAGCAAACAAGCTGACGCTTCAGTTTCACTATCAGCAGAATAAGAGTAGGACACAACATGACAACCGCAACTGTGCGCATTGCAACCAGAAAAAGCGCTTTAGCGTTATGGCAAGCTGAATATGTAAAAGCACAATTAGAGCATTTTCATCCCGGCATTAATGTCGAACTTGTGCCTATGACCACCAAAGGTGACATAATTTTGGATACCCCTTTAGCAAAGGTCGGCGGAAAAGGCTTATTTGTTAAAGAACTCGAAGTAGCCATGTTGGAAAACCGCGCTGATATTGCCGTACATTCGATGAAAGATGTACCGGTTGAATTTCCTGAAGGATTGGGCTTGGAAGTGATTTGCCCACGTGAAGACCCACGTGATGCATTTGTGTCAAACACGTTTGAAAATTTTGATGATTTGCCACAAGGTGCAATTGTTGGCACCTCGAGTTTACGCCGCATGTGCCAATTAAAAGCAATGCGTCCAGACCTAGATATTCGAGATCTTCGCGGCAACGTCAATACCCGACTTAAAAAGCTAGACGAAGGACAATACGATGCCATTATCTTAGCTGCTGCTGGGTTAATTCGTCTTGAAATGCCTGAGCGCATTAAAAGCTATATCGAACCTGAAACTATGTTGCCAGCCAATGGCCAAGGTGCGGTAGGGATAGAGTGTCGTACCGATGACGACACAATAAAAGCCTTAATTGCTCCACTAGAATGTAAAGAAACACGGGTAAGAGTATTGGCTGAGCGCGCTATGAATCGCGCTTTAGAAGGTGGCTGCCAGGTTCCTATTGGCAGCTACGCCACTGTTAATGGTGATGAGATTTACCTGCGCGGTTTAGTTGGTGCAACTGATGGTAGTACAATTCTTCATGATGAAGTGACGGGTCCATGTACTGACGGTGAAAAACTAGGCTTAGACCTAGCGAAAAAACTATTAGAGCAAGGTGCCGATGAAATCTTAAAACAGGTTTATGAGCAATAAACACTACAAGGTACTGATCACGCGACCCGAATCACAGGGTCGCGCCTTAGCTAAAACATTAAGCCAAGAAGGCTTTGACGCTGTTTGCGCGCCACTATTTAATTACCAACCGTTAACGTCTAAACAAAGTTATTACAATGTTTTGGAAACAAATCCAGATATTATTATCTTTGTCAGTGTGGCAGCAGTTGAATACGCACATCAAACTGTACCTTTATCACATTGGCCTAGTTGCACCGTATTAGCTGTTGGCCAAGCAACAAAGAACAAATTGATATCCTTGGGTATTAGCACCGTCATTAGCCCTGAAATTCAAACGAGTGAAGGCTTACTTGAATTAAGCGAATTATCTCATCCCCACAATCGCAATATCATTATTGTCAGAGGTAACGGCGGCCGCGAACTGATCGCTGAAAGTTTGCGAGGGCGAGGTGCACAAGTCCATTATATTGAAAGTTATCAACGACGTTGGATTGAACAACCGGAAGATATTTGTCATCAATGGCAACAACTTAATGTTAATTGTATTGTTATTACCAGTAACGAAATTCTGCAAAGCGTTGTACAATTAACAAAGAATAAAGAATATTTTTGGCAACACAGTTGTTTATGGATCGTTGCCAGTGAACGTATCGCAAAGAACGCCTCGGCGTTAGGACTACAAAACGTATTTTGCGCTTATGGTGCATCTGATGAGGCAATTCTAGGTGCCTTGCACAACATGGAACAAGCTCATGACAGAGAAAAAAACATCAACGGTCAGTGAAAAAAAAAATGAAGATTCAGCAGAAAACCTAGCTGCCAAAAGCAATAATAAAAATGTTTCACCTGAACGTGAAGAACAAAAACCTTTAGCTAAGAAGCCAACCTCAGCTAAAGTGGCTCATCGTAAAGCAACTCAACAACCTGTGACAACCGTGACATCATCTACTTCTAAATCTGGCATTCTCGCACTTATACTCTCTATTATTGCCATTGCTGGCATTGGTGGTCACTATTATTGGCAAACTCAGCAACATCAGATTCTAATTGAACAGCTATTGGCGCAAAACGAATCACAGCAACAATCCAGTGAGCGACAAGTACTCGATCAAGTAAGTGCTAGACAAAGTCAACTGGCGGGCGAGCTAACCACAAACATCACTCAATTGCTTAACGACAGTGATACAAAACTGCAATCACTCGCACAACGAGTTGAGGGTTTGAGCCAAAACCAACCCAGCGACTGGTTGATGCACGAAGCTGAATATCTGATTCGGATCGCCTCACGTAGTTTATGGCTTGAGAAAGACACGGTTGCAGCAATCAGTTTATTACAAGATGCAGATGCTCGACTTAGCGAGCTGAACGATCCGAGCTTGCTTCCGGTTCGTCAGGTTATTAATCAAGACATTGAACAATTGAAACTGCAACCAAAGCTGGCCACAGAAGAAACCATTTTGACCTTGATGGCAATGGCAGAGCAGATTAAACAACTTCCCATCGCAATGGCACACCTGCCAGGCACCACTGAACCTGAGCAACCTTTTACGCTCTCGGAAAACACCGATGATTGGCGAGAAAATATCACTAAATCTTGGCAACGATTTCTTGACAGTTTCATTACCGTGAAACGCCGAACAGCCAATGTTGAAGCATTGTTAACACCACAACAGCAACAGAGCTTAACTGATAACCTCTACCTGAAATTGCAACTAGCGCAGTGGGCAGCCAGTCAGCAAAAAGCACAGATATATCAAAAAGCACTACAAGATGCGCAACATTGGATTAGTGAATATTTTGATACGGATCACAACGCAACAATGCAATTTACTCAGCAGCTTAGTCGATTACAAAGCGCTGTCATCAATTTAGCGTTGCCTGCAAAATTGCAATCATTGCAAGCAATTCGCCGTCAAATCAATCAACAAAACACTGTCCCGAACATAGCGGAAAACGTAAAAGAAGCGGTAATAGACTCGGCCAAGCCAATTACTTCTAACGCAAATAAAGATAAGCAAGATGGCAAGCCCAATATGGCCGAAGCCGCAGTCAATGCTCAAGAGCAACAAGAAGAACCTGAGAAACAAGACAATAACGGAGCAATGCTATGATCAAGCTAATTGTATTCGTACTCCTGTTTTTTGCTGCCGTTGCCTCAGTGCCATTTTTAATTGGTGAAAAAGGTTATATCTTAATTGCCATGGGCGACATCACCATTGAGTCTTCTGTGGTTACCGCCATTATTATGCTGACATTAGTGTTTATTGGTTTAATGATAGTCATAAAGATAATGCGTGGCGGTTTTAAGTTAAGCCTAGGGGCTTGGAATAAAATTGTATTCGCTAGTAGAAGACGAGGGCAGCGCGATCTGAATAAAGGCATTGCTGCATTTTTGCTTGGCGACTATCAACAAGCAGAGCACTTACTCGCGAAAAGTGCCGAGCCTTCACAACAACAAAAAATCGCCTATTTAATGGCAGCCAGTGCTGCACAAAAACAAGATTTAGGTACTAATACCGATCATTATTTACAACTGGTTGCACATCAAGAACAAGAATTAAAAGATGTTGGTCTTGAAAACATTTTAGTGCAAATTAAAATATTGTTAAGCCGTGAGGAATTCAATAAAGCGCGTGAATTAATTGACGAACACCATCGGCATATTGGACATGATGCCCGCTTATTGGCTCTGGAGATTGACCTATGCCTAATCGAAAAGCGTTTTGAAAAAGCGATTGAGTGGCTTAATAAGGCGCGGAAAGAAAAATCCATTGATAATGACAAAGTGATTCAATGGGAAAAAGCAGCATTTACTGGCCACCTTAATCTGTTAATAACGGCAACAGATCGTGATGCTCTATTCAGCTATTGGCAAAAATTGCCCCGTAAACTTAAGCAAAACCACACTGTGCTGCTGGCCTACTGCCAAGTACTCGCTGAACACAAGATTATTGAACCATTAGAAAAATTAATACTGCCTGTAGTGAAAAAAGGCGCAGATACGAGTTTGATCAATGGCATCAAAGCTCTGCCGTTAAGCTCTTGTGATGATTTAATTATTGCAGTAGAAAAGCACCTACACAAAAATCCTGAGGAACAGCATTGGTTAAGCTGCCTTGGACATTTTGCTTACGCAGGCCAAAAACTGACATTGGCAGAGAAAGCTTTTAATACTTTATACCAAAAATCAACAACTAAGCTATGCGAACAAGACATTAAGGTATATGCTAAAACATTGCTTTCATTAGAAAAGCATGAACAAGCAGCGAAGTTACTATTAAACCCAAAATAATAAAATAAAGGTTCTATGGAAAAACACATTGGCATGTCCGCGGTGCAAGAAAGAGTTTTATATCCACTTCTTTTTGCTGTAACACTTGGCATTATCGGCGCATTACTCAATACACTGTCATTTCCGTTCCTGCCACAAGTTCAGCTTATTTTTGGCAATGCTGCTTTCGTCATTGTTGCCATGCGCTTAAAACCCTCTTATGCATTAATTTCTGCGCTTATAGCAGCTACACCGTTATACTTTATTTGGGGACACCCTTTCGGTTTTATCACCTTTGGCCTCGAAGCATTGGTTATTTCCTACGCACGCAGTAAAGGTGTATATATATTTTTTGCCGATATTTTCTATTGGCTCATCATTGGTATGCCACTTTCAGCATTGTTTATATGGCTGAACAATCCACAAGGTGATGTGTACTGGGTGTTTATCACCTTAAAACAAGGATTTAATGCCATCCTTTATACCACTATTGCGACCTTACTCGCTTTCTTTATAGATCGGTACACAAAGTTTGGTTGGGAGCAGCAACCTAATATTGTTAGAAGTTTACGTAAACAACTCATTCACTCCATTGTTTTGATTACCACATTTGCCGTGGTGGCTTCGACTTTATTTATCAGCCAAGGCGTTATTCAATACTCACAACGCAACATGGTGTCAATATTAGAAAATAGCGCTGTTAGATACGCCAATGTAGCCAATTTGTACATCGACAACCAAATTAAAGTTATTCAAAACACAAGTCGAATATTAAGTGACCAACCATTGGCGCAGCAACAGCACGTGCTAAACAATGTCCAACAAGAGTTCTCGGGCTTTATCACTATGTTAGTGGCTGACAGCTCAGGCAAAGTAACAGCTGCAAGTCCAGATAAATTACAAACACTTATCCAGACAACGGATACTTGGGTTACCGATCGCCCTTACTTTATCGAAGCAATGAAAAGCCAAGCACTATATATGTCAGACGTTTTTCAAGGGAGAGGATTTGGCGACGACATCATCGTCGCCATAAGCGCACCTATTTATCAAGATGGTAATATCTCTGGCATCATAGAAGGGTCTATTGATTTAGGGCAAATCAATGAGTTAACTACACTTATTTTTGAAAATAAGCATGTAAATTTGGTGGTGACCGATCACAAAGATAAGGTGATTTTTTCCTCCGAAGGGCTATCATTAGTGCCATTGGAACCATTTACCTTTGAGAAAGTTGACGATGCCTCTACTCATCCACGCCTGCGTATAAACAATAGCACTGGAGAAGAATACGCCTTCATAGTAAAACAATTAGATACCGGCTGGCATGTTTATAGCCTAATTAATTATGACGTGACCATAGCTGAGATTGAACGAGAGTATATGGTCATCTTCGTCAGTTTGATGATTACACTGATTTTTGCCTCGATTATCGCTAACTTATTTGGTCGGAGATTGACTCGTTCATTGAACTTTATCATCAAGCAAATTAGAAAATACGATGATGATCAGATTGAACAGTTTCAACCTCTATATTTGGACGCTTCAATTGAGGTGAAAGAACTATATAACGAGTTTAAAGCCAACAAGGCAGAAATGGCGAAGTACCAATTGCACTTAGAAGAGCAAGTCAAAATTAGAACCGGTGAGCTCAACAGCGCCAATGAAAAATTGAAAAGTTTGGCTTTGGTCGATAGCCTCACACAAGTGAATAATCGTCGCTTCTTAGATACTAACTTCACTTATATCCAAAAATCGGCACAGCGCAATACCGCGCTTATGGCTGTAGTAATGTTGGACTTAGATCATTTTAAAGTCCTAAATGATACTTACGGCCATTTGGCAGGTGATGAGTGCTTAATAAAAATTGCAGGATTGCTCAGAGATGAATTTTCACGGGAAACCGATTGCGTAGTTAGGTTTGGTGGCGAAGAGTTTCTTATTGTTGTCCCTTATGTCACTGTCGCTGCAATAAAGCAAAAGCTTGACGCATTAAGGCAACACATAGAACATCAGCAGTTCACAGATTCAGAAGGGCAATCATTCTCTGTTACGGCGAGTTTCGGAGCGCTCATTGCGGATGCTGATTTTAGTACCGATGTTATTAAATGGGTGAAAATTGCCGATCGATGCCTCTACCAAGCAAAAGATAACGGAAGAAACACGATCGTAATTGAAGACAAAATATCTAGGGCAAATTAAAGTGCCCTAGTGCAACAATTGTTTAAATAAACGCGAATGCATCAGCATACATGTGCGCAGCATCGCCACCTTTATTGACAAAATCACCACGGACGGCACCGACCATATCAAAGCGACCCGCGAGGTAGATATCATAAGGTTCAAAACTGACGATATCTTTCATTGCCACCTGATGCACCATACCAACTTTACCCGTCCAGTTTTCATCTGGCGTTTCAACCACAGGAATAAAACTCGCGTGAGGTATTTGATCAATGATGGTTTGAGTTTTTTCTAACTCATAGCATGCGCTTGTATCACGAAGCCCCCAATAAACCATTACAGGACGACTTGTTTTTTGTTCAGACAAGTACTCAAACATTGATTTGATGTACGAAAAGCCGGTTCCTCCAGCTAACAATAAAATCGGACGGACACTGTCTTTGCGCAAATATGCATTTCCTAAAGGCAATTCAACCGTTACAGTAGTTGACGATTTAATACGATCAATCACTTGCATCGCCCAGCTGTCTTCACCAAAGGCACCGATTTGTAACTCGATGAACTCAGCATTAGGTGAACTGGCGATCGAAAATGGACGTTTATCTTCATTACTCATAACAAAATTTAAATATTGGCCAGGAATAAAATCGAATTCTTGGCTGGGTTTTAGCAACACCTTATATACGTATTTTGTTAGCGATGTTATTTGATGAATTTGACATTCAATAGTGTTCATTAATTTCTATACCTTGCTTTAGTGAAGAAATTGTCTCTTCTTCACTTAAATTTACTGCGATATTCGCCTTTAAAAGACATTACTCAAAGATAGCTAATTCGTCCCAGAGCTGATCGATTTCTTGTTTGACTGCTTCGTCCATTTCAATAGGCTCTCCCCATTCACGGTCAGTCTCACCTTGCCACTTATTGGTTGCGTCCATGCCCATCTTCGAGCCTAAACCTGATACAGGTGAAGCAAAGTCTAAATAGTCGATTGGTGTATTTTCCACCAAAAGTGTATCTCGAGCAGGATCCATTCGTGTGGTCATTGCCCAAATAACATCTTGCCAGTCTCTTGCATTGATATCATCATCACATACGATCACAAATTTAGTATACATAAACTGGCGTAAAAACGACCATACGCCCATCATTACGCGTTTCGCATGACCAGGATATTGTTTTTTCATGGTCACTACAGCCAGGCGATATGAGCAGCCCTCAGGTGGCAAGTAAAAGTCTACAATTTCGGGAAATTGCTTCTGTAAAATAGGGACAAACACTTCATTAAGTGCAACACCAAGTATTGCTGGTTCATCAGGCGGTCTGCCAGTATAGGTGCTGTGATAAATTGGCCTTTCACGCATGGTGACATGGGTTACAGTAAAGACAGGAAAGCTATCAACTTCGTTATAATAACCCGTATGATCGCCATAAGGACCTTCTGGCGCGATTTCATCAGGTTCAATATACCCTTCAAGAACAATTTCCGCTGATGCTGGGACTTCTAGGTCATTGCTGATACTTCTTACAACTTCCGTTTTGCTGCCCCTCAATAAGCCTGCAAAGGCATACTCTGACAAAGTATCAGGTACGGGAGTCACCGCACCTAAGATAGTCGCAGGATCAGCGCCTAAAGCAACAGAAACAGGGTAGCGTTCACCTGGATTTGCTTTCTTGAATTCTTGAAAATCTATGGCACCGCCTCGATGTGAAAGCCAGCGCATAATGAGTTTATTCTTGCTCAGCAGTTGTTGGCGATAGATGCCTAAATTCTGTCGTTCTTTATGCGGACCACGGGTAATGGTTAAGCCCCAAGTAATTAGTGGCGCAACATCACCTGGCCAACAAGTTTGAATTGGCAATTTGGTTAAATCAACATCATCTCCAGAAATAACCACCTGCTGACACTTTGCCTTTTTAAGCACTTTAGTCGGCATGTTCAATACATTTTTATAGACAGGCAATTTATCTAACGCATCTCTAAAGCCTTTAGGAGGTTCAGGCTCCTTGAGTGTGGCAAGTAGTTTACCTACGTCTCGCAATGCATTGACATCTTCTTGGCCCATTGCCAACGCTACGCGCTCAGGCGTACCAAAAAGATTGGTTAATACGGGAATATCATGGCCCACGGGATTTTCAAATAGTAATGCAGGGCCACCTGCACGTAACGTACGATCACTTATTTCGGTCATCGCTAAATTAGTAGAGATAGGTTGTTTTATTCTTTTTAATTGACCCAATTTCTCTAATTGCGAAATAAAGTCTCTTAAATCACTGTATTTCATAGACACACTTGCTAGTTATTTGCGCGCTATTATAGCGTGATCAAAGAAAAATCACCTACCTAAATATCAGATATGGTTTTAATGTGAAGTGTTCACCGCCAATCGAGTATGTCCTCTAGCCTTCACGCGTTGATATGCTTTAGTAATTCTGTCGACCATCGCTTGGGGTGTATTTTTGCTCAACGCAAAATATAGACTTAAAGGCGGCATATCCAAAGGCATCACAGGAATAAACCGATCACAGTCTAAACGCACATTTTCGCAAGAGGCCTTGAAAATAGATCGACTCGCCGGGAATAAATCGATTCTATTAGTGAGTAACTTTTCATAATTTTGATCAGGATTTGACACCGGCGAAACATACTTAAACCCCTGCTGATAAAGATGTTCAAGTGAAGCGGTATTCCTTATAGCACCGAGACGAAAGCTCTTGATCGTATCAAGATTTATCGCATTACTGGCCGCGAATTCTCTGGTCGTAAAAAAGTAATACTCAAGGCGAATCACTTCACCAACCCAGTGAAAGCTATGCTCACGCTCTTGCGTACGTGCCATTGAAAAAATTAAGGTGTTAGGCTTAAATTTTGCCACTTCGTAGGCGCGTGCCCATGGCATCGCTGTCATACGATAGGATAAGTCAGCTTCCTCTAAAACACGCTTAACCAATTCAGCTGCTGGCCCTTTGATATTGGCGTCAACAGAATACTGCAACGGAAAAGCTTCTTCGGTGACTGCTTCAATATTGACGTCCTTGGCATTTATGAATTGCGAAAATCCTATCGCAACCACAAACAACATGCCTTGAAACCACATACTACTATGATGACCTTCGAGTACAAATATGAGCCACCAATTGTACACCAATCATCCAGTTAAGTCGCTCAAAGTTAGATAAAACGATCAAAAAACATCTACATAAATCTCGTATATTGACTATATTGACTGATAAAGTTTAATAATAAGAGTGAGTTAATATGCTTTTAAGATACATAATTCTTTGTTCGTTTTTTTATGTTTCCGCGGCTCTAGCAGGCCCATGTGAAGCCCCACCTTATAGACAATTTGATTTTTGGGTGGGCAATTGGCAAGTGAGTAATACTCAAAACACCAACAAAAGTACCAGTAAGATTTCAACCATAAACGGTGGCTGTACCATACTTGAAGAATACGCCACACCGACAGGTTTTATAGGTAAAAGCTTAAACATATACGATGTAACCAGCGACCAATGGCATCAAACATGGACTGACAATACAGGTAGCTTGCTACGACTTGATGGCCAATTTGATGGAACATCGATGGTGCTTACGGGTAACACTATAGACAAAACAGGAAAAACAAATTTAAACCGCATCACATGGACACCCAATCAAGATGGTACGGTCAGACAGCTTTGGGAAATTAGTGAAGACAAGGGAAAAAATTGGCAAGTTATCTTCGATGGCTTATATCATAAAGTGTAACAACTAAGCCGTATCATCAGACATAAAAAAACCAGCAGTACTGCTGGTTTTCTTGAATCTACTTCTATTTATTTTCGTTTCATTGAGTCGAAAAATTCATTGTTAGTTTTACTCATCGCTAACTTATCAATCAAGAATTCCATCGCATCAATTTCGCCCATTTCATGAACGATTTTGCGTAAAATCCACATTTTTTGCAGCTCATCCGCTTTCGTTAATAACTCTTCACGACGCGTACCACTGCGGTTAAAGTGAATAGCAGGAAATACACGTTTTTCGGCAATTTTACGTGACAGGTGTAATTCCATATTACCTGTTCCTTTAAACTCTTCATAGATGACTTCATCCATCTTAGAGCCAGTATCTACTAATGCCGTAGCAATAATAGTTAAACTACCGCCTTCTTCGATTTTACGAGCGGCTCCAAAGAAACGCTTAGGACGATGTAATGCATTAGCATCAACACCACCTGTTAAGATCTTACCTGAAGAAGGAATTACTGTGTTGTATGCACGTGCTAATCGTGTGATTGAATCAAGTAAGATTACTACGTCTTTTTTATGTTCAGTTAAACGTTTTGCCTTCTCAATCACCATTTCCGCTACTTGTACATGTCGGCTTGCTGGTTCATCGAACGTCGATGCAATAACCTCACCTTTAACAAGACGTTGCATTTCGGTAACTTCTTCTGGACGCTCATCAATCAACAAAACCATCAATTCTGCATCAGGATGGTTATGAGCAATACTTTGCGCAATATTTTGAAGTAATAACGTTTTACCTGCCTTTGGCGGCGCAACAATCAAGCCACGCTGCCCCATACCAATTGGTGATGCTAAATCTAACACTCGCGCCGTAATGTCTTCCGTTGAACCATTACCACGCTCCATGGTTAATCGATTGTTCGGATGGATAGGCGTTAAGTTTTCAAAAAGAATCTTATTGCGGGAATTTTCAGGTCGATCAAAGTTAACTTCATTAACTTTCAATAAAGCGAAATAACGTTCACCGTCTTTAGGTGGTCTAATTTTACCTTGAATCGTATCACCTGTACGCATACTGAAACGTCTAATTTGACTTGGTGATACATAAATATCATCAGGACCAGCGAGATAAGAGGAATCCCCTGATCTTAAGAACCCAAAACCATCTTGTAAAATTTCTAAAACACCGCTACCAAAAATGTCTTCGCCACTTTTGGCATGTGCTTTCAATATCGCGAAGATAATATCTTGCTTACGATTACGTGCTAAATTATCAAGCTTCATCGATTCAGCAAGTTTAACGAGTTCGCTAATAGATTTTTGTTTAAGTTCGGTAAGATTCATAGTGGATTTCTTAGTTTATAAATATTGTTGTAAGTGCCCTGACGGCATTATGTGAAAGATAGAATAGGATCTGGAGTTGTTTGGACTACAAGGCTAAAGTTAGCATTAATTTTAGAATAGGTAAAGTAATCACCGAAAGGATTCACAGAACTGATAGAAATTAATGCGACAAATCAATTTTTCAGTGTGCTAATAGTAGAAAAGCCTGAGCTTAGCTCAGGCCTTATCAATTATAAATTAGCGTCGATAAACTCTTTCAGTTGAGTTTTCGATAATGCACCAACTTTTGTATCAGCAACAGCGCCATCTTTGAAAAGTAGTAACGTTGGAATACCGCGGATACCGTACTTCGGTGGTGTGCCGGCATTTTGGTCAATGTTTAGTTTACCAATAGTTAATTGACCATCGTATTCACTAGCAATATCATCTAGAAGTGGCGCAATCATTTTGCAAGGGCCACACCATTCAGCCCAAAAATCAACTAATACCAATCCTGATGCATTTAATACATCTGCTTCAAAACCATCATCAGTAAGCTGAATAATTTTATCGCTCATTGTTTTCTCCGTTAAAAAAGGCTGTTCGCCTATCAATATTTTAGGATTATACCTATAACACTAAAGTTTGCTAATTAGTTTTTTGTTCCATGTTATGCAATTCAGTTTTTAAACAGGGGATAACCTGTTAAGCTTGTCACATGAAAAAAACACATTTATCTGACACAAAATTCGCCGATCTCGATCTTGCTCCGCAAGTAGTGACCGGACTGGAAGCTATGGGCTTTCAACATTGCACTACGATACAAGCTAAATCATTACCTGTTTTACTTAAAGGCAAAGATATTGCCGGCCAAGCACAAACAGGTGAAGGTAAAACTATCGCATTTCTTGCAGCTACTTTTCACCAACTTTTACAAAAATCACCCAAACCTGAGCATAATCAACCGCGTGCCTTGATCATGGCACCGACTCGAGAGCTTGCTATTCAAATACATCGAGACGCCATTGAAATGGCGAAAAGCACTGGATTGCGTCTTGGAATCGTATATGGGGGCGAAGGTTATGAAAGTCAACGCCAAGAGCTTGAACAAGGCGTAGATATACTTATTGGCACCTGTGGCAGGCTAATCGATTATCTAAAACAAGGGATTTATCGCCTCGACAATATTGAAGTTGTGGTATTAGATGAAGCAGATCGTATGTTCGATTTAGGCTTTATCAAAGATATCCGTTATATGTTCCGCAAGATGCCAGCGCCAACCGCTCGATTAAATATGCTGTTTTCAGCCACTTTGTCCTTTAGGGTAAAAGAGCTGGCATTCGAGCATATGAATGAACCAGAAAGTGTCGAAGTTGAACCAGATCAAAAAACCAATATACGAATCTCTGAAGAACTATTTTATCCTTCAAATGAAGATAAAATGAAACTACTTCAAACCTTGATTGAGGAAGAATGGCCAGACAAAGCCATTATTTTTGCTAACACTAAGCACAGTTGTGAAAACATTCATGCGCATTTAGCTGCTGACAAAATCCGAGTTGGACTGCTAACTGGCGACGTTATGCAAAAGAAGCGTCTAAAAATTCTAGAGCAATTCACTAAAGGGCAGCTTGATATATTAGTTGCTACTGATGTAGCTGCCCGTGGCCTTCACATTCCAGCGGTTACTCACGTATTTAACTACGACTTACCAGACGATTTTGAAGATTACGTACACCGCATTGGACGTACTGGTCGCGCCGGCGCAACGGGTCATGCGATCAGTTTCGCTTGTGAAGAGTATGTCTTTAATTTACCTGCAATCGAAACCTATATTGATCACACGTTGCCGGTAAGCAAATACGATCACGACGCACTATTGCAAGATTTGCCTAAGCCGAAGCCTCGTCAACGACGCCACCGACCACACAATGGCGGCCAAAATCGTTCACGTAACCACAATCGCCCACGGAAATAAGTAATAAATGTCGGTTGATAATCAATATTCAGCAAGTCCGTTATATGCCGTAATTGATTTAGGCTCAAACAGCTTTCACATGTTGATCACACGCTTAATTGCTGATGGCGTGCAAACTGTCGACAAAGTAAAACGCAAAGTCCGCATTGCATCAGGTTTAGATGAAAATAATGTTTTATCTGAACAAGCGATGCAGCGTGGCCTAGAGTGTTTGAGTTTTTTCGCCGAGCGACTACAAGACATATCTCCAACTAATATTCGTGTTGTCGCCACAGCCACCATTCGTATTGCAGCAAATGGCGACGAGTTCCTTAGACGTGCACAACAAATCCTCGGCCATAAGGTGACTCTGCTATCTGGGGAACAAGAAGCCCAACGTATTTATTTAGGTGTTGCACACACCAGTGAAAGCGCTGCACGCCGACTTGTATTAGATATTGGTGGTGCCAGCACAGAAGTAGCAGTTGGCGGTGAATTCGAGCTTGATCGAGCCATCAGCTTGAACATGGGTTGTGTTACCTTTAACCAGCAATTTTTTTCTGATCATAAACTGACTGAAGAAAACTTTGATAACGCCATCGCCCAAGCAAAATCACAACTTCAACCAATCACGGCCGAATTCTTAACACTAGGCTGGGTCGACACAGTTGGAGGCTCTGGCACGATGCAAGCACTGTCAGAAGTGCTTATGTATCGAAATCAACCAGCAATTCTCACCTTAGCTTTTCTAGAACAGTTGAAAGAAGACCTTATTGCCTGCTTAACCATTGAGTCAATTGACATTGACGGTCTTTCTAGTGAGCGAACACCTGTTATTGCAAGTGGTTTGGCCATTTTGATCGCTTTGTTTGAATCTTTTGACATCGGTCAGTTACAACTTTCCAGCGGTGCATTACGCGAAGGATTACTCTACGAAATGTTGCCTGATATGCGTAAAGTTAACATCCGACAGCGCACTATCGTATCCTTAAGTCAACGGTTTCATATTGATATTGAACACGCCAATCGCGTCAAGAAACAAGCGCTTTACTTGTTCCAGCAACATGCAGAGCAATGGTCTTTCGAGCCTAGAAAGTTTGAGAAGATTATTACCGCAACTTGCGCTTTACATGAAATTGGCTTACTGCTTTCTTTTAAGAATCATGCACATCACGGCGCATATATACTCAAACATGCTGATATGCCCGGATTTGATCAGGCAGAGCGACAGTTGATCGTAACGCTCATCAATTTCTACAAAGGGGACGTTGAAATTGATGCTTTAGAGCATTTGTCATTAGTGAGTTATCGTCAAGCCACTCAGTTATTACTGATCATACGATTGGCCGTTATTTTATGCCGCCGTCGCCGTGATGACGTATTGGCTACTTACCAAACTAAAATAACGAAGAAATCAATAGCTTTGTGTTTAGATCGACGATGGCTTAAATTACACCCATTGATTGCTGACGAGTTGATCAGTGAAAATCAGCAATTATCAAAGCTCGGATACAGCTTAACAATTGAGTGCTAGTTAGATCGTCTTTTCTCGAGTAACCGACGCATAAATGCTGACGATTAAAACCAACATAGCGCCAATAATGCCTTGAACACTCAAGGTTTCATTTAGTAAAAACCACGCTGCTAAGATCCCATAAATGGGTTCTAGGCTTATCGCGACACTGGCATAAAAAGCCGTTATTGATCGCAATGAATAATTCAATAATGAGTGAGAAAACGCGGTAAAGACGATCCCCAATATTATCAGCATTGACAGCTCAGATGTTTGAAGTGAAATTGGTTGGCTTAGCGCGAAAGGTAATAACACGACAAACGCAAAAAGATTTTGATAACAGGCAAGCGTGTAGGGTTTGTATTGTCTTGTCAGTTGTCGATTCCAAACTACAAGTATTGCAAAACTAAAGGCGGAGAGCAGACCATAAACTAAAGCCTGAAGCGATGTATTTATGGCTACATCGGTAGGGAATATCAAACCGATGCCAACGAAGATAATAACCCCTTGGATCACGCTCGAAGGTTGAAATCCAGCTTTATTGACTAACGGCTCAATGAAGCTTGTAAAAACAGGAAAGGTGGCGAAAGCTAACAAGCCAAACCCCACAGTAGAAAGTTGAATGGCGTTAAAAAAACTAAACCAATGCAGTGCGAGTAATAAGCCAGAAACAAAAAAAGCCCTCAAATGGACTTTCTTTAGCTTCAATGCAGCACGGTTGATACCAAATAATAATACCAGTAAAAAAGTACCCGCGAAAAATGTTCGGCCTAGCACAATGACAAGTGCCGGTACTGTTAACCATTTAGCAAACAACCCCGACAATGCAAACAGCAAAACGGCGCTATGGATAGCGAAAAAAGCATGACGTGGTTGCTGAGCACTCATTTCGTTAAAATCAGCCGTTATTTGGCATCATCTTTTAGCCATTGCGCAACTTGCTTAGCAAAGTAAGTCAGGATGCCATCCGCGCCCGCGCGTTTAAAGGCCAATAAGCCTTCCATGACACAGGGCTTTTCCGCCAACCAACCATTCTGAATAGCTGCCATGTGCATTGCATACTCACCACTGACTTGATAGGCATAGGTTGGTACTTGAAAATTATCTTTAACACGGCGTACGATGTCTAAATAAGGCATCCCTGGTTTGACCATGACCATGTCAGCACCTTCAGCAATATCTTGAGCAATTTCGTGTAGTGCTTCATTGCTATTAGCCGGATCCATTTGATAGGTGTATTTGTTACCACCTTTCAAATTCCCTGCCGAGCCCACTGCATCTCTAAATGGCCCATAGTAATTAGACGCGTATTTAGCAGAGTACGCCAAGATGCGGGTATTAATAAAACCAGAGTTCTCCAGTTGTTCACGAATCGCACCAACACGGCCATCCATCATGTCTGAAGGTGCGACTATGTCCGCACCTGCTTGGGCATGCGACAATGCTTGTTTAACCAAGATCTCTTTAGTCACTTCATTTAGCACGTAACCGTCATCATCAATAATCCCATCTTGGCCGTGAGTAGTAAACGGATCTAGCGCCACATCAGTGATCACACCCATCTCAGGGAAACTCTTTTTAATCGCTCTAACCGTGCGTTGTGCTAGACCGTCAGGGTTAAATGCTTCTTCCGCCATAAGTGATTTTTGCGAATCTGGGGTTACCGGAAAAAGTGCGATGGCAGGTACACCTAAGTCAACCAGCTCTGCTACTTCTTCAAGCAGTAAATCAATACTTTTACGTTCAACACCGGGCATCGAAGCGATTGATTCTCGTTGATTTTCACCGTCAAGAACAAACACCGGATAAATCAAATCATTTACGGTTAACTGGTTTTCTGACATTAATCGACGCGAAAAGTCATCTTTACGCATACGACGCATACGACGAGCGGGATATTGTCCAAAAGCGTTGGTCATTTTAACTCCTGAGTAGATGGTTCAGCACATATATCTTGATACTTCACTTGGTTCCTTCCCCCATTTTTAGCTTGATATAGTGCACCGTCTGCAGCTAAAAATAAATCTTCAACGAGGGCGTTTTTCTGTTGGGTATAAGTACTTACCCCACAACTGATGGTTAATGGTATGTGCTGTTGTTGATAACTAAATTGATCTGTGTCAATGGCGTTTCTGATACTTTCAGCAAGAGCTAATGCTCCTGTCATTTCAGTATCTGGAAGGATAAGGATAAACTCTTCTCCGCCATATCGAAATGCCATGTCCGTGCTGCGCTTAATACTCTGCTTAATGATTTGCGCTACCCAGTGTAAGCATTGATCACCCGCTAAATGTCCATATTGATCATTTACTTTTTTGAAGTAATCAACATCTATGAGAATGATACTGAGTTTAGTTAGGTTACGCTTACTTCGTCGATATTCCGCAGTAATTTTTTGGTCATAAAATCGTCGATTATATAAATCCGTTAAAACATCAATGGTATTTTTTTGCTCTAGTTCTTGATTCACTTCTTCAAGCTCATTCAAGGCAATATTAAGCTCTAAGGTGCGCTCTTGCACGCGATGTTCAAGTTCTTCTTGGCTTTCTTTTTGTAGCTTAATCAAATCTTGTTGAGCTTGTTGAGATGCTACCGCATGTTCTAAGGCTTCAAGTTGAACGCGCTGTTTATCTTTCATTTGATAAAAATATAGCCGACTAATCACATAGACAACCAAAAGCGCGTTGAGCCAAAATGAGGCGATTTGCAATGGCTCACGTTCGCTAAATATTTCCACTTGAAAAAATCCCCCCAATGCTAAGGCAACTGTAAACATCAATTGCAATAACATCACGGCTGAAAATACGTTAGCCAAGATTTTCTTTTGTCGAGCTAAGTAAACACCGACGCCCAATAAATAAAGCATAACCGCTGCCATTAGCCCTGCTGTCAACATCAAGTTAGCATCAACGGTTAATAATAAACCAATAGGAATATAAGCAAGAGTGATCCATCGAACGATGAGGGTCAATCGATGAAGTCGTGGAAAACTCACTCTTAAATGGAAAAGGGTCGATACAAACCACAAGAAACAATAAGAGCTTAACGCAGACAGTATTGGTAATTCAAACCCCCTAACGTCAGTATTTTGATCATAGAGGTAGAATAAATTTGCACCCAAGAAAACGGTCAGAAATATAGTTCTTAGCGTAAAATAACTGGCCAAAATACCAAGTAATTTCTCACCTGTCGCAACAAATAAAACCCAAAAGACAATGGATAGAAATAATATACCACCGATGGCAACGCCGTTATAAAATTCCTGCTCAGCAAGAAATTGCTCAAATCCGGGGCGCTCCATAATCTTGATACTGTTGGTTATCGCCGAATCGGTTTTTACCCTCATGTAAAGCGTATATTTACCGTGCGGTACAACTTGAATATTACCATAGTAAAAGTTAGCTTGAGACAACACTTCATTAGTTGAATTTAATTCAAAATTATTGAGCTGATTGTAAAAATCAACACTTTCCATTTGAAAGTGATTTTTTAAGGTGAGATAGAAATTTTTTGTGTGATTACTGTCGTTAGCTAGTTTAACTTTCAGCCAAGAAACACCCTCCGGCATAGTAAACTTTCCATTGTCGACTGGGAGCATATTCCAACGTGCTTTGGGGGCATGCCCAATATCATCTGCTGAATGAATACCTGCGACTTGCTCTGATAACAGCATTATGGGTTGCGCGCTATTAATTGAACTAAGCTGTTTTGAATCATAGCTCATCGCTATTCCAGCACGAGGTAAACAAACAAGAAGTATCGTCAGTAACACGAGCAGTAATACTTCTCTCATAAACTAAAGACCTTTTTCGCGTTTTCGCGGCTATGCTCAATAATCACGGTATCTGACACATTTTTTAGTGCAGCAATTTTTTGAACAACAAACGGTAAATAGCTTGGTTCATTGCGACTGCTTTTAGGTTTGGGTCTTATGTTTCTTGGCGTGAGGTAGGGGGCATCAGTTTCCACCAGCAATCTCTCTAATGGTAACTCTTTGACGGCGGTTTGCAATTCAGCACCGCGTCGTTCATCACATACCCAGCCCGTAATGCCAAGGTACATACCCATCTCTAGACAAGCGTGCATTTGTTTTACATCACCAGTAAAACAATGGGAGATCAGAGCTGGCACTTTACCGACCACAGACGACAATATTTCTTGCCAGGGCTCGAACGCGTCACGTTGATGTAGAAATAGCGGCATATTGAGTCTTTCCGCCAGAGCGACTTGTTCTCTAAAGACCTTAATTTGTTGCTTGGGTGTTGAAAAGTTTCGATTGAAATCTAGTCCACACTCACCAATAGCCTTCACAGATTCATTTTTTGCCAATTCGGCAAGGGTGAATAAATAATCCTCACTAACACCATCAGCATCGTGAGGATGCACACCAGCAGTACATGAAAGAAACTTCGGTGACAGCGCACAGAGCTCAAGCGCAGCAATGCTCTCTTCAACATTAGTACCAGTCACTATGAGTTGCTCTAAACCTGCTAGTTGAGCTCTTGCAATGACCTCAGGGTAATCGTGTTCAAAACGACTGTTGGTTAGGTTGACACCTATATCAATCACTTACCACACTCTATTTAATACGTTTAACTCTAATCGTTCGGTTGGCATCTGGCTTCTTCATGTAAAACGAATCAAAAACACCACGTTTAATAATGGCTATATCACCAGCGACATATTTTGCAAAATTATCTGTGTCTTTTTGCTGCCATATTTGACCGTTCTCAAAGCTAACTTTCAATTTGCCACGTGTAGTTTTAGTGACGGATTTGACTGTAAACCTGACCTCATCAACCTGTTCTTTTTTGATGTATTGTCGCTCAGCACCAAAACTTTCTTCAGGGTCCATTGGCTTACGTTCAGCCAAAATTTCTGATGACGGTGCAGGCGTCGCTGGAAGGGCGGCAACTTTAGGCAGCTCTTTCGATTCTTGAAGCGTAGCTGATTCGATGACATCAACTTTCTCAGTCATCGTGTGCACAACATTGTCATAACAAACTAAACGTTGCAGACTATCTGATGTTTTTGCACAGTTAAGTAACTCAGCTTGAATATTTGTTGCGATGACCTGACTTGACCATGCACAAATAATTCCCACTAAGCAATATGTTGTTTTGTTCACTATTATGTATCCTCTGGAGCAACTTCTTCTTGCTCTTTGTTCTGATAAAACGAAGCGATGATCAATCCTACCTCAAATAACAACAACATGGGTAGTGCTAATAGCGTCTGGGAAATAATATCAGGAGGCGTAAGGAGCATACCGATCACAAACGCGCCAACTACAACATAAGGACGTTTACTCCGTAGACTTTGCGTGGTTGTCATCCCCGTCCAACACATCAGTATGATAGCGATTGGAATTTCAAAAGCTGCACCAAAAGCAAAAAACAGTTTTAACACGAAGTCGAGATAACTACTAATATCAGTAGCAATGGTTACCCCTTCAGGTGCAACCGAATTAAAAAATGCAAAAGCTAGCGGGAACACGACAAAGTACGCAAACGACACGCCAGCATAAAACAGCAATGTGCTGCCTAACATCAATGGCGCAATCAGTCGTTTTTCATTCTTATATAAGCCAGGGGCGACAAAAGCCCACACTTGATAAAGAATAAATGGGATGGCGATAAATATCGACAGTACGATGGTCAATTTAAATGGCGCAAAAAAAGGAGACGCAACATCGGTTGCAATCATTTGCGCACCGACTGGCATCGTTTCCAATAGTGGCTGAGCTAAGTATTGATATATGTCTTGCGCAAAATAGGCTAAACAACAAAAGACCACCAGCACACTGACGACAGCCTTTAGTAATCTTGTCCGTAACTCTAATAAGTGATCGAACAAGGTATAGTTGGCTTGATTTTCAGACACTGCTATTCCTGCTTATCTTTACTGTTATCTTGATTTTTAGTCGGGATATCATAAGGGCGATTAACCATATTGGCCGCATCTTGTAATGACTTTACCGATTCTTCGATTTCAGGAGACAGGTTTTTCATGCCTGACTGTTCGGCTTTTTTCAAGTCTTCATGAAGTTCATGAATACGTAATTCTTCTTTCAACTCTGTTTTAACAGAGTTACTAAAATCTCGAACCGAACTGACCCAACCGCGCAAGGTACGAAGCGCCACAGGTAACCTTTCAGGACCTAATACGATTAAACTGATCACCGCAATGATCATTAGCTCCCAAAACCCAATATCAAACATCGATTATGCCTGATCTTTCTCTTTCACTGCTTCTGACTCAGTTTTTTGATCAACTGAATTATTAGCTAGTGAAGCTTGAGTATCTTCGCTTTTTTCTTTAGATTTATCTTCATCGCTTACAGCATTTTTAAAACCTTTAACTGCTGAGCCTAAATCAGAGCCTAATGTTCTTAATTTTTTCGTACCGAATAATAAAATAACAATGACAGCAATAATCACTAATTGCCAAATGCTAATACCACCCATAAATTACTCCTATAATCAAATTAGGAATATTATAAGGTCTTATAGTTAAAAAGCACCTTTTCAATCAACATTAATTGAGGCGACCTGCACATTGTTTGATGTAATACGTAAAACTAGCGTTTTTATGATATTAAACCTGACTTTTTTAATACAAAATTCATGTTTTGCTGAGCAAGATGAAAAAATAACCATTATTGGCAGTAAAAAGCAGGCAGAAGTTGATTGGGTCGAAAAACTGCACCTAAATGTCAGCGATACAGTATTTTTATCGGCCATTTGGTTTGACAGTTTCTTTGCCGATGACGAAGAAGAGCAAGTTTCACCTAAAGCAAGTGCACGAATTAGGCTAGGATGGGAGCCAAAAGCAGGGGATTTTTCCGAATTCAAAGGAAAATTTAGATTACGAGTGAAGCTACCTCATTTCAAAGACAAATTAGACCTCATCCTTTCCGATGACGAACAAGACAACATCAATCAACTCCCTTTAGAGACCGTAAACTCGAGCCAGAACATAGATGATGACAGCTTTGCTGCTGCTGTACGTTTTGTTCATAAGCGTACGGGTAATACATTAACAGACACGCGACTCGGCCTTTCATCTGGTGACGTATTCTTTCGGGCACGCCACCGACGCCATCTCGTATTTACCAATGATATGGGGATTAAAGTTGAGCCATCCGTTTATTACTACCTTAATGATGGCGTTGGTGCGAAGCTACTAACCGAGTATGAATACCAAATAAATTTACAAGAGCAATTACGGGTCAACTATTCAATCAGGGGCTCTGAATCTTTTAGTGGCATTCGTTGGAAGCATGGTTTGTTTCACTTAAAACAGTTTTCCCTGTCAGATGCAGGCGCATTGGGCTTAGTGGTAGAAGGTGAACGTAATGGCGATAGAGGATTTATTATTGATAAATATACCTTGAGCTACCGATATCGTTTTAATGCTTATAAAGAATGGCTATTTTTTGATGTTGAACCTTTCATGGAATGGTCCGATAGTGAAGATTATAATACCGTTCCAGGTATAGCATTACGTGTGGAAGGGTATTTTAGTAAATCTTAGCCAATAGTTTAAGGATTTTTTATGCTGGCTCAGGCGTAGTTTTTGCTATCATCTTCTTGAGAAGACATTTTACATGGGCGACTAATAAAGTATCCTTGGCCAAATTCACATCCCGCCAATTGCAATAAATCAAGCATTTCCTGAGTTTCAATGCCTTCTGCCACCAAACGGTAGCCAAAATTATTGCCTAAATCATGTAGTGCTTTTACCAGTGAAACTTGTTTTTCACTACTCGATAAACCTTTAATAAAGCTGCGATCAAGTTTAATAAACTCGAAAGGGTAGCTGTGAAGGAAGTTAAAAGATGACATACCCGCACCATAATCATCAAGAGCTAATTTTACCCCGAACTCTTTCAATCTACGCAGACTTCTTAATGCCAACTCAGGTTGTTGCATAAAAGCAGATTCATTAAACTCCAAAATCAACCGTTGAGGTTCAATTTTATTTTGAACAATTAAGTCGATCAAATCATTAAGTTGCTTAGGTTGAGACAGGTAGTAGCCACATAGATTAACGCCGATATAGGCATTGTTATATTGAGGATGTGTTGACCATTGTCTCAGCTGATAGGCAACTTCTTCCATGATCCAGCGTTCAATATCTAGAATCAGGCCGGTTTCTTCTGCCATAAATAGAAATTCGCTCGGCGTTAATAAACCTTTGGTCGGGTGTTGCCAACGCAATAAGGCTTCAAAGCCAATAGTATTTGTTAACCCTAAATCAGATATTTGCTGGTAATGCAGTTCAAACTGTTGCTGCTTGACGGCAATGCGCAATTCCTGCTCTAACGTTAAACTAGCTAGAAGTTGTTCGCGCATACTGTCATCAAAATAGACATAACGGCCACGACCTAAACTTTTCGCTTGATACATCGCGGCATCTGCATCGCGCAGTATTTCGCTAGCATCACGATAATGCGCATTACATAACGCGATACCTATACTGGCATTGGAATATAGGCAATTTCCATCAACTTCGAAAGGTTGTTCAATCGATTCAATAATGCGTGTGGCAACATCTTCAACATCATCTTGAGAGGCGAGTGAGTCAAGTAAGATCACAAACTCATCACCACCTAAACGGGCTAATACATCATTTTCACGCACACAATCTGTCAACCTAGAGGCTATTTCAATGAGAAATTTATCACCCGCTTGATGACCTAACGTGTCGTTAATGACTTTAAAGCGATCCAAATCGATAAATAATACCGCAAAGCTATGCTGCGAATGGCGTTTGATGTGACGTAATGCATGAGTCAACCTGTCAGTAAACATGGCACGGTTAGGTAATTTAGTTAAGGCATCATGATGTGCTTCGTAATATAGTTGAGATTCTGCTTTACGCCGCTCTTCAATTTGCATACGTAGATTTAAATTACTTGCTTGCAACTCTTGTGTGCGCTCTGTGACTAATCGCTCTAGCTCTTCGTTACTTTGTTCAATAAGTGATTGAGCGCGTTTACGAACGATTGCCGTGCCTATGTGTTGTGCAATAAAACGAATTAAGCCGAGATCGGATTCTTTGTAGGCATCTGCATGAAAATAATCTTGTATTGCGATAACGCCAATGACCTTATCTTGGTCAAATAGAGGCGCTGATAGCCAAGTTTGTGGTTCATTTTTTCTATCATAATTAAGCACATACTTCATTCGGCTGATAGTGCCGTCTTCCGATAACGTTATTAGTTGCTCATTAGCTATTAATAACGGCTTAGCTGTTTTTATGGCGAGGTCTGTTAAGATTTCAGCACGTTTTTTGGAATCAATATGACTGATGCCTTCGTCCACGTAATAGGGGAACTCAAAATCAGAACTGTGTTCCGCTTTCAGTGCGATGTAGAAATTATCCGCAACAATGAGGTTTTTGACTTCGTGATGAATTGAACGATAAAGTTCTTGGTTAGACTTAGCTGTAGCGGCAATTTCTGACATTGCCAGTAGTGCTTTATGGATGTTTTCTGCTTTTTGTCGTTCGGCAATTTCTTCTTGTAGTCGGCGATTGGTATCAGTCAACTTGCGGGTACGTTGACTGATACATTGCTCCATAAGTTCACGAGAGCGAACCCGATCGATTGCGGTCACTAAATGATCAGCAATAAACTCTAATAATTCATAATCACGATCATTAAAGTAATGTTTCTCGTCGTAGCTTTGAAGAGCGATTACACCAATGATTTGATGTCCTCGGTGCAACGGTATTCCGAGCCAGTCTACACATGAAGATCCGTACAAAACAATTTTTTCTTGTTTAGCTAACGCCATGCGCTCAGCCGCAGAACAATGCAAGGGTTGTTGTTCTAAAAACACCAAGCCAGTTAAACTTTTTTGCCATTGACTAAATTCCACCCGCTCGATTAAACGAGTTTCGATATTGTTATGACAAAAGACCATTTGTAAATCACGGTTATCATCGACAAGTGAAATGTGGAGGCTATCAGTGGTAAGTAGAGCGCTAATGATATCGACAAGCGATTTGTAAAAAGTATCTAACTCAGTCACAGTACTTGCCAGCTCAGAGAGCTGCAACAAACTTTTTTGTTTCGTCTTGACCTGACGGTACTTTTTCAACAATGACTTTAATTTAGGCAATTGTCGAAGCGCGTTTAAGTCTTCCTTTTCAGAAGCCGACATCGGGAAAAATCCATCTACTATTTTATTAGTATTCTTATTGAGCGGTTAGTCTATCAAAAATATCCTCCTTGGCTAGTAAAAAGCAATTAAATTGCATAAAAAAACAGCAAGCCAGTGAAAAGATCACTAAACCTGCTGTTCAATTGATTTAACAAACTGCCAATAAATTGATAGCTTGCTAGGTCTTGAGCACGTTATTGTTTAAAGTTTATAAACTGTGCTGACGTAGAAGTTACGACCCACTGTGTCATAAACTTCAGGTACAGTGTTCATGTCACTACCATTTAAGACTGTTTCAGGCTCGGTATCAAACAAGTTTTGTACACCAGCATTGACTGACCAATCATCATTGAAATGATAGTTAGCAGAAACATTGTGGTACATCACAGCATCTGTTGAATATGACTCACCGTAGTAATCACCATCCATGCCATCAAGATATTGGCCAATGTACTGAACACTTAAGTCGTCAGTAATATCAGCATTAATCGTAACGGTTGATTTCAGCTCAGCATAGGCACCATAAATGCCATCAATAGTACCTGTGTAATCAACATCATCTTCAGTGAAGTCAATTAAGTAAGTAGTATCAACAACGACACGGAAGATATCGCCTGAATATGTAACGTTCCAGTCAATACCAGATGTTTCTTGAGTACCAACGTTTGTAAGCTCAGAAGTTAGCGAGTATTCACCATCATCACTATTAACACCTTCACCGTTTGGTCCGATATTAACATTTTCACAAGACTGCATATTGCCTTCGAAACAAGCATTCATCTCAGATTGAACATTCAAACGCGTGATTGCATCTGTGATGTCGAACTTCCAGTAATCAACCGTCGTTGAAATAGAATCATTTACGTCCCAAACCACACCAAAGGTGAATGATTCACTTTCTTCCGGTTGAAGGTCATCAGAGCCCGTGTAATTTACCAAAATTTGTTTGTCAGGTGCATTACCCCACGGGTCAGTTAAATAGTCGAACGAGCCCGAGTTACCTGAGTACAATTCGGCAACACTTGGTGCACGGAAACCTGTAGCTGCAACAGAGCGAATCATTAAGCTTTCACTTACCGTGTATGTAGCGCCTAATTTCCACGTTGTTGCATTACCAAATGTTGAGTAGTTGTCATAACGAACAGCCGCCTCCATAGCCAAGCTATCTGTTACTGGCACTGAAAACTCCGCATAACCAGAGAATACGTTGTAGTTACCATCCGTAGGGTCTTGTTGTGCAGCTGTACTTTCACCAGCTTGCGTTACTTCATCTGGAGTGTAGTAGCCAGACTCATAGCGGTTTTCAATACCAAATGCGTAACCAATATCATTTTCTGATAAGCCTGAGTAGCCCATGGCGATTGTAAATTGCTCGTTACCACCTTCGTTACCTTCAGTGTAAATTACCCCTTCTTCCATTAAGAAATCACGGTCTAAATCTTCACCACTAAACCATAGGTCTTGGTTTTCATAGATACTTTGCTCCATGTTACCAGCGTGAATAGAGTTTTGTACTTTATCTTTAGACTCGTTACGACCATAAGTAGCAGACATTTCCCACATATCATCATTGTCTAAGTAGCTTTTTAGACCAGCAGAAATTCGATAAGTGTGTGTCTCTTGCTGAAATATACGTGGACCAGCATCAGTCATGCGACGACGATAGTTTAAAAACTCTGGTGTATCACCGTTATCATCAAGGAATTGATCGGTATATTTTGAATCTAATTGAGCTGTATCCAAATCAATATTGGCAGGTTGTGGTGCCATTTGTTGCTCTGAGTCTCGGTATGTATACATAGCGTCGACTGACAGCTCAGTATCTGAAGCGATTTCTTTATTGAATGAAGAAAATAAGCTGTAAAGCTCGCTAGGTGTTTGGGCATAGCTACTTGTAGTGTAGTCATAACCTTCAGTGCGCTCTTCAAAACCGCCGTTACCGTCAGGTACCATACCGCCTAAGCTACCGCCAGGAACAAATGAAGATTGACCAGGAGGCGTAAAGTCACGATCCGATTGGATCACATCACCACGGTTAGTATATGAGAAACCAAGCACTAAGTTACCGTCGGCGACTTCAGTGCCGTGTAAAATACTAAAACCACCTGAGTTGCCGTCACCTTTATCAGTACCGCTTAAATCAGCTGAAATTTCAGTACCTTCGTAATCTTTTTTAGTGATGATGTTTACTACGCCTGCAATAGCGTCAGAGCCGTATACTGCAGAAGCGCCGTCCTTTAATATTTCAATTGATTTGATCATCGCAACAGGGATTGTGTTCAAGTCAACAGATGAATCAGCACCCGTACCTGAAGACACCATACGTCGACCATTTAATAGGACTAAAGTACGTTGAGAGCCCATTCCACGAAGGTTAACTGTCGCTGAACCACCCGATCCATTGTTTGAAGAAGCACCAAGGCTAACACCTGCTGCACTTGGTTGAGAAGCAAGCACTTCATCAATTGACGTAAAACCGCCCTTGGCAATGCTTTCTGAAGAAATAACGGTAACAGGAGATGCTGTCTCCATATCAGTACGAGAGATTCGAGAGCCCGTCACTTGAATACGTTCGATTTCAACTTCTTGTTCTTCAATTACATTCGCCATTGTTGGCATTGCTAGAAGGGCAGTACTAGTCGCCCCTAAAAATAAAGCACGCTTTATTGCTTTATTTACTTTGGTTGTTGGATTCACAAATAACTCCTCTGAGACAAATTCTTTTCTATATTCTTAAACTGGGTCTATAGCCCGCAGTTAATATGCTGTAGAAGTTCAGAAATGATTGTTATGAATTGTCGGAGAATTGTTATCTTTGTGACCTAGAAGTAAAGACACGTAAAATCCGTTTAATTAACCACCACACATGCGCTGAGAAATAATCGTAGTGATTATAAAAGCAACAATGTTATTTAAAAAAGGTTATTCCTGAATTGATCACGGAAGCTTGAATAGCTTAAAAAGTGAAAGTTGTTACGCGGCAGAAAACAAAAAACCAGCAAGAACTATCTACTAAATAGAACTTGCTGGTTTAAAAACTACGCTAAGTGTTTAAGAGATTAAACTGACTTAATTAAAATTTAACACCAACACGAGCGAAGAAGTAACGACCTAACACATCATAAGTATATGGGTCAGTGTTTGAATCATTGTTACCTGAATAGTAAGGCGGCTCTTCATCAAGAAGGTTATTAATACCGCCTGATAACGTGATGCTATCCGTTAAGAAATAAACCGCAGAAACGTCATGGTAAATAACTGAATCAACCGTTGGCGCATAACATGATGATGGCTCATCACTACATGACAAGGAGTCCATACCATCAATGTAACGTGCTTCGTATGTTGCTTCCCAGCTATCCGATTTCACATTAACGTTTAAGTTAGACTTGATGTCTGCATATGCACCGCTTCCTGATGTAACAAAACCAGTGTATTCAATCACGTTACCGTCTTGGTCTGACTCTTCATAATGGTCTAGGATTGAAGTATCTAAGCTCACTCTCCAATCTAAGCCCGCAGCAACAAAAGTATATGTAGCATTAATATCGAAGCCAGCCGTTGATTGACCACCAATATTTTGAAGTCCATTATTGAAAGTAATGCGACCTGTACCGTCCATTGCGATGTCAGCTGATTGACATACAGCAGAGCCAGCATTAATAGCATTGCCGTCTGCACCTAAACATAAATTAGCAATATAGTTATTATCAACTGAACCAATTGCATTAGTAATTTCGATGTCGTAATAATCAACGGTTAAAGATAAGCCATCAATAATCTCTGGCTCAATAACCGCACCTAAGGTGAAAATATCAGCTTCTTCTGGTGTTAATAATGGGTTACCACCAACGGTTACTTCAGCTTGTGTTTGCGTTGTAGCAGGGTGCTTAACTTGTTCAAATGATGGAGAAGCACCACCAAATAATTCATCAACAGTAGGCGCTCGGAAAGCAGTTGATGCAACTGAACGAAGCATCACTTGGTCATTCATTTTCCACGTTAAGCCAAGTTTCCACGTATTGTCGTCACCAAAAGTGCTGTAATCGAAGTAACGCATTGCCGCGCTTAACTCGATATGCTCAGCAAATGATGCGCCGTCAACTAGTGGTACGGCCAATTCAAGGTATGCTTCATTAACATTGAAAGAGCCTGACGTTGGCTCAACACGTGGATCGTTTGCCAATCCTTGTGCTGTTAACGAGTCTGGCGTGTAATACGCAGATTCTAAACGATGCTCAATACCCGCAGCAAAACCTACCGTACCTGCTGGTAGCTCAAATAATTCACCAGATAAAGACGCTGCTAAAATGTCCATTTCACTACCACCAGCATTTAGCTCAGTGTAAATAAATGGCTTAATTGAATCACCTGTCCAAGACGCTTGCGTGAACGGGTCAAATGTTTTGTTTTGTACCGCATCATTGATTGAACCAATGTTATGCAAATTTGCTAGTGTATCAACTGAGTCATTACGGCCTTTATTGTATGAAACATCCCACATGTAGCCGTTGTCGAACTCACCTTCGAGACCTACAACAATACGAACTGTATCAACAACTTGAGAGAAATCTCGTGTACCTGAGTCAGTCATACGACGACCGTAATCAAGTAGTTCTCCGTCAACGATACCGTGGTTCAATAGCTCAGGGTTCATCCAGGATGAATCGTATTCCCAAGACTCTGAATTCCAAATTGGCTGTGGCGCCATTTGTTGATCTGACCAACGCTTGGTGTACATTGCTTCTGAGAAAAATGTGATCGTATCAGAAAGTTCATAGGTACCCGCAGCAGTTAAGTTAAGGCGTTGCATTGGCGTTGATAAGTAACTGTCTTTTGAGTAATTATAACGATCGTTATTGTCACCCGAATAAACGAAATCATGGTATTGGCCACCGCGACCACTTAGATCAGCTGTATCGCCCCAAATATGGCCGCCTTCCGCATACGAACTACCTGCACAATATAACTCGCTACCGTCAGCTGTTTCAGTGATTGGGCAGTTTGAAAAGTCGCGATCTGCTTGGCTTGCATCACCACGATCTGTGTATTGAACGCCTAGTACAATATTACCTTTATCGTTTGATGCGCCGACAGTAAAGTCAATTGATGACTCACTCGCATCGCCTTCACTGGAAATACCCGTTTGCACGTTCATTTCTAGACCTTCAAAGTCACGCTTTAAGATAACGTTAACGACACCAGCTACCGCATCAGTACCGTAGACAGCTGATGCACCATCTTTCAGGACTTCAATACGTTGGATCATTGATACAGGAATTGTGTTCAGGTCTACAGAAGACGCGGCGCCCGTACCTGAAGCGATCATACGGCGACCGTTAACAAGAACAAGCGTACGACTTGAGCCTAAGCCACGCAAGTTAACTCGAGCATTACCACCCGAGCCATTGTTGATACCTGGGTTAGTCATTGCCCCACCAGCTGAGGTCATGCTTTGCAATACGCCATCAATGGACGTAGCGCCCGTAGCTAAAATAGCTGACGAATCAATCACAGTTACTGGGCTTGCTGTTTCCATGTCTGCTCGTTTAATACGAGAGCCAGTTACTTGGATTCGTTCTACTTGCTCTGCGCCAGATTCATTTGCGATTGATGATGTAGCAAATAGGGCACTGCTGGCTGCCCCGAATAATAAAGCGTGTTTAACCGCTTTAGTCACTTGAGAAAATGTGTTCATGAAGAATCTCTCTAATCTAATGTTTCTGAATACTATTTTGTTGTAATAGCAATCCATTGCATCCATTAATAGTACGGTACATTAGCGTCGAGAGTTCGTGAAAAAATGTATCTCTAGTGTTATCACTGTTACAGGTGTGAGGCATGCATCATGTGGCCTGTATAAATTTAAAACAATTGCTTTTTGTCGACAGGTTGCTCTAGTTAAAGCTAGTCCAGCCTTAAAACAAGGGCTCAATAAGGCGCTAATTAATTTTATTCCATAACAAAGGATCGTAGTTGCATCTATTCAATTGACACTGCTTTGACACAGCAGTGTTACAAAAAATAGAAGGATTCTTAATGCACAAACAAAACATTTGATTGTTAAATCAGCTATTTTGAACTATATCGTGTGTTGATATAGGAATTGACGCTAACGAGTGGCCTACAAAAGGATAAAGAGTAGTCAATTTACGACAGGGTGTTACACAATGAGGAAAGCTGGGCATAAAAAAAGCCGACAAGAGCCGACTTTCTATTGCAACGTAGAAGACCGTTTTAAAGGGTCATTGCATTTTTAAGTTTGGATAAAGCATTTTTCTCTAACTGACGAACACGTTCAGCAGAAATTTCATATTTATCCGCCAACTCTTGCAAGGTCGATTTGTCATCTGTCAACCAACGTGTTTTGACGATGTCTTGGCTGCGTTCATCCAAGCTTACTAATGCGGTCGACAAACGCTTATTCGCATGAGCTTCCCAGTTAGCATCTTCAACAATAGTAGCTAAGTCTGATTGGTTGTCTTCCAAATATTGCGCTGGAGCAAAATTACTGGTGGCACCTGAGTCGTCATCATCGTTATTGAGTTCAAACGCTTGATCTTGATTACTTAGACGTGACTCCATTTCCATGACATCTTTAGCACTTACGCCTAACGTTTCCGCCACACTATTCACTTCGTCATTGTTAAACCAACCTAAGCGCTTTTTATTCTTTCTTAAATTGAAAAATAATTTGCGTTGCGCTTTTGTTGTAGCAACTTTTACGATGCGCCAGTTACGTAGTACGTATTCATGGATTTCAGCTTTAATCCAATGAACTGCAAAAGAAACCAGCCGAACACCGACGGCAGGGTCGAATCGTTTTACTGCCTTCATCAATCCGACGTTACCTTCTTGCACTAAATCTGCTTGAGGTAAACCGTAACCTGAATATCCTTTGGCGATATGAATTACAAATCGAAGATGCGACATGATTAATTCTTGCGCCGCTTGTAAATCATTCTGCTCAAATAAGCGAGTTGCTAACTCACGCTCACGATCTGCGCTCAGTACAGGGATGCTATATGCTGACTGCATATAGGATTCAATACTACCGCTTTTAGGTAGCGTAAGAGCTGTCGTTTGCAATGTTTCACTCATAAATTAAGACCTCGTATACATCCCTATTAAAAATAGGATGGCTCGCGATATTACCATGCTTTGGTTGCTGTTGCGATAGTTAAAATATCATTTCCTAGACATTAGACAGATCAAATTGAAATTTTATTTCACTAATACGCTATTACTCGCTAGTATTATTAGCAGCACAGATATTAATAACGGTTTAATAATAGTTTTTCGAATATACCATTAACTTGGTGTTAGACCAGAGGTCTGAAGTAACGAAAAGGTAATAATTTGTGTATTCCTATGTAGCACGACAGCCTATTTTAAATATTGATCAAGAGCTTGAGGCTTATGAGCTTTTGTTTCGTGATGGCGAAACCAACAGCTTTCCAAACATCAATCCAGACCAAGCCACCTCTAATATTTTAACAAATAACCATTTAACCATGGGTGTAGAAGAAATCACAGGCGATAAAATAGCTTACATTAACTTTCATGCCGACACCTTAATTAAACACTTTCCCAGCTTTTTGGATCCGTCAAAAATTGTTATTGAAATATTGGAAGACGTTCCCTTAAGTGACGCTCTACTTAACGCCTGTAGCGAGTTAAAAGCAAAAGGGTACACGCTAGCGCTAGATGACCATGACTTTGATCCTAAATGGGACGCCATTTTACCTTATGTGGATATTATCAAGGTTGATGTGCTTGCTCTGTCAATTTTAGACGTCAGTCGTTACGTTAATAGGATCAGCTGTCACGGTAAGATTTTACTTGCTGAAAAAGTTGAGACACTACGTCAGTTTGAGCAGTTAAAATTGTTAGGGTTTACTTTATTCCAAGGTTACTTTTTTGCTCGGCCGGAAATGCTAAAACAAAAAAAAATCACCACTGCCAAAAACAATATTTTATCACTCATTAACCAGTCATCAATGGAGAAACTAGATTTTGACGTGATGAGCCATATTTTTAGCAGTGACCCTGGCTTAACTTATAAATTGCTTCGCTTTATTAACAGCCCCATATTTGGCAGAACTCAAAAAATAACCTCGTTAAAACATGCGTTGGTGTACATCGGCGAACTTGAGTTGAAAAAATTCATTGCCTTACTGGCGTTGTCAGATTTAAGCCAAGGTAAACCCAGTGAAATAATGCGCATATCGCTGTTTAGGGCAAAATTTTGTGAGCAAATATCTAAAGAAGTGGGAGATGTTGAAAACCCGCCAAAAGCATTTTTAACTGGAATGCTGTCGATGATTGACGGTATTTTGGATTACGAAATTGCGCAAGTGGTCGATATTTTACCTATTGACGTAGAGATTAAATCCGCGTTACTCAGTGAAAATATTTACTTAACTAGCTACTTAGATATGGCAAGGCATATAGAGCAAGGGCGTTGGCTCCATTGCGACAATATTGCCAGACAGTTTAAAATTTCGAAAGACACTTACGCCAAAGTACAAATAAATGCTTTGGCGTGGGCAGATGAAATGTTAAGTGCTTCATAACGCTAGCTTTAAGTCAGTCTGAAGAAGGCTCTATAGCTCGAATGTGTTGACGCACGGAAACATAACTGCCTATCAACCCTAGTGCGATAGCTAAACCGATCAGCATCATATTTTCTGAGAATGACAAACGTTCAAGCTGATAACTGCTGTGATACAAGTCAGTCAGTTCCACCAGCGCACCGGACAAATAACTCGCCAACACAGCAATTAATATACTGGCGAAAAATCCGCCTGCAATGCCATACCATGCACCGGTGTACATAAAAGGGCGTTGAATAAACGCATCCGTTGCGCCAACCATTTTCATCACGGCAATGGCTTCTTTTTGATGCAAAATAGCTAGCCTAATGGTGTTACCAACAATAAGCACCACTGAACTACAAAGCATTAATGCCACTGCAATCACGATATCTTCTATTAGCACTGCCATGGCTTGTAATCGATTCAGCCATTCCAAGTCTAATTTTCCTTGGTCCACTTCACGCTCTTGTTCTAGCTTAGCCAGAAGCTCTTTTGCTGCACTTGCTTGGCTAGCACGCTGTGTAGGCGTGACCATAAGTGTAGCAGGTAGCGGATTGTCTTTAAGATACTCAAGTGCTTTACCAAGCCCTGACGACTCTTTAAAATTTTCAAGCGCTTGTTCAGAGGAAATATAATCAACCTTTTCCACTTCCGGAAACAGATTGATTTTCCTGACCAATTTTTGAGCTTGCTGTTCAGTCACTGACAACTTCAAGTACAAACTGATTTCTGACGAACTGTCCCAACGAGAGACGATGTTGTCGGCATTTTTCACGAATAAATGCAATGTGGCCGGCAAAGTTAAACTGATCCCCAGCACTAATATTGTCATCATGGAAGTAAACGGCGTTCGCCACATGTCACCTAAACTGCCAATCGCTTGCTGTAAATGACGGATGGGCCATGAAACGGCTTTTTGCGAGAGGCTGACTTTGCTTTGGCTATTGCCATCTTGATTGAATTTAAAAATCATTGGCTAAGATCTCGCGTTGTATTTAACCCTTGAAATACACCATCGGTGATCATGGCACCATTTTTAAGCGTCAATGTCCGATAACGCATTCGAGCAATCAAGCCTAAATCATGGGTTGCGATGATCACCGAAACACCAACAGCATTTAATTCTTCAAATAGGCGGACAATGCCAAGAGATAACTCGGGGTCTAAGTTACCAGTTGGTTCATCCGCTAAAATAATCGAAGGCTTATTAACGATAGCGCGAGCAATACCAACACGTTGTTGTTCACCACCAGAGAGCATGTAAGGATAACATCTGGCTCGATCGCCTAATTGCACTTTCTCTAATGCCCCATCAACCCTTTTTACCACTTCTTTTTGGCTATAACCTTCAATGATCAATGGTAATGCAACGTTATCAAATACTGTGCGGTCCATCAGCAAGTGGTGGTTTTGAAAAATCATCCCTATATTTCGACGCACAAAAGGAATTTTTCGGTAAGGAATAGTGGAAAGTTCGGTACCATCGATTTTGATGGTACCTGCTGTTGGTTTCTCTATTAGTGAGATCAGCTTAAGCAATGTCGATTTACCGGCACCTGAATGACCTGTTAAGAATGCCATTTCCCCTGATTCAATCTCAAAGGAGACATCTTTTAAAGCAGCAAAGCCACCTGGATACGTTTTATTGACCTTTCTAAAGCGGATCATTAAATTTCTTATTGTTGTATTGGTTCAGCTTTATTTTTATCGGCATCGACATGAATTGCAATGGTTGTGATGCAAATTCTTAACAATACTGAGTTATTCTTGCGTAAACAGGGCGTCAATAAACTCTTCACTGTCAAAGGTTCTTAAGTCATCAATACCTTCACCTACACCAATATAACGAATAGGCACATTATGTTTATCAGCAATAGCAAACACAACGCCACCTTTGGCAGTGCCGTCTAATTTGGTGACCGTCAATCCGGTCAGTTTCACCGCGTCATTGAACAGCTGTGTTTGGCTCAAGGCATTTTGCCCTGTGCCGGCATCAATGGTTAACATCACTTCATGAGGCGCATCTACATCCAGCTTTTTCATGACACGAACCACTTTTTTTAGCTCTTCCATTAAGTGCCCTTTGTTTTGCAAACGCCCGGCCGTATCGGCAATAAGTACGTCCACACCTCGCGCTTTCGCAGCGCTGATTGCATCAAAGATTACTGAGGCGCTGTCTGCTCCTGTATGTTGAGCAACTACAGGAATGTCATTGCGTTCACCCCAAACTTGTAATTGCTCGACCGCTGCGGCTCTGAACGTATCTCCGGCAGCTAACATTACCGATTTGCCTTGTGCTTGAAATTGCTTGGCCATTTTACCAATCGTGGTGGTTTTACCTACACCATTTACGCCGACCATCAAAATGACGTGAGGACCTTCACCATTGTGAATTTCTAGAGGCTTACTCACCGGTTCAATAATTTGTTTTAACTCTTTCTTCAGCAAGTCATACAAGGCTTCTGCGTCTTTAAGTTGGCTTCGGTTGGCTGATTCCGTTAGTGAATCAATAATCCTCATTGTGGTTTCAATACCAACATCCGCTAATAATAGGTGTGTTTCAAGTTCTTCAAAGAGTTCATCGTCAATTTTTTTGCCACGGAACAAATCAAAGATGCCACCACCTAAATTTTGGCGGGTTTTTGATAAGCTATTTTTTAATCGAGCAAAAAAGCCTACTTTTTGTGGCTCTGGCTCTGGCTCTGGCTCTGGCTCTGGCTCTGGCTCTGGCTCTGGCTCTGGCTCTGGCTCTGGCTCTGGCTCTGGCTCTGGCTCTGGCTCTGGCAAGTCATTATTTTCAGCGCTATCAGCCGATGCAATAACTTCTGATTCAATTTGTTCTATTGCTTGTGATGTAGATTCATCAACTGCTTCCGATATTTCAGCGTCGGTCGTTTCTTTATCGCCACCTAGACCTAACCAGGAAAACAAGCCTTTTTTCTTTGACATAGTAGTAAATTCAACTAATTGGCATCAGATAATAGTTAATACTATTAGTACAAACGCGCACTTTAAGGATAAAATTGTGCGCTATATTAACACCTAATGATGTGTTGAAAAACCAAAGTAGATCAGTAAATGAACAATCGACGCAAATCTTCAAAGAATAACTCAGCAATGGGCAGTATCCGACTTATTGCCGGCATGCATCGCGGAAGAAAATTACCGGTGCTGATGGCGGAAGGATTAAGGCCGACTACTGACCGAGTCAAAGAAACCGTATTTAACTGGTTGATGCCTTATATACAGGACAGTCACTGCCTCGATTGTTTCGCTGGAGCAGGAAGTTTAGGTTTTGAAGCATATTCTCGGGGTGCTCAGCAGGTTACGATGATCGAGCTAAATAAGGACGCCGCTAACCAACTAAAACTGAACAGCAAAACTCTAGCGACTGAAAATGTTATTGTTCATAACACCGACACAATAAAATTTTTAGCGGGGAATACACAAAAATTCGATCTGGTTTTTATCGACCCTCCCTTTCGACAAGGATTAGTAGAAAAGGTGATTGCACTGATGGGTCAAGAGTGGCTAGCTAATAACGCCCTTGTTTACGTTGAAACGGAAGCTGAACACCAACTAAAATATTTACCTGAAAATTGGCACTTACATAAAGAAAAAGTCGCAGGTCAGGTTGCGTACAGACTTTATCAAGTAAAGTAGCAATGCCTTACTGATTGAACGAAGGCCGCTAAGTTAGTAAAAATAGTATAACGCCACCATGGACAAAGCATTATTCGTCGCATGAGCGATAATACACAAACTGGTATTGCGTGTTTTCCATCGAATCAGGGCTAAATAAACAGCGATGATCAAAATAAACACCAGTCCAACTAATGTGTATTGTGCTCCGTGTACTAACGTAAACAACGCGCAAGTCACAATAAGGGAGCCAGTTGACGCTAACCAAGTTTGTTGAAAGCGTCGAAACAAAAACCCCCTAAAGACTAATTCCTCAACCACTGGCGCAAATACACAAATTACGATAAAAATTAACAACGGCGACGTATTAGAATCTCGAACCATTAGCATAAATTCTTCTTCCGGAAGATCAGCCACAACACCGAGTAACGCCATCAAAACCCAAAGCGCAATAGAAGCCAACACCCAAGTAATAATGTCTCTTTTTGAGCACGATTTAATGCTAAGATACAAGAGAATACTTTGCCAATTATCTGAGCTCGTTCCAAACGTTCGGGTGAACAAAATAACTAAAGCGGCTGTTAATGGTGAGGCAATTAGCATTAACTTCATTTGCACTTCAATACTAACTAACCACTGACCCACATTAGGCATATCTATCAGATGCGCATAAAAACCAAAAACAGAGGTGAGTAATACTTGCGGGACAAGTAGCAAAAAAGCCGCCATCAATAAGGTTGTCCATATCAGTGGCGGTGATGGATCAGTTTTTAATAGTGTTGGTGATGACAAAATATGCTCTGTAATATTTTTTGCTTTTTGTGTGCTGATTAGTAGACCGATAACAACATAAATTAATGCTGGTTTATTCTATTTCGATACCTAGGTTTGAAAGCCTTTCCTCAAGCGCCATTTGCTTGGCTTCCTGACATGTAGCTTTAGATTCAGGCGCGTGTTTCAGGAAATAAAATAGCTCATTTTGCGTTGCGATTTCCCATTCCATAAGCGGATGTTCGAGTATGTCTTGTTCATCAATCACAACATCCTCTTGCCCATCAGCATCTTGCACTAAAGTCAGCTCAACAAAATAGCGGACGCTATTTTCCGACAATTTACCAACATCAAGTAAGCCGTCTGATTCTTTGGATTGAATGCCTTGCATTAGCGACATTAACGCCATGCATACATCGACAGCAGGGAAAACACCAAACGAATCGAATGCTTCAGGATCTGGAGTTTGCTCTTCTAGCTTGACCAACTGGGCATCATAATTAATTTTAACTTTTTGTGATTTATCTAACCATTGCCACAGTAAATCTAGTTGATTACGCAGTACCTTGGTCTCACCAAAGCCCATTGCTTGAGAAAACATTTGGTAGTTAGGTAGCATGCGCTCAAGGAGTGCACAGCAATACGTTACTTGTTGCCATTGAGATAATTTAGCCAGTGGTAATCTAATCGTCATAAAAAGTCAGCCTTGTATAAGTCTCCTTATGATAGCACTTTACTGATCAAAGTCTGTGTTAGTTTTTAACAACCATCGACTTAGTCATCTTATTAACCATGTCGCTGTTGATAGTCTTCTTGAAGCATAGCAAACACATATTCATCGCCCCACGCCCCTTTGAAAAAGATATTTTTAACAAAATGTGCTTCTCGCCTAAACCCAGTTTTTTCTAATAATCTCACACTTGCTAAATTTTTACTGTCGGTTATTGCCGTAATACGGTGCACATCCTGCTCAACAAAAAAGTAAGACAACAACCGTTTTATCGCTCGTGTTGCTACCCCTTTATTTTGATGCTCAGGGGCAATAGTAAAACCGATTTCCACTTGCTGATTGTCGATAAAATGAACTGCTAAATCTCCCAACAGTTGTCCGGAGCTATGTTCGACTATCGCTAACTGAAACCAATGACCAATGCGTTCGTCCGTTGAAAATAGCTTATAATTCGTCTGTTCAAACATCTTAATCGCATCATCTAGGCTGTAATCGACCCAACTTTGATATCGAGCGACTTCGGGACAATTACGGTAGTGAGAAAAAGCAGGTAGATCAGAGAATTCAAAAGCTCTAATTGAAAAGGATGTCGTCTCTAGAGCGATCGCCATGGTTATAAATCCTATTACTGTATTGGTTTTCATTCCTTAAAGAAAATGCAGGTAATGCCAGCAATAGTCAACAACTCCAGTATTGACGAACAGTCACTAAAGTCATTCAAAAAGACAACTGCGAAACGTCAACATGGAAAATTCAGACAATAAAAAACCGTGGTGATCACTACACGCAATCACAACGGTTTTATTATGATGCTTAATTTAAGTTAACTTTGGCTCGCCAACTGCTTCTGCGCGTATTCAAAGCGTAATCGATATTCTCTGATTTTATCTTCCAATTCACTGACATCATGGGCGTGTTTAGCGCTAAGTTCATGGTTTTCATCTCGTAGATACTTAATCGTGTCACGCGCCTTATCGTGATCACCTTGATGTTTTTCTTTAAAACTGGTCAAGCGATTAATGGCTGACGTTTCCGCTTCTAGCGCGCGTGCCAGTTTCTCTTGTGCGTCAGTGCTTTGTTGTTGGTAATTTTCTGCGTTGGTGTTTGCCGTATTCACATCTTCTGTTAACTGTTTAAGTTGCGTCTTCGACTCCTGCAATTGCTGATTAGCCACTTTAACTTCATCTCTGGATTTTTGTTCTGCTTCAGACGCAGTCTGTTGATGCTGCATAAAGACGGCTTCTAATTCAGTGAATTTTTTATCTTGAGCATCAGTTTTTTCTTTGTAATCTTTCACGTGCTGCTGCAATGTTTCTAAATTGTGTTGCTGCTCTTTTTTCACTTGTTGAAGTTGTTCAATTTGTTGCTGCAAGGCTGTGCTTTCGGTCACTTGTTTTGCAAGCTCTTGTTCATGGGTAGTAGTAGCTTCTGCACTCGTTACTTTATATGCTTCAACTTCTTTCGATTTCTCAACCAACTGTCCTTTGTGTTGTTCTAACTCTTCAGTTAAAAATCTTGCTTGTTGCTGTGCCTGAGTTAACTGTGCTGTGAGCTTTGTGACCTGCATCGCTTGCTCAGATGAATTGGTATTGGCACCGCTTAACTCTTGAGTTAACACTTTAACTTTTTCCGCATTTTCTGTTGATGCTGCTTGTGATTCTTCAAATGCCTTTTGACGTTGTGCTAAATCTTCTGTTAGCGTAGCAATACTTTGAGCTTGTTGCTCCAACGTTACCTTAACCGACTGTTCATGCTCGCTGGCCTGCGCCAATTGTTGCCCCAAGACATCAGCCTGACTTTCTTGCTGTTCTGCATTAGCGTACGCAGCTTCTAGCTCTGCTTTGAGTTGTTCATTTTTCGCGTTTGCTTCAGCCAATAGCTTCTCTTGTTCAGTTTGGCTTTTATTTACGCTGGCTTTGGTACTTTCGATTTGCGCATTCAGTGAGGTGATGCTGGCTGCTTGTTCCGTCACCTTTTGAGCTAGCTGTTGTTCTTGTGTTTCGGTCTGTTTAAGCTTTTGTTCCAGTGCTTTAGCGATCTCAGCTTGCTGCTCGGTGCCAGTTTGTGCTTCCGATAATTGTTGCTTCAATTCCTCAATTTTTGCTAACGCTTGTTTTAATCCCCCACCTTGTTGTTCGGCGGCTTCTAACTGTGTGTTTAATTCGTTGATTTTGTAATCGAGTTCAGCAATCAACACTTGGCTTGCTCTGTCTTGCTCAGTACTTTGAGCATGACGTGATTCCGCTTGGCTTAGTTGACTATTCAATTCAGCGACTTGTTTTTCTAAACTAGCCGCTTTCTCCGATGCTTCAACCAACTGTTGCTGCTGTTGATTATTGCTCTGGCTTTGTTGTGATTGAAGATGTTCAAGTTGACTGCTGACGGTATTAAGTTGGCTATTAAGATCGGAAATTTGCTGGTTTTGAACTTCTAACGTGGCAGTCTTCGCTTTATTAGTCTTAGTGAGGTTTTGTTCGCTTTCAGCCAATTTGGTGAGCTCTTCTTGCACTTTGGCAAGTGTTTGCTCAGTAGTAGTTAATGAAGAGCTGGTTTCCGTTTCACGCGCTTGAGCTGTTTTTAGTTGTTCTTCTAACGACGAAATTGTTGCCAACTTCTCTTTTAACACCTGCTCAGTGTCAGTGAGCTTAGTAGAACTTAGTTCACCGTGATTTTTAAGTTCAGTATCACGCTCATCAACAGCTTTATTTAGCGCTTGTATTTTAATATTGGCATCAGTCAGCTCTTTTTGCGCTTTTGATTCAGTCTCTGCTGCGGCTTGGGAAAGTTGTTCTGCTTTTTGTTGAAGCTCAGAGAATAATGGATGTTGAATCACATCCTCGTCTGTCACTTGGTGTGATTGCTCAACCGACGAGAGCAGGCCCGCAATTTTATCTTCTATCTGAATATAAATATCGCCAGCTAGGCTTTGAATTTGTTCTTCCATATCCTTGGAAAGCTTGTTTTTATCAGCCATGTTTTCCTCGTTATCAACTACCCATAACTTGTTTGATTGTTAAACTAACACAGACTAGTCACACTTGTTAACATTTTGTCTTTGATATTGTCTAAATAAAAAACAACTGCTACTGTTTTATTGGCTATCCGCTGATTTCTGCGCATAAAAAAAGAGGCACGCGGCCTCTTTATTACGTGTCTTAAAAGACTACTTTTTCTCTACTGGTACCACTTGAATACCTGCTACTTTTGCAGCTTCAGTAGCATTGCGTAGCTGTGCTAAACGATGAATTTGTCCAACAGAGCCAAGCATTGAGTGCATAGGGATAAATAATCCACGCTTGTGATAGCTGATTACTTGCTCATCAGTTAATGACTGAAGCTTATTTTCATTAATGGTATAGATACCAACAATTTTCTTTTTCTCGCCTGAATGAAGAGTAACAACCAGCTCTATCTCCTCTAATAGCTCGTTATCTGATAACTCTTTGATGAATTTTTCAGTCATCACTTCATTGTTGTATAAGCGACCTAACGATTCTTCAACGTTTTTGAATAAGTCAGTTGCTTCACCTTTTTCATCAAATAATGGTAAATCTTTATCTTCGCCAACATATTCACTTTCAACGTCAACGCATGCCGTTAATGTTTTGTCTTTTTCCGGGTCTAACCCTAAAGCAAACGGCACCATGCCAACACTTTGCGGCGCGTAAATTGCTGACCAAGTGTCATCTTTTAAAAACAAGTTTTCGCCTGTTTCTAACCCTAACATCGCCACGCTACGAAAACGGTTTGACTCAGGATCTTTAACAATAAAAATAGGGTAGCTAGTCGCCCCTTGTGCAAATTCTGGTGCTGTAATCGGAACAATGTGCTGACCAGCAATGTGCTTTAAACTGCGTTGAGCGGCAATTTTTAAATTTTGATGTTGTTCTTTAGTAACGGGTTCTAACTTAGCCATGAATAATTCTCTTTCTGAATGCTTAAATACCAGAAGGTATCTTATTTTATTATAATGTTAGGCTAGACATGGAGACAACCAAATCGGCTTTCAACACCATCAGGCAAATTTATTCTAATTATTTTAATTTCAATAAAGAAAAATAAAGTAAAACAAGCTAGTAACTCTAGTGTATTTATTTGTTAAAATACGGTCACTGTATTTTATTGTTTGTTCATATCATGTACGCGCTACTTTTTGTTTCTGTTTTATGGGCCTTTTCTTTTGGTTTAATTAAAGGCCAGCTTGCCGGCATTGAGCCATCTTTAGTTGCGGCACTTCGATTAGTACTTTGTTTTACCACCTTTGCGATTTTTTGCCGCTGGAAAGCATTACCTCGGAACACATTAAAATTAGTGGCTCTTGGCGCAATTCAATTTGGCGTAATGTATTGGGCTTATATTCAGTCATACCAGTACTTACCCGGCTATTTAGTTGCTGTATTCACCATTTTCACACCGCTGTATGTAATATTATTTAGTGGCTGGGTTAATCAAAACTTCAGCGTCAAACAGCTATTTCCTGTGATTTTTTCTATTATTGGCGCCGCGATTATTGTCGCTAAAGCGCCTCAAACCAGTGATTATTTCTTGGGATTCATCGTATTACAAAGTGCCAACATCGCTTTCGCATTTGGGCAGGTGGCATACAAACACCTCAATAGAAAAATCGAATCAGTAAACCAGCCAGCATCTCATGTGACACAAATGACACTGATGTATGGCGGCGGTGCTTTATTCAGTACCATCGTAGTCTTGATTAAGGGAAGTTTCAGTACCATTGGCTCGATAACTATAGAACAATGGCAAGTACTCATTTACTTGGGCATCATCGCTTCAGGCCTTGGGTTTAGTTTGTGGAATTTTGGCGCCAAACAAGTCAAGGCTACTGAACTTGCTATAATGAATAATGGCTACGTACCATTAGCAGTAATATTTTCGTTAACACTGTTTGGCGAACAGGGGGATATTGTCAAACTCGCTATCGGCGGTAGTATCATAGGATTCAGTTTATGGTGGGCGCAAAGGTTGGCAGATAAAACATGAATCCACTTTCAAAAGTCGTTTTGTTTCTTGTGGCGATATTCGTATCGACAACGGCACTGTCGATGCCAAAAATAAGAACTGAATTTGGCAAGACGCTTGAGGGAATGATGCGAATTAAGGTCATCAATGAAACAAATCGTGACTTGGCTTGCTATGTCGGGATTGACGGCTGGAAAATCAAGTTTCGTTTGCCGCCGCATAAACATTCGAAATGGTACAAAGCGACTGATCCGCGATATACCTACAATAGCTTTACGACTTGGTGTGATTATATTGAGCGTCATCCAGCATATCGGCAATATATTCTATAAAGGTTCAACAAAAAAGCACTTGGCCAGCGCGCAAGTGCATATTGTTTCTCTTAAACGTTATTAGGCTATTTTACTGCGACTTCTTTGCCATTAATTACGTAAACTTCTTTGCCTTTTAATACGCCAGAACATTGTTGATTGGGCGCTGGACACCAAGTATCAACAACTTGGAGATCACTCTCTGTTCTTACAATATAGCGCCAGCCATACATGGTTTGTTTTTGCTTACTCGCTTGTCGCCCTGCGCCGATTAAGCCACCAACAATTTTTGCTGCATCTTTACCGCTACCAGAGCCAAATGCCGAGCCGACACCAACACCTACAGCAGCACCTAATAAGGGCTTACCATCTTTTCCAACTGTGCCTGTAATAACTTCTGCTTTTTCGATAACACCTTCAACTACTGTTGACTGTGCCATTGCCGTACTTACAAACATAAAAGCGAACAGACCAATAACTAATTTTTTCATGATATCCCTCATTCAAATTACTAATACGTAACGTCGATTGGAATAATCATAGCCCAAATGTAACAGCTTAGTTACGACGAAATTGTTGAGTTTTGTTGTAATTTGTAATGGTACAAGAGCGTTTCTTAAGATCTTATATAAGCGTCAAAGTTAATTAGTCTGCTATCTCACTTTTTCATTGCGCATAGATTCGCTATGATGGTGGCCAATAAAAATATAATAAAGTTTCCGGTGTTTTATGTCTGAATGGCTCAGTATTATTCCTCCAGTGTTAGCTATCATCATTGTTCTATGGAAGAAAGAAGTAATCCTCGCCTTGTTAGTGGCAATCTTTAGCTCTGAGTTATTAATCTTGCAATCGACTGAGCAAAGTAGTGTTGTTGGCGCCTTCGCCTTAGCAGGGCTGGAGCGTATTGTCAGTGTTTTTCATGATGGCGGTAATACCCGCATTCTTATTTTTAGTTTGATGGTTGGCGCATTGCTTGCGTTTATGCGCTATTCAGGAGGAGTAACAGCAACGGTTAATTACCTTATCAAAAAAGGCGTGAGTGGCAGTGCAAGAAGAGCCAGATTGTTACCCTTTTTTACCGGCATAGCCATTTTTATTGAATCAAACCTGAGTGTGTTAATGGCCGGTATTATCTCACGTGGCCTATTCGATAAATTCAACATGAGTCGTGCACGACTGGCTTATATCATAGACAGTACCAGCGCCCCCATTTGTATTCTTTTGCTTGTAAACGGTTGGGGCGCGTATGTGCTTGGCTTAATGGGTGCCTACGAATTAGAAGAATCTTATGTATCCATTCTAATACAAACGATTCCTTTAAACTTTTACGCCCTGATCACCTTAGCAATTGTGCTCTATACCATTTTGGCGGATAAAACCCATGGTCCATTAAAAGCCTCAGAGCAAGCGCAGAAGAAAGTTACATCTCACGCTGATATAGACATCGAGCCAAGCAAACCGATGTTTATGATTTTACCTATGGTCACTATGTGCTTTTCGATGATCGGATTCATGTTTTTAACCGGTGGTGGTGATTTTGTTCAAGGCTCAGGCTCGAAATCAGTTTTGTATTCAACCAGTTTAGCCTGTTTAGTTGCCTATGCGATGATGGTTGGCTCAAAAAGGTTTAGTCATAAGCAAATGACTGAAATTGGCTTTAAGGGTATGTCAGAGCTACTGCCATTAGTGACAATTGTATTGTTATCACTCGCACTGGGCAGTAGTTTAAAGCTATTAGGTACAGGGGTATTCATCTCAGGGCTAGTAGCCGATAATTTACCGCTGTTTCTTGTGCCGGCTGTATTGTTTATTGCTGGTGGTTTAATGTCCTTTACCACAGGAACATCATGGGGTACATTCGCGTTACTTATCCCTATTGGTATGCCATTGGTCATCAATCTTGGCTTGCCTGCACCTTTAGTATTGGCTGCGATACTTGGCGGCGGTGTTTTTGGTGACCATTGTTCACCTATATCTGACACCACAGCGGTTTCTGCTGTAGCTTCGGGATGTGATTTATTAGAACACGTAAGAACACAGTTGCCATATGCCCTTGTAGGAGGTGGTTTAACATTAGTAGCATATATACTTGCTGGCATTGCAATGATTTAAGAGCGCTGTAAGTCAATTAACCAGTATTAATGAGAAAATAAAAAAGCTACTCATTGTCATGAGTAGCTTTTTTGTTTGGTATAGCATTCGCCAACATCACATAAACGGCTTAGTTTTTGTAGTTACGCCACTTTAAACTGTGAAATCGTCGCGGTAAGCTCTTGTGTAATTTCTTTTTGCGCCTGACTCTTCGTTGCCATTTCAATGGTTTGAGACACGGCAGTATCAGCAAGCTCGTTTACTGATACCGTTTGCTGACTGATCTCATCCGATGCAGACGCTTGTTCACGAATGGTCATCGCTGCTTCATTCGACTGTTCTTCAATCAACGAGATAGCTTCATTAATTTGTGATAACTTTTCACTCACTTTATTAATCAACTCTACACCTTGATTAGTTTTTTGTTTACCTGCATTCATCACTGCCACTGCGCTGGCTGCAGAATCTTGCAATTTAACAATGATCTTTTCAATATCGCCGGTTGAGTCTTGCGTGCGGCTTGCCAATGTTCTCACTTCATCAGCAACGACTGCAAAACCTCGCCCTTGTTCGCCTGCTCGTGCTGCTTCAATTGCTGCATTCAATGCCAATAAATTAGTCTGCTCGGCGATATTTTTAATCACTTCAAGTACCGCCGAAATTGATTCGGAATTCTTGTGCAGGTCATTGACAACATCGGTAGCGTTACCGACTTCTTGTGATAAATCACCCATCAAGATATTGGCATTGTCAGCCAATGAACGTCCCTCTGAGGATTCTTCTGTCGCACGTGTTGCATAATCTAGTGATGTTTGAGCATTGTCAGAAATGCCATGAATCGTTTGGGTCATTTGAGTCGCTGCCGTGGCGATCTGTTCAATATAACCTTTCTGTGTATTAACTGTGGTGGTGAAATCGTTTACTAATGCGCTTACATTGTCTGACTCATTCAATACTTGTTCAGTGGTATTATTACATTGACCAATAATGGATTGAATATTTTCCACAAAACCATTAAACGATTCACTTAAATGCCCCAATTCATCATTGCTGTTAATATCGATTCGTTTGGTCAAGTCCCCTTCACCTGAGGCGATATCATCCATCGCATCGACAACACGTTTCAAAGGTTTGGTCAGCAGTTTTTGTATGGTAAAAAAGATAACCGCAGAGGTAATCAACATCACTAAAATAACCATCATGATTGATGATACCGTTGTCTCATACACCGGATTAGTTATTACGTGCATTGGCACCATAAAAGCAACACGCCAATCTAGAGCTTGAGTGTCGTCTGCTATCGATGTAACGACCGCTAAATATTCTTCACCTTTGAAGGTAACCGTTGAAATCAATTCCTCTTGAGATCTACTATCACTTAACAGCTTTCCAAAACCATCCGCATCGGTAAATAAATTATCTACCGTATCTAACGTCGGTAATTTGCTCATATCGATGCGATTATCTTCATCCGGAAAGGAAATGATCTGACCTTGGCTAGTGTATAAGAAACCAAAGCCTTCATTTTGATAGGTCATGGTATCAATAAGGCCACTTTTGATTTCTGACGCTAGTATATCTATCCCCATGACGCCAAGCAGTTTTCCAACTGGATCATAAACTGTGGTTTTAATTGACGTAACAATAGATCCATCGTTGGCATCTATTTCAGGATTGGTAATAAACAGGCGATCTTTTTTAAGCGCCTCACCCCACCAAGGTCGTTTGCTGGTGAAATAGGCATCATCATTATAACGACCGTTAATATCGAAGTATTCGTGAGTCGCTGCCGGAGCATAAAACACAGACTTAATCATAGGGTCTTGTGCGGATTCATTTTTAAACAGCTTCACAATTTTTTGATATTGCTCGTCGTTATCTATCTCAGCACCACGATCTTGATATTGACTGAACCAATCGTTTACAAAAGGGTTGCCTTTTAATGACGTAACTACGCGCGAACGTTCGCGGAAAAACTCATGGATACCATTTGACGCTTGTTGTGTTGCTATTCTAATTTCCTGAAGTACCGACTGCTCAACTGAATCGGCTCGATTTGAAGTAACCGTTGTTGCAACAATAATTGCAATAACCGCAAAAATACTTGAAATAGATAGAAGTACTTTGCGTACAACTGATTGCCTTTTTTTCATGAATCCATATCCCAAATTTTATAAAACCATAAAGCTGTGGCGCTCGCGCGCTCTTCAACTTTTAGCTCCGAGTTTTTATTAAACTCAGACAGCTTTGGCAATATCAATTTGCCGAATATATTCATGAGCTCCATTCAAAACTACGTACACTGTCTTAAGTTATTATTTTTGTTTTCAAATACAGGGTTATTTGAAGTGCAATTCATCATACACGCAAATGTATGCAATTTGGAATACCTGTTTGCCGAGCAAATCAAATGCCCGAATCAATCGGGCATTTCGATAGAAAATACAGCATAGCGTTAGCGGCTTCGATAAAGGCTGATCAGCGCATTGGTCGATCCGTCCATAGTTAACGGTTCAGTTTTATCAGATAATTTACTCAAGACTTGGTTGCCCAGTGCCTTACCTAACTCTACACCCCATTGATCAAAAGAGTTCACCTGCCAAATCACCCCTTGAACAAACACTTTATGCTCATAAAGGGCAATTAAACTGCCCAGAGTTTTCGGATCGAGCGTATTAAACAACAAGGTGTTACTCGGCTTGTTGCCTTTCATGACCTTATGGCTTGCCAGGTTATTAATCTCTTCTGAGCTACAATTCGCTTTTTTCATCGCCGCGCGCACTTGAGCTTCACTTTGACCTTCCATTAACGCCTGACTTTGACCAAAACAATTAGATGCAAGCATATCGTGGTGATTAGCCACATCATGATGTGGGTGCATGGGCAGCATAAAGTCTACTGGAATGGTGGTTTTACTTTGATGGATTAATTGATGAAAGGAGTGTTGGCCGTTAGTACCTTCGCTTCCCCAGATTATGGGGCCCGTAGCATAGCTTAACTCTTCATTTAGAATTGACACCGATTTACCGTTACTTTCCATGTCTAATTGTTGTATATAAGCAGGTAAACCGCGCAAATAATGATAATAAGGTAGTAACACCTGAGATTGTGCGCGATGAAAATTTCGGTACCAAATACCTAACAACGCCATAATTACGGGCATATTTTCATTGAGCGGCGCCTTCTGAAAGTGCTCGTCCATATCAAACGCGCCTTCAAGAAAGGCTTGATAATGATCAAAACCAATGGCTAATGCGAGTGGCAAACCTATCGCCGACCATACGGAATAGCGACCACCGACCCAATCCCACATCGGAAAGATATTCTCTTCATCAATGCCAAAAGTTTTGGCCGCTTCAATATTGGTCGAGACACAGGCAAAATTGTGTTTTATATCGTTAGGTTGTGCGGATTTAAGGAACCACTCACGAGCTGAGTCTGCATTGCGCAGCGTTTCTTGCGTCGATAAGGTTTTCGAAGACGTGATAAATAAGGTGGTTTCTGGGTTTAAGTTCTCTAATACATCAGCTAAATGGCAGCCATCAACATTAGCAACAAAGTGCACTTTCAAATGCTTTTGTCGATACGGCTTTAATGCCTCCGACATTATTTTTGGCCCCAAAAATGAGCCACCAATACCAATACTGACCACATCGGTAAAGGCTTTGCCGGTGAAGCCACATTTTTCACCCGTGGATACCGCGTCAACAAAGACCTTGAGTTTTGCCAACGTTGATTTGATTAGCGGCATAATATCTTCGCCATCTACCTCAATTGGTTTGTCTGATAAATTGCGCAAAGCAGTGTGTAATACTGCTCGATGTTCCGTAATATTGATTGGCTCACCGGAAAACATTTTGTCTCGTTGAGCACAGACATTAGTCGCTTGTGCTAAGGCAATCAGCGCATCCATAGTTTCTGATGTGATATGATTTTTAGAATAGTCTAATGTTAAACCTGACGCCGTTAAAGAAAAGTGCTCGAAACGATTGGGATCCACTTTGAACATATCTCGCATATGTGTACTTTTTATACGTTCATAATGTTGAGAAAGGGCTTGCCATTGAGCAGAACGGGTTATCATTAAAACATCCTTTGCTGATAATAAAATTGCGCATCATATAACAACTAAATGACACCGCAATGAAAACATTAAACGGTTACGTTATACGAGAAAAACTGAGCACTAAAGATACCTATGTTCAACTCAGTTATCAATGTACTCCGATAAAAATTGACTAAACGGTCAAGATGTTATGTCAGGCATGCAGGTTTCTGAATATGAAAAACAAGAAAGCGCCTGAAAGGCGCTTATTTATCATTGGTTAACCCGTCAGAAGTTTAGCTTAAAAACTGTACCCTAATTCAACCCAGCCGCTAATACCTTCACCTGGTAGGCGATCCATCACAGGTATTTCATTTCCTTTAACTCGATTATAACCAGATAGATGGTTTCGATAATTCTTATCAAGAAGGTTATCTATGCCTGCTCGTACACTTAAATCTGAGCTAAAGAAGTATTGCCCTTCCAAGTTGATCAATGCATAACCTGCGGTTTCCATTTCATCGTTTTCTTGAGAAACATCACTTTGCGCATCAACTGCTGTAATATTGAGTTTGGCGATGTAATTATCATTATTGAAAATAATATCTACCTGCGCATTTAAGGGCGCAATGCGGTACAAATAATCGTTGATATCACGTCGCTCACCACGAACATAACTAACTATGCCATTGACACTGAATTGACTAGATAACTGATAGCTCCAGTTAACATCAGCGCCATACAGTTTTCCATCAACATTGGTGAACTTAAGTGGATTGTCATCGCCTGACATCATTTGTGCCATCATACTCGCCGTCATGTCTTCCATGCCAAGGGTCGTACCTTGAATATAATTATTGATGTTTTGGAAATAAACATGGGTAGAAACAAGGCTGTTTTGGGTTTTTGAGGTCAACCCTAAGTCCGTTTGATAGGCCGTTTCACTATCAAGGTTAATATCGCCAATATAGGTATTGCCATCAGCTAAACCTCCAGTAGACTCCATCGGCGTCCATAAGTAGCGCTCTTGATAAGAAGGTGCACGGTTTTTCACGCCAAAACCAACATACACGCTAAGCGTGTCATTAATTTGTTTTTGTAGGCTTAATGCGATATCAACATTGGTTTCATCAACGCTACGGTTGGCGTTGTTAAAATCATCCTGAAGCGCAGATGCCATCATACCCATATTACCCATCATCATGGCCATTGATGTGCTCACTTCACCTGCATTACTTTGCGACTGCTTTAAGCGTGCCCCTACGTGTATATGCACATCACTGATTTGCTGCTGCCATTCAGCGAATAATCCATAACGATCATCTTGTACCTCATTAAAATTAACGACTTTAAACATCATGTTGTTCGGGTTTGTGATCACCGAGTCATGATCAGCCTGATAACCATCAACTCCGAGCGTCAGTTCACCTTCACCCACCTCACGCGCCATGACCAATTTAAAATCAAGGGTATCTGATGTTGCATTATTACGGCGATGCTTTTCCATGTTTGTATTTTCGCGCATATGGAAATTGGTCATGCCATGCTCGGCGTCTAAATAGCCAATTTGCCAGTTATATTGCCAAGTTTTGCCTTGAAAACTGCCGTCATAGCTGACGCGGTTCGAGTAAATAAATTCAATGTCCATTGGCAATGCAGGCGTTCCAGAGTCTGTGGTGTCGGTATAGTGGTAGCCCAACCCTGATTCAAATTGACCGCTGTTATATCGAATGTCAGCGCCATATTGACCTTTGGAAAATTCTGTTGGAGAAACTTCTCGATCATCCCCGTCCTCAAAATTTTCACCTTCTTGTATATTGCCATAAAACATCACACCAAAATCTCCTTTTGAGAAATTAGTCACAGCAGCAAATGTGCTGGCGTCAGTACCTGAACGATATCCTGTTTGTAAATCCCCCGTGGCTTGAATGTGATCTTGGTGATCAATTTCAGCTTTGCGCATTTTTACATCAATAGCGCCACCTAAAGTATTCATTGCCGCTGATACAGGCGCAATACCGCGAAAGGCAGACATCGATTCTACCATCAATGGTGTTGAGTAGCTCAACGGTGTGTCCATCGCATTCGGACCTGCGCCAATCAACACATGACCGTCTAGAGTTGTTGCTACTCGGTCACCATAAAGTCCTCTAAATTGTGCAATACCTGTAACTGGGCCGTTGCGATTGACATTGGCACCTGGAATAGAGTTCAACCAACCTGCGAGATCAGGCGTTGTCGTTTTTCCTTGCGCATAACTCTCATCCACCGTTGGCTTTTCAAAACCACGATTAGTCACCGTGATAATTTCCATCGCATCGTCAATATTCTCATCTGCAATTTCATCTGCATAAACAGAGTATGAATTAAACATAACAGGGCAGACGAAAAGAGCGATTAAGCGGATAATTTTATTGGGTTTGAACTTAGTCATTAAATGGTTACTCGGGTCATTGAGAAATTATCATGACGAGTAATTTAGGGCTTTAGGGTAGGTTAGCAATACAAAATGAACAAGGTGCGACAATATGTCGCACCTCTTTAAATTGACCTTTGATCTGGCACAAACAAAGCCATTCAAATTCAGCAAACTCATTTTTCCGAACGCTTAAATATTGCCTGACTTGTAATCTAGACAATGGTTTAGTAGCTTATTCATTAATAATAACAATAATAAATGGAATCACTATGTCTGTAGAAGCCCTTCATAAAGTCGTTTTATACCCTTTCATAACTGAATCAATCGCCAGTTTAAAAGCTATGACAAACCTCTCAGGTACCGCAGGAGAGGCTTTTGTTGATCAGGTCGGTGATTTCCGGTTTAAAGGATATGCCGTGTGCTCTGATGTAACCGGCAGCTTAGACGGCGTGATAATGATGCATCATTATCCTGAAACTGCCATCGCCATTGGTAACTCTGTGTGTGAAAATTTGTTTGGTGAAAATTATGCCTACGACGAAATTAACGAGGAGCTCAGTCATGCGTTAGCTGAGTGGGGCAATACCATTGTCGGTCGCTCAACCGATTTACACAGTAGATACAGTCTAGATTACGATTTTTCGGCGCCATATTTTGTCCAAGATATGGACGATATGGAAAAATATTTAGAAGACGTTAAAGAAATCATCACAGTGCCCATCGCGGTTGAAGGAGTAGGACGCTATTACTTTAACTTGCTGATCCGCAATGTTAATAGCCAAAACGTCGGCATAAAGCGTGAGCAAAGCCAAGGCATCGTAAATGCACATACCAAAGCCTTACCAAAAGACAGCAAAGTATTGCTTGTTGATGACAGCTCAATGATCCGCAAAGCCATTAAACGTTATTTAGCTGAGCTAGGTTATAACAATGTTATTGAAGCCGATGACGGTTTATCAGCCGTTGAAATAGTAAAAAATGAAGCGCCTGATTTTATGTTTATGGATGTGGTCATGGGTGAGATGAATGGCGATCAAGCGCTAACTGCTATTCGTGAAATGGGCTCTGAAATCCCTGTGGTGATGCTGTCTTCTGTAACCGATAAAACACTGGTTGATCAATGTGAAGCACAAGGCGTTTCAGGATTTATTTTTAAACCTATTCAAGCAGATAGCGGTGCAGAAATTATCTCAGACTATTTAAGAATTGCGTAATTTCCACGCTCGAAAATATTTATCGTAATATGAAAGCCAGCGCCCCTTGCTGGCTTTTTAATTGATAGGGCATAAATTGATTGCCTTTAATTCAGTTAAGGTCACAATAAGCAAATTTTTAGATACCGCCCTTGATCATGTCCAACGCCAACTCACTTATTATTCTCGATTTTGAAACCACAGGACTATCTCCTGACCAAGGTGATCGCGCCATTGAAATTGGGGCCGTAAAATTAGAAAACGGTGAAGTCGTCGATCAGTTCCAAGAACTGATGAATCCTGGTCGACCTGTCAGTGGCTTTATCGAAGACTATACTGGCATCACCAATGCCATGCTGAGAGATGCCGCGCCCTGCAAAGATGTAATGGCACGGTTCGCTGAATTTATTCGAGGAGAGAATTTAGTGGCTCATAATGCCTCGTTTGATAAGCGATTTCTAGATGCCGAATTGCAGCGCATATCATTAGATTATAGCGGTCAGTTTGCCTGTTCTTTACTTGTGTCACGTAGAATTTATCAAACCGCTCCAAACCATAAATTGGGCACTTTAGTTAAATATAAAGGAATTCAATCGAGCGGTAGTTTTCACCGGGCGTTATATGATTCACAAATGACCGCCCAGCTTTGGTTAGCCATCATCGATGATATCCAGCATCAAACAGGGCACACGCAAACACCATTTACGCTGATGCAGAAAATTGCAAAAACCCCAAAAAACAAAGTCACAGAGTTCATAGGTAAATATAGCTCAGCTAAAATTTAAGCATACGTAAGCCATTGAAAAATGTTTTAATGACAAAGTTTATCGATGTGAAAAGGAGTGAGTATATGGAAGAACCTGAATTAGCGCGTTGGCCCTTGATCCGAGACACCTTTATTTTTCAGATTAAACTTGCGATGGATGCTATGCGTGACTTATTTTTAAGTCCAGTTTCAATAATCTGCGCTTTAATTGACCTTTTCAAAGGTCATTCTCAGTCCAAAAGTTACTTTTATCGATTAATGGATTTAGGTCACCGAAGTGATACTTGGCTGAATTTGTTTGGTGATCACCAAGCAGATGATGAAAGCCTTAAAAACAGTACTTCTGAAAACAACAAAAACGATATCAATGTTGATCAATTATTTTCACAAGTAGAATCACTACTCAAAGATCAACATGATAAAGGCGGTTTAACCGCCTCTGCCAAAGATAAAATTGACCTGTATCTTAATAAAATAGTTGAAAACAAAAACACTCAATAGCCATTAAAAGTAGTAGGCGATTGTCACAGCATTTACGTACGAGCGATCGCTTGATGAATTTGCCGATATTTTTTGCTGGCGAGCACAATGTGGACTAATAGATACGTCCAACCTGACGCCATCAGTGCTCCCGCCAATTGACTGAACTGAACTAGCCAAAAACCAAGCACCATGAAAATCACTGTTACCACATGTAGTTTAAACAAACGTGTCCCAAAAGCTCGTGGGATCAAGCTGTAATGATCAGGCATTAACCCCATACCCATTGGATGATTCATGGCATGTTGTTGAAGATGCAAGGTGATCAAAAATGGAATGATTTTCAGTAACAACCCCTGGATGACGCTAAGTACAAAACCAAACCCGAAGACAACCCCTATCAACATTGGCCATATCATCACTAGGGTGTTGGGTATCCACGGTAACATCAGCACCAACAAACACCCCAAAATCAAACTGCCTAATGCAAACTGCCAAAAATATATCGTGTTATCGGGCAGTTTTCTTTTGCGCTGGCGCAATTGCTTTAAGGCAACAAGAGCATAGCCAATCACAATGCAATTTAATATCGCCAAAAGCGGACGAGTTATCGCCATTTCATTAACACTAAATAATAATGCGAACAGTTGTAAAGTCACCAGCCATGGAATAAGCCGTGAGGGTTTTGAGAATTCCGGTGTGACGTGAAACATAGGGATAACTTGAAAACTCACCGTCATTACAAGCAGTAAAATCCAGCCATAGAAACCGAAGGCAGCATGTAGATTAGTCCATGCTTTGCTTAACGAAGCAAATGCCCAACTGAAGTTAGCCAACATGACCAAGCCCAAAATAATTGTGATCACTAGGCATATAACAGCAAGCATCATTGGCCTCTTGGTCTGCACGCCACCCGCGTTAAACACCAGTGTTTTAAGCAGAATGAAAATAAACAAACATAAGCTTGCGCCAAGCAAGTTAAGTGCTATTAGTGGACTCATCATGCCATTAAAACTACCTAGTAGCGCACAAATCCCAGCAACAAACAGGCTTTGGAAAATGACCAATCCACGACATCCAAGTGCAATTGGGGCACCACAAAGTACCGGCAGTAGTTGAAACAACGAACCAAACATCACCATCGCCATCACACCTAGCGCTAATGAATGGGTAATTGACAGTGTTGCTGGTGACCAACGAGATAACCATATTTGTGGCGCATTGATTGCGATATACAAACCAGAGAACACCGCAAATAGAGCCGCCATGATATAGAACCTAAATGGCACATCTATACGTGGGATTTGGCTAAAATTCAGTCCAACTAAGTTCATCTAGAGAGATTGATGCTCGGCTAAAAAGTGACTTTTAGCTTGTGTGTCTAATGACGGCCAAATAAAAATAAAGTGTTGTTCTTCACCATTCGATTCATGATGAAAATCATAATTTTGCTGTTCGAGTATTGCAAACAATGGCTTGGGTTTCTTGCGGTGAAATACTGATAAATAGTATCCCTTGGGCAACAGAGACAACATGCGAATTATCCTTTGCATCGGCTCTGGTGCTGGCAGCAGGCTGACATCAAGGTTGACCGCAAAATTTTTCATTATTTACCCTGTGCATTCATCTTTATTAAGACATCTTCGCTGTCATCAATGCGCATATCGCACATAGGGTACAACATTTGTTCTTCTTTCATATTATGTTGCTGGATCAATAACATTAGGCTTTCTACCAGCCCCATGGCGCGCTCTTGGTCTTCTACTTCAATGGCTTGGTTCATTTGGCCAACATAGGCACGCATTTGTTCATGCTCGCTACGCATTACCATTGTTGGGCCTTGTGTAATCCCCGTAGCTTGTTCAAAAGCAGGAAATAATACTTCTTCTTCCATGGCCAAATGTTGAAAAAGCTCATCGACGAATGCCTGCCATTTTGTCGAATATCGCGGCCAATCTTTAGCAGCAAGAGGTGCCTCCGCATCAGCTAAGATCTCATCACATTCACGGTGATGTTTGGTCATTTGTTGTTGAATACTTGGCATGGAAACCCTCAATTATTTCAGTTTAGCTTTCGTTTAAAAAGCAAACGAATCTCATTATTAAGCTTGAATTATAGATGAGTTTACGCAGCTACTTTTTGATGAAGATTAAAAAACCATCATGTTGCATTTTTCCATCGGAGAAGAAAATAAACCTGGTAGACCAGTTTAGCTTATTTGTTAACCTTAGCACGCTGGCTAAAGGACCATTTTATATATTGATTAACTTTTTGTACGTCACTTTCGTTTCATGAAAAAAACATGTTAACATCAAGTAATAGGTAAGAAATGTCATGCAGTGCATTATATTGCTGTCAGTAATCAAGCCCACTAAGAGGTAAAGTGATATGTCAAAACCCGATACTAATAAAAACCTAGAACAGCTTAGTGCTGATCAAACACGCAGAAGCTTTATCGCTAAATTTGGCAAACTTGCAGCTGTCACCCCTGTTGCAGTGAGCGCCTTAATGAGCCCAGCAACATCTGCTGCTCCTAGGTCTTGTCGTGGTAACGGCACTAAAAAGTGTACCTAGGCAAAAAAAGCTATTAAAGTACTTTTTTCTTCTATTCATTATGCTGTAAGTCAACGATGATAGAAAAAGTCCCTTTACGTTCTAATTATCTCTCTCTATATGTTGAAGGTAGTGAAGGGCTTGTTTTCAATCATATTCAACAATGCCTATATCAAATTCCTGCGGTTTCAATTGCCCTGTTATTAGCGCTCGAACAAGGTAGTAGCCGCGAAGATATTGTTCACGAATTATCTCAATCTACGGATGTCCCTAAAACAAACCTTGTTCAATACGTCGATCAACTTGAAGTACTCTTGTCACAGCAATCGACAAAGCGGCGCTATATCGATGGTAGATATCCTGAATTAAGCAAAGATAGACTAAGTAAAACTTACCATTTGACGTCTAATCATAACACTTACCTTATTGCCAATACGTTTTTTGCAATTGAGGCCAAATCACCTCGTTTAATGGCCGAAATTACTGAACTTCTTATGCCATGTGAAGTCGCGTCCGAAAATGTGGATGTATGCATTACGATAGAGCAAACAGACTCAAACTTTACAATAGTTGCTAATGGAATAGATGGACAATACCTTCTCAGTTATAAACAAGTCATGCCAGAGCTTATTGATTGCCTTCAGATTTTAGCTTTTCAGCATTCGAATTATCAGTACTGTTTTCACGGTGCTGCCATACACACAAATAAAGGATGCCTGTTACTACCCGGTACATCTGGGGCTGGTAAATCGACATTAACCGCTGCATTAACGTATGAAAACAACGCGTTGTTTTCCGATGAAATGATAGTTTTTGATGAAAAGTTCAACCTGACCGTTTTGAATTTACCTATCGCTGTAAAACAGGGAAGTTGGCAAACACTGAGCTCATCTTATCCAGAGCTTGAAATGGCCACGCAATGGCAACGCGTAGACGGGCGATATTTAAAATACGTTTGGCCGAATAAATTTGCACCTCAAAATAATGGACCTAAAGCCAATCCACTTTTTTTGCTTGTCAATCCACAGTGGCAAGACAACAATCTTGGCCATCAGGATGAAGCACAGCGAACAGAGAACGTTAACCCTCTTACCGTCATACAAACTTTAACGGTATTAACTCAAAGCGGCTATCAATTAGGTTTTGAGTTAAATGAAGAAAAGCTGGAAATGTTAATTCAGTTTTTGACGTCAGTGAAGCGTTTTCACTTACGTTATCACACCAGTGCCGAAGCAATGTCAAAATTGGATGTACTGTGGTGATGGATACTGCGACGGTCACCTCATCGATAAATGCGCAAACTTTTCTAGATTTGGGTGCATGGTTGTCACCTTATAAAGAAATATCATCGGCACAAGAAGCTCGTCTCTTAGACGAGGCATACTATTTAGATCTTATAGCGCTGGCTAATCAATACTGGCTGATAGGACCGCTGGCTCATCAACTACAACAACACCAAATTTGGCCGACATTACCAGAACAACTCTCTAGTTATCTGCAAACTCTTGAACAAATTTATTTACAACGCTCTTTAGATATTCAGCAAGAAGTGATTCACGTAGCAACACTATTAACCAAAGCAAATGTAGATCTTGTGTTAATGAAAGGCAGTGCTTGTTTATTTAATGGCAGCTATCAGCCCATCAGTACCCGCTTCATGAGTGATATTGATGTACTCGTACCGAAGCTAGCGATAGATAGAGCGCAAGGAGTACTTAACCAAGCAGGGTTTGAACATAATTTTGGCACGTTTGATTTACACAGACAGGATCATCACCATGCACCTGCACTGATTCGAGAGAATGGTATCTGCTATGTAGAGTTGCATCGTAGTGCACTGAAAAAAGCCGCTACCACAATATTGTCAACATCAGCGATTTGGAACAAAGCCCAACTACTCGTATTAACCCAAGGGCTGACGGTGAAACAATTACACCCAACCCACCAAATAATCCACTCTATTGTGCACAGTGAAATATCTGATCGAGGTTTTGCTGAAAAACATATTGAGATACGACAATTGTTGAACCTTGTTATGATCGCAAAACACTTCAACGAACAAATATGTTGGCTGGAAATAGAAAAACATTTTGAACAAAAAAACCAAGTAACAGTGCTCCACGCAACCCTTTATAACGCCTATCGTTTATTTAATTTTAGTACCCCGATCACCATAACAAACAACAATCTTGAATTGAATTTCAACGCCTGTCTCGACAGGTTTATTAAGCATCAAGGTAATGATTCAAGATTGGATCTAAGCAAACATATTTTTCTGGGTTATCAGGCAGACACAATAATCTCGCTATATGGCAGCAAAGGTTTATTTCCTGTGTTAACCGGACGAATTAAGCACGCCATTCGCCATTTTAAGTTAACAATAATCGTTTTACTGAAATACCTAGGTTATAAACAGCAAAACCCGCGCACTAAAAAGCCCTCAAGTTGAGGGCTTTGTACTGTTTAAATTAATAAACTTGATGTTTAATCGCTAAAAATATCGCGCGATATGATCAACTTCATGATTTCAGACGTACCCGCAAAGATACGAGTAATACGAGCATCTGCATAGACTTGAGAAATAGGGTATTCATCCATATACCCAGCACCACCGTGTAATTGCACACCTTCATCAGCAACATCGCAAAGCAATTCGCTGGTCAATAATTTAGCCGATGAAGCAGCCACACTGTCATGATCACCGCGGTTTATATTGGCAACTAAGGTATCGGTAAAAGCCATCGCCATGTCCATACGGGCACGTAATTCCGCCATCTTGAACTGAGTGTTTTGCATTGCAGCCAACGGCTTACCAAACACTTTTCGATCAAGCACAAATTCTTTGGTTAATTCAAACGCGTATTCAGCCGTGCCCACGTTCCAGATCGCACAAATTAGGCGTTCTTCCGCTAAACCTGACATTAAGTATTTAAAGCCTTGGCCTTCAGCCCCAATCAAGTTTTCTTTCGGCACTTTAACGTTATCAAAAAATAACTCGGCCGTATCTTGCGACTTCATGCCCATTTTTTTCAAATGCGCGCCACGTTTAAACCCTTCAAAGTTCGATTCAACGGCAAATAAGCTGATCGCATGAGGAATATTTGGGTTAGTACGCGCTGCAACAACAAACACGTCACCGCAAATTCCGTTTGAAATATAGGTTTTAGCACCATTAAGTAGGTAGTGATCACCTTGGTCCACAGCAGTTGCGCGCATTCCTGCTAAGTCACTACCGGCGTCAGGTTCGGTCATTGCCACACCCAAAATGTATTCACCAGTAATTGCTTTGGGAATATATTTTTGCTTGAGTTCTTCACTCGCGTACTTTAAAAAATATGGCGCAATAATAGTACTGTGCAGTTGTGGCATAAAACCCGTTTCGCCAGATACACCGATTTCTTCTGAGATAATTTGCTGAAAGCGAAAGTCGTCAATGCCTAAACCACCAAGAGACTCTGGTGCTTGTGGGATCAAGAACCCCATTTCACCGGCTTTTAAATATACTTCACGCGGAACAATACCCGCTTCTCGCCACTCTGCTCTATGAGGAGCAACTTCTTGCTCTAGAAAGGCACGAAATGACTCTCTAAACATATTATGATCTTCATCAAAACAATAACGTTTCATCATAATTTCCTAATCTTAGTTTTATAAGAATGGCTCGAGGTTAATCGGGCCACTTATCAATTAGCCAATAGCAACGACTGCTTCACCGACTAAGGTTAACGTGCCATCAGCTTTTGCTGCTTGAATAGCTACGCGAGCACATAGCTCACCTTCATTATCAAATAATTCAGTCACTTCGCCTGAACAGGTGATCACGTCTTGTAATTGCGTAATAGCAGAAAATTTATTACTGAATGAGCGAAGTTGTGATTGTGGCTGCCAGTTTGTCAACAAACGACCTAAATAGGCCATTGACAACATACCGTGTGCAAACACGTCAGGCATGCCCGCTTTTTTAGCAAAATCACTGTCAATGTGGATTGGGTTATGATCGCCCGAGGCACCCGCATATAAAGCTAGCGTGAAACGTGAAATAGGGGGAAGCTCGAGTGCTGGTAACTGTGTACCTTTACTTATATCAGTCATGAGAATGCTCCTAATTATGCGTTGCGGTAAACAAGGGTTTGTTCAGCAGTGGCAACTATGTTTCCGTGCTGATTGGTGTAGCTAGTTTCAAGCACTACGAACTCCAGCGCACCACCTTTCTTGTCAAAAATATCTTTCAGTGAAGAGCTTACCGAGATGGTATCGCCCGCATAAATTTGACCTTTGTAGTTAAATGATTGAGAGCCGTGCAAAACTTTCGCAATATCTAGCTTTAGTAAACCGATAACCGGTAAGAATTCTGGGCCTTCCATGTCTAAAGAGAACGGGAAAGTTGGTAATGCTGGAATGCCTTCATAACCTGCGTCTCTTGCTGCCGCTTCATCCGTATAAATAGGATTTGTTTCACCTATTGATTGGGCGAAAAATTTTAAACGACCTTTTTCAACATCGACATCAAACGGCATAAATTTATGGCCGACTTTAGATTTATCTAACATGATTATTCCTTAGCAGAGCGCAGCAACCGCCACGCTCAAATCAAACAATTACTTATGAGATTTTCTTGTACATGGTCACAACAACTGCGCCACCAAGTCCTACGTTGTGTTGCAGTGCGATATTTGCATTGGGTACTTGACGATCACCAGCAGTACCACGAAGGTGCCACACGAGCTCAGTACATTGGGCTAAACCTGTTGCACCGATTGGATGACCTTTTGACATCAATCCTCCTGATGGATTAACAACATATTTGCCGCCAAACGTGTTGTTGCCGTCATTAATAAATTTTTCAGCGCCACCTTCTTCACAAAGGCCCAAGCCTTCATAAGTCAATACTTCGTTTGGTGTAAAACAGTCATGAAGTTCAACAAGATCAACATCATCTGCGCCAATACCAGCTTGTTCATACACTTGGCGAGCCGCGGCTGCCGTCATTTCAGTACCAACAAGTTTCATTGGATCTGTCCACGTGTCTTGAAAATCTGTCGCCATCGCTTGTGCAACAATTTCAACATTAGCTGTAATACCATGTTTTTTAGCGAAAGCTTCTGAACAAACCACTACCGCAGCAGCGCCACACGTAGGAGGACAAGCCATAAAGCGTGTCAAATATGGAGGGAAAATTGTTGGCGCTTCCATCACCTCTTTCACAGTCAACGGCTTAGAAAACAATGAGTATGGATTCAAGATTGCATGGCTTCTTGATTTTTCAGAGACTTTTGCAAAAATATCTGGATTTGCGCCGTACTTGTCAATATATGCCGTACCTGCTTGACCAAACATGCGCAATGCAAGCGGGCCCGCTGGTGCGTCTGACACTTTGTCTAAGGCATCTAGCATATTGGAAAAAGGTGACTCGCGGTCATCCCAGTGTGAACCTAGAGCACCTGGCTGCATTTCTTCAAAACCAAACGCCAAGGCGCATTCAACAGCACCCGACTCAACCGCTTGTCGAGCAAGGAATAAAGCCGTAGATCCAGAAGAGCAGTTGTTATTGACATTAATGACAGGGATACCTGTCATGCCAACGTCATAAAGTGCATGCTGACCACAAGTGCTGTCACCATAAATATAACTCGCATATGCTTGTTGAATGTACTTGTACTCAACACCCGAATCTTCAAGTGCTTCTTTAATAGCGGCACTTGCCATTACTCGGTAAGGTTGCTGCTGGCCTGGCTTACAAAACTTTGTCATACCGACGCCGGCGACTCTTGCATTAATCATTTTTATTTCCCCACTTAATATTACTTATTTCTTCGCATTAAGTAGGTCAATGCCTACCATTTTGCTTACGGCGTTGAATGTGCTGATAATGTTTTCTGCCGGTTTAGCATCAGTGAAATCACAAATTTTGTCCCACTTCTCGGCAACATCTTCAGCAGTAATAGGTTTATCAATACCAAAAGCATAACCTTCAGTACGTTCAATACGTACTTTAGCAAACCAGCTGGCACCTACTTCAAATACACTGCCAGACTCTTTGTTGTCTTCACTACATAGTTTAACGACCAGTGGAACAACGTATTCTGGCGAGGTTGCTTTTAGCACGTCTTCTGGCCAAATTGTTTCAGTTAAACGTGAACCCGCGATTGGCGCAATCACGTTTACTTGAATATTTTTGCGAGCCCCTTCAAGTGCTAATGTTTTCCCTAAACCCAGAAGGCCTGATTTAGCTGTGCTGTAGTTAGCTTGACCGAAGTTACCGTAGATACCTGCAGCAGAAGTAGTGAAAATAACACGACCGTAGCCTTGTTCAACCATAAATGGCCATGCGGCTTTAGTCACCGAGTATGCACCATCAACATGTACTTTTTGGATGAGTTCCCAATCTTGATCGGACATTTTGGCGAAACTTGAGTCACGTAAAATACCAGCGTTGTTAATAACAACATCGACGCGACCGTAGGCATCTACAGCTGTCTTAACAATGCGCGCACCAAACTCAACAGAATCATAATTTGCCACGGCTTCACCGCCTGCGGTTGTAATCTCTTCAACGACTAGGTCGGCCGCTGAACTACTCGCGCCTTCGCCATGGCCTGAACCACCTAAGTCATTGACAACAACTTTAGCACCGCGTTTAGCAAACTCGATGGCGTATGCCTTACCTAAACCGCCGCCAGCACCTGTAACGATAACGACTTTATTTTTGTAGCTAATTTCGCTCATCAACTTTTCCTCTATTGAATTATTTAGGTAATCAAATGACTACCGATAAGTTATTTTTAGATACGGTTAGTGTTGACGATATCGAAAGCAAACCCAATGACCGAAAAGCACGAAAAAACAGGTCTTAGAGTTCTTTTTTGTTAATCATTTTTTTAAAAGCAGTAATTAACAAAGAATACAGAAATAGCATCAAGCCCTTTTATATCAGTTGTTAACTGGAGTTTGCTTTGATAGAGTGATTTATCATTAAGGTACTATATTGTTAACATTGTTTTTAGGTAAATTGCGGTTATGAATGAGAACACAGTTTCCATCCAATATGTTAGAGCGATTGTAGGTGGGTTAAAACGTCATGGAAAAAAAACCGACGAGATGTTAAGTCAATTTGGTCTATCCAGTGAATTTATCGCGAACAATAAGAGCCGCGTCCCCTTTGATCTTATAGTTGCCTTGGTCCGTCGTTCATGGCGAGTTTTAGGTGATGAAAATATGGGGGTCAGTAAAAATAAGGTACCCAATGGGGGGTTTTTTTATGCTGGTCAACTTGCGATAGGGGTAAGCAGTTTAGGAAAAAGCCTTTCTTTGCTCGTTGGCTATTACAACTATCTTGATCCTGGTTACTCTTTTGCTTTGGTCCGAAACAAGAATGAAATCAGCATAGAATTGAAACTGGATGATCCAACATTGGATGAATATCACTTACTGGCAGATTTTATTCTGGGTGGTCTTTATCGATTTTGCTGTTGGTTAATCGGCAAACAGATCATCCTAAAACAAGCAACCTTTGATTATGCGCCCCCAGCACATCAAGCTGACTACTCCATAATCTTTAATTGTCCAAAAAGATTTAACTCTAAGAAGCTATCAGTCACCTTTAGTGCAGATTACCTTGAGTTACCTATTGTCAAAAATAGAACCGATTTTGATAGTTATGTTGCGGTCACGCCGATGAGCATATTAGTCAACCCAGTTGACGATGATAGTTACACTACCAAAGTTAAACGACTGATCGAGCAAGAAAGTTGGTCAAATTTACCCACTTTTGAGCAAATCGCTGCCCAAATGCATATGGTGCCAAAAACGTTAAGACAGCGTTTGAAAAAAGAAGGCATCAACTATCAAAAGCTCAAAGACGTAATGCGCCGAGATCTGGCCATATACTACTTATATCACGGTAACTACAGCATTACTGATGTTGCAGAAAAAATTGGCTTCACTGAAACCGCAGCGTTTATTCGCGCCTTTAAAAGTTGGACTAACATGACTCCAGGGCTTTATCGAAAAACATTTATCGAAGACAACCAAGAACAAGAATCATAGAGGAATAAAAATGATATTTACCAAACACCTAAAGAGCTTTTTATGTCTTACTGGTGCAGGCACCGCTGCGGCATTCATTTATGCTATTGCGCCAGCTTGGGCACTGACTAACTTAAATGGCGTGACGTTAGATGGCAGCCATCAATTACTGATCCAGCATTGGGGCGCAATCGTTGGCCTAGTGGGCGTAATGATGATTGTGGCAGCCTATAAACCACAGTGGCGCGAAAGCACGTTACTGCTTTGTACTGCTGAGAAAGCTTACCTTGTATTCTTGTTTTTGTTTCATCAAAGTAACCCACTAGTTGGCGAATTTGGACTGTTCGCTTTGGCAGACTCACTCATGATCGTTTTTGTACTGGGCTATTGGCTAGAGCAGCACCGTAAAATAAACACAGTGCAAGTTTCATCGACATAATCATGCGTCCTCAACTGGGCGAAACTCAATCAAATTGATGAAGAGGTCAAGTGATATTCCTCTCATTCAACCATTTGTTCATTAAAAGGTACTTTTTCGTTATTGAACTCAAATTGCTGATAACCGACTCTAAAAAAGCTTTACGGAAAGCACATAAATACCGCAGTACACAAGCGATCAAAAACAAATAAAAGCAAAAATCGTCGCTGTGGTTTATTTTATTTAAGAGGGGAATTATAAATGTACAACCAGCCAATCGCTCGCAAGCGCTGTCAACTAAGTTTAGCCATTACAACCGCACTATACTGTGCATCACCGTTTCAAATGGCGGTAGCCAATGACGCTCCGGGAGCAGAACAAGACTATGAAGTTATCTTAGTTAAAGGGGGAAAGCGCCCTAAAACTCTACAAGAAGTTGCAGCTTCTGTCGCCGTTATCGGCGGTGAAGAAATGAAACAGATGAAGATCGAAGATTTAGAAGATCTATCAACTAACCTACCTAACGTTAAGATTTCAGCTAATGCCATTCAAGATACTATTTCAATTCGAGGTATCAACTCAGATTTACAAGCCGGTGGGGAACAATCAGTTGGTATCTTTGTCGATGGTATTTTTCATGGTCGCGGTGTTCAATCTCGCTTTTCATTTTTAGACGTTGATACAGTTGAAGTATTGCGTGGCCCTCAGGGTGCCTTGTTCGGGAAGAATACAATCGCAGGTGTTATTGCCATTAATCCTGCACAGCCACGTGAAGATTTGGAAGCCAAAATCACTTTGGGTTATGAATCAGAATCGGAGCAAATAGAAACGTCCGGCTTTGTTACCGGAGCATTAAACGACAGTGGCTCGGTAAAAGGTCGTTTAGCATTTAAACATTACAATACCGACAAAGCTTATATTGAAAATGTAAACCAAGAAGGTGACGAAGATCCTAATAAAAATACCGCTTTTAGGGGAATTTTAGATTGGGAGGTTAACGAACAATTAACACTCAATATTAGAGCAGAAGACGGCAACCAAGAAGTAAATCACATTTATTGGGAGATGACTAAATTAGCCGTTAATGATCCTTCATTAGCGCCTATATTAGGTGCTTATCAAGCATTTGGCGCAGAAGACAACATTGATCATAAAGGTTCAGCTTCTCAGCAAAATTATCCTGGTTTAGGGTTAAATGGCAAAGATACACCATATTTTATGGACACCAATTTTTCAGAATATGCCTTTAAAGCGAATTATGCGCTTGATGCTGGTAACGTTACCTTGATTGCCGCTCAATCTGATTACGATTATGTCCGCTCTGTTGATGCAGATTATGGTCCTTTACCTATTCTGCAATTTACTGATTATGAAGATTATGAGCAAACGTCAGTAGAATTGCGTTTTGTATCAAAAGACAGTGACTCGTTTGAATACCTTGTTGGTGCTTACTATCAAGATTCCGACTTAGACGTTGTTGGTGTGTTAGATACAGCGACCAGCCCGACGAGTATTGCTGGTGGTTTATTTAACCAAACCATGCCGTTATTTGAACAAATGCTTAGTTTACCTACCGGTGCGCTAGCGAATGTTTACCCTCAAGAAACCATTACCACACGTTTACATGGTTTAACGCAAAACACTGAAACATATGCTATTTTCGGTCAAGTAGGTATTGGTTTAAGCGATAACTTAAAACTTGAACTTTCTGGCCGTTATTCTGACGAAGAAAAAACAGCAAGCCAAGAAGTCGAAATTTATGGTGGTAGCGGTTATGGAGCCACTTCAGGTAATGCATTATTAAACCCAATTGAACACGCGTTTTGGCAAGTCGCTTTATTTGAAGCAACAAGCCATGTAAATGATTTATCTCGTAGTGAATCTAATTTCAGCCCAGCAGCCAACTTAGCTTGGTCAGTAGATGATGATACCAACTTATATGCAGCATATAGCAAAGGTTTTAAAGCCGGTGGTTTTAATGCTTTAGCCATGTCAGCAGACCCAGCAGAAGCAGAATATGACGAAGAAGAAGCTGATTCATTTGAAATTGGTGGTAAATTCACTTTGCTTGATGGCAATGCAAAATTAAATGTTGCTGTCTTTAGCACTGACTTCAAAAACCTACAAACTACCGTATTTACAGGCGGTACGACTTTTGTGGTAAGAAATGCTGCTGAAGCAACGACTCAGGGTCTAGAAGTAGACCTTACTTGGACATTGTCTGACGAATGGACCTTGTATTCAACGCTTGGTTATATTGATTTTGAGTTCGACTCATACGTTAATGCGGGTTGTACTGCCAATCAAATGTTTGCCAACGGTTTAAATGGCGCACAATGTGCGGCTGCCGGCGTCAATGACTTAAGTGGTAAAACCAACCAAGACGTACCTGAATATACTACGTCACTAGGTCTTGAATATGGCACCATGTTTGGCGAATATGAATTCATCAGTCGCTTAAACGTTAACTATATTGATGACTACTATGCAGCACCAGATCTTGATGAAGAATCAAAAATTGACGGCTACACCTTAGTCGACTTGTCAGTGAAGTTGATTTCGCCAGATGGCGATTGGGATGTTGCATTTGTTGGTCGTAACTTAACTGATGAAGAGTTTTATTTATACTCAAATGATACACCTCTTTTAGGTGGCTCTCATCAAGCAGGAACACAAGCACCAACCACTTATACGGTTCAGTTTAGCTACCATTTCCAAGACTAAACAACGAGCTTAAAATAAGTAAGCACACTCGTGTGATAAACCTAAGCCGGCATTGATTGCCGGCTTTTGATTTGCTGCTATTTTCACAGAGTACTGTCACACTGCCCCTAACTATCATTACCAATCTCATGTGATAAACTCTTTTTCACATAAAACAATGGTACTTAAAAATGAAAAAAATCCTCATATGCTTATGCATGTTAATGACAGTTTCAAGCTGCTCAGACAATGAAGTAGGTGATATATCGTTAGGCGTTTTCACCTCAAAAGACATTAAAATAACATCATTAAAAGACGATAAAATCGCGGGTGTCACTTGTCATATCGCGTCAATTGAAGCCAACTTGAGCCTTTCTGATCCAAGTGACAGCTCTATTTCCTGTCGACAAACCGGTGAAATTACCCCTGAAATGATCGCTACTATTGATAAAAGTAAATCTGGTGAAATCGTCTTTAAACAATCCAAAAGTATCTTCTTTAAAACCATGAAGGTCAGAAGAATTTATGATGCTGAAAACCAAACTTTGCTCTACTTGTCTTACACCACAAAAGAAACCGAAGGCAGCTTCAAGCACAGCTTATCAACCGTACCACTGTGGGGCACTAGGGCGTTTTCGACGCCTACAGTAGCAATAAACAACTAGCCAACGACTCAACATTCACCATTAAAAAAGCCACATTAAATGTGGCTTTTTTCATCATTATAGGGCTGTAAATTTACTGGCAGAAAGGGTTATTTAATTAATTTTTTCAACCACTTTACTTTCCCCGTGTACGGCGCATACCTAAGTGGTATATCAAGCCAAGTGGCACTCTTAACAACACCTTTAGCATGGCTGAACAGCTCGAATGAATGCTGACCATGATATGCACCCATTCCACTTTCACCAAAACCGCCAAACGCCATATGACTATTGGCAACATGCATCAATGTACTATTAACGTTAACTCCGCCACAGCGCACTTTACGGACAAGTTCTTGCTCAAACGCTTTATCTTTAGTGAAAATATACATGGCTAACGGATGCTCTGGCAGCTTTGCGATTTGCTGGCGGACATCATCAATATCAGTAAAGGTCATCACCGGCAGTACCGGACCAAAAATCTCTTCTTGCATAATATCGTCGTCAAAAGTGACATCTTTAACTACTGTAGGTGCGATAAATTTTTGCGAAGCATCGATTTGACCACCGACAACCACTCTGTCTTGTGGAATAAGAGCGCTGACCCGATTAAAGTGTCGGTCGTTAATTATTCGGCCAAAGTCTTTGCTCTGAATCGGATTTTCACTGTAAAACTCCGTCACAACCGCCTTTATTTTCGCTAAGAACTGCTCTTTGATGTCTTGATGAACATAGACATGATCAGGTGCAATACATGTTTGACCGGCATTTAGGAATCGACCTGAAACAATACGTTTAACCGCTTGCTCTAAATTGCAGTCTCTATTGACGATCGTCGGCGATTTACCCCCTAATTCGAGCGTTACAGGCGTTAAATGTTTCGCTGCAGCCGCCATGACAATACGACCAACGTTTGGGCTGCCAGTAAAGAATATGTGATCAAATTTTTGCTCGAGCAAAACGTTGGTGACTTCGGTACTGCCCTGTAAACTGCAAATGTATTGTGCATCAAAGGCGTCATTTAACATTTTGTCCAGCAATGAAGACGTCGCAGGGGTCACCGAAGAGGCTTTAATGATCGCGGTATTACCGGCGGCAATCGCTCCCACTAGCGGCTGAATAGTCAAAGCCGCGGGGTAATTATAAGGCACCATAATTAACACTTGGCCGACTGGGCAATACTCAATACGACTTTTGCCGGGCTGCGCTAAAACGTCCGTTTTGATTTTTTTAGGCTTCATCCACTTTTTCAAGTTTTTGATGGCGCCATTGACCTCATGAAAACACATCGCCAATTCAAAGTAAGCTTCAAATTCTGGACGCCCTAGATCTTTATTTAGCGCTTCAACAAGTGACGGTGTGTATTTAAGCATGGCATCTTTTAATTGATAGAGTTGCGCTAACCTAAAATCATAGGGATAGGTCGCATCGGTATTAAAATACGCTTTTTGTTGCAGTACTAATTTATCTATTTCTTGGCTCATAACGGTAATACTTCTTGAGGATGAGTTAACAGCTTGTCGCGTTAATTTTAGTAGGGATACGCGCGATAACAATTTCACCTATCGCATTTAGAACAACTTTATTTTCTTGGTTTTTAACAAAAAAGTTTATTTTCACATAGCCTCGATCAGGCTGTGACGCTTCCGTCGTTTCAAGCACTACCAATTCCACACTTAAGGTATCATTGGGGTATACAGGACGAACAAAGCGACAATTAGCGATCTGTTTACCAGCAAAAACATGCCAAGTTGAATAAACATGTTTAACCGTTAATCGCTGTTTTATTGCCAGCGTATGAATGCCACTGGCGATCAATGAGCCAAGTGGGCTCTCGTTTGCTTTTACCGGATCAACATGAAAATCAAACGGGTCATACTGGCTTGCAAACTCGATGATTTCTTTTTCAGTTACTAAATAGTCACCGTAGCTAAAGCTCGTACCTTCATTGATGTCTTCCCAATATTGTTTACTCACCACATTAGAACTGATTGTCATAATTCACCTGTTCCTGATAGCGGTTTTTATTAAACAATCGTTGCCAAAGGAGCAAAATTAACAAGGTAGTCATCTTAATTAATCTTGCGATCAGCATTTTCCCAATAGGGTTCACGCAAGGCATTTTTTTGGATTTTATTCGCGCCGGTCATCGGAAATGGCTGTTCTCTAAACTCAATAGAACGAGGTAACTTATAGCCCGCGATATGTTCTCGGCAAAACTCAATCACTTTGCTATCGTCGCAACTTTGCCCCTCTTTAAGCCGAATAATAGCGTGTACTGATTCACCCCATTCAGCACTCGGAATTCCAACTACAGCAACTTCCTGAACAGCAGGGTGCAAAGATACTGCACTTTCCACTTCTGCAGAGAATATATTTTCACCACCAGATATGATCATGTCTTTTACGCGATCAACCAAGAATATGAAGCCATCTTCGTCGATATAGCCAGCATCACCTGTATATAGCCAACCATCTTTTATCGCTGATGCTGTTTGCTCAGGATTATTCCAATACCCCATCATGACATTTGGACCTTTCGCACAAATCTCGCCGATTTCATTGGCAGCAAGCGTTTTGCCGTTTGCATCTTTAATTGCAACCGTGACGGTAAAATTAGCTCGGCCGGCTGATCTAATTTTCCCCGCGTTTTCTCCTTCAAGCACATGATGTTTTGGACTTAAAATAGAACACACAGGCGACAATTCTGTTTGTCCATAGGCTTGCATAAATTCTACGTTTGGCATTTTCTCCATTGCTTCTAACAAAGTCCCTTCCGGCATGGGCGATGCGCCGTAGATAATTTGCTTTAATGAGCTAAGTTTCGACGTATCAAACGCTGGGTCAGTCATTAACATCGAGATCATAGTGGGAACCAGCAAGGTATCAGTTACCTTGTCTTTCTCAATGGTCTCAATTACTTTTTTCACATCGAATGCAGGGACGATATCAAGCGTAACGCTTCCGATGACACTGCTCCAACATAAAGCTCCAGCAGCACCATGAAACATAGGAGCAGCAACCAAGACATTGGGTGACTGACGAGAGTAAATGCCAAAGTCCGCCATCACACCCATCGCACTTGACCAAACATTATTACCCGATAGCATCACGCCTTTTGGAAAACCTGTCGTGCCACCGGTATAGAAAATACCAATCATTTCATCATCACTACGCAAATAAGGTTCAATGGCATGGTATTCATTCACTAGCGCTTCATAGCTCAGCATCCCTTCTGGTGTTTGTTGCTCCCCCATATAAATACTGTACGAAATTTTATTTGAGAGAGCTGTTAATTCAACGCCCATTTCAAGAAAGGTGTCGTCGACAAACAAGGCTACCGCGCCAGAATCTTCCAATGCATATTGATTTTCTTTGATTGACCAACGAACATTCAGGGGCACCATGACCGCGCCTGCCCATACGACGGCGTAGTAATACTCTAAGTAGCGATCAGAATTTAACGCCAATATAGCTACCCGATCTCCAGGATTAATGCCTTTTTGTTGTAAGGCGTTTGCTAATCGAGCAATGCGCTCAGCCACGTCTGACCAAGTTCTTCTTCGGTCACCAAAAATTGTCGCTGTTCTCTTACCATTTACTTGTGCGTTTCGTTCTATTGCTTGTGTAAATATCATTTTTTAAGTCACTTATATAGTTATTGCTAGACTTGTCTTAGCTTGTGCTGTGTCTTGTTCTAAAGCATGGTTTTACAATGAACAATCTCTCTTGTTAAAAGAGTCTATGGAGTTCACTTGGTTTATCAATAACCAAATAGAACCCAATAATTGGCTAAAATTTCCCTTTGTCGAGCACACATGGATTTCATTTGATATGTGAAGAAAATTCTTTCAGCAATCATAAACACTTAGGCCGCTCTGCTAGTTTAAACATTGGCACAATCGGCTTTGATCATATCTGCCGCTTTTTCTGCGATCATTATCGTGGCCGCGTTGGTGTTACCACTGATTAACGTAGGCATGATCGACGCATCAACCACTCGTACATTATTCAAACCATGTACTTTCAGCCTGTCATCTACAACAGCCATATCGTCATTGCCCATTTTGCACGTACCAACAGGGTGATAAGCATGCGCTACTTCTTGTTTTAAATAGGCTTCAATTTCTTGATCAGTTTCTAAACGCTTTTTAGGATGCAAACTTTCTAATCTTTGATCGTTCATGTAATCATGCTCAGCGATTTCTCTGGTCTTTTTATAGGCTTCCCGTAAATCCCTTAAATCGTCCGGATGTTCCAATAAATTTAGTTTTATTTTTGGGGGTGACATTGGATTGCTGTCTTTAAGCTTCACTTCACCACGACTCTTAGGGCGCGATAGATTGCAAACGACGCTAAAGCCCCAATGGGTCATGATTTTGTAGTCTCTTGCGTGATCTCGATAGGCCATTGGCACGGTGTGCAACTGAAAGTTAGGTCTATCAAATGCTGGGTCTGATTTTAAAAATGCGCCTGCGGCCGTTGGTGGATTTGCCAGCCAACCCGATTTTTTAAAGATATAGCTTAAAATTGAGCCTGTTGTTTTGATTGTGCCTAATAGGTTTAAGGCAAGGCCCGATCGCTTCTTGCTTTTGTAGACCAATATCACATCAGGGTGTTCTTGCAGATTTTGTCCAACACCAGGTAACTCGTGAACAAGTTTTATTTTATGAGCCTTCAATTCTTTAGCTGGACCTACACCAGAAAGTATTAATAACTGAGGAGAATTGAACGAGCCACCGCACACTAGAACTTCTTGTTGGCATGGTACTGTCACTGTTTTTCCGTTTTTGATGTATTCAACGGCTACCGCGGTTTTACCCTCAAAAACAATTCTTTGAACTTGAGCTTCAGTAATTACAGTTAAATTGTCTCGCTGCATCGCAGGCATGATGTAAGATGCTCGCACGCCAGCACGTTTACCATTTTTAGTAGTGAATTGATAAAAGCCAACTCCTTCTTGGCTTTCACCATTAAAGTCTTTGCAAAAGCGATATTCAAGGTCTAACGCACTGCGTATAAAACTATGGTAAATACCGAATTCAGGGTCACAATTTGAGACGCTCAATGGTCCTTCATTACCATGGTAAGTACTCGCACCACGTTCATTATTTTCAGCTTTTTTGAAATAGGGCAGCACATCGTGGTAACCCCAATCTTTATTGCCAAGGGAAGACCAATGGTCAAAGTCAGATTGATCGCCACGAATATAGACCATACCATTAATGCTGCTTGAACCACCCAGTGCTTTGCCACGCGGCTGATAGTGAGAGCGGTTATTTGTCGACGCTTCAGGCTCGGTGTTGAAGCGCCAATTAAACGGATTAAAGCTAAAATCTTGTATTGCGCCAGCAAAGGCACCTGGTGTAGAAATGACGCTGCTGTTCCCTGATGGACCTGCTTCAAGTAAACATACTTTAACGTTTGGCTGTTCAGATAACCTATTGGCTAACACGCCGCCGGCAGAGCCCGCGCCTATGATGATATAGTCGTACATCTTCTTCCCTCATATTTGAGAACTGATTGTTTTTTACAATCTTTTTATATTTATTTATCAATGATGTGGAGCATCTTGTTCACTGTTTATTGGTTAATAACCATGCAGTGATTTTTTTTGATACTAGCCAAGAATAGGTTTAGCAACTACTCATAATACGACAACATACTAGTCATGAGACGACATCGCATATTCCGTAATTTACATTTTTTATTCGGCTTATAAGAGGACGCAGCACATTTAGAATGGTGTAGGGGCAGTGTTTTTCCTAATCTGATCACTTTTTGGTAAGTTTTGGTCATTGTTATTGGCGGTAGATAGTTCTATGTTGAAGAAAACTACCAACTGGAACAGTAATGCCTTTAACATCACTTAAGATCCTTGATTTTTCCACCTTGCTTCCTGGCCCTTACGCCACCATGATGTTGTCTGACATGGGCGCAGATGTGTTACGCATAGAATCGCCTTCTCGCCCTGATCTTTGTCGTCATTTACCACCTGTTGATGAGCGTGGCACATCTTATATTCACCAAACGCTCAATCGTTCTAAGAAGTCACTAGGGCTTGATCTTAAAAACCCTGAAGCAATTGAGTTAATTCATCGCCTAATTGCTGACTATGACATCATTGTTGAGCAGTTCCGACCAGGCGTTATGCAGCGATTAGGACTTGATTACAATACATTGAAAGAGATCAACCCGAAGCTGATTTACTGCTCGATCACAGGTTATGGCCAAACGGGACCTAAAAAGGACAAAGGCGGTCACGACATTAACTACTTAGCCATTGCAGGACTTGCCAGTTACACCGGCACGCCTGACACAGGCCCCATGCCTATTGGCTTTCAAATTGCCGATATTGCAGGTGGTTCAATGCATTCCGTGACCGCTATTTTGGCCGCCGTTATTGAACGCTCACACAATGGAGAAGGGCAATATATTGACATTAGTATGACCGATGCCGCATTTGCATTGAATGCCATGACCGGCGCTTCAGCATTGGGCTCGGGAGAAGTGCCACAATTAGCCAACGGGGTGCTAAATGGCGGTGCATTTTATAATCATTATGAAACCCGAGATGGCCGGTATTTTTCTGTCGGCAGTATTGAACCGCAATTTATGACCCAACTCTGCGAAGCTATCGGTAGACCGGACTTAGTTAAAAATGGCTTAAAATATACACCTGAGTCGCAAGCACCGTTGATTGAGGCATTGACTGAAGCATTTAAATTACAGGATTATCAACATTGGTGTGAAGTATTTGAAAATCTAGATGCTTGTGTTGAGCCCACTTTAAATGTCATTGAAGCAAGTCAACATCCTCAATTAGTAGAAAGAAAGATGGTAGTAGAAGTGCCTACTTTAGGCTCAGCGTCAGTTAAACAAATAGCGTCACCCATTAAGTTCTCTAAGCATACAACTAAATATAGCTTTACAGGATGTGAAGTCGGTCATCATAATGACGACATCATCAAGGCATTAGGCATTGACGACGAGCACTACCAAAAAATGAAAGCCAATGGCGTTTTTGGCAGTTCATCAAACCAAATAAGATAAAGGGTTAACAACTTAATTAACCCTTTTTTGGCTCACGAAATAATGCACTACAAGCTTAAAGTGCATTTTTGCCATCAAACTCCATAATATCAAGCTTACGCGGTTCAATATGTTCAACACATCCTAAATTGATGCGGTATTTACCAGGCTCATAAGTCGCATCGTGAAATGGCGCAATACCACAGGTTTTGCAAAAGTAATGGTTTACGTCCTTATCGCCCCAATGATATATCGATAAATTTTCACGGCCACTGATCAACTCGAACTGGCTGGGTAAAATATAGTCTTTTGACATAATGATGTTTTTTCTAATACAAATTGAACAATTGCATTGCAACCCTTCTGTAATTTCGTCGCTTCTAAATTCAAATTGTATTGCACGGCAATGGCAATATCCTTTATACCTCATGTTCATATCTCCTCATTTAGCAACCCAGTCAACTGTACAAATAAACAGTTAAATTGTAAAGAGGGTAAGTTTGATGAAAGTTCATGCCAAGACTAGGTTACTTTATGTAGGCTAGTGTGTTTTTAAATACCGCAGGATCGGCAAGTATATCTAACATTGCTGGGCTCGGTAAAATACTGCGCTTCGCAAATTCAAGTAAATGTGGCTCAACATCACAAAAAAGGATATCAAACGCCAAGCGTTGCCCGCCATACAGACCACGGTGGATCATATTAGCCGAGAATAATAAAGCATCTCCGGCACCTAATGAAATTGCTTTACCAGAGGACAATTGCTCACTGTTTTTGTGCCCATTTCGCTCAAAACGTACATTAAGCTCTTCCTCTGTATCCCAATTTTTATGACTTTTAGGAACTAATTCTATACCCGGTTCGTCAAATAATGGAATTCGAATATGAACAACCTCAGGGCCTGATAGCGCTGCTTTTTGCTCAGCTTCGTTTAAATGATACTGCGGATCTCTGTGCCAGTAATTTTGCTGTTGATTGTTGTGCGGATTAAAAAAAAGTTGGGTGCCCATGAAGGCAAATGGACGCTCAAATACATGCTGCGCTGCTGATATCACTTTGCTTGAACTTATAAATTCAAACAGTTGCATACGTTGCTTATCTTCAAGGTATAAAGTATCGGTTAAGTATGCAGAATTGACCGCTCTCGTGTGATAAAAATCTTTATTCTCTTCAATCCATCGCTGATGAAAATTCAAAATCACGGTGCGAAGTGCATCAAGCTCATCCTTCGTAAAATACTGCCGAATGACTTGGTAACCATACGTCTGGTACGCACTGTGTTGAACATCATAATTCATGGCTAACTTTTCCCTTTTAGCATTAATTGTGTAGTCCGCTTGTTAATAACATTGAAACAAAAAATTCCGTTGAATACTAATTTCACCAAAAAACGTGATAGTTTAGTTGCTTGACGTTTTCTTAGAAGAATTAACAGGACTTAATGTGAAAATAACAACAATCGCTTCAACATTAATCATGGCCGGTTTGGCGACATCACCATTTACCGCCAATGCAGCAACCTCATCATATGCAAAAGAAATTGCCCAGAAATACATTCTGGTTGATACCCATATTGATGTGCCTTATCGATTAGAAGAAGCGTACGACGACGTCACTCAAGCAACAGAAAAAGGAGATTTTGATCACCCGCGGGCTGTGGCAGGTGGCTTAGACGCCCCGTTTATGTCAATTTACATTCCCGCCACCCTGGAAAAAGAAGGTGGAGGTAAAGCACTGGCAGATCGCTTGATTGATCGTGTTGAAGCCATGGTCGGCAGAGCACCTGATAAATTTGCACTAGCCTATTCTGTAGCCGACATTAAGAATAATTTTAAGCTGAACAAAATATCGCTACCCATGGGTATGGAAAATGGTACCGCTATTGAAGGCAGCCTCGACAACCTAGCGCATTTTTATCAACGCGGTATTCGTTATATCACCTTGGCGCATTCGCTGAGTAACCATATCAGTGACTCGTCTTATTCAGAAGATCGGCCTTGGCAGGGCTTAAGCCCATTTGGCAAAAAACTGATCACAGAAATGAATAATATCGGCATTATGATTGATATATCGCATGTTAGCGATCAAGCATTTTATCAAGCGGTAGAACTTTCAAAAGTACCCGTGATTGCGTCACATTCTTCATTACGCTATTTCACCCCGGGATTTGAGCGCAATATGTCTGACGATATGCTATTAGCGTTAAAGAAAAATGGTGGTGTTGTGCAAATCAACTTCGGCTCTTCTTTTGTCACTGAGGAAGCAAACAAATACCGAGATAAAGTCAAAAGCCATGTTACACAGTTTATGACGGATAAGGGGATAGCCGATAAAAAAGATGCCGCTGCCATTGCATTTGAAAAAGCCTATAAAGAAAAAGACCCGTTCCCGTTTGCTAGTACCGCTGATGTAGTGGACCACATTGACCGCGCGGTAAAAATTACAGGCATTGATCATGTCGGTATAGGTTCTGATTACGACGGTGTAGGTGATTCATTACCAACAGGCCTAAAAGACGTATCAACCTTTCCGAATTTGATTCAAGAATTACTGGATAGAAAATACAGTGAAGCGGACATTGAAAAGTTGATGGGCGCTAACGTGTTACGTGTGTGGCAACAAGTAGAAGACTACGCTGAGAAACATTAGTTCGGCACATTTTGACAAACGTATATCCATCCTATCAACGGATGTTACGTCGACGATGGAACTTGGTTTTGGACTAAAGTATGGATTATCTAAACATCAATAAAGAAGCTTGGGATAAACGAACCAAGCTTCATGTTGACTCAAAATTTTATGATGTAAAAGTCTTCAAGGATGGCAAGTCATCACTCAACAAGGTTGAGCTTGAGCAAATGGGCAATGTTGAAGGGAGAAAGCTCTTACACCTTCAGTGCCATTTTGGACAAGATACTTTGTCATGGGCTAGAAAAGGTGCAATAACGACCGGTGTCGACTTATCTACGGAGGCAATTGAACAAGCCAACAAACTCAACTCAGCTCTAGGGTTAGATGCTACCTTCATTGCGCGTGATATTTACCAATTTGGTCATGAGAACACAGAAAAATTCGACCTTGTTTTTACCTCATACGGCGTGCTTTGTTGGCTACCGGATCTGAGCCGTTGGGCACAAGTAGTGGCGGATTCGTTGACAATTGGCGGTGAGTTTCATCTTGTCGAGTTCCATACTTTTAACGATTTACTGTGTGGTTACTCCTATTTTCCTCAAGGAGAGCCAGATGCTGAAGTTGAAGGTACATATACAGAAAACTGCGATGGCACAAAATCAAAAGTACTAACCTGGGCACATTCTTTAAGTGAAGTAATTAACGCTTTAATTGTGGCAGGCTTGAGTATCGAACATTTTGAAGAGTATCCATACAGCCCGTATGATTGCTTTGAAGGTCTTGAGTATGTACCTGATCAGGGCTACCAATTGTTGCACAAAGGGCAACAAGTGCCTTTGCTTTATTCAATTAAAGCGAGAAAAGTTACCTAACAATGTGCTTATTTTAATCACGTATTGATTTCTCATAGCCGTGGTATTAAGTGAAATGGAGTTTACATGAAGAAGTTATTAATATTAACACTGCTTACATCAGCAGTTTACGCGGACAATTTTGACCTAGAAAATTACGCCTCCACCCTAGACTTTGCTCAAGTTACCAACGTTTTGGCGACTCAGGAATCCAGCGGCGCTTGGTGTTTCGGAACTTCTGTTCTGCATAACGATCAAGGATGGGAGCATTATGCTGATGGCTGGGAAGTTATAGATTTTCAAGGTAATCTTCTGGGGTACCGAAAGCTCCATCACCCTCATGTTAATGAGCAACCCTTTACTCGCAGTCAGTGCAGCATAAAAATTCCAACGGAAATGTCTAAAGTCATCGTAAGAGCCAAATGTAATAAGCACGGTTTTGGTGGTAAGTCCATGGTAGTTGATCTTAAAAAATCGAGGCTTGCAACGAACAAAGTAACTGGAGAATAAGTTTTGGAAATGGATATATTTGTCGTTGATGCGTTTACCGAGCAACAGTTTAAAGGAAACTCAGCAGCAGTAATCCCTTTGCAACAATGGCCAGATGCCAATGTCATGCAAAATATAGCTATCGAAAATAATTTATCTGAAACCGCATTTATTAAACCCGTCAGTCAAAATAAGTATCAGATACGATGGTTTTCGCCAATAACAGAAATTGATTTTTGCGGCCATGCAACGTTGGCGTCAGCACACGTACTATTTCAAGAACTGGGCATTAGGCATAAGATTGAGTTTGTTACCGCCAAAGTTGGCACATTAGTGGTTACGATGAACGCGAATAATAAAATTGAAATGAGTTTTCCTAGTCAAATGCCGACGCCGGTTTCAACTATACCTGATGCCGTTTATTCAGGACTTTCTATCACGCCGAAAAAGGTACTTAAGAACAGACAAGCATACTTTGCCGTCCTAAGTAATGAGCAAGAGGTGTACGACATCACATATGACTCGGAACAACTTAAGAAACTTGCGCCATACGATATCGTAGTAACAGCTAGATCTAATGAATACGACTTTGTTTCTCGATATTTTTGGCCTGCAAACGGTGGTGATGAAGACCCAGTAACGGGTTCAATTCATGCGGGGCTCGCCCCGTATTGGGCTGCGGCGCTAAACAAACAAGAAGTCATTGCATATCAAGCATCAAAACGAGGCGGGGCATTGCGCTGTGTCATGTCAGGTGATCGCGTATTGGTTTCTGGTAATGCAGTGTTGTATTTAAAAGGTAAGATTTACCTCTAGTAGTTAAAATTGTACGCCCAAACTTTCAACACACTTAATCGAATACAATTGACACGGTTTACCTTTACTTCACTTTTTAAGCTGTTTAGACCGAGCCTCTTCAACTACTTCATAAAAGCTGAAGCCTATTATTGGCTAAATCGATAAAAGTGGCTTTAATTAGTGCATATGACCATGTCATATTTGAAGCACATGACACCATCACTGCGCCGCAGCCAGAAAAATATGCCTAGTGCAGAGTATGCCAGATTAATCATGTATTAGAGTTTCTCTACGAATAAAGGATTATTAAATGAATACTTATTCAGATAAAGTAGGAAAAAACAAAAGTCATACACAGGCGAATTTAGCCTCACAACAAAAGCCTCATTCAAATATAGCTCTTAAAGATCATCGGCGTGAAACATTAACCCAAAGAAAACTCCAAGCATCGGCGGATGTATTTAGTAATCGAGAATATTTGAGTAATAATAATCCTTCTACTGCGCAATTAATGTCAGTGAGAACAGAAAAAAAAGTCGTTGGTGTTGAACTTGATAAACACATCAAGCCACTCGATGAGCAAGAAGCCTGGGCAACAACAAAGGAAAAACCTAAGACAACGTTTATCGCTGACGACTCGGAAATTAAACCTTTAGTTGACGACGACACTCATAACTTTGAACAGGAAACCGCAGATCTGGGCTATAAGACGATAGTAGGCAATATCACGACGACACAATGGGATAAAATTGACGGTAATAATGGTGCAGGTCAACCGGTTGCCAAAACAAAAGATTTAGCACAACGCGGTTGCACCGTTGGGGTGACTAAAAAGGCTGGAACTGATGATATTGTAATCAACCACTTAGCGAATGTAGAGTAATGAGTCACTCTCAGCGGTTCAAGTGTCCGCTTTAAGTACCAAATGCGACATACCAAAAGAGTCTCTCTAAATTAACCAAACTTAACACAAGCCTTAAAACTTGCTCGATGCTAGGAATAAATAAAAAGAGGCTACAAAACGTTCTTGATATGACTTAGATAATCATCATATTGGTTTGATTACCTACACGAGTTAACGTAAAGAAATACAATAAAGTGGATGTGATAATTATTTATGAGGGGTCAATGTTTTTGGCAAATCGATATCTGTACGTAAGAAAGAGCACAAATAGCAGCTATTTAATGAGCCTGACACTGGGATTCACTCATACGTGTCTATGGCGTGGTAATTCCTTCAGATAAACACTCTAGAGTTATAAAAGTCAGCTAATATTGTGTTGCAATCTGTGGCAAAAGCTCGAGAGTATTCTCGTTCGCTTCTTTCATGAACTAAGCATTATTGTATCGCCATACTAAATATAAATAGGTTAACCGATGAAATCGATATTATCTGCAATTGCCTTACTCTTTGTTATCTTATGCGCTACTGCAGAGGAAGCGAAAATACAAAACGACACTACGGTGAAATTTGGCATGCAAGCGGTGATCACGGCAACAGAAGGAAAGGGTGATGAGTTAGCTGACATTATGCACCAAGCATCCAAAGCGATAGCGGAGATAGACGGGTGTATTTTGTACCTTGTACAGCAGTCACTTACTGATCCATCAAAAATCTTGATCACCGAAGTGTGGATAAACCAAGCCTCTCATGCCGCCTCATTGAAAAATTCAGAGGTTAGAGCGTTAATCATGAAAGCAAAACCAATTATTATTGAAATGGAGCATCATTTCGCAAAATATATTGGTGATCATGGTCTTTATGGCGCGTCCAAATCAACGGAGTAATCCAATTGGATGAACGCTTAAAGCAACAAAAATCAAGCACGGTTCAATAAATGTTAAAGCTGTTATTGGCAATTCCGCCCATTATTTCAATAGTTCATGTATTCGTTGCGTTGACGCTATTTTCAATCAACATAACTTATTCCGGGAATATGCTCTTATTGTTTTCCGTACCTGTCACATTGGTATTTTTTATTCATATCTATATTGCTATTACAGACAATTCAATGACTAAAAGTGAACACTTAGGCTACGCATTGATCCACATTCCTTTCTCTATGGTCTTTTCATTTTTTGCCGTACTTTTCTTTATACCAAATGAGACTAAAGCCATTGATATAAATGACGTTTCTAAGGATACTTTATTACTATGTTCGAACAAAAAAGAAATAGAATGCATTAATAGTTTTCTTTCTAAAAAGTAAGCTGTCGCTTGAAAAAAGCCTTTTCCTCATCAAAAATATAAACGAAGCAGATATAGAAAATATGATCAGGCAACTCTTAGTTCAGGTCCAAACCACTATGGCTCAGACCCTATTTTGAAATACATTGAGCTCACTCTAGCAATGCGCTTGAGTGATTCAATATTTTCATCTGACCAATACGTGATTTTACCAACACTTTCACAGCAAATTACACCCGATGCAATAAAATCCTGATGCAAAACAAAATCGAGTAACGACTGTATATCTAACGGTTCAAAATAGGCTTCATTAAAGCACTTTGTTAGCTCATGCGCTCTAGCATCAGGCGCATTAATCACCTTTTGATTCAAAATACCATTAAAGTAGTCATTGAAATCTGATTTGCTTAATATTGCCCCAGATTCAAATGAGCCATTGACTCTGTCAAAACAAATCAATGACTCAATGCGGTCAAATTCTCCTGAAAACACCCATAAGCTAACTCTGTCCGCTCCTTGTATTAGCTGAGAGGTAACTATACAAATCTCTTTTAATTTATCTTCAACCTGTATTGCAGGATTAGTCAATTTAGCGGTTAATTTTATAAATGGATCCATAACGGCCTATCGTTAAAAATAAATTGTACTCAACTCAAAGTATAGTAACAGTGCGGCTTTCGTACTATTCATCGGACTGCTTTAATAACCATTGATTGATTTTTTCTTCCATCAAATTAAGCGGCAAGGCACCATCTTCAATAATTTGATCATGGAATGCTTTAATATCAAATTTATCGCCCAATGCAGCTTTTGCTTTGGCTCTTAACTCAACAATTTTGAGCTCGCCCAGCTTGTAACCTAAGGCTTGACCTGGCCATACGGTATAGCGTTCAACTTCACTGGTCGCTTCAGAAATATGAATACCTTCCGTTTTGATGGAGTAATCTATCGCTTTTTCTCGACTCCAACCTAATCCATGCATACCGCTATCCACCACTAATCGTACCGCTCGATGCATTTCAGACTGCAGTCGACCAATATCATCAATGGGGTCATTTTCATAAATGCCCATTTCTGCAGCTAAACGCTCAGCATAAAGTGCCCAGCCTTCTCCCGCGGCATTTGAATAAAATATGGTGTTTAGAATAGGTAGATCATCCGATAAACCAACAATGGTTTGTAAATGATGTCCAGGGTTTGCTTCATGATAGGTCAGCGTTTGCAATGAATAAGAGGGCAAAGCAGAGGTGTCATTTAATGATATCCAATAGGTGCCCAAGCGTGAGCCATCTTGCGATGGTGCGTCATAAAAAGCACCACTGGTAGATGCCGCTAAATGAGCCGGTACAGCTTTTACTGCCACGTCTTGATCCGGTAATAAACCAAACCATTGCGGCAATTTTTCATTAGCAAGCGCCAAATCTTTTTTGATATCAGCGATCAGTTTGGCTTTACCTTCTGGGGTGTTTGGGTAGAGATATTTAGGATCATTTAACAATACCGTCATACGCTCACCGACAGTGCCTTTATCGTAGCCAACATTTTTTAATAACACATCCATTTCTGCGGTGATGCGCGCCACTTCATCTAGCCCAAGTTGATGCACCTGTTCAGCTGTTAATGTTGTATCACTTAGGTGCGTGATCATCGCTGCATATAGTGCTTTACCGTTGGGTAAATGACCAATACCTGCTTTATGAGACGCGTAAGGTTTAAGGGCTTCTAAGCTCGCAATAAGCTTTTCGTTGGCAGGATAAAAACTGGTTTTAACTGCTTTAATCGTAGCTGCGATATAGTCTGCTTTGTTAGTCGATGTTGCCTTCTCTAGTTTTTCAACCATGCTCGTCACTAGGGCATGATCTTCAGGAGAAAACTCGTTCTGAAGTCTCAAGTTATTGATGGTTTTGTTAATGACAAAATCAGGCGGAACAACACCTAGTTTTCTATCATGTTCAATTTTTGATATGACACTATCAATCACATCATCATAATCGTTCAGACGGGTCAGATAAGCTTTCGCTTGCTCGTCATTACTGACCGCAAACTTATCCACCATGTAGGCAGGAAATTCAACATGAACACCCGATAAATGGCTTATAGGGTAAGGTAAGAACCAAGCGCCATATTCACCTAAAATAGAGCCATACTCGACTATGGTTGCCGGTTTGTAGGCCGAAGAAATTTCCGTTTCGATTAACCTTAAACTAATACGTTCTTTATCGGTCAGCTTGCTTTGGTCAATTTGTCTCAGCTCAGCAATCAATGCTTTTACTGATTCACGTCGCGCTTGCTCTGTGGTTTGATCAAAATAGCTCGATTTCTCCATAATACCTTGGCCCGCATCTTTATCATCAAGGCCGTAATAGCTGGCAATAATAGGGCGGAGTTCAAAGTATTTTTGCGATAACGTATGCATTTGTTCGTTGAAATCGCTCTTGTGTGCGAGGGTGACAGTACTAAAAAGTGCAAGGCCAATTGTGGCGATGGCACTGAACAGACGATTCATAGAAATATCCAAATATTATTTTTAGTTTATCGGCCCATAATAGCACACCAATGAACCCGATATGGTACTAAGGTGCTAAATCACTAATCCTTATTTTACAGTACCATCAGAGCCATATTTACCAGATAAATTAAGGAATTTGTGATGCTTAAAGGTAAAGTCGCACTGATCACCGGTTCAACCAGTGGTATCGGTTTGGCAACCGCGCATGTACTGGCAGGTGAAGGTGTGAATTTAATTCTTCATGGCTTATTAGATCCTGAAGAAGGAGACAAATTAGCGCAACACTTTAGCGTGCAATATAAAATTAACGCCATTTTCGACGATGCCGATTTACGTAATCCATTGGCAATACAGCAATTTATCGACAGAGCACAATTCGAATTAGGCACAATTGATATTTTAATTAATAATGCTGGCATCCAACATACGGAGCAAACGGCAAGCTTTCCATTAAACAAGTGGAATGACATTATCGCGATCAACTTATCCGCCGCGTTTCACACCATTCAAAAATCTTTGCCCGGCATGCAAGTCAATCAATGGGGGCGAATCATCAATATCGCGTCAGTACATGGCTTGGTCGGCTCAAAAAATAAATCCGCTTATTGCGCTGCAAAACACGGCATTGTGGGGTTAACCAAGGTAGTGGCTCTAGAGTGTGCTGAACAAGGCATAACGGTTAATGCCATTTGTCCGGGTTGGGTGGATACGCCATTAATTAATAAGCAAATTTCTGATATCGCCGCCCGCGATAATGTCGAACTAGCACAGGCCAAATACAACTTAGTGACCGCAAAACAGCCGCAACCTGAAATGATGGAACCTAAACAGATTGGCGAATTTATTTTATTTTTGTGCAGTGATAGCGCTCGTAGTATCACAGGGGCTTCATTACCAATGGATGGGGCTTGGACGGCGCAATAGCTTAAGTTTATAAAGCCAAGTTTATCCTTCCGCTTGGCTTTCTTTTTCGATACTTCTTGCTACTTTGCAATAGCTAACCTTGCGTAAACTCAGAGATCAGTTGATAGGTTTTTTCACACTCTTCTTTGACTAAGTTTTCGATCAGCATAAACGCATGCACCATTCCCGGAAACTGATGGCACTTAACTCTGACACCGGCGCTTTCTAATGCTTTAGCATATGCAATACCTTCATCCTTGAGTGGATCGCAACCACCAACAATAACCAATGATTCTGGCATATTCGAACTAAAATATCCTAATAACGGGGAGGCCTTTTTAACGATGTCATCGTTTAAATCGGACACCTGAAAGTATTGCTGGAAATACCACACAACTTTGTCCCGCTCTAATAAATAACCATGGCCATTTTCTTCCACTGAAGGCAGAGACATGGTGTAGTCAACACTGGGATAGATCAAAACTTGCTTATCTATTTTGACTGCATCATTATCGATATTATTCATCACTAAGCTGGTACAAATTGCCCCGCCAGCACTGTCACCTGCGATAAATAACTGTTCGTTAATTTTTTGTCCGCTAAGTAACTTTTTATAATGTTCAAGTGCATATTGGCAATCATCAATGCCGGCCGGAAATGGGTGCTCTGGCGCTAACCGATAGTCCACACAAATAACGATGGCACGGGCAGCAATCGCTAGTTTTCGACTAATAGGATCGTACACCTCTACATCACCACACATATGACCGCCGCCATGAAAATGCAACAATACAGGCAATGTTTCATTTGGCGAAGGATTATAAATACGAACGGGAATTCGTTGATCGCCAAGGTATTTATCTTCAATATGGGCAATCTCAGGGCCTTCATCTAAAAAGGTTGTAAGATTTTTTAAACTCCCCCTGACGCGCTCTGCGCTGAACGAAATACCTGACTCTTTCGCCTCAGCCAATGCTTGATTTGCCTGGTCTAGAAACGCCGTTAATTTAGGTGAAATTACTCCGCGCATAATATGTCCTCCTGTCTACGACCCGTTTCTGGTAGGAAGAAACTGCCAATAAAAAACGTCAAACTTAGTAACGAAATCAGTATAAAAGACGTGTGATAGTCGCCCTGATTAAGGTCGACTAACTTGCCAAAAATCCATAACACCGCGGTAGAAACAAGGTAGCTGATAGAGTAAAACAAACTAAATATCACGGTAATACGTTCGCTGGTCATGTTTTTCATTTCATGCGGAATTGACACCAGTGCTGTGATAGGAAAGAAAATGAAGAAGCCAAGCACAATAGCCGATAATGTTTGTAGCCACTCGACTGGGCTAAAAGATAAACCAATTATGGTAATTGTCATGATCACTCCTGATATGCGAATGACCGGAATACGCAACGACACTTTCTTGCTGTAGATAATGCCCGCCAGCGTACCAACGATACCAAAGCCAATCACCCACTTACTTTGGCTAATACCCGCTTTCGGGTAAAAGGTAAATAAACAAATATAGAAGGTCAGCAAACCAGAATAGGTCAGGGCATAGGCCCAATTGAATCTGTCTTTTAATCCTTGCAAGTAGCCGTATGAAACTATCTTTTCGTCGCTGGCAGATTCACATTTTGCATTAGAATCAAAGCGCACGAGTAGCCAGGCTAGGCTAAGCAATAAACTGGCAATGGAAAAGCTCACTAAACTCGCTTTCCAATCACCTGTCATTTGGTTAATTGCCGGCATCTGCCACAAAATTATGGCAGTCCCCACGTTAAAGGCAACGGCATTAAGGCCATTGATCATCGGCCGTTCTTTAGCAGAAAACCAATGCAGCACAATGGGATTGAAATACACAATCATAAAGGCGCCACCTAAGCCCATTAAAAATCGACTTAATAACAACAATTCATAATTCGGCACAAATGGTGTTAGCACGCCAATGGTGATCAAAACACTCGAAAAGAAGAACGCGTATTTGATACCTAACTTGACGGCAATCCACGCTGCGCCAAAAGTGCCAACGATTTTAGCTAGGGTGACTGCACCACTGATAAAACTGGCTGACGCTAAACTGTCAATCTGCATCGAAGACATGATTTGAGGCATGCTCGCTGTACCGCCTACCCACGCCATTGCAAACAAGACATAACTAACAAAAACAATAGCTTCAACGAGGTATTTGTTACCTATTTTCATATATGGTAATTTCTAACTTGGACAATAATCTAGCAGTAGGTTACCGCACGCGTGGCGACAAATAACTACTACCTTAGTTCACTACCCAATAAGACAACGCATGTTATGCTTGTACGGTAGCTCCACACTGGCACAGCCCAGTGTTGTGATGTTGATGAACGCAATAGTAAAATAAACAAAAGGTACTTCATTGTTAGTTTGGCTTTCTCTAGATACTTGGTTTATCACCTTCCTTTCTATTGCTTACCTCGTGTTGCTGTTTATTGTCGCTCACTGGGGGCAAAATCAGTCAACTGAAAATTGGACATGCAAGCCTTGGGTTTATAGTCTGTCACTGGGCGTAAGCTGCAGCACCTGGGCGTTTTACGGTACGGTAGGCCAAGCCGCCACCACGGGTGCTTGGATCGCTCCAATATATATTGGTTCGATATTGTGCTTGGTGCTAGCATGGCCAATGTTGCACAAAATGCTGCTGATAATTAAACAGCAAAACCTCACCTCACTTGCTGATTTTATCGCCTTTCGATATGACCGTTCACCAAAAATAGCGGCAACGGTTTCCTTAATCGCACTGGTTGGCATTATTCCTTATATTGCCTTGCAATTACGGGCGATCAGCACCAGCTTTGATTTACTGACCGGCACCTATCAATCGGGCATCAGCACCGCGTTTGTCGTGACATTAGTACTGATCATTTTCAGCATTTTATTTGGCACCCGCCAAATAGCAGCCAATAAACAAAACCAAGGCTTAGTACTCGCCATTGCTTTTAGTTCAATAGTGAAGTTATTGGCATTAACGGCTATCGGCATTTTCGCAACATTTTTTGTCTTTGATGGCTTTAATGATTTACTCGCTCAACGGGAAAACATCAAACCCGCAACACAAAGCAACACCGTATACTTAACGGTAGCCCAGGTAATACTAGGTGCGATTACGATTTTCATCTTGCCTCAACAATTCCACATGATGATGATTGAAAACCATGATGAGCAAGAGCTAAGAACCGCACGTTGGCTTTATCCTGTTTATCTGATCCTGATTAATATTTTTATATTACCCATCGCCATTGCTGGGCAATTAACCTTTCCAGGTGGCAGTGTCGACCCCGATACTTATGTATTAACCATACCATTATTTTACCAACAAGCTTGGTTGGGTATTGTTGTTTATATCGGCGGCTTAGCGGCCGCAACCAGTATGGTGATTGTCTCGGCGATAGTGCTCAGTACGATATTTGTCGCTGAGGTATTAACGCCATTAATCCTCAAATTTAAATTGTTTAGCTCGCCACAAGCACCTAAGTTTTCAGGCGCTTTATTGAACCTAAGACGCAGCTCGATAGCGCTCATTTTATTACTGGCTTTTATTTTTGAGCGTTTTGTTGATCAGCACAATCATTTGGCTACCATCGGCTTACTGTCATTCGTTTTGCTATCACAATTTGCCCCTGCAGCTATTGGCGCGCTGTACTGGCGCAAAGCAAACACAAAAGGCGCATTCAGTGGGTTAATTGTTGGTAGCTTGCTATGGTTATATACCTTGTTATTGCCGTCATTGATGCCCGATAGTACTTGGGTACAACAAGGGCTATTAGGACTGACTTGGTTAAAACCAACCGCATTATTTGGTATCAATTTCCTTGATAGCACCAGCCACGGCGTTTTTTATAGTTTATTGGCCAACCTGCTTTGTTATGTGTTTGTTTCGCTAGCAAGTCATCGCAGCGTTGGTGAGCAACTGCAAGCGGAATATTTTGTTAATAAAACCCAGGGCCAAGTAGAGCGCGACTTATCCCTGAACGATTTGTACAGTTTACTACTGCGCTTCATTGATAAAGACAGCGCCGACAAGCTCACTGCTTATGCCAATACATTAGATAAGCACAGTGAATCTTCAAAACGAAAATTAGTCGACTACACCCGCCTACAATTGTCGAGTGTACTCGGCTCAGCATCAACACGCATGGTAATGAAGGCTGCTTCAACCTCGCAGGAAATGCCGCTCGAAGATGTCGTTAGTATTGTGGATGAAGCCAATGAAATATTTCGCTTTAATCGAGAATTACTGCAATCGGGGGTGGAGAATATCGAGCAAGGGATCAGTGTGGTGGATGCCGATATGCGCTTGGTCGCATGGAATCAACGCTATATCGAGTTACTTAATTATCCTGAAGGGTTCGTTTCGGCAGGTAAACCGATTAAAGATCTTATTGCATTTAATATTGCCCAAGGGGTGATCACCGGCGCAGAACAAGAGGAGCTGATTGCTCGCCGAATTGATCATATGAGAAAAGGCAATAGTCACTCATTTCAGCGGACAATGCCTAATGGCTTAGTGCTTGAAATAAAAGGGCAACCGATGCCCGGTGGCGGCTTTGTCAGTACCTTTTCTGACATTACCGCGCATATTGAAGCTGAAAAAGCCCTGCAACAAGCCAATGAGACACTGGAAAAGAGAGTCGAACAACGAACGCTAGCGTTAAAACAAGCCAAAGCCGAGGCAGAAGCCGCAAACAGCAGTAAAACCCGATTTTTAGCGGCAGCCAGCCATGATTTGATGCAACCTTTCAATGCATTGACCTTATTTACCTCAATGTTAAAACGGAAAGTACAAGGTGAAGAATTATCATTGCTCGCCACTAACATTGACGACTCATTAAATGTTGTCGAAGCCTTATTGTCAGATTTGGTGGAAATTTCGCGGCTTGATAACAACTCAGAATCAAAAGAGCAAAGAGACTTCGCCTTAGACGAGCTATTACTGCCCCTTAAAAATGAGTTCACCGTGTTAGCAGAGCAAGACGGTATTGAATTTCGCTATCAACACAGTAGTTGTGTTGTCCATTCTGACAAGCGCATGTTACGCCGCATTGTCCAAAATTTCTTATCCAATGCGGTGCATTATTGTCAGGACAAACACGGTGATAAATCGGGATTAACCAGTAAGATTTTACTCGGTGTTCGTCACAACAAAGATAATGTTCGTATTGAAGTCTGGGACAACGGACCCGGCATAGCCACTGAGCAACAAATAAAAATATTTGAAGAGTTTGAACGTTTAGAGCAAACCAGAGAAGTGCCCGGCCTAGGGCTAGGATTAGCGATTGCAGAGCGGATGGCATCCTTATTAGGGCTAAATATTTCAGTTAAATCTGAGTTAGGTAAAGGCACAGTGTTCATGATTGATGTGCCTCGCGTACAACACCTTCAAGCAGCCTCTACACCGGCACTTGAACCAAGCACGGATAAATCAGTGGATGATTTTGCCAACTTGTCAGTACTACTGGTTGATAACGATGTATTAATGCTCAAAGCAATGACTTCGCAATTAAAAGATTGGGGCTGTGATGTTTATAGCGCAACAGATGTTAACTCTGCGAACGCCGCACTAGGTGAAATGGCAAAACCACCTCATTTTATCATTGCTGATTATCATCTCGATAACAATGCCAACGGCGTTGATTTAGTCGCCGAATTGTTAAAATCAAGACAATGGGATATTCCTTGTATGATTTGCTCTGCCGACCCGTCTGAACAAGTCAGGCAGCATACCAGCAATGAAAATTATGTCTTCTTGAGAAAACCGGTCAAACCGTTAGCATTAAAACGCTTTATTAAGCAAGTTACTTAACCGATTGAACTTTTTATATTTTCTGCTAACTTATTAGAACATCAGTCAATGGACATTACTGAGCCCTTTACATGATAAAATGTAAGGTAACTGAATAAGGGCAGGCGCAAATGGATTTCATCAAGATAGGATTACTGATTATTCTTAATAAGCTACTCCTGTTAGTTATTGGATTAATTACTGGTGGAGTAGTTGGCTACTTTACTAACTCAACGTTACTAGGTGTGATAGTTGCCCTATTAATTATAGGTGGTTTGTACTTTTATATACTTGGTCCAGTTCATTTCGTGACTAAAGAAAAGCTACAGTTACTTGTGGAAAAGGAATTAATTGTAGCCACACCTATTAACCCGTTCACTAAAGCTTTAAAAACCTTAAACTTAAAAAATAAGTGGGAGCATGGTGAGGGAGTACTTGATCAATTTAAAGATAGTTATAGCACTCAACTACATCAAGAAAATCTTTTCTTCTTTAATAGAGGTATGCCATATTTACCTCTATATTTCCTGCCTTTATCGTCAATTTATAGTATCCAGAAAGACTCTGAGTTTATTAAGGACTTAAAGTTTCAAGATGACAAAAACATTTACGAAATAGTTATAAACGGTCAGCATAAAATTGCTCTTCCTATGGATAGTGAATCTGCTGAAATTGTAATGAATTCGATTGGTTTAAAATAGATCAGGTGTTCAACACTGTCTAAAAAGCGCATTAAGTAACGGAATACTTAACAGTTAGCTTGGAGATCAATTTAGCCAAGTATTTATCTGCCCTTTATGCAAATGTTATACATCAAATGGAGTTAATCAATGATTTCTCATACAACTTTAGGTACCAACAACCTTGAAAAAGCAGCGCTATTTTATGTCGACATAATAGCTGCAATGGGTGGTACTCAGATATATAAATCAGATAGCGTCATTTTTTGGGAATTTGAAGGGGGTAGTTCAAAATTAGCTCTTACTGTTCCGTTTGATGGTCAGCCAGCAACTCATGGTAATGGAACAATGGTTGCTTTTACCCTACCTAATATAGATAAAGTCAACGAGATCTATTCAATGGCCTTAAAGTTAGGGGCGAGTAGCGAAGGTGAGCCTGGAGAAAGAAATGGCGGCGCTTATTACGGCGCGTATTTTAGAGACCTAGATGGTAATAAAATAGCTATTTTTCATCGGTGATTTAACTAAGCGGCTACATTCATTTGTTAATATAAAAAGAATTGAATGGCGCTACTAAGCGCTTTGTAGATCACCATCATTTTCAGGTAGGGTTAGCATTAACTCTTGATAAGCAAGCCCTGCTAATGTTCTATTATTCACTTCTAGCTTCGATAAAATTGCCGAAACATGTTTTTTCACTGTCGTTTCTTTAATGTCCAAGTCGTACGCAATTTGTTTGTTTAACTGGCCATCGGCGATTTGAGTCAAGACAATATATTGCTGTGGAGTGAGCTGGGCTAATTGTTTCGCTAGCCGACGATGAGCAATCAAGGTTTGTTGATCAACATTGTTTTCAACGCACTCAGGTAACCAAATATCACCTTCAAGTACACAATCTATTGCTGTTGAAATCATTTGTAGATCAGCTGATTTCGGAATAAACGCAGCGGCGCCGAAGTTAATCGCTTTTTGCATGGTGTCATTGTTGTCGTCAGAAGAGACCATGATCACGACCAGATCAGGGTAGTGGTTTTGCAATTGCGTTAAGCCAGTAAAACCATTATTACCCGGCATATGTAGGTCGAGAAAAACAATCTCCAAACTGGGGTTACGCTCTATCGCCGTTAATAAATCACTAAAGCACTCGGCTTCCAATGTTTGCGCATCATCTATGCATTCGATAATCGCTTGTTTCAGCGCAGTGCGAAACAGCGGGTGATCATCGGCAATAATAACTTTTGATTCTGACATAACGACTCCATGCTCATATCAACTGACAGTATGAAAAAAAGAGCCGGCCTATGCCAGCTCTTTTTATTTGCTAACTCACACCTAGCTTAGAATTGATAGCCAAGTGTAAATGAAATAGTGCGCGGGTCACCATAATAGCCAATGAGCGTATTATCGCCACCTAACCCTGGTAAATAACTACCATCAGGTTGTGGTGCAACAAACTGATAGCCGCCAATCATATATTCTTGATCCGCAAGGTTTTTCACGTGTAGCCCCGCGTACCAATCAGCATCTGTGCTGTACCAATTAACACTGACATTGGCGATACCATAGCCGTCTTGCGTTAATAAGCTGTTCTCCTCAAATAACACATAGTCATCACGGTAGTAATAACTGGCATTAATAATGAAGTCACCAACATCAGACTCTATGGTGTAATTTGCCCCTAAGTTGTAGGTGTAATCTGGCGTATTAGAAATGGAGAAACTATCTGATTTATCAAACTCTTGCCCAGTTTCAGGATCGGTATCAATTACTTCCTTAAAGTCTGAATCAATATAGCCAAAACTAGCCGTTAGCAATAAATTGTCTGTGGCTAAATAAGTAAATTCTGCCTCAATACCTGTCGCTTCTGAGCTACCGATGTTGCCTAAACGTTGATTCAGCTCTGTGGCATCTTCACTTGGCAATACCGAAATGTATTGGCGATCGTCATGGTCGAGTGAAAATAACGTGATATTGGCGCGTAAACGATTGTCTAACCACTCACTCTTCATGCCAATTTCGAACGAATCTACTTCTTCCGGATCTGCTGCTGGCTCTGCCGTTGTTGCTCTTGGGTTAAAGGTACCTGATTTAAACCCTTGTGCAAAACTGGTGAAAAACATTAAATCATCATTGGCCTGATATTCAACGCCGATACGCGGGGTAAATTTAGACCAATCGTCTTCATCGTCTAATACCGTTGGCACTAAGTCACCTTCAGGGCGTACATAACCGTCAACCCAACCAGATTCAGGATAAACCGTGGCAAATATCAATCCGTTATTAACTTTCGCTTCTTTCTCATCTTTGGTGTAGCGTGCGCCAGCTGTTACTGACCATTTTTCTGACAAGTCATAACTTAATTGAGCATACACCGCTTTACTGGTTGAATTACTGCAACCACTGACTTCACGAGTTAATCCTGGCACACCAATGGCTTGGCCGAGTACTTCAAGAATCGCTTCAAACTGACCACACGACTCACCGTCATAATAATAAAGACCAGAAACAAATTTATAGTTATCGCCGTAATGATTTAGCTGCAACTCATGTGTTTTTTGCTCATCATCATAAATGGCTGGAACATCAAAAATGCGCAGAGCAGTATTGTCAAAATCAATATTGGTGGGCGAGTAACTATCACGTGAAGAAAAAACGTATTTCAAGCTGGTGTTATCAGCAACGTCCCAATTTGCTTTAAAGCTGATACCTTCAAGTTCTACTTCATTCCAAGTCGGCAAACTGGTGTATGAATCATAAACACTGTCAGGTACTGGAGCTTCAGTTAATACGCTAGGCAATAAACGATAGCCGCCTTTTGAATTAGAATCATCTTGAGTTTTATCCCAATTTAGGCTGAAAAATAAATCATCTGTCGCGCGGTATTCCAGCGTTAACCGACCTGCTACTACGTCTTTATTGTAGTTTTCTTCGTCTTGATGATCTAAATCCGACTCTAGAAACTCGCCGTAACCGTCCCGTTGTAAACTGGCTAAACCAAAACCAACATAAAGCTTGTCTTCAATAATTGGATATTGACCTGTGACCTTGATATCGCGTTGATTATACAAGCCCATCGTACCTTGCACGTTGAGCTCGGCATCGCCGGACATTTCCTTAGTCACGTATTTTATTGCGCCACCAACGGTGTTTTTACCGTACAGCGTACCTTGCGGACCACGTAACACTTCGACCCGTTCAATATCCAGTAAATCAAGGACCGCACCTTGTGGACGAGCAATGTAGACATCATCAATATAAATACCGACACCAGCTTCATAGCCCCACAGCGGATCTTGTTGACCTACGCCACGAATAAACGCAGTAATGGTTGAATTCGTGCCTCGGCTACGTTGCAACGTAGTATTAGGGGAAAATTGCTGCACCTCGGTTAGCACTTCAATGCCTTTTTCTGCCAATTCATCAGCGCTAATTGAGGTAACGGCAACAGGTACTTCTTGTAAACTTTCAACTGATTTACGCGCAGTGACCTCAATTCGCTCTAAACCGGAATCTTCTTCAGTGGCTATTGCTATTTGGCTTATTAGCGCGGTAGAAATAGCAACGGCAACACTGCTTAAATTACTGATCCGTGACTTCATAATCTTCCCCATGTTCATTAATTATTTTAGAGTTTCTTTCACTTATATTTTTAAGCTTTTTGGACTGTAAGAAACTCTATAGTAAAATGGCGAAAACATAATTTGTACTATAGTAGTATACGGACAAAATAGTTTATAACCACTTGATATTTATCAATTATTATTTTTAATATTTGTCTAATCCCCAAAAATTTATCAGGCTTTTCGCAGTGCTTAACGGTGATTTCAAAAGAAAAGGGGCCACGCTGCCGCCATGTTCAATTGCCGGATTTACGGCCATGCCGTGAGTCATGTTGTCAATTTCTAGCAGCTCGACTTTACTGTCATCTGTGCTCCCCCAGCGAGTAACACGATAACCCTGATTTAACTCCATCTTTTTGTTCGCGGGCAGACCAATCAGTTGTGCCCAATGCTCGGCCAGTGATTGTGAGTTTTTGGGATTAACCACCTTGTCTTGTGAGCCTGTCCATACCGACATGCTTGGCCACGGGCCCTGATAATTATTAAGAGCACGTACTTGTTCAGTTAACTCATTAGATAATTGTGTAGGTCCAATGCGCATGCATGAAATCGCTTTCGTTAGATTATTCGCGCAAGGGTATGGCACGCCAGAAATCACAGCGCCGGCATCAAAAAGCTCAGGATAGTTAACCAGCATCACGCTCGCCATCGCCCCACCGGCCGACAAACCAGTAATATACACTTGTGACGCATTGAGTTTGTTTTTGGCGTGCAAAATCATATTTTTGAGTGAAAGGCTCTCACCGCTGTTTGATAAAATATCTTGCTCAGAAAACCAGTTGAAACAACCTTTAATGTTGTTTCTTTCGCTTTGCTGTGGCACCAGCAAGGCAAATTTATGGGCGTGTGCTAAATCGACAAAACCACTTTGCTTAGCCAATTGCTCCCCTTGTTGAACACAGCCATGGAGCAATACCACCAGCCCATCGGAAGAGGGTTGTGTTGCATATAAACTTGCGGATATCTCACCGGGATTATCACCAAAATCTACCAAAGGTGAGAAACTGGCAAAGATTATTTGATGGTAAAAACAAAGGACAACAGTGACAGTTTGTAGAAGCTTGGCTGGGGATAAGAGCATTCGGTTCACCTAAAATAGTACATACGTCAACAGCATGACGCACAATCAAAGTTAGGTGAATGCTACTTTAGTGCCAATCAACAATGGAAGTAATTAATAAGCGAATCTAAAGATCAGCTTAACCACAACATTTCTTGTATTTTTTACCGCTGCCACATGAACAAGGATCATTGCGCTCAGGTGTTTTTTCAAATCGTTGTGTTGCTGGCTTATTCAGTACCGCATCTAATTCCGTGATGTTTTCTTCGCAGTCTGCATCAAAGGTTATGTTGGCTACGAGTGCGTTTTCAGTCACAATAGCCTCAATTTCAATCTGTCTTTGTTCACTATTTACCAACAGTGACAAAGGATTAGCCGCAGTGCCTAGCTTTACATTGGGCTTGGGTGCGTAGCCACTTTTACCATAGTTACCCATGACGTCGGGTCTGCCCTTAAAGAAAAATTTTGACATTGAATGATCCTAAAACCTAATAGGCTGTGTAATATGGGCGCGATACTATCAGCTTAGTTCAGTGATCGCTAAAATATTTCGCGATAAGCAAACAATCCTGCGCTGCCACCTGTGTGTAAAAAGAGCTGATGACTGTTTGGTGCAATCACTTTTTTTTGGCATAAATCGATAAGTCCCGCCATTGCTTTTCCACTGTAAACAGGGTCCAGTAATACACCTTCTAAAGATGCACATTGCCTGATGGCCATAATCATTTCATCCGTTGGCGCACCATAACTTTTGCCGTAATAATCGCCGTTTGTAAAAACTCGTCCATTAGACAACGCAGGATCAAGCCCTAAGTAAATCAGTAGTTGTTCAAGTAACGCCTCTACCAGTGCAGTTTGCGCTTTGCCAGGTCGGCTGACATTGATGCCTAGCACCTTAATATCACTATTGGCTGCAATTAAGCCGGCCAACAATCCCGCTTGCGTGCCAGCACTGCCTGTCGCTAACACAATTTGATCAATAACTAGGTTTTGCTCATCGATTTGTTCTAGCAACTCCAATGCGCAGCGCACGTACCCTAATCCGCCAACTACATTTGAGCCACCTAGGGGAATCAAATAAGGTTTTTTGCCTTGCTGAGTCAATGTTGAGATAAGTTGCTCCGCATATGTATCGCAATCTTGCTGTGTGGTAAGCCAATGAATATTCGCGCCAAAAAGACCATCAAGTAGCACATTGCCACTGCGGTCGTAGTCTTGTTTTGGGGTACCTTCAACCTCTTGCAATACAAGCTCACACTGCATACCGAACTTAGCCGCTGCTGCTGCTGTTTGTCTGGCATGATTAGATTGCAGTCCACCAATAGTGACCAGTATGTCTGCGCGTTGCTGCTGAGCGTCAGCAAGCAAATATTCAAGCTTGCGTACTTTATTGCCGCCACTGGCAAGCCCAGTGCAATCATCGCGCTTGATATGTACCTGACAACCTAATGCTGTTGATAGTCGGGGCGCATATTCTAATGGTGTCGGCGTATGTGATATGTCAACACGAGGAAACGATGCAAGTACATTCATTACGAAGTCCTTTTTTTGAGCTGCTAGTATTTGATTAAGACAAATGCGGTGCTTTGACGAATTTGTTTTTCAAATGTTCTAAACCATAGATTGCAAGACAGGCATATAATGTCACCATAATAAACAGTCCCATACGCACAGCAAAAGCGGCATAAACATCTTTACCATTAGCACTATCTTCAACAGCAGGACCGAGTACGATGAGCATGGTTACAAAAGTATTTTGCCAAAACGATGCAGAAAATCGAGACGGTAAAATGCGATAAATTTTGCTGACAAAGTAAAGCGAAAACAACAATAGCCAAGCACTAAACATAAACAAGTTAGTCGACAAATCGAGTAAAAACCAAAATAGAATCGCAAAACATCCCGCCAAAAACGTTGAGCCCAGTAACTCTTTACCTGCATCTTTTGCTGACATGGTAGAGCCTTGCTGACCAAGCGTTACCGCCTTCATGATTATGGCCATGTACATCAACGGGTTGGTTAGCGTCAACAAGTAAGTGGGTAACACGATCAATGTGCTACGTAATGCAATCCAGTTAGAGGTTTGACTATTTTCAGGTAGCTCAGGCTTTGTTTTGGCCGCTATCACATCTGCTTTTGTTAATACATTAGGAAATAAAGGATAAACTAACCACTGACACAACACAGCGATAGCAATTGCCGAGCAAAAACCCTGTATGACGGTGATGGCCAATACATGGTTTACCAGACCAGCTGCAGAGATCATGGTAAAGCCAATCGTCAAAAGTATTCCTAATAGCGCTTTTCCCAAAATTACCGTGATATAAGTACTAAAGTACAACCCAAAAGCGACCATCATGATAGCCGATAATGGGTATTGCAGTAATAACGGCACCAATAACACCCCAATACCAAGAGAGATGCAAACCACTATCACTAATGCAATCAGCGCTTTAAATGTTATCGCTGGTGCAGGTTTAACCGCCAGCAACAATCCCATAATTGGCGCCAAGAAAGGTAATGGCATTGCACTGGCATATGCAATTGCCAATGCCAACGTCACCACAGCGCTTAACCTAAACGCGCGTAAAGCGGGAACTGGCATGTTGAACATCGTAACTACACGGTTAATAGGCATAGCTTAGGTAGCTCATTAAGCGAATATACCATCGCCCCAATGTACTAATAATGCCTTCTTGCTGTGCATAAGCGACGACTGAAGCTTGAGCACCGATCCTCAATTGTTTTCTTAAAATGTCTTCTTGTTTTGGGTTGAAGCTGATAATCACTGGAAAACGCTGAGATTGACGCAACCAATCCCTATTATTATCGATACTCGGTAAGGTCCCAGCAGGTTGTGTTCTACCCGTACTAACACCAATACCTATGCTGCGAATTTTCCCGCTAAAAACTTCACCAGGTACCGCATCAAATAAGATGTCGACAGCACTACCAACTTTAAGGTGCCCTAAGTTATTCTCAGTGAACTCAGCGTTAATCCAAACGTCGTGCATAGCTACCAGTGTCATTACTGGATTACCTGGATTAGCATATTGCCCAATATCAGCACGCAAATCAGTGATCACACCGCGCGTTGACGCTTTGACTTGGGTATTGTTTAAATCTAACTGAGCCTTGGCAACGGCACTTTGTGCCGATTTAATGATGGCATTATTGTCTTGATCATTACCGCCTTTTTGCTCTATCGCACGATTAATTTCTGATGTAGCAGCAATAACGCTTGCTTTGGCTTGTTCTAGCGACGCTTGCGATATTTCAATACGTCTAACCGAAATGGTACCAGGATCTTCTTGATGTAAGCGCGATAGTCTATCTAAATCTTGTTGGGCTTTGACTTGGCTTGCTTTTGCAGCCAAGAGATTCGCTTTAGCACTCGACACACCAGCATCACCTGCGCTCACTTGGCTTTTTGCATTTTCCAGATCAGAAAGCGCTTTATCCAACGCAATTTGAAATTGAGAGGAATCAATTTCAAACAGTAATTGTTCTGCTTCAACTTCTTGGTTATTTTTAACGAGCACATTAGTAATCAGGCCACCCACTTTAGGTGACACACCGACGACATAGCCTTGAACACGAGCCTGTGTCGTATAAGGTGCGTACCTGTCTGACATGAGATACCAAATAAGGGTAGCAATAATTAACCCAAATAAAACTAAGCCGCCTTTTTTAACCGTTTTTGCTGATGATTCAAGTTCCTGCTGATTTTCAGGCGTTTCTTCTTTCTTATTGGTCATATTGTGATGCTCCATATTCTGGCTCAAGCTCAGCAGCAGTATTTTCCGTTGATTCTATGTTAGGAGTAGTGAGTAGTTCGCCCCAGTCTGTACGTTTTTCCATGATCTCTTTTAATGGCGGCGGCATCAGTTCGTCTATCGAATGCTCAGTCCAGCCTCCTCCTAACGCTTTATACAAACTCACAACTGAACGTACATGTTCACCTCTATTTAACACTAGCTGCTCTGTTCGAGAAAATACGGCACGCTGTGCGTCTAACACCCGCTGAAAACTCGAATAACCTTCTCGATAGCGTGTATTAGCGAGCGATAGCGCTCGCTCAGAGGCCTGAACTGCTTGCTCCAGTATGACGAATTGCTCTGATGTTTTAACAATAGCTATTGCAGCATCATCTATTTCTCTCGCTGCTGAAAGTACTGTTTGTTGATAGCGTTCTAAGGTTTGTTGAAAGCGTGCATCCTGTACTCGTATATTATTTTCAATGCGGCCATGATCAAAAATATTCCAAGTAAATCCTGGACCTACGCCAATCAAACCATTGTCTGAAGCAGCATCTGCAGTACTGCCCGACCAACTAATCGTGCCGCTTAACGAAATAGACGGATAATAATCACTTTCTGCAATACCTATCTGCGCTGACTGAATCGCCACTTGCCAAGCTGACGATCGAATATCAGGTCGGCGTATCAATAGGTGCGCAGGGATATGTTGCAAATTCACCATATCAACTTTAGGTAAACTCTTTACGCTGCTAACCGTTAATTCGGCTATTTCTCCTGGCGGCCTTGCTAATATTAACGCCAAAGCATTACGCGTGGTCGTTAATGACATTTCAAGCTTGGGAATAGTTGATAGTGTTGCTAAGTATTGCGCTTTAGCTTGTTGTAGGTCGAGCTCGGATTCTTGCCCTTCTTGATAGATTTTTTCAGTAATTTCAAAACTACGTTGTTGAATATCTGCATTGCTTTTCGCGATAGCTATACGGTGTTCAATCGTGCGATAAACGAAATATAAGTCCGTCACTTGTGCACTGAGCAATACTTGCATGTTCTGTTGATTAGCAACCGAGGAAAAAAAGGCAGCATCTGCTGCTTCAATACTTCGCTGGTATTTGCCCCAAAAATCGAGCTCCCATCCTAAACCAAATCCGGCTTGGTAGTTAATCAATCCTTGATCTTTGTCTGGTAACAAACCTCCTCGACGGCGAGATTCTGCGGCAATAACTGAACCACTCAATTGCTGAAGTTGCGGATATAGAGTACTGCCTACGATGCCCAATTGAGCTCGACTTTCAAGAATGCGTAAACCAGCCAAGCGCAAATCAATATTTTCTTGCTTGCTGATATGAATGAGTTGATTTAGTACGGGATCATCAAATAACTGCCACCAAAATGCTAAATCTATTGCCTCTTGTGAATTTTCACTTGAAAGCTGACCGTATAAGTCAGGCTGCCATTGTGCTAGCCATTGAACTTCTGGCTCTTGGTAGTTAGGCCCTAAAGTTGTACATGCACTTAAAACCCAGCCCAATGCAAACACTGAGCTACGTCTCAATGAACTTCCTATTCTTCCTTTTAACAAGGTCATTAAACCTCTTCAGTGCTTTGATCCACTTGACTGTATTGATCAGCATTTTTGACCCAGTCCATGAATATTTGATAACCGACGGCAAGTAATACTGAGCCAACGAATAAACCAATAATCCCTGCGACCACCATGCCACCAAGAGCGCCTAACAACACGACAGGCATCGGCGCGTCAACACCTCGACCAAGCAATATTGGTTTCAACACATTATCGGCAAGCCCTGCAATTACGAGGTAAATAGAATAAACGATATTGCTGGTTGTAGAGCCATCTCCGCCCATCCATAGGTAGGCAATTGCTGGGATTGTGATTATCGCAGCCGGTAGCTGTAAAATACCAAACACCATGACAACTGCTGCTAGAACACCCGCGCCTGGGATACCCGCAAATACGAAGCCAATACCTAGTAAAAGTGCTTGAATAAAAGCAACGCCGATAACACCCGTAGCGACCGATCTCACTGTTCCAACAGATAATGAATGAAGCCTTTTTCCTTGTTGAGGGTTTGATATTCGTTGAAATATCTCTAACATCGCCTGACTGCCTGAAACCCCATAGGCCATCATGATTCCAGCAACAATGAGCGATCCCAGAAAGCTAAAGATAGCACCAGCAGTACTGGCCGTAATTGCGAAGAGCTTTTTCGAAAAATCTCTTAATTGTGGCTGAACACTTTTGACTAGCTCTGGCAAGTCTTCCGAGGCCGCTGACCAAATCGAATACGCTTTTTCGCCAATCACGGGAATGTCAGCAACACTTTCCTTGGGCGCAGGAATGGTCAATGTGCCTTGCTCAAATTGGCTATAGACTTGGTGGATATGCTCAGAAAAAGACTTGCCTAACAGTATAGTTGGACCGCCAATGATCAATAAGCCGACAACAACAATCACTGTCGCCGCTCGTCCATGCTTGCCTTTTAACTTTTTGGCTAATTTTAGGTGCAAAGGATATAAGGCCACAGCAAGAATAAGCGCCCATAGCATTATGCCCATAAACGGAGCAAATACCTCGATGCACAGCACGACGACTGCAGCAATAATACCAAAACGTATTAATACGTCTGTCAGCACGCTAGCTATTTGTTTGTTAGATAAATCTTGGTTAATTTTAGCCATGGAGATCTCTTTTTGTTTTTTTATAATCATTTGCGATGTAGGGTAGTTATGCAAGTTAAATCACGTATTTATAGTGCTTAATATTTTTATACTAAGAAGATAATCACTCCTGCGTAAAAAGTTTAGTATCCACTAGAGTTGACGGTTGATAGCGTGATTGATGCATATTTTATGGTATTGAATTAATATAAAGTGAAATGAGCGTAGGTCTAAATAATACTTACAAAGAAACAATCTGTTTAAAAGGTCGGCAAATATATCATTTTGTAATGTGAAATATCGATAGTATCACTTATTTTGGTAAATTGACTTCTCTTATTCAGCTATTTGAACAAAATTTGTTACTTATCTAATTGATAAATATATTATATATTTGAAGCAAAGTGGGTAACATAACGTTACTGGATTGATCATAGTATATAGATTTAAAGTACACATAATATTTAACAGAATCAACATAGTAGACTTCAATTTTTTTTACGATGTAGTCATACGATATTTTAATAGGGAAAACTCATGCCAACATATAAGGTAAATAAGGTATTTTCGTCATTAGTCATGGTAGGTGCTATTGCTGCAAATGTATATTCATCGAATGTGCTAGCCGAAGATTGGACACATCAAATTGAACCATACGCTATGATCACTTCAATTGAGGGAGATGCTAGTGTTGGTCGTGTGACTGGTGTCGATGTAGACGTAAATTTTGACACTATTCTAGATAACTTAGAAAGTGCTGCGATGGTTCATTACGAAGGTCATCACTCGTCAGGCTGGGGTGTGATTTTTGACTATGGCTACATGGATCTAGGCGGCAAGAAAAGAAACGCTGACGGAAGCTCAATAAATGCAGAAGTACGCCAAGGTGTACTTGAACTTCATGCCGTTTATCGAAATACCCTAGCAAATGGTTACCTTGATTATTTTGGTGGTGTTCGTTGGTGGGATAACGATGTAGAAGTTGATCTAACTGTTGCTGCTTTACCAGGAGATGGTATTTCTAAAGAAGTTAAAGCTGATTGGTTTGACCCTGTCGTAGGTGTTAGATGGTTAAGAAAAATTGACGAAGATTGGACATTTTTGGCACAAATTGATGCTGGTGGTTTTGGTATTGAATCAGACTTCACATCATCTGTTCAAACGGGTATTAATTACAAAATTAGTGACTTGATGACCTTAGATGTTAAATATAAGGCCACTTGGGTAGACTTTGAAGAAGGCACAACAGGCCAACCAGGCTACTTCCAGTATGACACTGTGACTCATGGCCCTATAATTGGACTTATTTTTAATTTTTAATCAACACTGCGCTAACACCATCAGATGACTCGTTAGTCATCCATATTTTTTATGGTGCACCGAAACTAGAAACTCTAGTTTAAGCTTAACTATTGGCTATCATACGATCATGTTGTGATAGCCAATATGTTTTCCTCAAACGCCCGCTGAAATTCCTTTACCAAAAACGCCTTATCCTAGAAAAGTTTTCACCTTTTTTGTGATGTGAATATGCTAAATTGATTTATATAGCACATTCACTAAAAGGAAGTTTGGTTGTCTTTACATATTCAACAGCTCAGTCATCAAATAGCCGATGGCGCTAACCAGCGACAAATATTGTCCAACCTTTCCCTGTCCGTCAATCAAGGCGAATGCGTCGCCTTAATGGGTAATAGCGGCTGTGGCAAAACCACGTTATTAAATATCATCGCTGGCTTAGAGCCTATACAACAAGGCGATATATATATTGCAGGACACTGCCTGTCTGCAGCTAACGACAAACAGCTCAGTGAATTACGAAAAAAGCATATTGGTATTATTTTTCAACAATATAATTTACTCACCAGTTTAACTGTAAAGGAGAACATTGAATTTAGCGCTAAACTAGCAGAACGTTACGATAGCGATCTTGGTGTCACATTAGCCCAGCAGTTGGGTATTGCACATTTATTGGATAAAGTGCCAGCGGTATTATCGGGTGGAGAAATGCAACGAGTAGCTATTGCCAGAGCATTAAATGCCAAACCAAAGCTTTTGTTAGCTGACGAACCCACGGGTAACTTGGACGACTGTAATAGCACATTAGTGGTCAAACACTTGATCGCTTTGGTGAAATCACAAAACACGGCACTTCTTATGGTCACTCACAGTGCTGACATTGCGCGTCATATGGATAAAATTTACCATTTGCGCGATGCCAGACTCTCCTTATACCAAGATTAACTGGCACTTTGTGATGAACCGAAGCCAATCGCAGATAAGTGAATTTATCTTAGTTCTTAAAACATGTTTTGCAGAGTACCTAGCCAAGCCCTTATTGAATTTAGGTTTTATCACCAGCCTTGCTTTGGCGACTAGCACGTTACTGTGTATTTTAGTGCTTAATGACACCAGTAAAAAACAATATCAACAAGCGCATACGCAGCTTAAACCGCCGATTGCTTTTCATATTGTGGCCGAGCAAGGTAGCACCATTGCGATGGAAGATTTTGTGCATTTAAGGCAACTAGGCTTTCCCCAATTAATGCCGATACATTTGTTTAGCCAACGTATGAGTGATGGCCATATTCTGCGTTTTAGAGCGATCGACACCTTAGCATTGGCGATCACAATGCCTGATAAAATCAACAGTTCAATGATTAATATCAATCATGCCTATGGCGCGTCATTAAAGCTAAACATGGAAACGTTTATCAGTTTTGAACAACAAGGTTCGCTGCCCGTTCATTGGTTTGAACATCACAATATGGACCGTGTCGCTCTGATAGATTTAAGTATGGCTTGGCAATGGTTTCCCGAGATTAAAGGGTTAAGCCATATTGGCGTGACTAGTATCACACCGAGTGAAAAAAAAAGACTAGCACAACATTTACCGTCTTATTTGTCGATACGAAACGTTTGGTCTGTTGAAGAAAACCAAGGCTTTGCTAACGCCTTGCATTTGAATTTATCAGCACTAGCAGTTTTGGGGTTTATTGTTAGCCTATTTATAGCTTATCAGGCGGCAAATCAAGCATGGCAAACACGTGCCAAACTTGCGGTAACACTGCGCTTGCTTGGTGTATCAATAACTACCATTAGGCACGTCATGTATTTTGAAGCACTGCTGATATCCCTAATAGCTTGTTTTTTGGGTAGCGTGATTGCTTCAGCACTCGTATCAATTTTATTGCCTGTCTTAGGTCTAACCTTAGAACAACTTTATCAACTGAAAGTCACCGAACAGTTTCAGTGGCATTGGTATTACACGCTCTGGGCATTAGCGTTATCTGTACTTGCAACGTTATTAGCGCTGACGCAGCAATTTCGTGCCGTATCATCAGCACATATCGCCTTAAATAGTCGCATGGTAAGCACGAGTTTCAGCTATAAAAAATCCTTCTTATCAGGTGTAGCGCTGTTGATCTTGTTCGCGCTCTGGCCACAGCATAACTGGTCTCACATTATGTTGAAGTACGGTTTGCTGCTTCTCGCAAGTGTTGCGATGCTGCCTAATTTTCTTGCCTTGTTATTGAATGGTCTTTCACGCATGGTTCGATCTTTTCGCGTTCGCTTTATCTTCAAAGATGCAAAACAACAAACAGGGCGACGCTTTTTGCCGTTGGCTGCTTTTTATTTAGCGCTAACTTCCAGTATTTCAGCCGCACTTATGGTGAATAGTTTCGAAACATCTTTTGTAGCCTATTTGAACCAGTTGCTTAACTCTGATTTTTTTGTTCGATATCAAATTGAACAGAAGTCTCACGTTAAAACATGGTTGGATGATCATGCAAATGTCAAAGAAGTAGTGTCATTTAAGAAAACCATCGCAAAGTATAAAAACGCCACTCTTGATGTCTACGCTGTGAATTCTATACATCAGCAACAAGGGCTGTTATTAAAATCAGCAAAGGTTGAGGCAGAGAGTACTTCAATCCCCCTTTGTTATATCAATGAACAACTCGCCTTGAAATACAACATCGCCCCCGGGAAAACCATCAACATTACTCAGGGAGTAAACTCTTTATCATGTCAGGTCATTGCGATTTATTACGACTATGGCAACCAGCGCATCGCGGCAAAAATTATCCAACAGGGGCAGCAACAGTTGTCAGGTTGGCAAGACTCTGGCTTTGGCGTGGTGTTAATTCCTGAAGCTCACCTCGATAAAGCAACAATCATCTCTGAGCTCTCTTTATCTGCAGATCAAGTCTATGAACCTGCACAAATAAAAGAATTGGCACTAAAAGTCTTTGAGCAAACATTTGTACTCACCCAAGCAATCGCATTTGTATTGCTCAGCATTGCCTGCTTTGGTTTGTTTCTTTCGGCACATAGTCTTGAGCTCGCTAGGAAAGGGGAGTTGCACTTGCTAAGCAGTTTAGGCTTAAGCTCACAGTCATTGTTTGTTCATATGCTATTACAGTGGGGGATTTTGGCATTACTCACGACATTATTGAGTTGGCCAATCGCCTATTTACTTGCTGAGGCGTTGGTGACCAAAGTGCTGCCAGCGTCTTTTGGTTGGTCGATGCCTTTGTCGCTAAACATAGCCCCCTTTATTCACAGTAGTGCATTAGGTTTACTGATATTAATACCGGCGTTAGCGCTTCCTCTGTATAAAATAAAATCACGGAACAACCTATCATGAGTAGAGTGGTCATAGTTTTCTTGGTACTTATAGGCGCCTCGTTATGGTATTTGTCGTTTAGCACCACAGATCAACCGTTAAAGGATAGTCCACTAAAAAACTTATCAGACACTCATGGCGACTTTAAGCAACCTTCACCTAACCATGTCATACGTTTTCCGGCGGCACATGCCCCGCAGAAAGACTATCGCCAAGAGTGGTGGTATTTGACGGCGAACTTAACCACAGAATCCGGTAAATCTTTTGCGAGCCAATGGACACTTTTTCGACGAGCAGTACAGGATAAACATTGGTATTTTGCTCATGCTGCGTTGGCAGATAATCATCAGCATATGTCTTCATATCGCAACGGGCGTGAGGATTTTGGCAACGTTATTATAAGTAGTTCGCCTTTTTTGACTCGGATAGATGATTGGCAATGGTCGTCTTCGAAGGAGCTATTACCAGCAACGCTAACTTATGGCTCAGCTGGCCAAATAGAGTCATTAGACCCGCAAGTAAATGAATGGAAAGTAGCTCTTGAGCTAAGCGATGCCCAACCGTTTTATTTGCAAGGACAAAAAGGTTTTAGCAGAAAACATCAGACATTGGATACAGCCAGCCACTACTATTCACAACCTTTTATCAAAGTAACCGGCAACGTTTATTGGCAAGGAAAATGGCAAAAAGTTACCGGCGATGCTTGGTTTGATCGTGAATGGGGTTCACAAATGTTGGCCGATGACCAACAAGGTTGGGACTGGTTCTCATTACGACTGGATAAGCATAATGCTTTGATGGTCTATCGTATTCGCTCTACCGATAAAGACTATGTTTACGCTAGTATCATGACCCGCAGCGGCGAGATTAAAACATTGGCTCCAGATGAGATCAGTGTTCAAGCCAACAAAGGTTTATTCGATAAAAACGGAACATATCCACAATCGTTTTCACTGAAAATTCCACAGTCGAATATTGATCTCCAGGTGGACGTGGTCAATGACAAACAAATCATGCGTTTTGGTATTGAATACTTCGAGGGTAAAGTCACTTTTTCTGGCTCTCATCAAGGCCAAGGGTTTCTGGAAATGACTGGCTATAAATAGCAATTAAGCTAAATGCTAGTTGAGTCGATGACGGCTCTATTGAAAACCGTTAATATGCCAGCCATATTAAGTTAAATTCTCAAAGTCTGAAAGTGCTTCAGAAATACTTCATAAATGACCTCAGTCACTTCTGTACCGTAGCAACGAGTATGTCTAAATTCACCATGCTCAACGTAGACACTTGAATTGTATATAATATACTTAGTGCCATCCTTACCTTTGACTCTTGCAGGATAATTATTCAAAGTTTCAAAACGCCCTAAGCGCCGCATCATATCGGCTAAACTGTCTTGATCTAGTTGAAATTCAGATACATGATGGCCTACGTATTCTTCTTTGTCATACCCCAGTACTTCAAGTTCCCACTCGTTGGCATAAACCACAATACCTTCGGGTGATACCGCATGGATACCAATCGATGAATTTTCAATAAAATGTTCAGCGTTTTCTTTAAACAAAAATCCTCCTCGCCGACTGCACCATGCTTTCTTCTACGAGCTTTACCAGCAACATGACAAAACTCGGCAACTAAACAGTTTTCATAGTCGTTAGGCTACGATATTTAGCAGGTATTTAAAAGTAGTCTTATGGCTAAATCGGCAACAGCCGTATTACTGAGGGTTGAATAATCGCTCTTGGCTATGCGGGTAATAAGTACCACCAACACGGTGCACTATAGAACACTGTTTAATGGCATTCCTTTTTCCTCCCAAACAAAGGGGTTCCAAGACTTCCCACTCTTGCTCTTGGTACGAAATTACACCGTAAATTAGTCGCTTATCGTCATATTGCAAAATAACGGTATCACTTTCTCTTATCTTCGAAATTGTATCAACTAGTAATAAGGTACCTCTGGGGAAAATGAAGTCTGAATAATCTACCACTATTGCGTAGGCATGATCCAAATTCACCGGAGAGGGTATTTGCTCGTATGTATCAGCAAGTTCACGCCCTGACAACGTGTATTTAACACAGATAGACTGCAAAGAGATTTTATGCAAATCACTGTGCGGTATTAATTCAGTTATATTAGTTTGTGTTAACGTAGAAAACTTAGCAATGAAGTCTGTATTTAGCGGTATTTCACCGCGCAAGTACTGACTAAACGCCGATTGATTCATCTCCATCGCTTGCGCAGCTTTGGTCTGACTCGTTTTAACCGTACCTTTATAACTTGCCCAGATTGTATTAATTTTTTCTAGTGTTTTCTGGCTATATTCCATTGACCAATCTTCATCGAAGTAAACTGCAACCACTTTATAAGTATTACTGATAATTCATTTATTTGCACGTTAAATTTAATTTCATATACTCAGTCACAATCTTGAAAACAATATCAGGCACATGATGCACATCAATGTTTATACCTTTATTTACGAAATTAACATAAAGAAACAGTTTTTAATATTGAAATAACAGTGTTACTGATTATAATTACACCGTTCCTATCACTTATATTACGAATGCAATGACCTTTTTTAAACCCTTGTCTAGCCGAGAACTAGCTTTAATCTCATTACTACTGTCCATTATTTACTTATTGGACCCTCAATCTTTGACCTTTTTTTAGGCCAGAGACCTTGAATTAGCCGAACAAATAAAAATTAAAGCACTCATTTAATATGAGTAAAGTGAATCATGTTTTATTCAAAGGAAAGTGCGCGAACGGCTATCCTGTTCTAGAATAACCGATCACCTTTTTAAATTAGAAATGGGTCAAATACCCAGATGCATTACAGCTTCTAATCGACCGAACTTGATCCAAGCATTATTGACGAAGTTCACGTCTTAGAATTTTACCCACGGTTGATTTAGGTAGCTCATCTAAGATCACCACTTTTTTCGGCACTTTATAGCCCGTTAAGCTTGTGCGGCAATGTTCAATCACTTGCTCTGCATCGACATCACTTTCCACGGTAATATAGGCACATACTTTCTCACCGGTTTTATCATCAGACTCGCCAATGACGGCCGCTTCTAAGATATTGTCATGTTGGGTCAAGACGTCTTCAACTTCATTAGGGTAAACGTTAAAACCCGAGACAATAATCATGTCTTTTAAGCGATCAACGATTTTGATTTCACCTGTTTCAAGACGAATACCAACATCACCTGTTTTGAAAAAGCCGTCTTTCATCACTTTGCTGGTTTCATCTGGCATATTCCAATAACCACTCATTACTTGCGGACCACGTGCAACAATCTGGCCTTCTTCAGCGATATTGTCTTGCTCGTCCCAAAGCTCTATTTCTGTGCCTTCAAGTGGCGTACCTACAGTACCCAGTACTTCTTTATCCGGTGTATTAAAACAAAGTACTGGCGATGTTTCTGACAAGCCATAACCTTCAGTAATTGAGCAGCCAGTCACCGCTTTCCAAATGTTAACCGCCGACGACGTTAACGCCGTACCACCTGAAATAGTTAACTTTAACGCTGAAAAATCTAGTGCTTTAAAGCCCTCGTGATGACTTAGTCCAACAAACAAGGTGTTTATGCCAGCAAAACCTGTGAACTTAAAGGGTTTGATTGCACCGACAAAAGCATCTAAATCACGAGGATTAGGAATCAACACGTTGAGATTACCACGCGAGAAAAACATGATCATATTTACGGTAAATGCATAAATGTGATAAAGCGGTAACGGACAAACAAAAATCTCTTGGCCTTCACTACACTTTTGATCAAGGCGTTCAAAGACTTGATCAGCATTACTGATAATATTGTGATGACTTAAGCAGGCGCCTTTTGAAACGCCCGTCGTACCGCCAGTATATTGCAATGCACAATTCTCGCTACCTAGCACTGCGGGACGTGCAGCTAATCTTTGACCATCAAAATCGTTCAATATTTGATTGAAACTTTGGCATCCTTGTGGCGCTGCCGATACATCTTGAGTTAGCAAGTCAGTCGCTGCCGTTGTAATAACTAGCTCGATGTTAGTATCCGCTTTAATTTCATCAAATTTAGGCAGTAAATCTTGCAGTATCATTAACGCCTTAGCACCAGAGTCTTTAAACTGATGCTGCATTTCGCGCGGCGTGTATAGTGGGTTTGTGTTTACCACGACTAAGCCAGCTCTTAAGGCGGCATAGGTAGCAATTGGGTATTGGGTCACATTAGGTAACTGTATTGCAATACGATCGCCAGCACTTAAAGCAGGGTGTTGCTGTAGAAAGCAGGCTAACGCTCTCGATTTCTCTTCTATCTCGCTAAAACTTAACGTTTGCCCTAAACAAGAATAGGCGGGATTGGAACCAAACTTGTTAAGAGTCGCTTCAATAAAGTCCGCAATATTTAGGTATGATGGTGCAGAGGTATTTGTCATTATTTTTCCTGCCTAAAATTTATCTTATAAAAAGTTTATACACTAACTTATGTAGTGACTTACCATATGGAGGGAATAACAAGCTGGTTAAGCTGATCCGTCCCCGCGATAAAATCGCCTTCGCATGTGAAAACGTTTTAAATCCTTCTATGCCATGATAGTTACCCATACCAGACGCGCCAATACCACCAAACGGTAAATCTTCCACAGCGACATGGAAAGCCGCTTCATTGACACAAACACCGCCTGAATGAGTCTGATTTAGAATATGACGTTGTGTTTTTTTGTCAAAACTAAAAATGTATAAGGCTAACGGACGCTCATTTTTTTGAATATAACCAATCGCGTCATCTAGCTCATCATATTCGATAATTGGCAACAAAGGACCAAAAATTTCCTGCTGCATCAAGGTCATATCATCGTTAACCTGTTCTACAACCGTCAAAGGTAATTGGCGTGTTTTTTGACAATTGGGATTCGCAGACAGTTCAGTTATACGCGCCCCTTTCATTCGCGCATCCTCAAGTAAACCAACTAACCGTTGATATTGATGATCGGTAACCACACTGGTGTAGTCTCGGTTACCATCAACCGTAGGAAACATTTGCTGGAATAATTGCTGCAATGCCATCACTAGTGCTTGGCTTTTACCGCGGGGAACAAAAATGTAATCGGGAGCGACACAAGTTTGCCCCGAATTTAACGTTTTACCAAGCATAAGTCGCTCGACTGCCGTTTTAATGTCCATATCTGGTGCAATAATCGCCGGCGATTTTCCACCAAGCTCCAACGTTACAGGCACCAGGTTTTCTGCTGCCGCTTTCATCACCAATTTCCCCACATGGGTCGAGCCAGTGAAAAACAGATGATCAAAGGGCAAAGAAGTAAAGGTTGCTGCCACTTGGGCATCACCGCCGATGATGGCCACTTTACTTTTATCAAAATATTGACTGACAAGATCAGCCAATACTTGAGTTGTCTTCGGGGTAAATTCTGACATTTTAATCATGGCACGATTACCCGCCGCAAGGGCAGCCGTCAATGGGCCAATAGCTAGATATACGGGGTAGTTCCACGGAGCAACAATACCGACAACACCTACAGGTTGGTATTGAACTCTCGCTTTTGCGGGTTGAAATAAAAGCCCAACATGGCGTTTTTGTGGCTTCATCCACTTTTTCAGTTGTCGCTTCGTGTAATGAATACCAGAGACACAGGTAAGAATATCGCCGATTTTAGAGTCGTCTGTGGCACGATTGCCAAAATCTTGGTTCATTGCCTCAACTAAGCGATCTTGGTTATCAAGTACCAACCTCAATAAGGTATTTAAATCATCAATACGGGATTGGTAGCTCTGTGCAGGTTCTTCAATAAAAGCCAACTTTTGCTGTTGCAGTAGCTTTTCCAAATCAGATACGTTTTTCGAATGTTCCATTAATAAACCTCAGGCAATCAGATTATCGTTACTTTCAACCCCGAAATGATTGAGCATATATCAGAGTTGATAAGTCAGTTGCTGGATTATTAAGTGAACGAGCCAAAAAAAATATGTTTATCTGCGCCAATTGATAGTCTTTAACTCGGTAATGTATTAGTTTCGTGGTCTGAGGTTGGAATAACAAATCCTGAGTTTTCTTTTCTGTAAGCACCGGGCGTGCACCCCGTCCAGCGCTTGAAAGCACGATTAAAATTACCAATATTGGAAAAGCCGACTAAGTAGCCGATTTCGCTGAACGTTAGATGATGTTGCTGTATATATTCTAGTGCCAAACTCTTGCGGGTATTTTCTAATATGTCTCTGAAGCTGGTATTTTTCTCATTTAGCTTTCGTTGTAAATTGCGCAGACTCATCGCCAATTGAGAAGCAATTTCCGTTTGTGAAGGCGTCCCTAAAGGCAGCATTTCATAAATACGGTTTTTAACGAGCTGTTCAACGTCGTTTTTATCAATACGTGATAAGTAGTCATTGAGTATTTTTTCGTGGGTCTGCATGATCAGCGGATTACCGCCTGGCAATTGTTTAGACAAACTTTCATCATCAAACACTAAGCTAATTTCATCACAATCAAAAACGAATTCACAATTAAAAAACTCTTTTAAGGCATTAATGTCATAAGAAGGTTCGGGCCAGTTTAAATGTATTTCAAGCGGACTATAATCGCTTTTCAACGTTTCGCGGGTAAATTGCAACATGGTTGCTAAGAAACACAGAATACAGCCTTGAGTTAACACCGGACGTTGAGAATCTTCGTAATAGGCTATGTCCATAATGAAGTGCACGTGGTTGCCACGCGTATCCACCGACAAGGTGCAGGTGTTTGACACAACGCGTTTATATCGTGCTATGCGAATATAGGCATCTTTCAAGGTATCTGACGACATCATGGCGTATCCCAGCGCATGAAACATACCGGGGTGAAACTGCTCGGCAACAGCGATAGCAAAGTCTTTTCGCCCTTTAACTTTATCGCAGTATTCGATCACTTGAGACATTTTTTCGGCCGCTAGGCGAGATTCTGGATCTTTAAACTCTTCTGGTTTTAGGTCGCATTGTTCTATGACTTCTTGTATGTCGATATTCCACGCTTCTAGCGCTCTGCTAATGGGGATCATCCAGCCACTAAGTACCGAAAAATAATTACTCATAACTTCATCGTCTCTTGTGATTCAACTTCATTCTACTCGCTGTGTATGAAATGACAATCATTTGGCACGTATAGCTACCATTCATCAAAGTATTTGTCTGTATGTTATTAGCTATAGCTCGTATTGGGCTATGTAACATTTCCAAAATAAAAACAAAAACAATGACATTCATCTCTTTGGGGGGAAAAATGACAACAAAGCTTAACAACAAGAAATTGCTTTCAGTGGCAATAGGTGTTGCTTTGCTCAGTGCAAACAGCAATGCTGCCGAGTTTTATTTCGGTGAAAATGACGATATCTCATTGACGATCAACTCACAATTGTCTGTTGGTGCCAGCTGGCGTTTAGACGAACAAGATCCACGTTATATTTCAACCGTAAATGGCGGTACCGGCGCCACGTCCACCACTGACGACGGCACGCTAAATTTTGAAGACGGTGAAACGTTTTCAAAAATCATAAAAGGTACCCACGAGCTACAATTATCTAAAGATGACTTTGGTGCCTTTGTTCGCTTTAAATATTGGTACGATAAAGAGTTAAAAGACGAATCTCGTCCTCATGGTCATTCGCCTAATGGCTACACACCGGGCGCACCACTTAATGACGATGACTTTTCAGATTTTTCAAAATTTTCTGGTCTTGAGCTGCTTGATGCCTACGTTTACGGTTCATTTGAGCTAGGTGAGTCTGTTGTCGATCTGCGCTTAGGTCGGCAAGTTATTAGCTGGGGGGAAAGCACCTTTATCCAAGGCGGCATGAATGCCACCAACCCATTTGACGTCAATGCGCTAAGACGTCCAGGAGCGGAATTAAAAGAAGGTATCCTACCGGTTGGCATGTTGTACATGAACGCTGGTGTCACCGAAAATCTCTCAATTGAAGCTTTCTACCAGTATGAGTGGGAAAAAACGGAAATCGATGGCTGCGGTACTATTTTCCAAGGGGCTGACTTTGCCGCTGACGGTTGTTTTGCGATTACTATTGCGGTGCCAGATCAGCAAGCTTTGGCGGGCGGTTTCTATGCTCAACGCCAAAAAGATATTGAGCCAGATGATGGCGGGCAATATGGTTTAGCAATGCGTTATTTCGCACCTGAATTAAACGATACAGAGTTTGGCCTGTATTACATGAACATTCACTCTCGTGTTCCGATGATCAATGCGGTTCGAACTTCTGTACCAGCCGCAACGGGTGATCCTTCAACGGTATTTGTACCACGAGCACTAGACCCAACAGGTGGCGCTCTTGCAGACCTAAACCCTGCGTACTTAATTGAATTTCCAGAAGATTTAAAATATTACGGCGCCAGCTTTGCGACTAACGTTGGCGGTTTAGCCCTGTCTGGTGAAATTTCATATAAACCTGACACACCAATTCAAATCAATGGCCCTGAGATATTAAACGCAGTTTTATCTGAAAACCCAGCTTTTCGTTTTACCGAGAGAGTGAAATCTGTTGGTTTTGGTGAAGTAGCCCGCGGCTGGGACGAGTATGACGTCACTCAAATTCAAGTCACAGCACTACATTTCTTTGAGCGAGTGATGGGCGCCTCTCGTTTGACCTTGATAGGTGAAGCAGGGGTTGTGTTAACCGATGGCATTGAAGATTCTGACCAGCGTTACGGTCGAAATGCTGTATTTGGTTTAGGTGACTTCGACGCTGGTTTTAATCACCCGGAAGCTGGCTTCCCGGTGAATTGTGACAACTTAGTCGCTGCGGGTGCAATCGCTGGCGACTGTCGAGACGATGGATTCACTACAGACTCAGCATGGGGCTATCGCATGCGAGCCGTGTGGGATTACTCAGATTTATTCGCTGGCATCTCACTAAAGCCAACGCTGGCTTGGTCACATGATGTCAGCGGCTACTCTCCTGAGCCAGGACAACAATTTCACGAAGGAAAAAAAGGCTTAGGACTTTCTTTGGAAGCTTCGTATCAACAGAATTATAGCGCCACCATCAGCTATTCACAGTTTACCGGTGGTAGTCACAACGTCATGACAGACAAAGACTTTATTTCGTTCAGCATGTCTGTGTCTTACTAAGAGGAATTACCATGAAAAATATGATCACAGCAACAGGATTACTTTCTCTGACCCTACTTAGCAGCACTGTATTAGCGAAAGTTAGCCCAGAAGAAGCAGCTAAATTAGGCACAACGCTAACACCAATCGGTGCTGAAGTGGCAGGCAATGCCGCGGGGACTATCCCAAAATTTGAAGGGGGTTTGCACAGTGGTAACACCACAAAAAGTGCTGACGATGGCCGACCTGACAACCCATTTGGCGACGATAAGCCTTTGTTTACCATTACCAATGCCAACCTAGACCAATATAGAAATAATTTAAGTCCTGGCCAATTGGCGATGTTCGGCAAATATCCTGACTATCAAATGCCAATTTATCAAACTCGTCGTACTGCAACGTATGCTGATGAGATAAATGCCAAAGTTAAAAAGAATGCAACGACCGCAGAACTTGTACAGGGCGGCAATGGTATTGCCAATTTTGACACCGCCATTCCGTTTCCGATTCCTTCAAACGCTAACGAAGTGATTTGGAATCACATTACCCGCTATCGTGGCGGCTCTGCCCGTCGATTTTTAACCACTATTCCTGCACAAGCAGATGGTTCTTTTGTACCTGTGAAACTCAATGACCAGTTGGTGTGGCCTGAGTTTTTAGTGGGTGGGCGTGATGCCAAAAAAGATGACAACATCTTATTCTACTACTTACAAGTGATCACCGCTCCTTCACGTTTAACGGGTACTGCATTGATGGTACACGAGACCATTGATCAGGTAGCAGAGGCACGTAAAGCATGGGTGTATAACTCTGGCCAACGCCGTGTTCGTCGTGCACCTAATGTCTCGTATGACGGTCCTTCAGCAGGTACTGACGGCTTAAGAACTTCTGATAACTATGATATGTACAATGGTGCACCGGATCGTTACGACTGGAAAATTATCGGCAAGAAAGAGCTTTATATTCCTTATAACTCATACAAGTTAATGGATACTTCAGCCAGTTATGAAGACATTGCTAAAGCGGGCCACTTAAACCCTGAATACTTACGTTATGAATTGCACCGTGTATGGCATGTTGAAGCAACATTAAAAGAAGGGGCTCGTCACATCTATGCAAAACGTAGTTTCTACATTGATGAAGACACATGGGGCGCGTCTGTCATTGATCATTACGACGGTCGTGGCAAATTATGGCGCATGGCTGAAGCACACAATGTTCAGTTTTACGATGTTGATACACCGTGGATGGTGGCAGAAACACTGCATGATTTAAACTCTGGCCGTTACTTAACAACGGGGTTAAGTAATGAAGAGCCTAAATTTATGGTTTGGGGTGAGAAAAACAAACGTAAAGCGTTTTCAACTTCTGCTCTGCGTCGTATTGGTAAATAAACTAATTAAGTCACGATAAAAAGCGGTGTGATGATCACTCATCTCGCCGCTTTTTCTTTTCTGCTACGACTTAACCTGGCGCCACCAAGTTGTTGTCTCATTCTTTTCACTTCGCGCCGATATCGCCTGCCCCATGATGGGTGTCAATAAGCTTATCTCAGACGCTTGTGCTAACTTGTGAATACGCTCTAACGGTTCATACCAACTGTGAAATGCCAAATCGAAAGTACCATTGTGCACCGGCATCATCTGGCGACCTTTTAAATCAATGTGCGCTTGCAAGCTTTCTTCCGGCGTCATATGTATCGTCGACCAGTCCTTATCATAGGCACCTGTTTCAATCATCGTCAGGTCAAAAGGACCTAATCGCTCACCAATTTCTTTAAAACCATCGAAGTAACCTGAGTCGCCACTAAAATATATTTTACTCCGAGCAGACTCAATCACATACGACGCCCATAACGTTTCATTTTTATCAAACAATCCACGGCCTGAGAAATGTTGAGTCGGCGTTGCCGTTATTCTCACCCCAGCAATATCAATCGATTGCCACCAGTCCAATGCATGGATATGGTTTTTGTTTACCTGCCACTTTTTCAGGTACTTATCGACGGCTAACGGTACGACAAAATGCTTAGCCTTGTCTGATAAGTACTTGATTGAAGCTTCATCTAAATGGTCATAATGATCATGGGAAATGATGACACCTTCAATTTCAGGCAGTGAGTCAAGTGCAATAGGCGACTGATGGAATCGCTTTGGCCCCGCAAAACTAAAAGGGGAGGCGCGATCACTAAAAACGGGATCAATAAGCCAAAATTTCCCTGCAAGTTTCATTAACATACTGGAATGACCTAGCCTAATAACGAAGTCTTGCTCCTCAGGAAGTTGCTGCAACTGCTCCGCGGTAAGTGGTGCTAACGGGATTTCACTGACGGGCATGGTATCAACACGTTTTTCTGTTATATAACGTTTCAATAGCGGTAGAATGCTCACGTCGTTTTTAAAGTCAGGTGCACTATTAATAAATGTTCCATCATCTCCGTGATGCAATGCCGAGCTATCTTTTTCTTGAGCGAGTACGCTGGAGTTTGTAGAAGTAACGGTTAGCAAGCTGCCTCCAATAAGTAAAATAAAAACAACAATTAAGGGTATTTTCATAACAAAACCACAAAGTAAACTATACGGTGTAGTTTATTTGTATTGTTTTGAAAAGTAAACTCATTAGTGTAAAATAAGTCGTATTAATGGTGAGCTCATGGCTAAGAACTTGATAATGAATGAAAAAAAATTAACGCGTTCCGATATGAAACGTATCGCTATTGTTGATGCAGCAACTCTCGAGTTTCAGTTGAAGGGTTTTAAAATCGCGAGTATGGACGATATTGCTAAGCGCGCACAGGTTTCTAAACGTACGGTTTATAATCATTTTTCGAGCAAAGAGCAGCTCTTTAATGCCATTTTAACTCAAATGTTCATTTTGCTAGATACGTTCGAGCCTGTGCCGTATTCAAGTGAAACCCCATTGGCAGAGCAATTAACATTGTTAGCAAATCATGAGATAACACTACTAAAAACTGACGGTTTTATTACCACCGCTAAAGTACTTATCGCAGAAGGGATACATTCACCAGATTTACTTAATGACGCGATGATCCGATTCAGTAAAAAGGAATCGCCATTAACCAGTTGGTTTAAGGCAGCAGCAACCGCTGGCGTATTTAAAACGGAGCACGTTGATTTTATTGCAACCCAGTTTATGGCGGTAATTAAAGCATTTTGTTTTTGGCCGCAGGTAACTCAAAACGTTGCATTTCCAGATGATAAAGAAGTACAAAGGGTTACTGATGCAGCGGTAGACATGATTTTAAAGCAATACACTTAACTTGCGAGCAACTTAAACATGCATACCGCTTCAACGAATAAGCTGCTAGTTAAGAAACGACCTCGAAGCTTACCAACCAAGCTTAAAGACCAAGACTAACAGGTTAAGTTATGGGTTTGTTTGACCATATCTGCCGCTTTTTCGCCGATCATAATCGTTGGTGCATTGGTATTGCCACTGACTAAGTTAGGCATTATAGAGGCATCTACAACACGCAACCCTTCGATGCCATAGACTTTGAGTTGCGCATCGACAACCGCCATCTCATCTTCTTTTGTACCCATTTTGCAGGTTCCTACGGGATGATATTGAGTGTCTGCGCGATTACGAATGTCTTGCTCAAACTCGCTTTTATTTTTTGGATTTACTGGATAAAGCATTTTGCCGCGAACACCATCGAACGGCTTACCTTCCAATACTCGCTGCATACGTTTTGCGCCCGCTATCATCACCGCCATATCACGTTCGTCTTCAAAAAAGGCCGGATCAATGTCCAGAGAATCTTGTGGATTGCTGCTGCGTAATTTCACTTCGCCGCGGCTTTCCGGTCGCAGCAAGGTGATGTGACAGCTGTAACCGTGGCCCATATTAAAAGTTCTAGCGTGGTTATCAACTATACCGGCGACCCACACTAATTGAACGTCCGCAGATGGCGCGTGTTCATGGGTTTTGTAAAAAGCGCCTGACTCAGCAATTGAACTCGTGACTTTCCCTGTACGACTGTTTTTCCATGACCAAATTTCTTTGAGCATTTTAGTACTGCCTTGAAGGCTGATACCAAAAGTGTCTTCCTGTGCTTTCACTTTAAAAGTTTGCACATAATCTATGTGATCTTGTAGGTTTTGACCGACGCCAGGTAGGTCAAGCTTCACGTCAATATTATGCTCATGTAGGTGTTGCTTAGCACCGATACCTGAAAGCATAAGTATTTGCGGAGAGCCAAATGCGCCTGCACTTAATAGCACTTCTTTATTCGCATAAACTTCTTGCACATTACCTTTAACGCTAAAACGAACACCAACCGCTTTTTTGTTCTCAATAAGCACTTTCTCGGTCAGAGCATGGGTAATCACCGTCAAGTTAGGACGTGACAAGTTTGGCGTTAAGTACGCTTTTGCTGCGCTAAAACGTTCACCGTTTTTAATGGTACGTTGATAGATAAAGCAGCCATCTTGAGTCTCCCCGTTATAATCATCATTGCGTTGAATGCCTTGTTGCTCACAAGACTGCAAAAACATTTCGTTTAAGGTGCTGGCATCTGAGGGGTCTGAGACATTAAGTGGCCCAGATTGACCATGGTATTCATTCTTGATCCGCTCATTGTGTTCAGCTTTTTTAAAGTAAGGTAGCACTTCATCTGCACTCCACCCATCGTTTCCTAATGCTGCCCACTGATCATAGTCATAATGAGAGCCGCGCACATAAAGCATGGCATTGGTAGAGGAACTCCCGCCTAATGTTTTACCACGCGGTTGGTACCCTTTGCGGCCATTGAGGCCTTTTTGAGGAATGGTTTCAAATGCCCAATTATTGTGCTTCGTCGGTAACATCGCAGCAACCCCTAATGGGGCATGAATAAAGACACTTTTATCAGGGCCTCCTGCCTCTAAGAGACAAACACTGACGCTAGGGTCTTCACTTAAACGTCCTGCTAAAACGCAACCAGCAGAGCCACCACCAATAATAATAAAATCATATTTATTTGGCATTATTCACTTCCCCTCACACTTATTGTAACGATATCGCTAACCTGCTCGACGGAATTATTATGATGAAGTCGGCACACTAAGCAGTATTTTTATCTCTCATTTATACAATATTTATGCTGTGAAGGTAGCCATGAAAAATCTTTTGGCACGTTATGATGAAAAGTTGGCGTAATTATTAAAATTGCCCCTGAGTTAAATGACATTTCAACGAAAGTATGTAGCGTCAGTAAAGATAATTATTTGGCGCATACAGTACCTTTAATTCCTAAATTTCTGCTTAATAATGATTGCTACGTTTTTTAAACAAATGCAGTTATATGTTTTTTAATAAACTTCAACACCGACTTTTGCTCGCCGTCATTTTGTGCTTTAACGGTCTTGCATATGCAAACATTGACTTACTGTCACACCCAGCAATACAAAGCAAGCTGGCACCTAAAAGTGTGACAACAGCCATTATTCCCGATCGCAATGCTGTGCTCGCTGTGGGCGAAAGAGGCCATATAATTCACTGGCAAGATAAAGACAACTGGCAGCAAGACTTGGTACCGCTCAGTATTATGTTGAGCTCAGTCACGTCGTTGGCTGATGGTACCTCTGTTGCTGTCGGCCAAGACGCTGCCATTGTTGTGACCAAGGGAGAAACCGCTTCAAATACACAGCGTACGTGGCGCAAAACTTTCGATGGGTATGAGCTAACGCGACTTAAAATTGCCTTACTCGAAAAACAGCAACTTGCCTTGCAAGGCCAAATGGAAGCAACAGCAGACGAAGATGAACTTGAAGAGCTAGAGTACCAATTAGATGAAGTTATTTTCTCATTAGAAGACGCTCAGGCAGAGCAAATTTCAGGCCCCAACAAGCCGTTATTGAGTGTGACTCATACTGATAACAATACCTTATTTGCGGTGGGCGCATACGGCACCTTATTGCGCAGTGATGACTTAGGTGTTAGTTGGGTACTGCAAGACGATTTACTCGATAATCCAGATAAGTTGCATTTGAATGCGATCCACTATCACAACGGTACCCTCTATATTGTCGGTGAAAGCGGCTTAGGTTTCATATCAACCAACAATGGCAAGTCTTGGCAGCTCATGGAATTGCCATACAGCGGCAGTATTTTTGGTATTACCGGACAAGAAAATTCAAATAATTTGGTCGCCTATGGCTTGCAAGGAAATGTCATGACCTCCAACAATGGCGGCAATACATGGTCTTTAGTCGACTTAAACATCAGCGCCAGCATACTCGGCGGCGTAGTATCCGATCAAGGTGATGCATACTTAGTAGGACATGGCGGTATTGTGGTGAAATTACCTTTAGCACAGACAAAGCCATTTAGTATTCAAAAACACCCTTCTGGTGCCGCTTTTTCTTCAGTGCTGATCGCACCGCAATCTGTTCAAGAAGACACAGAAAACAAGCATACACAATCACTTATTTTGGCGGGCCAATTCGGGCTAGTCGCATGGCAATTTCCCTAAGGTACACGCATGTCAAATACACCATCAAAACTAGAACAATATATTGAACGCTTTGTTTTTAATCACCGCGCATTATTGATGGCAGTTATTTCTGCTTTAATGATTTTTCTGACTTACCAAGCGACATTAATCAAGCCAGAAGCCAGTTTTACTAAAATGATCCCTGGTCAGCATGAATACGTCAGTAACTTTTTGGAATACCAAAAGGAACTGGCAGATCTAGGTAATGTCGTGCGTATTGTCATTGAAAGTAAGCATGACGATATATTTAATGCAGAGTTTCAGGAGGTCCTTAAAAAAGCAACCGATGAAACCTTTTTTATCCCCGGCATCAACCGAGACGCGCTCAAATCAATTTGGACACCAAATGTTCGATGGGCAGAGGTAACCGAAGAAGGCTTTGTCGGGGGCGCGGTGATCCCTGATGGTTACGACGGCTCCAGTGAAATGATAGAGCAGGTTAAAACCAATATTTTTAAGTCGGGGCAAATTGGCATTTTGGTTGGCAACAACTTGAAATCCGCCATAATCCTTGCGCCATTGCAAGACATTAACCCTGAAACTGGATTACCCCTTGATTACCGTGAACTATCGACGCAGTTAGAACAGCGTATTCGCGATCAATTTGTTAGTGATGACATTGACGTGAAAATTGTTGGTTTTGCCAAGGTGATCGGCGACTTAATTGATGGCGCGATGAAAGTGGTTGCCTTCTTTGGGTTAGCCGTACTCATCACATTTGCCTTGCTGTACTTATACTCTCGCTGTATCCGAAGCACCTTTGCGGTGTTGACCTTTTCAATTTTAGCGGTCTTTTGTCAGCTCGGCATCTTGAATTTACTGGGTTATGGTGTCAATCCGTATTCAATGCTGGTGCCCTTTTTAGTGTTCGCTATAGGGGTGAGTCACGGCGTGCAAATCATTAACTCCGTTATCAATCATGTGGTCACGGGGGCCGATAAGCTAAACGCGGCGAAGTTAGCATTTCGTTCATTATACCTTGCCGGAATTACCGCACTGATCAGTGATGCGATTGGGTTTACCACCTTAATGGTGATTGATATCGGCGTAATACAAGAGCTTGCCATTGCTGCCAGTATCGGCGTCGCGGTCATTATTATTACCAATTTAGTTGCGCTGCCTATCGTGATGTCATACATCGGCGTTTCTGAAAAAAGTGTCTGCTATGCCCGTAATTCATTGCAAAGTATCAGCATCGTCGAACGCTTATTTGCTAATTTCGCCAAACCGCCACAAGCAAAAATTGCTTTGATTGCAGGCGCCGTTTTATTTGCTATAGGTATTTATTTTTCACAGTTTATGAAAATAGGGGATTTGGATGCTGGTGCGCCCGAGCTTCGCCCTGACTCTCGTTATAACCTCGATAATGCCTATATTGTTGACAACTACAGCACCAGTACGGATGTATTTGTGGTGATGGCAAAAACAGCACCGGAGCAGTGTATTCAATACCAAAACTTAGTGTGGCTTGATCAACTGCAGTGGCACTTAAAGAACATTGATGGCGTGCAAGACGTAAGATCGATTACAGATATCTCCAAGTTTGGCGTTTTTGGTATGAATGAAGGTGCCCTGAAATGGTATGGCCTAAGCCGAAATCAGTTCATCACCAATGCTTCATTAGCAAAAACACCACCGGGCTTGATCAATCAAGATTGCTCTATGGCGCCAGTACTGGTTTTTCTTAACGATCACAAAGCAGAAACCCTGCAACGTGTCGTCGCAGGTGTAGATGCTTTTAAATCACAATTTCAACCTGATGGTGTCGAATTTTTAATGGCCGCAGGCAATGCCGGAATTGAAGCAGCCACCAACATGGTGATAGAAGAAGCTCAAACAGAAATGTTGATTTGGGTGTATTCCGTTGTTGTCGCCTTATGTTTGTTGACCTTTAGATCGATTAGAACAGTGATCAGTATCATCATTCCACTACTGCTGACCTCTTTTTTGAGTCAAGGCTTAATGGCGTTATTGGGCATAGGCGTGAAGGTAGCCACTTTACCCGTAATCGCATTAGGCGTTGGTATTGGTGTCGATTACGGTATTTACATTTTCTCGAAAGTGAAAGAAGCATTGGGCATGGGTAAATCACTGTACCTAACTTACCTTTACGCATTGAACCAAACAGGTAAAGCGGTAGCTTTCACCGGAATGACGTTAGCCATCAGTGTCGCAACTTGGGTGTTCTCTCCAATCAAATTCCAAGCGGATATGGGATTACTGCTGACGTTTATGTTTATTTTTAACATGCTAGGCGCCTTGATTTTGATCCCAGCTATTGCATGGATACTAGGTATAGGAAAAAACAACCAAGCGAGATAACAGCTCCCCAGAGTTATTGCACTGAGTAAGATTGGCCCCATTCAATGTTACTTGGTGCAATAGCCCTGTTTTTCACATTTAAGAGCTCGTTAGCTTTCATGCAGTTGGCTGGGAATAGCTAGCCATTTATTTTACTGGCGGTGCGGGCCCAATGTTTGATCTTGCTGACAATACACAAGCCCAACGCATTACCCGTGAAATATATGAGAACGGCGGTTTAATTTCCGCCGACTGTCACGGCCCCGTCGCATTAATTAACGTGAAATTGTCTAATGGAAAACGACTAATCACAGGCCGTAAATTAACAGCCAAAGCGAACAGCGAAGAAGGGCGCTGGGCACGAAATAACTACCCGTTTTTGTTAGAGGATAAAATCGATGCGCTGGGCGGTATTTATTCATCAGCGGCAAAAGGCGAAGAACATGTAGTGGTAGATGGTCAACTGATCACAGGACAAAATCCTATTTCGGCAATACCAATGACACACGCATTAATTGCACAGTTAAAATTGAAAAATAAGACAATGAACTAGAGATAACTTTGGCGATCACTGAAAGGTGATCACTTTGAAGTTAACGCCCAAATAAGGGGCTAAGTAATGGTTGGCTAATATTGTCTACCAAAGTGGTGCAAGTTCAAAGCGAAACGTAGCCAACTGTTCCGTGTCCTTGTTTATTTTCTTGTTATGTTTAAATTGCGTAAAAGTAGACTGCCAAAAATAATGGTGAATATAAAACCAAACCAATACCCGCAAATATACGCATTTTAGTCTTACTCATTACTTCAGTTGCGTATGCTAGTTTAGGTGACCAAAAAATTGCACTGACAGACCATACCACGGAGATTACTAACCAAGTAATCCAAAAGCGTGGAAAAAGATAAACCTGATCATATAGGTAACCATGGAAAGCAATTAATCCAACAGCCGTAAAAAGTGCATTAGACATTTCTTCTATTTTTACGCCAATAGGCTTTTGTCCTTACCTGTAGCATATTCATAAATCTTAAACGGTAATGGTAGAACTATTATTGCAACTAATAGCCAGAAAGATACGTGCCATAACATGATGTAAATCCCTTTAAACATAACAGTATATTATGTAGACATTTCATTAATTTCCGTCTACTGACTTCCCATTAAACTACCAAAAACTCATAATATTTCATAAAAATGAATTTAGTTAAAAATACGCAAAGTTATGACTATGTATGGGGACGAAACTTATCTGTAGCGTTAAGCCCAATTAGTAGTAACAAATGAGGGAAGTTGAGGCTGCATGAATGTTCGTAGGTCGCTCTTAACCACCTGTTAAGCAAAAACAACTCTATCACTAACCAACGTAACTCTAACGATAAGCTGATACAACAGGAGTGCTTATCATCACTCAATTTTCTATTTTTTTTCTATATCACGGCCAAATAGAATTTAATTAAGACTTCATTTCGGCCTCTTTCATAGTATTTGCCCATTACTTTAATAATAAATTTAATAAGGACATATTATGAAGAAGTCATTCGCTTTATTGGCAGCGCTAGTCAGTGCGAGTCATGCTTATGCGAGTACCAAGCCGATAGAGCCGGTATTAGTCCCTCTAGTTGATCAAACACAAAGCATTGATATTCACATGAGTAAGTATGAAGTTACTGTGGCCGAATTTACGCGCTTTGCCAATGCAACAGGCTACCAGGTAAAGGGCGAGTGTCACCTTTATAACGAGAAACATACGCCCAATAAAAAACACGGGACATGGAATAACCCAGACTTAACCAATGAGCCTTTTCGTCCGGTGGTTTGCCTCGGCGCAACCGATGCCATGGCTTACGCTGACTGGCTGGCTAAAATAACCCAAAAACCTTACCGTTTGGCTAAATTCAATGAGTGGAAACTGGCGGCATCGGCAGGCCAAACCAGCCGTTTCGCTTTTGGTGATGATTTAAACCACAGTGATATTTGTGACTATGAAAACACCGACGACTTTGCCCACAACGCAGGATTGAAACAGCATCATGGTTATCGCCATCGCTTTGGCGCTAATTGTAATGACGGCGCTACCTATCACACGGTGGTAGGCATGTATCGACCAAACAGCTTGGGGCTATACGACATGATGGGCAATGTGCGTGAAATAACACAAACTTGCAGTGAAACCAGTAAAAGCCAATCTTCACAATGTTCAACCTATGTCGTTGCGGGTGGCGCTTGGCATTGGTTGCCTCACCCTCAACATATGAAGAATGACATGGTTTTTGTTGGCAGTATTGAGGGTTTTCGCTTAGTGCTTGACTCAAATGAAACACCTGCGGTCACCAAGCAAACACAGCATTTTATGAGCGACTTGGCGAAAGCACAACAGCAAACAGAAGCATCGCATCTACAACTGAAAAAGCTGCCGTTAAGAGTACGAAGTCTTAGAGCCGATTTAATCAGTGATAAGCAAGTGAAAGTATCGTGGTCACCATCGAAAAATGAAGATGTGACTTATACCGTCTATCGTAGCTACCTTGATGTGAACGGAACGCTAAGTCGAGAAATGACCAAACTCGCAGACAATATTAAGAAAAGTGAATACCTAGACACGCTACCTAGTAAAGGGCTTGCGAGTTATCAAGTGTTTGCCAACAACGCCATTGGTGAAAGCCAACCAAGTAGCGAAGTGTATGTTGGGCAACAGGCTGTGTTTAACGTGGGCGAGCGCATTCAGGCGGAGTTTTATCATCAACATCACAAAGCTGAAGTGATCAGTAAGGAAGAGCAACAAAGCGTGTTCTTGTCTTCAAATGATGGTCATTATCCGCCGGGGATGTTTCCTTATAGCCCAGCATGGTTATCTTATGAATTGAACAGTGAACGTTCAGGTACTGCCCAGCTAAAAATGAATGTTCGTGGACACCAAGGCGCTGTCATTGAGTTTTGGCAAGGAAAAAGCTTGATCGCAACAGTGACGCTGTCGGGCGCTAGAGAGTTTTCAGAAGTTACTGTCGCCGCTCAACTTAAAGCAGGAAATGAACCGATTCAAATTCGAGGCGCAGATCACAATTACGTGATGTTGGATTGGTTTGAGTTGCAATACTTCTAATGATGACTTGTAAGGAATAGCCGTTTTTTGTTGACAATAGAGCGTTGGAAAACAGTAATGAACCTAACGCTCACTCAATACAAAACTACTTAAGCGCTAGTTTATCCATTTGTTCACTTAGCCAAGTTTCATTAGCGTTACGCTTTAAGTAATCTAAATATTCAGCTTGTTTTTCTGGCTGCGTAGCGCTGAGTTGATACAACATCAAGGCTGAGTCGATACCAATATGGACTTCATATTGTAGGCGCGCCAACTCAAACGCTTTTTCAAAATGCGCGCGGGCTCTATGAGGTTCCTGCTGCGCTTCATAAATCCTAGCCATCGATAACATGTATTTGGCCGAACCGATTTGTTCACTCAATAGTGACAAGGCAAGCTCAAAATCTTGTCGCGCTATGTACTGATCAATTAACAACTCGGTCGCATGATCAATTATCCACCCATTGTTAATGGTTCTAGGTAGCTTTACGATCTTCTCAAAATAAGGCACGGCATTGCTGAGGTCTTGATTAAAAATAGCGAAATGATAATAAACGACGGCAAAATTTGACTGATCGAGATTGTGCTCAAGCAATAAGGCTTGCGCTTCATTAAGGTGAGCATATTTTTGATGATCATCACCGCCTTTTTTGGCCAAAATAGAGTACAAAATATGTAATTCAAACTGGGTCAATACATCTGCTTGGTTTTGACCAAATTCCATACCTTGGTTCAATACATCAAACATGGTGTCAATGTTGTGCTGACGATACGCCAGCCATGCACTGGCCTTTATATATTCAAAATGTAATGACCATAGCGACGTATTTTCTAATGTTACCGCCATGTTTTTCAACGCATTATTCGCCATCAAATATTTATGACGTTTGTTGTAAACCTCCGCCATTAACCACTGCGCTTGCGCCCGATAAGGGCTATGTTCAAATGAAGTTGATAAGTTGGCGAGCTTTTGTGCATAGGTGATCGCAACATCATACTGCTTAAGGTCTAGGTAGTATTTTGCTAACAAAATTAATAAATCCGCATCATCAGGGGCCATTTTGATCATGGCATTCAGTGTATTGATGTCTAGCGTAGAACTTGTCGGAGAGAACAGACCTAGCTGCTCTAACTGAATTAGTCGTGTTGATAGTTTCTCTGTCAGTTGCTGCTCTGTTTCAGCATAGACGTAGCCTTGCCAATAAATACTACCGTTTGATATGCCGTAATTTAAGAACGCACCTTCAGCAGGTCTAAAAATATCTGTCCACAACAGCCAGTTTTTATCAGGAATTTTTGATTGCTGCCAAGCAAGAAGAGGAGCAGCAAAGTATTGCCTAGATGAATTCTCTCCCGTTATTTTCTCGATACTAAATTTTTCTTCTAGCACCTGTTGTTTTGCCAAATTTGCTATCGCTTGATGCTGACTACTTAAAGCCTCAGCACTTTGTACGAGATGTATGCTAACCAAATCCTTTGCTGTAAACGCTTGTCTTAAATAAAACACCATGACCAACATAACGCCAATAACAATGGTCACTTTGAATGTTGTGCTATTGAACAAAGTGGGACGTTCAGCAATAACATTCGATAGTTCAGCCGTTGGCACGTCACTTTTTTGTAGTTCTTTGTTTTGTACTTCACTTTTGGGTGCAGGTTCAACAGATAATGCCAATTGCCATTGATAGCCCTTTTTAGAAAACGTTTTAATCGAACTTGAGCCAAAAATAGCGCGAAGCTGACTAATGGTTTGAAATACCACTTGCTCAGACACGACTTTGTCTTGCCAAACAACATCCATGATCGCTTCTTTACTGTGCACTTGTTCAGGCGCCGCTAAGAAGAAATCCAGCAGTAAAGCTTGGGTATGCTTAAGCGGAATAATTTGTTCTTGTTTATATAAGATAAGCTGATCGCGTGAAAAGCGATAATCTGAAAATTTAACGTCCATATTGTGGTTGTCTATGAATGTCCGACTAAAGGTAATGACTACTAGGTGACTAACGTAACATATTAAGACAACGAACTAGAAAATTCTTAGTCGAAATTATACCAATGCACGGTTATTCATTAGGTGACTGGGTAGGAAGAACAGGTTAAACCAAGGAGAGAAATGTTAAATTGGAAAGCGTGATATGAGTAAGAAAGAATAAAGCGGTCGCATCTCATACTTGTGACACGACCGCTTTGCGGGAGTATTAATTAAAAGTAATCATATCTAAAGCTAACACCAACGGTCATTGGCTTTTGGTGATATACCGTTCGGCCTGCAAATCCGGTAAATGAATAGGTTTCTGCGTCTTTATCTTGTAGGTTTCTAGCCCATAAAGACACCTTCCAATTGTCTTCATCAGATGACAATGAAATCACTCCATCTAACGAACTCACTGAACCATATTTTGCATTATCATCAGCAAGCTGTGCGAACTGTATATCTGCCCAACTATAGCTCGTTTGGAACTTCAAATATAAGTCATTTCCAAGTGGCATATCGTATGCAATTAATGCGTTATAACTCCACTCTGGTGCTTGTGACAACAAGGCACCACTCTCAAGTGGAGCAGCTAAAGCATCAACAAAGCCAAAACCATTATCATTGGCAGCATCATTAACGCTTGGATCTGCACTTATATCTCTTAAATCAGCTGTATTTGGCGCTTTGGTCACTTCAGAATCTAGATAAGCAACACCTACTTGAAGTGTCAATTCATCCGTTGGAAGCCAATGTACATCCATCTCAAAACCCATAACTTAGCGGTAAGACCTTTTTATTCTAAATAAGTTAAGTCGATTGATTGAATAATTTTAAGGATTTACGTGATGAAAGATAATCAATTTAACCAACAACTGGGCGGTAATGAAATGCCCCGTTTTGGTGGCCCTGGTACCATGTTTCGATTACCTGACAGTGACATTAGCAATGATATAGATATTGGTATCATTGGTGTACCTTTAGATATTGGAGCGAGTAATCGCAGTGGTACACGTTTTGGCCCTCGCGCAGTACGCTCAGAATCAGTGCTGGTTCGCCCATATGGCATGTACACCAAGGCAGCACCTTTTGATAGCTTTCAAGTAGCTGATATTGGTGATGTGGCAATCAATACCTTTAATTTAGCGGAGTCTATTCGCATCATTGAAGCGCATTACGATAGGGTTATGGCTTGTAATATCAAACCAGTCACGGTTGGTGGCGATCACACCATCAGTCTACCAATCTTACGCGCTCTGCATAAGAAACACGGAAAAATGGCTTTGGTGCATGTCGATGCTCATGCAGACATTAATGATGCTATGTTCGGTGAAAAAGAATGTCATGGCACTATTTTCAGACGCGCCATAGAAGAAGGTTTAGTTGATCCAGCTAGAATGATTCAAATTGGCCAACGTGCGACCGGATATAGCTCAGACGATTTCCAATGGGCAATCGATAGAGGCGTAAGAGTCGTTCAAGCGGAAGAGTGTTGGTTAAAGTCATTGGCACCACTTATGACAGTGGTTCGAGAAATTATCGGCGAAGAATTGCCGACTTATTTAACGTTTGATATTGACGGTATTGATCCCGCGTATGCGCCAGGAACAGGTACACCCGAACCTGCCGGTTTAACAACACCGCAAGCACTAGAAATCATAAGAGGAATGTATGGCACCAACCTAATTGGTGCTGATTTAGTTGAAGTTTCCCCACCATATGATACCAGCGGCAACACCTCACTCTTAGCGGCAAACTTGATCTTTGAAATGCTATGTAGCTTTCCGGGCTGTGTGCGTCGATAAAACTCTTCTCTAAAAGTCTCTCAAAAGCACTTGCTGTAGGGTAGGTGCTTTTTCTAGTATGAAACAAACACAGCTTCAAAGGCTTGTTTAATTACGGCCAATTTTTGGGGCTCTCTTGACACTTTTTTGTTCACTAATGACAGTTCAAAGTTGTAACTGCATTCGCTGGGTTTGATAATTCTAATACTGCCCTGATTTAACTCTTGCTGAATATAGCTTTGTGGCAGATAACCAATATAGCGCCCTGAGAGCACCATCGCTTTACGGGTGTCAAATTGATAAGATTTAGCCGATAGATTCAGCCTATTCAATTGCTCTTTGCCTTTACTGTCAATTTCTATACCTGGGTGAACAGCGTATGCTTTGGCTAACATTTCATCCGTTAACTGCGTGTCTGTGAGTTTAAAAAACTCATGCTCTTCACTGCAACATAAATAAATCGCTTCTGAAAAGACCGAGCTATATTCCAAGCCATCTAAGCTGTGGTAGCAGGGATACAAACCAGCATGTGCTTTTTCATTGAGCAATTGCTTCTCAATGTACTCTATCGAACCACCATCGAGCACAAGGTTTAAATTGGGGCATTGGTCATGAATTTTTTGAATCACTTGACCTAGTCGCTTTTGCTTTGCACTGTCTAATTGATCAGCACATAGAAGAACAAGCTCTCCATTTAACTCATGACCTAGTGTATTAATGAATTTAGAAAAATCATCGAAAGAGTCTAACAATTTTTGCGTTGCGCCATATACCTCTCGGCCTTGCTCGGTTAAAGAAAAACCAGAACGTCCGCGATTACATAATCGGTAACCCAGTCGAGTTTCAAGATTAGCCATATGAATACTAATGGTTGATCGCGTGATTCCCAATATTGTAGCAGCACTAGAAAAGCCGCCATGCTCAACAACAGCCATAAATACTCTAAGTAATTTCAGTTCGTACTCAGTAATTTGTTTTTGAGCAATATTCTTAAAATTCATTTGGTTTGATTGTTCTCAAACTAATGGTTGATAGTTTTGTATTTAACTAAACTTTTAAATGAGTTTCAATAAGTACATCTTTATGAATTCGAGAGTCAACATGTACAAGCTAAATGATCCTACGTTATTGCGTTGCCATTCATACATTAATGGTAGCTGGCATGCGAGTGAGAAATTATTAAAAGTAACAAATCCCGCCACCGGAGAAGTTGTTGCAGAAGTATCAGATGCTTCAATTCAAGAAACCAACTTAGCCGTTAAAGCAGCTAAAAGTGCGCTTAAAATGTGGGCTGCCACGCCGGCAGGACAACGCGCAGGGCTTATGCGTAAATGGTTTGATTTAATGATGGCACATCAAGATGATTTAGCCACGCTGTTGACGCTAGAGCAAGGTAAACCTTTAGCCGAAGCCAAAGGTGAGATTGCCTATGGTGCGGCATATATTGAGTGGTTTGCAGAAGAAGGGAAACGAGCTTATGGTGATACCATTCCGGCGCTAACAAGCGATAAACGCATTGTTGTGATCAAGCAACCCGTTGGCGTGGTTGCATCGATCACACCTTGGAATTTTCCTAATGCCATGATCGCTCGAAAAGCCGCAGCGGCATTAGCTGCAGGTTGTACCTTTATTGGCCGCCCCGCATCACAAACACCATTGTCAGCCCTTGCTATGGCTGAATTAGCTGAACGCGCAGGCATACCTGCTGGGGTCTTTAATATTGTAGTTGGAAACGATGCTCAAGGGATCGGTAAAGTATTAACCCAACACCCTGATATTGCCAAATTTACCTTCACCGGATCGACTGGCATTGGTAAAAAGTTGATTGCGCAATGTGCAACCACCGTTAAAAAAGTGTCAATGGAATTAGGTGGAAATGCACCGTTCATTGTCTTTGATGATGCAGATGTTGATGCTGCCATTCAAGGGGCTCTGGTATCAAAATACCGTAACGCCGGTCAAACATGTGTTTGTACTAACCGCATTTTTGTTCAATCAGGCGTTCTTGATGAATTTACCGAAAAATTCAGCCAAGCAGTGCAGCAACTTCAAATAGGCAACGGTTTATCCGATGGTGTTGCCATTGGCCCAATGATATCAGAAAAAGCGGTAGCCGATGTGGAACAGCTAGTTAAAGACTCTGTAGCACAAGGCGCGAAAATTGCCGTAGGTGGTCAAGTCGATAATAACGGTAGTCATTTTTATCAGCCAACCATTTTGACCAATGTATCAAATGAGATGCCAATTGCTAAAAACGAAATATTTGGCCCAGTTTCTCCCATTATTGCCTTTGAAAACGAAGAAGACGTTATCTCAATGGCTAACGACACAGAATATGGCTTAGCTGCTTACTTCTATTCAAGAGATATTGGCCGAGTTTGGCGTGTTTCTGAAGCACTAGACTTCGGCATGGTTGGTGTAAATGAGGGCATTATTTCTAATGCCGCGGCCCCTTTTGGCGGTGTTAAGCAATCAGGTAATGGCCGAGAAGGCTCTAAATACGGCTTAGATGACTACATGGAAATCAAATATCTCTGTATGGGTGGCATCTAAGTTACTTGCCAGTAAAACAGTTAAACATCGGCAGGAAATACTGCTGTTATAAAGAGAATTAGCACATGACAACAAATCAAGACTTACAAAATAGAAAAAATAACGTGATTGCACGTGGCCAAGGCAACGTATATCCCGTTTATGTTGAGAAGGCGATAAATTCAGAAGTATGGGACGTTGAAGGCAACCGCTACATCGATTTAGGTACAGGTATTGCGGTGTGTAATACCGGTCATAGCCACCCAAAAGTTGTTGCTGCGGTAAAAGCGCAAATTGAAAAATTTAGTCATACTTGCATTATGGTCAACCCATATGAAGTTGGCGTTGAGCTCGCTGAAAAGTTAACAGCCATTGCCCCCGGGGATTCAGAGAAAAAGGCCATTTTTGTGTCTACTGGCGCGGAAGCGGTCGAGAATTGCGTAAAAATAGCAAGAGCGAAAACCGGACGACGCGGTGTTGTTGCGTTTAATGGTGGCTTTCATGGCCGCACTAACTTAACCATGGCATTAACCGGGAAAATTACACCGTACAAAAATTTGTTCGGCCCATTTGCAGGAGATATTTTCCATGCCCCGTTCCCTATTGCAGCTCACGGCATCACGGTTAAACAATCTCTTAGAGCATTAGAAAATCTATTTAAGGTTGATATTGCCCCTGAAGATACTGCAGCCATTATCGTAGAGCCAGTGCAAGGTGAGGGTGGTTTTTATCAAGCGCCAGCTGAATTCTTACAAGCATTGCGAGCCTTATGTGATCAACACGGCATCATTTTGATTGCTGATGAAATTCAAACAGGCTTTGCACGTACCGGTAAGATGTTTAGTTTTGAATATTCAGGTGTAGAACCCGATTTAATTACCATGGCAAAAGGTATTGCTGGCGGTTTTCCCATTGCAGCAGTAGTGGGTAAAGCTGATGTAATGGACGCGCCTAATCCAGGTGGTCTAGGAGGCACTTATGGCGGCTCTCCTGTTGCTTGCGCGGCAGCATTAGCAGTGCTTGAGGTAATTGAAGAAGAGAATCTAGTAACACGTTCGAATGATATTGGTGAAAAGTTCAATCAACGATTAATGGCGCTTAAACAAGACTACCCTGAGCTAGTCCTTGACGTTAGAAATCAAGGCTCAATGATCGCATTGGAGCTCGTTGAAAATGGCGATGCCGAGCAACCGAACACCACATTAACTCAAGAGATTATTGCCAACGCAAAAGATGCTGGGCTCATTTTACTTGCCTGTGGTTTTTATGGAAACGTCATTCGTTTCTTACCCGCTTTGACTATTGAAAATGAAGTATTAAACGAGGCACTCGATAAATTTGAAGCGTTATTTAAGCGTTTAGCTCAATAGCTCTATTCCAAACTTATTATTTTATCCATAGGAACGTTTTATGAAAGACATGTCCATCAATCTAAACGAATATGTAGAGAACACTGAACATGAAGATATTACGTTTCTTTATGATAAAAATAATGAAAAAGCAGAGTCATTAACATTCAAGAAGTTACCATCAGAGTTAGATGAGGATTGCTTTGTGTTGGGCTATAACTAGTAAAAATCCGAACACAGTTCAGCCCGTTTTTTAACGGGCTGATTGATAATTAGATGCTATAAAGTCAAATAAGGTATTTAAGAAACATAAAATTTCGTATAACGTCCTAACCTCTCCACAGATAATTATTAACGTATGATCTCATGCCAAATCCAATGGCCACAAAGGGAATAACATGAATAAAGTCGTAATCGTCACTGGCGGTAGTAGAGGTATAGGCGCTGCCACCTGTAAACTACTCGCAAAAAATGGGTATGCAGTTTGTGTCAATTACAAATCAAATAAAGTCCAAGCAGATCTTGTGGTACAAGAGATTAGAGAACTTGGTGGGCAAGCGTTTTCGTACCAAGCAGATGTATCAAACGAAGCAGATGTAACCGCGCTGTTTGAAGCCGTTCAAACTACATTAGGACCAGTGACACATTTAGTGAACAACGCCGGCATACTACGCCAGCAAGCTTCATTATTAGAAATAGACACTGAACGATTTAATGATGTGTTGATTACAAACACAACAAGCTGCTTTATCTGTTGTAAGGCAGCGATAAGGTCAATGGGCAAAGGGTGCGCCATTGTTAATGTCTCTTCCGCAGCCTCAAAAACAGGAAGCCCATTTGAATACATCGACTATGCCACGTCAAAAGGGGCAATGGATACCTTGACCATTGGCTTATCAAAAGAAGTAGCGGCACAAGGTATTCGCGTGAATGGGGTTAGACCTGGCTGTATTTATACTGATATTCATGCCGATGGTGGTGAACCTGGCAGAGTTGACCGATTGTCACCTAACATTCCATTGCAACGCGGCGGAACACCTGAAGAAGTAGCCCATGCAATTGTATGGTTACTGTCAGACGAAGCGTCTTATGTAACAGGATCTTTTATCGATTTAGCTGGCGGTAATTAGTGTACCAAAATGATAACTTGGCACTGCTCGGTTAATTATTACTGAATGAAAAAGCAGTCGTAAAGCGGCTGTATTCTACACAAATCACACTAACTCTATTTCGCCAACGATATGATTGCTCTCTGAATTGACCAGACAAATGAAGCTTATTGTATTAATATCTTATTTAACAAAAAAATTACAAAAATTACGCATGTGTTACTTATGCTAATTTATATGAATTGAATTTATAGAATCCCTCTATAAGAGCTATTATGACCTCAAAAATTAAAGTTTATTTCAACATAATTTTACTGACTACTCTGTTTCTTTTTGCTTCGCTTTCAACGCAGAGCTTGGCTCAACACTCGTCAACAAATGATCAAAGCGAACAGGTCAGCAAGCTATCTTTAAAACAGCTACAAGAATTGGCCATTGAGCTGAGATATTACGACGAAATATTAACCTCTTCGGTTTTAAGTTACGCCTTTTCAGGTGATCAAAAATGGCTTGATAGGTATAACGAATATGAGCCAAAGATTACTCAATTAATCGATGCCTTATTGGAAAAAAAACAAGGGGTAGATACTGAGCTACTTTCACAGCTTAATGAGGTCAATAACACTCTTGTATCTCTTGAGGTTGAGGCAATACTAGCTGTTAAGCGGAATCATAAAGAAACTGCGATGAACATTATTAATAGTAATGAATATCGACAGAATAAAACGGCATATATGTCATTACTAATGGAATATATCCGGCAGGTAGAAAAGCTTGGGCAGTATAATAGAACGGAGCCTGTTGAAAATAACCCCCTTGCTTTTACTACTGAGGAACTAAATTGGATAGCAAATAATAAAGTTGTGATCGGTATAGAACATTGGCCACCTATATTATTTATGCAAGACAATAATATGCCCGGTGGTTTAAGTGGTGAAATTCTTAGTCAGATCGTAGCCAAATCTGGCCTACAAGTAGAATTTGTAACAGGCAGCTGGGAATATTTACTCGAGCAATTTAATGCAGGTGAAATTGACCTACTGCCAGACGCCTACTATAAAGAAGATCGCGAAGAATATGGCTATTTTTCTTCACCTTATTTTATGGTGAGAGAACTATTTTATGTAAAAACTCGGAACACTCAATTTCAATCGAACACAGATTTAACTAATGCCACTGTCGCCATTTCATCTGGTTACACAACAATTGATAAAGTCAAAGCACTTTATCCTGATATCAATATAGTCGAAACAACAGGTATCGAGCACTCAATAAAGTTATTACTTAGTAGCAAGGTTGATGCGCTGTTAGATGCTCAAATTGTTGTTGAAGATTTGATAAGGCAAAAGAATATAGAAGAGCTTCGTGCTATTGATGAAGATGCTGTTTTTCCATCTTCACTGCACTTATACACCAGTAAGCACAAACAGGTTCTCCACAGTATTTTGATCAAAGGTTTAGACTCGATCAAAGCCAGTGATTTGATGAACTCAAACAATGATTGGTTATCCTCACGCAACCAAGCATTGGACAATAGCATTAGGACAGGCTATGAATTATCGGATCTTATCTGGCTTGTTCTTGGCGTTGTTGGTGGATTAGTGATGCTGGGCTTTTTGATCAGTTCTTTGGTATTAAAAACCAATGAAGAAGAGCTTGTCGCGAGATTCAGCTCAACCAGTTTCAAAATGAAGGTTGTTTCTGGGTTGATTGTGTTGTCTATTCTGCTTGTTGTTATCACATATTTGGTAGAAAACTATGCAGAGAAACGTCAATTTGAATCAATTGATTACAGTTTAGAAACATTGCTGACAACAACTCATCAACGACTACAAACATGGAAAAGATATGAACTTCAAGGTCTTGAGCAAGTCGGTAAAAATAAAGAATTAGTTGATTTAGTCAAAAGACTACTAGTTATTCCTGAAAACCAACAAGCGCTGCAACAAGCCCCTATTCAATCGCAAATTCGTAAGTTTTTCCAAGAACAAAAAGGCACCCAAGAAGATGTAGGTTTTTTTGTTATTTCCCCAAATAAAGTTAGCTTGTCGTCAATGCGTGACAACAATATAGGTACGGAGAATATTATATATCAAGCTCAACCTGAACGGCTTAAACAAGTCTTTGAAGGCAAGAGTATATTTATACCGCCAATACGTTCAGATGTTTACTTAGAGGACAGCAATACGGGCTACGAATCACTTAAACCACCAACAATGTTCTTTGCTGCCCCCGTAATTGATGCTAAAGGCGAGGTTATTGCCGTAATCACTAAACGCATTAATTTTGACGGTGTGTTTTCCTCCATTTTATCTGCTGGCTTTATTGGCAGAAGTGGAGAAACTTATGCCATCGATAGGAATGGACTCTTGTTATCGAATATTCGTTTTGAAGACGATTTAAGAAAAATAGGTTATTTGCCTGAAAGTACAAACTCTTCACTAAACATTAGCATTTCAGATCCCGGTAAAAACTTACTTAATGTGCCCGGTAAGACAGTACAAAACAATGATTGGCCGTTAACTTTAATGGCTAGCAGCATTAGTCAAGGCAAGTCAGGAAAAAATATTGAAGGTTATCGTGACTATCGAGGCGTTGACGTCATTGGTCACTGGCTATGGGATGAAGATCTAGGATTAGGCTTAGCAGCAGAGCTTGATGTAGAGGAGTCATTAGAAGTACTGACCATATTTAGATACACCATAGCGTCTGTGCTATTAGTCTCATTGATGCTTGTTTTTGGCGGCACCTTATTCACCCTAAAAATAGGCACTAGAGCGACACAAGCATTGACTAGATCTAGAACTGAATTAGAAAGTTTGGTGAATGAACGAACTCAAGCTTTAGAAGCTAACATGAAGCGTACACGGTCAATTATTGATAACGCTTCCGACGGCATCATAGTGGTTAACAGAGAGGGGAGAATTTTAGAGTTTAGCCCTTCAGCTGAAACTATTTTTGGATATTCCATCAGTGACATTGTTAATAAAAACATAAAAATGTTAATGAATTTCAGCTTTCATCAAGCCTACATTGAAAGTCAAAATAGTGGAGCGAACAAACATACATTTGATGATCTCATTGGCTTTAAAAGTGATAAAGAACTTGTTGAAATAGAAGTCGCGGTTAGTGATGCCATTATTGACAATGAAAGAATATATACTGGCATTGTTCGTGATTCCTCGTTGCGCAAGCAGGCAGAACGAGCGCTACAAAAAGAAAAGCTCAAAACGGATAAAGCTGCACAATCTTTAGCGAGACAAATACAATTTCAGCAAATTTTAATGGATAGTGTACCAATTCCACTATTTTACAAGGATGCACAAGCAAAATTCCAAGGCTTCAATAAAGCATATGAAGAAACATTTGGTGTTAATTCAGAAGACTTAATTAACTTAAGAGTTACTGATTTAACTTATTTACCAGAAGAAGATCGCGTTAACTATCAAGCAGAAGATGAAAGGGTAATCGCCGAACAGACAACTATAAAGAAAGAAATGAAAATCCCTTTCGCCGATGGCAAAATTCACGACACCTTATATTGGGTCAGCGGGTTTAAAGATAACAAAGGTAACCCAGCAGGTTTAGTGGGCAATTTTATTGATATCAGCAATGAAAAAGAAAATGCCAGAGAGCTTGAAATTGCTGTTAAATCTGCAGATGAAGCAAACCAAGCTAAAGCTGACTTTCTGGCCAATATGAGCCATGAAATACGTACTCCAATGAATGCAATCATTGGCATGAGCTACCTTGCATTGCAAACTGACCTCAACAGAAAACAACTTGACTATGTAAACAAAATACATATGTCAGCGAATTCTTTATTAGGCATTATCAATGACATTCTTGATTTTTCTAAAATTGAAGCAGGCAAGTTAGCATTAGAAGAAATTCCGTTTAACTTGAACGACTGTATCGATCATTTAGTCCAAATCATTTCACATAAAAGCCAGCAAAAAGAGCTTGAATTGCTCATCGATTTAGACCCCGAATTACCGACTCACTTGCTCGGAGATCCCCTAAGGTTAGGACAAATATTAATTAACCTGACAAATAATTCAATCAAGTTTACCGAAGAAGGCGAAATCATCGTCAAGGCCGCGCTACTTGAACAAAATGCTGATCGAGTTGTTATTCAGTTCTCGGTTTTTGACACAGGGATTGGCATGAACCAAGAACAGCAAAATCGACTGTTTCAATCATTTAGTCAAGCCGATGCGTCAACAACTCGTAAGTATGGTGGCACAGGGTTAGGTTTAACGATCAGTAAAACTCTCACGCAAATGATGAATGGTGATATTTGGGTTGAGAGTGAAGAAGGCAAGGGTAGCCAATTTCACTTTACTGCTGAATTTGGCCTGTCTGACGGTATGGAATCTAATAACAATGCATCTGCTAGTAGCTTAATCAATTTACCTGTACTTATCGTTGATGACAGCTTAGCAGCAGGCGAAATTTTATTTAATTTATGTGAAAGCCAAGGCTTTATTCCTGAAGTTGTTATATCAGGTGTAGAAGCATTGGAAAAAATGAAGGTGGCTGAACAGAAAGGGCATCCTTTTAAACTAGTGTTAGCTGATTGGAAAATGCCCGGCATGGATGGCATAGAGTTATGTAAGCAAATGACCAGCCATGCTGAAATTGTCCATAAACCAGTGTATGTGATGGTAACCGCTTACGATCGTGATGACATGCTGAAAAAAGCACATGATATTAACTTATCCGCCTCAATAACCAAGCCTGTAAGCGCCTCGACGTTACTCGATACGGTAATGCAAGTCATGGGCGAGGGTGTTCATAATATAAAGCCAAATATGCAGAGTAAATTAGATGTATCGACAACAGCAAGCATTGCTAGCGCTAAAATATTATTGGTAGAAGACAATGAAATAAACCAACAAATTGCACAAGAATTATTAACTATGGCTGGGCTAGAAGTAACGACAGCTTGGAATGGTCAAGAAGCCATAGAAAAAATTAACAACGATAATTTTGATGCCGTGCTAATGGATATTCAAATGCCAGTTATGGATGGATATACGGCAACACAAGAAATTAGGAAAAACCCAAATTTTGATACCTTGCCTATTATTGCGATGACCGCTAATGCCATGGCTGGCGACAAAGAAAAGTGCCTTGAAGCAGGAATGAACGACCACTTACCTAAGCCGATAGATCCACAGTTAGTATTTGCTACCCTAGCGCAATATATAAAGCCTACCAGCATAGAAATATATCAGACACCAGTGGATCAACAAACTATGGCTGAAATATCTTTACCCGGTTTTGATGTAGATATGGCACTAACGCGTATGGGCGGCAATATGAAAGCATTGGTCAGCACACTTAAAAAAATTGTCATATCGCAGCGAGATACATTAATCCGAGTAGAAACAGCAATAAAACACAACGATATTCAAACAGCTATTATTGCAATACATTCCTTAAAGGGGATTGCAGGGAATATAGGTGCAAACTTTATTTTGGCGCCTGCTGAGCAACTAGAGCAACTGTTACAGGCAGAGCAAGAATCTGGAACAATAACGCAGAATGAAGAAATTACGCTACTTATAAATAAGTGTGAGCCATTATTACAGCAAATGATTGGTACAATCGAAACAGGGTTAGCAGCAATGCATGATGAAAAAACAACTCTCGTCTTCGATGCGCAAAAAGTAAAAAAACTAATGGATAAGTTGGCCCAGCAAATTGACTTTTTTGACAGTTCTGCGATTGATACCATGGATGAATTACTCGCAATATTGGGAGATAACAAGATAATTACTGCTTCAGCTTTGACACAAAAATTGGCTGGCTTTGATTTTAGTGAAGCTGAACTATTGCTCACTGATTTCGTCAAAGAAGTAGAATTATATTGTCAGTCTGCAAGTACGCCTTCAATTGACGACCCAACATTAATTGAAAAACTAACAATATTATTGACTCAGATTGATATGTTTGACGCTACAGCTGTTGACACAATTGATGAACTGTTGGAGATGAATTTCGACTCAGCCGTGCACAACACCCTATCAGCCATACATAGCAGCTTAAGTCTGTATGATTTTTCTGCTGGAGAGGAACAAGTAAAAGCGCTACTTTTAACACTGGAAAATAAGTAGCGCTAATAAATATATATTAAGGAGAAATAAATGGCTGTCAGTCAAAAAGCTACAATATTAGTGGTCGACGATACTTTAGAAAATATTGAGGTTGCTAAAGGAGTATTGTCTCAAGAGTATTTAGTACAAGCAGCATTAAACGGAGAAATAGCGCTAAAGATAGTAGAAAAGCGTAAGCCTGATTTAGTTTTACTAGATATTATGATGCCAGAAATGGATGGCTACGAAGTTTGCAAAAAATTAAAAGCCAATGAGGCGACTAAAGATATTCCTATAATATTTTTAACCGCAAAAGTGCAAGAAGAAGATGAAACAAAAGGACTATCATTAGGTGCCGTTGATTATATAACAAAACCGATCAGCCCAGCGATTTTAAAAGAGCGTGTAAAGAATCATCTGATTTTAAAAGCTTCTCGTGAATTATTAGCTAGACAAAATGAAGTGTTAGAAGAACGTGTTATAGAGCGTACGGCTCAATTAGCTGAACTTCAAGATGTTGCGATGGTGGCTATGGGCGCGTTGGCAGAATCACGTGACCCTGAAACAGGTAATCACATAAGACGCACACAGCATTATGTTAAAGCACTAGCAATAGAGTTAGCCCAAAAAGACAAGTATGTTGAGCTTCTTACGCCAGAGGTTATTACTTCGTTATTTAAATCAGCACCGTTACACGACATAGGCAAAGTCGGTATTGAAGACAGTATTTTATTAAAACCAGGTAAGTTAACCGATGATGAATTTGCCGAAATGAGAAATCACCCAGCATATGGTCGAGATGCAATTTCCGCTGCTGAAACATCAATAGACAGTGCTGACAACTTCCTCATTTTTGCTAAAGAGATAGCTTATTCTCATCACGAAAAATGGGACGGTACGGGGTATCCACAAAAACTTAGTGGCGACGATATTCCATTATCTGCCCGATTAATGGCCATAGCTGATGTTTATGATGCTCTTATTTCCAAACGCGTATATAAACCTGCTTTCTCTCATGAAAAAGCGATGGATATAATTATTGCTGGCAAGGGTAGTCATTTTGATCCAGAGATGATCGACTGCTTAGAAAACATTGCCGATAAATTCAATCACATTGCTCAGCAATATGCCGATGAATAAGATTAACACGGCACTGTTATTCGTTATCTAATTTAAGGATAACATTATATACAATCAGGATTTAACAGGGTTGTATATTACAAAGTTCAAAAAAAAGCCCCTGCTTTCTTACGCAAGGGCTTTTCTATTTTGATTGACTTTTAATCTTTATGTAAGCACCTTAACGATACAAACACTATACTACTCAACAGTGACTGATTTCGCCAAATTTCTAGGCTGGTCTACATCGGTGCCTTTAATGATGGCGACATAGTAAGAAAGTAACTGCAATGGCAGGGTGTATACGATTGGTGCAATGATATCATCACAATGTGGTACGTTGATAACTTTCATAGTGTCATCACTGTCAAAGCTTGCACCTTCTTCTGCAAACACATACATCAAGCCACCACGTGCGCGCACTTCCTCGACATTCGATTTTAATTTCTCAATTAAGTCGTTTTTCGGCGCGACGACAATAACAGGCATCTCAGCATCAATTAACGCAAGCGGGCCATGTTTAAGCTCACCCGCGGCATAAGCCTCTGCATGAATGTAAGAAATTTCTTTTAACTTTAATGCACCTTCCATTGCGATCGGGTATTGATCACCACGCCCTAAAAACAACGAGTGATTTTTATCCGCAAAATCTTCAGCCAATGCTTCAATTTCACCAGCGAGCGCAAACGTTTCTTCTACTTTGTTCGGCAGTGTTGCTAGCGCATGTGCCATCGCAGATTGGGCTTCGCTAGACATACCGTGATGCTTACCTAAGGCCAACGTCATCATCATTAAACCGACTAATTGAGTGGTAAACGCTTTGGTAGAAGCCACGCCTATTTCCGCGCCCGCTTTGGTCATAAAGGCTAAATCTGATTCACGAACTAAGGAAGAGCCGGGCACATTACATATCGTTAAACTGGCGCGATAACCCGACTCTTTTGCCAATCGTAAAGCCGCTAGCGTATCAGCAGTTTCTCCTGATTGAGAAATAGTCACGATCATCGCATTTTTAGGGACATGAGATTTTCGATACCTAAACTCACTAGCAATTTCGACATTACAGGAAACCCCAGCATGTGCTTCTATCCAGTAACGGGCTACCATGCCAGAATGATAGCTAGTACCACAGGCAATGATCTGAACATGCTCAATGTCTTTAAATATGTCATCAGCACCAGCGCCAAACGTTGAAGTTTCAAGCTGTCCGGCAACTAATCGTCCTTCTAAACTGTTTCTGATCGCCGTCGGTTGTTCGTAAATTTCTTTGAGCATGTAATGACGATATTCACCTTTATCACCTGCTTCATGGCTAACGTCTGACTCTTTCGCTTCACGCACGACAGGATTGCCATCAAGGTCAAAGATAGAAACATCAAAACGCGTGACCTCAGCAACGTCACCTTCTTCTAAGAATGAAAATTTACGTGTAACGGGCAACAACGCCATCATGTCTGAAGCGATAAAGTTCTCGCCTAAGCCATAGCCAACCACTAATGGACTTCCTGAACGTGCCACCACCATTCGCTCTGGGTCTTGTCGGTCTACAATCACCGTGCCGTAGGCCCCATCCAGTTGCTTTACAGAGGTTTGCACAGCAGCAATCAGGCTATCGTGAGATTTAAGTTCGTGATGTACTAAATGAGCGATGACTTCAGTATCGGTTTCCGACACAAAACTATAGCCAAGTGCTTTTAATTTGGCGCGAAGTTCTTCATGATTCTCAATTATTCCATTGTGAACTACAGCAATTGAGTCAGATGAAATATGCGGATGTGCATTATTTTCACTGGGTACACCATGAGTGGCCCAACGTGTATGTGCGATGCCAGTACCACCACTTAATGGTGTAGAGCTTAACGCTGTTGACAACTCTTGTACTTTTCCTAAACGTCTAACACGTTGCAATTGATTATCATTACCAATAATTGCTACGCCAGCAGAGTCGTAACCTCTATATTCAAGCCTTTTCAATCCTTCTACTAAAATATCTGCTACGTCGCGCTGTGCTACCGCACCTACTATGCCACACATAATGTCTTCCTATTTAATTGATGCGCAAATGACATTTACGCCTTGTAATGTTAATTCTTGTTTTACTTGATCTGATAAACCGTCATCGGTTATCAAGGTATGAACTTGTTGCCACGCTAGCTCCAAGTTCGGAATTTTTCTTCCTATCTTTTCTGACTCAACTAACACAACCACTTCTCTGGCCACTTCCGCCATCACTTGGCTTAAACCAATGAGCTCATTAAACGTAGTTGTACCCCGATTGATATCAATGCCATCAGCACCAATAAAAAGCTGGTCAAAGTCATATGACTTGATCACTTGCTCGGCAACTTGTCCTTGAAATGACTCCGAAGTTGGATCCCATGTGCCACCAGTCATCAATATCGTTGGTTCATTTTCTAGTTCATTCAAACGGTTTGCGACTGAAAGTGCATTGGTCATTACGACTAACCCTTTCTTATCCGTTAATAGCTCTACAATCGCAGAGGTAGTTCTACCGCTATCGATAATAATTCTGTTGTGATCTTTAATAAGAGACGCTGCTTTATTGGCGATTGCTTGCTTTCGTTTTGAAACGTCTTTGCTTTTAGGTTCGATAATTTCTTTCGGTAGGGGAATTGCACCACCATATTTACGAAGTAGTAGGCCACTTTTTTCTAATGCCGCTAGGTCTTTTCTAATGGTAACTTCGGATGTTTCAAAACGCTTTGCTAATTGATCAACACTGACTTCACCGGCAATATTTAGCTCAGTGATAATGGTATGACGGCGTTGTTGAGTGTTTCGTTTTGACATATTGCTTGCTTTAAGTTTCGATTCGAAAGATATTATAGTTTCAAATGAAATTTATCAAGCCCTTTTTTATTGGCTTGATTTTATTATGAACATCAAGCTGGCTTTTTTACTCATGCCAAGGTACATATAACCAAAGTAGTATGAGAGCTGCCCGCTATGAAACCCTTTTTTATATTAATTGCTTTGATTTGTCTTTCAAGTTGTAAAAGCATTCCTAAACTGGACTCAATTAACGAAGTGGAAAAGCTCGTTAAACAGGTCAAGGACGCACCGCACGATATTGTTGGCATTAACAAACAAGTGCACAAAACCGAAAAAACCATTAATCAAGAGTTGGCGTCTGTTGATCACCTAATGACTACATTGATTCAGATAATCAATCAAAAATGGGGCAAGGATAATCGTCAAACGCCTGAGAGAAAGAAATACGTAAAATATAGTAATGATTATCAGGCAAGGGCTATTGTCGACTTTACTCGTAATTGGGTTACCGTAGAGACTATTGCCAAAAAAAATCCCAAAGGCTTACTTGCTAAAGCAATATCCACCACACTACTAACCTCAAGTGACCCGAGAAAAACCGATATATTCTCCAGTAAAGCGCCGATACTGGGTGACGAACCTTTTCTCTACCAACAAGTGTTGGATCAAGACAAAAACGCGATTAGATATCAATGGAGAGCAGAACGCTACGCCAAATATTTAATAGCCAATCAGCTAGAAAAGTCAAAATTAAATAATAGGCTTATTCATTCGGTAAAGTTTCCATTAGTGGATAACAATCTGCACTTAAGAAAACAAAAATACAGTGAGTTCGTCCTTGCGTCAGCTAGAAAATATCAAGTTCCAGCTTCGCTGATTTACGGTGTGATTGAAACAGAGAGTAGCTTTAACCCATACGCAGTTAGTGCCGCAAACGCCTACGGGTTAATGCAAGTTGTGCCATCTACTGCAGGTAAGGATGTGTATCAAAAAATAAAGAAAAAAGCGGGGCAGCCAAGTAAGCAGGTTTTGTTCGATCCTAAGCAAAATATTGATATTGGTAGTGCATATTTAAACATATTAAAAACGAATTACTTGGCCAAAGTGAATCAACAGCAAAGCAAACATTTTGCAACGATTTCTGCGTACAATGGCGGCGCAGGAAATGTGTTGCGCACATTCGGTACGAATAGAGAGCTGGCGTTTTCACGTATTAATCAATTGAATGCGCAAGAAGTTTACCGCAAACTAACCAAGGAGCATCCGAAACTTGAATCTCGCCGTTATTTAGAAAAAGTAACCAAAGCGGAAAAACGCTACCAATAAAGAGTTAAAAATGGCGACAGAATAAGTCGCCTTTCAATAAATTTACAAAACAATGACTCAGCTATTCTTGGTTGGGCGCTTCCAGCCACCAATGTTGCGTTGTTTACCGCGAGCTACGCCAAGCTCTTCATCTGCAACGTCTTTGACAATAACAGAGCCTGCCGCAGTAGTGGCCTTTTTACCAATATTAATAGGGGCAACAAGTGACGCGTTGGAGCCTATAAAGGCACCTTCGCCAATAACGGTTTTCGACTTATTCACGCCATCATAGTTGCAAGTAATTGTACCTGCGCCAATATTGGCTTTACTGCCAACCTCTGCATCACCAAGATAAGTCAAATGGCCTGCTTTAGCCCCTTCACCCAATGTTGATTTTTTCATTTCAACAAAGTTACCGACGTGGGCATCTCGTTTTAATTCAGAGCCTGGGCGGATACGGGCAAACGGACCTACAGAAGCAATTTCACCAATAATGGCATCTTCAATAATGCTGTTGGGTTTTATTTCTGCACCTTTGCCAATTTTACAGTTTTTAAGGATGCAATTAGCGCCAATAGTGACGTCATCAGAAAGCTCAACATCCCCTTCGAAAATACAATTGATGTCAATTTTAACTTCCTGACCAACGTGAACGACACCGCGAATATCAATGCGTGCTGGATCTCGCAAACTAGCACCAGCTATCATCAACTCTTCCGCTTGACGCAATTGATAGGCGCGCTCTAGAGCCGCGAGTTGCACGCGGTTATTAGCTCCTTCAACTTCAATTTCTGTTTCAGGGTGCGCTGTAGTGATAGCCATCCCTTCTTGATGCGCCATCGCAATAATGTCAGTAAGGTAATATTCACCTTGGGCATTATCATTTGATAGATTCGACAACCAACGTTTTAGATCTCCACCATTAGCTAATAAAATACCTGTGTTACATTCATTTATTTCTAGCTGCTCTGCTGATGCATCTTTTTGTTCGACAATGCCAACAACCTCTTCATTTTCACGAATAATACGGCCATAACCGGTTGGGTCTTGCAAGTAAACCGTCAACAAAGCCATTCCTTCCACTGGTTTTGCAGCGATAAGGCTCTGTAATGTTGATACTTTAGTTAGAGGCACATCACCGTAAAGTACTAAAACATCTTCATTATCTTTTAAGAATGGTGAAGCTATATCAACGGCATGTCCTGTACCAAGTTGTTCTTTTTGTTCAACAAAGGTTAGATCATCACCTGTTACTTTTGCTTTTAATGTATCGCCGCCAAACCCATAAACTAAGTAGATGTTTTCCGCGCTTACTTGGCGGGCACTATCAACGACGTGCGTAACCATAGGTTTATGGGCAACAGGATGAAGCACTTTAGGCAAAGATGAACGCATGCGAGTACCTTTACCCGCGGCAAGAACGACAACTGACAATGACATGAATAATTCCGATTTACTATGATGTTGATATTGTAACTTTCTTTAGCACATTTTTTCTACGCTAAATAATGGTTAATAAAATTTTGACATAAAAAAACGACCGTTACCTAAGTAATCAGTCGTTTTTCAATCACTAAAACTAAGCGTTAACTTACTTCTTTTTAGAAGCCTGAATAACACGTAGTTGAGCTACAGCACGAGCAAGCTCAGCTGCTGCTTCAGCGTAATTCACATCGCCACCGTGAGCATTTAAGTGCTCTTCTGCGCGAGTTTTAGCTTCTTCAGCTGCTTGTTCATCTAAATCAGCTACACGTGTTGCTACATCAGCTAACACAGTAACGTTATTAGGTTGAACCTCTAACATACCGCCAGAAAGATAAATAATTTCTTCTTCACCGTGTTGCTTAACGATACGTGCCATACCCGGTTTTAGTGAGGTCAGCAAAGGCGCGTGACCAGGCATAACACCTAGCTCACCTTCACTACCAGTGATCTGTAATGATTCAATACGACCAGAAAATAATTCTTCTTCCGCACTTACTACATTTAATTGTACAGTCATTGCTGCCATAGTTTGACCTCCTAATAGACAACTGTTAGCTCAGCAAAGCTAAGCTAAACAGCTATCAGGCTATTACATTGATTTAGCTTTTTCTAGTGCTTCTTCAATTGAGCCAACCATATAGAATGCTTGCTCTGGTAATTCATCGTATTCGCCAGCAAGGATACCTTTAAAGCCACTAATAGTGTCTTTAAGAGATACGTACTTACCTGGAGAACCAGTGAATACTTCAGCAACAAAGAAAGGTTGAGATAAGTAGCGTTGGATCTTACGTGCGCGATCAACGGTTTGCTTATCTTCTTCAGATAACTCATCCATACCTAGAATGGCGATGATATCTTTAAGTTCTTTGTAGCGTTGTAATGTCGATTGAACACCACGAGCCACTTCATAATGCTCAGTACCAACCACTAATGGATCAAGCTGACGTGAAGTTGAATCAAGTGGGTCAATTGCAGGGTAAATACCTTGCGAAGCGATATCACGAGAAAGTACAACTGTTGCATCTAAGTGAGCAAAGGTTGTTGCTGGAGATGGATCGGTCAAGTCATCCGCAGGTACGTATACCGCTTGGATTGAAGTGATTGAACCTTTCTTCGTTGACGTAATACGCTCTTGAAGAACACCCATTTCCTCAGCTAGTGTAGGTTGGTAACCTACCGCTGACGGCATACGACCTAGAAGTGCTGATACTTCAGTACCCGCAAGTGTGTAACGGTAAATGTTATCAACGAAGAAAAGAACGTCACGACCTTCGTCACGGAACTTCTCAGCCATTGTCAAACCAGTCATCGCTACACGAAGACGGTTTCCAGGAGGCTCGTTCATTTGACCGTAAACAAGCGATACTTTATCAAGTACGTTTGAATCGTTCATTTCATGGTAGAAATCATTACCTTCACGTGTACGCTCACCAACACCAGCGAATACTGAGTAACCACTGTGCTCGATTGCGATGTTACGGATAAGTTCCATCATGTTAACGGTTTTACCAACACCAGCACCACCGAATAAACCAACTTTACCACCCTTAGCGAATGGACATACTAAGTCGATTACTTTGATACCAGTTTCTAGCAATTCATTTGACGTTGCTTGCTCAGCATATGCTGGAGCTTCACGGTGAATAGACCATCTTTCTTCTTCACCAATTGGGCCAGCTTCATCAATCGGCTCACCCAATACGTTCATAATACGACCCAAAGTTGCAGTACCTACTGGAACTTGGATGTTATTGCCTGTGTTTTCTACGTTCAGACCACGACGCAAACCGTCAGATGAACCCATAGCGATAGTACGTACTACACCACCACCTAATTGCTGTTGTACTTCTAGTACTAAGCCTGAAAGGTCACCTTCAGTTACATTTAATGCGTCATATACCTGAGGTACAGCATCTTGTGGAAATTCAACATCCACAACTGCGCCAATGATTTGGACGACTTTACCTGTACTCATGTTTATTCCTCTTAAAAATTAAACCTTGCCTATACCGCAGCTGCACCAGCACAAATCTCACTCAACTCTTGAGTAATACTTGCTTGACGCGCTTTGTTATATACCAGTTGTAACTCATCGATTAAGTCACCCGCGTTATCTGTTGCGGCTTTCATCGCAACCATACGAGCAGCTTGTTCACAAGCGAGGTTTTCAACCACACCTTGGAACACTTGAGATTCAGTGTAACGAACTAATAACTGATCAAGTAATACTTGAGCGTCTGGTTCGTACATGTAATCCCATCGATGCTTAATTTCGTCATCGTCTGACTTAGGCAAAGGTAAAAGTTGATCAATAGTTGGTTGTTGCGTCATGGTGTTTACAAACTTGTTGTAAACGACGAACAATCTGTCTATTTCACCGTTGTCATAAGCATTCAGCATCACCTTAACACTACCGATAAGGTCAGTAACTGAAGGGCTATCACCCAAACCTGAGATTTGTGATGTTACGTTTGAGCCTAAGTTGTTAAAAAAGCTAGTGGCTTTTGAGCCTACTATGCCAAATTCAACTTCAGCGCCTTGCGATTGCCATTTACCAGCATCAGCAAGTACTTGTTTAAATAAATTAATATTTAAACCACCACACATACCACGGTCTGTAGAAACAACGATATAGCCTACGCGCTTAGCGTCACGCTCTTCCAAATAAGGATGGCGATATTCTAAATTACCTAGCGCGATGTGACCGATCACATTTCGCATATTTTCAGCGTATGGACGAGAGGCAGCCATAGCATCTTGCGCTTTACGCATTTTACTGGCTGCAACCATTTCCATCGCGCTGGTGATCTTCTGTGTATTTTGTACACTTCCAATCTTCGATTTTATCTCTTTAGCGCCGGACATGACTATTTCTCTCCGAAAAAGTTAACTATTACCAAGTTTGAGTAGACTTGAACGCGTCAAGTGCTTTAACCAAACCTGCTTCGATGTCTTTGTTATAGTCGCCTTTCTCGTTGATAGTAGCCATCAACTCAGCGTGCTCATTGCTAACATAAGAATGTAACGCTTCTTCAAAATCAACAACTTTGTTGATTGCAACATCGTTTAAGTAGCCTTTTTCAGCTGCAAATAACGATACCGCTGTTTCAGCGATAGACAATGGGCTGTATTGCTTTTGCTTCATAAGCTCAGTTACGCGCTCACCGTGCTCTAATTGTGCACGTGTTGCGTCATCTAAGTCAGAAGCGAATTGAGCAAATGCCGCTAATTCAGCGTATTGTGCAAGTGCTAAACGGATACCACCACCAAGTTTCTTGATGATTTTCGTTTGCGCTGCACCACCAACACGAGATACTGAAATACCAGCGTTAACTGCAGGACGAATACCTGAGTTAAATAGGTTAGATTCTAAGAAAATCTGACCATCGGTAATTGAGATTACGTTAGTTGGTACGAATGCTGATACATCACCGGCTTGCGTTTCGATGATAGGTAATGCAGTTAATGAACCTGTTTTACCTTTTACTTCACCGTTAGTGAAACGCTCAACATAGTCTTCGTTTACACGAGCAGCACGCTCTAGTAGACGACTATGAAGATAGAAAACGTCACCTGGGTATGCTTCACGGCCTGGCGGACGACGTAAAAGCAATGAAATTTGACGGTAAGCAACAGCTTGCTTAGACAAATCATCATATACGATTAGTGCATCTTCACCGCGGTCACGGAAGTATTCACCCATTGTACAACCAGAGTACGCAGATAAGTATTGTAGTGCCGCTGCTTCAGAAGCTGATGCAACTACAACGATAGTATTATCTAACGCGCCGTGCTCTTCTAAAGAACGTACTAAGTTAGCAACGGTAGACGCTTTCTGACCGATAGCTACGTATACACACTTAATACCTGTGTTTTTCTGGTTAATAATTGCGTCGAGTGCGATCGCTGATTTACCAATTTGGCGGTCACCGATGATAAGCTCACGCTGACCACGACCGATTGGAATCATTGAATCGATTGATTTGATACCAGTTTGAACTGGCTCATCAACAGATTTACGATCGATAACACCTGGTGCTACAACTTCAACAGGAGCGAAGCCGTCATTTTCAATTGGGCCTTTGCCATCAATTGGTTCACCTAGAGTGTTAACAACACGGCCCAATAAGCCGCGTCCTACTGGTACTTCTAAAATACGACCAGTACCTTTTACTTTTACGCCTTCAGCTAGATCCGCATAAGGACCCATTACAACCGCACCGACCGAGTCACGGTCAAGGTTTAACGCGATAGCGTAGCGGTTGCCAGGAAGTTCGATCATCTCACCTTGCATTACATCAGCAAGACCGTGGATGCGAATAATACCGTCTGTTACAGAAACGATAGTACCTTCGTTACGAGCTTCACTAACTACGTCGAACTGTTCAATACGTTTTTTGATCAGTTCAGCGATTTCAGTGGAATTCAGTTGCATGCTCTGTTCCCCAGTTAAGATTGCATTGTTGTAGCTAAACGGTTCAATTTACCTCTGATTGAACCATCAATAACCATATCACCAGCTCTAATAATTAAGCCTGATACGACATTTACATCTACAATACAATTGAGCTTTACTTTACGTGCCAAGCGCTTTTCAAGCGCGGCGCTTAATGTAGTTTGTTGTTCTGCTGTTAATTCAACGGCAGACGTTACATCCACAGTGACTTCTTTTTCGTATTCAGCTTTTAATTCACTAAATAAAGAAGCAACTTGCGGCAGCACCAACAAGCGTTCATTTTCAGCCATAACTTTAATTAAGTTTTGGCCATTGCTGTCTAGCTGGCTATCACAAACATTCAAGAATAAATCTCGTGCTTGTTCAACCGACGCACCACCTGAAAGGTAGCTTGTCATCGTCTCGTTATTCGAAACTTCAGCAGCAAACACTAGCATTTCATACCAGTTATCTACGGCATTAGCTTCAACAGCATAATCGAACGCTGCTTTAGCATAAGGACGAGCAACGGTTGTCAATTCAGACATAGCTCAGTTCCTCTTAAAGCTCAGCGACTAGTTTATCTAAGATGTCGCTGTGTGCAGCGACATCAATTGAACGCTCAAGAATTTTCTCGGCACCGACTACAGCAAGAGCGGCAACTTGTGCACGAAGCTCTTCTTTAGCGCGATTGCGTTCAGACTCAATTTCTGCGTGACCAGCAGCTAAGATTTTATCTTTCTCAGCATTTGCTTTATCAGCAGCTTCTTCAATCATTTGAGCTTCGCGTTTTTTCGCAGCTTCAATGATTTCCGCAGCTTGTGATTTTGCTTCTTTTAACTGCGCAGTTGCTTTCCCTTGAGCAAGCTCAAGTTCTTTCTCTGCACGGTCTGAAGCAGCAAGGCCATCAGCAATAGTTTTCTGACGATCTTCGATAGCAGCCATAAGTGGCGGCCATACGTATTTCATACAGAAAATTACAAATACGACAAATGCGATTAATTCACCGATTAAGGTTACGTTAATGTTCATTTGTGTACCTCCTAATATCTATTAAATTCGCGGGTTATGTTGAGACTCTTATGCACCAACAGCGAATAATAGGTATAAGCCGATACCAACACCGATCATAGCGATCGCATCGATAAGACCTGCTACGATGAACATTTTCACTTGAAGTTGAGGAGCAAGCTCAGGTTGACGAGCAGCTGATTCCAAGAATTTACCACCTAGTAGACCGAAACCAATCGCAGTACCTAAAGCACCTAAACCGATTAGTAGAGCAACAGCGATATATAACATATTAATCTCCGATTATTTAAAAGTAAGTTATAAAGTTAAAAAAGTAATTCGTTTTGCGGGCGTCCTGCCCTTAACCCTTCGGGCCGGCTAATGCCGTTCTAACTTTTTCCCGAAAAGTTAGTGATCTTCATGCGCCAAGCTCAAGTACACGATGGTTAACATCATGAAAATGAAAGCTTGAAGCGGGATTACTAGCAAGTGGAACGCGGCCCACAAAAAGTGAACTGGTAATTGGAATAAACCAATTGTTGCTATCAAAATAAATATTAACTCACCTGCATATAGGTTACCGAATAAACGTAATGCCAAAGAAACAGGGCGAGCTAATAACGTTACTGACTCCAAGATAAAGTTAACTGGAATGAACGCAGGGTGGTTAAACGGTTGTAATGTTAGTTCTTTTACAAAACCACCTAAACCCTTTATTTTGATTGAATAGAATATGATTAAGAAAAACACACCGAGAGAGAGTGCGAACGTCATATTCATGTCTGTCGTTGGTACAGACTTAATGTATACATGTTCAGGATCAACCCCCATTGCACCACCAATTGCTTGTGCAATCGTAGGGATTAAATCAACAGGAACCCAATCCATTGCGTTCATTAGCAAGATCCACACAAAGATGGTTAATGAAAGCGGAGCAATTAACGAGTTTTTGCCGTGAAATGTTTCTTTAACACTCTTGTCGACAAATTCAACGATCATTTCAACTGCACATTGCAGTTTACCTGGAACGCCTGTTGTTGCTTTTTTCGCCACTGAACGGAAAGTGAGTAGAAAAATCAAGCCCAAGAAGATTGACCAACCCAACGTATCCACGTGGAGTGTCCAAAAGCTTCCTTCACCGACGCTAACTGACCAGTTAGTTAAGTGATGCTTGATATAAGAGCCAGTATCTGCTGCCATCTTGTATCCCAATTATTGTTGATTAAAAGTAAACTTGGTTGCCGCAGCGAACACAATGGGTGACGCTACCGCTAAAATATATGTCATAAAAAATGGTAATAAAGACAGCGTGATAAATTTAAAACACAATGCGAAAAGAATCGCTGTCAATACCATTTTTATTTTCACGCCTTTAAAGAAAGAGTTCATCACTAGTTCAGAAGCGCGAGCTCCTGCATGTCTAAAAGCATACAGCGCAAACACAAAATTAGGGATTATGCCGATGCTGCCACCTGCCAAGGCAGAGTACGCATGACCTAACCCCCAAATAAAATATGTTAATACAGCGGATACTAAAGTAAGGAAAACTGATAAAACCAACTGCTGCCTTGTTAATTTTCTACCGGGCTGTGCGAGTCGATTCAACTTTTATAACCTCAAACGAAAAACTTCGTATCTTCTGCATTCTTTCTAAGAAAAATTGTCATCTTAAAAAATCTCCGCAAGTATACTTAATTGCTGTTAATTTGCAACAAAATAGGGAGTCAAATGCCCTGTTATTGAACGAAATGTCTTTTGTACAGATGAAAGTTTTAAACGCTGGTTACAAATATAGCAATTTAGTTAATTTTTGAAATAATACCGTCTAATTCTTCAAGGTTTGCGTACGAGATTACAAGCTTACCTTTGCCTTTTTTATTATGGCTAATATTCACTTGTGAACCGATACGTTCTGAGAGGTTTTGTTCTAAAGATATCGTATTAGTATCTTTAGTTTTTTCAACTTTTTCTCTTTCTGGTTCTTGTACTTTTTTAACCAGTACTTCTGTTTCTCTGACTGTTAACTCTTTAGCAACGACAGTTCTTGCAGTTGTTGTTTGTAAGTCGTTTTCTAATGCGAGTAGTGCCCGGGCGTGACCCATTTCAATATCGCCATGCTCCAATAAGGTTTTAACATCATCGTTTAAATTATTGAGGCGAAGTAAATTAGTGACGGTAGTACGTGATTTACCAACAGCTTCCGCCACCTCTTGATGCGTTAATTCAAATTCAGTTAACAAACGCTCTAGAGCAATCGCTTCTTCCATAGCGTTTAAGTCTTCACGCTGAATATTCTCAATCAGTGCAATGGCAACGGCAGCTTCATCCGGTACATCTTTAATTAAACAAGGGACAATTGCGATTTCAGCAAGTTGTGCTGCTCTCCAACGGCGTTCTCCTGCAATAATCTCAAAGCTATCTTCAGCAAGTGTGCGTACTACAATTGGCTGTATGATACCTTGAGAACGAATGGAATTAGACAATTCTTCTAATGCATCTGCCGACATATCCTTTCGTGGTTGATATTTACCAGGTTGTAACTGTTCAATAGGAAGTTGCTGCAATTCACCTTTCTGAGCAGGGTTTTCATCAACATTAGTTGACTCTGGTTTTGGGGCTGTAGTTAAAAGGGCGTCTAAACCGCGGCCTAAACCTCTGCGCTTTGAAGGGCTCATAAATTTCCTTGAATAATACTAAGTAACAGGTTGTTTTTTCTTTGCTTTTCTTATCTGTTCATCACGGCGAAGTATCTCACCGGCTAACGCCAAGTATGCTTTAGCGCCCGTAGATGACTTATCATAATACATCACAGGTGCACCAAAACTTGGTGCTTCAGCTAAACGTACATTGCGTGGAATGACTGTGCGATAAACTTTGTCGCCAAAATGACGTTTTAATTGTTCGGATACATCATTGGCCAAGCGATTACGTGGATCGTACATGGTACGTAAGATACCTTCAATTTTTAAATTGTCATTTACCACCGATGTTAGCTTAGATATGGTGTCCATTAACGCCGTTAATCCTTCTAAAGCATAATATTCACATTGCATTGGCACTAACACTGAGTCTGCAGCAGTCATTGCGTTAACGGTCAACATGTTCAATGAAGGAGGGCAATCTATTATGATAAATTCATAGTCATTTCTAATCGGGGCAAGTGCATTTTTAAGCCTCATTTCACGGGCATACACTTCCATTAGTTTGATTTCTGCGGCAGTAACATCTGCATTGGCAGCGATTAAATCATAAACACCATTAGTGTTTTTAACAACAACATCATTAAAGGGTAGTTCTTCAACGAGTAATTCATAACAGGAAGCATGCACGTCATATTTATCGACACCACTGCCCATGGTTGCATTACCTTGAGGATCTAAATCTATCAACAATACTTTGCGTTTTGTTGCCGCTAATGACGCAGCCAAATTGACTGATGTTGTTGTTTTACCTACGCCGCCTTTTTGATTGGCAACAGCAATAATTCGTCCCACAAGATCCCCAAACACTTAGTTAATTTTTTTTAGTTCTATTAAATGTCTATCGCCGTCTAATTCTGGCACCTTAAGACTCACACTGTCTACGACTACTATATCACTTGGCATAGCAGCTATTTCGTCTTTAGGGAATTGTCCTTTTAACGCGAAAAAACGCCCGTTTTCTACTTCTACTAAATGCTTACACCAATTGACCATGTCTTCTAAAGAAGAAAAAGCTCGGCTGAGAACACCATCAAATGGCTGCTCAGGGATATATTGCTCTACACGCGATTGCACAGGCGTTACATTTTTAAGTTTTAGCTGGTAAATCACTTCACGTAAAAATGTGATCCGCTTACCTAAGCTATCTAATAATACAAAATTTCGCTCAGGATACAATATAGATAATGGAATTCCCGGTAAACCAGGACCCGTACCAACGTCAATAAAATTATTACCTTTCAAATAATTACCTACAACTAAACTGTCCATTATATGCTTAACAAGCATATCTTGTGGGTCTCTTACTGAAGTGAGGTTATACGTTTTATTCCATTTATTTAGAAGCTCAACGTATAGTATCAACTGCTCTATTTGCAACGGTAACAGCTCAATATCAGTCTGCGATATAAGCTTTAATAATTTACTTTGTAACATTCATGAACTCTTAAGCCGTCTTTCTCAGTAGGCCATGTTTCTTAAGATAAACTAACAATAACGATATTGCTGCGGGAGTAATGCCAGAAATTCGTGACGCTTTACCAATAGTTTCTGGTTTCGCATCAGTCAACTTAGCCACCACTTCATTTGATAAACCAGAAATTTGATCATAGTTAAAGTCAAACGGGATTAAGGTTTCTTCGTGACGTTTCTTTTTCGATATTTCATCTAGTTGGCGCTCAATATAACCGGCATATTTGATTTGAATTTCAATTTGTTCTGCCGCTTGTCTATCTGAAACTGCAGGGCCAAAGGCATCAATAGCCATTATATCCTCATAACGAGTTTCTGGTCGACGTAAAATATCTTCTAATGAGTTGTCACGCGATATTGGATTCTTCAACAAAGGATTTAATAATTCTGTTGCAGAATGATCTTTCTGTACCCAAGTCGATCTTAAGCGTTGACGCTCAAGTTCAATCGTTTCCATTTTTTCATTAAACCTTGCCCAACGTTTATCGCAAACTAAACCTAGCTCACGTCCTTTTTCAGTAAGACGAATATCGGCATTGTCTTCTCGAAGCAATAAACGGTATTCGGCACGAGAGGTAAACATGCGGTAAGGTTCTTTGGTACCTAGGGTTGCCAAGTCATCTACTAAAACACCCATGTAAGCTTGATCGCGACCAATAATCCAATTTTCACGCTCTAGAACGCGGTTAGCTGCATTGGCTGCGGCCAATAACCCTTGCGCACCGGCTTCTTCATAGCCTGTTGTGCCGTTAATCTGTCCCGCAAAAAATAAGTTGTTTACTAATTTACTTTCTAAAGTTTGTTTTAGATCTCGAGGATCGAAGTAATCATATTCAATAGCATAGCCAGGACGCATGATATGCGCATTTTCAAATCCTTTAATCGAACGAACAAGATCCATTTGAACATCAAAAGGTAAACTAGTTGATATACCATTAGGATAGACTTCATTCGTTGTTAGCCCTTCTGGCTCAACGAATATTTGATGGGAATCTTTATCTGAAAAACGTGTGATTTTATCTTCTATCGAAGGACAATACCTAGGGCCTATTCCTTCTATAACACCTGTGTACATTGGCGACCGATCTAAGCCATTACGAATTATATCGTGCGTTTTTTCATTGGTGTGCGTGATATAACATGAAACTTGTTCAGGATGATCATCTTGCGATCCCATAAATGAGAATACTGGGCGAGGCGTGTCACCTGGCTGTTCTTGCATCACTGAATAATCCAATGTTCTTGCATCTAAACGAGGTGGTGTACCTGTTTTTAAACGATCCATTCTAAACGGCAGATCACGAAGTTTATTGGATAAATTTACACTTGCAGGATCACCAGCACGGCCACCTTCATAATTATTTAAGCCAATATGGATCTGCCCAGCCAAGAAGGTACCTACAGTTAAAACAACCGTTTTTCCTCTAAACTTCAATCCCATTTGAGTTGAAACACCAATAACTTGATCGTTCTCTAAGATCAGATCGTCGCAAGGTTGTTGAAAAATAGTTAAATTTTCTTGATTCTCTAACGTTGAACGAACAAAATTTCTGTATAGAACTCTATCTGCTTGGGCTCTGGTTGCACGCACTGCTGGGCCTTTGCTTGCGTTCAGCGTTCTAAATTGAATGGCTGAATGATCAATTGCTGTTGCCATTAATCCGCCAAGCGCGTCAATTTCTTTGACTAAATGTCCTTTGCCAATCCCACCGATCGCAGGATTACAAGACATCTGGCCTAAGGTATCAATGTTGTGAGTCAATAAAAGTGTCTTACACCCCATGCGTGCTGCTGCTAAACATGCTTCTGTTCCTGCATGTCCACCACCAACAACAATCACATCGAATGATTCTTGATACCACATATTTTTTACCTGAGCCTGAAAATTAAAGGACACATATTTTACATTTTTTTGTACCTAAGGGGAATGATCAAATGAGTAAAAAAGATCTGAGTGTGATCCTTAATTAAATATAAAGATCTATATAAAGATCTTATTATTATTACTTATTAGTAAACGCATTTTCTGTTGATAACTCATTTTTTATTAGATATTACATACAGTTAGTTTGATATAAACCCTGTGATCAAACTTTGATCATCTGCTGTAAAAGCTTTGATCAAAAGACCTATTTATCCACAGCTGATTTTAGTTTGATATTAATGCACTGAATAATAATAAGAAAATAACGGGTTTTACCCAAAGTTATTAACATTGGGTATGTTTTACGGGTTATTTTGTGGATAACATTTTGATAAGATCATATAAGTTGATCTATTTGCGCGGATATCCACTGTGCAGATAGTTCCTCTGGATCGATGTCGTCTTGCATATCGAACAATTTACTTTCAGTTATCATTTTGCAACCCTTTGAAATTAATAGGTTTTCTATATTTTTTGCTGCTTGACAATATTGATCGTAACTTGAGTCTCCGATCCCGATCACTATAAATTCAACTGTTGATAGATCGCGATCGTCTTTTTCTAGATCTTCAACATATGACTTAATATTGTCAGGGTAGTCACCGGCACCATGTGTTGATGTAATGACCAATAAAATTTGATTTTCGAGCGAAACTTCTGAATATTTGGGTGTTAAATGTATCATCGTTTGATGGTTTTTTGCTTCTAATGCCTCTTGGCATGCTTCAGCAACATACTCCGTTCCCCCTAACATACTGCCAACAATAATTTGAAAAGAGCGCATGATTTGACCTATTTAATAAGAAAATAATAGCTATTCTATCATGCAATATCTATTTTTTATGTCGATGAAAACATCCTTTCTAGGATGTTATGTCTATCAATAATGATGATTAAAGAAGGGGCAATATCGATCATTTAGGAACAAAACGATCTAAATGGTTTCCATTTTCGTAGGCTATTTATAGACAGATAGAAACCGATAATTGGTGATTGGAAGAGTTATTTAGACCAGAAAAAGTTGTTGATGAATATATCGTGGCTTTAATATCGGCAGTCTAAACAGCTCTGCCGATAATTCGCCTAGGGGTAATAATACTATGCACGCATTATTTACCAATACAAAATGAAGAGAATATTTTCCCTAAGAGATCATCACTTGAAAACTCGCCGGTGATTTGATCTAGTTCTTGCTGACAAATTCGTAATTCTTCTGCAAGGATTTCGCCTGCGACGTACGATTCTAGTTGATCAAGTCCTGTAATGAGATGCTTATGTGCGTTGTCTAATGCGACCAAGTGCCTACGTCTTGCCATAAAGCCCCCTTCAGTGCTGCCTTGAAAGCCCATAATCGCTTTAAGGTGTTCTTTCAATACTTCAACGCCAGATCCTGTTTTAGCTGAAAGGGTTATAGTTTGTCGCTCATTCTCTTCTGATAGACCTGTTGTTGCTTGATGTAGATCGGCTTTGTTTCTAACAATGGTTAAGCCGATGTTTTTTGGAAGTTTTTCAAAAAATTCAGGCCAATAGGTTTTGATATCGGAAATAGGATCCGTGCTAGAGTCTACCATCAGCAGGACACGATCCGCTTGTTCTATTTCTTTCCAAGCGCGCTCAATGCCAATTTGTTCGACTTTATCTGGGCTTTCGCGAAGCCCCGCTGTATCAATGATATGAAGTGGCATGCCGTCGATGTGAATTTGCTCAGTAAGTACGTCTCTCGTTGTTCCTTCAATGTCAGTAACAATAGCTGTTTCCTTGCCACTTAACGCGTTAAGTAAGCTTGATTTCCCGGCATTGGGGCGACCTGCGATAACGACTCGCATACCTTCGCGTATAATGCTCCCTTGCTGAGCCTGTTTTTTGACTTTTTCTACTTCTGTGATGATGCCTTTTAGATCATTAACTATTTTTTCATCTTCAAGAAAATTGATTTCTTCTTCAGGAAAATCTATTGCAGCTTCAACGTACATTCTCAAATGAATGATGTTTTCAACCATTTGATGGACAAGCGTTGAAAAATCACCTTGCAGTGAATGAAGGGCACATCGTGCTGCTTGCTCTGAGCTTGAATTAATTAAATCAGCGATGGCTTCGGCTTGGGTTAAGTCTAACTTATCATTTAGAAAGGCCTGTTCACTAAATTCGCCAGGATTTGCCATTCGTATTTTCTCGAGGCTTAGAATTTCTTTTAGCAGCATGTCCAATATGATTGGCCCACCGTGTCCTTGCAGTTCGAGTACATCTTCGCCTGTAAAAGAGTTAGGTCCTTTGAAAAAGAGAGCAATACCTTGATCGAGTGTTTCACCATCAACTGATTTGAACGAAAGGTATTCGGCTTTTCTGGTTTCTGGTATCACGCCTAAAAGAACTTTTGCGACGTCACTGGCTTTGGGACCGGAGATCCTTATTATTCCCACTCCGCCTCGCCCAGGCGCTGTGGCTTGTGCTGCGATAGTGTCATGTTGCTCTGCGTTTAGCGTGTATTCTTGCATTTAGCGTATCTCAGTTACTGACGGGATAATGATGGCTTTATTATAAACCGTTAATTTCATTGATGGTATATATAGAAAAAGGCGACTAAATAGCCGCCTTCTTTAATTCATTTACTGGTTTAAGCGGCTTTCGCTTTAGCCTTTTCTATCCCATTAAATATTATTTTCATCTGTACAATAGAAATCACGTTACTGATGAACCAGTAAAGGACTAACCCTGATGGGAACCATAAGAAAAAGACGGTAAAAATGACTGGCATGTATTGCATCATTTTTTGTTGCATAGGGTCTTGAATCGTTACTGGTTGCATCTTTTGCATGATAAACATACTTACACCCATTAATAACGGTAAAATGTAGTATGGGTCTTTAGAAGATAAATCCGTTAACCAAAGGCCAAACTCGGCGTGACGTAATTCGACACTTTCAAGGAATACCCAATATAACGCTAGGAATATTGGCATCTGCAGTAAGATAGGTAAACAACCACCAGCGGGATTCACTTTTTCTTTTCTGTACAGTTCCATCATAGCTTGAGACATTTTTTGTCTGTCGTCACCGAAACGTTCTTTTAATGAGGTTACTTTAGGTTGTAACTCACGCATTTTAGCCATTGACGTATATTGCGCTTTGGTCAACGGGTACATAGCACCTTTTACAATCAAAGTAATGATGATAATAGCAATACCCCAGTTACCTACAATGCTTTGAATCTGCATTAATAACCAATGTAATGGTTGGCTGATCATAAATAAGAAGCCAAAATCTACTGTTAGATCTAAACCATCAGCAATACTTGCTAATGCATCTTGATCTTTCGGGCCAACATAAAATACGGCGGATGTATTTGCTGCGGTGTTTGGATCAATATTAATTACAGGTGCTTTAAAACCGATAACGGCATCACCAGAATTTGTATAACTCGTATAAAGTTGATTGTTTGCATTGGCATCTGGAACCCAAGCTGAAACAAAGTAGTGTTGTAGCATTGCTACCCAACCACCCTGTGTGAGTTTATTTAGGTTTGCGTCGGCAATGTCTTCAAAGTCGTATTTCTCGTAGCGTTCTTCTGTAGTAGAAAATGCTGCGCCGCGATAGGTAGGAATCAATCCTGATGACTGCTCAACTAGGCTCGATTGTTTTAATTGACCATACATTTGAACACTTGCGGCATTATTTGTTTGGTTATTAACTTCGTAATTGACGGCTATATCGTAAGTTGCAGGGTTAAAGGTAAAAGATTTCGTTACTTTAATACCATTTTCCATTACGTATACGAGTGGGATAGTTAATGGCTCATTGTTTTGAGTAGCATATTCTTTAGCTTGAACTTGGTAAATAGGGCGGCCTTTTACCACACGATCAATACCATTGGCGCCTGTAAGGCCACTTTGGGCAACATATTTCATCTGGCCATTCTGTAAAATGGTAAATGGTACGTTGCTACCTTGCTCTGTATCGTAAGCTAATAATTTAACTTCAACGATGTCGCCACCGCGAGTATCAATTTTTACAGCTAGAACATCAGTCGTTACCGAAATTAGTTGCTGATTGTTTACTTTAGCTACGGTTATGTCAGCTGTACTGCTTGAAGCAGAAGGTGCTGGAACAAAGTCGTCATTTGATGTTTGGGTAGCAACAGGTACATCACTACTTGGTTGTTGCTCTACAATTGGTGCGTTATCAAGTTGCCATTGTTGGTATAGCAAAAATGATACGGCCAAAAGAGCAAAAAAAAGCATACTGCGTATGGATTCCATAATATGTTATTTCTCTTTTTTCGGTAACGGTACGGGATCTTCTCCACCCGCATTAAGTGGATGGCATTTTAATATACGTTTTGCAGCTAACCAACTACCTTTTACTACTCCGTAGTAATTAATTGCTTCAATTGCATATTGAGAGCAGGTGGGTTGAAAGCGACAATTGTTTCCTAATAGCGGACTGATCCACTTTTGATAACCTTTAATAATCAGTAAGGCTATTTTTTGTGGCGTTGATTTATTTTTCGCCATATCTTTTCTAACTGTTTATTAATGGTGGCATTATCTAAATTATCAATGCCTGATTTAACCATAATTACCATATCAATATTTGGCAGGGCATGTTGATTTAATCGAAAACTTTCGCGAACCAAACGTTTTACACGATTTCGTTGCACAGCAAGTTTTACTCGTTTCTTAGCAATAGCTAATCCGAGACGGTTTTGATTATTTAAATTGGGAGTAACAAGAATGGTGAAATGGCTAGAACCAAATCTAATAGGATTTTTAAATACAGATTGAAAGTGACCGGGAGTCAACAAACGTGATTCCCGGTTAAATTCGTAAGTAACCTTAGTCATAAGGAAACTGGGCTACTTATCTCTAATGAAAGAGATTATGCGCTTAGCTTAGCACGACCTTTAGCACGGCGACGTGCAATTACTGCACGACCGTTCTTAGTCGCCATACGTGCACGGAATCCGTGGTTGCGTTTACGCTTTAATACACTAGGTTGAAATGTTCTTTTCATTACGCTAATCCGTCGGTTATTGTTGCCCTGGCAAACAGCCGTAATGAGCACACTGGTCTAAAAAAAGAGGGCGAATTTTATATAGAGAATAGTCTAATGTCAATGCTTAGATACAATTAAATGCATAAAGATCGTACGAAGATCCTCTCGATCTAAATCTATCCACATATTAATAACATTTTCAGTCATAAATGTTATTAGTTTATCGTAATAGCTAAATATTATAGCGATACTTTTTTAGGATAAATTTAATCTATAAGAAATATAAAATATATATAAAACAATGAA